>NZ_FPAD01000002.1:0-1137291 GCF_900116125.1 Paenibacillus sp. BC26 | reverse complement strand
GAAAGACGATCAGGTTGATAGGTTCGAGGTGGAAGTGCAGCAATGCATGCAGCTGACGAATACTAATCGGTCGAGGGCTTATCCTACGAACATTCGCTCGGATGTTCAACTTCGGACAAGATCAGCTAAACAAAACCTTCGCAAAGGTTCGTATCCAGTTTTCAATGTGTAACCCTATAGATCTGAAAGCACCCATGCGGGTGCTTTTTTTTATATCTCAGCTATAAAATTCGCACTTTAAGAAAATACGATTTACTGTTAGTGTTTTCTTATGTCCTACGGCGTACATCTCTATAATTAGGACGGACTTAGGGAAAGGCGGAACCGTTATATGCAGGTGCGAGTTGTCGGTGAACCGAGTGTGAAAGGGATGCTGGAGGCGGCCGTCACGGATGATGGCTCGTCAAATGCTGTTGTTACTGGTTATCGTTGGCTGATCTCCGAAACAATCGATGGCTCTTATGTGGAGCTGCCGGGAATACTCACGAAAACGATCGTCCTGCTGGCTTCCTATAGCGGAGGATATTTGAAAGTACAAGTTTATAGTGGAACGGCCGGAGCAGTGGAAAGCGAGCCGGTGGGACCGGTACGCGCGGTGAACGGCAATCCGAGAACGGATTGGCTATGCGCGGCGCAATATGGAATCTCGCATCATTTTATTGCTAACTATTTGAATAGAGTCGCGGCCTCCCCCGAGGAACAGTGGAAGCAGCATGAAGACTGGAATGACGTGATTAACAGCTTTGATGTGAATGCTTATGCGGAGCAGGTTGCTGGCAGTGGGGCTGGCTTTGTGCTGCTGACGCTCGGACAGAACTGCGGCCGTTTTTTGGCGCCAAATGCGGTGTATGAGGAGATTGCAGGTGTGAGACCCGGCGAACGTTGCGCGACAAGAGATCTTCCAATGGAAATCGCGCATGCTCTGGATACATACGGCATTAAGCTGATGCTGTATGTGCCGGCTAACCCGCCTCATTCCGCGCATATGGTGGATGGCGACTACGCGATTACCCGCGCCTTTGGATTCTCGGAGGGGACGGACTCGGCACCTACCCAAGAGACGATGCGACTGTGGCAGTCCGTCATCAAGGAATGGTCTGATCGTTATGGAGAGCTGCTCGCAGGTTGGTGGTTTGACGGGGTATTTCCGGCTATGGCAGGGTCTTACGATAATATGCAGCTGCCCTATAACTGGAGCAGTATTGCCAATGTAGCGAAGTCGGGAAACGCGCATCGCATCATGTGCTTGAATTCCGGCATTGGGGGCATAGCAATAAACTCCCCTTATGAGGACTTTACCGCAGGAGAGACGAATGAAATCGGCGGACTTCCGGGGAACGGAAGATGGGTTGACGAGGCGAATGGCATTCAATATTTCACCTTTACCTTCTTGGGTGAGAATGATCCTAAGTGGGCGGGCTGGGGCAATAAAGGATTATCGCGGCCGACCTCTGAGCTTGCGGATTGGGTCAAGGGAGTAACGGATCGGAAAGGTGTCGTTTGCCTCGATGCGAAGGTGAACCGGTTTGGTAAAATCGATCCGGATCAATTGGAGCAGCTGCGTGAAATTAAGCTGCGGGTTCGTTGATCGTATAGGGGGGATCGCGATGATTTCAGCAGTAGGTCAAGAGCTTATTAACGCCTACCAACGAGCGCCGTTGGAGCTTGCGCAAGCCATTGCAGGATTAAGCGATTCTGATCTGGATCAGGCCAGAGCAGACGGTGAATGGACAATCAGGGAAATCGTCCATCATATCATTGACTGTGATATGAATTATTTTCAAATTAACCGATACGCTCTGGCGAACACGGGGGCAACCTATTTGTTTAATGATTTTAATGGGGATGTTTGGAGCGCCAAGATGAGCTATAGCAATCGGTCCATTGACATGGAGATGAAACTGTTTACCATGATGCGAGACTATATCTCCTACCTATGCGGTACTTTGCCGGATGCATTAGACCGAGTTCTTGTGCATGAGCATGGTAAGGCTACGGTTAGCGATGCCCTGAAACATGATATCCGGCACGCCTCACATCATATTGAGCAAATCTATGAGACTCGGAGGATCCATAACCTATGAATGGGTTCTAAATTCTAGTTCGCATCGCCAACATAACAAAGCTTTGGTTTAGTGCCGTTCGCAATGTCGATCAGCTGGGGAATCAATGTATTTGGATAAAATGGGACGTTAGCTAATTCATGAAGGGGAATCCAGGCGACTCCGATTTGGTCAGGGTCTGGATTAGGGGAAGTTGCAGGGATGGCGATATCGTCTCCGTCTTTGAACTTGCAGCGAAAAATAGGGCTGACGATATGCAGGCTGCCATTCGTTTGGGCATTACCGTGATTGCCTCCAATAAATTCACGGAGGAATAGCAGCTCTCCAACGTCTACCGCAACTCCGACCTCCTCGAATACTTCACGTTGGATCGCCTGCTCCAAGGTTTCGCCAAACTCTTGTTTGCCGCCGGGGAGGATGTAAGAGTCTTCTAATGTGTCGGTATCCCTTTTATGGATGGTAAGTATAGCGTCGTTTTGAATGATGACGGCTTGTACGCCAACGGTGATTTTCATTTTCTGTTCTCCTCCTTAATTCATCTCTTCATATTTGATAAAGGGCCGCCTCAAAAGTTGCGACGCATACTTTTGGAGGCGGCCCTTGTCATGGTTAAAGATCTGCCGGCAATTCGGATGGTACCCTGAGGCTGGTTACATCGATGCCGCGTTCATCGCGGATCTTGAGATCACGAAGGAACTCAATAAATCCTGTTGCCGGTTTCCAGCCTAGCGCCTGCTCCGCTTTGGAAAGGTCATGCTGCTCGACTGAGCTCGGCAGGCTAATGGCATATTTCTCAATTAGGCGACGTGCTCCGGGAACTTGTTCCTCGCACCAAGCCGGACCAAGTTCGCGGAAGTTGTTCACGACTTCCTCCGGCATTCCCTGATTGGTATGTACGATGGTACAGAAAAGTCCGATATCCCGGTTAAGGGCGGCTTTCACTGAGGCTACGGTAGCGGCAGCCACATCTCTGCGATCGACGCCGTTGCGGAGCAAACGTGAACCGAATTCCAAGTAAGGCCGCGGAATGAATTCATGATAGCGGAGCATGGCGATGGATGCGCCGGTCATTTCATGGTAAGACCTGCACAAGTCTTCTCCGATTACTTTCGAAACACTGTATACGGATCCCCAGCCATAGGCCATGGATGAAGCATATACGATGGATTGGATGCCTGCTTGCTTGCAAGCTTCCAGAACGTTGAACGTACCGTCCACATTAACGGCAAAGATTGTCTCATCGCTTACCGGCGGATTATGCGCGCAATGCCATGCTGCCAGATGAACGACGGCATCCATTCCTTCCACCGCGCGGCGAACGTCGCCGGCTGTTCTGCTGTCGCAGCGTACAAATTCCACATCGGCGAAATCTGCACCCGCCGGAGGTGCCACATCTGCCATCCGAACCGTGTATCCCTCTTGGATAAGCGCTCTGCTAATCGCTTGTCCGCCGTTGCCCGAAGCGCCGGTAACTAAAACTTTCATATTGGGAATCCCTCGCTTTATGGTTTGATTCTAGCATTATAGCATGAGAGTTACTTTTTTTACCTGGAACTTTAGTTCCGAAGTGGGGAGAAAAAAGTTGGTTGTGTGGTATTGTGCGAAAAGTGGGATTATTTTTGCGCCTTGCATAATTCTGGGTAAAGTTTACAAAGAAAGAAGGAATTATAAGCCAAATGTAGAACATATATTCGTAGTGGCCGACTCGTCATTGGATTGTCGGGTCCGATTCGAGGTCAGCCCAATACTTGTTTGGAGACACAGGAGGGTACCATGTCTATACAAGACCAGCTTCCCGAGGCGCTGAGGAAGCAACTAACGTCTGAACTGCTGTTCAGCGCTAAGACCGATCTGCTGCAGGATGGCCGATTCGGCGTGCAATGGCTGGCTGTCACGGAACAAGACATCGTGGTATGGCAGCAAGATAAGACACTGCTGCTCAAGCAGCCATTAGAGGAGCTGAAAGACGCTCGGGCTGTCAGCGCAGTCGGTGGAGGAACGCTGCTGGCTGACACCGGTAAAGGTCCGGTCGTAATCGCGCGTTATACAGCTGCGCAATCGCCGGTGTTCGGCTTTGCGGCTAAGCTGCTCAGCGCAATAGCGAAGAACGAGGAGCGGCCGGTATTATCGGAACGCGAGCTACCTCGCAGCTGCCATAGCTGCGGCAATCCGTTATCGGAAGGAACGCAGATCTGCCAGATATGCACACACAACGGCAAGGTAGCTGCTCGGATGCTGAGCTATACCAAGCCCTACAAGCTGCAGATGATAGCTGCCGCATGTCTGCTCATTACAACAACACTCGTAGAATTGGTGCCGCCTTACTTAACGAAGGTCATCATCGATGACGTCCTTGGCCCGAAGGATGTTGGATCGACACTGCTCTATGTTGTACTGGGGCTCGGCGCAACAATGCTTCTCATGTCGCTTATGCAAACGGTTCGCGGTTTAATCGGCGTATGGGTTGGATCGAAGCTGATGGGGGACTTGCGTAAAGATGTCTACAGCTCACTCATGCGGCTCTCGCTAGCCTTCTTCGACCGCCGTCAAACGTCGCAATTTATCGGCAGGGTCAATAACGATTCAGAAGCGATGCGGCAGTTTATGACGGACGGGGTCGTGTTTATGACCGCGGAGGGCCTTCGGATCATTGCGATCTTCATCATTATGTTCGGGCTCGATTGGCAGCTTACGCTGTACGCCATTTTACCGGTACCGGTCATGGTTGCCGTATCGATGACGATCTGGCCGAAGATTGGACGACGCTGGTACCAGCAGTGGCGTTCGATTTTCCGACTGAACACATTGGTCGGTGATTCTCTTCAGGGGATTCGGGTAGTCAAAGCTTTCGGCAGAGAACATGATGAGCTATCCCGTTATGCGGACGCGAACGTTGAAGTTGTACGACGAAATATCCGCATGGAAGGGCTCTGGTCATTCATGTTCCCGGCCTTTGCCTTCATTGCCGGAATGGGCACGCTGCTCATTTGGTATAACGGCGGTAGCAAAGTACTGCAAGACAACATGCAGCTCGGTGTACTTATGGCTCTTATCGCTTACCTCGGCATGTTATTCGGCCCGCTGCAATGGATCAGCCAAATGATCAGTTGGGCGAGCAATGCCATGGCGGCTGCACACCGCGTGTTCGAGATTATGGATACGCCGCCTGATGTGCCAGATGTGCGTAATCCGGCAGCTGTCGGCGTCATCAAAGGCGACGTCATCTTCGAGAAAGTTACTTACGGTTATGAGAAGCATCATCCGGTGCTCAAGGACGTTAATTTGCAAGTGGAAGCAGGCGAAATGATCGGTCTGGTCGGTCATTCCGGCGCGGGGAAATCGACGTTCATTAACATGATTTGCCGATTCTACGACACCGATGAAGGTGCCATTCTGATTGACGGTACGGATCTCCGCGATATTAGCCAGGTTGATCTGCGTAAGCAGATCGGCGTCGTCTTGCAGGAGACATTCCTGTTCGACGGCACGATTGCCGAGAATATTGCTTATTCCAAACCAGACGCAACACCTATCGAGATCATGCGCGCAGCGAAGATTGCCAATGCACACGACTTTATCGTTCGATTGCCGGACGGCTACGATACTCGCGTCGGTGAGCGAGGTCATAAGCTCTCCGGCGGTGAGAAGCAGCGGGTTGCCATCGCTCGCGCCATTATCCATGATCCGCGTATCCTGATTCTGGATGAAGCGACGGCATCGGTGGATACCGAGACAGAACGCCAAATTCAAGAAGCGATTTCGCGGCTGGTTAAAGGCCGTACGACATTCGCAATTGCGCATCGTCTATCGACGCTTCGCAATGCCAATCGGCTTGTTGTACTGGATCGAGGCAAAATCGTGGAAGTCGGCACGCATGAGCAATTGCTCGAGAAAGAGGACGGCGCCTATCGGAAGCTCGTTGACGCGCAGACGGAGCTGTCCAAGATCAAGGGGGTTGAGGGCTGATGACTACGGAAGTCGACAAGTATGACATTCGCTTATTTACGCCGGATGATGTCTATTTCAGCCGCGGTGATGGCGGCGTGTTCCAAGGAATCGTAGCAGGTGTAACGTATGAAGAGCTGGAGGTGTACCGCGCGTTTCCATTCCTCTACACCACGCAATATATTTCAATTCGAAATGCCAAAGGCGAAGAGCTTGGAATCGTTCCGGACATTAAAGAGCTGTATGAAGAGAGTGCGCGTGAGCTCGAGAAGGAGCTTCAGTTTCGTTATTTCATGCCGCGCGTGACGCGTGTGGACAGCGTAAAGTTCAAGTCCGACCTCTGGATGTGGGAGCTGCAAACTCATCTGGGTGCGACTCGGATGGTCATGCGGAATCTGCATGAGCATATGCAATATCCCGGTGGCGGCCGAGTCATTCTGACCGACATGAGCGGCAAACGTTGTGAGATTACCGATTGGCGTGAGCTGGATGCACACAGCCGTAAGCTGTTGGAAGAAGTATTGTAAGCATAGTGGAAGGCATAGCAGGAAGAGTCGGGCAGATAACCTCTGCCCGGCTCTTTTTTTATGGAGCAAATCCCGTACCGTACCGGTAGTGCAAGTCCGCGGCAACGAGCTCTCGCAGCATGTTCTCGCTGCTTCGCTCCAGTCGCAGCTTGAACAGTTCGACTTTGTTCGGAGCCAATTGTTTAAGCTCCGCGTATACCGCTTTGGACGTATAGATTTTCGCTGAGCGGTCGAGGGCTTTCTCCAGATTCTCATGCTCATCAATGCCGAGAACCTCCGGGCATAAGTGGGTAATGCCATCCTCGCGAATACGCTGGAGCATCCACTCGCCTCCGGCCAGACCTTGGCAGACGAAGGATACTTGCGAATCTCGTTGAAGGGTGGCTAATTCAAGCACGATGGAAGAATCGACCGTGACTCCGACCACATGAACCTTTTTATCCAGAGGAGCCAGTATCGCTTTGGCGCGATTCGCCTGATTCAAGCTGGTCACCCAAATATCGTTCGGACGTGCTTCCTTGACCGTGCGAGTTCCTTCCAGCAAGTCTTCGAGGAAAATCGTACAAACCTCAAGTTCCGTCACCCGCTCGATTTCTTCTTGATAGAAATATAGATCATGGTCCTTGCTTTCCACGAGCAGAATGCGCGCCGGAACGGTCGGAAGTCCACTTTGCAGCAGACTATACCCTAAGCCGGCCATGAAGAGCTCCTGCAGATCAAGCTTTTCCGCACGTGCTCCTTTGATTACACCATCCAGCAGCCTTTTCATGGGGATGCCTTTTCTGCGCAGCCGTTCCGTCGCCGTGCCGCCAAGCACTTGCGTCCCTTTGCCTTTCTGCATGGAGACAAGACCTTCGACTTTCAGCTGGCTATATACCCCGTTCACGGTATTTCGGTTAAGCCCGAGCAAATCGGCCAGCTGGCTTGCGGCAGGCAAAGGATCGCCGGGCTTTAATTGCCCGGTACCTATCAGCCATTTCAGTTGTTCTTTGATTTGGGTATGAACCCCAAAATTGACTTGATGATCCACAGTTAAACAGAAGCGATTTGAAATCATATGAACACCCTCATTTACCTATATGTCTATGCATGTTGCATATCTCATTTTCTGAAAATGTAAAGATGTAAGACGGGGAGTTAGCAATCAACTTCTCATGTCTTTGGTCTTATAGCCTACATATTTCTATCAATACGACCAGGAACGTAAGAAGAATTACGAGAAAGAAGGGAGTTTAAATGTATAGGCAAGTATGCATTTCTTCCTATACGGGTTTGACTACTCTACGTTAGGTCGATGCCACCTCCGAATCGAATCCTCAGTATACTGACGTAAACTTTCTTTAAAAAGTTATAGAAATTTATTAAAATTTAAAAAAATAAATCAATTGACTGTTTCATTTGAGTAAATATATAATCATCTCAGAATTTGTTGTAACACCAATGTTAGAATAAGTGACATAATCCTTCGTATCCATTACATACGATCCGGTGCTCCAATCAGGTCGCAGGAGCGTATTAATGGCAGAAGTGAAAGGGGGCATATGCCAATAAATACGGTGTTATTGACCAAAAGGAGATTGGCATGATAGTTTGCGTTAGTCATCTATCTACTAGTAGGTAGATAAGAAAATGAGAATGAATGTAAGCGTTTCCTATGTTTTTTTAGTAAAGGTTTATTATTTTAGTGAGGACGTGATAAGGCTTGATCAGAAAAAGTAAGCGAATGGCTTCCGCACTCCTGTCGACGATGCTGGTATTTGGAGTTGTAACACCTGTATTGGCCAAGCAATCACACGAAAACGATCCGATACGAAAAAGCCAATGGACTGAAGGAGAGATTTCCCTTGACCCCTCTATCGAAAATCCAACCGCGAATGCCGCACGGCAAGCTTCCATGCAGCTCCCTGCGTTCGGCAGCACGCTGCCTGAAAAACCGGAATATGCCGCTGATCGTGTCATTGTCAGATATCGCACGGAGCAGAAGTCCGTATTTGCCATATCACTGAGCAATCAAATAACGGGGTCCAGCCCGCTCTCGGTACCCAATGCGGAGCTGTTGAAGCTTGCGGCTGGCGCTGATGTACATAGTGTCATAGAAGAGCTGCTTAAGGATCCGAACGTTCTCTATGCGGAGCCTGATTACAAGATAAATTCTGCATTGGTTCCGCAAATGATCCGCCCGGTCGACTTGTCGAACGAGGCGGCCGTTTCGGCAGCGGACGCGGGACAATCAGCCGCATTGCCTAATGATCCTCTTTTCCATGAACAATGGGGGCTGAACAACACCGGCCAGGATCTCAATGAAGGCTCGGTACCCGGCGGCTTGGAAGATATCGATATGGATTTGCCTGAAGCTTGGGAAATCACGACGGGCAGCAAGGACGTGACCGTTGCCGTTATCGGTACCGGCGTGAAGATGGATGCTCCCGATCTGGTCGGTCAGTTCTGGACCAACGATAAAGAAATTGCTGGCAACGAAATCGATGATGATGGCAACGGGCTCATTGATGACGTGAACGGCTGGGATTTCGCCCACGATGACAACACACTTTTCGATACGAGCGATGGTCTCAATGATACTTACGGCACGACAATTACCGGACAAATCGCCGCTGTTATGAACAATAACGAAGGCATTGCCGGCGTGGCGCCTAATGTAAAGGTCATGCCGCTTAAGGTGGCTTCCGAAGAGCTCGGATACTTCTCGGATGTCGTGGATGCCATCCACTATGCCGATGAGCACGGCGCCAAGATCGCTACGCTCGGGATCGTGTATCAATACAGAAGCAAACTGGTCGAAGATGCGATCAATGCCTCCGACATGTTGTTCGTTTCTCCGGCCGGCGAAAGCTCAGGCTTGACCGGTACCTTAAATACGGATGTTCTGCCGGTGTATCCTGCAGCCTATCCAAGCTTGAACATGCTTTCGGTTACCGGTGTCAATATTCTGGGTGATCCGGCTTTGGGCGCTGCGATCGGGCAGATGTCCGTCGATGTCGCTGCACCGTCCGAACTGGTCATCTCGACAACGCCTGACGTTGATGCCGGGTATGCGGCGCAAATCGATAATGGGATCTATAAAGCGTACTACAACGGAATTGGGTTTGAAGAAATTCCGATTGAGGATCCGCAATATGCCGGTCAACGGCAGGAGATGTTCGATCGCGCGATGGATTATCTCAAGCCGGCGGATGTAGCCGAACCGAAGATCCTACTCGTTAATGACAGTAAGCGCTCCTTCAATAACGGCGATGGAGGCGTAGGTCCAATGTACGAAAGCGATCCTATGGCTGTCTATGAAGGGCTGCTTCAGAAAGCCGGTTATACCTATGAAACATACACGACAGAGGACGAGACCTTTGATGGCCCGGCACTCACCGGACCGCAAGGGCTGCAGCAGTACGATATCGTGGTTTGGTTCACGGGAACGGCAGCAGTTACCGGTGATAACAAACTGATCACAGATCATGATCAAGCGAATTTGACCGGTTATCTTAACGCCGGCGGCCACTTGATGCTCACGGGACAAGATGCTATTGACCAAAGCCCGAAATCCGCTTTTGTAAGAGATGTCCTTGGCCTTAAGCTCGTCAAGGAAGGCGGCTACATTTTCAAAGGTTGGGGTGTTCCCGGCACGATTTATGAGGATCAAGAATATAGGCTAATGGATTTCTCGTTATTTTACGACACCGTCATTAGCAATAAGCCCGAGATGACTACGGTCAATATCAAGAACAGCAAAGGCAGATACTCCTATTCCCAAGGTACGCTATACGCTGCTGCCTACGCTGCAGGCGTGGCTGCACTGGTTGGAAGCCAGAATCCGGATATGAATGCACTGGAAATCAAGCAGCGCGTTGTAACAAGCGGCAAGTCGATTCCTACCTTAAAAACAACGACAGTAAGCGGTAAGCTAATCAGTGCCTATCGTGCACTGTGGAATAAGGACATCCCGGGGATGTCGTTGATTGATACGTCTGTCACAGGCAAACTCGATCAGGCGAGCGATCCGAATCATGTCTATTCCGTCGAACTGAACGCCGGCGAAACGGCGACCTTTACGCTTACGGGTGAAGAGGGGACGGATTTCGATCTGATTCTATACGATGATTCCGCTACGACCGTGCAAAGCAAGGAAGGCGCGGTAGCCTTCTCCGAAACGGCGGACACGTCATCCGAATCAATCACGTACCGCGCAACCAAGGCGGGTACGTATTACGTGAACATCTATGCCGTAAAAAGCGCCGGTGCCTACACCTTGAACGTGCAGTACGGTAACTCGTCGAGCCGGGTCGAGGACAGCGACGCATCGCTGATCTACGACGGTAACTGGACCACTCTAACGGGCTCTTCCTATTCGGGTGGAACCTTGAAGCAGCTTACCGGAGAGGGCTCCGTCAAGTTTGGGTTTAGAGGGAATCTGTTCGAATGGATCGGTACAAAGAACGATATGCAAGGAACCGCAGAGATCCGAATCGACGGATTGGCTATGGGTTATGCCGATTTGTCCAGCGTGACGCAACAATCGAAGCAATCGTTGTTCAAAATGCTACTGACTAATGGGCATCACGACGTAGAGATTCGATCCGTAAAAGGCGTAAATCAGAAATTGGCAATAAACGTGGATGCGTTCGTGTTCTCCGGTTTAATTTCGCCGACTCATCCTGCCGCCGATTACGAGGGGCCTTGGGCTATTCGATACGGCAAGAAATATGCTGACGGTGTACAAACCTATACCACGACTCCGGGCAGTTCCGCCGACTTTACATTCACAGGCACGAAGGTGACCGTCTGGTCCTCGACCGGCAGCAACCGCGGCAAAACGAACATCTACATCGATGGTAAATTAGTGACGGCGGCACCTCTTGATCTGTACAGCGATAAGATGCGCTATCAGGTACCTGTCTTTACGTCAGGCGAGCTCGCAAGCGGCGTGCATCATATCAAAATCGTGCATGCCGGCGAAGCGAATCCCAAATCGAGCAACAGCATCGTTACCATCGACGGTCTGGACGTCCTGAACCTAAACTAGCTCGCAAAGCAGCTACTATTCTGAACCGAAATGGGGTACCTGAACGTGAAACGATCACTTCTCAAAAAATCACTTTCGCTCGCAACGGTCTCGGTGCTGGCCGGAAGTCTGGTCACGACCGGCTTGCCAGCCGCGCATGCCGCTCCGCTGGACAAGGCATTCATAACAAAAGAAGGGCTGGAAGCCGTAACGCGGCTGCTGCAGCAAGCTAAGCCGGAAGCCGGGATCAATGCGGTCCCTGGCGAAGCTTACATTGCCGATGACATCGATACTGCTTCCGCGAAGGAAATGAATGTCATCCTCCAACTAAGCGGCCAGCCCGCGGCCGTTGGTATATATGCCGTGAAGCTCGGCTATAAAGCACTGGCAGCGGAAGCAAGTGAAGTTACCGTGCAGTCGGAGCAGCAGGCATTCGTTCGCAGTGCTCAAGCTAGCAGCATTCCGTTTAAGATCAACCGCAGCTTTAATACGGTGCTCAACGGAATGGAGATTACCATCCGGGCTGATCTTATTCCGCAGTTGGCGAAGCTTCCGGGCGTGAAAGCCATTCATAAGAATGTCATCTATTACCCGATTGACGAGCCCGACGGCTATCAAATGGCTGCCGGCCCATCGGATTTCGATCCGGTTCCGCTCGAGCAAATCGGCGTTCTGAAGGCTTGGGATCGCGGATTAACGGGCAAAGGGTTGAAGGTCGGCGTTATTGATACCGGCATCGATTACCTGCATCCGGACCTCAAAGGCAATTATGTCGAAGGCGGCTACGATGCCATTAATCAGGACGACGATCCATATGAAGATTTGCCGGAAGAAGGCTATGAAGACTCAACAGGCTCTATCCATGGTACGCATGTATCCGGCACGATCGCCGGAACGGCTTCCAACCCGACGTCCGTGCATGTGCAGAAGGGTGTCGCCTATGAGGCGGATCTGTATGCCTATAAAGTGCTCGGCCCGGAAGGCGGCACATCCTCCCAAGTTATCGACGGGATCGAACACGCCGTCGACGACCACATGGACGTCATTAACCTTTCCTTAGGGAGCGATCTGGAGAAAGATCCGGACTCGCCTGACTCCATCGCGGTGAACAATGCCGTCTTAGCAGGCGTTGTAGCCGTGGTCGCGAACGGCAATGCCGGCGGCGGCAATCAGTACTACTACTCCATGGGATCACCGGCCGCTTCGCAAATGGCGATCTCCGTTGGTGCGGTGACAAGCGATAGCAACCGCGTCCAGGGGACGATTCACAGCGCAGTCGGGTCAGAGGTCTATGACACGAATATGAGTTTGATGAGCTGGACGACGGATAAAGAGAGCTTTAACACCATGTTCGGCACCAATGCGATTCAAGGCGTTTACGTCGGTTTAGGCAGGGAAGATGATTATAAAGGCCTTAAACCGGAGTTCCTGGCCGACAAAATCGTATTCATCTCCCGAGGGCTTTCCAGCTTCGACGAGAAAGTGAAATTGGCTGCCAAGCACGGCGCGAAGGCGGCTGTCATCTTTAATGGCAATTACTCTGCCAGCGATCCGAATGTCCCTGACTTATCGGAAGAAATACTGTCTCGTGACGGCGCGATCGGTCCGCTTGCTTTCCTTGGCGACGGCTACGATTATATTCCGACATTCGACATGCCGGGCAAGATGGGGCGTGCATTAGCTCGCCAGCTGAAGGCGCATCCGGATCAAAAGTTGCAGTTCACGATGAAGAACGACTTTAAGACGGTTGTGGTAGCCGGTGACCGAATGGCTGATTTCAGCTCCAGAGGGCCGAACTCGGATGGCAACTACGGCATTAAGCCGGACCTTAGTGCACCCGGCGTTTCAATCTTCTCTTCGATTCCTGCTTATGGACAAGCGAATCCTGACGCTAACTATGACAAAGCCTATGCCAAGCTAAGCGGCACGAGCATGGCTACTCCTCATGTGGCCGGACTTGCTCTGTTGATTAAGCAAGCGCATCCGGATTGGACACCGACCGACATTCGCGCAGCTCTGGCGAATACGGCGGAGGAGATCCAGGACGAGAATGGCACGATGTATGATGTCTACTCGCAAGGCGCAGGGCGCGTCAATGTCATGAACGCCATTGATACGCGTGCCATTATTGAATCAATGGACGAAATTACGCTTCACGACGATAAGATGAACCCGATCGTTATGCCTAGCGAAGGCAGCAGCGTGAGCTTTGGCATGATGAACCCGGGTGCCAGCGAGGCCGTCAAAAAGCCGCTTCGCGTCAAGAATTTATCGAATGTATCCGTTACGTATAAAGCGAAAATCGTGATGCATCCTTCGGTAACGTCCGATCCGCATCATCCGATCCCTACGCCGAATCCGAGCGAGATCATTATGGGACTGGAAGGACTCACATCCAACCAAATCACGGTAGGAGCAGGCGACGAGTTCAAGTTCAACCTGACCGCGAAGTCTATCCCGCGCGCAAAGGTCGGCGTATACGAGGGTGAAGTCTTGCTGGAGAGCAATGGACTGCCTTCGCTGCATCTGCCGTTCGTTATTCATATTGGCGATGAGTCCGATGACAACGACTTCCTGATTCAGAATCTGACACTCAGCAATACGACGGTGTCCAAAGACGCGCCGATCGACATTACGGCGTCGCTTCCGACAGGAACAATTAATCACTTCTATGCAGTGATCGTCGACTTAGATAACGAAGTCTTGGGCTTATTGGCCGAAATCTACGATCGGGATGAATCGAAAGACTTCCTAAAGCCGATTCCGTCCAACATCATCATTCCTGAATTCGATGGCTCTTATAATTTAGGTATCCTTGTGCAAGATGGCAATAAATTAAATGAAGATCTTCCGGAAGGAAGGTACAAGCTGGCGGTCGTAGGCACGGTCTATGATAAAAACTACAATGTCCTCGACGAGTCCGTTGCATTCAAATCGTTCTACGTGACGAGTGAAGCTGCCGTTGACGAACCTAACCCGCCGACAAATCCGCCATATACAGGGGGACCGATTACTGCTCCTAACGATGAGGCGTACAACAAGGATGTTGCTGCTTCCGTAATCGAGAAGGGGCAAACCGGCATTACGATTGCGCCGCAGTCGAAGCTGGAAGGCACGCAATTGTCCGTGTCCGTCACGGACGCCGATCTGCAGAAAGCGATTGCCGAAGCGAAGCCATCTGTCGCGCTTACCATCGGAACAGCTTCCAAGGACGCTTCTTCCGCACAGCTGAAATTAACGGCTGCGCAAGCGAAGCTGGTGACCGAATCCGGTCTGAAAGGAACGATCGTCTTTACTTGGAACGATGCATCCGTCGCTTTGCCAATCCCTGCCTTGAGTCAAGGATCCGATGGCTCGGATATCGTTCTTACGATCAAGAAGGATGAAGGCAGCAAATCCGAATTTACGAAGCAAGTGAAAGATGCCACGATCCTGGGAACACCTTATGTGTTTGAAGCAAGCAGCTTAAAGAACGGCACTGCCGTTCCGGTTAAGCTGAAAGCCGACCAAACCGTTACCAGATCATTCCTTGTCGAGAACGGTGCAAGCACGGCAGGCGCGTTGTACCTTGATGGCGGCCATGTCTATCCTGTACCAGCTAAAATTACCGCTGCCGGCGAAGGCAAGTCCATCGTAACGATTCGTCGACCGGGCTTCTCGACCTATGCCGCCGCGTCGAGGCATGTGACGTTCGGCGATATCGATAAGTCATGGGCACGCGATCAAATCCAAACGCTTGCGGATAAATTCTTGTTGAACGGCACTTCCGAGCATGCCTACTCGCCGAAGGCTAATGTGACTCGCGCACAATTCGCGTCGATGCTCGCAAGAACATTGGGGCTGCAATCCAAAGCAGCGGTTAATCCGTTCAGCGATGTACGTGGCAGCGACTGGTTTGCTTCCGATGTGACGAGTGCTTACGAGGCCGGACTTGTAACGGGTTCGGATGGCCGGTTCAACCCGAACGCAGCCATCACCCGTCAAGATTTGACGGTCATGCTGGCCAGAGCGATCAAGCTTGTCGGGCTTCAGCAGTCTAGCCAGCCTGGCAATCAAGCTTACGCGGATGCTGCGTTGTTCAGCGGCTATGCTCAAGAAAGCATTCAAATGGTAACGGATGCCGGACTGATGAAAGGCGTCGAATCGAAAGGCAAGTTCTACTTCCAACCAGCCGGCGCTACTACGCGCGAAGCTGCGGCGAAAGTATTGTACGAGCTGCTGCTAGCATCCGGTCGTATCTAGGTTTACCTGTATAACGGAAGGAACTGCCGAGATGGTTCGGCAGTTCCATTCCCATTTTGTCTACTTTTACGGATAGCGAGGTGCGCAACATGGAAACCGCAAAACGCAAAGAGCAGCTTCTACATTTGGCCGAATCGTTGATTCGACAAAAAGGGTATACGGCTTTCAGTTACGACGACCTCTCTAAGCATCTCGGCATATCGAAAGCGAGCATTCATTATCATTTTGTGAAGAAGGAAGACTTGGGTCTTGCCGTGCAAGAGCAGATCTATCAAAGACTAGCCGATTTCTCTTCTAAGCTGCAACAGTCGGAGGATTCGGTCGAAGCAAAGTTCGTTCAATTCTGCAATCTGCAATCCGAACAGTTAGCCGATAATGAGATTTGCCCGATTTCAGCGCTGCAAGCGGATTTCGAGCTGCTGCCGGAAACGATGAGACAGAAAACGCAGGAGCTCAGCCAATTTGAGCTTTCAGTTATGCATGACGTGATTAATTCCAATGTGGCCGAATCTCACGATAAATCCGGTTTTTGTCCGATCGCAATGGCCATGTTGTCTGCAATTAAGGGCTCCATTCAATATCGCCGCGTAAGAGGCGGAGATTCCTTGACGGATACATGGAAGGGGCTCAGCCGTTTATTAATCAATCATTAGATCGACGATCCTCCCAATGAATGTCTATATAACCTCCCATTTAGCAACCTGGATTTTTCAGGGCTGAAGGGAGGTTTTTTATTGCCCATTCTCCCCCGCGAGGGGGGAAGGGGGCAGCTATTGCGCTGAAAGTGCAGGCAAGCTCGGTTCAGCTCGGGATGGAAGGGGCAGGATCGTGGGGAAAAAGCTCTAACGAATCGTACAGCGCTTATTTCGCTTAAAACACCTCCAAAAAAAAGCTAACGAATCGTAGAAGCGTTATTTGACCGTTTTGGAGGGTTTGGGAGCCATTTTCCCCACAATAAGACTTCTACGATTCGTTAGATTCTCGGAACCTGCAAATCCGGCCAAATAAGACCTGTACGATTCGTTAGAATTCTCGCGGCACGCGCGGAAGGTGGAAAGCGGTATAGTTGGGGATCGGGAAAGTGGAATGCGCAGTATGTAGTTGGAGAGCAGGAAAGTGGAATGCGCGGTATACATGGGATGTAGTTGGGACCACTCAATTGGAAACGATTCATATTGGCGCAAACACGCGATTCAGTTACAATGATGAAATAAGTTTTGGCGCGACCAGCACGGCCATTCAGCGCAGCGATTCAACTCAGCCAGTCAGACAGAAATTTGCCAATAAAGTCTATCCTCACCAGGGGGGCAGTGCCCGTGTTCAAGATGCTCATCGTTGACGACGAACAGTTCGAAAGAGAAGGCGTGAAATTCCTGATCGACAAATATGGCTTGCAGCTTGAAATTCATGAAGCGGACAGCGGAGAGAGCGCGCTTGCGTTCATGAAGCAGAACCATGTGGATATTTTATTTACGGATATCCGAATGAAAGGCATGGACGGTCTTCAACTGGCGGCCGCCGTTCGGGAACTGGCTATCCCGGTTAAAGTGATTTTCATGAGCGCCTACGGCGATTTCGAATACGCGCAGAAAGCAATTGACGTGAATGCGATCCGATATATTCTGAAGCCGGTGCAAGTCAACGAGTTTCTGAAGGTCATTTCGCAAGTCATCCACATGTGCGAGAAGGAAAAGCAGGAAGAGGAGCGGCAGAAGCAGCTCGAGGAAGCCTATGGGCAAGGCATCATCCGTCACGAGAAACAGAGACTGGTTTCGCAGTTGATCCACGGGGAGAGTAACGACCGGCACGAATCATTCGAAGTCCATGCTCCGATTCCGATGTTTAACGGTTCCAAGCCGCTGCGCATGGTTATTTTGGATGCCCGGAGCCGTGTATTCGATTTGTCCGATCTCGATCTCGAAAGCATGATCAGCGAATGCGTACAACGGCAGCATGAGGGGTTCAATTTAAATGAGTATCAGAGCATGCTGTTCATAGAAGTACTGGAAGGGGATACGACAGCCGACATAGAGGCAATAGGCAACCGTATCATCCAACAATTCAAAGAGAAGTACGATACGGATCTGTTTGCGGCTTTTAGCGGACCGATCGACAACGTTGGCAGCCTTCGGGCCGTCTATAACGAGATCGAATCG
The DNA here is from genome assembly GCF_900116125.1 of Paenibacillus sp. BC26. Taxonomy (NCBI): domain Bacteria; kingdom Bacillati; phylum Bacillota; class Bacilli; order Caryophanales; family Paenibacillaceae; genus Paenibacillus; species Paenibacillus sp. BC26. The sequence goes on along the minus strand of NZ_FPAD01000002.1, from coordinate 1,119,347 downwards.
ATGTTGGAGAGCAAGTTTTTCTATGATAAAGGCGCCGTACTAATTGCGGAAAGCGCGTGGATAGACGGGCATTCGTCCGACAGCGTGGAAGAGAAGATGTCGGAAATCGCAAGAGATGTGGAGCGCAAAGATTTCCGATCCGCGCGCATGCAATTCGAGAAATTACATGAGCTGCTCAAGGCCGGAAAGCAGATCTCCTCGATCTATTTGAAGTACAGCTGCATGGAAATTTTGAAAATGATGTTCGACTACGCGCCGAAGAAAAACACGGAGCAGTTCAAAAAAAACCTCGAACAGATCTATAAATCGAACAAGCTGAGCGAGCTTTGCATGCTGATGATATCCACGCTGGAAAGCTGCGAAACGACGGACGGGCAGACGGCCGATTCGAACAACCGCAAGGTGACGGATTCCATCCTGAGAACGATCCATATGGAGTACAAGCGGGATTTATCCGTCGAAGAGCTGGCGGAGAGCGTTTATTTGTCTCCCAACTATTTAAGCCATTTGTTCAAGAAGCAAGTAGGCGTCAGCATTATCAAATACATCACGACTACGCGAATGAAGAAAGCCAAGGAGCTGCTTGCCGAAACCAACAAAAAAGTGGCCGACATCAGCGAGGAAACGGGATACTCCAATATGGCCTACTTCTGTTCGTTGTTTAAGTCCCATTTTGGAATGACGCCGACGCAATTTCGGGAAGAGCTTGGCATATGATCGGCAGAATCGTTCATAAATGGAATGGTCTGCGTCTGAAACCGAAGCTGTTTCTGTCTTATTTGTCGGTCATCATCATTCCGATCCTGGTACTCGGCATCTATTCCTACTGGCAGTCCAAGCAGTTATTGAACACGCAAGCCGAGCAAGCATTAGACCGCAACGTGGATACGATGGCCGGCTATTTTAATTACAAGGCGGAATTGTACAATCATACGGCAAACATCATTCTAAACAACAGCAAGATCCAGCAGATCATTAGTACCCCCTATATGGACTATGTGAATCTGTACTACGACCTGAATCGATACTTCTATCCGAATTTCAACCAAATACGGATCGGTAACAAAGAAATCAACCAATTGACCGTATATACGGAGAACGACATGCCCGAGTCAGGATACGCCATTATGTCTGCTCGGCGATTGCCCTCGTTTGCTTGGTATAAGGAGCTTGGACAAGGCGAAGTAAGGCCGGTATGGATCCGACACTCATCCGAGCTGTACTTCATCAGTACGTTTCCGCGACTGCTCGTGAATGGTCAGAACGACATCCTCGTCATGCAGATCGATATGAAAGATTTATTCGGACGGGTAGCCGAACTGATGCCGGGGAACGGGGTCATCGTGACCAATGCCAAAGGCGGCATCCTTTATTCGAATTCCACGGAATCCGTTAAAGCATTCCGCTTAAACAACTTGAACGATATGGATATTATCCATGCGGAAAGCGGAACGGTTGAAATCGGCGATCAGAAATTACTTGTGCTCAAGAAACAAATTCCGGAGTCGGGCTGGTTGATCTACACCTATGTTCCGGTGAAGAACGTTTCGTTAAACGCCGATAAAATTTTGACCGCAACGTCCATCGTCGCCGGATCTTGCATTCTTCTTCTCCTGATCCTCATAACGGCGATGTCCAACAACCTCATGAAGCGGATTCATACGCTCGTATCCTGGATGAAGCGGGTAGAAACCGGGGAGTTGGACCTACAGGTACACACGGGAGCAAAGGATGAAATCGGCGAGTTAATGATCCGGTTCGGGCATATGCTCAAAAGACTCAATGAGGTCATCCAAGAGTCGTATGCGAGCAAAATCATCCAGAAGGATGCCGAGCTGCGCGCGTTGCAAGCGCAAATCAATCCGCATTTTCTGTACAATACGTTGTCGTTTGTCAATTGGAAGGCGCTGCGAAGCGAGGAGCATGACATCAGTCACATCGTCGTTTCCTTGTCGAAATTTTATCGAACGGCTCTGAACAAGGGCGGGCAGATTATTACGGTCCGGGAAGAGCTTGAGAACATCAGGTCCTATCTGGAAATTGTGCTCATTATGAAAAATTACAGCTTTGATGTCGTGTATGAGATCGATGAGCAGGTTTATGCGCATAAGATGATCAATCTCGTCTTGCAGCCGCTCGTAGAAAATGCGATCCAGCATGGCATTGATAAGAAGGACGAAGGCCGAGGCCAAATCAAATTGATTGCTGGGATAGAGGCAGACACGGTCGTATTTACGGTAGAGGATAACGGATCGGGGATCTCGGAGGACATGATCGGCAATCTGCTTACGGCGCAGTCTTCCGGCTATGGCTTGAAAAATGTAAACGAACGGCTTCAGTTAAAGTTCGGTGACGATTATGGCATCACGATAAGCAGCACAATCGGTAAAGGTACGATTATGAAAGTAACCATACCTCTGTCGATCGAGGCATAAAGGTTAAAGCTTGCTGACTCCGTACCTTTTCTGAGGTACGGAGTTTTTTTATAAAAGTACGTAGAAAACTGATAAGGATCGAAGATATGTGATAATTACGGCCCCTGGGCCCGCTGTTATGATAAGTACAAGTAAATAAAAGCGTTGTCATGACAACTGGTGCAAGGAGGTTAAGCCCGCAATGGATATCGCCGCTTCGAGGAAAACGGCCGTTAAGAATCAGAAATGGAGCAATTGGAGAAAGTATCGCGTTCTGCTTCTGATGATGATACCTGGAATGATTTATTATGTAGTATTCAATTATATTCCGATGTATGGTGTCGTTCTTGCTTTTAAAGACTACAGATTTATGGATGGGATTCTGGGAAGTCCCTGGGTTGGCCTTAAGCATTTCGATAAATTATTCGCCGATCCTTATTTTTACACGGTGCTTAAAAACACCCTCATCATTAGTTTTTACAAGCTGTTGTTCGGCTTTCCGGTTCCGATTATTTTCGCGTTGTTACTAAACGAAATTTCCAATGTGAGATTCAAAAAAGTCGTGCAGACCGTGTCGTACTTACCGCACTTCATCTCATGGGTTATACTCGGCGGTATTTTCTTCTCCATTCTTTCTTGGGAAGGGCCAATCAATACGCTCATCACCCTGTTCGGAGGCACCCCAAACTTGTATCTGGCCGATGCCCGATATTTCCGAACGGTGCTCGTCGTCACTCATATCTTCCAAAGCTTTGGCTGGGGCTCGATTATCTATTTCGCGGCGTTATCCGGCATCGACACGCAAATGTATGAAGCGGCTGTTCTGGATGGAGCCGGTCGATTTAAACGGATGTGGTACATTTCGATACCGATGATCGCTCCTGTCGTAGCGATTATGCTGATTTTGTCCATGTCAGGTATTTTAGACGCCGGATTCGACCAGATTTTCAATATGTACAATGTGAAAGTTTATAATGTGTCCGACATCATCGATACGTACGTTTACCGAAAAGGATTGGTGGATATGAGTTACAGCTATGCTACGGCGGTCGGATTGTTCAAATCCGTAATTGCGCTCATCCTCATCTTCGTCGTGAATCGGATTGTAAAAATGATCGGTCAGAAAGACAGCGCGATATGGTAAATGTACGTTTGGTTGGAGGTGCTTCGTTGTGATTGCCGTGAAGAAGACGCCGGGCGAAAAAAGCTTTGACGTCATCCTATATCTGTTCATGTTGGTATTATTGGTGCTTACGCTTTATCCATTCTGGACGCAAGTAATCATTTCGATGGATGGAGGAGGGGCGAAGAGCACAGCATATGCGTCAGGACTCGTGTTATATCCTGCCAAGTTCACGCTTGAGAGCTATAAGCTGGCTTTTCATTACGACGCCTTATGGTACGGGTATAAAAATACCGTTGTGCGTACCGTGCTTGGCGTAGCCTTGGCGGTGGTGTTCACTTCCATAACCGCGTTTCCGCTGGCGAAGAAGGACCTGCCGATGAATCGCATTTTTACCGGGATCATCTTGTTCACCATGTTATTTGGCGGCGGACTTATCCCTTCCTATCTATTGATCAAAGGGCTCGGCATGTATAACACGATCTGGGCGCTTGTCGTGCCGGGAATGATCAGCGCGTTTAACGTGCTCATCATCCGCAATTTCTTCCGCTCCCTGCCGGAAGAGCTCGAGGAATCCGCTCGGGTCGACGGAGCCGGCTATTTGAGGATATTCTTGCAGATCGTGATTCCGCTATCCAAGCCGGTGCTCGCGACGATTGCCTTGTGGGTTGCAGTGGGCCATTGGAACGCATGGTTCGATAGTTTGATCTACATTTCGGATCCGAATCACCAAGTGCTTCAAGTCATCTTGCGCAAAATCATTATTGATAACAATACGTCAGGCTTGATGCTGGCCCAGCAAAATTTAACCCATCATTCGGAATTCTCCGGCAGGCAGCTTCAAGCGACAATGATTATGTTCTCGATTATTCCGATGCTGGTTATCTATCCGTTCGTACAGAAGTATTTCGTAACAGGCGTCATGGTCGGTGCTGTTAAAGGGTAATCCCGCATCATGCGGATGAAGCCGTTAATAGATAGATAGATACATATCATGGGAAGGGTTGATTGTGAAGATGAACAAGAAATTTAAAGTGCTGGTTTACGGAGGCGCAAGTATTTCTTTGCTGGCGAGTTTGCTGGCAGGTTGCGGTACGAGCAACAACAACGGCAGCAGCAACATCAATAGCAGCAACAACGGCCAGGCCTCGGATTCCTCGTCGAACAATGCGGCGGCGTCGAACTCGGCAACAACGGAAGATAAAACGGATCATCTGACCTTCTGGGCGTATTATCCGGATCAAAACAAGGTGGATTCACCCGGGGTAACCGCACTTGCTAAAAAATTCAATGCCGAAATCGAACTCGTTCCGACAAGCGGCGACACGTACAAAGAAGATGTAAACTTGAAAATCGCTTCCGGCAACATTCCGGACTGGATTAAAGAGCCGGCTCCAACCGACTATATGAAGTTTGTCGATCAAGGTGTCGTGGCGGAAATTCCGCAAGAGATGATCGAGAAATATATGCCGAAATACGTGGAATGGATCAAGCGATTCATCGACAAAGACGATCCGTTCAAGTACGTTCGGGTAAACGGTAAAATTTATGGCCTGCCTGGAATTTGGGATATCGGTATTGACGGGCAACAGCTGGGCTTCCGTGAAGATTGGCTCAAGAAGGTAGGTATTAACAAAATTCCGGAAACGATCGAAGAAGAGGAAGCAGCTTTGACGAAGTTCCGTAATGATGATCCGGACGGAAACGGCAAGAAGGATACTTACGGCCTGACTGCTACCGCGGAATCGCTGGACATGATGTTTAGTTCCGTATTCGGTGCCTATGACGCTTATCCGGGTATCTTCCGCGAGAAGGACGGAAAGATCGTTCGCGGCGAAATCGAGCCTGGCGCTAAACAAGCTTTGACTACGCTTAACCGTTGGTACGCAAACGGACTGATTGATCCTGAGTTCGTCGTGAATAAGGGCAACAATTTCGAGGATAAAATGTTAACCGGAAAAGCCGGCGCAGCGGACTACTACTGGTGGGTTTATTATCCGGGCAATGCATTCCTCGGAGGCGAAACTTGGTATGACAAGCTTCACAAAGTAGATCCAAACTTCAAATGGCTGACAGAAGGCGGCATTAAAGGACCGGAGGGCAAATTCGGTATTTCCCAATCTTCGCCGAACAATGCATCCGGCCTCATGTTCGGCAAACAGCTTGCGGATGACCCGGAGAAATTGGGTAAATATCTGCAAATTTTCGAAGCGACTCAGTTTGAACCGGAATTCTATGAGCTTCTCAACTTTGGGGTTAAAGGCACGCATTGGCAGCTGAACGAGCATGGCGTCGTCGAGTATATTGCTCCTTATGATAATGAAGATGAGCGCAAAAAACTCGGAATCGCGGGCGGATATTCCATGGCCGGATCGTTTAACGATTATGACTTCCAAACCTCGTATACCGCAGATAAAGACCTTCGCCCAATTGCACAAGAAGCAAGAGCGAAAGGCGTAAAAGTATATGACATTCTGAACGCTTACCAAAAACCGCTTTATAACGAAAACAAAGACCAGCTTACCCAGTTCACTTTGCAATCCTATATCGATTTCATTACGGGCAAAAAGCCAATCGACGATTTCGATAAATTTGTCGAAGATTGGAACAAAATGGGCGGAGACAAAGTGATGGCAGAAGCACAGCAAGTTTATGATCAAAACAAATAACAATGGGTTCATGAAGTATGAACGGGCATCGGGGTTCCGGTGCCCGTTCTCTATTTGTTGGAAGGGGAATGGATGATGAAAATTAACGCAGGCGCATGCACAGTTGTACTGAATGAAAGAGGAGAAGTTTCCGGCTTGACCTCAGCTGCATCAAGCAAGACATATATGAACGAGAGTTACGCGTCTCCGCTCATTCGAATTTCGATCAACGGTCAGGTTGAACATCCTGCTGCCGTTCAATATGAGGACGCTACGGCGATATTCCATTTCGGAAACTCAGGCGTGAAGGCCGAGGTAGAGGTCGTAAACAAAGAGAAATACGTCACATTCGAATTGAAACAACTATCCGGCGATGAAGTGGATGCCGTCATTTGGGGTCCATTCTTAACGACACTGTCTGAATCGATCGGCGAGTCTGTCGGCGTTGTCCGCGACGGTGAGTTTGCTATCGGCATCCAAGCCCTTAACTGGAAAACAATTGGCGGTTGGCCTGTGGAATTAGAGAACCTCGAATTTGCCAATCAACCGTATGAAGATAGCAAGTTCGAATACGATAAAAGCACCGCGTGGCCGATAAACGGAGGAAGCCTCTTACAGGCATTTACGCGAAACCGCACGAAGGCAGCGCGTCGTCCGGCGTGGAACTTGAAAGAAGTCGAAGTGCCTGCACTACGTGGAGATGAAGCGCTAATTTGCGGGTCCAAAATCGCGTTGTTCGGCTGTGCGGCAAGTGAAGTGCTGGATACAATCGAGGCGATCGAGCTTGGCGAAGGGCTGCCGCATCCGATGATTGAAGGCGTCTGGGGCAAGAAGTCGCCGGCGGCAACGCAGTCTTATTTGATTACGGACTTCTCTGAGTCCTCCATGGAACAAGCGGTGAATGCTACGAAACGAGCGGGTTTGAATTATGTGTATCACCCGGATCCATTTACGCAGTGGGGACACTTTGTACTGAAACCGGGAAGCTTCCCGAATGGCGACGAGAGCATGAGAACTTGCGTTGAACTAGCTGCAGGCGAAGGGGTTAAGGTCGGCGTTCATACGCTCTCCAACTTTACGACGCTTAATGACTCTTATGTGACTCCGCTACCGGATCAACGGCTTCAGACGGTCGGTACTGCGCGATTAGTCGAGCCGATCGATGCTTCAATGACGGAATTGACGATCGACAACCCGGAGCCATTCCGAATTGGTTTGTTTCGGCAAACCGTCATCATTGGCAATGAGTTGATCGAATACGAGAGCGTTTCGCCGTCGGCGCCGTGGAAATTGCTGGGCGTTAAGCGAGGCGCAAACGGTACTTCAGCTCATGCACATGAGAGCGGCTCCGAGATCGGCCGGTTGTGGGATCATCCTTATGACGTGTTTTTCCCCAATATGGAGCTTCAGGAAGAATACAGCTTGAGAATTTCCGAGCTGTTCCAGAAGACGGGACTACGGCAAATCTCATTCGACGGACTTGAGGGCTGCTATGCGACCGGCCATGACGATTACGGCGTGAACCGCTTCGTCAAGCGTATTTATGATGGCTGGAGTGATGAGATCATCAACGATGCAAGTATCGTCGTTCCGAATTATTTATGGCATATTTTCACGCGTTTCAATTGGGGCGAGCCATGGGGCGTGTCGACTCGCGAAGGACAGCTGGAATGGCGGCTTAGCAATCAGCGTTATTTCGCTCGTAATTTTATCCCGTCCATGCTCGGTTGGTTTCTCGTGCGTTCGGCTTCGGATCGGTTTGAGGCGACAACGCCGGACGAAATCGAGTGGGTGCTGTCGAAGGCGGCAGGCTTCAATGCGGGCTTCGCGCTCTCGGCTGACCAGGCGGTGCTGGGACGCAACGGAAATATTGACGTCCTTCTGGATGCGGTTAAGCAATGGGAAACGGCCCGGCATGCCGGTGCGTTTACGCCTGCGCAGCAAGAGCGGATGCGCGATCCGAAGAGCGATTGGCATTTGGAAGCCTTAGGGGATGGCAGCTGGCAGCTGTACCCTGTCCATATTTCAAATCCACTCGTCTGCAGTACGGAAGAGCTGCAGCCCGGTCAGCCTGGCGGCTCCGATTGGGCGTTTTACAATAAGTTTTCGGAGCAGCCGCTGCGGTTCTGCCTGCGCGTATCGCCATCCTATGGCAACGTGGACGCATCGGTAAAACGGCCAACCTTCTATACAGGCGGAGAGTACATGACCTTCGACACCGAGGTGCGCGCGAATCAGTATCTCGTCTGCGAAGGGAATCGGATCGGGAACATTTACGATATGAACTGGAATCTAGTGAAGACGGTGGAAGCTTCCGCAGAGGCGCCGCTTGTTCGAAAAGGCGGACAGACGGTATCGTTCAGCTGCAAGTTCGAAGGGGATCCGAAGCCGGTCGTAAGCGTCAAAGTGGTTACATGGGGTGAGCCGGAATCCGTGCGGAGAGGACATACGCAATGAAGACTGACACCTTAACTCAAATTGTGATTGGCAACGGTAGCGTGTCTCAGCAACAGGATGCCTGCACCTTGGAGGCGAATGGTTCCGATACAGTGGCGCTGGTACAAGATAGCCCGATCTTGGGCGACGGGGAGCTTGCGTTTACGTTGACCCCACTGAATCCCGCAGGCAAGGTTGGGGCAGTTATTCGCTATACGGCACCGGATAGTTGGATCTTCATCGGCTGCGACAAACCGATGGACCCATTCGGCAAAAGCACTTGGATATGGGCGAAGCCTTGCGGCCAGCAAGGCGTGCTGTTTAAAACGGATCCGTTATACGAGGGGAAATCCTATCGGGTGGAGATCCGGTTTGCCGGTACGGTTCTGACGATTTCATTGAATGGTTATCCGGAATATCATGGCGATATTCCGGATTTGCATACCGAAGCGGGAGCGATCGGCTTTCGTGCTTGGGCGGACGAAGAAGGAGAAGAAGGGCATGCTCGTCTTCATGAAGTGAACGCGATTGCCCTTGACGACAAGTACCGTTCAGACAACATTGTAGAAGCGGAAGATGAAGAGGCTGCGCCATCCCACACGTTGGTATCCGATCAGCTGGAAGTGGAATTGGATACCGCCTTCCCGCGCGTGCTGCGCTATCGTTGGACGTCAAACGGCGCCGTACTGTTCGGGCAAGAGGATCGGTTACTCTATGTGGATCTGAACGGAGAGCGGTATGCCCCAGCCGTTTATTTGGATTCGAAGTCCGAGACCGCTGCTTCGTATCGACTCGTTTTCGCATCCATTGAAGTCGAAATGACCGTATCTTTTGCATTAGCCGGCGCAGCGCTTGAGATGAAAATGACGGATATCCAAGAAAAGAGCTTGTTCCGCATTCGCACAATCGCCATCCCTAATCACGGGCTCGTTTCGGTTCGCGATACGCAAGCATGCGCGCATGTCGCAGCCTCCGAAGGAATCAAAGGCGACCATTTTGCAGACGCATCCGAATGGAGCGTGTCGGATGCGCCTGCTTATCGCGCAGTCGCGATAGTGAACACGAATCAATTGGCGGCGAGCGTAGTCGGAAACATGCTGCACAACCGCAGGCGATTGTGCGTGCAAACCGTGCAGCGCAACGGTTACAAACGGACCGCTGTCTGGAACGCCTATTGGACTTATCGGGGACCGGATATGGAAGTGATAGGCGAGCCTTGGTCCAAGGTCATCCTAACGGATGACCGGAACAGCGATGGCATCGTCGATTGGCAGGACGGCGCGATTGCAACTAGGGAAATGCTGTCGCCAATCCCAGGGGCCGAATGGATGAGAAGCAGTTACGCGCATATTGTTATGAATTTTGCCAGCATGGCCCAATTTCCGTTTCTCCGAATCTTGGACAATATTAAGAAGCTTTACTTATACACGGATGGATTCGGACAACTCATCGAACTGAAAGGCTATCAAAGCGAAGGGCATGACAGCGGGCATCCCGATTACGGCAACAACTTCAATGAACGGGCCGGGGGAGCGCAGGATTTGAATTTCCTGGCCGAACGGGCTCGCGATTTCGGCGCGATTATTGGCGTGCATATCAATCATAGCGAAGCTTATCCGGAGGCGCGCTCCTACTCGTCTTCGCTCGTGACGAGCACGCCGGGGTGGAAGTGGCTGGACCAATCCTACTATATCGACAGGGAACAAGATATTCGATCCGGCGACTTCGATCGGCGTTTGGATGAGCTGAAAGAACATGCGCCTCATCTTGGTTTCGTTTATGTGGATACTTATCGGGATGAACATTGGGCTGCTTGGCGGCTGGTGAAGAAGCTGCACGGAAACGGGTGGACGATCTGGACGGAGGAAGCGGATGCGCTGGATTCGGATGCCGTATGGACACATGATTCCACCGGCGATAGCCGCATTTCCCGGTTTATCCGTCATACGGACAAAGACGCTTATGCGGAGGATATTTTGTTAAAAGGCGGCTATGCCAGGTACGGGGATAACGGCTTTATGGGGTGGCAGCGGGAGCGGGATTTAAAGGCGGTCATCCGTTCCTTCTTCACGAAGCAGCTGCCCTATCGCTACTTGATGCATTTCGCGATCCTGAATTGGAAGAACTCGGAAGAGGTTAGTTTGGAAGGCGGCGTTTCGTCGAGGCTGGAGGAAGGCGTTGCGGTCCTGCGCAAAAACGATCGAGTCCTCGCGGTCGGCGATACCGTCTTTATTCCTTGGGATCCGATCGGCGAAACGAAAATTTACCACTGGAATGCCTCCGGCGGGGAAACCGTTTGGCAGCTTCCGAATAGCTGGCCTATCGACGGGGAAGTGAAGCTTTATCAATTAACGAATTTAGGACGGGTATTTGTTCGTGATGTACAGGTGGTTTCCGGTTCCGTCGCAGTGGAAGCCGAGGCTTGTACGCCTTATGTTCTATACAAGACGGAAGCGCCTCCGGTTCCTAAGATGGCATGGAGCGAGGGCAGTCCGGTGAAGGATATGGGCTTCGACAGTCACGGGTTCGAATGGTGGTCGAAATCATCGCAGGCGGATAATACGGATCATATCAAGATTGCCGAAACGAGCTACGGTCAATCTTACCTGCGAATTAGCGGGAATAACGGTGCAGATGGACGAGTTTACCAATTGCTCTCCGGACTGAAGAAGGGCAGACGTTATTCCGCTTCGGTTTGGGTAGAAGTGTCGGCGGGAAGAAAAGCGGGCATTCGCATCGAGGGCTATGGGGGAGTGGAACTAACACGCAGCATTAGTCGGACCGCGGTCGTCAACTGCGACGTGGATTCCGACAAGCGGGGCACGCACTATCAGCGGCTGCAGCTTCGATTTGAAGTGCCGCATTCCGCAGATGAGCATGTGCCGGTGCTATCGCTTCTGGCAGAACAAGGAGAGCCGGATTCCTTCGTTCATTTCGACGATGTGCGAGTAAGAGAAGTAGAATCGCTTAATCAGACGGATCATTACTTCTACGAAGATTTCGAGCATGTCGACGAAGGCTGGGGGCCGTTTGTCAGCGCCAATCCCAAAATAGGCAAGACGCATCTCGCCCAAATTCACGAGGGCTATACGGATGATACCCTTGCAGGAGAATGGTCGCTCAAAACGATGGACGAAATCTCCGGAGAGCTGCTACGAACGCTGCCATCCAGACTGCAGTTCATGCCGAATCATACCTATAAGGTGACATTCGATTACCTTTCGGACAATGAAGCTCAATATTCGATTTGCTTACGCACAACGGATGGGGGCCCATCGAATGAAGTCTACACGGAGCCGCTCCGGAAGGGATTGCACCAATTGACGGCCGAGCTGGCCACCGGACCTTTCACCGATTACTATTTGGCCATCGTGCGCAATGACGCCAGTAAAGGTTCATTAGTGATCGATAACGTTATCGTCGATGAGCTAGCGGAATAATTAATTATTTAGTAGAAGGTGTATATATGGAACGCTTTAGCTATAAAGACGCCAAACTTAAAGAGATCATCTTTCCTCTTGGAGGGATTGGCAGCGGATCGATCGGACTAGCCGGCAATGGCCGGCTAGTGGATTGGGAAATTAAAAATCGACCGAACAAGCAGAGCATGAACGGCATGAGCCACTTCGCAGTTAAAGCGGAGTCGGAGGGCAAAGTACTGGACGCCAGAGTTCTGAATGGCAAGCTGCCGCCGCCTTATATGGGAAATAAACGAATTAAAAATCATAGCGGGTACGGATTCGGACCGAGCGAGGCTACAATGGGCGGTTTTCCTCATTTTGAGGACTGCACCTTTGTTGGCGAATTTCCGATCGCTGATCTTCATTTTCGCGACAAGCGCTTCCCCGGTGACGTGAAGCTGACGGCTTACAATCCGTTCATACCGCTGAACGATCAGGATTCCAGCATCCCGGGCGCATTCTTCGAAGTCGAGTTTCACAATCCCACCGATAGCAGCATTACGTATACGGCATGTTTGTCCGTTGCCAACCCGCACCATGAACGTCCGCTCTGGAATCGGTTCGAACGAATCGGATCCGTTCACGGCATCCGCATGGGTTCGGACGCTTATAGCCCGAATAGGCCGGAATTCGGTGAATTGACCGTCGCGACGGACGCAGAGGAAGTGAACTGCCAATGGTATGAAGGCAGAGAAATGTATTGGCGAACATTTAGCTCCCCGGGCAGATTCGGGAGCAGCTTGAGCGAACCGACTTCTACCAGAGATTTGGGGCAGCTATCCGCTCATGCGGAGCTAAAGCCCGGAGAAACGCAGCGCATCCGTTTCTTGATCACCTGGCATTTTCCAAACTGCCATAACTATTGGAATCCCGAGACAAACAGCGGCTCCGGCGCTTCGGGCCATGCACAGGATTCGAATCAGCCTGCGATATGGAAGAACTACTATGCCACATTATTTGACGATTCCTTTGCCAGCGCTTTATATGCGTTCGAACATTGGGAACGTCTATACCGGGATACGCTTCTGTTTAAACGGTCCTTATATGCTTCTGATCTCCCCAAAGAGGCGCTGGAGGCAGTAGCGGCAAATCTCTCGACACTGAAATCGCCTACGGTTCTGCGTCTGGAGGATGGCTCCTTATATGGATTCGAAGGCTGTATCGATACGGAAGGCTGCTGTGAAGGTTCATGTACACATGTGTGGAACTATGCCTACGCAGCGCCGTTTCTGTTTCCTAAGCTGGAGCGATCCATGCGGAACTTGGACTATAAATACAATATGCGCGCGGATGGACGGATGTCGTTCCGCATTCAGCTGCCGCTTGGTCGGGCCAACGATTTGTATGCCTGCGCGGACGGTCAATTCGGCGGCATAATCAAAGTGTACAGAGAGTGGAAAATATCAGGCGATTCCGATTGGCTGCGTTCGCTATGGCCTTCCGTTCAACAATCGCTGGAGTACGCTTGGGCCGAGACGAACGAGCATCGCTGGGATGCGGACCGAGACGGCGTGCTGGAGGGCAGGCAGCATAATACATTGGATGTGGAGCTGTTTGGGCCCAACGCCTGGTTGAATGGGTTTTACTTGGCAGCGCTTAAAGCCGGAGCGGAGATGGCGGCTTATTTGGGTTACCCGGAGAAAGCAGAGGACTATCGCGCACTGTACGAGAGAGGGAAGTCTTGGACCGATCAGCACTTATTCAACGGGAAGCACTACATCCAGAAGATCGACTTGTCCGACAAGTCGCTGTTAGAGACATGCGATGACGAAGCACTCGAATACTATTGGAATGATAGATGGAATGAGATTAACTACCAGATTCTAGATGGATGCTCGATCGACCAAGTCGTGGCGCAATGGCACGCTAATTTATGCGGTCTGGGCGAAATTTTTGATCCCACGCAGACACGGCAAGCGCTTCAGTCTATTTACGAGCATAACTTTAAACAGATGTCCGATTTCACGAATCTATGGCGATTATATAGTTTGGACGATGAATCCGGACTCATCATCTGCTCATGGCCCGAAGGCTCGCGAAAGCCTGCAATTCCAATCACGTACAATTCGGAGACGATGAACGGATTTGAATATCAAGCCGCGATTCACATGATTCAAGAAGGTATGGTCGAGGAAGGCATGTCCGTCGTGCGAGCGGTACGTGAACGATATGATGGCGAGAAACGCAATCCGTGGAACGAAATGGAGTGCGGCAGCCATTATGCCAGGTCGATGGCCAGTTATGCACTCTTGCTCACTTTCAGCGGCTTTGACTATGACATGGTAAACGGACATGTCGGATTTAATCCCATCGATCGTCGCGAAAGTTATGAAACCTTCTGGTCGCTGGAGGCAGGCTGGGGGATCTTTAAGCTAGAGACCGGGAAAGCAGAACTGCATGTCCAATACGGCGAGCTGTCCCTGTTATCGTTTGGTCTGCCTTTCTTGTCCGAGCACGATATCGCAGAGATCAGAGTCGATGGCTATAAGGTAGATTGGAAATGGGAGAAAGGGAATATCGTATTCTCGCAGCAACGAACCATTTCGCAAGGAAACCGATTGGAGATTGAACTTCGAAATGGCTAGAAGAGAACCTCTCGTTTATGGACGAAGCATACAAATGCGAAGAGAAAATTGTAGAGCGAAAAATGGTAAATGAGCAAAACAGCCTCTTGGGAGGAGATTGCCAAAGCTGCTAGAAGTTATAGTACAAGCACCGGAGATGCTGGGCATGCCAACACTTCCGGCGCAGATCGAATTGAAGGAGATTGTCTATGCTACTGGAAGTTATTGCTCTATCACCGGAAGATGCCAAGCTTGCCGCTAGGGGCGGCGCTGATCGTATAGAGCTGGTCTCGGCCATCGAGGAAGGCGGGCTCACGCCTGCAATGGCTGTTCTGGAAGCAATCGCCGAGGAAGCTGCGATTCCGGTCCATGTGATGATTCGTCCGCACAGCAGAGATTTCCGATATTCGGAAGAGGATATGGAGCAGATGGTTCGCGAGATGAAGACGCTGCGATTCCCTTGCATCGGCGCTTACGTGCTTGGCGTATTGACCGCGGAGCAGAAGGTCGACGAAGAGAAGCTGAAGCGGCTGCTGGATGCGGCAGACGGCGTTCCGGTTACGTTTCATCGGGCATTCGATGAGGCGCGCAATCTGGAAGAAGCCTACGAAGTATTAGCCCGCTATCCGCAGGTCCGAACGATTCTGACTTCTGGCGGGAAGCCGAGCGTATTGGATGCGGTTGATCCCATTAAGGAGCTCGTACGGCAAAGCAGGAACGGTTCGTCGGGACCGGAGATTATGGCGGGAAGCGGGCTGACGCTGGAATCAGCGGCTGATTTCGTGAAGCAAACCGCCGTAAGCGCTGTTCATTTCGGCTCAGGCGTGAGGCAGAACGGACGGTCTCAAGCTCCGATTGATCCTGCGCGGCTGGCAGCACTTCTGGCTGTTCTTAAACCGCAATAACCACAACAACGCACTAGGGTAGGAGGAGCAAACAGATGTCTGAGGTATTGGTTAACGAGTATCGCGGGGGATATGTGGAAAATGTGCACTACGGCCATATTTGCGGCGTAGATGCCAACGGTATCCGATACGGTACGGGGAATGTCCGTCACTTGACGTTTCTACGCTCTTCCGGGAAGCCGATTCAGGCGCTTCCTGCACTTATACATGGCGCAGATGAAGCATTCGGGTTGTCGGAGAAGGAAACCGCGATCATGTCCGGCTCCCACTGGGCGGAAACGTTCCATGTGTCGGAGCTGGAATCGATGATGGTGAAAATCGGCGTAGAAGAGGAGCAGCTGGTCTGCTCGCCTACTTATCCGCTAAACGGAGCGGCCAGAGATGAACTGTTCGTCAGCGGCTCGCCGAAACGGAGAATTTATCACAATTGCTCCGGCAAGCATCTTGGCATTCTGTCGTTATGTAAGCATAAAGGCTATGATCTGCAAGGCTACACGGATACCGATCATCCTGCTCAGCTGGAGATTGCGGCAACGCTTGCTTATCTGGCTGCTATGCCGGTGGAAGAAGTCGTGACAGGCGTGGACGGCTGCGGCTGCCCCGTGTTTGCGATTCCGCTCGACCGTCTGGCAACGGCTTATCTGAAGCTGGCTCTGCCGGAGCTAATTGACGACCTAGCGGTGCGCAGCGCAGCGATTAAGATTGCGGGGCTCATGAACCGCCATCCCGAGATGGTGTCCGGATCCGGACAAATCTGCTCGATTCTGCTGTTGGACGATAATATCGTTGCCAAAGGCGGGGCGAAGGGCGTCTATTGCTTCGGTTTGCGCGAGGAAGGGCTTGGTTTTGCTTTGAAGGTGCTTGACGGCTCGCAGGAAGAATGGCCGCTCATTATCGCATCGATCTTGGAGCAGATCGGCTATTCCCGTCAGGAGACGATTGACCGGCTGCGCGCCTTGGCACCTGCCGATATGCTCAATGACAACGGCATCGTCGCAGGCCGCAACGAAGCGGTCTTCAAGCTGGAGCGCTACGAATCATAATAGAACGCAAACGAGGGAGTTAAGAGGATGCAAATCGGATTAAGCACATATAGCTTGTTAAACGCGTTAAAGTCGGGCGAAATGACGGTACTGGATGCGATTCAATGGATAGCGGATAACGGCGGGGAGCATATGGAGATCGTTCCGTATGGCTTTACTCTCGTCGATAATCCGGAATTGGCAGATGCGGTTCGCAATAAAGCAGCGGAGGTTGGCATTGCACTATCCAACTATTCAATGCCTGCAAACTTCGTACAGCCGGATTTAGAGTCTTTCGACGCAGAGATGGCACGCGTGAAGGAGCATGTCGATTTGGTTCACCGTCTTGGCATGAAGCATATGCGCCATGACGTGACGGCTTTTACGATTGCGAAGGAGCAAATGACGATTGCTTGGTTCGAGGAGAACCTGCACCTCATGGTCAAAGGCAGCCAAATCATTGCCGATTATGCGGCGCAGTACGGCATTACGACGACCATCGAGAATCACGGCTTCAGCGCGCAAGCAAGCGATCGCGTGCAACGGATCCTGCATGCAGTAAATCGTCCGAATTTCAAAACCACGCTGGATGTCGGCAATTTCATGTGCGTAGACGAAAATCCGGTTATCGGCGTTATGAAGAATCTTCCTTATGCATCGCTCGTTCATTTCAAGGACTTCTACTTCCGTCCGTTCGACGAGCCGCCGGGCGGCGGCAATTGGTTCCGCACGAGCCATGACAATTACTTGCGCGGTGCCATAGTAGGCCACGGTGAAATCCCAATTCGCAAAATTACGAAGCTGATCAAGCAATCCGGCTATGACGGTTATATTACGGTGGAGTTCGAAGGTATGGAAGAGTGCAAAGAAGCGTCGCGAATCGCGATGGATAATCTGCGCACGCTGTGGCAAGAGGCGTAGTAACTGCGGGATACGAGAATCATTAGGATCAACATTTATAAGATTAACAATCATAAGATCGACCTATTGAGAGGCGGTAGTAGAGATGCAAACGATTCAGAAGCCGGTACCTTCAGCGAAGCAGCTGGCTTATCAGGATATGGAATTTGGCTTGTTTCTACATTTCGGACTGCGGACGTTCTATGAAGGGTATGCGGATTTCGACGAGCGCCCGATGTCGCCGGCGGACTTTAATCCCGTAAACTTGGACTGCGAGCAGTGGATCCGCACCGCGAAGGAAGCGGGCATGCAATATGCGGTTCTGACCGCGAAGCATCACGACGGATTCTCCAACTGGCCGTCCAAATACAGCTCGTTCTCGGTGGAAGCTTCTCCGTGGAAGGATGGGAAAGGCGATGTCATTCGCGAGTACGTGGATGCCTGCCGGAAGTATGATGTGAAACCGGGACTCTACTATTCCCCCTATGATGGTTCGGCGAATTTCTACACCCAGGATGCCAAAGCCTACGACGATTATTTCGTGAATCAAATTACGGAGCTGCTCGGCAATTATGGAGAAATCGATATCTTGTGGTTCGATGGCTGCGGTTCTGAAGGCCATACGTACGATTGGAATCGGATCATCGGCGAGATCCGCCGCTTGCAGCCGGGCATTCTGATCTTCAATATGGGCGATCCGGATTTCCGCTGGATCGGAAACGAGGATGGCGTAGCATCGACGCCAACCTGGAACGTGGTGGACTCGACGGACTTCTCGATTTTGACGGACGAGAAAGAGAAGCTTGGCGCGCAAATGTGGCTGCCTGCCGAATGCGACGTGCAATTGCGGTATAACCGGATCAGCTGGTTTTACAGCGATGAGGACGAGCATATGGTCAAAAGCGTGGATGAGCTGATGGGCTTGTACTACTTGTCCGTGGGACGCGGCACGAACCTGCTGCTCAATATTGGACCGAACCGCGAAGGCCTTCTTCCGAGCAAGGATACGCAGCATCTGACGCAATTCGGCGAAGAAATTCGCCGCCGTTTCCAGCGTCCGATCGCTACGTTGTCTGCTTGCACACAGGAAGGCTCGAAGTGGACGTATAAAGCGCAAGAGTCTCATCTGGTAGATCATATTATTATCCAAGAGGATCTTACGCGCGGCGAAAACGTCCTGCAGTTCAAGGTCTCGGTGATCACGTCCAAGTCCCACGGCCTGATTACGGTACATGAAGGTAGAAATATCGGTCATAAAGCGATTATCCGCATTCCGGCGATCAAGGCTGCGGGGGTTGTCGTTGAAATTACGGAAAGTGACGGAGAGCCAATTATTCGCGAACTATCTGTTCATTATTCCGGTGAATAAGGAGGGCGGTGCCTCATGAACGGCGGCGGATCCCGGTCTAAGACTCAGCAAGAGGCAAGGCCCAATATTCTACTGATTACGGTGGATCAGATGCGAGGCGATTGCTTAAGCGCGATCGGCCATCCAATTGTGGAGACGCCGAACCTGGATCGCCTGGCGCGATCCGGCGTGCTGTTCCGCAATGCCTATTCGGCTACGCCGACCTGCGTGCCGGCAAGAGCGGCGCTCCTCACCGGCATGAGCCAGCGCTCGCACGGACGCGTCGGGTACCAGGACTGCGTGCCATGGGAGTATGAGCATATGCTGGCAGGCGAGCTTGCCGATGCCGGCTACCATACGCAGTGCGTCGGCAAAATGCATGTCTATCCCGCGCGCAATCTATGCGGGTTTCATAATATCGTGCTGCATGACGGCTATCTGCATCATAACCGCACCAAGCATAATAACACGGTCGATGGACATTTTGACCAAGTGGATGATTACTTGATCTGGCTGCGTCAGAACGCCGGTGCGCAGTACGATATCACGGATAATGGCCTCGACTGCAATGCGTCGGCGGCTGCGCGCCCTTGGCATCTGGCGGAGGAGCTCCATCCGACGAATTGGACGGTCACGCAGTCGATCGATTTTCTGCGTCGGCGGGATCCAAGCAAACCGTTTTTCTTATACACGTCGTTTGTCCGGCCGCATTCACCGCTTGATCCGCCGCAGGTCTACATGGATATGTATAAGGATCTAGAGCTGCCTGACCTCCCGATCGGGGATTGGGTGGATGTAGAAGCGGCGAAGGCGAATGGCTCTGATCCGACTACGCATTTTGGCATTGTGCCTAGGCGCAGGCTAGACCGGGCACGAGCAGCCTATTACGCGCTAATTACGCATCTTGATGATCAGATTGGCCGTTTGGTGAATGCTTTACAGGAATATGGTGTATCGCAAAATACGATCATCCTGTTCGCGTCCGACCATGGCGAGCTGCTCGGCGATCATCATTATTACCGCAAGGCGCTTCCGTATGAAGGAAGCGCGAAGATCCCGTTCATCGTCAGCGATCCCGGCGGCAAGCTGGGATTGCGCCGAGGCGGCGAATCCGCGGAAGTGATTGAGCTGCGCGACATTATGCCGACGCTCCTCGATATCGCCGGGGCAACGATTCCCGGTACGGTAGATGGCAGCAGCGTGTTGCCGCTATGCCGAGGTGAGCAGGCCGATTGGCGGCCGTATCTGCATGGCGAGCATTCGTATGGGGCGCTGTCGAACCATTTTGTCACGGATGGCCGGGAGAAATATCTGTGGTTCTCGCAGTCTGGCGAAGAGCAGCTGTTCGACTTAGTCAACGACCCGCAGGAGCTGGTGAATCTGGCGGCGGGTGCTTCCGCACACTGGCAAGGACGATTAGCCGAGTGGAGGAGTCGCTTGGCAGCGGAATTGGACGGACGTGAAGAAGGATATGTGGAAGAGGGTCGCCTTGTTGCGGGTCGACCACCGCGTCAGCTGTTAACGAGCGTGTTTCCAGATATGGAGGCGTAACCGGAAGGACTGGATGGCGAAAGGCGGGGGCTGCTGAGCTCCCGCTTTTTTGTGCGCGTAGTCACTGACTACCGCACATGGAGAAAAGTTAGCGCACATTAGCGCAAGAGAGGTAGCAGTTAGCGCACATTAGCGCAAGAGAGGTAGCAGTTACCGCACATGGAGAGAAGTTAGCGAATCAGGGCTAGAGAGGTAGCAGTTACCGCACATGGAGAGAAGTTAGCGAATCAGGGCTAGAGAGGTAGCAGTTACCGTACATGGAGAGAAGTTAGCATAATTTAGCGCAAGAGAGGTAGCAGTTACCGTACATAGAGAAATTAGCGTAATTCAGCTGCCAGTTACCGGACGCCAACCAACCGTCAATCGTCTTCTAGTCAGGCGAATCTCGCATGAGGTAAATTAGTAGCAAGAGACATGTGCTATAATCGACAAAACAACGCAATCCAAGTGCAGCATGTGCGGGATGCCGAAGCAGCGCCGCGCTATAGGGGGAGAAGCAGGAATGAACGGGCAAGGGCGACAAATGATTCAGAATGAATTGTGGTTTCTGCAAGATGAAGCGCTTCGGGAGGCGAATCTTGTTGCTGAGCTTCCGGATGAGGCATGGAAGGCTTTGCAGCAGGCAGCGGTTAATGTAAGGCAGGATGAGAGACTGAGTGCGCTGGCCGTGCGTGGGCTTCGACTGCTGTTTTCGGATGAGGCCGGCGAGGCCGCCGACGGAGAGACGTTCTCCGGCATTCTTGCCGAGATGGGTGAAGGAGCGGAGCTGTATCAGCCGCTTATCCTGCTTAGCGGACTGAATCGGCTTCAAAGACTCTACGCGGAGCGAGGAATTCCGCAGGAGATTCTGAAGCATACCCTCAGCGACATGGCGCTGTGGATGCGCGATTACTACGGCCGGCACAGTCGCTGGGGACTTGGCAACGAGTGGCTCGTAAACCACATGTCCTTCCGACTGTTCCGGGTCGGAAGGCTGCAGTTTGAGCGCGGCCGCTTCGGCAGCGGCAGGCAAGTGCTTCGCCACCTCGGCACCAGCGAGGTGGTCGTCTTGGCAGAGAGCGGCATCCGCTTCCGCAGCGATGGTCTAATCGACGGCACGAATGACCGCTTCGATGAAGCGGGAGCATGGGAAGCCGTGCTCGAAGTCGGCGAGGGAAGCATTCGCGGACACCGCATTACGGATGGCGGCTTCGCCGTTCGTCAGCCGGAGACGTTCCGCACCGACGAGTGGGAGATCGTGCTGCGCGCCGGCGATCCTGTTCTGGATGTCCATATTGCTGCCGATGGCAAGATGGATCACGCACAATGCTTGGAATCCCTACAAGATGCGGCAGTGTTCTTCAAGCGGTATTTTCCGGAGGAAACTCGTCTTGCATTCGTCTGCACATCGTGGCTGCTGGATCCGCAGTTCGAGCAGCTGCTGAGCGATTCCGCGAACATCGTCCGTTTCCAGCGCGAGTTCCGGCTCTATCCGGTAGGCGGCGACGGCAAAGAAGGGCTGCGCCGAATCTTCGGCACTTTGTACGACGATTGGACGCAAGCACCGACCGACACGTCGCTTCGCCGCGCCGTCCTGGGGCATCTCGCGAAAGGCGGCGCGCTGCGGGATATGGGCGGGTTTATTTTGATGGACGATCAGGCGGCTGAATAAACTAGGTTTATAGAGAAGCTGTCCCGAAAGCAAGACTTTGGGGCAGCTTTTTGGTTTGACTCGGGAGTTTGCGGAACCATGAGAGAACTATCGACGCGTGGCGAGATTCTGGGGAAGCTGTTCCACAGAAGTAGGGGAGCAATCAAGCAAAATGCTGCATGAAATGCAACATTCTCCCCCGCAGAGTGGGCAAGACAGCTAAATGTTGCTAGAAAGGCAACATTTGGGATTAGAACAGATGCTAGGAGGCTTGTTTGGCCGAAAATGTTGATATCAAGGCAACATTTCCTTCGCCAGCCTCCCTATTCGTCTGAAATGTTGCGTAAATGTCAACATTCCAATGTAAGATAAGAGGTGTCCGCCTGATAAAGTGGCAAAATAAAAATGCCGCACCACGAAGTTACTTCGTGGTGGGCATTTTTTATGTGCTGCCTGCTGTAGGCCGTCGGCTGCTATTGACGAAGCTGCGGCATTGGCAGGAACGTCATGTTAATCGGCAAGTAGCTGCCGGATGCGAGCGTGAAGACAATGTCGAGCGTTTCCGCTGCGGCACCGGTGCGGTAGAGCACGGCCGTTTCATTTTGCGTCAGGAGCGCGCTGTCGGTCGTAACCGGCACGAGTTTTCCGTTGACGATGAAAGCCCCTGCATAGTGGCCGCCTCTGGCATTGATGCCGACAATCGTGTTCGGCGCGACTTGCACCTTCATTTTGTACAAGACGCCGAAGTTGCCGAAATCGTATTCGAGCAGGCCGGTCATCTCGTCAATGCCATCCACGAGCTTGTCGATCTTGCTGTCTCCGAGCAAGATACTCTGCGGCTTCGCGCCGACCGGCTCGGAGGTGCTCAGATCGATCACACGGTCGGCGTAATCGAACGTGCCGCGGACATGCTTATTGTCGCGTGGCATAACCGTTAGGGAATCGATAATCGGCAGCGGATCTTGTTTGTCTTGGACGACAACGATCCGGTAGCGAATGTTTGTCGTCGAAACGACGTCTGCATAAGCAGAGAACACATCCCCCGGCTTAACCGGCACATTCGACATCTCTGGGAGCAGTATCTTGGATTCGCCCGGAGCAAGTGTCACGTAGGAAGCCGGTACATTTTTTGTGAGTGCATCCATGTAGCGGATCGTGGCCATTTTGCCGGCCATAATGGTGGATTTGTCCGGTCCACCCTTGCCCCATGCGCCGACGCCGACGGATGCTTGGCCGGTGCTGCTTGTGTTAGTCGCGACTAGGTACATTTTCAGCGGGTAGCCTGCTCCGTTCTCGTTATAGAAGAGGAAGCGGGTTGCGCCGGAAAGCTCCGTGTCGTAAACGAGACCAGTCGTCATCCAACGTTCAGGACTGTTGCTGTGTACAAGTCTTGCCGGTTCATTCGTGTAAGTATAGGAAAGGGTCGGGTAGTTGCGCACAGCCGTTCCATCCATCGTATATTTGCGTCCCACCGGAGTGAAGAGCAGGTTAAACTCATCTTCCGTATACAAGATTTCCGGGATGACCGTAATCATCTTCGTTACGGTGCCGATCAATTGCTCGCCATCTTTGACTTCAAGCGTGACCGGGAACTGGCCTTCACTGAAGAATGCAGGGGAATTTCCCGTGAATTTAGCGGAAATGATGTCATTGCGGTCATCGGTGCTCAGATCGGTATACGTGACAGGCTCTCCGATGCGATACGTCGTTTTATCCGTTGTAAAATCAGCTACCGGCGGCTGGTTCGGCATCTGCACGTTAACCGTAACGCTGAATGGCTCGCTCCATACGCCGTTCTCGCCTTGGATCCAGTGGGTTACGACATGCATGCCGGCTTCCTGGAAGATGGACTCTCGTCCTTCCCAGCGCTCATGGGTGTTCGTTTCATCCACTGCGGTCGGGACGCCGTTCACCAAATAATCCACAACCGTTTGCTGTGCGAAAATTTCAGTAGGCTGCACGGTGAATTCCGCAGATGGCGGCGCTGCCCAGCTAATGACGGTGTCGATACCGCGCGGTATAATGCGGCTTCCGGTCAAATTCGACCACATGCGAAGCGGTACCATGAGCGAACCTTTCAAGATGAAGGTTGGACCCGGTCCCTTGATCGATTCGCCGTTGCGTTTAATAATGTCGCTGCCCGGCTTGAATCGAAGCTCGATGTCTCCGGCCTTTGCGATGGATTCTTTTGTCTTCGCGTCATAGGACAGCTTGTAGCCGAATGGCCCGGCAATTCCGTTCAGCGCGGCATAAGATGAGCCGTTCTTGATCGTTAACGGCTGAGCGGCTTTCAGCGGCTTCTTGTTGAACAGCATCGCGGTGCTGTTCTTCTTCAGCACAAGCTCGTTGTCCGGCGTGAGCGTGCTGCTGATCGGTACGGCAATCACAATCGGATTAGCGGTCGTTGAGTCGCCCGTCGTCGTAGTAGTTGTTGGTGCATCGGTCGTAGATACAGGTGCATCGACCGTTCCTTCCGCGGATAGCGGCGCAGTTTGAAATAAAGTTAGTAGTGCCAAAGTACAGACAACATAGTGCTTAAGTGGTTTCATACGCGACTCCTTCTCTATTTTGAATCGATAATTTAGATGACCACTGTTTAAACGACTATATTTACCAGAAAGTTGCGATGCTTGGAAAAGAAAAATAGAAATTCGAAACGGAATCTTCGGGAGCCGGTTCGGCTTACTGCTTATTTGTGTTAAAATAGGTGAAAAAATCCGGTGGGCTGTAGACGCAAGAAGAGAGGGAGTTAATCATGAAGTCGGGATACAACAAGGAACCGATTGTGACGATTCAGGGCTGGGAGCATGAGGCATGGTCGGGTTATGAAGCAATCGGAAATACAGTACGGGAAGCCATCTCGGGCAAAAGCAAATCGAAAACCGTTGTCGTCGTGGAATGCTACCCCGGCGTAAGACAGGAGGAAATTCTGGCAGGGCTGTCTGCGGCATGGACACCTGCACTTATCATAAAAGCAGAAGATGCGGCGCTGGAGCCCGGCGAGATTGACCGCAAGGTCGAGCGCTATATGACGGATGACCGTGTGTTTGGGTATATGACACCTTTTCGTATGGAAGAATGCTATGATGCGGACAAGCTGCAGCAGCTTCGCGACGACATCGATGCTGCAGCGTCAGGGGTCGTTGTCGTAATCGGCTTCGGCGCAACGCTTGTGACAAGCGGCGATGTGCTGCTGTACGCCGACTTGGCGCGCTGGGAAATTCAGCAGCGTTATCGCGCGAAGACGTATAGTAACTGGAGAACGAACATTGTGGAAACGGATATTCTCCGGTTGTACAAACGCGGATTCTTCTTCGAATGGCGGATGGCGGATCGACTGAAGAAAACGCTGCTCGGCGGGATCGATTACTATCTGGATACGAATGCGGCGGATGCTCCCAAGATGGTTTCCCGGGAAGCTTTGTTTGCCGGTCTTGCCCAGACGGTCAGTCAGCCGTTTCGGCTTGTGCCGTATTTCGATCCCGGCGTATGGGGCGGAACTTGGCTGGAGGCCAACATCGACCTGCCGAAACGGAATCACCCGTATGCATGGGGGTTCGATGGGGTGCCTGAGGAGAACAGCTTATATTTTCAATATGGTGCGCTTCGGCTGGAGCTGCCTTCGATTAATTTGGTCTTCTTCGAATCCATTAAGCTGCTGGGCGATAAGGTGTACTCGCGTTTCGGGGCTGAATTTCCGATCCGATTCGACTTCCTCGATACGATCGGCGGTCAGAAATTAAGCTTGCAGGTGCATCCGACGACGGAATACATTCGTGAGCAGTTCGGTATGCCGTACACGCAGGATGAGAGTTATTACATTCTGGAGGCGGTTCCCGGCGCGGAAGTGTACTTGGGGCTGCAAGACAACGTGGATTCGGAGCAAATGATGACGGATTTGCGCAAGGCACAGCAAGGTGACTTTACGTTCCCGGCCGAGAAGTACGTGAATGTGTATCCGGCTGCCAAGCATGATCATTTTCTCATTCCGGCGGGGACGGTTCATTGCTCGGGTGAGGGCTGCATGGTGCTTGAAATTAGCGCGACGCCTTATATTTTCACCTTTAAGCTGTGGGATTGGGATCGTCTCGGACTGGATGGCAAACCGCGTCCTGTCCATGTGGACCATGGGGAGAAGGTCATTCAGTGGGAGCGGACGACGGAGTGGGCGAAGAGCTGTGTCGGCCGAATTGAACTGGTGGCGGAAGGCGAAGGCTGGAAGGAAGAGCGGACGGGGCTGCATGATCTGGAATTTATCGAGACGCGGCGGCACTGGTTCTCCGCACCGGTTCGCCATGAAGCAAACGGCAGCGTGCATATGCTGAATTTGATCGAAGGGGAAGAGGCGACGGTGGAAAGTCCGGACGGCGCGTTCGAGCCATTCGTCATCCGTTATGCGGAAACGTTCATCGTTCCGGCTTCTGTTGCGGCCTATACGATTCGTCCAAGCGGTCCAAGCGTTGGCCGGACAATCGGCACGATTAAAGCATTTGTCAGAGCATAGGGAGGCGGTCGTTATGAACCCGGGTGGCGTCATTCTGGCATTTGATGTTGGCGGTACGCAGATTAAGGCAGCCGTCATGCGGGACGGTTCCATCATCGAACAGACGATTGGGCAGTATGAGGCAAAATCGGACTTGGGGGCGGATGCGATCCTGGCGCATTTCATTGCGATTGTGCAGGATATGCTGAAGCGGGGCGGGCTGGACGAGGTTGAGGAACCGATTATCGGCTTCGGGCTTGCATTCCCCGGCCCTTTCGATTACGAGAAGGGGATCTGCCTGATCCGCGGGTTAGGCAAATTCGAGTCTCTGTATGGCCTTTCCGTCGGAAAGCTGCTCGAGGATAAGCTGCGTGCGAACGAAGGACTGCGGAGGCGGCTGGCGCCGAAGTTCCGCATTGCTTTCGAGAACGATGCCGCGTTGTTTGGACTTGGCGAGATGGCCGGCTCCTCGGAGGGTGGTCAAGGGAAGCAGGGGCGAGAGCGGGCGGTGTGTCTCACAATCGGGACGGGACTCGGCTCCTGTTTCTTGGAGAACGGCCGTCTTGTGAAGCATCGCGCAGATGTGCCGGCTAACGGCTGGCTGTATCAGACGCCTTATCGCGACGGAATAGCCGATCAGTATATCTCGAAGAACGGCGTGCTGCGACTTGCGAGGGAGCTGGGCGTATTGGCGGACACCGAAGGTGGCAGCGGTGTGCGGGAGCTGGCGGAAGCCGCGCTTCGCGGAAGTAAGCCGGAAATCGAGCTGTTCGAGGCGTTTGGCGCGCGGATGGCTGAGATCCTGTCGCCGGCGCTGCGGCAGTTTGACCCGGATGTCGTCGTCCTTGGCGGGCAAATCTCGAAGAGCGGCAGCTTGTTTCTCGAGGCCTTCCAAGCGGGGCTCGCAGCCCAGCGGCTGAAGGCGCAGGTGCGTATCAGCCGAGATACATTCGCGAGTACGTTTAGAGGCATCAATGAATTTATAAAGGGGATGATTGCGTTGAATAAGGAACCGCTTAAAGAGAAGGCTGCGATGTTTTTGAGCCTGGTAGCCTCGGGGAAGGTGCGCGAGGCCTACGAGCGTTATGTAGGGCCGGACTTCCGTCATCACAATGCCTACTTCCGTGGCGATGCGGAATCGCTCATGCTGGCAATGGAAGAGAATGCCGCTCTGAATCCTCGCAAAACCCTTGAAGTCAAACGCACCATCGAGGAAGGCGATAGCGTGATGGTTCACTCCCATGTGAAACAAAAGCCTGAAGACCTGGGAGCTGCCGTGGTCCATATTTTTCGTTTCGTGAACGGCCGCATCATCGAGCTGTGGGATTTAGGTCAGGCGATACCGGAGCATTCGGTTAATGAGAACGGCATGTTCTAGCTGGATTACCGGGTAAAGAAAAACCGCCAATGGATAGGCGGTTTTTTGCTATGTCCACAAATGCGCCTCTAATAGCGGTTGCCCAGCAGCACCAATATCTGATTCGGGCGCGTTCTTCTCAGCACATAGTACCCTTTGTCTGCATGAGTGGCGATGCCATTATCGTTCGGCGCGCATAATCCGCCGGGCTGGCAGGAACCGTCATCGCGCACCAGCAGCTTGCCAATCATGCCGACAGCTACCCATTCCGGACGGCTTGACCGAGGCACGTAGTCTTGAAGCGGATCCCAATCAGGATTTAATATAGGCTGACGTTCTGTGCGTCCGGGCGAGAGCAATTGGCCGGATGCATCCGGCCGTACCGGAATTCGTACATTCTGATAGAGGGTCCGTCCCCACTCATCGGTCATATATTTGCGATGCCAGCCGAGTTCGGCATTTCCGGATAGAAAAGCGGGCTTGCTGCTGGTAATGCCTACGATATAGGGGTCCGCAGAAGCTGCGATGCGAACCTTATCTCCTTCTAAGGCTAGGAAATAACCCGGTTCGATCGGCTTTCCGTCAGAGGTTTCAAACATCTCCGCATAGTCGGCAGCAGGACTGCTCACCGTTCCGTCGATTTTCACATCGCCATTGCTTAATATTTTCGCTGCCAGACCGGGTGCTTGCTCACTTAATCCATTAGCCAAATACCACGAGTAAGTCAGCTCATTGGCTGAGCCGAATTTCCCCATAATGTGAACCCCTTCCAGCAGGTTGGTGGAAGTGTTCAGC
Organism: Paenibacillus sp. BC26; assembly: GCF_900116125.1. Taxonomy (NCBI): domain Bacteria; kingdom Bacillati; phylum Bacillota; class Bacilli; order Caryophanales; family Paenibacillaceae; genus Paenibacillus; species Paenibacillus sp. BC26. Next base: position 1,090,710 of record NZ_FPAD01000002.1, on the reverse strand, counting down.
CCTTCGGCATGCGAAAACATGCCGTCAGCCACCGTATTAACCCCTTGAGCATGCGAGGAAAATCCGCTTGCGGTCGTTACAGCGCCTTCCGCGTGCGAGGATTGTCCGCTTGCAACGCTTTGGTTGCCCTCGGCATGGGAGACATCGCCGCTTGCAACTGTGCTCTGCCCTTCTGCATGTGCGAACATGCCGGCTGCAAGGTTCAGGTTTCCTTCCACATGCGATGCTCTCCCGCTGGCGGTGTTGCTTTCTCCTTCGGCATGCGCGCATTGTCCGGTAGCGAACGTCTCCATTCCTTCGGCATGAGAATCCAAGCCGGAAGCTTGGGTCAACTCCCCTTCGGCATGCGCATTCATCCCGTTAGCTATTGTATTCATGCCCTCCGCATGCGAGCGGTCACCGATCGCCTGTGTCACTTCACCTTCTGCATGCGAATAGATGCCGGTCGAAGTCGAGCCGCCGCCTTCCGCATGTGAAGCGGGACCGATTGCAAGATTAAAGTAGCCCTCCGCGTGCGCGGCAAAACCGCTTGCAACGGAGAGAAACCCTTCCGCGTGCGAAGCCTCATTGGTGGTAGCCGTTTCTCTGCCTTCGGCATGCGAATAGATTCCATCAGCGAGTGTACTTCCGCCTTCCGCATGGGAGGCAGGTCCTTGAGCCGTATTGGCATATCCTTCAGCGTGAGAGGCAAAAGCACTCGCCGTTGATTGGAATCCTTCCGCGTGCGAGGCGTCTCCGCTTGCTAACGTATCTGAACCTTCAGCTTCGGAGCATGTCCCCGTTGCTTGTGCATTACATGGCGCCATGTTGCAACATCTCCTTTGGTAAGACATAATGAGGGTGAATCTATTTCCATATTATTACATGAACGAAAATATGATTGGATGCTAGAGTTCTTTTTCTGAGCGTATATAGAAATGAGTCACCGTGGGAGGAACGCAGTGTGTCAGCCGATAGACGGAGAAGTATCGAGATTGCGATGGTGGAGATTCCTGCGGGAGAAATCGAGCTAAGGGACGACCGGGTGAAAAAGAAATGGAAAGCAGAGGTTAAGCCCTTTCTGCTTGCGCGATATCCGGTAACGGTGGGGGTGTACGGTGAGCTTGCAGGGGACGCAGCTGCTCCTCCGGATGGCGATTCGAGGCTGCCGGTGGTCAACGTCTCTTGGCTGGATACCGTGAAGTTCTGCAACCTGCTGTCGGAGAGAGAAGGACTGCAGCCTTGTTACGCTATGCGTTCCTCGGGTGACGTGGAATGGAATGGGGACGCGGACGGTTATCGGCTTCCTACGGAAGCGGAGTGGCAGTATGCGTGTAAAGCAGGGACGGCCGGTTATCGGTACGGCGAGCTTGATCGGATTGCTTGGTACGCGGATAATGCCGGCGGTAACGTCCATGAGGCAGGTGGAAAAGAGCCGAACGCATGGGGATTGTACGATATGTTGGGCAATGTGTGGGAATGGTGCTGGGATCTCTATGATGAGGAAGTGTACGGCCCTTATCGGATTTTTCGAGGCGGGAGCTGGGCCGAAGAGGCCAGAGGCTGCGGAGCCACCTGCCGCCGCCGCAGCCACCCGACCTTTTGCATCGATGACCTTGGATTTCGCCTGGCCCGATCTATTGCGACAAGGTGAATAGGCGGATTACTCCAGCAAAAAAGAGGTCGAAGTGGGACACATAAGCGGATATACCGCTTAAGATGTGGCACAATCGCCGAAACCAGAGTGAATTCGCCCATTCGGGCCGCAGTAAATAGCTATTCCGCTCTCCGCTGCCGCTGAGAGTTTGCAATTGGAACTCTCGGCGGCGAAATCGCCTAAAGTTCCAGCTGAGAGTACCAAAATGGAACTCTCAGCACACCAAAACAACCATCTACCCAGGAGGTTCGGCTATGACAACAGACCATCGGCTTCAGCAGCTTTTTGATGAACCCATTGAACAAATTACGGTTCTTGATCCCGGTTATTCCGGGCATGCGAGCGATGTTTGGCTGGTGAAGACCGCAGCGGGGGAATGTGTCGTACGTTCATCCAGATTGAAGGATGCGCCGACCCATGAGTTTTGGTGGGGGTGTTACGATTTATTCGGGATTGACCCCAGAAGTATGCATCACTTCGCGGCGAACGCCGCAATGCTCGGTACGATTGCAGATATCCCGGCACCGCGAATACATAAGCATCAGCTCATCGAGGGCAGAGAATATCTCGTCGTCGAGAAAATGAACGGGCAGACTTTCGGGTCGTTCGCCACGCAATCCGACGCGTTTCTGCATCAGTTGGGCACCTGGTTGGCTCGCGTGCATGAGCGGCGTTACGACTATTATGGCAACCTTGCCGGGGATCCAATTGGACGGCTGGAATCCTTCCATACTCACTTAGCACGTACTATGCAGCAGCTCGTTGAGCTTGATTGTACGAATGATACGAAGATAAAGGATCAGCTTGATGCGATGCTTCATGCACTTGACGTGCTTCCGGTACCTGCTCATTTCTGTCCTATTTTTATAGATCTGGATTCGTCGCAGTTCCTCATGCTGAGGGCATGTTGTCCGCGATCGTGGATGTTGAAGCTTATGCGGTAGGCCCGCGCGAGCTTGATTTTGTCGGGTTGGAGTATGTACTTGATGAGCGAGCTGCCATTCCTTTCCTCGAAGGTTATGCCACCGTCCTCGCCCCGCCGGATCTAACTGATTATCGCACCGTCTATCGTTATTTCTATCGCCTGTTAGGCGTGCAAGGATCGGTTGATCTGGATCTATGGCTTGCGCAGCGGGCATTATTTCTCTAAGGTTTTTATAGTAAGCTATTAGCGAGGTGAGCGTTTGCGGATAAGAAGCATGTTTGATACGGATTGTGAGAGGATTCTGAACGTAGCGTCCGATTGGTGGGGAAGCAGTTATTCGAGTGATTTATTCTCCAAATGGTACATCCATCATTTCGGCGACACCTGCTTAGCAGCGGAAGAGGATGGAGAAATGGTCGGATTTATAATGGGCTTCTTATCGCAATCCCAACCAGATGAGGCTTACATTCGTATTGTAATGGTTCATCCCGATTGGCGTGGGAGAGGCGTCGGCAGGGCGCTTTATAAGGGCTTCTTCGAAGTTGCGGAATCGCTCGGAAGAAAAATCGTTCGCTGTGTTACGGCGCCAACGAAAAAAGAATCCATCGCCTTCCATACTCGGCTGGGTTTCAGCATCGAGCAGCAAGAACAAGAGCTGGATGGGGTTCCTGTTTATATGAACTATGATGGCCGTGGCGGTAATAGAGTCGTATTCAAGAAGTTGCTCTGAGAGGAAAGCATGCATGAAGAAAAAGAAGACAAGCAGAGACATCATCTATGTCAGCCAAATGCATTCGAATAATTGCTTCTACTCGCATGGGATAGAGTTTCATGAGTTTATGATAGGTATAAATCCCAGACCGGAGAACCTGATTCTGCTCCAGCATCAATTCTCGAATGCGCAATGGAATCCGCACACTCGATTCGATTATGTGACTCGGGAAGAGCTGGATGAGTTGATCGGGGATGATGTTTATGGGTATGGAGATTTTTGTTGGGTGGATATAGCACGAGAAGAGGAATTGGATGCATTAAGCAACGATCAAATAGCGGAATTATTATTCTTCGGGCATCTGGCAAGACCGTTGCAACAAGTGCCAAAAGCGAGATTCGCATATTACGCTCATGATGATGGGTGGTTTAACAAGCTATATGTAACGGACTTGCACGATTATGAAATGCTTTTGGCCAACGTTATCGTAGAGAAGCTTCGGAAGCTAACCGGCGGAAAGTTTGGCGCTATTCCGAAGGAAATCGCAACAGCGCTATTGGAATCTACCAGAGATGGATTATTCATCGACTTGTCCAAAACGATCAAGGATGCAGCCGAATGTAAGATTCCCCTTACAGCGGTTGGTCACTTCACGGATATGGACACAGTCTATGGCTTGCGAGATGGAATAAGCGAATATAACGCTTGGTTGGTCTATTCCAAGAAGGTTTGGAAGCTTGTGAAATAATCAGGTTGAAATGATATCCACTTCCCAGAAACAAGAAGAAATGTTATTATAAAAAAAGGAACAGATGTTCCCTTTTCGCTGTCTGAAGGTGGAGGTACGAAGTAATATGCAAGCTGTCGAAGCCAAGAGTATCCTAATTCCCAATAAGTACCCGGCCGGTTGGTTTGGGACTAAATATACCATGAATCTGTATCGCGGCTGCGACATCCAGTGTATCTACTGTGATTCGCGAAGCGAGCGGTACGGAATTGACGAATTTCACAATGTCACTGTCAAAACCAACGCGCTGGAGCTGCTGCGCAAGGAGCTGGCTGCCAAAAGAAGCAAAGAGTCGACGATCGGCACAGGCTCGATGAGTGATCCGTATACGCTGATGGAGCGCAAGCTGTTGATGACGCGGCGTGCGCTGCAGATGATTGCCGAGTTCCGGTTCCCGGTACATATTACAACGAAGAGCAATCTCATCCTTCGCGATTCCGATATCTTGCAGCAGCTAAGCACCAAATATGCCTCCGTTGCAGTGACGATTACGACCGCTAACGAGGAGTTGGCTCGCAAGCTGGAGCCGCACGCGGCATCTTCTTCAGAGCGATTCAGAACGCTTGCCGAACTCGAGAAGCTCGGCGTCATGACGACGATGCTGATGATGCCCATTCTTCCTTACTTGGAGGATCATCTCGATAACATCAATGAGCTTGTCGAGCGGGCGGCCGCCGCGGGTGTCAAACATATCATCGCGGCATTTGGCGTTACGTTGCGAGACCGGCAGCGGGCGTATTTCTATCAAAAGCTGGATGAAGGCTTTCCGGGATTGAGCGATCGCTACAGACGCACGTTTGGCCTCGCCTATGAGTGTAAGTCGAAGAACGAGAAGGAACTGGAGCTCCGCTTCCGGGAAGCCTGCTCTCTGCATGGGATATCCACCGAAATGCCCTATTATCAGCCGCCTGCCGCGGATTCATTCCAACTGAGTTTGTTCGACGATGAGGAGTGCTCCTATGGATGACAAGGACAATGATATTGAGATTGTTCGCAAATTCTACGATGATACGGTGCAGTACGAATGGAATCGGCTCGATCGGCACAAGGTCGAGTTTGAGCTAAGCAAACGTTTTATGAACCGCTATATCAAGCCGGGTGACAGAGTACTCGATCTCGGTGGCGGCCCGGGCAGGTATGCTCTTCATTTGTCGGCGCTTGGCTGCGAGGTGACGCTGGCAGATCTGTCGCCGAACAATGTGAACTTTGCGCTAAATAAAGCAAAAGAGCTTGAACTGCCGCTTGAGGGGGTATGCGTAGACAGCCGCGACTTATCGGGCATAGCGGACGAGCAGTTTGATCATGTGCTTTGCATGGGGCCGATGTATCATCTGAAAGAAGAGAAGGATCGAGCTGCGACCATTCAGGAATGCCTCAAGAAGCTAAAGCCAAACGGTGTCTTATTCGTCTCCTTTGTTTCTTCTTACTCCTTCGTCTGGGATTACTTGATCCGGAACCCGGCGTTTATCCTGGCAGATGATCGCAGAGCTGAGCTTCATATGATGATTAAGGACGCGAATTTTGCCGGACATGGATTCACGGACAACTATTACATCCGTCCCCGAGATGTAGCGCCATTCTTTGAAGCGTTCCAGCTAGAGAAGCTGCATATCATCAACTGCGAAAGCTTCCTGTATCTGCGCGAACCGGAGCTTCTGACGCAGCCGCCCGAAGTGGTGTCGGCTTGGCTGGACTTGGCGGAGCAGGTATGCGAACGCGAGGAACTGTTGAGCTTAGCTGAACATTTCATGTACATGGGCAGAAAGAACGAATAGTGAATCATGACGAGGAGGGCGGCCGATCAGGCGGCCTTTTATTATTCGTATCCGTAAATTTGAAATGGACGAAAACCGTTTGCCGCTCTGCAGAGTCTAACGTATAGAAGAAGCAAAATGGCAGGAGAGGGAAACGCATGGAGGATGAATTGCTGGCCCTTGCAGCTAAACGCGGTGACGATGCGGCCTTCTACAGCCTCATTACGCGACACAAGGATAAAATGTACCGGATTGCGTATTCGTATTTGAAGAATGAGAACGATGCGCTTGAAGCGGTGCAAGAGGTGACTTGCCGGGCGTACATGCAGATACACAAATTGAAGGAACCCGGTTATTTTGGCAGCTGGCTGATTCGCATTCTGATGAACTATTGCGTGGACGAAACCAAGAGACAGGCGCGCCGGAATGAGAAACAGCAGGTGGCAACAGGCGCTGGGGAGCAGCATGTGGCGAGCGGCGAATCGGCTTTGCTGGAGAAAGTCGTGCTGGAATCCGCGGTGGAACGGCTGGATGCCAATTATCGAACCGTCATTGAGCTGAAATATTATCATGATCTGACGATTACCGAAATCGCCAGAACGTTAAGGAAACCGGAAGGTACGATTAAAACTTGGCTGCACAAAGCACTCGGCGGACTGCGGCAGCGGCTGGAGAAGGACGGTGAGCCCCATGAATGAGTTTCGTGATTCGAACGAGCAGGATTGGCCTCAATTGGAGGCGATGAAGGAACAGATTAATCAGATTGTCGTTCCTTCGACTGTCGAGGAGCGGATTAGGAATGGCATGCGGCTTGGACGGCAACGCAGAAGGCGCCGCACAGTAACTAGATTTGCTTCGTACACGGCATGCCTGCTGCTTCTGATCATGGTTGCTTCCGTGCGTTTCTCGCCGGTTGTTGCGGCCTATGTAGGTGATCTTCCCGGACTTCGGTCGCTTGTTGAGCTGATTAATTATGACAAGGGGCTGGAGCTTGCAATCGAAAATGATTTCATGCAACCGGTCGGCCTATCCGAAGAACAGGATGGAATCAAAGTGACCGTGGATGGCGTGCTTGCAGATGAATCGAGGGTGATCGTTTTCTACACCCTGACGAATATGGACGGAAGGAAGCGAGTCGTGAATCTTCAGAAGGTTGACCTGGCGACTAAAGAGCAGATGTCCATCTCGCATGGTTCTTCCGATTTCAGCGAAGAGTGGGTTAGCAAGCAAGGCACGATCGATTTTAATTTCCATAATGGAGCTGAAGTTCCGGATATTCTCCGGCTGGAGCTTAAGGTCGGTAAGGATGAGAAGGCGGTCGCCGGCCTGCCGTTTTGGCAGTTTGCGATTCCTATAGATAAAACCAAATTCGAAGGCTTGAAGGAAACCTACGCGATTAACAAGACCGTTACCGTGGAAGGCCAGCGTATTACCTTTGGAACTATGACCGTTTATCCTACTCGGGTTGGGCTGGAAGTCGCTTACGATCCGGCGAACACGAAGAAGCTGTTCTACTTTGACGATATCCGGATCGAGGATGAACACGGCGAAACGTTCGGGACTATCAATAACGGCGTATCCGGTTCAACCATTGACGAGAACAGGCAAATTCTTTATTTCCAAAGCAACTATTTCCGCAAGCCGGACCGGCTGTATCTGCGGGCAAATAGCATTCGCGCATTGGACAAAAACAAGCTGGAGATTCAAGTGGATCCGGATCAGAAGAAGCTGCTTTCAAGCCCGGACGGCCATCTTACTTTAAAAGATGTCGGCACCAGCAAGGAGGAGGGTCAGCGCATACTTGTCTTTAAACTGATAAACGATAATCCGCTTGATGAGCACCGTCAATACAACCTCTTAGACATGAGTTTCAAGGATGCATCCGGTAAATCGTTTGAATCGAATATGACCGGATCGTCCGGCGATGAGTTCCAATATTTCATCGAGAAGGCGAAATATCAGAGCCCGCTGACGCTCACCATTGTCGATTATCCAACACGAATCGAAGGGGATATTAAGTTGAGAATGAAGTAATCCATTGTTGATAGGCCGCCGGTTATGGCGGTCTTTTTACTTGTTCAGTAACCTTTTTGAAACGTAAACGTCTAAGATCTATGAAGATATCCTAATTCATGGTACTGGAGTGGAGTGGAAGTGAGACATTCCTCGTTTACTAAAGCTGATCGTGCTTGTTTGTATGGCTGGTATAATGATTCCGGTAGGAGCATCGGCGGAAAAAATGCAGGAGCAGCCGATGGCTTTTGGAGGAAAAGGGATTACGAACGTCAAACAGGTTGCTTCAGGATACGCAAGCACGCTTGCGCTGAAGAATGACGGTACGGTCTGGGCATGGGGAGGCAACCTTACGACGCGCCTGACAACGACCGCCGTTCAAATTCCGGGATTATCGGATGTGGAGTCCATTACGTATTCTTCTGCCTATGCGGATACGGCCGCTGCCGTGAAGAAAGACGGGACGGTATGGATGCTGGGGTATTTGCGTTACGGCACTTTCGACGGGGTAACCTATTCGTCCACTAATACGCTATTCACGAGAGTTCCCAAACAAATTGAAGGATTGCAAGACGTGAAAGATATTCAATTCGGTTCCAATGCTGCGTTCGCCCTGAAGAAGGATGGGACGGTCTGGTCATGGGGAAGCAACGAGTATGGAGAATTAGGGAATGGACAAGTGAAAACCCTTGCCGCACCGGCTCTTGTGGCGGGTTTGCCTCCAATTACGGCCATACATAGCGATGGCGTTACAGCTTTTGCAATCGACAAGAATGGCAAGCTTTGGTATTGGGGATCGCCGTATTGGTATTATTACCAGACCGGGAAACAAGCTGTCGTTACGAAACCAAGACTGTTTGATAAGCTTGATCATATCAAAGCAATTACAAGCTCAGGGAGTGCTACCCTGCTGCTGCGATCGGACGGTACAGTATGGTCGTTTGGCGATAATTACGGCGGCGTGCTGGGTAGAAACAAAGATCCGTTGGAAGGGCCACTCCATCTGGAGCAGCTCCCGGAGCTTCAATCGATAGAGGAGCTGTCTTGCAGTTATTTGCAATGTTTGGCGCTCGATCAGCTTGACCACGTATGGGTATGGGGTAATAACTCGTACCGCCAAATTGGAGACGGCTTGCAGCCGCATCGATTTGATCATCCCGTGAAGCTGGCGCATCAGCAGGCCGTGAAGGTTGTCAGCGGCGTTCGGACTTCTTTTCTCATTAAGAAGGATGGTACAGTGTGGGGGGCCGGGTTAAACGGAGAGGGTCAGATTGGCCGTGGAGTGTTAGGCGCATGGGGAGGAGAGGAAAGCTTCGGCGTTCCGCCTTATTCCTATGAACCGTATTCATGGGGGACATTCTCGGTTACAAAATATGAACCCGTATTGGAAGCCCCACGCGTGGTGGTGGACGGGAAGCAAATTGCCATGTGGTCGATGCAGATCGATGGAACCGTATATGCCTCTGTTAGAGGGATTATGGAGTCGCTTGGTTATCGAATGACATGGAATCCAAAGGACAAAATAGCGGTTGCACTAAAGGATGGCAAGGAATTCTCCTTCCATACGGAAGAAACGGGCGGAATTTATAAGAATGGGCAGTCTATCATCGTGGGCAAGGAAGTATACAATGTAAGAGGGGAATTGCTGGCTCCTGTGCGCGAGCTTGGCGCGGCCTTCGGTTGGAGTGCGGTATGGGAACCTGAGCGTTATACAATTTATGTAACGGAGTAGATTGGAGCTAAGTGGAGGAGAAGCCTAACGATGAGCAAGCATTATCAGTTCCGTCAAAATGAAATCGAACCAATCGTGAAGCAGTTTGGGCAAGCGTTCTATGAGAAGGTATTGAGGGATCTCGATACCTTTGCCGAACAATGGTCGCTGAGCGAGCTTCAGCTCATCCCTTCCTACTCTGCGAATCTGGTATTTATATGTGAATCTGCGAGATTCGGAAGCGCGGTACTGAAGATAGGAAGAATTTCTTCCGAAGAGATAAACACGGAATATAACACCTTGCTCCGGTATGATGGCAAACGATTCTGCCATGTTTTTGATGCGGATGTGGTTAGGGGCGTACTGCTTGAAGCGTGCGTTAAACCGGGAAATCCGCTTAGGGAAGTGACCTCGCTTGCGGCAAGATTGGATGTATTCAGCTCGTTGTTCAAAGGCTTACACATAACGGTCGATAACGCGGCGCAATACCCAACTTACGTAGAATGGGTCCGTAAAATAACCGACTATATGAGCAAACGTCAGGATTGCAGTGAATTAGCAGCTTATATGAAGCAAGCGGAAGCGATCTGCTTAACCGTATCTGAGGCGTATACAGGTCAAATGCTGCTGCATGGCGACTTTCACCACGATAATATTTTGCTGGGACAGGATGGTATCTATCGCATTATTGATCCGAAGGGCGTAATAGGCGACCCTGTGTTTGACGTTCCGCGGTTTATCTTAAATGAATTTGATGATGATTATTCGGAAGCAGGTTATGCGAAAATCCGTGAGATTATCGCCGTATTTGAGAAGAAGCTGGGCATTCCGAGCACCATCTTAAAGCAATGCCTCTTCGTCGAGACGGCCATGAGCTCATGCTGGAGCATGGAGGATGGTGCGACAGCTGAGGAATATTGGGAGCTGATCAAACCGGTTGCTTTTGCGGAATCGATCATGAATGGTTGATGGCTTACTTGGATGCAGGTTCAGGTTCTTAGGTTAGGGGGAATTAAATATGGAAAATACCATCACGGACCTCTTTCATCGTCATGGTGTCCTTGCCAGCGCCGTGGAGAGATATGGGATTAGCAGCGACGAGGTCACTTTAATCGGAGGATTTCAAAACTTTGTATACGAGTACGAGCGTAATGGCCGTGCTTGTATTCTGCGCATAACGCCGGGAAGCCGTCGAACGGTCGGGGCGGTAAAGGCAGAGCTGGAATGGATTCGGTATCTGGTGAGCCACGGTATATCCGCTTCGATGCCGATTCCGTCCGCAGCCGGCGAATGGGCCGAAGTCATTGTGACAGCAGAAATGTTCTTTACTGCGGTTTCGTTCGAGAAAGCTTCCGGGCAGAAGGTAAATTATCCGGCGTGTCTGGATGACGACGCGTTATATGAAGCTCTCGGACGCATCACGGGTAACATGCATGCTCTATCGAAGAAGTATAAGCCTGAGGACAGCAGCATCTGTAGGTTGGAATGGCGTCAGAATGATTACTTGAAAGACATCGATATCCTTCCTCCGACACATCAACGCGTGAAAGAGAATTACAGCATGATGGTGGAGAAGCTAAACCAGCTGCCAACGGATCGGGATGCTTACGGACTTATTCATGGGGATATGGGCGTCGGTAATTTTGTCATAGACGGAGCTGGGCGGATTACGTTATTTGATTTTGACGAAGCGCAGTACAGCTGGTTTGTTGAAGATATCGCGATCCAGTTGTACTATCTGGTTTATGTCTATGGGGGCGATGATGGAAGGACGTTAAGAGAGGATCAGGCGCGCCGATTTATGCGTTCTTTTATGAAAGGCTATAGCCTTGAGAACACCTTAAGCGAGCAAGATCTGAAGCAAATTCCATTATTCCTCATGCTAAGAGAGTTGATCGTGTACATCGGATCGTTTCGCAATTATGACGGGGATGAAACGTTCGGCAGCTCGGATAATCAGTGGTTTAAGGATTGGATTGCCGAGAGTCGGATCAGGTTGGAGAATAACGTGCCTATCGTGGATATTTGGTCGTCTTGCGATTCATCATTTTAAAAGTGTGGTTTGGGGCGGGTTTAGGCGATCCGCTCCTAGTAAGGAAATGTTGCATAATAGGCAGCATTCTCGGGGAGATGAGGTCCAAAACTAGATATTGTTGCTCGAAATGCAACAATTGAGCTAAGCTTGGCCATTTTCTCAGCGTAATCGGAAGAAATGCTGCATTCTATGCAACAAATGACTGAAAAACCCTCGTATGGTAGGGAAATGCTGCAATAACAGCAACATTTGCTGACAATCCCAAGCTTGAGATTCTCCTGCTCGCGTTAGCCTCCACCAACGTCCATCCCTCAGGTTGTTCGCGGTAGAACATGTAACCATCCACGATTCGCACTAGTAACACCTCCTACGTCTTGTTTATCCATATTTAGGTATTTACCGCAACATTTCTCAGCTTGAATCGTCTAATGGTCATCCGGCTTAACTACTAAACAGGAGGATGATCCCTTGCTACTTTATAAAAGATTACTCACCGTTCTTACTATGGTTGCGTTAGTTGTAACCATGCTGTTGAGCACCTCCATGTCAGCTGCAGCGGAAGACAGCTCCGGAGCCGTCGATACGTCCAAAGCGAGCGGAATCAAGGTCATGATGAACGGCTATAGGTATGAGTTGAACTCCGCACCACTCGTTTCCAGAGGCAATGTTTACTTGTCCGTACGTGATATGGGCCAGCTGCTTGGTACGATTGTATCTTGGAATGCCGCTGCTAAGCTGGTGTCCATGAAATACCCGGAGCTCTCCGTTAAACTGGGTTATGGCGCCAAGATCGCAACCGTTAATGATCATCAAATCGCCTTAACAGCGCCGCTCCTCAATTTACAGGGACGAATCTATGCGCCGCTTCGTTTCTTCTCAGAGGCTACCAAAGCCGAGGTTGTGTGGGATGCAGCGAGCAAAACCGTTCGAATAACGCGCAAGGATACCTACCGCAAGTTAAATGTGGGAAGTCCGATTTGGTATAACCGCGAAACAAGCGACATTTATATGGCCCGAAATGAGCAATATCCCGTCGTCCTCATTGGTACGTTGGATGGCAGCCTTGTGGGTAATATTTCGGTCAGCAGCGGGGGAATAGGCGGTTCCAACAGCATTCTTACAATAGTGGACCAACACATCAATGAGGAACGTCACGTGCTGTATGATGCCTATAGCCTGTTTATCCAGAACAGCAAGATTGTGAGCCAGAAGAAAGCGACCTACGTTCAGCGATATGAGTCCAATACGACCTACTTCCAAGTGGAAAGACCGGGAGGCTGGCTTCAACGTTCCGTTATGACAGATGGCAAAATCGTGGCCGTATTCGATGAACAAGGTAAAGCGATTAATAATTATGATCTCCCTGCCCTTGTCGGCAAGGATGAGGTATATTCCGTGCTAGCAGTCGGCGATGATTATTTGGTTGTTCGCCCGAATCAAAGCGGACTGCTTACGTTAATCGATTTGAAAGACCATACCACTGCTGTACTGGCGGATAAGCTGCTGGCCGGGGAAGAGCGGACCTACGCCTTGAACAATAAGGTTCCGTATAGCGTCGATGGGTTGAAATATGCCGGCGATATGGGGCATGGGTCGCTGGATTTCTTCTTCTACAGTCCCACCGCTACTACGAATCGCTCTGTTCGATTAACCTACGATAGGCCTTCCTACGAGGAAGAGCGAAACAACCTGCCGAAGCCAAAATCACTCAGCGAATTGGCGGCTGTATGCAGTCCGGAAACCGTGACATCGGTAAGTCTACAAGATGGGGATCTCGTCTATATCCCCTTGAACAGTACCAATAAAGCCGACCACGAATCAATAAACAAGGTCTGCCGCATGCTGAAGAAATTCGTGAAGAGCGGCGTCGAGGGAGCCGCTTCCACTGCTGAAGTCGAGACCTTTTTCCATGGGATGTCGATTAGCTTTGCTGACGGGAGCTATTTGCAAGTTCAAGAAGCGGGGCAGAATAGACTGTCCATAGCAACGGGACGCGGGAAACAGCTAGTGCTGGATGATCTGGAGGCTTATAAGGATTTCAAGAATTTGAAAGTACTTCCGCCGAGTAGCTAACTACCATGATTCCCTGCTGTGGATGCTGAGAGTCTCGAAATTGAACTCTCACAAGCAAACTAACCATGATTCTCCTGCTATGGATGCTGAGAGTCTCGAAATCGAACTCTCAGCAAGCAAACTAACCATGATCCTCCTGCTATGGATACTGAGAGTCTCAAAATTGAACTCTCACAAGTAAACTAACCATGATCCTCCTGCTATGGATGCGGAGAGTCTCGAAATCGAACTCTCAGCAAACAAACTAACCATGATCCCCCTGCATGGGATACTGAGAAAACGAAAACCGAACTCTCAGCTCCGACAATACACCGAAATGATACCGAGAGTCTCGAAATCGAACTCTTACGAAGCCAAACGTATCGCCCGATTGATAGACCGCCGATGGAAAGTGATCGGTGGTCTTATTTGCGGTTGCAACTTTTTCCTGTGACAGACGTCTTATTTTAAGTGTAAAAAAATAGAAGTTGAGATCATTTAAGGAAGGTGCAGTGTAGATGAAACCGATTCAGAGATCTAGGCTGCGACTTCTGGTGGGGACGGCTTATTTTAGATGGCGCAGATATGCTCGGTGGCTCTTCGGGGGTATTTCATTTGCTCGAACGTTCTCAGACGAACCGCTGGCACATGTTGTTTTTCATCATGCAACGCCGACGCTGCGAAAGCTTAAAGACGTGGATATGTGGCTGCAGCATAATAAAGAGATCAATCTGGCGCTTGCGATAAAGCAACTTCATGGACTCGTCATTGCCCCGGGAGAGACGATGTCTTACTGGAAGCTGATCGGGCGAACAACCGCGCGAAAAGGCTATGTAGCGGGAATGGTTTTACACTATGGCAAATTCAAGTCAGGGTTAGGCGGAGGGCTGTGCCAGCTATCGAATTTAATTTATTGGATGACGCTGCACACGCCGCTTACTGTCATGGAGCGACATCGACATAGCTATGATGTGTTCCCGGACGCGAACCGTACACAGCCCTTCGGCAGTGGAGCGACTTGTTCCTATAATTACTTGGATCTGATGATTCACAATCAGACGACAGTTCCCTATCAACTAGTGCTTGAGTTGAAAGACCATGTTCTGACGGGGGAGTGGCGCGCAACCGATAAGCCGCTTCATGCCTACGAAATCTATGAGAAGGAGCATCGCATTGAGCAGCAGTATTGGGGCGGCTACGTTCGGCGTAACCTGCTTCATCGGCGTGTTTATAATCAAGCGCATGAAATGATAAAGGATGAGTATATCACCGAGAACCATGCACTCATGATGTACGCACCTTTATTGACAGAACCTGCATCTCGCGGGGATAAGACGGAAGTAAAGGTATGACCGGACATACAGGATATAAAGGAGGTCCGAACGGAAAATGGGCAGCATCGGATTGATAATCATAACGGTATTCGTGGTCATTGTTACACTGATGTTTTGTGCGGGGGTCATGTTGGATTTTATCAGGCCCAGCGTTCTTCAAGTACAGCTCTTAGGGATTCAATTAACGTTGTTCGGAATCTTAATCTTATTCGCTTTCGATGGGGCAACCGGATATGGCGTGACGATTGGTATAATCGGATTGCTTACAGGGGTGTTCGGGTCATTCCGAGATACGGCAGATGTGACTAATAGCAGCGGCAGGTGATGGTGTGAAAAAGGCAGGCGAGGAGAGCAATCCATGAAAAAATGGTTACATGCGATCGGATTCATCTGTGCGCTTATTGCTCTTACAACGGGCATCATAATTTCATTAAAGCAGACAGAAATCACGGTTGCCAGAGTATACGGTTCCGGTACATCTCCTGAAGGGAACAGCATTTTAGTCGGGCTCTCCGGCGATCGGGCAATCCCTTGCAGCTATGAGCAGCTAAACACGATAAGTGACGATTCCTATTTAAACATTACGTATTCCGTCGTTTATAAGCAGAATAGATGGTTCAACAACAATCCGCACATCGAGAAGATCCTTCGCTTTGAAAGACCTTTTCCGGATAAACAAAACGCACAAGTCCATGGTTTCTATTACCGTCTAGTGGACGAATCGCTTGAAACAATAAACGCAGACACTTCCGTATTCACCAGATTGTACGAGAAACGTGAGGACTACAATAACTTGGCTGACCTTGTCCCGCAATACATTGTCATTCCCCATGCTGAAACGATCAAACAAGCGCGTCAGTGGGTGGAACAGCATCATCCGGAGTTTCTGCAGTTGATCGATCAAACGGTTGTGGAAGCCTCGATGTTGAACCGTTGGAAGCAGGACGCATATGAGCAGGTTTACAGCAACGCATCCCCGGAGGGATATTCGACGGAGGATTTCATCGGGAGCACGACTTAGCAAGATCTGCACGTTTTGGTGGAGGGTAACATGAAGAAAATGATATTAATCGGCTCCGGCGGTTCCGGGAAATCCACGTTAGCTCGCAAGCTGGGGGAGCTTCTGTCCATCGAGGTTCATCATCTGGATGCACGGTTATGGAGACCGGACTGGGTTGCTGTCCCTAAAGCGGAGCAAATAACGATTCAAGATGAGCTGATCAGTCGCGACAGGTGGATTATCGACGGGAATTATGGAGGCACGTTGGATAGGCGAATAAAGGCGGCAGACACTATCATTTTTGTGGACCTGTCCAGGTGGATCTGTCTTTATCGGGTACTAAAAAGAAGATTCCGGCACCGACATACGAAGCGGATAGACATGGCAGAAGGCTGTGAAGAGAGAATTACCCTCGATTTTATGAGATGGGTTTGGGCGTATCCAAGCAAACATAGGCCGAAGATTATGAAGCAGCTTATGGAATTGTCGACTGAAAAAACCATTATTGTGCTAAAGACGCGAGGCGAAGTACGAACGTTCTTGGAGCGGATAGAGCGGGAGGCGAGCTGGCGGCAGCACTAGCTTTCTGTGAACGAAGTAATGATTGGAGTTGAATTCGATGTATCTGCGCAGTCTCGAGCTGATAAGGAATGAAGAAACAGATCCGAAACGCTATCCGTTCTCGATACCGGCTTTGAAGTATTTGAAGTCATTGTCTTTCCGGACAAACGTGACCTTTCTGGTAGGGGAAAATGGTTCGGGAAAATCGACGCTTCTGGAAGCGATCGCGTTTCAATGTGGATTTAACACGGCCGGTGGTGGACGGAACAATAACTATGATGTGGATGCTGCGCATTCCATTCTTGGAGAGCATATTCGATTGTCGTGGATGCCGAAGATTACGAATGGGTTCTTCTTGCGAGCAGAAACGTTCTATCACTTCGCCTCCCATATTGATACGATGCCGGATGGTTTAGGTGCTTACGGAGGCCGCTCTTTACATAAGCAATCCCATGGCGAAGCGTTCCTGTCACTGTTCCGGCATCGGTTTGGCAAGAAGGCGATCTATCTGCTCGATGAGCCCGAGGCAGCATTATCGCCTGCAAGGCAGCTGGCCCTAATGCGAGTCATTAAGGATTTGGAAGAGGATGCGCAGTTCATAATCGCGACGCACTCCCCGATCCTTCTCGGCTACCCGGATGCGCAGATCGTGAACTTCGATGTACATCCCATTGAGGAAATCAGGTATGAGGATACGCTCCATTACATCGTCACAAGGCGGTTTCTTGAGAATAGAAGGACGGTTCTGGATGAGTTGTTCTCGGATGCGGATGATGATGAAGATGACGAAGAGTAATGGCGTTTCTGAACATAAGAAAGAGCTGCCCGTATAATAGCGGCAGCTCTTACGTTTAAACTTTAAGATAAGGAATTTTCAACACATCGCCGGCTTTAATATCGTCGTTGTTCTTCAGATGATTGGTCTGCGCGATGTTTACGGCGTATTTGGTGGATCCGTAGTGTTTCCGTGAAATGCTGGAGAGCGTCTCGCCTTGCTTCACCGTATGATTGGCAATCGGCTTCACGACAGGAACCGCCGGAATAATTAACGAACTTCCCGCAATCAAATTCTTGTCAGGATCCAGCTTATTTTGCTTCACGATCAACGCTACGTTTTTCTTCGTTTGGTAGAATTGCAGAGAAATAGTAGACAAGGTATCGCCTGTGCGAACCAGATAAGTCGCCGGTAGTGTGACTTTGGAGTAGTCCATGTTCTGCGGCTTGGCAGCCGACGATCCGGCAGAAGATGATAGAGCCGGAATCTTGATGACATCCCCTGCGACCATATCATTGATAAACACAATATGGTTGTACTCCGCCAGGCGGGCAACGTACTGCTTGGAATGGTAGAATTTCATCGATATCGTGGAAAGCGTGTCTCCTTCTTTGAGAACATAGGTCATCGGGTATTTTACGGCAGGCTTAGAAGCTGTGCTCGATGAAGGCTTACTAACCGGTTTACCGGCTTGCACGACCTTAATCTCCGGCTTCGAAACGGATGGTTT
The DNA here is from genome assembly GCF_900116125.1 of Paenibacillus sp. BC26. Taxonomy (NCBI): domain Bacteria; kingdom Bacillati; phylum Bacillota; class Bacilli; order Caryophanales; family Paenibacillaceae; genus Paenibacillus; species Paenibacillus sp. BC26. The sequence goes on along the minus strand of NZ_FPAD01000002.1, from coordinate 1,072,685 downwards.
GTCCGGCGTGACAACAGGCTTCACGGCAGTTTCTTGATCATCCTTGACCGAAGTTTCCGGCTTTGCAGTTGCGGTAGTGCCGGAAGATTTCCCCGGAGCAGGCGCTAACTCATGAACAACCTTGTCTCCGTCGTTCTTCGTTGAAGATTCGGTCTTGATCACCTGCATGCCTACGGGATCATTCCCTGTCGCCGCTTGCTTCGGATCGGATCCGGATTGTGCTGCATATATGCTATACAGGATTCCGCTAATCAGTAGGATGCCGGCTGTTGCCTGGACCATTAGCAGAGTGCTTTTCTTCTTCTTCGTACGAGCGGCTCTGGGCTGCAAATCGCTTCTTTTCGATTCTTTGTTCAAAGCGCATACTTCCTTTCGTGTTCAGAATCTCTATCATTTCCTATATCTTACTATACTTAACCGCCTCGAAACGGAACATTAGCGAAATCAGGTGATTGGCACTAGAGCGGGGCAGGAGAAAGCACCTAATTGGAATACGGACCTAGGATTCTGAAGCCGATACTCGTAAGGAGAATGGCGGACAATCAGGCATTTGAAGTAGTCCATACCGTTCATGGGAGAGGAAAACCTCCGAACGCTGCGAAATAAATAGAAGGCCTATTTTACGAAAAATGAGACTGGGGCAATGTGATGCAAATACTCATACTGGTAAAGCAAATCGGAAAACGCAAACCAATCCTTGGTGAAATGGCCATGCCATTGCCTCATTCGCCGTCAACGCTGGAAGAGCTGATTACGCTGATCGTAACGCTCGAGGTAGAGCGGTATAACAGCGGCGATGCTGCTCAATCAAAGGTACTGACGGCGTTGACGGAGGACCAAATCGCGGATCAGCTGGAGTCCGGCAAGGTTGGATTCGGTGCGAGGTATAACCCTAATCGGCAAGACGTAGTGGGGGCCATAGAGAATGCTTGTCTCAGCTACGAGGACGGTCTCTACAAAGTATTTATTAATGATCGTGAGATCGAGAATCTAGATGAACGTATTGAGCTGCAAGACAATGACCGAGTAATGTTTATCCGATTAACGATGCTTGCTGGACGAATGTGGTAGTGAGGGGGAGCGGGAACGATGCAATGGACCAAAGATCGAATAGAGCAAGTGAAGGACTATGTGGCTCAGAAGCGGGATGACTTGAATAGTCTGCCTGCTTCACTACGTGAGATGGCAACCGTCATTATGGATTGTTATAGAAGCGAGTATGTATCATTCGATAAGTACACCAAGCTGAGAAAAGTATTGTTGTCTGAGTCGCACACCGAGATGGCGGATGTGTTCTCAGGCGATCAATTTGAAGTACTGCGTTTTCTGCTAGGTGATGCAAATGCAGCAAGTTTTAAGAAAACATGGGACCGCTGCGCGCTGTATCCGTTCTCGATGGGTTATCTCAGACGATCATTCAGGACGAACCGCGCATGGGACATCTATCTCGAGTCGAATTTGGATCGGTTAGGTTATGCGCTGCGTTTTGTTGCGATGGGCTATTCTACCTCTCAGCTGGAAGAGGCGGTAGTTGATTCGGAGACGGCAGACTATCCGTATCTGCATAACTATATTGCGCTGGAGATTGATGGAGGAAATGCCGCACTGCTGCGGCAACTGAAAGGAATCATATATAGCGACAACAATACGGCTGTCGTTACCCGCAACATCATCAAAGGATTGCTCATGAGCCGTAATCCGGAAGCGCACGGCATCATAGGTGAATTGCTGCTCGCCGCCAAGCTGCAAGAGGGTTTGCGCCAGACGATCACGGAATGTATGGACGAGGCAAGCAGAGAAGGATTTAGCTACATACTGGGTTTGATTATCGAGCATGATTTAAGCCGGTTCTCCTCCATTATTCGCGCGTTCGATGTGTGGACAGGTTTAGCACTGGAAGCGCAAAAGCCGGCCGTCATCAAGAAATGTCTGAAGGCCGCTTACGATTGTTTGACGAACGAGGCAGTTCTTCATGAATGTCTGAAGAGTGAAGACAGCCAGCTGCTGTACATCGGTTTGTGGGCGACAGCCGTTGATGAATTGATGGATACCGAAGCGACAATCATGGCGCTGAAGCAATCCGGCTCCAAATACAAGCAAATTACGGCTCTGCAATTCGTAGCGCAAACTCAGTTTGCTGCATTTCAACACCGAATCGCCGCAGCTTTTCTGGAAATTCCCGATTTGGAGGTTGTTGCTTGGGTACTGCCCAATTTATTCAGCGAGGTCTCAAGCTACAGCTTGAACCATCGTCAGCTCGAACCCGAGGATTTCGCAATGTATGTCGTTACCGACAGATCGTTGTTTGATCAATTGAAGTATATCCTCGATCGGATGCCGAAGAAGGAAGTCAGCTATTCAAACAGTGCTCTGTCCTTCAGCCGGACCGTGTCAGCCGATCAACTATGCGGCCTTATGCTAATTGTTGCTTATATTCACAACGATCAAGAGATGTTCGATGTCATGCTCGATTACCGGGACAAAATGAATGTAGATACGCGTTCCACGCTCGTTCATATCTGCCTTGAGAACCCGCGGAGCGAGAAGCAGCGTCAAGCGTTAATTGAGGCGTTAGGCGATAAGGGAGCGGAAGTTCGTCAGACCGCGCAGCGCGGTGTCGAGAACTTGCGGCTGAGCGACGAGGAATATGTCTGGGTAGAAGGATTACTTCAGTACAAAGCTGGCGACCTGCGAAAAGCGGCTATTCAATTGCTGCTCAAGCAGGAGCCGGAACAGCTGAAGCATACCATCGAGCGTCTGCTGTCGGACAAGAAAGAGGATAAGCGCCTGGGCGGACTCGATATGGTTCTGAATTTGAAGGAAGATGAGCAGAGACGGCCTGTTTATGAGCAATGCGCCGCGTTGTTGAAAGACAACGATGCGATTAAGCGTTCATCGAGGGAGCTTGTTCTGATTGAGCGCATTACGGGGACGGTTGAGGTGGAATATAGTCCGGAGAATGGTTTTGGACTTTATGACCCGCAGCAGCACCAGCAGCTGCCTGAGCTAAGGCCTTGGCAGGGGGCTTCACTTCAGGATATCTTGACTTCAAGCGCCGAAGAGATTCAATCCGTGCTGCAGAGCTGGAGCGATCTCATTCATGAGCATCGGGATTATGAATATGAGATCGAGGAGTATGATGGCAGCCGCGGCAAAATCGTACTCGGCACGCAACAGTGGGGCATGCGTGCTCTGGTGAACGCCCATAATCAGGGACCTGCCGGATTAAATGATTATCCGCTCGCAGATGTTTGGCGCAGCTTCGCACGGGACAAGGGGCTGGATACGAAACGCATCCTGGAGCTGCTCTTCTATTACGATGTCTGCTCCAGAAGATATCGGATGACTTTGCACGACTTTTCGTCCCATTTTCAAATCTCGCATGTCCTTCAGATGCTCTCGCCATCCGTCATGAGTGAAGTAGGCAAGTGGCTGGAGGAAATGCCGTATGGGCGCCTCATCCACAGCCTTCTTAGAGTGATGTTCAATGAGTGCGATTCGCGGGAACGGTTCGCGCTGACGTACAATGCGTCGCTTGCGTTGTATGAAGGCATTCTGATCGATCAACAAAGCGAGTTCGTCAAGCAGCATCCAAGTCTGGAGATTCAGCTGCCCTACATGGTGCAGGTCTTGAGTTTCGCTGAGATTATGAAGACGGAGGAAGTGTCGTTCTGGTATTCCTCAATGGCCGGCGTGTATAACGAAGAGGAAGACATGTTCAGGGCAGGATTTACGTTGCTGTACCGTTATGCACGCTTGGGTGATCAGTTGGAGCAGTTGGGGTTAGTTCCTTTTGCAAAAGCCTATGAATCCGGATTCATTACCGCCAATGAATTGTATAAGGAGCTGCTGGGTAGGAAGAGCAGTCCCGATCATATCAACACCATTACGAACGAGCATCGACATCATCGCGAACAGCTGCTTCTATATCCCGGGGCGGAGCTAATCGGCAGATTGGCGGTAGAGCGGATCGTTGAAATCGAGCTGCAGCGCGGGGACAGCGACACGGCAGTCAGCTATCTGGCCCAGCGGATTAATAAATACGAGGGCATGCAGTATTTCGTCGGCTGCCTGCTCAGTTTAGGGAACAAGGAGAAACTGGCACGCGGGTATTTCTATAGTTGGGGAAGCGGGCAAACGAAGAAGGATATGATCAGCCATCTGCTGAAGTGCTGCTATCCGAAGCAGGGCGACGATGCCAATACCTTGAGAGGGCTGCTGGAGGGACGCGATATTTCAGAGACCAGACTGATAGAAGCGGCCATGTATGCCCCTCAATGGGTGGAAATTATCGCCGACTACTTAGGCTGGGAAGGATTGGCCGCTGCTTGCTGGTATTTCCACGCGCATGTGAATCAGCATTTCTCCACGGACAAAGAAACGATGGTCGCGCGGTATTCGCCGATCTCGTCGATTGATTTTAATGAAGGAGCCTTCGATATCAATTGGTTCTTCGAGGCGTACGAGACCCTAGGGGAACAGCGCTTCCAGCTTGTCTATGACAGCGCCAAATATATAGCCGAAGGGGCGAATCATAAGCGGTCTCAGTTATTTTGCGATGCTGTTCTTGGCAGGTTGGATGCGGGAGTTATCGAGAGCGAGCTGTCGAGCAAACGAAATAAGAACCATGTGCTGTGCTACGGCTTGATTCCGTTCATGACAGATAATCGGAAGGCGGAGCTTATCCACCGGTACGAGGTGCTGCAGCGGTTTGCCAAAGAGAGCAAGCAGTTCGGCGCACTGCGGCGAGACAGCGAGTCGAAGGTCGTAAGTATTGCGCTGGATAATTTGGCGCGCAATGCCGGTTATTCCGATGTTATTCGCATGACATGGAACGTGGAAGCGGAGAAATTCAAGCAAATTGCGGCCAGCTTCGAGCCGGTTACGATACAAGAGTGGGAAGCTTGTCTTGTGATGGATGAGAGGGGCAAAGCTTCGGTAACCATTACGAAGGACGGCAAGCCGGTGAAGACGATTCCGTCGAAACTCAAAAATGATGAGACGCTTGCCGGGTTGAAAGAATTGCAAACCTCGTTGAGGGATCAGCATAAACGCGCCCGTTCCGCGCTGGAGCGAGCGATGGTGCTGGAAGAGGCGTTCACCGCGGAAGAGCTGAGTCTCATCCAAACCAACAAAGTGATAGAGCCGCTGTTGAAGGATCTCTTGTTTAAGTCTGCGAATGCGATCGGATTCTTCGAGCAAGGGAAACTGCGGGATATGAGCGGGCATGTCATTTCATTGAATGCTGCGGAGGAAGTACTGATCGCGCACCCGGTTCATTTGCACGAGAGCGGAGAATGGGCTGCTTATCAGAAGGTTGTGATTGAACAGCAAATCGTGCAGCCCTTCAAGCAAGTGTTTCGCGAGCTGTACCGTCCGAATGAGGATGAGCTGCTGGAGGGGGTTCGTTCCAGACGTTATGACGGGCACCAAATCCAGCCAAGAAAAGCCGCTTCGCTGCTGAAATCCCGACAATGGACGGCGAGCTATGAAGAGGGCTTGCAGAAGGTGTACCATAAGCAAAATATTGTAGTGACCCTGTATGCCATGGCAGATTGGTTCTCACCGGCCGAGGTAGAAGCGCCGACGATTGAAACGGTAGCGTTCTACAAGCGGAAAACAGGCGAGCCCATGCAGCTGGCTGAAATTCCGAAGGTCATTTTCTCTGAGGTGATGCGCGACGTTGATCTGGTTGTGAGTGTGGCTCACATCGGCGGCGTGGATCCGGAAGCGAGCCTATCTACCGTGGAAATGCGGGCGGCTATGGTACGCGAGCTGATTCCGATTCTGAAGCTGGACAATGTCGAGATCAAGGGCTCCCATGCGCATATCAAAGGAAGCTTGGGCGAATATACCGTTCATCTGGGCAGTGGCATGGTGCATCAAATGGCGAGCGGAAGCTTGCATATCTTACCGGTGCATGCACAGCATCGCGGCAGGATCTTCTTGCCCTTCGTCGATGAGGATCCGAGGACAGCGGAGATCATGTCGAAGGTGCTGCTGCTTGCCGAGGACCGCAAGCTGAAGGATCCGACTATTTTGGAGCAGATTAAGAGATAGTGAGAGGTAGAAGAGGCAGCAGATCGGAGGGATTTGCTACCTTTACTTTAGAGGGGGTTGTAACGTGACTGCATACGAAAAGCCAACTCTGGCTACCGCCGAGATAGAGGAAGTATTGCGAGGGCAGATGGGATCAGGCGTGAGGGAGATCACGCCTATGTCAGGCGGCAACTTGAGCAGTGTATACTCTTTCATTCATGAAGGAAAGGGACATGTCATTAAATTCAGCGACATGGCAGGGGCTTATGAAACGGACCGCTATATTTCGAACTTGCTAACCAGCCAGGGAATCCCTTTCCCAAGGTTTCTTGGGCAAGGGAAGGTTAGGCATCTGGGATACGTGATCATTGAGCAGATCGAAGGCGGCAATCTCGCGGATTGCACCAGAGAGCAACAGCTCTTCCAGCTTCCGGAGCTGACACGGATTTTGACTCGCATTAACCATGTCGAGCTAGGCTTAACAACCGGCTATGGGTGGATCAAACCGACCGGAGATGGTACTTATAACACGTGGAAGGACTATCTGGTCCATGTGTTCGCGGAGGATCAAACGGGGAACTTCTGGGAGAACTGGTATGACCTCTTTCAAACGACCTGCTTGGAGAAAGATGTGTTCAACGAATGCTACAGCAGGTTGATGACGTATTCGGTCTACAATGAGCCTCATCGGCATTTTATCCATGGGGATGTTCACCAGTGGAATATTTTATCGGACGGCAAGCGCATCACCGGGATCATAGACGGCAACTGCGCATATGGCGATTTTCTGGTAGATCTCGCAATTCTAGACAGACACATGTCGGGTCTGGAAGTGGTAGAAGCTTATCAAGCTTACCAAGAGCAAGCCGGGATCCTGATTCCGGATTTCAAGGAGAGATTGATGGGGGCGTATTATTTTAAAGGCATGGATGGACTTCGGTTCTATGCAAAAATGGGATGGAACGATGCCTATCAATCGACGCGAGACTTTCTTCTAAACTTGAGTAAGTGATATCGAGCAAACCTGCGGATAGATAAAGGAGACAACATGTTAACGACCGGACAATTACTGGCTATCGAACAATTGCAGATCGAGTGTGAAGCCCATGATCATGTACAGCTGAAGCTCAACTGGGAAATGCTTAGAGAACGCGATGCCGACCAACTCAGCTTGTTTCATTATGAAAATGAACAACTTATAGCTTTTATAGGCTTGTATGCTTTTGGCTCAACGGTCGAAGTATGCGGCATGGTGAAACCCGGTGAACGACGGAAAGGGCATTTCCGCCGCTTATTCCGGCAGGCGATGGAGAAAGTCAGGCAGAATGGATTCAAGAGAATCTTGTTGAATGCGCCTGCGGGATCAGAGGCGGCCAAAGCTTTCGTGAGGAAACAAGGCGCCGAGTATGCATTCTCGGAGCATCAAATGGAGTGGCAGGAAAGCCCCCTTGGCGAAACGGACGGCATCATGCTGAGGCCGGCAACGCAGGAAGATTACGAAATGCGCGTACGCATATCCGTTCTGGCGTTCGGAGATGACGAAGCGGATGCCCGAGCGATGGCAAGTCACGTTTATGCGGGGAACACCGATGTGTTCATGATTGACGTGAACGAAGAGACGGTAGGAAAGATCCGGGTGAGTCGCGAAGAAGGGCAAGCGTGGATTTATGGATTTGCCATTTTGCCTGAGCACCAAGGTAGAGGGATTGGCAGGAAAGTGCTGCGTCGAGTCATTCAAGAGCAAAGCGCTGCCGGCTGCTCGATACACTTAGAAGTCGAAACGAAGAATGACCATGCGCTAAGGCTGTATGAATCGGTCGGGTTCCAAGCGGTGCATGCACAGGATTACTATAGCTACCACGGCGGTTAGCTAATTAGGGAATGGATTCGGAGGTAGTCACTTGGGGAATGGTCGTTTATTTCCTTGCGCAATTCAGGAGCTGTTCTATTAGTTAATATCGAGGTATGCACGCATTTCATGATTTCGAAGGAGTTTGAGTTTATGCTTTATATATTTAGCGGGTTGCCAGGTACCGGAAAATCCGCGTTATCATCAGCGCTTGCTAGAGAACTACGGGCTACGTATCTCCGGGTTGATGTGGTGGAGCAGGCTATGCGGGATACTGGAATGAGGGTAGACGGACCTGAGGGTTACATGGTGTGTTATGCGATTGCGTTGCAGAATCTCCGATTGGGCCTAGACGTGATCGCAGATACAGTTAATCCCATCCAAATCACGCGCGATGCTTGGCGCAATGTCGCGGAGTCTATTGAAACTCCGTTTCTGGACATTGAAGTGATCTGCTCCGATGAACGTGAACACAAGCATCGAATCGAAACGCGTTCAGTGGATATTCCCGGCTTTGTTCAACCGAAGTGGGAGCAGGTCAAGAATCGACAGTACGAGGTTTGGGATCGGGATCACATCGTGATTGACACGGCTCATCAGACTGTAGACGAAAGCTTGAAGACTTTATATGAACGATTGAGTCGAGTGAGTAGCGAATTGAATTGATTATGTTAGAGGCAGATGAATATGGACTGGGGGCATCATGTTGCTTTACATTGGCGAAATAAATGCGGATGTCGCCAGAGATATATTAGATTGGAAGTATGGTCCTCCATATGATTTCTACAATAATGAGCTGAGCTCTGAGTCGCTGGATGAATTTCTATCCGGTTCCTATTTTGCTGTATGTGATCGTAACCAAGGATTAATCGGATTCTTTTGTGTTGGAATCTCCGCACAAGTTCCAAATGATAGCTATACTTATTCGCCTGCGTTTACAGACTTAGGAATAGGAATGAGACCTGATTATACGGGGCAGGGAAAAGGAACTTCGTTTCTAAGTTTTGTTCTTAGCTCTATGGAGAAATCCTACGGAAGTCTCCCCAAACGACTGACGGTGGCAACGTTTAATAAACGAGCCATACATCTATATGAAAAATTCGGATTCTGCCGGGAATCCGAATTCATAAAAGGCTCAACATCATTTATTACTATGATTCAGAAAAAGCTATAGAAATAAAAGCCCACCGATTAATTTTGGTGGGCTTTATAGGCTGCCCGAACTTTAACGGTTGTCAGCGTGGCTATTTGTTGACAATATGTCTTTTTGAAATTCTAACGGTTGTGACAGACGTTATTTGCAGCAGATTGGTCGATTCCAGTGGGAATCGTTCAAATAAGCGCTGTGGCAACCGTTTGCCTATAAAATGGGTGAAATTATGCAAAATAACCACTGTCACAACCGTTAGAGTGGAATGCCAAGTTTCTCGAAACATGCAACAGGCCACCAATTCATATTGGTGGCCTGTTGCATTCCTAAAAGGTTAATCGCGTGCAATGATTGACCAAGACTGCTGTCCGGCAAAACGCCGACTCTCCAAAATAAGGAATGAATATCCCGCTTTCTGGACAACCTGACTGGAGCAATTGCAGGAGGGGAACGTTTCCATGACGGAGCAAAATCAGGATCTTGCGGATCGGATAACGGAACGGCTGGGAATCTCTCCGGACGTTGTGCGCCGCCATCTGCGGACAAAGGCGGGGTTCGAGGTATCCTGTCTTTTTCTTACCTCGCTGGCTGATCAAAATCAGGTAGACGAAGCGATTATTCGTCCGCTCCTTCACGCTACGCAGGCGATGGATAACGAACATCTCGAGATAGAGCCTGTTGCCTGGTTGAAGATGAGCATTTCCCATGGTCAAATGAAGGAAACGGACGGACTGGAAGAGTGCGTGGAAGCGCTACTGGGCGGACATTGCCTCATTCTTGTCCCAGGGAAGAATCAAGCACTTGCAATGGATGTTTGCAAACGGGAACAACGCAGCGTTGAGGAACCCAGCACGGAATCGACGATCCGCGGGCCGAGAGAAGGGTTCGTGGAGGATTTGATCCGCAATCTGTCCCTTATCCGTAAGAGGGTGAAAAGCGATAAACTCGTATTCGAATCCATGGTCATTGGAACGGAAACGAAAACGATGGTTTGTCTGGCCTATATGAGAGGGATAGCCTCGGTGAAATTAGTGGATGAATTCCGCACGCGGCTGCAGGCTATTCATACAGACAGCATTTTGGAGAGCGCCTATATCGAGGAGTGGATCCAAGACAAGGCGCTGACACCATTCCCGCAATTAATTGCAACGGAACGACCGGATGCGATCTCCGCGAAATTGCTGGAGGGTCAAGTGGCGGTCTTAACCGACGGTACGCCGATCGTGCTGGCGGGACCTTTGACTTTCTTCCAGCTGTTCTCCGCGCCGGAAGACTATTATCAGCGCGCCGATATCGCGACACTGCTGCGCTGGCTTCGGTTTGCGGCCTTTTTCCTCGCCATTTTCGTTCCCGCACTGTATATTTCGGTCGTCAGCTATCATCAGGAATTGTTACCGGACCCGCTCTTGGTCAACTTAGCCGCCCAACGGGAAGGGGTGCCTTTTCCGGCTTTCATCGAAGCGATCATGATGATGGTCACGTTCGAAGTGTTGCGGGAGGCGGGGCTAAGGATGCCGCGGATTGCCGGTCAGGCGATCTCCATTGTCGGAGCGCTTGTGCTTGGACAAGCGGCAGTGGAAGCGGGTATTGTCTCCGCGGCCATGGTCATTGTCGTCTCGATCACCGCGATATCCAATTTCGTATCGCCCATGTACAGCTTTGGGATCACGCAGCGGATCATTCAATTTGCATTCATGATCCTTGCCGGTACGATGGGGCTGTTCGGGCTTATGTGCGGCGTATTTTTTCTGCTGGTTCATCTTGCTTCCCTTCGTTCGTTCGGCGTCCGGTATTTCGCGCCATTCGCGCCTATGTACCTGCCCGATTGGAAGGATACGTTCGTACGGGTTCCCCGGCCGCTTCTGAAGAGTCGTCCGAAAATGTTTCAACAGGGAAAGACCAGAAGGTGATCTTATGATAATCAAATGCTTACAGGTTGCCGCTCTGCTGCTAATGTGCACGGGTTGTTGGGATATGAGGGAGATCAATCATCTGGCCTTGGTGGATATGACCGCTGCGGACATCGATCCCAAAACCAAACGGATTACGGCTTATTACCAAGTCATCAATCCGACCGGCATCTCCCCCCGGCAATCCGGGCCTGCCAAAGCGTCCGTCTATACCTATGTAGTGTCGGAACAAAACCCCGGCCTGTTAACCGAGAAGACAGGCACGATCATGTCTCGGATGCTATTCACCGCCCACATGCAATGCTATGTATTCACCGAACGGTTCGCAAGGGAGGGGCTGCTCGAATTAATCAATTATTTGGAACTGAATACGGAGCGTCGAACCAATGTATATGCCGTCGTAACGGATGCGCCCATTCAGAATGTGATGGAAAATTTCACGCCTCTTGACCGGGTGCCTGGGCGTAATCTCCGGTTGTTGATGGATTGGCAAGCGAGTACATTCGGGATGACCAAGAAACTGACTCAATTGGAGGATATCGTGAAGGGGATTCCGTTGAGCCGTCCGACGATCATTCCGATCCTTCATTACTACGGAAGCAGTCCGGTCGCCGAATCGGATCGCGTGGAGACCATAAAGGCGACGGAAACAGGCTATCAAATCTTGGGTGGCGCGGTGTTCGTTCGAGCAAAAATGGTGGGAGAAATCGATCAGCACACGAAAAAAATGTATTACGTTCTGAACGGCGACGCCCGCAGGTGCTTGGAAAGCATCAAAGTAAACGGCGTCCATGTAGATTTGGAGACGAGGAACATCCAAGTCAAACGAAAATGGGGACCGTCCAGGCTTCATATCACCATCCACGTTAACCTTCGGATCTTATACAATCAGCAAATGAGCCCCCTCACTCTTCAGAATACGCACGAAATCGAGCAGGCTTTCAACAGGACCTTAAAGGAGCAGTCGGACCAATTCGTCCGGCTCGCGCGAGAAAAAGACTGGGATCTGCTTGGCATCGGGGATACGAAACAAGGACGCGGTAAGTGGCGCGATTTCGACGTTTCGTTCGAGGTGAGCTCCAAAGCAGCCGTGTTCGGCAACACGAGAACCCCTTACCAATAAGGAGAGATGGCATTGGAAAAACCACTACAACTGGGCGGGTGGCAACTATTCGCAATGACTGCCGCGTTCGTCGCGGGGACGTCGTTCATCTTGCTGCCCGTCGGACTTATTTCCGCAGCTCGGCAGCTCGGATGGCTCGTTCAACTGTGGAGCACGCTGTTTGGCGTTGTCGCAGGAGCGTTCTGGCTGTATGTGGCAAGCCGATACCCCGGGTTGTCCCTTGTCCAAATCTCCCAAAAGGCGCTCGGTAAATACGTGGGAGGCTTCGTAGCCCTATGTTATATCGTGTTCTTCGTTCAAATGGCGGCTTGGGTGACGCGAAATATGAGCGACTACATGCAGGTTAACCTGATGCCAAGAACCCCGATCAGTGTGTTTAACATCCTGGCGCTGCTTGTATGTGCCTATGCGGTGATCAAAGGAATCGATACGATCTCTATGGTGAGCGTAGTCATTCTCCCCATTCTAATGATCGCGTACTGGACGCCATTTACCGTCATGCTTAGAGAGTGGGACTGGCGAAACTTTGACTATCCGGGCACTTTTGAATTTTTGCCGACCTTAGCAGAGACGAAATACGCGCTCGGCTTTCCTTTCATGGAGACCGTCGCGTTTATGATGGCATTCCCGTTGGTACGCAAAAGGCTCAATATCGCCTTTCTTGGAGGGATCGCCTTCATGGGTTTCCAGCTTGCACTTGGCATTTTCTTTACCGTCGGGATTCTCGGCGTTTACCGGGGGTCACACTTGGCATACCCCATCTATATCATCTTCCGCGAAATGCAATTCTCTAATTTCGTCGAGCATCTCGAAGCGATCATATCCGTGAATGCTCTTCTGCTCGTGTTTCTGAAGCTCAGCGTGTTATTCTATTTCGCCGTTACGGCGATCTGCCAGCTGTTTACAATAGAGAACAGAGCTATTGTCGCTTACCCGCTCGTATGGGTCATCTCGGCCTACGCTTTGTTTTTCGCGAATATCGTCGAGAATGCGGAATGGGTCCAGAACTATTTGTTTGTCTATTACGTTCCGTTTGGAGTCGGTTTTCCCTTATTGTTCCTCGTCGCCGCTTGGCTTCGCAAAGGGAACGCAATTACGAAGGAGGCGGCCATATGACCTGGCTGATTTTACTGTATATCGCGTTCCTAATCGCCGGGTTCATCATTATGAAAGCAGAGCATATCGGCCGGAAAGAAAAGACGGTGTTCGTCGCGATTACGACAATCGGCTGCATCTTATGGGGGAGCGTGATTGTGCATCGGCCTCTTGATTTGAACAAATGGATCGGCATGGCCATCGATTTCATGTTTTGAGCAACTAAGAAGGGCTGCCATTCGGCAGCCCTTCTTATGCTAACCGGAGCTGACTATCAGCCCCCGCCAAGTCGCGCGTATAGGATGTAATCCAGAGGCTTCGGTTCAGCCCCGCTCTGGCGGAGCAGCGTGTTGATCTGGCCGCGGTGGTACTGACCGTGCAAGGCGACGTGGATCAAAATATCCCGAGTCGACGTCTCGAACGGTGCCCCGGCTTGGCTGCGGTAAGCGACCGGTTGGTCTAGTTCCTCTTCGGGCAAGGCATTAAGCCAAGCCTGAAATCCACTTCCGTTCGCTTCGATCAACGCTGCGCAGTCGAGCGAATCCGTATCGTCTACCCACAGCCGGATAACTTCGCTGCTCTCGCCTCGCAGCCGAGTCAGCCAGATGCGCTCCGCTTGGAGCACATGCAGAAACAGAAGCGTTGCTTTACTAGCTTCATCCTTCGGCGCGGCTTGCAGCGCCTCGAGCAGCTGGCGGTTCGCCCAATCCATATGCGCGAACATCGTTCGAATCGTTTGCATGAAATCGACCTCCGTAGTGCCTGGGTATCGTGCCTCATTCTGCTTCTATTGTATAACAAACGCGGCGCATAATTTTCACATAAACAAAATGTAGATTTAATAAAATCCCCGAAGTCCTTATATATACTTAGTTTGTCTGATATGGCGAACAACTAGGACTGGGTGGTAGAGATACGATGTTAAAAAAACGCGATTTGCACGAATGCCATTCCCTGTATAACCTCATGATGGACCCTGCCGTTTTCCCTTACGTTCGCTATAAATGCCAATGTTATGAAGAATATTTATTCGTAACCAAACAATTGATCGGTGAAGAAGAACGGGGGACTTGTATCTCCAGAACGATCCTTGATGAGGTGGGGCATCCCATTGGCACGATTGATCTCTATGATATTGTTAACCAAACAGGCTTCTTAGCCACTTGGATTGGAGCCCCTTATTTTGGACAAGGGTATAACCAGCGAGCGAAGGAAGCCTTCCTTACCGAACTTGGACTTTTTGGAAAGCAGCAAAGTCAAGCAACATGAGACGAAAGCGGGTTAGATATCGAGTTTTCTCGTACCGAGCCATTTCACCATTTCGGGATCGCGATGAGAGAAGAACAGGCTCTGCTTCGTATCTAGCGCAGCAATCGACTCCATATCCTCCTGACTTAACTCAAAATCAAAGATGCTGATGTTCTCGACCATTCTATCTGGACGAACAGACTTTGGAATGACAACGACTTCTCTTTGAATCAGCCAACGTAAAACCACCTGAGCGACGGATTTATCATACTTCTCAGCTATGGCTGCCAGTTCCGCATGCTGGAACAAGTTGTTTTTTCCTTCGGCAAAAGGCGCCCAAGATTGAATCTGAACATGGTTCTCTGCCATGAACTTCGCGCTGTCCAGCTGTTGATGGAATGGATGCGTTTCGACTTGGTTTACGGCAGGAACGACTTCATTATGAAGGATCAGATCGATCAGACGGTCCATGTGGAAATTGCTGACGCCGATCGCACGTACTTTTCCTTCACGATAGAGTTGCTCCATTGCACGCCAAGATCCATACACATCGCCGTACGGCTGATGAATTAAATACAAATCCAAGTACTCTAGCTGCAATCGTTTCAACGATTTGTCGAAGGCTTGGATCGTGCGCTCGTAACCGGTATCCTGAACCCAAAGCTTCGTAGTGATGAATAAATCTTCTCTGGCCGTGCCGCTCCGCCTAATCCCTCTGCCTACCGCTTCTTCATTTAAGTAAGAGGCAGCTGTATCAATCAACCGATAGCCTGCCATAATAGCGTCATAAACGCTTTGTTCGCACACATTCGGATCTGCGATCTGAAAAACGCCGAAACCAAGTATAGGCATCTTAACGCCATTATTTAAAATAACATTTTGCATGGATGCTCCTCCTGTTTAAAAGCTCGTTTCCCTTATTATGCAGCAGTTGTTAAGGAGCCGTTATCCCAATCGTCTCGAATCATTGCCTAATCCTCTCGCCACCACTTATGCAGCAATTGAAGATGGATTATAATCGAGCTATAGAAATGTTCGAACGGGGGGATTCAATGTCTCAACATATGACTATACAACAGCAAGAACTCACCCAAATTATTGAACGCTACGCTGTGACGGATGGTGTTCACCCGACTGCTGTTCCTTCATTGTATTTCATGCGTCTCTCGCATGCATTTGAGTCGAAGCATGGCGTTTATAAACCCTCCTTATGCATGGTGGTACAAGGTGCGAAGGAAGTATATCTTGGACAAGACCGCTATAGGTATTCTCCATCCGATTATCTGGTTGTATCCGTTCACTTGCCGGTTACTACGCAAGTTACAGAAGCCACTCCGGATGCTCCCTATTTGGGTTTCAAGCTTGAGTTTACGCCGAGTCAAATCTTAGAGGTTTTACGTGAATCCGATATTCAAGTTAACTCCATCGAGCATGCAAAGAGAGCTATGTTTGTCAGTCAGATGGAAACATCACTGTTGGATGCCATCACCAGATTAGCTCGTTTGTTAGATCAACCCAAAGATATTCCCGTTCTGGCCCCATTATTTACGAAGGAAATTATCTATAAAGTTCTGCAAGGTGAGAATGGAGTTGTCCTCGGGCAAATCGCCATGGAAGGAAGCTCGACTGTCCAAATCAAAGATGCGATTGATCAAATTATGGTTCAATATGATCGTGCCTTCCGAATTGAGGAGCTTGCCGAAATCGCGAATATGAGTGTGTCTTCGTTTCATCGGCATTTTAAAGACGTAACGGCCATGAGCCCGATTCAATTTCAAAAACATGTGAGACTTCAAGAAGCCAGGCGACTGCTATTAACGGAATCGGCTGATGCCACGGATGTGGCATTTCGAGTAGGTTATGAAAGCCCTTCGCAATTCAGTCGCGAATACTCCCGCATGTTTGGTTTTCCTCCAAGGCAAGATATAAAACGTTTGAAAACATAAATGGGCATTAATCGAAACCTTCCATGTGATAATGGAAGGTTTTTTTGTGGTGAGTTGACGCCATGGTGAAAGGAATAGGCAATGATTCGAGATGAATGGGATAACGGCCCGAATCTCAATGCTTCATAATAATTTAGAGGTCAGAGGGATTGATAAGGAGGATAAGGCTTGTACACGCGACTTAAAAGTTTACATGCAATCAAGGGATATGGATTATTTGTCATTTGTGTGCTGATGGTCGGCATCGGAATATCGATTACACTGCCATACTTAGCTCTGTATTGTACAGAAGAATTGGGAATGAGTGCAGGTTTCTTCGGCGTATTGACGGGCGTGAGTTCGTTAAGCGGCGTTGCAGCAAACTCGTTCATTGGTAAATACTCGGACCATAAGCTGGACCGGAAAGGCATTATCATCCTAGCCGCGGTTTCTTCCGCATTGGGGTATCTCTCTTATTTATGGTTGGATAACTTCATTCTTTTACTTATCATCGTTAGTTTCTTTAGCGGCTTAGGGGCCGCTGCCATGCCGCAAATTTATGCTTACGCTCAAGAATCGGCGAATGAGAGCAGCTTCGAAGACAAGACGTTTGCGATGTCTACTTTACGTTCGCTTGTATCACTCGGATTCCTGATCGGACCGTTAGTGGGAACCGTAATTTTAGGAGTTGTCGGATACAAAGGACTTTTTCTGGGGACTTCCGCTATTTTCCTTATAATCGCTTCTCTGGTGGGGTTCTTTCTGCCTAACAGAAGCGTCCTTCAAAAAAAGAAATCCAATATAGGCGCAGCTTCGCTCAACCGTAGACAGTTATGGCTTCCGCTCCTTGCATTCATTTTATTATTTGCGGTTAATGCCATAAACGGGATCGTTACGCCCTTGTTTATTGTAAACGAGCTTCATGGCTCTCATGCAAACGTGGGACTGGTTGTGAGTATTTGTGCCGGCTTGGAGATTCCCATCATGCTCGTGCTTGGCGCATTAGGCGCTAAGATTTCGAACCATTCATTAATGATAAGCGCCTGCTTTATTGCAATCCTGTATTACATCATATTGAGCCTTTCTAACGATGCCTGGCAGCTCCTTGCGGCACAGCTTTTACAAGCGTCATTCGTGGCCATTGTGATGGGCAATGGACTAAGTTTTTTCTCGGAACTGCTTCCGAATTCACCGGGCATGTCTACTACGATGTATTACAACGGGTCCATACTAGGAAGATTATTGGGCAATTTGGGCGGCGGGATCATTGCTCAGTATGCGGGGTTACGCGATGTTTATTTGGTCTGCCTGGCCGTATTGATTGTCTCGCTCTTTATCTTAATGAGAAGCCGGAGAAGTTTGGTGTAACGCTGACAATAAATTGTAATAATGTTACAGTTTAAGGGTGGAATACCTTATATCAGCAATGGACCCGGAGGAACGATCATGGAAATCACAGGTGAGAAAGTGTTGCTTAGAGAGTACACGGCGGACGATTTTGCTTTTTACAGTGAATTGGAACAACACAGTCTTACTTATAAATACGAAAGCAACCGTCTGGAGCTTGATCAAATCAAAACTAATTTTCAAACGATCTTGGCCGATATGGATGCCAGTCCGCGTGTCGTATATGCATTTCTGCTCTGCGATAAATTCGATTTGCGTCCTATCGGCAGAGTCAGAATTCGCTTAAACTGGGCAGAAATACAGGAATGGGAGATCGGGTGGGCACTGCATCCCGATCATTGGAAGAAAGGCTATGCAACCGATGCGGCAAAAACGCTCATTGGTTTTGCTTTTGACGAACTGCATGTTCATCGCGTAGTCGCCTATGCCAACGCGGAGAACGAGCTCTCCGAACAAGTCATGATTAGAGCCGGCATGATAAAGGACGGTTTACTGAGGGAGACCAGATTGTGTAACGAGAAGTGGTGCAATGAAGTGATTTATTCCGTTCTTGAAAGCGATCTGACATAGAACAGCCAAATATCGCTTGACTTGGAGTTAACTCCAAGTGTAATAATATCGGATGAAAACAGGCGGAGCGCAACTGGAGTAACCTACATGCGATGAGCTCCAAATTTTAGGGGAGTGGTGGATCAAATGGAATATGTGAAACTTGGCCATACGGGTTTGGATATATCGAGGCTTTGTCTTGGCTGTATGAGCTTTGGGGTGGCTGAGCGGTGGACGCATCCGTGGATTCTGGATGAAGCGAACAGTCGTCCCATTATAAAGAAAGCGCTCGAGCTTGGCATTAATTTTTTCGATACGGCGAATGTATATGCGGACGGAACAAGCGAGGAAATTGTGGGACGGGCACTTAAGGATTATGCCAATCGAGATGAAATTGTGCTGGCGACGAAGGTTCATTTTCGCATGCATGAGGGGCCAAATGGTGCCGGACTTTCACGTAAAGCCATTATGAGTGAAATCGATAAGAGTCTGAAACGATTGGGAACGGATTATGTGGACCTGTATCAAATTCACCGCTGGGATTACAATACGCCTATTGAAGAGACGATGGAAGCTCTGCATGACGTTGTGAAAGCGGGAAAAGCAAGATATATCGGCGCTTCTGCGATGTATGCCTGGCAATTTCTTAAGGCGTTACATGTAGCGGAAACCAATCGGTGGACTCGGTTTGTATCGATGCAGAACCATTTGAACCTTCTGTATCGTGAAGAAGAGCGGGAGATGCTGCCGCTTTGCAGAGAAGAGAAAATCGGCGTGATTCCCTATAGTCCGCTTGCATCCGGAAGATTGACGCGCGATTGGTCGGAAACGACGCGACGCTCTGAAACCGATCAGGTTCAGAGATCCAAAT
Organism: Paenibacillus sp. BC26; assembly: GCF_900116125.1. Taxonomy (NCBI): domain Bacteria; kingdom Bacillati; phylum Bacillota; class Bacilli; order Caryophanales; family Paenibacillaceae; genus Paenibacillus; species Paenibacillus sp. BC26. Next base: position 1,053,519 of record NZ_FPAD01000002.1, on the reverse strand, counting down.
ACGATGCGACTGCAAGCACAGACCGTTTGATTGTCGATCGGGTTGCGGCAATCGCCGAACAAAGCGGCGTCCCTCGCGCTCAGATCGCGCTTGCCTGGTTATTGCAGAAACAGCCCGTAGCGGCACCGATTATCGGGGCAACGAAATTAGCTCATCTTGAGGATCCGGTAGCTGCGCTGTCGATTCGATTAACAGCCGAAGAAATTGCGTCGCTGGAAGAACCCTATGTTCCTCATCGGGTGGTTGGCGCAATCTAATCACAAGAACGCCTTCTCTTCTTCAATGAGGCGTTCTTTGTGGTTAAAAGAGGAGATGACAGCAGCTTGTTAATTGCAGAAGTCAGTGAGAAGTTCGCTCTGTCCCAGGATACACTGCGCTATTACGAACGCATTGGTCTGATCCCGCGCGTGAATCGAAACAAAAGCGGTATCCGAGATTATACCGAGGAAGACTGCAGGTGGGTTGACTACATCAAATGTATGCGAGGGGTAGGTCTTCCTGTTGAGGTTTTGACGGCGTATGTGAATCTGTTTCAGCAAGGCGATGAAACCGTCGGTGCCAGAAAAGAAATTCTAATGGAGCAGCGCGAGCAGCTCTGCGCCAAGATGGAAGAGATGAAGCGGGTACTGGAGCGCATGGATGATAAAATAGCGAGATATGAGCAGACCATAGTCGAAAAGGAAAAGACGCTAAGCAGAGGATGAGCATACCAATGCTTATCCTCTCTCGACAAAATAGGGCAATTTACGTCCCTTTACAGATATTTCCTCTTCATGGACAATGAATAAGGGTTCTAATATGTCCATGGAGCGTGATCGAGTTGTCGAAGAAGATTCTTATCCTTACCGGTGATGCCGCTGAGTCGTTGGAAGTGTATTATCCTTATTTCCGCGTATTGGAGGAAGGGTTTGAAGCGGTTATCGCTGCTCCAAGCGTGAAGACGCTGCGGACGGTCGTCCACGATTTCGAAGGCTGGGATACGTATACGGAAAAGCCGGGTTATCAGCTGAATTCGCATATCGCATTCTCCGAGGTCGATCCTTCTGAATATGCGGGCCTTATTATCCCAGGCGGCAGGGCTCCTGAATATATTCGCTTAGACGACAATGTGCCTCGTATCGTGAGCCATTTCTTCGAAGCGAATAAGCCTGTTGGGGCGATCTGCCATGCGGCGCTTATTCTGGCCGTTGTGAACAACCGCAGCCATTTCGAAGGCCGCTCCATGACGGCTTACTCCGCATGTCGTCCGGATGTGGAGGTGCTTGGCGCGACCTACGCGAAGGAAACGCTTTGTGTAGACGGCAATATCATTTCGGGTCACGCTTGGCCGGATCTGCCGGGCTTCATGCGGGAATTCTTGAAGCAAGTGAAATAGCACATTTTAAGAAGGAGCCCCAGCGGGCTCCTTTCGTTTGTCGAGAAATTAGCTTCGGCACGGCGGCACGAGAGCAAAAATGTGCAGTACTGCCGCAATAAGCGCATGCTTTGTCGCATTCCAACTCTAACGGTTGTGACAGTGCTTATTTGGCCTTAATAGACCCTATTTATAGGCTAACGGTTGCCACAGCGCTTATTTGAACGGTTTCCACTGAGAATTAGCCAATCTGCTGTAATTAACGTCTGTTACAACCGTTAGACTTTCAAACAAGCTTGTTTTCAGCAAATAGCCACGCTGACAACCGTTAGAGTTTGTTTATGAAGCATGGACACAAAAACGGCTGTCGAGAACGTATGGTAGTCGGCTTCCGGGGCGTGATGAAACGATCATGCGAGGAGAGGCACGAGAAGGTTGAGCAGGGATAACCGATTTTCTACATCAAACGGCAGTCCGAGACGATCATTCGTCTGGGACTGCCGTTTTGAATTTGAGCTCAGGCTCGGGATTGAGGTAAGAAGGTCAAACGAATCTGTTCCAGAAACTGCTCTGACGAGTAGCCTCGCTCTTCCTTCTGGTAGGAGTACGATTCACTGCTAAGCGCCATGAGGAGCATGTCCGCTTTGAACACGCTGTTCGGCTGCCGGGATGGATCGGTTACCGCCATTTCGTCGAATAGTTCGACAAGCAGCTGATGCAGTTCAACATATAGGGGGCTTTGCGTTCGCGATCTGAATCGGTTGGTGGAAGCGGAGTCCTCGACCCCTTTAAGCAATTGGGATTTCTTCTCCCTGAATCCGATAAATAAGCTCAGCAGTCCTTGCAGTCGTTCGCTCGGCGGTGCTGTCCGATGATCCAGTAAATGCGCTTCGATATTCTCGAAGAGAAGGATTATATTCTCTTTCATCAAATCGTGGCACAGCTCGCCTTTGTTGCGATAACGGCGATACAGCGTGCCCGGACCGATCTGCGCTTCTGAGGCGATTTGGTTCATACTGACTTGTTCTACGCCATGCTGGTCGAAGAGGCGAATGGCCGCATCCAAGATGCGCTGACGATTCTCGGCAGCATCGCGGCGTTCGGAACGCGGTGGAGGCGTTGGTATAGGAGAATCTTGCATCATAATGTTCACTTCCCGGCGTATAAATAGGCTGTCTTGACAAGCGGAGCGGTCTCCGTTTAACATCAAATGGAGAGGTCTCCGCTTCATGCTATCATAAAGAATGGAAGTGTTCAATTCCCATGCCGATATGGAAAAGAAACCTCATTGTCTGCTGGTTCGGAATGTTTGTGACAGGGGTGGGCATGAGTCAGATTGCACCTGTATTGCCGCTGTTTATCAAGCATCTTGGCGTCCATGATGCAAGTGAAATCGCACAATTCTCCGGCTTCGCTTTCGGCGTTACGTTCATCATCTCCGCGATATTTTCTCCCATATGGGGAGCAGCTGCGGATAAATTCGGGCGAAAGCCGATGCTGCTGCGAGCGAGTCTTGGTATGGCGATTGTGATCTTCTGTATGGGCTTCGCGCCTAACGTTTATGTACTTATAGGACTACGATTATTGCAAGGAATTATTACCGGATACGGCACTGCATGTACGACGTTGATTGCAACGCAGACCGACCGAGATCATGCGGGGTATGCCTTAGGCACGCTGTCGACAGCCAACATTGCCGGCTCTTTGCTTGGACCTATGATTGGCGGTTTCTTGGTGGAAAACTTCGGCATGCAGGATGTATTCTTCATCACAGGTGCGCTGATGTTTGTCGCCTTTCTTACAACGGCATTTTTCGTAAAAGAAACCTTTACACGCGAGCATAAACAGGTAAAGAAGGCCAAAGAAGTGTGGGCTCTCATTCCGGAGAAAAGCTTGACGATCACGATGTTCGTGACCTTCTTCGTGTTAACGGTTGCCCTATATTCGGTGGAACCGATTCTTACCGTTTATATTACCCAGTTAACCTACAATCTCAGTCATGTTGCATTGATTGCCGGGATTACATTTTCCGCATCGGGACTTGCCAATATTTTTGCGGCGCCGCGGCTGGGCAAGTTATCTGATCGCATCGGAGCACATAAAGTAATGTTGTTTTCGCTGATTGCAGCCGGAGTTATTTTCATCCCGCAAGCTTTCGTCCGTAATCCGTGGGAGTTAATGATTCTGCGATTCTTATTGGGGCTTACCGCTGCCGGGTTGACGCCTACAGTGAATATTTTGATCAAAAAAATTACACCTGCGGCGATAACGGGCAGAGTGTTTGGTTTTACGATGTCAGCGGGCTATTTGGGCGTATTTGGGGGCGCGGTCCTTGGCGGCCAAGTGGCAGCCTGGTTCGGAAGCCGCTACGTATTTATTGTTACCAGCGCGCTGTTGTTGATGAATGCGGTGTGGGTTTATTTTAACGTATACAAGAAGCTTCATTTGAAACCAATCCAAACCTAGTTAGAAAAGGAGCTCTCCCCTATGCAAATCAAATGGTTCGGTCATTCATCCTTTCTTCTGACGTCAGATGTAGGCACGAGAACTCTCATCGATCCCTATTATAAATTTCTTGGCTACCGCATGCCGGTTCCGATTGAATCGGATATCGTTGTCGTTACCCATAATCATGGTGATCACAATAAAATTGAGGCAGCCTCAGGGAACTATGTGCTTGTGAATGAACCCAAGTCATATAGCTGCGGGGATGTGCGTATAACCGGGTTCAAGACATTCCACGATAAGGTTGAAGGGAAGAAAAGAGGTCCCAATATTATTTTTCGCTTCGAAATGGATGGTCTGACGATCTGTCATTGCGGGGATTTGGGACATCTGCTTAGCGAGGAGCAAGTTCAGGCAATCGGCAAAGTGGACGTCCTTATGATTCCCGTTGGTGGAAGAATGACGCTTGATGGGACGGAAGCCGCCCATGTGATGCGTCAATTGCAGGCGACTGTTGCGATTCCGATGCATTATCGGACGAAAGCATTGGGCTTCCTCGGGCGACTCGTATTTGCAAAGGCAGATAAATTCCTTACGGCTGCTGGGACGCGGTCGACATTGGACGTGAAAGCATTGCATGTAACGCCACAACATGTTGCTGATTATGCCGGCACGGTCACGATGCAGTACGAATAGATTCGGCAAGATTTGGCTTTGTTATTTGCTAGGAAGAAGTGGTTACACTAATAAAGGTATGGGGCCTGTTAGTTTTTACCTCTATCGGCCAGCATAGTGGAATTAAGGATATGTTAGGTGTAATTGGTACACGAATTTGTAAAGGATTATTGAACCCAATTATTTTAATCTCTAAATAATAGTGATACACTAGGAGAGAGAAAAATGACCGGAAAAGATGTGTGATAAGGTTTTACCCTGGCTTGCTGTGGCGCTTTAGCAGGAACGCTCACATCCTTTCTGCAAATCGTAGAGTAGAAGGACGGTAAACATGAGCAACAGACAAACGAATACAGACGTTATCTTAATTGGTGCCGGAATCATGAGTGCTACCTTAGGTTCGCTGCTTAAAGAATTAGTGCCGGACTGGAACATTACCGTACTCGAGCGGCGTGCAACCGCTGGTGAGGAAAGCTCAAACGAATGGAATAATGCAGGAACAGGACATTCTTCACTTTGCGAGCTTAACTACACGGTTGAGAAACCGGACGGTTCCATAGATATCAGCAAAGCTATTAAAGTGAATGAAGAATACCAGGTTTCCAGGCAGTTCTGGTCTTATCTGGTGAACAGCAACTTGATTCGCAATCCACAGGACTTTATCGTTCCAGTCCCTCATATGAGTTTTGTTCAAGGGGAACAAGATGTTAACTTTTTGAGGAAACGGTATAAAGCATTGGAGCACAATCCGTTGTTTGACGGCATGGAGTATTCCGAGGATCCGGCGAAGCTGAAGGAATGGATTCCGCTGATGATGAAGGATCGGAAGCTGGATCAACCTATTGCAGCTACGAGAATCGAATCGGGTACGGATGTTAACTTCGGCTCTCTAACTCGCATCTTGTTTGATCACCTGAAGAGCGAGAACGTGGATGTTAAATTCAACCATAACGTTGATGATATTAAGCGTGCAAGAGACGGTTCGTGGGAATTGAAAGTCCGTAATGTCGAGACAGGCGCGGTAGAACGCCAAACGGCGAAGTTTGTCTTCATCGGCGGCGGCGGCGGAAGCCTGCATTTGCTGCAGAAATCCGGCATTCCTGAAGGAAAAGGAATCGGCGGCTTCCCAGTAAGCGGTCTGTTCATGGTGTGTCAGAATCCGGAAGTGGTCGCGAAGCATCGTGCCAAAGTATACGGACAAGCTCCGGTCGGTGCGCCGCCAATGTCCGTTCCGCATCTGGACACACGCGTTATCGACAAGAAAGAGTCTCTGTTCTTCGGACCGTTCGCCGGTTTCTCGCCGAAGTTCTTGAAATTCGGTTCCATGTTCGATTTGTCGTCTTCCGTGAAAGGGCATAACCTCGTTACGATGATGGCAGCTGGCGTGAAGAACGTTTCCTTGACCACTTATCTAATTAAGCAAGTCATGTTATCCAAGGAAAAACGCATGGAAGCGTTGCGGGAATTCGTTCCGAATGCAAACAGCGAGGATTGGGAATTACTAGTAGCAGGTCAGCGTGTTCAAATTATTAAGGACACCGCGGCCGGCAAAGGAACGCTTCAATTCGGTACGGAAGTTATCAGTGCCGCTGACGGCTCCATTGCAGCATTGCTTGGCGCATCTCCGGGTGCTTCCACTGCCGTATCCGTTATGCTTGAAGTCATCAAGAAATGCTTCCCTGGTCATATCAAAGAGTGGGAGCCGAAGATCAAAGAAATGATTCCGTCTTACGGCGTGTCCCTGCTGAAGAACCCTGAGTTGATCCGTCAACATCAGCTTTCAACCGCGCGGGCGCTTGGTCTAAGCGAGAAAGTATCGCTGCAGGCATCGCACTAAGATCCTATAATGAAGCAGCCGAGATAGATCGGCTGCCAGTATCGGACAACACCCAATATAGAAGCAGCCGAGAGGGTTCGGCTGCTTTTTTTGCGTTGGTTAGGACAAGGGGGAGCGGTATCTCGTTGTGCGGTTGTGCTTGGAAAAGGTGGAATGCTCTAACGAATCGTGGAGGCCTTATTGCCTCCAAATAGCCTCGAAAAAATTTTAACGAATCGTACAGGTCTTATTGGACGTTTTTTATGTATCTTAGGGCCGATTTTCCTGAAATAAGGCTCCTACGATTCGTTAGATTTTCTGTACCTCCAAATTCAGCCGAATAAGGCTTCTACGATTCGTTAGAATCTCAGAGACTCAACATTGAGCTCAACTCCGCCCAACTCTAACCAACTCCTACTCCGATTCTTTGCCTTTTCCGGGGAAAGTGAGATCCAAGTTGTACGTGGCCACATTAGGTGGTCGCGATAAGTACATGAACTTGCAGCTAGCACATTGGTGGCCGTGATAAGTACATGAACTTGCAGCCAGCACACTCGGCGGCCGCGATACGTATATGAACCTGCAGCCGGCGGTGGATGATAGATGTAAATAGGAAATTATAAACAAACAACTTTCTCTTTTTTAGGATATACATGTAAAGTATGATGGCTGGTAGGAAAGGTCATTCCCTTCCACTATCACAATGGTGCTCCCGGAGGTACATATGATCGAGCGGAATTCAACTTACGATATCGAGAAGGCCGTATTGGGTTACACAGGTGAAATGGCGCGCTTGCAGGTTCAGGTGTTGATGGGATGGGAGAAAGAGTTCCGTAACCTGCAGTGGTTTGGATTACAGGACGGGATGCGTATTCTGGAAGTGGGCAGTGGCCCCGGGTTCTTCACGGAACAACTGGTTGGGCAGGTACCCCAGAGTACAATTACCGCGCTGGAGGTTGATTCCACCCTCTTGAACGAAGCCCGTAATCGATTAGTTCCACGATTCGCGTCGCAATTGGAGTTTGTCCATGCCTCTGTCTATGATAGCGGGCTGCCGGACCATTCCTATGATTTTGTTATTGCAAGACTGCTCTTCCTTCATTTGAAAGATCCGCTGGCAGCGGCCGGAGAACTCTCTCGTGTGTTAAAGCCGGGAGGGAAGCTGGTTATCATTGATGTCGATGATGGGATATTTGGTGCGCTGCATCCGGACTTACCTGTGCTGCCGTCCGTATTACGAAAGGTTGCAGATTATGTAGCTTGGAATGGTGGCAACCGATTGATTGGCAGAAGTCTGCCAAGGCTGTTGAGGCAAGCGGGTTTTACCGATGTCGATATGGATTCGATTCTGCAGCATAGCGATTTACTTGGCATTGAAGGTTTCCGATACCAGTTTGATATCAGACGATTCATGGGGTTATGCCAGAAAGGCGTGATTACTCAGGAGGAGCTGGATCAGATGAAGCAAGCATCGGAGAAGCTGAACAATTCGTCCGAGGCTTATGCGATGATGAACTTTGTCATGGCTTGCGGCACGAAACCACGTACTTAATGCAAACTTAGGAGGGGGAGTGCTGCAATGATTACGTTCAAGCAAATGAAGTTCGAAGATTCAGCTTCGATACGCGATATTGACCGTTCGGAAACCATCAATTTGGTCTATACATGCAGGGACGGCGTTCTAAACGCGATCAAATCGGAGCATGAATGTCCCAATTGGGGAGAAGACGATTATGCAGCAATCCTTTCTCGCTTTGAATATGAACTTCAAAACGGTGGGACCGCATTTGGCGCTTACGATCAGAATAAACTCGTTGGATTCGGTGTCTTGGCTCATCAGTTCAGAGGCCAGGCGAACAATCAGCTGCAAGTCGATCTGATGTATGTTACACGAAACTACCGGAGACAAGGAATTGGCCGACGTATCTTGGAGGAGTTAAGCAATGAAGCCATCATAAGAGGGGCTGAATATCTCTACATCTCCTCAACGGAAACGGAGTCCGCGGTCAAGTTCTATTCCAGCTGCGGCTCGATGAATACGTTAGAGGTGGATAAGGAACTGTTTGAAAAAGAACCGCATGATATCCATATGGTAAAGAAGCTTTAGCACTCCTAATTGCGAGGGGATCCCGATTCACAAAGGCTGCCGGATTTTGGCGGCCTTTGTATTTGATTTAAACAATATAAATAGATCATATAACGATTTAAATTTATTGCAAAACGATAAATTGTATGGTAAATTCAATGTGGGAACAACGAAATGAGGTGCATGTCATGGAACGAGGCTCAACCCTCTTCTTAAAGGTAACTGTTTTTCTGATCGGCATTCCGGTTCTGGCGATTTGCATATTTGTCATTCCCGAGATCGCGAATTATATTGTAGAATTATATCCGGATCATACGTATCTGAAATATTTTGTATGTATTGATCTCTACGCAACGGTGATTCCTTACTACATTGCTCTGTATCATGCTTTCAAACTGTTAGGCTATATTGATAAGAACCAAGCTTTCTCGGATTTAGCTGTTACTGCTTTGAAGCATATCAAAACTTGCGCGCTCGTAATCAGTGCCTTGTTTGTCTTAGGAATGCCGCTCTTCTACCTCTTTGCTGAGAGGGATGATTCCCCCGGTGTCATTGTAATCGGGATGGTGTTTATATTTGCTTCGGTGGTCATTGCCGTCTTCGCGGCTGTTCTTCAGAAGCTGTTGAAAAATGCCATAGATATCAAATCAGAAAACGACCTAACGGTCTGAGGTGAATAACATGGCGATCATAATTAATATTGATGTGATGTTGGCGAAACGGAAAATGAGCGTAACGGAGCTTTCGGAGAGGGTCGGAATTACGATGGCGAACCTGTCCATATTGAAGAATGGGAAGGCTAAAGCGATTCGGATTTCCACTTTAGAGGCCATTTGTAAAGCTTTAGATTGTCAGCCGGGAGACGTCTTAGAATACAAAATGGACGAATAATGAGAAGGGCATTGCTTCAGCTCGTTCGTTTCGGCTGGGAGCAGGCATGGTCTTGTCTGTTCCCCGTTGTGATTTTCGCTTCGCTGGCTTTAACGCAGCTTGTTCAGATTCCTTGGCTCCCGAGGTACGACTTGCTGCTGCTCATTTGCCTTACGATGCAGTGGTGGATGGTTCGTTCCGGTCTTGAATCGCGCGATGAAGTTAAAGTCATCACTTTGTTTCACCTAATTGGCTTGGCACTTGAAATCTTCAAGGTGCACATGGGTTCATGGTCGTACCCCGGGGAGGGGTATACGAAGGTGTTCGGCGTTCCGTTATACAGTGGCTTTATGTACGCGAGTGTTGCAAGTTATCTCTGCCAAGCCTGGCGGCGGATGGACGTCGAATTGGTAAGATGGCCGCCGTTCCCGGTGGTGGTTACACTTGCTGCTATGATTTATTTGAACTTCTTCACTCATCATTATTGGATCGATGCTCGCTGGTGGTTGTCAGCACTTGTTCTACTCGTATTTTGGCGGACTTGGGTCACCTATATGGTTGGCGGTACACGATACCGGATGCCGCTCGCGCCATCGTTCGTGTTAATAGGGTTCTTTATCTGGATCGCAGAGAACGTCGCAACGTTCTTTGGCGCGTGGGAATATCCGGATCAAGCCGAATCATGGCGGTTCGTACATTTTGGAAAAGTGAGCTCATGGCTGCTGCTCGTCATTGTTAGTTTTCTGATTGTAGCGACTTTGAAGCTGGTGAAGGACCGGCAAGTCCCTAGTGGGACCAAATAAAAGAAGGCCGGGAAGAGCATTTGCTCTTCCCGGCCTTTGTGCGTTAATGCCGGATATATCTTCTTACGCCGATGCTCGCACCTACTGCCGCGTACGGGTTCGGCCATTTCGTATTGTAGTACAGGCGGATATCGGCGGGAGCGTATTGGGACAAATGATAGAAATCCGGATACACGAACCGATCCTCCAGGTAGGCGGATTTTGTTGCATCTTCAATGCGGCGTTTGTTTAGCGAGGCTATGATGCCTTCTCCGCTCTTGATGCCAATCCCATGCCCGAAATAAAGGTCGTCACCCAGCTTAACGACATTTTCGCCTTGCCACTCCATTTTATCTGGATTGACATCCGGGTTCTTGAAGTACAACACGTCACCGGGCTGCGATTTTTCGCTTGGCGCGTCTTCCGTAATTAGTCCGAGGTCACTGTCTGCTTGCCAGGAGTGCAGGTACAGATTCTGAAACAACCGATTAAACGGAGTTTCTCCGAGCGTATCGAGAACGGCTTTGTACAACACGATGATGATGGCTGTCGCGCACTCGAAGCCGTATTTTTTCCCATTCGAAAAAATATCCTGAATGGCTTCAGCCGGCATAACGCTGTCCCTGAGCTGAAATCCACCTTCACTCGTCAACGTCCAGTACTTCTCATTGCAAAACGACTTCTTAAACGTAGCGAATCCCGCGGGGCTGCTGTTCAAGTCCCTGGCTGCCGCGATAATATTCGACCTTAAGGTCGGTTCGAACTGCATGTCGGCTCTGCCTCCTTATCAATCTCCATATGCCTATTCCATTGTATGGGCAAAGAAGAATGCTTGTGCGTAAGCGCAACTATAGATGTTTATTTTCGTCTGAAGAGTATGGATGTTTTTGTCATTAATGGAGGTGTTGTAGTGATTAGATGGCGCTTATTGCTGGCTATAGGATTGGTGATGATTACGGGATGTGGGAATGGGGGGAATTCGGGCGTACATGCAAGCAATGAATCTGTCGCGGATTACATTGATTTTGGAGATAAGCGTTATCTTAACGCCTGGGAATTATCCTTACTTGAATCCACGAAGATCGATAAAATCGGTGTAGTTGAACGTGGCTCGAGAATTTCCGGCAACAATGCTGTGTATGAAATCGAGGGATACCCTGATCGGGATGTGGTCGCTGTTCAAGATGACAGTGCAGCTATTGCTACTATCGAGAATAGAACCGGGTATAGCATTTATGTTTTGTTCGAGGGGGCAGATCAGCCCAGTCATGACCCGAATTTATTGGATTTGCCGGTCGAGAAAGTAAATATATATCGAGGGACCAGGTTGCTCCATACCTATGAAGGGGAAGATGTACGCACGATCCAACGCCTCCTGGACCAGAAGGGGCCGGATAACGAATTTCGAACCGATGCAGCGGCTAGGCTAACCGTCTTGTTTATTACAGCTAACACGCTGGGATATAACTATGGGATTACAGAGAAGGACGGAGCGTATGGGTTGGCCCATCGCGAGAGCAAGCTGCCTGCGGATATTGCGCGATTCTTTGCTGAATAGGTGAGGCGCAAGGAAGAGGAGGCAACTTTATCTTTTTTATTTTAATTTGTCTATGTCTGTACTTAGCATGTAACTTTGGGTTCTGGGTACAGCTGCGGTATATCATGAAGGTTCCAAGAAAGAAAGGGTCTTCGCGATCCTATTTATCAATATTATTCTTCCTTTGGCATACCTAATTAAAAATATATATTTCACTTATACTATAATATGTATCTGGTTACTAACTACTGTTGTTATGACGATTATTCAAGAATTTAAATAGAATCATGAGAAATAATATATTAATTTCTTGCTGGGCATGAATGCAATTAGAAATTGGACTGCCACAGTGATTGAAGCGTAGTTGGAGGTATGGTCTTGTTACAGAAGTCAATTCTAATAGTTTGTATGCTAGCGCTTTATGCTGCATTAGTAGCTGGTCCTGTATTGTTTTTAGTGAATGGTTTGTATGTCTACTTCTTAATCAATTGTTTTATATCATTTGTTTCATTTTCTTGGTTAGTTATGAGTAGAAAAGGGCGAAAGAGATTGAAAATAGGGCAGAGAGTATTATTTATTATCTTCTCTCTACTGTTTCTGATTGTGGGAAGTAAGTATTTAAGAGATGTTCCGGCCTACTACTCTAGTGATTGGCGTATTTCTGAAGGGTATCCTTTGGATGTTGAATATTCAAGAAGAGGAGGCGCGGACATTAAGTTGCAAGGAGTAACCGCAACTTTCGGATCCCCCTATCTCCCCAGTAATCCAAGTAACCACAAATTCAGGATAACCTATTTACCTCAATCGAATTTTATTCTTAAATGCGAGTACGATGATGATAATGCATGGGAAACAATTTCGGCTTGCTATTAACTTCATTGAGTAAAGTGAATTTGGATATGGAGTGATAGTTAAATTGAAGAAGCGTCGCTTACTCCTATCAACCATAGTTTTTGCTTCCTATGTGTTGCGTCAGTTGTTTATCATGTGCGAAAAAGCAAGAAGTAGGCGTTGGGCTAACGGCTAGCCCCGGGTTAAGCCAAACAGGATTGGAGGAATATACATCAGATCCAGGCGGGCTGGGAGCTGAGAGTCACATTTTGGAACTCTCAGTTTCTTTTCGCGGGGATTTCGCAGGTGAGAGTTTGATTTTGGAACTCTCACCTGCCTTCGAAATCCGAGCGATGGTGGATTCATAGCTAAGAGTCGCATTTTGGAACTCTCAGCTGCCTTCGAACCCCGAGTGGTGGTGGATTCAGAGTTGAGAGTCGTCTTTTGGAACTCTCAGCTCCCATACGCAGGGATTTCGCAAGTGAGAACTCGCTTTCGGCGGGCGGAACAGATCCAGTACGTGGTATATTCAAACTAGCCAAACGAGGAGGAAATACAGCATTGTTCAAGTTAAAAGAGATTATCGTAGGTTTAATCGTTTCAGCGTTGATGCCCATGTTGCTGCTCCTATTCTTAAAGTTCAACTCGACGTCGGTTGTGGAAAATTCGGATGGTTCCGTTACGCAAACGGCCACTTGGGTAAGCTTCTCGGTGACATCTTACTTATTTACCGTGGTATGTATTTTGATCTTATACATGATTATAAGTACGACGATTAAGCTGTTGAGGAAGAAGTGGCGTTAACGGTGAGTAAGTGGTTAAATGCAAAGGAAGTGGAACAATTTGCTAATATGCCAAGGAATTATTTTCGTGTTTAATATATAGGGTACAGAAGGCTGCAAAGAAGTGGAGAGCAATAATGAAGAAGAAGGAAGTTGTGCTTTATTTTAGTTTAGGTGCGTTTGTATATGGTGCGGCAATTTATATATTACATAGCTTGCAGCAAAGTTTGATTTGGTTCTTATTTTTTCTATTACTGAGTAGTCTGTTAGTTACTCTCAGGGTATCGGATGCGAATCGAAGCTTCGGTAAACAATTTGCCGGTGTTTGTGTGGGGTTGTTCTTTTTCGGGTGGTTTGCTGTAATAATCATTGTGCTGGTAAAAGCGTTCGCGTTATATGTATACCGTTCATTAAGCTAATCGGAACACGATAATTAGAAAAAACACGACGAGGCAGCCGGCATTAACCGGTTGCCTCGCCTTTATTAAACCGGCAAAACAGACTTAATTAACCATTGTGCCAGGCAATGTTCTTTTGGTAAAATCATACAGACAAAAATTACAGCAGGAGATTATTCGCTCCTTTTTGTTCCAAAGCGGAAACTAAACAAAACGCCAACCAATACGGCAAAAGCCAAACCGCCAACGAAAGTATATCCATTCAAAAAGAAAGTATTTGTATACTGGTTCAGGAACGAGAAGCGATACAGCTTGGATTCAGGGTCATCCCAGTCACCTAGTATATTCAGTTGTTGATTAATAAAACGAATCTCCCCATAAATTGAAGCAGAAACAATACAACAGCTACATAATACGATCAGCCATCGTATGGCGGCTTTGCGTTGGCGAAACCAGGTATAGGTGAGAGTGACTGTGAGCAGCAGCAAGGGGATATAGACGGAGGCAGCTAATGCAACTGCAATCAGCCCCGGATTTCCGTTTCCCGAACTATGCCTTGTTCCATCCATAGTGAACAAATCTACTCCATAGAAAAACAATGCACTTAGCGCAAGTAAGATAACGAGGGTGGTTGTTTTCTGTCTCATCTTAGCCTCCCACTACGGTGATGTTCAAAGAGAAAGGGGTAGTACGATTGAGCAAAAAACAAAAGGTAATCGTAAAGATTTCAGTTGGGTTGAATATCGCCTTAATCGCATTAGTTGCATGGGGATATATGAGGATTAATTTTGTTAAAGAACAGATACTCGTTACCGAGGTACAAACGAATTTAGTCGAATTGGAAGGATTAATTTCAAACCAAGTTGCCCATCATTGGTCTGAACCGAACTTGGTTACTGTTGAACTGGGAGACGTATTGAACGGTATATGGCTTGGTATCACATCCGGGGGTCAATTGGGGACGCTATCCAAACGAGATAAGAATATCCTTAGTAAATTGTATAACAAATTGAGTTATTTTCCTCATGATGAGTTATATAAATTTGCCGATTTAACCGAAGAGGATAAAGTGAATTATGAAGAATTGCAAAAGAAGCTTCGTGAAGTTGGCTTAGGTTTAAATATGCAAGTTAGCGTGGGATTCAACAATTTCATATCTCAGGCAGCGGAATTAGTAGAAAAGATAGAGGTTCCATTACAATAATTTGGCCAATTATCTAAGCGCAGAATCCGACCGCAAACATCGAAACAATTATTGAAATGCCATATAGCCCGATTACTTCAAGTCTTGTTTTAACGAAGAAAACCAACTTCGGATGTAGGATTCCGAAGAACAATAAGATCATGCTGATAAACAATGTTGTGATGGGAATCGAGATAAGTTTCTTCTCCGACGCAAGGTAACCTATAACACCAAACAGAACTGCAGCAGCAATGAGAATAAACATAGCAACTCTAATGATACGGAACAGATTAAAGCTATTCCTAATTTTCTTCTCATCATAGTAAGTCTTTATGACATCATCTGCGATGTAACTGTAAAAAGCAGCAGTTTGAACTTTTGAGGCATCCCTTTGAACTTTCCTCATCTGCCGCTGAAAATTACGTTGGGTTTTTGTGGTCATTTAGCACTCCTCCTTTAGTCCTATATCTTCTATGATAAGGGAGGAATTTCCTTCTAATCAAGAAAATTTTGTAATTATTTGTTACATTACTTCTGAGATGAGCCTCTATTTTCTGTTAAGGAAGTGGTTACTATTAGTAGAGTGGTGCTGGAGTTACTTCGAATTATTTTGCTTATTGCGGTTCTTGGAGCGATTTTTGGGTTTCTGATAAAAACAATCTACTCCGAGTTAGGTATTTCTAAGGAAAAGTATGAATGGACTATAATGCTTGGCATATACATTTTTATTTTTGTTTTGTACCGAAACAAGCTTCAGTTCAGTGGATGGTATACAGGAAAAGGAAGAGAGAAGCTGCCTCGAAGCGCAACTCAATTTTTTGTAATCATTTCTACTTTGCTGATTTTATCGCCAATCTATCTAAGATAAGGTTCTCGGTCTTGAAAGGAGCTTAGCAATAAATCTATGATTATCGATATCGAACATGTTACATGGCGACGGGAGGGACTTACGCTGCTGAATGATGTCAGCTGGCAGGTCTCCTCCGGCGAACATTGGGCACTGCTTGGCCTGAACGGATCCGGCAAAACAACGCTGCTAAATATGGTGAACGGCTACTTCTGGCCTTCCGAAGGTTCGGTCAGCGTGCTTGACCACCGTTTCGGAGAAGTCGACTTGAGGGAGCTTCGCAAAACAATCGGATGGGTCAGCACATCACTTCAAGAGAAGCTATATGCTTCAGACCGGACCCAAAATATCGTCATCAGCGGGAAGCATGCGACGATTGGGCTCTATGACCTTATTTTAGATGAGGACCTCGATGCAGCTCGGTCCCTGATGGAGATGCTGGGCTGTGCCCATCTGTGGGATCGCGAGTTTCGCACCTGCTCGCAGGGCGAGAAACAGAAGCTGCTCATTGCCCGCGCGCTAATGGCGAAGCCGCGCATTCTTATCCTGGACGAGCCATGTAACGGCCTCGACTTATTCTCACGTGAACGGCTGCTGGCCAGTATCAAGGACTTGGCCGAAAGCAAAGATGCTCCGACGCTGATTTACGTCACGCATCATACGGAAGAGATATTGCCGGTGTTTACGCATGCGCTGCTCATAAGAGGCGGCGAGGTGGTTCGAAGGGGGAGAACGGAAGACGTCCTGACGACGGACGGTCTCAGTGATTTTTTTGAGGCGCCTGTGGCGGTAGAAAAGCATGGTGATCGGATATACGTGCGCGTTGCGGAGTAACGGAACGATAAATCAATCAAGCAAAGAAGGCATTCGATTATATATAATCGGGTGCCTTTATTTAACTATGCAGCCCCAAAGCGCAACTTCCATGACTGTATTTCGTCTAATACTGAGTGGAAAAGATTTCTTGATTTAAGATGAATAGGAGGTAATAATGTGAAAAATAGAATGAACCTGTTCATCCTCTCGATAATATTATTAGTTGTAACAGTCGCTTGTAATGAAAAAACAAACATAGATATAGGCGATGCAGTCGGAAAAACGGAACACTATTTCAGACAACTCCAGGAGATCGAAACTACAGCGTCATCATTCGACGGTAAAAAGACCGTGAAATTTAGGCTTATGGTTGAGGGACATCCGACAGAAGCTGAAGCCTCCATGTTATTCAATCTAATATTGGATACTGTTGCTAAGTATTCTAATCGTCCGGATGTTTGGGAGCATTATGAGGGTTATTTTGATATCAAGAATTATGATGAAGGTGTCATTTATGAAGGTATAAAACGGATTGGTGAAGACTTAAAAGTCCAATAAAGGAGGGGATAAAGTGAATAATTACACAAGAAATCTTTACTCTGTTATTTGGTCAATCGGAGCAATTTTACTAATCTATTATTCTAATACTTTACTAGAATTTGCTGATGAATGGTCATCAAAAACATATAATATTCGGGGATATCATTTATGGATTCCGATAGTAGTTTCTGTATTCTCCGGTATGTATTTGGCTTTTATTCATGGAATTCCAAAGCATTTTCGATTAGATAGCGGCAAGCTTGCTGTTTTTGCTATCAGTTTTGTTATGTTATTCTATTTTGTTCTGGCATTCTATACTAACTTGCCTCTAGTCCAACCCTTTCTAAAGGTTATGAGTAATAACGGCCAGTTTTTCGTAGGATTAATATGCGGATACTCGATGATTTCATGTCTGTTTAAAGTGCGGTATGTGGAGTAAGTTTTAGTGAATCAAAGGGGGGGATTTATGAAACCAATTATGATTGATTTTCCGGATGAGTTTCATACTGATCGATTAGTAATTCGAATGCCGAAACCAGGGGATGGTCAGGTTGTGTTTGAAGCCGTTACTGCTTCGATAGATGAGTTGAAACCTTGGTTAAAGTTTCTGCAGAATGAACAATCCGAATATGATATTGAGCTTGCAGTTAGAGAGGCACATGTAAGATTTTTAAGTCGCGAGAGTCTAAGATTCCTTGTCTTTTTGAAAGAAACGGGACAATTTGTTGGTACGTCAAGCTTACATAACATAGATTGGGATGTACGTAAATTTGAAATTGGATATTGGATAGATACACGTTTAAGTTGCAAGGGGTATATGACTGAAGCCGTTAAAGGTATTTGTGATTTTGCTTTTAGTCAGTTGAATGCCCGAAGGTTGGAAATACGATGCGATACAAAAAATACGAAAAGCAAGTTAATACCTGAGCGATTGCATTTTGAACGTGAGGGTACTAGCAAGAACGAAGATTTATCGGTTGATGGAAGTGAATGGAGGGACACATTCATTTTTGCAAAGATACAACGTTGATATGTTGTCGTAAACTAACATGGAGTGTGAGTAGAACGTGGAGAAACTGAATCGGATAAGTGCCGAGAAGGAATATATCTTTGACGAAGGGCAGCCTTTTCAGAGCAGTCATGCCTCGACGGTTGCAGTACTGCCGAATGGTAATGTGGTTGCGGCATGGTTTGCAGGCAAGCACGAAAAATCCAGCGACGTGGCAATTTGGATGTCCACGCGTACCGAAGGTACTTGGTCAGTTCCGTACAAGGCGGCAGATGAGGAGGGGATTGCCCATTGGAACCCCGTATTATTTGTTCAGGGAGACACTTTAGTTTTGTTTTATAAAGTCGGCCACGAGATCACGGATTGGTATACGCGAGTCAGCTATTCGGAAGATGCCGGGCGAACTTGGACGGAACCGCGCGAATTAGTTCCAGGGGATGTTGGGGGCCGCGGTCCTGTGAGGAATAAACCAATTGCATTGAAGGATGGAACGATATTGGCCCCGTCATCGGTGGAGCGGCATGATCCGTCTGCTGCAGGAAAACAGATCTGGGAAGCATTCGTCGATATATCGCGTGACAACGGGCTAACTTGGACAAAGAGCGAGCCTGTGCCCATGAATTTAGGTGAATATGTAGGTGCAGACCATTGGTTCGCAAAAGGACTCATTCAGCCAACCCTATGGTCTTCAGGCGGAGAACGCGTGCATATGCTTCTTCGCAGCACTGAAGGCATGATCTTCCGCAGCGACTCGAGCGACAATGGGCAGACTTGGTGCCAAGCATACCCAACTTCGCTTCCCAATAACAATAGCGGTATTGATGCGACCTTGATGGACGATGGCAAGTTAGCACTTATTTTTAATCCGGTTGCGGGCTATGCAACGGACAGCCCTCGTACACCGCTAGTGGTTCGATTTTCGAGCGATAACGGCCTTACTTGGGGTGATGAGGTAGTGCTGGAGAATGAACCGGGTGAATATTCCTATCCTGCAATTGTATCCAAAGATAAAGAACTGTATCTTACCTATACGTGGAAACGGGATCGGATCGCATTCTGGAAATTGACGTTAGAGGAATGAATAGAAGAGAGTGTGAATCTCTGAAATAGATGGAATTATCAGATTATAAGAGATGTAAATAAACGCCGGTTACCTTAAGCAGGTGACCGGCGTTTCCATTAACGTTTCGGCATTTTGCTCTTATCCATGTACAACAGGTTCCAGCGATGACCGTCCGGGTCGGCAAATCCTGCGCCATACATCCATCCATCAATGTCACTCGGCTTGCCAAAGATGCTTCCCCCGGCAAACTCTACTTTTTGAATAAAGGCGTCTATTTCATCTCTGCTGTCAGCGCTAATGGAAAATATTACTTCTGCGCTATGTGATGTCTCTGCGGTTTTAGAACCTGTAAATTTCTCAAACTCCTCATTCGGGAACAGTAGAATCGTTGTTTGGCCAATGGCAAGGTGGGCTCTCTCGTTACCAACGTTCACCGCATTGAATCCAATCTCATTGAAAAAGGCGGTTGACCTCTCAACATCTTTGACCGGCAGATTAATCCAAATTTCCTGTGACATGGATGTAGCCTCCTGGAATATCTTTTTAACTACTCCAACTATACTCTACTTCTGGCATCAGAATCGAATCTTATAAAAGTAACCGCAAGGGATTGTTTCAGTCAAGGTGTCGTACTTAACGGCTGAAAGTTCTTGAATGACGGACTTTTTCTGAACTCACAGAATGCTACGCTGATGGGAAACGATAGCTCAATAGACAATAGCGAGGCTGCCGACAAGGAATCGGCAGCCTTGATGTGTTAATGGGTATGAAAAATAATCTAAATTACGAATGCCTCAAGTAGTATGAGGAATTCGATTATGCCAGCCATTATGACTTATCAGATTAAATGCGATTTCTGATTTGTATCAATTCGTTAATGTAATAATCCAGATTATATTGTATAGAGTCTAGCTGTTTTGAACGACTCGATTGTTGTTTTGGCATTTGATCAATGGGGTTTTCCAAAGCTTCTAGGGCAAGACCGGCAGCGATTACTGATAAACCATCTCCGATTGCAGTAATTGACGCAGCTATAAATTCAATTTTTGCAATTTGAATTTCTCTGGCTTTTATTAATTCGTTTGAATTTTCATCCATTGGTCATTTCCTTCCCGCTTAGATGATCAGCGAAATTTCCTAGCGTATTATATGCAATTAATACGGGAAAGGGGTGCATGGAAACGGCAGCCAAAAATGAACTGCACCTCCATCGTTAATCATGTCTAACAAATGGGGGGAAGTTCACATATGGGCTGCCGTTTCTCAACTAACCAATTTAGTTTATGATATATTGTATTTGTGAAAGGAGAGAGAGAGATGAATTGGTTTCAGGAAAACTTATGGAATACAGCAGTACTGCTAGAGTTTGGGGGAATAATATTAAAGATTTCTCTTATTTTAATAGTGGCGAGTATCGTGACTCGAATCGGGAAAGCATTCGTGCGCAAGTTCTTTATCGTAACAGCTAAAACACGAGCATATCGCAAAGGTCGAGAACAGACTTTGGTGAAGCTGTGTGAAAATGTCATTTATTATGTGGTGTATTTTATTGCACTCATTACCATTTTAGAAATTTTTATTGATATTAAAGGTATCCTAGCAGGAGCAGGCGTTGTTGGACTTGCTGTGGCGTTTGGTGCACAGGGATTGGTAAAAGATGTAGTCACAGGATTCTTCATTTTATTCGAAGACCAATTTTCAGTTGGAGATAAAGTGAAAATCAATGCAATTGAGGGAACGGTAGAAGAACTTGGTCTTCGGACGACGCAGATTAAAGGTATTGATGGTGAGATGTATTATATAACAAACAGCATGATTACGCAGGTTGCAAATTATGCAAATGCTGAGCCGAAGCAAGTTGAAACTTCAAAGAGTGTAGTGTAGAAGGAGAACATACGAATGAAAACCGCTAATTTTTAGCGGTTTTTTTGATTTGGGTCAAAGCAGGAATTTATTGGGTTTAAGGTGAAGATATTCCTGATTGAAAAAATCCATATTTGGAGTGTTCACTATGACAGAGATTATCATCAATGGTTCCTCATTCGTCTTGTTAGTCAAAAATTTGGAGCAAACAGTTCAGTTTTATTCCGATTTAGGCTTCAACTATGAAGTGATCGGTGGTAAGGTTCTTCACCACCATGTTTCGAGAGGAAAACTGACTCTCATTCTTATTGAAGCTAAACAAGAAGATGAGGTGAACCCAATCAGTTCCAGATACGAGGAACAATATTTCGATGTATATTGTTATACGAATGCCGTTGATTTGATAGCTCAAGAAGTTATGGATAAAAATATAACCATCATTAAAGATCCGAATTACACAAATCATTGGAGCGAGTTTACATTTCGTGATCTCAACGGCTATCAAATTACCGTTGGTGGAGGCGTTATAAATAAAGAACTTATTTCGTGATAAACTCGGGAGTTTAAACTAACGAGGAACTATAGTTTAAAAGAACAGTAGAACAAGCTGCCAGATAATATTGGAAGCCTGTACTACTTTTTCTTTACTAATAATTGAATGATTCCTATTATGAGAATTACTATAAATATGAGCAGGACGATTCTATAATCCGCACCGGATGCACTTACAACACCAGCTGCAATTAATATCATGTATTCACTCCCTTAGGTAACAGAGCGCGTTTCTTTAATATTATAATGCTCAGCATAGAATATGAGTGAGTTGCATTCAACTCCCTCGGTACGATTTAGTTTTCTCACGAATGCTCGCTTATTCGCAGGATTTCACCCTTGTCAGAAATACAGAAAGATAGTAAGAGAACCATTGTTGTAGACCAGAACAAATGAAGGCGTGAGGAAATAAAGGGGGGGTTACAACCCCATATCCTTCCATATACTGCACGCATTCTCCACGCCGCCCCTGGAGGTTTTCACTCCCATGTCTCAACGGGTCTATGCCCTCTCATTCCTTCGTTACGCCTTTCCAAGGGGGGGAAGCCGGTTATGCTACCGGTACGGGTCGGTGCCCTTTGGTTTAATGGATCCGGTACTCCGTGCTTTCTTTTGAAATCCCGCGAATAAGCCAAAATTCGTACGACGAAACGGTAGGAAAATGGCTAAACTGCTAGCTGTAGTGGCATTGTTTTTTGAGGATTGTAGGCTTCACGGCTGCGAGCCATGCCAACGAGCATGCGTGCTAACTTGCCACACAGTTTCATAATGGACCTCATTTTCTTCATCTTCTTCACCTGCACATTGTGTGCGTGCATCGCTTGAAATTCCGGATTATTCATGACCAAGCTCATCGTCATCATGAAGATAAACCTTCGTAGGCGAGATCGCCCGCGTTTACTAATCTTCATTTGTCCCGTCCATTTACCAGAACTCGCTTCCGCCAGGTTGAGACCGGCATGACGCAGAAGGGCGTTTCCGTGAACAAAACCGCTTAAATCCCCGGCTTCACCTAGAATACCGGCAAGCGATATGGCACTAATACCTTTGACAGCAAGCATGGATTTAGCAAAAGGAATGCGATCCAAAACAGCAATAATTTCCGCCTCAACCGTTTTGAGCTGCTGGCAAGCAAGGTCGTACTCATCCAGCAACAGCTTCAAGTGAAGCTTGTAGGCATGTGTGGCTTGTTTTGAGCCAACGGAGCTGCCCGCAAGAGCGAGAAGGGATCGAGCTTTCCGCTCACCAGAATGACGCTTCATCAACGATTTCCAGCCTTTTATGATGTCGTTAGGTTGCAGTTCACAGAGCTCCTCAGGAGTAGGAAAAAGACGCAGTGTAGCCAGCGAACCGGAGCACATCAGGCACTTAAAGACCTGACGGAGTTCAGGAAAGACAACGTCAACCCAGCGATGGATTTGGTTCTTCGCACTAACAAGTCTCGTAACCACAGAGTCGCGGTTTGAGAGATA
The DNA here is from genome assembly GCF_900116125.1 of Paenibacillus sp. BC26. NCBI lineage: Bacteria > Bacillati > Bacillota > Bacilli > Caryophanales > Paenibacillaceae > Paenibacillus > Paenibacillus sp. BC26. The sequence continues at coordinate 1,030,598 of NZ_FPAD01000002.1, read as the reverse complement.
CACACGCAGTTCTTCAAAAGCCTCAGGTGTGTTTCGAACGAAAGAGTAGTAGCCGTTTTTGACCATGTCTGCAATGACAAGAGCATCCTTTTTGTCGCTCTTAGAAGGCGTATTATCTCGGTTTTCCTTGTTCTTTTTTACGAGATGAGGATTCACGAGAACCACTTCGTTGAGACATTAAGCCAGTAATGGCCAGTAGGTTCCATGCCCACGATTGCGGCGTTAAGGCCGTGCGCTGCTTGCAACGAATGGATCCAACGAAGAAGATTTTGAAATCCATCTTCATCGTTCGTGAAGGAAATTGGATGACCGATGACGATTCCTCGAAAGTTAACGGCACGTGCGACATGCAATTGCTGGGCGATGTCGATTCCGACGACGAGGTGCTGAGCGGTAATTTTTTCAATGAGTTGATATTGTTTGTCCTGCGATTTAAAGTTCATAGTAGAGCGTCCTCCTGGATGATGGGATTTAAAGGGCGATGACCCGTTGCGTACTCCCATCGTACCGAGGCGCTTTTCTTTAATCCATCTACAGGAATGCTATCGGGACACGATAGTTGAACGAACCAAGGAGTAGTTTGCCGGCGGCAGCTGCTCCTTTATTCATTAAGTTAACGGGCAAGCTTGTCGTAAATATCAGGTAGCTAGGAGCAAGAGTCGAACACGAGGGATGATCCTTCCCTCCAAAGCACTTAATTTGAACTGAAAATTTAAGAGAGAAACCTGACGTATAAACCGTAGGTTTCTCTACAATTTAAGGGCATCTATTCTTAGGATCCCCTTTCTTTTCGCTTCCAATAGACGAGCCTAGCGATCGAATTCCTATTGGCTTAAGAAGCAGAGGCGGACTCCGTGTCTGAACGAACCGTTTTCCTCCCGAAAACGCCGCCTAACAGGAGCGTTCCAAGCGAGAGCGCCATACATACCGCGGAGAACATGCCTATCGACGAATAGCCGCCGAACTGGACATAGAGCAAGCCGGCAACCCAAGCGCCGAGTGTGTTAGCGCCGTTCATCGTCGAGTTGGTCAGACTGGAAATTGTTCCTCGGATGGAAGCGTTGAGCGAAGTGAGTACACCTATAATGATCGGGAAGACGATTCCGAGAGTTGTGAAAATGATCAGATAGACGATTCTCACGGATGTGACGCTAGTTAGCTGGGGCACGACCGCGTACAATGCTACGAGCAGCAGCATTCCCGTGGCAATCGTATTCGTATTGCCCAGTTTTCGAGAGAAATAAGAACTGATCATGCTTCCGAACAGATTGCCAAAGCCGAGGAAGATCACCACGGTACCGATCTGCCCGACTGAAAGCGCGAAGGTATCGGCCATCCATTTACCGACGAAAGCGAACGAGGTGCCGACAGCTAAGTGAAGGAGCAGGTAGGCGACGAAACCGCTCCTTGCCTTGCCGCTTGTGATCAGCGGGACATACCGCCTAAGAATCGACGTCCGCTCCCCCATGGTCGCGCTTGGTTTCATGTCGGGCAGCAAGAAGAAAGCGCAGACGACGAGCAGCAGCGAAGCGAATCCGATCGTCCAGAACGGAACGGACCAGTTCGAGGTTGCAAGCCAGCTTCCGATCGGCACGCCGAGCGCTTGGGATGCGGCGATTCCCGAAAAGGCAATGCCCATTGTCTTCGCTATTTTGGCCGGAGATACGACGGTGGGGATGGAAGCCCACACCTGCGGTGCAGTAAACGCCGCGCTAATGCCCGCAAGGAAACGGAACAGGCACATCGTCCAGAAACTATCCGCGAATCCGCATAGAGCCGTCGAAAAGGAGAATCCGAGTAAGCCGCAAAGCAGAACGGTTCTCCGGTTCCAGCCGTCGGACAGTGGCCCGGCGATTAGGGCGAAGACGGCCGAGCTTAACGTGTAGGCGCCAAGCATCCATCCGGCGCTCCCCGTCGACACGCCGAATTTCACTTGCAGCGTCGGGAGCAAGGGAGAGATCATGAACGTATCGGTTCCGATCATGAACATGATGAGAAAGAAGAGTACGGTATACTTACTCACTGTTGATCACTCCTATAGATTAGTGATGCTTTCTGTCATGATTGTAAAACATAATGGTGACAGAACATGTCATTGTAATTATTTAAACATTGCTAAGAAGGTGGTCAGGATGTCCAAGTCCAAAAGATTGATGGAAATGATGATGACCGTTAACCGGAAGCGGCGGTTCAAAGTTCAGGAGCTTGCCGACGAATTCGGTGTCTCCAAACGCACGATTCTAAGGGATTTGCAGGAGCTTAGCGAGCTGGGGGTACCGCTCTACTCGGAAGTAGGGCCGCATGGGGGGTATCAGGTTGTAAGGGAGCGGGTGCTGCCTCCGATCGCTTTCACGGAGGAAGAGGCCGTGGCGATGTTCTTTGCGGTGCATGCCCTGCGCCATTACTCCTCGTTGCCGTTCGAAGCGGAATCCGCCTCGGCGCTGAGCAAGTTCTACCTTCATATGCCCGGGGACGTCCGGGATCGGATCGACGGCATGAAAAACCGGGTCGACTTCATTACACCGACAAGGCGGGGAGACGCGCCCTGCTTGGCCACTCTTCTTGACGCTGCCGTACACCGGAAGGTACTCTCAGTCAAATACGAGTCGAAGGAAGAAGGGGAGAGCAGTCGCCGGATTCAGCCGGTCTGTATTTACGCGAACAACGGTTTTTGGTATTGTACGGCTTATTGTTTCCTGCGCCAGGGTTTGCGCGTGTTCAGATGCGACCGAATTGGCGAGGCGGCTTATGACGAATCCGGCACTGCGCCGCTCGATCTGGGCGATGTAAGCCTTAGCCGTCGTGCGTCAGCGGAGCCGAGAGAGCCGATACGCCTTCGCGCGGAGCTGAGCAGAGCCGGTGTCCAGCGGTGCGAATCCGAATTGTGGCTCGCTCCTCTGCTCCGCGTGCGCGAAGACGGAAGCGGGACAATCGATAATAAAGTGTCGCGTGGAGACATTTCTTTTTACACGGATTTCTTCATCGGACTAGGAAATGAAGCTGAATTGGAAGAACCGGCAGAATTAAAGGACTCGATTCGGCGGAGGCTCTCGGAGATGTTGGCTCGCTATCAATGAACGGTTTTTCCCCATTCAGCCTTTTTTCCAACGAAAAACTGACACCTGCAAGGAGCAGGTGTCAGTTCACATCACGGACTCTTCTATTATTGGCTACTGATGCCGGCGATAAAGTCCACATACTTTATCTCCGATTAAAGTTTTTATAATTTCCGCTTTTGAATGAAAGCCAGCAACGAAATCATATGAAACAGAGGTAGCTTAGGCGTCTTCTGTTCAATCCGATAATACTTCCAAGCATGTTTATCGATTTTTTTAAGCTCCCAATTTCTTAGTCTAGTCTGTTCTTCATAAAAAAAAGAATGATCTAACAACTAAATCACTTCCCTTTAAAATAAATGGTGATCGATCGAACGGTTTTATTATAAAAAAAGAAGTATGACAGCATAGTGTCACACTTCTTCATAGCGATTTAACATTTTCCCAATTTTATCTTTTATCTTTTGCCTGAGTGATTGAGGTTCAAGTACAACTGCGTCCTCGCCAAAACTGAGCAATTTCTCAATTAGCCAATCTGTGTCAATTGCCTTAACAATTGTTAACAACAGAGAACCGTCTTCTTTAAACTGCTTCTCATCCAAATAAAATTCATCCAACACAGTTGCAAGCGAACCAGCAGTGAAATGAATGACGGCATATTCGGTTTGCTCCTGATTCTTGCCGCCGCCGGATAAAATATCCTCGGTGTGGATATTATGATGTCGCTCGAACAATTCCGGTAAGACAGCAAGCTTCGACATTCTCGTTAATTTGAACACCCGATAATCGTCCCTGGAGCGGCAGTAGCCATACAAATACCAGGCGTCGTATTTTAGCAGAAGACTGACGGGCTCGACTATGCGATCCTGACGTTCGTCCTTGGCATTCATATAATGAAAGTGGACAAGCTGGCGGGCATTAATGGCAGAGTGCAGCGTACGGAGATGGGAAGTATAGGATCTCCAACTGCCGAGATCCATCGTCAGGCTCGGAGCTCTGCTGTTCTCAGTCTGAACGGTCTTCAGTCGTTGTATCGTATCATGTGCCCGCACATCTTCAAATACGGTTGTCGTGGACTTGAGCAAGGTGATTAAGGAGGCAATATCGTCGGAGCTGAGTAGGCTTTTATCCATCTTGTATTCCTTCATGATTCCATACCCACCGTTTACGCCTTGGTAGGAGACAACAGGAATGCCCGCCGCACAGATCGCCTCAATGTCCCTGTAAATTGTTCTTTGCGAAACACCGTACTTGCACGACAATTCAGATGCAGATACCACATCATTATTAAGCAGCATATAGATAATTGATATTAATCTCTCTAACTTCAAGGAAGTCACCACCTTTAGTATTGCACTGTTATGATAGTAGTGTACATTGATAAGTTCGGCAAGAAATTCTTATTTAACAAACCGGATTTAACTAAAGGAATGCTAAGGTTGCCGTTTTCTCAACTAACGACAGGCGGCGTAGCCGTTTCGCCTTGTGGCTGCCGGATGATTCGAATATGATGGATGGAGGACGTTTCAAGTAGATCGACCTTAGGAGGCGAAGATGAACGAAGCCGCTTTTGATATGAAGTTATTTGAGAGCTACAAGCCGGGGTTAACCTCGTATTGTTATCGAATGTTGGGATCCATTGATGATGCGGACGATGCTGTACAGGAAACCTATATTCGGGCATGGCAGAGCTGGGATCGTTTCAGACAGGACTCATCTATTAAAACATGGATCTACCGCATAGCGTCGAACTTATGCCTGGACAAGCTGAGGCAAGCGAAGCGCCGTACACTTCCCGTTGACCTGTCCGATCCGGCAGTCAAGATTGTCGAACCGAACGAAACGCTGCCAGATTCGTCCTGGATTTGGCCCTCACCTGAATTCGGAGAAAATCCGGAAGATGCTCTCGTTCGCAAGGATACCCTTCAGTTCTGCTTTATCGCACTCTTGCAAACCTTGCCGCCTCGTCAACGCGCGGTTCTTATTCTGAGGGATGTCTTTGAATGGTCTTCGAAACAAATTGCGGAAACATTGGGAATGTCGCCGGCAGCGGCGAACAGCGCCTTGCAACGCGCCAGGGAGACGATGGACCGAACGCGGCTTCGCTCCGACGAATTTAGCAAGATGGATGTCAATCCCGACCAAAATCTTCTCTCGCGGTATGTGGAAGCGTTTGAGCAATTCGATATCCAAGCGCTTGTGTCGTTGTTCCATGAGGAAGGTTGTATGTCCATGCCGCCTTTCGCCATGTGGATAAGCGGGCAAGAAGATTTGTCCGCGTTTTTTGCGCTTACGCGCTGGCATTGCGAGGGGTCCAAATTTTTGCCAACTACAGTGAATGGTGGTTATCCCGCTCTGGCGCAGTATGTGCCAGGTAAGGAGGCATCCGTCCTGGTGCCTTGGGGCATTCACGTGATTGAAGAGAAAGATAATCGGATCTTCCATGTTCAAAATTTCATAAATGCAAAATTATTTTCCCGATTAGGGCTTCCGGAACAAATAGACCGATGAATTCGGAGATTGGCGTTCGTCTATATTAGTGAGAACAAAATTCCCGTAAAGAGGTGTCCTTCACAATGGAAACAAGCAATCCAACAAAAGTAACCGTAGAGACCGTCGTTCAAGCCCCTGTAGCAAAAGTATGGAGCTATTGGACCGAGCCTGACCACATTACGAAGTGGAATCAACCTTCCGAGGGATGGCATGCGCCAAGAGCGGAGAACGACTTGCGGGCCGGAGGCGAATTCCTGACAAGGATGGAAGCGAAGGATGGCAGCATGGGTTTTGATTTTAGCGGAATTTACGACGAAGTGAAGCTGCATGAGACGATTGCCTACACATTGGGAGACGGACGGAAAGTGGATATTGCGTTCGTCGATCAAGGCGAGGCCACTAAGGTCGTTGAAATCTTCGACCCGGAGAGCACTCACCCCGTTGAATTCCAACAGGCGGGCTGGCAAGCGATTATGGATAGTTTCAAACGTTATACGGAAGCATCATAAGAATAATCGAGGCGCCTATTAAGGCGCCTTTTTCAACATATAGGATAGAGAGGATAAATCAAAACTCTGAAGCAGCTGGCTAGAATGCTCGGCTGCTTTTTCGTTACAGGAAGGGAGATGCAAAAAAAGCCGTGCTTCTCGGCTTTTCTAGTTGAGGTAATGAACTTGTAATGCTTACATGCTACTGACGTCTACGCCTGTTTGCCCGTTGTAGCCATGAGAATGCGGGTTGCGGCCATCGACCGTCGTAAAGCCTTCAAACTGATGGTAGTGTCCCCCGTTAGGAAGGGGAACCGCTGGACCTGTAGTTCCTTGTAACGTATGGGTGTGGCCTTGGCTCACAAACGTGACTGTATTATAGCTGTGAACATGAGGGACACCGGTAGGAGAGGGAGCGGTCCAATTCACGTATTGGTGCGAGTGTCCGTCGTTCACAGTGGTCATCCCGGACAACGAATGAATATGAACTTGACGAGGGTTGCCGTCCCATGAAGTGATAAAGAGCTTGTGGGCGTGAAGAGAATCATCTTCACCGGAATCGAAAATGAAACCGCTGATTGGAATTTTCATGGAGGATCTCCTTTCATGAGTTTGGTTTCTCGGGATAGGGTATGGTTGTTTCATTGAGGAGTGAAACGGCATTCGCCTATACTCGATGAGCACTTTAGACCCGCAGCCCGTTGCAGCGGGTCTCTTTTTGTTTATTGAAGTAACGGGCAGAATAATGTAGCGAAACCTTAAGTAGTTGGCAACGTATTGAGTTATACCTACATCTTTTGTAAGGTCGTTGTATGAGGCGAAACTGTCACAGCAGTAAAGCTTTGGAATGAAATGAAGAAGCGGAGTGATTATTTGAAAATGAAAGATGACGGAAATGGTTCTTTCATAGGCCTTGGAATTGCTTTAGGTGCCGCTTTTGGTTCCGCTTTTGGTGTCGCATTTGGAGCAGTATTCGGTAATGTAGGTCTTGGAATTGTATATGGAACTTCATTTGGAATTGTAGTCGGATTAGCAGTCGGTATTTTTAGAAATAACAAAAACAAGTGAAAACACTCGATTACGTTAACGGAGAACGATAGTTCAATATAAATACTATGATGAAGCTGCCGATAAGATCGGCGGCTTTATCACGTTAACGGGCAGGATTGCGCAATGTTTTCGCGAATATTTCAAGATGAATTTGCTAAAGTCGATATACTAAAGAACTTGGAGAAAAATCTCATGAAATATTTTCTTTTTCCATATTTAAAGTACAAAGAAGTAAATGTATATATTGATGGTCAGAATCAATTGTATTTAGTGTCAACAGGTAAATCTAAAAAGTATGGTGTAGCGGAGATAGATTATATCAATAAATTAGAATCCGGATTCACGGATAATGACCTTAAAGAAAAGTTAATGGATTCATTTTCCAAGTGTTATTCCATTGAATCTACGGATACAAAGGCAAATGAAACAGTCATGGGTAGATTAATGGGGTACAAATCTTATACACGAGCAGTAAAGGGTTTGAAATTAGTAGGTATATTATGGAGTTATAGAAAGGGATATAAAATTGTTCCAACTGAAAAGATACAAGGACAAGGTTTTGTTCATCTTTCCGAACTAATTATAGAATCCAATGATGAAACACTTGTCAGATCTGTAAGAGAGGGAATTGAGCTGGCATGTATCTCAAGCGAATGAAGTACGACTATGCTGGTTGAAGTCATTGAGCTAACGGGAGACGATAGCTGAACGAATAAGGAGCAGTTTGCCAGTGGCAGCTGCTCCTTATTCGTTGAAGTAATGGGTAGTTTAGCGCAACTTTGGTCTCCATCATGCGTTATAGTGATATCCAGTAAACCCATCATCTGGAACAAAGGTGTTGAAATGTTCGATGACTTTTATAATTGGGCTAATTGTCTTGTTTTGCTTAACGATACTGATTGGAGTAACGTTTAATAGCGAGAAATTAATAGCTGCATTTTTATCAGTAATATCGCATTTGATGATTTATGTATCTATTCTTGCAGTCTATTACTATTCTCAATTAGATAGTGGAACTGACACTGTTACATTCATGGTTTTTTTTCATATAACTCATGAGCAAGCTTCAATTTTACTAAAGGTATCTCTAACGATAAGTTTAATTTGCTTTACAATGAACAAGTATTTAAAAAGCAAACACAGTTGATCATCTTACGGACGGATATAGCTCAATAAACATCAGAGGCTGCCGGCTTCATAACTGCAGTCTTCGTTATGTTAACAGGCAGAATAGCTTAACAGCTCATTGCAACATTATTTGATTCAGGGCGATTACAATAAATATAAAAATAGGAGGTTAAAAGATGAAAGACGAGGTGTATTTATTTAATCAAGCAAGATGGGAGTCGTTGGCAAAATCAGATGCCCTTTTCACTCGTCCGTATCTTGATCTTAATAAAGAGTCTGCTCGTGATTTTTTAGGTCTTGATCGAATGGGTATTATGGATGAACTGACAGGAAAGAACATACTTTGTTTGGCAAGTGGAGGTGGACAGCAGTCAGCGGCATTTGCTTTGCTTGGAGCTAATGTTTCGGTACTGGACATTTCACATACGCAATTAGAGCGAGATAAGGCAGCTGCTGAGCATTATGGAGTAGATGTTAATGTTTATCAAGGTGATATGCGCGACTTATCTTGCTTTGCAGATGATTCATTTGATGTCATCTGGCATCCCTACTCGCTTACATTTGTTCCTGATTCACGAGTTGTTTTTCATGAGGTATCTCGAATAATTAAAGCAGGCGGATTTTATCATCTCATGTGCGCTAATCCGTTCTTCTCTGGACTTTCACACGAGGATTGGAATGGTACTGGTTATATATTAAGAAATCCGTATAAAGATGAAACGCTCACATCTTATCCAGATCAAGATTGGGTGTATGATCGTTCTAAGTCTCCAGATAAAATTCAAGAGCCGAGAGAATATACACAAACGTTGAGTAGAATTATGAACGGTTTGATAAAGGAACAGTTTGTTCTAGGATATTTTTCCGAGATAAAAAGTAATTATCCTGGGGACTTGCCTGGGAGTTGGGGACATTTTACTGATGTAGCGCCACCTTGGTTTGAATTTATTTGGTACCATTATCCTAATTTTTTGAGTGGAGGTAAGTGATCTCATTCAACTAACGGGCACGTTAGTTCAATAAACAACAACGAAGGCTACCGGCATTTTGATTCGGTAGCCTTCGTTAAGCTAACGGGAGACTATAACTTAAAAAGAAAAGTAGAACAAAGCTGCCCGATAATAATGGAAGCCTATACTACTTTTTCTTTACTAATAATTGAATAATTCCTATTATGAGAATCACTATTAATATGAGCAGGACGATTCTATAATCCGCACCGGATGCACTTACAACACCAGCTGCAATTAATAACATGTATTCACTCCCTTAGGTAACAGAGCACGTTTCTTTAATATTATGATGCTTAGCATAGAATATAAGTGAGTTGCATTCAACTAACGGAGAATGATAGTTTTATGTACTTTGGAGCATAGTGTCGGTGGCACAGCAAATTACCGATGTGGTTTAGTAAAGGAGTTATTTATTTAGGAGGCATTTTCTTGAAATACCCTTTTGACTGCATAACCGATCTTGTGTTTGTTGAGGAAGAAGAAATAGTTTCATCCGATGTTATCTTAGTGCCTGGTGGGAGTCATGTAAAACCAATGGAGATGGCATCAGAATTATATCATGCTGGGATTGCGCCCTACATAATACCTTCTGGTGGGTTTAACTCGAAAATTGAGATAACAGAATGGGAGCACCTGAAGAGAATAGGTTTATCTCTTGGTGTGCCTGAAAGTGCAATACTTAGGGAAGACCAAGCGAGAAATACATTTGATAATGCCAGAAATTCTTGGAATGTAATAAATGAGAGTCAACTAAGTGTTAAGAACGCAGTCATTGTATGCAAATCCTTTTTTGCTAGGAGGGCGTTGATGACATACCAGACTGTTTTCCCGCCAACAGTAAGTTTTAGAGTAAAACCGGATGAAAGTCGTATTAGCAGAACCAACTGGTATTACAGCGAGGCAGGAATAAACGCTGTTCTAAAAGAGGCTGAGAAGATAACAAAATATTTTGGGCATCATATTCCAAACTGGGTCAAACAGAATGATGTTAATGACATTGAGCTGTAACTTGGAGGGATTTATAGTCATGTTTAATTTTTTTAAGCGCAAAGACAAATTACAAGAAAAAAAACCTTCGCAAGTCCGAATTTCAATTGGAGAGCAGCTTGTAAACTTAGAAAGAGTAGGCATTACAATTAAAAGAAATATAGAAATCAGGGACATCTTAGATCTCGAGATCCAAGAATATGAGGAACGCCCGTATATTCATCTCTTAATGAGTATAGGTCGGGAAAGAGAGGGTGTTGAATCTAACAGTGATCTATACCCGACTAATGACGTCTGGTGCTTCGATCGTGAATGTATTGAGGATCACGGGGATTATATTCGAGCATTAAAACGGATTTCAGTTATGGTGGGACCGGCAATAACCATTACCAATATTCAGGATTATGTGGATATCGAATCCAGTGAGTCATGGATCGCTTTTATCGCTAATGGGATGAATTTTCACTATTCGCTTTCCGTACAGGGCGACTGGCTAAGTCTCGAAATCTTTAAAATCTTTTCTGAATTGCTTGCTGCGAGCGGCAGTTCTAAAAGATTCTTCTTCGCGGATACCGGTAATGAAGTGCTAGTTGTTCTTATTGAGCGGGGCTGTTTCCATCAATTGAACGAGTTATTAAATATATTTATTCCTTCTAGCCATTCGTAGATCTATTCAATTCATTGTAGAGTTGAACTTATACAACTCAAGTGTCAGGAAGGTAAAATAATGAGAACCGTCTCCAAATCAATCCAATTTTCAATCCGATTTAGATCCAGATTCGCATCTAGTAGTATGCTAGTAATATGTGTTGGTATATTTGCTCTAATTCATTCAATATTCAAGGATATAGAGGTTTTACCGATAGCAGTAGCGTTTTTACTTGCTGGAATAACATTATTGGCGGTAAGCATTCAAATAGCAAACAAAAAAATAAAGCTTATCCAAACAGGATATTTGACCAAGGGAACCTATAAAGAGTGGAAGAACTCTTTTATTATTTTTAACAATAGTTCTTTGGTATTTTTGATTTATACCTACTTTAATCATAGAAAGTTAAAGGAAGCGTCTGTACTTTCTTCAAATATAAATGCTCTTAAAGAAGTGACTATCATTTACAACGATGACGAAAGTTTAATCCTTGAGTACTTACCTGGAAGACCAGAAGTGAATGAAATAACAAAAGTAATTGAGAAGAAAAAAAGAAAATAATAACGACAAAACAATTCTTGGGGTTGCACAAGAATATAGGGGACCTAAGACCATGCAACTTCAATTAGAGGCTGATAGAGGGCTGGGTAGAAGCTAATCTATGTTCAGTTCGACTAAGAACTAACAGACACTATAGCAAAACAACGAACAGGCTGCCGATATAACCGGCAGCCTGTTCCGCTAACGAGCACGAGTACTCAACCGAGCCGCGACGGCTGCTCACTAATGAGGTCAGCTGCCTTTTATCAACTATTAAACACGTGGCACGAAGGTTCAATTAACAACAATAATGAATGTTCGTTAACTTTGATAGAAACGCTTTGCAATCGTCTTCGAATCGGTTAAGGTGGAGTTATCTGAGAGGAAAAGGGGACTTTACTTATGACGGAACAACGCATCGTGAAATGGGGCATCATGGGGCCGGGAGGCATCTCGGACAACTTTGCTACGGAACTACCGCACGCGCCGGGCGCTGAGCTAGTCGCCGTCGCGGGACGCTCGCTCGAGAAGGCGCAGGCATTCGCCGATAAATTCGGCATCCAGCGCGCATATGGCAGCTGCGAGGAGCTCGCAGCTGATCCGGACGTCGAGATCGTCTACGTTGGCACGCTGCATCCGATTCACAAAGAGAACGCGCTGACGCTGCTGCGCGGCGGCAAGTCCGTGCTCTGCGAGAAGCCGTTCACGATCAACGCTGCCGAGGCTAAGGAGATTGCGGACTTGGCCCATCAGAAGGGGCTGTTCCTAATGGAAGCGATGTGGACGCGGTATCTACCTGCGATCGCCAAGGTGAGGGAGTGGCTGGACAGCGGCGTGATCGGCGACGTGCGCATCGTGAAGGCAGAGTTCGGCTTCGACGCAGGCTGGAATCCCGAAGGTCGGCTGCTGAACAAGGAAAAGGGCGGCGGCACACTGCTCGACGCCGGAATCTATCCGGTTTCGTTCGCGTCGATGGTGTACGGCGGAGAGCAGCCTTCCACGATCTCAAGCTCCGTCTTGATCGGCGAGACAGGCGTGGATGAGCAGTTCTCGCTGCTGTTCGAATACAGCGGCGGCCGCACCGCCTCTCTGCACAGTTCGGTACGACTGTCGATGACCAACGAGGCCGTTATCTATGGCACGAAGGGGCGGATCGAAATTCCGAGATTCCTATTCGCCAAGGCCGCGACGCTGCATGTGAACGGGGAGGAGCCTGTCGTCTTCAAGCACGAGCTCGAGCCGTCCGGCCACTTCTATCAGGCGATCGAGGCGATGCAGTGCCTGCGCGAGGGCCGCAAGGAGAGCGAAGTCTTGACTGTCGACGAGACTGTGCGTATCATGGAGACGCTTGACCGGATCCGAGAGCCATGGGGACTTAAGTATCCGAGCGAAGCGTGATAGGTCTAGCCGAATTCGGTCTTTTATAAATCTAGCACAACAAAAACAGGCTGCCATTATTGGCGGCCTGTTGCGCTATCCAACTCGATGCTGCAATCGGGTGGCTGAACGAATGGTAAGTTATTTGGAACCATAGTAAAATTGACAAGTCGCCTTCCTATACTGCTCGTTTGTGGTAGATGTAACTATAGTTTCATCATGGGATTGAATGATGACGCCTGAGCCCAGAAGTTCGCCTTCTTGGAATATGACGATTGGACGAGTGAATATTCGCATTCTTTCGAAGTCTGCATGTGTATTGAGTTGGCGTATTTTAGGCATAAGTCCTCCATCGAGTATGACAATAGAACCAATGTATATTGCCGTGAGATAAGAGTCAAGCGAAGTCTCCTATGACGACGGCTCATCCATAATCAAAAAACCGAGGTGATCATGATGGAAGAGTTACTTTCAAGTATGAAGCATAAACACGGAAGGATAATCGACGGCAGGCGACATGTATGGGATGTGGAGAAACTGTGGGCGTTATCGAAGAACTTACCCGTTCAGAGAATCCAGCTTGATTCCATCAAGGAGCTTGATCAGGATTGTTGGTTTACGGGCAGCAGGAATACACCAATTCCATCTATACGCAATGTCGCTCTTCACTGTCAGCGGATTATCAATGCAAACATGGAGTACCCCATATTATTATGTTCAGACGGACAGCTAATTGATGGGGGGCATAGAATTGCGCATGCACTGATTCATGGGCAAAATGAAATAGATGCCGTCCACCTTACATTGCCGCCGGCGGATGTCATCCAATAGTTAACGATTGGTATCATTGAAGATATCGGAGTGACCGACTGGAAGGCGAATAAGCTTCACACATAGAACTAAAGCCATGAACACAGGAAGGCTGCCGAGCAAATTTGCTCAGGCAGCCTTCCTGCGTTTATGGACATCATTGCATTTACATCCGTTTAACCGAATCTCGTTCTATTAACTTGCTCTGCAGATACGTCGTCTTGCTATGCGCACTGTCATGCTTAATGCGCCACAGCATGCGGTGAACGGCTTCGGTCGCAAAATCATGTTTGCTGATATTCATGGAAGTCAGCGCTGGAGTTACACTCTGGCTAAGGTCCGTGTTGTCAAAGCTGATAAGAGATACTTCGTCAGGCACGGATATGCCTTCCTTCTGCAGCTTGAGCAGCAGCTTGTAGGCAGCCATATCACAGTGACATACGAATGCGGTTGGAAGCTCAGCCGGAAGCTGGAAGTCCATGACATAGGAATTGTTGATATCATTATTTACGATTCGCCAGCTCGGATTAATCTCAAGCTGATGATAGGTAAGAGCTTTAATATAACCGCAGTAGCGGTCCATCACGCTGGTTGTGAATTGAGGATTGCCAACGAAACCGATCCGCGTATGTCCGTTCTGGATCAGGTAGTTCGTTACGGTATAGCCGGCTTGATAGTTATCCGCCAATATGCAATCCAGCGTCATCCCTGCCTTGTAGAAATCAATGACTACAACGGGAAATGGACAGTCCAGCAGCATCTTCATGTAGTCTGCTTCTACCTCTCCTGCTACGAACAGTCCATCCAGATCGCTCTGATCTTGAACGAGCGAGAGCGGAAGCGAAGCACTCTTCTCCTGCTCGGGATCAAGCACATATAAGGATAAGCTGATATCCTTCTTAGCGCATTCCTGATTGGTATAATAATAGATTTTCGTATAGAAGTTATCCGACTCCAGAAAGAATCGCTTGGGTACAATGAGTCCCAGTTTGGAGACTGCAGCAGCAGGTTTGACGTTCCCCTTCTTGATATATCCCAGCTCACGGGCAGATTGAACGATACGTCGCTTTAACTCTTCGCTGACACCCGGTTGGTTATTCAGAGCTTTAGATACGCTCACTTTCGTAATACCGAGCTGCGCGGCAATGGTGTCTAGCGTAACTTTACCCACCTGCATGCGAATTTCCCCTAATAATGTCATTTTGACTGCTAACTAGATAGTATAAAAAGTTACTTAACAAGTCAATTGTAAAGTTATAAGTTTCCAGGTGACTTTTCGGAATTTCAGCATAAAGTTACAATAAAGTTGGTTTTCAACATTACTTTACTTCGTGAAAACCCGCGTAATTACTGGGTTTAAACGTTATTTCCAGCTGTTTGCAGTCACTCTTGGTGATGAATGGAATAACTTTATTTTAACCGTTGACAGGAAATAATAACCTAATTTATAATCGCTTACATAAGGTAATAAATACCTAGCGAAACAAATAGAGAAGTAATGAACAGGAGAGAGTGCCCTTGACGAAACCGAGGCGGTCACCGAGTAATCCTATTATTCAACCTCAAAATGTTAACGCTTCCAATCCGAATATGGAGGTCATCGGAGTATTCAATGCAGGAGTTACCCGCTATCTGGATGAAACGATCCTGCTGCTCCGCGTTGCTGAACGTCCGATTAACGATAATCCCGAGGTTTACGTAGTCCCCCTGTATCATCCTTCCGAAGACCGTATCGTACTGCATGAGATTGAACGCAAGCCGGAGTACGATTTCTCTGATGTAAGAGTCATTCGCACACCTGAACGAAATTACTTAACGTCTATGTCGCATTTAAGAATAGCGCGGAGCACAGACGGCATTCAATTCACGATCGATTCCGAACCTACACTTCTTCCCAGCGGTCCGTATGAGAGCTATGGCATCGAAGATCCTCGCATTACATTAATAGAAAACATCTATTACATCACCTACTCTGCAATTTCTGAATTGGGTATTTGCACCTCCATGATTACAACCGAAGATTTCACTACCTTTACGAGAGAAGGAAACATTTTTCACCCCGATAACAAAGACGTTGCAATCTTCCCGGCCTCGATCGGCGGCAGCTACTATGCGCTTCACCGTCCATCTTGCTCCCATTACGGTCAACCGGAGATGTGGATTGCGGAATCCAGCGATCTCAAGCAATGGGGCAACCATCGTCACCTAATCGGCGTAAGGCCTGGTTTCTGGGACGACGGCCGAATCGGAGCAAGCGCAGTCCCGTTCGAAATCGAAGAGGGCTGGCTCGAAATTTATCACGGTGCCGATAAGTCCAACCGCTACTGCATCGGGGCGCTGCTGCTGGATAAGCATGAGCCATGGAAAGTCATTGCACGCAGCGTGGAGCCCATCATGGAGCCGGAGACGGACTATGAGCGGGAAGGATTTTTCGGGAATGTCGTCTTCCCTTGCGGGGCTCTGCATGAGGATGGTCTGGCGAAAATCTATTACGGGGCAAGCGATACCTCGATCGGTTACGCAGAGGTAACAATAGAAGCAATTAGAGCCAACCTTGGGCTTAAGCAGCTGAACAATCAACTATGAGTGTACATAAATGATAGACCAGAGGAGGAACAACCATGCCAGCTCCCCTAACGCTTGAGCGGCAAACGCAGTCGGAGCCACCGGCTGAGAGAAAGAAGAAAGATACGTTCTTGCGAGAGATCATGAAGAACAGGTATCTGTACTTGCTCACTTTACCCGGTATTCTGTTTCTCATCGTGTTCAATTACTTGCCGATGGCCGGGCTGTACATGGCATTCGTGGATTACAATCCGATGGCAGGACTGTATGGACTGAAGAGTGAGTTCGTAGGGTTGATGAACTTCAAGTTCTTCTTTACCTCCAACGATTGGATTACGGTCACGATTAATACGATCTATCTGAACATCTTGTTCATCATAACAGGGCTCGCTGTTCAGATGTTTATGGCGATTGGTCTTAATGAAATCGGCAGCAAGACGGTGAAGAAGATTGCGCAGTCCTTTATGTTTCTGCCGAACTTTATTTCGTGGACGGTAATCTCGATCTTCTCGATCGCGCTCTTCTCCACGGATGCGGGTGTCATCAATCATGTTCTCGGATTATTCGGAATGGAACCTGTCAATTACTATCAGGACGCATCATGGTGGCCGTTCATCCTGGTCATGCTTCGACTGTGGAAAGGCGTTGGCTTCGGCACCGTCATCTACTTGGCAACCATTAGCGGTCTGGATCAAGAGATGTATGAGGCGGCTCGCATTGACGGGGCCAACCGGTTTCAATCGATTACCCGCATTACTTTGCCAATGTTGAAGACAACTACACTGATGCTGTTCATCTTGTCGATCGGCGGTATTTTCTATGGAGACTTTGGCATGATCTATGCACTTGTGGGCGATAACCCGGTTCTGAGACCGACTACAGATGTCATTGATACCTACGTGTACCGCGCACTTCGCATGAACAACGATATCGGGATGTCATCGGCAGTCGGCCTCTTCCAAGCTGTCGTCGGCTTCATCCTCGTACTCTCTGCTAATGGCATCACACGCAAGCTATCGAAGGATTCGGCACTGTTCTAAGCGCCAGCCTTGAAAGGAGGAATCGCCATGCACCACAAGACACTGGGTGACCGGACGCTGCTTACCGTCTTCTACATAACGATCATCGGATTCGCGCTCATCTGTATGCTGCCGCTATGGATCACACTTGCCGCATCGTTCACCAATGAACTGGAGCTGATTCGTAATGGCTACAGCTTGTGGATATCGCAGTTCGATCTGACCGCATACAAGCTGATTTTCACGGGGACGCAGAGTGTTTACCGCGCTTATTCCGTTACCATCATCACGACCATCGGCGGCGTTATACTGACGCTATTCCTTACGAGCTCGCTGGCTTACCCTCTGACGGTCAGCACCTTGAAGTACCGGCATCGGATTACATTTTTCACCTATGTAACGATGGTGTTCAATGGTGGTTTGGTCCCGACGTACATTCTAACGACTCGCATGCTGCATTTGCATAATAACATTTGGGTGCTGATCATCCCCGGTGCCTTGAACGGCTTCAACGTTTTCCTGATGAAGAATTACTTCTCTTCTCTCCCGGAGGCATTGTCCGAATCGGCGAAGATCGATGGGGCAAGCGAAATCTATATCTATTTCAAAATCATTCTGCCATTATCGGCGCCAATTCTCGCAACCATCGGTTTATTCTCGGCGATGGGGTATTGGAACGAATGGTTCCGTGTTCTCCTCTTCATCGATGACCAGAAGCTGTTTACGCTTCAATACTTGATCATGCGGCTGCAGCAGCAGGCGGAGTTCCTGAACTCCTCACTAAGCTCAGCGGCAAGGGCGGCACTTGGCGGCGCAACGGTGCCGACCATCGGCATTCGAGTAGCGACAGCGATGGTATCGATCGGTCCAATTGTTTTACTCTATCCCTTCCTGCAGAAGTATTTTATCAAGGGCTTAACTGTCGGGGCTGTCAAAGGATAAGAGGGGCTTGACCGGATTCATAAAGGCGTTCGTTCGGGCTATTACCGGGAGGCCGGTTAGCATATAGCGTTCCAATCAGATCGAGAGGGGTATACAAATGAGAAAAAAGTTGCATAAAAACGCGGCGCTTCTTGTTGCAGCGACATTGTCTCTTTCAGCATTGGCAGGTTGTTCAGGCAACAATTCGGAGGATAACGCCAATAAGGCCGCAAACACCACGAACAAGGCAGCCGAGACGAATACGGCGGCAACCAACAATACTTCCAACGCAGCAGAAACAACCGAAAGCACGGCTCCCGAAGAAGTGACGCTTGAATTCTACATGCCTTCTCCAACCGCTAACGTCAACGATCTGGAAGCCGTGCTCGACAAGTTCTACGAAGAAACGAAAGATACGCTGAACACCAAGATTCATTTTAACTTCACGACATTTGATGACATCGGCCAAAAGGTTTCCTTGAAGCTGGCAGCCGGCGAGCAAGTGGACAGCGTATTTACGGCGCAGTGGACGAATCCGAACATCAGCGCGATGATTTCGAAGGATCAACTCGTCAATTTGGACTCTTACTTCAATAATGATAAATACCCGGGCCTGAAGAAAGCTTTTACGCCGGAATATCTCAAGAACAACAGCTTCGCAGACAAAACAGGCAGCTCGCATGTATATGGCATTCCGTTTACGCATGCTTTCAGCGGCGGCGCAACCATCTACTACCGCAAAGACATGGCTGATAAATATGGCATCGGGGAGATTAAGTCACTTGCTGACTTGGAGAAGTTCTACGATGCAGTGCTTGCCAATGACAAAGGGATTGTTCCGTTTACGTTTAACGGCAGCACGGATTACGTTTCCGATTTGCTGCTCACGATGACGCAGCCGCTTACATCAAAGCATAACTACATGGTGAACATGGGCGGTACCAGCGTCAGCGTCGCCATTAAGCCGGACGGAACGGCTTATGCAGCAAAAACAATCGACGGCTACAGTGATCCGGAATTCTTGAAGCTGCTTCCTGAGCCGATGAATACAATGGATCCGCTGAAAGGGTTCAAAATGGTTCGCGAATGGTACAAGAAAGGTTACTTGGAGAAGGATATCCTGGCACAGAAGGATCCGGATGGCCAATTTATGTCCGGCAAGGCGGCATCGGTATTCCGTACGCTTGATATTTACTCTTCGGAAAGCCAGCAGCTCGAAACGTCCATTCCGGGCGCGAAGATCGGTGCATACGTCATTACACCGGGCCTTATGGATGGAACGGCGAAAGCAGTGGGAAGCGACTTTAAAGCGTGGAACTTCGCGGCTATTCCTGCAAACTCCAAGAACGTTGACCGCACACTCGCATTCTTTGATTGGTTGTTTGCTAGCCCGGAGAATCATGACTTGTTCGAGTTCGGTATTGCAGGCAAGCACTGGCAGGCGGAAGGCGATACAAAGTACTCCTACCCGGCAACGGTTGATGCAGCAACGAACTATAACTTCCCGGGCTTCACGCTTACTTGGAACCCAACGATGGTTCGTTATGACAGCAAGACGCCGGATAACATTGTAACGATGCTGAACAACATGGGCGATACAAACTTCTTCTACAAGATGCCGAATGCCGGCTTTAGCTTCGTGCCTGACAGCGTGAAGACAGAAGTTGCGAAAGTAAGCGAGGTTCGCACGCAGCTTTACACAATCGGTCATGGCGTAGTGGATGATGCAGCAGGTAATCTGACTAAAATCCAGAAGGCACTCGATAAAGCAGGGTACCAGAAGGTCGTCGCTGAAGTAGAAAGACAATTTAACGAGTTCTTGAAAACAAATCCATACGAAGGTCAATAACATAAGTAAATCGCATGAAAAGGCGAATAGGCTCTCAATTCCTTGGGAGCCTGTTTGTTTGTCATTAATGAAGCGGAGCTCTGAGCTCTCCAAAGGAGGAAATCGAAATGCTGGATCCCGTCGTCAAACCGGGCGAATTTACGGAGCTTGACCGATTTATGTTTGAATCATGGGGGTATTTTGTCATTCCGAACGTACTGAGTCCGGAAGAGGTTGCCGCTTGTCTGGAAGCCTCGCAGCGTCTGCATGCCGATCAGCCGAAGAAAGTGTCCCATCAGGTCGGCGAAGGCTACGCCAGCGAACCGGCATTGGAACGGTTGATTGACCACCCTGCAGCGATGCCTAAGGTACGAGGATTATACGGCTCCGATAATGTCATTCTTCAATCCGCATGGTGCACGGTTCAGCCTGCAGGCGGTACGCATGGCGGCTGGCATCAGGATGGATCGAGCGCATTTGATTTTAAGCTGTTAGGGCATCCGATTCCGCTTCTTCAGCTCCGAGTATCGTACTTGCTGACGGACCAAAGCGAGCCGGGCAAAGGAAATATGGAAATGATTCCGGGCAGCCACCGCAGCCGTGTCCCTATGCCGGATAGTGTTCGGAAGGGCACGGAGGAATGTCCGCTGCGTCATGTGGTCTGTGCACCGGCAGGTTCGGCATTGGTGTTTCATAACGCGGTGTGGCATCGTTCGCACGAGCATAACCACGACTATGACCGGTACACGATGCATTACATTTACAGTCCGCCGTGGCTCCGTTATTCCGATCGGTTCGAGAATGACGCCGAGCTTATGAATCGGACGACGCCTCTGCGCCGCGGCATTCTGGGCGACTTCGCCAAACCGGATTCGACTTATGCCGGAGGCTACCGGACGCCGCCTTACGAGGAGTAGCTCTCTTCATACCCATTCAGGAGGTACAACGAATGTTGATGTTACACCAACATACAACGGCGCAGAGCTGCGCGGAATTGCTGGAGCAGTTCGAACAGCAGCCGAAGGGGATTCAGCCCGGGGTTCGGCTTCAATTTGTAGGCGTCGGTCCACGGGACGTTTACAATATTTCTGCCCCGTTCTTAGATAAAGGCGAACCCATCATCGCGGGACGCGTCGAGAGCCGCGAAACCGAGCTCTCCGAAGTCGTTTTCTTCCATCAGCGCGGCGATTCGTGGGTTCCGCATCCTTCCCATGCGCCGTACCGACTGCAAGATCCGTTCTTCACCCATATTAAGGGGGAGCTGATTTTCGGTGGCGTTAAGCTCGTGATGGATCCGGCTGACCCGGACAAAATCATCTCGTGGGTAACGGAATTTTATCGGGGGCAGGATATCGCAAGCTTGGCGCTGTTCTTGACGGGACCGGATCATATGAAGGATGTGCGCCTGATTGAATTGGCAAACGGCGAAATCGGCGTACTAACGAGACCGCAGGGCGAGAAGGGCGGCCGAGGCAAGATCGGCTTCTTCAAATGTGCGGAGCTGGAAGACATTACGGCAGAACGAATTGCGGATGCGCCTGTATTTCAAGACCAGTTCTTGGAACTGGAGTGGGGCGGAGCGAACGAGCCGCATCTGCTCTCCAATGGTTTAGTAGGCGTACTGGGGCATATTGCTTCCTTCGAAGGCGAAGACAGACATTATCAAGCGATGACGTTCGCCATTCATCCGGAGACGTTTGAGAAAACGCCGATGAAAATCATTGCAAGACGGTCCATCTTTCCGGAAGGCGCAGCCAAGAGGCCTGATCTGACGGATGTTATTTTTAGCGGGGGGATTGTAAGGAAGCCGAACGGTCTTGCTGACCTCTATGTAGGGGCGAGTGATGCCGAGGCGTATCGCATCGAAATTGGCGATCCTTTTCTGGAGTACGAACAGTTATAACACTCGAAAACGCTGATGAAGGCAACGAGATGGGAATCCGCAACCAGTGATCCGCAGTGGATCTATGTCGATCTTGGCTCCTCGCAATCGGTAGCGCGGGCCATCATCAGATGGGAAACGGCCTATGCCAGCAGCTTCAAAATCCAGACATCCCCCGACGGCAGCACGTGGACGGATAAATATTCGACGACTACCGGAACAGGCGGGGTATCGAACATTCCCTTCGCATCGACGTATGCCAAATACGTAAGAATGTCCGGCACCGTTCGGGGGACCACATATGCGTATTCGATTTATGATTTTGAAGTGTACGGCAACTAGGTCACGGCTTTGCCCATTTGTTCGCCCATTTATCAAGCTCCAGCAGCACGGCTTGAAAATCGGTTCCTTTATCGGTCAGCGAATATTCCACGCTCACGGGGACGGTAGGGAAAACTTCCCTGAGCACGATGCCGGTCTTCTCCAGATGGCGCAGCGTATTCGTCAGCGATTGGGTCTTGATTACGCCGGCGTCGCGGAGCAGCTGCTTGAATCTTCTGGGTCCCTTAGAGAGCTCGGAGATCACCAGAAACCCCCATTTATCCCCGAGAATTTGCAGCACTTCGCATATATGCGGAGTGCTGTTGTCGTTATTAGATGCCATATTCATCTTTGCAACCCCTCACTTACCAAATGGTTAGTTGATCCAAATGACTGGACAATGTCCAAAAAAATTGCCTTCTTACATAATTATAGGGGGTTCATTATAATCAATTCAACCGGTTTTCCCACGGATTACCAGCAAAGGAATGAAGACTAATGAACCGATTGAATATGTACCTGTTGGCTTTCGGCGCTTTCCTCGTAGCGACGGCAGAGCTCGTCGTATCCGGCATACTGTCTGTTATTGCAGCAGATATGAATATCTCCGTCGCCCTCGCCGGGCAATTAATTACAGCCTATTCGCTGGCTTATGGTATCGGTACTCCGATTGTAATTGCCCTTACTTCACGCGTTGCACGCAAGAGAATGCTGCTGATTTCATTAGCTGTCTTTATCATCGGATGCTCGGCGGCATTTCTGAGTTCAACTTATGCCGTGCTGCTCCTCGCGCGAGCCATCTTGGGATTAAGTGCAGGCGTATTCTGTGTTGTTGCATTGAGCTCGGTAGCGAAAATAGTTTCCGCGGACAAAATCGGCCGTGCTATGGGATTGTTAGCTTTCGCATTCAGCGGTGCGATGGTGCTGGGTGTTCCCGCTGGGATCGCGATAGCAGGCGAGTGGAGCTGGAAATTGATTTTCCTCCTCATGGGTATCATTGGTTTATTCGTACTCCTAGGGCTCGCTCGCTTATTACCGAACATTGAAGGCGATGCGCCGGCTCCGCTCCGAAAGCAGTTTGCGGTGCTCAAGAATACGGTAATCGTCAGCGCGATGCTGCTATCCTTCTTCTCGAGCGCCGGAGATTCCGTGATATACACGTATCTGACGCTTTATTTTCAGAAAATCCTACATTTGCAAGCAGCGGACATCAGCATGATTATGTTGCTGTTCGGCCTCTTCGGTTTGATTGGCTCTAGATTGGGCGGTGTCGGTATAGATAAGTGGGGGGCGGTGCGGTTGTTAGCTTTCGCGTTGGCATTGCGTACGATCGCTCTGTCCCTGCTGCCGGCCGTACATGGCTCGCTTATACTCAGCTTGTTGATTTTTACGGTTTGGGTCTTTGGCATGTTCGTAACCGCTCCGTCAATGAACACGTACTTCGTCCAACTGGCACCGCAGTCTTCGAATCTCGTGCTCAGCTTGAACATCTCATTCATCCATTTAGGATTAGCAACCGGAGCGGGCGTTGGAGGCGCATTAGCCAATGCGAATGGGACTGTTCTCTATCATCCGTGGATGGCCGGCTTATTAACAGCGATGGGGCTGGTGATGGGGCTGATCTCATTCGCGATGAGCAAGAGGCGGGCGGCGAAATTGACAGCGCGCAGCAGCTTATAAAGCCTATTATGCAATTTAGACTTTGCAATTCTATGAAAATCCCAAACATCCTCCGATGGACTTGAATAGAGTAATAGAGTAGTCAAGCTGTTGAGAGGGAGGAATGACGAATGGCTGTCAGCAAACAACAGATTTCAAAGTATTACGGTAAGAAGATCTATGCGGTTAAGAAAGACGGAACCGTAGTTACAGGGACACTGTCGCAAATTCAAGGGAACCGTGTGATCCTTACGCAGGAAAAAGGCAAAACAGTAAAAGTGAAATTTCTTCTCCCCTTGTTACTGTTCGATTTACTCGCAATTGGTCTATTCACAGGCTTTGGCGGTTACGGCGGTTATTATGACGGATATGGCGGATACGGCGGTTACGATTATTTCTATTAAGGTTTGATTCGAGGCTCATCTTTCCGTGCTCGCTGCGGGAAGGTGGGCTTTTACATATAAAGATATTAAGATTAGTTTGATAAACCAGGAGATTGGTGAAGAATACAGAAGTTAAAGCTTCTAAAGGGAATTCTTTTAAAATTGAAGGGAAGAATGATAGTAGGGATTCATCGATTCAAAAAGTAGAAGGGGAAGATCGGTATGGTAGCTGACTGGAAACAAGTTGAGGAAGCATTGAGGGATATTGAGGTCGTGGGACATGAGAACAATAAGCCTGTTTCCGTCATTGGTTTTTCGGACGATTTGCGCTGCATCGGCATCGGCACGGATGCGGCGGTCTTCTATTACCCGAACACTCCTGATTACGCGTTTAAAGTCTATTCCGCTCAGTCATTGGAGAAGAAGGAAGCGGAAGCCGAAATATACAAACGCTTGGAAGGATCGCCGTATTTCGCCCACTGTTACGGATCCGGACCTAATTATTTGGTATTGAGTTTCGAACAAGGCATTACCTTATATGATTGTCTGTTGCAAGGCGTCCATGTTCCGGAGCAAGTCATACAAGATGTGGAACACGCCCGAGAGTTTGTCCGTAGTCTGGGGCTGAACCCCAGGGATATTCATTTGAAAAATGTTCTTTTGCAAGAAGGCAGAGGGAAAGTTCTTGATGTATCGGAATATATCAAGGAAGGAAACGACAGTCGGTGGGAGCACTTGGTTTGGACCTACAAACATTTTTATCCCCTGATCAGCGAGGTACAGGTGCCTCTATGGATCTTGGAAACGATAACGAATTGGTATAACCGGATTGATACGGCAAGTTTCGGAATAGAAGACTTCTCTAAACGAGTGAGTCAGCTTTTCTTTGGGAAACGCAAATAATAGTTCAACAGCGGTTGCTTCGGCAGCCGTTTTTTGTTTGCGCACTTCTCAGAGGGTGGGGGAAGCTTGAAGTCGAAAATGAATATGAACGGGAAATGCAAGGTTCCCTTGCTAGCTATTTCCATGAAAAATGAGAAAATTAAGGTAAGGAGAAGATGATATGAATTTAGGTGAAAAGCTAAAGATAAGAAGAAAAAAAGCAGGTTATACGCAAGATGAAGTAGCTGCGAAGATGAATATTACAAGGCAAACATTATCAAATTGGGAAGTCGGCAAAAACTACCCTGATATTGATTCCATTATTAAGCTAAGCCGAATTTATGAACTCTCCTTAGACGAATTTTTGTTGGGAAAAATTTTATTTAAAGGAGCGATTTCAATGACGAGAAGGCTGAGCGAAACGGAAATCGAGAAACTAATCATCAAGCACCACCCCTCCGCAATTAATATCAAGGAACTTCATGGTGGGCTAGTTTCTCAAACTTACTTCTTTCAGGAAGGTGATTATCCGTATATCTTACAAATAGGAAATACCATGGAAACTTATGAAAAGAAAAAATGGATTTATAATAAAATGAAATCCACTATCCCTGTGCGCAAAGTGTTGGAACTGCATGAAACAGAGTTCGGATTTGCTTACTCTATTTCAGAATATATTGAAGGAACGACTTTGCACGATCTAAGCACCCAAGAATTACTTGATATAATACCGGCAGTACTGACCGCTTTGGAAGCTCTGGAAAAGTGTGATGTATCGGACTCCAAGGGATTTGGGTATTTTGATAAAACGGGCCATGCGGTTTACCCATCCTGGCTGGATTTTATTGAAGCGGTTTATAACGAAAATATTTATAATTGGTCGGACTTGGAAAAGAATGGTTTGGACTCCGAAGTCGTAAAAACCGCAATTCATGAATTAAAGACTCATATTACCGGTGTCACTTTAACCAAGAGGAATATGGTGCATGGAGATTTGGGTTCTTTTTGTTTACTGGCAAAGAACAATCAAATTGTTGGCGTCTTAGACTGGGGTGTTCCCTTATACGGCGACCATTTGTATGACAAAGCGAATATCCTGTTCTGGAGTGAAGATAGGCTTCAGCCTTTATCTCATCAAATTACCAATAAGTATATAGTTTCTCTCGAGTCGAAAGAAAAAATCTATTGTTACATGCTTCGCATCGGCTTGCAAGAAATCTATAATACAGTGATTCTTAAAGGCATAGGTTACGACATTGAATGGGTTGCAAATCGATTACAACAAATTATAGAGAACCATAGAACGTAGCGATGAGTAATGCCTAAAGCTGGATATCCTCTTATGAAAAGACGCCATATGCTATAAAAGCAACCACATTGGTATTAATGCCAATGTGGTTTTTTATATGCATTTGAGACGGTGTTTTTTTCAGAGCAGCGACTTTATACCCAGATGTTTCAAGGATGCTCTACCATCATCAACTTAATCGTTCTTTCCGAAATTCGATTAATATATTGCGACATTTATAACATATTTAATATGTTTTTATTTTATAAAAAATCTTTATTTCTGTTCAGGAATATGGGAAATTCGTCCTATTTGGTGAAAAACACAGAAAATAAACCGCATTATCGGAAATGTCGAATGCTGACGAAAACAATTTTCTTAATAAGGCTTGATTAAATATATTAAATATATTATGTTTATATAAATTAATGAAAACGCTTGCTAGACGAAATAGAGCTTGCTTGGCGAACAGCCGATGCCTTTGTTCTTCTCGTATTCCTGTCTGTCGGTTCATTAATTGAAAGCGCTTCGTTTGGCAATATCCTGTAGAAGGTGGGAGGAGTAATGATTGCAAAAGATGCAAGAGTCGAAGTCATGCCCGAAGTCGTCCGGTTAAATAAGAACAATGCTTGGGCCAAAGTATGGAGTTTCAGGCATATCTACTTATTTATGCTCCCAGCTTTTATCTGGTATATCGTGTTTTGCTATTATCCGATGTACGGTATTTTGATTGCGTTCAAAGATTTCAAATACAACTTGGGGATCCTGCACAGCCCTTGGGAAGGCCTTCGGTATTTCAAACAATTCTTAGGCGACTCCAGTTTCTATTCGGTGCTCTACAATACGCTATCCATTAGCTTCCTGAAGCTGTTGCTTGGATTTCCGGCGCCGCTCATCCTTGCTTTGATGCTGAATGGCGTTATGCATAACAAATTAAAAAGGATCTTCCAAACGATTTCTTATCTGCCGCACTTTGTATCCTGGGTCGTTGTTGTGACGCTGATGCAAAAAATCCTTTCTCCTAATGTGGGACTTGTCAATGACATCAGGGATCATATGGGGCTAGAGCCGATTTTCTTTATGGGGATGCCATCATTATTTTATCCGCTGGTCGTCATTTCGGATATTTGGAAAGGCGTAGGTTGGGGCTCGATCATTTACTTGGCTGCTTTGACCAATATCGATCCGCATTTATACGAAGCTGCGGAAATGGACGGGGCAGGTCGGTGGAGCAAGCTGTTTAAGATTACGCTGCCGTGTCTGACGCCTACGATCGGTATCTTGCTGATCTTCTCGCTCAGCGGCGTTCTGAACGCCGGTTTTGATCAAATCTGGTTGATGCAGACGCCTGCTACACTCAGCGTCTCGGAAATATTGGACACTTATGTATTGAAAACAGGTATTCAGCAGGGACAATTTGCTTACTCCACGGCCATCGGGTTGTTCAAGTCACTGATTTCACTTCTCCTGATTGTGGCCGTTAATAAAGTTTCCAAAAAAGTGAGCGACGTATCGCTATGGTAATCAGGCCGAATACAACTTATGAACCTAAGGAGGTGCAGGTATGGGTGTGAGAAAACTGTCGGCAGCTGATAAACTTTATTCCTCAGTGAACTATACGCTGCTGCTCATATTCTGCCTGACGGCACTCTATCCCTTTATCTATTTTTTGGCGCTATCATTCAATGATGGCTATGATGCCATGAAGGGGGGCATCTACTTCTTCCCGAGGGTCGGTACGTTTGAGAACTACACCAAAGCATTCAATAACCCTCATATCATTCAATCATTTTGGATCTCCATTTCCCGAACGGTTATCGTAACCGTAGGTTCTACACTGCTGACGGCCTTACTAGCCTACGGGCTTTCGCGGAAAGGCTTGCCAGGCAGAAAGTATATCGTCTTCTTCTTTTTCTTCACAACTCTGTTCAGCGGGGGACTTATTCCGACCTTCATTCTGTACCGTGAACTGCATATCTTGAACACGTACTGGGTGCTTGTCCTTCCGTCGCTGTATAGCTTCTTCAATGCCATCATTATGAAGACGTTCTTCGATGGGATCCCATTAGGTCTGTCGGAATCGGCGCGAATCGACGGCGCAAGCGAGTTAAGCGTATTTTGGAGAATTATTCTCCCGCTTTCGATGCCGGTAATGGCTACCATTGCATTGTTCGTCGGGGTAGGCGTCTGGAACGACTGGTTTACCGGGCAGTTCTTCATCCAGAAAGAAGATCTTCAACCTGCAGCAACGTTCCTGAACAAAATGATCAGTGAAGCGTCGTTCCAGTCCATGACGGGCTCGAGCAGCGGATCGTCCATTAAAAACATGAACGAAAACCAGATGGCGCTGCGAGGCGTAACGCCTGAGGCACTCAGGATGACCTTCGTTATCATTATTACGGCACCGATCATCTGCGTGTATCCATTCCTTCAGAAGTATTTTGTTAAAGGCGTACTGGTAGGTTCGCTCAAGGAGTAGTCGATTGCCGAGTATAGAAGGCACTGCCTTTTATATAAAAAAAATTAGCAACAGAAAGGGGCTTGTCTAATGCGTAAGACCAGACTAAAAAGTTCTCTTAGCTTGATGCTTGCCATCCCGATGATTGCATTATCCGTAACGGCTTGTGGAGGAAACAACAATGATTCCGGTACGACCTCCAATACGGAGAACTCGGGGAACAACGAATCCACCGGACCAAAGGAGGCTACTCTATCCTTCCTAAGCGCCTGGAACGGCGGAGGTGCGGGGTATCCGCAGGATCAAGAAAACAATCCGGTTGCCAAAGCGGTTAGAGAGAAAACCGGCGTAACGTTAAAGCTGGAATCGATCACAACAAGCGAAGTTGAGAAACTGAATACGATCTTCGCTTCGGATACGGTTCCGGATATCGTAAATGCGCCATACTGGTCGACGACAGGCGGGGAAGGACAAGTCATCAAGAAAGCGGCTTTGGAAGGCCAGCTTCTCGATTTAACCCCTTATCTGGATAAATATCCGAACGTGAAGAAACTGATGACGCAAGGTGTAGCGAAGGACTTTGCAGAATTCGACTTGAATAGCCCTGATCTTGAAGGCAAGCAATATGTCATTCCTATGCAGACGCCGGATGGCACTCCGGAGAGCATTCACAACTGGAACTACGGCCTCTATGCCCGCGGAGATATCTTGAAGGCGTTGAATGTAAATGCTGCGGATATCGATACGGAAGAGAAGCTCGCGGACCTGCTGACTAAGATCAAAAACGGCGATTTCAAAGATATTAGCGGCAAGCCGGTCATCCCTTCCGGTACGATGCACAATGGATGGGACTACAGCCAATTCCTATCCGGCTGGTCTGATTACAACATTTCGGACTTCCGTCAGGAAGACGGCAAGCTGATCCACTGGACACAATCCAAGGACCAAGAAGCTCGCCTGCTGTATATGAGAAAGCTGATCACAAACGGTCTCTTTGATCCGGAGGCGTTCAGCAATACCGATACGACTGCGAAAGAGAAGCTCGCTACGGGCAAGCTGGCTGTATTCGGCGCTCAAAGCATGATCGGCGACTTGCAAAAAACCCTCTATAAAACGAATCCGGAAATGCAGTACGAGTTGCTTGGACCAATGAAGAACAAGAGCGGAAACATCGTGACGCAAGTCGAGAAGCCTGGCCGTTCCGGATTCCCGGTTATCTTCTTGAGCGCGAAGATCAAAGATCCGGATGCAGCACTGCGTCTAATTGATTACTTGAACAGCGACGAAGGCCGACTGCTCGCTTACTGGGGTATTGCAGGCAAATCGTATAACATGGTCGATGGCAAGCCGCAATGGATTGCGGACGTGAAGAAGCAGTTCGACGATAATCCGGATTTGAAGCGCGACGAAGGTCTCAACTATCTCTCCGGCAGTTTCATGGGCGCCTTCTCCTCTGAAGTCACTTGGCCGATTCCGGAAGACCAGAAGACGCAATGGGAGAAGCTCGAGGCTAGCTACTCGAAGAGACTGCCGATCCAAATTATCGATAAGGTCAGCGCGTCTTATCTGGTAAGAGATTGGCCTAAATACCAAGAGTTCAGGGATAAAACGGCAAGTTTGAACTTTGACGAAGAATTCCGCAAAGCCTGCTACGCGAAATCCGATGACGAAGCGCTGAAGATGCTGCGCGGCATTCAAGACAAGTTCAAATCTGCCGGCGTAGAGGAAATGGCTGCGTATGTCGGTGAAAAAGCTGCATCGCGCGATGATATCGGCTGGTAATACGAGTTTGCTTGCAGATAAGGAATAAGTAGAACAGACCAAACCGCTTGATATTGCGGTTTGGTCTGTTTTATATATAGGGAACTGCTTGCATGCATGGCGACGGGCGACGGTATTCATGCCTTATTTGTGTCTTATTAATGAAGGGGGACCTCCATGGAAAATAAAGGGTTGGTTGAGCGTTTACTGGGCGGTGACGGCGAAGCATTTTCGGTCATGGTGGAGAAGTATCAAAAAGTACTGTATGCAGTGGCTTTCAACGTGTTAGGCGATTTCCATAAGGCTCAAGACATTACGCAAGAGGCATTCATTAAGGCTTACATGAGTATGTCGCATCTCCAGAGCCCCGAACGACTGGGGAGCTGGCTTTGCTCAATAACCCATAGACTTAGCCTTAATTATCTTCGAAACAAGAATAGCGTGGAGCCGCTCGAAGACTATTGCCATGTGGCAGATTCATTCCATTTGGAAGAAGCTGTTTTTCGAGAAATCGATGGGCAAAACCTAAGGCTCGCACTTTCCACGCTTGAAGAGATTAATCGATCTCCTATTCTTTTGCATTATTTTGGCGGTTTCACAGTTATTGAGATTAGTAAGATTCTACATGCTTCACCTGATGCCATTGAGAGTAGAATACGAAGATCGAGAAAACAGTTGAAAAAACAGCTCCTGGAACTCATGGGGGAAGATGTTGAAGGAAGCTACACCGAAAGGGGAATGAGACGATTGTTCGTACAGCTCAAGGAAATGCTTGAGAACGAAGCGTTTCAAGCATCAAGGCGATGCTTGTCTGTTCCGTTAGGAATGACTGCCCATGGCATTCCCTATTATGCCGATTTGGCGGAGATGTCGCATTTGCTCGTAACGGGCACCAAGGGTAGCGGCAAATCCGTCTTTCTTAAGTCCGTAATAAACAGCTTATTATCCGGCTGTTCACCGGACGTCTTGAAGTTAATCATTATCGATACGAAGCAAGTAGAGTTATCTCTGTACAACCAATTACCACCGTTGTTTGGCTCAGTAATATCAGAGGTGCAGGAGGCGAGATTAGCGCTTGAGCATTTGGTCCGGGAGATGGCAAGCCGCCATAGAGCGTTTGAACATGCTGGCGTCGAACATATTTCCCAATACAATGAGATGCTTCCGGATCGATATCCAAATGCGCCAAAACTACCTTATATCGTGCTGATCATCGAAGAGATAGCAGACCTTATACAAAATGGCGTTCATGTTGACGACTATGTAGATGCTTTGGCAACACGGTCCCCTGCAGCCGGCATTCATCTGATTATATCCACGCAAACGCCGTCAAAGGCGGTAATAAGCCCGATAATTAAACGCAACTTCACCACCAAAGCTACTTTTGCGGTTGCTTCCGCATCAGACGCCATTACAATTTCAGACGAACCCGGCGCAGAAGTTTTACTGGGAAGAGGAGATATGTTATTCGATTCTCACGATGCAAATAGGGTCCGTTTACAATCCGGCTATGTATCAAATGTAGAGATCGAAGAGCTTGTTAAGAAAATGAACATAACATATGGGAAATAATCGAGTTATAAAACGAAGGTAGCCGGTAAAAAGATCGGCTGCCTTCGCTTAGCTAACGGAGCAAATAGCGTAATAGATGGCATGGTAGTTAATCTAAGGTGATTTCAGCGGTTCGGATTAAGTCTTGTGTAGTAAACCCTTGATTCACCACAGGATTACCAAATTCATCAATCCCATAGACGGACACTAAGGTTGGAGGCGGTCCGGAAGGGGTAGGTATACTCAAGAAAACTTGTACTTCGTAAGCAACATTTCCGGCAATGTTATAGGTCATAACTTCATAGGCGCCATGCAGGACAACAAATCCTGAGAGATGTGCGGTATAGAAGTTTTCAAAATCCACAGAAGCAACGATCTTGACGATTACGGACACATGAAACGTATTCACATTGCTAACATTCAAGACGATCGTAGAAGCAGCCGATCCGAGCGCACTGGTATTGGTTACTACACCAATTGAGTAAGTTGACAAGTTATCATCTCCTCCTAATATGGCATGCCTTATCCTATAACGGTTAAATCTTGTGGAGAAAAGCCTTGATTCTCAACAAGATTGCCGAACTCATCCACGCCATAGACGGAAACTAATGCTGGCGCCATGAATGCGTCAAATTTATTCACAAAAACTTGCACTTCGTAAGCCACATTACCGGCAATGTTAAAGGTCATGACTTCGTAGCCTCCTGGCGGTACAACAAAACCAGAGAGATAGGCTGTATAGAAGTTCTCAGAATCCACAGAAGCAATTACTGTTATTAGTACGGTTGTATCTGCAATGTCATTATTACGTACATTTACAAATATAGCAGCAGCAGCCGTGCCTAAATCTCTGGTATTAGTGACTACGCTGGTTGAGTAAGTCATGTTTTCATCTCCTCTTTGGATGGACATGTCTTATCTTATGAGAATCTAATAGATTTGGTTCTAACTGGAAGACTTGCGCAACTTTCCAAACGTTGGAAGAGTATATCCTATTAAAACGCACCGAATCTCATGGGCACAGTAGGAAAAAACAATCTGCTCCGGAAGGGGATGCATGATGGATAACATACCGACCGACGAGGTAACGGAGAAGTTCGGAGTTCGAGTAATCGCTCCGCTGGGTGGAACCCATAATCTGCACTGGCTTGTTGATAGTGGAGGAGAACGACTTGTCTTGAGACGGTGGTGGTCCACATCATCTGCCAATATCGACTACGAGTTACGCTTACTAACAAGCGTCGCAGCACTGGGATGGCCTGTCGCGCCTGCTGCCCAGGCACCGATCAAGATAGGCGGCCAATTTTGGTGCCTGTTCCCCTATCTTCCCGGCGAACCCCCGTCCGTAGATGATCGAATTCTCGAACAACGTGCTCGAGGACGACTGATGGCTCAATTCCACGATGATTTGGCGAAGCTGTCCGGGTTCGGGCAGCGTGATGGTTGGCGGCGTTGCGAGAAGATTTTAGATGACCCCGCATTGGACGATGTGCTGTTCGAGCAAGAGCGTAAGCAGCCGGAGGAGATCCGTATCCTACGCTGGCATCTCGAACGCGCGCGTGAGAGAATTGCAGGACTTAAACTACAGACCCGGCCGGGCATCGTTATTCATGGTGACTTCACGCCGTGGAACCTGCGCTTCTCACAAGGACGCCTCTCGGGCATCCTTGACTTCGATCTTTCCCATTGGAATCATCGAGTCGCCGACTTCGCACTTTCATGGCGTGGCATGCATGATGATATTGTCCTTGCGTATGATGAAGTTTCACCGCTTGAGCCGGAGGAATGGGAGCTGCTCACGCCGGCATGGTGGGCATGGCTCATTGAAGGTGCCTGTCAGGATATTTCGAGGGGCATCTTGGTGGACGAATGGACAATAAAGCATATATTGAGACGCTCTCCGTTGATGGGACGGGATTCTGCCGAATTCAGGTAGAGGGAGTTCCATGACTATAAAAGCAAGTGGGAGTTGACGGAGTAAATGGCTGCATGTATCGAAATCGAGAGATCATCCCAGTGGGTCAATCTCATTCGGGACTATGTTATTCTGCTGAACGACGTTCAGGTGGGGACAGTCAAAGATGGAGGGAAGGCGCAGTTCGACATTGAGCCCGGCGAGTATGAGCTGCGTTTAACCATCGACTGGTGTGGAAGCAACCGGCTGCATTTTACGATTGCCGATGGGGAGAAACTCCGGTTCCTTTCTAGCTGCCAAATTAGGGGGATCGACTACTTTCACCCGTTCATGATGCTTTATTATGTTTTGTACAAGAAGGATCAGTACCTTTATGTGAGCCAAGTGCAGGAACCGGAACCAGCACTACCACGGCAGAACGAGACGATAGAAATATATATTGCGGGGCAACGTTATGAACCTTGAGCGCGCCGATTATTGGAATGATTCGCGATATTTTCAAAAGTCGCTTCAATGTTATCCCTCCTGCAACCTTAGCTTATCAGGGTCGGGAGTGCATGCACACCCCCTCGTACTACTTCGAGAAACGGGATTTATATCAAAATAATAACATCTGGGAGTGACAGCGTATGAGTGAAAAAGGTTGTATCAAATGTGGAAGCAAAGACGCAAAGATGAAAGATATGGCCATACCCGGGACAGGTTTTTCCATGTTTCCTAATGAATTTATCGTAGTGTTTTGTAACAATTGCGGGTATTCCGAGTTCTACAATAAAAAAGTATCGTCTGGTTCAAACGTGCTTGATTACTTTTTCAGATGAACATCGACACGGACAGCTGAACTTAAATGATCTGCTTATTCCCATTGGAGGAATAATGGCAGCTTGAAGGGGGGAGTCACAACTGGAACTCGCACAGTACACTGTTAAAAATCCTTCTGGAAACAGAATCATATTTTCCATGACGATGATGATTACTCTCTCACTCTACCATTTGATCGACTCTTTGCATGACCAAGAGAACTTAACTGCGATAGCGATTACGGCTGCATATCTGCTCCTGTGCGTAGTTATTGTGCTGACAACCTTGGTTCGAACGTTAAAGAAACCAACAGAGCTCTATGTTCAAAGTGAGCAGCTAGTATTGAACGGCCGTAACATTCACGCGAAGAATATTAAGGTCATCCTTATTATGGGGTATTTCAGACCTGCGATTGGAATCAAGCCGCACGGCAAAAAGATCGTTCCCCTTCCTATGTGCTTTAGATTCGCTAAGGATGAAGATCAAGGCATCTCGGATTTAGGCAAGTGGGCAGCGCAGAACGGTGTGTTGTTGGTCCATAAACGATTTTTACGGTGGATATAAGCTCAGGTCCAAGAACGATCAGCTACCTCTACATAACTTACGTTAGGGAGGTGGTACACTTGGCTTTAACCCGGCGGTATACCTTGTCGGACTTGAAGGACGAGGTCTATTACTTTGATAATAATTGGAGAAGAATTTTCGCGAATGGCCGCGCCGTCTACGTGGCAACGAAGAATAACGCTTCGCTCACCATAAGTATTATCAACGCAAAGGGGAATAAAGTTCCCAAGGTGCTCCAAAAATACAAAAAGGGCAGCAGAATAGTCGTAATCGGGCTAGCCGTACATTCGCCGCCACATACAACCACAAATTTGTAAAAAGGATAAGAGACAGCTGATTCGAGATTTCGATCGGCTGTCTTTTTCGTGTTTATATAGCGGCGGCATGTGATTGCGTGAACACCGCAACTTTCCAGTATATTACAGCGTATCAGAGGTGATGAATGTCTAAAGGAGGATGCAAGCGATGAATGAACCTGTACTTGAAACCAATGGGGCCATTAAAGTGAAACTGGGCAAAGCGATTCAGGTCCGTTTGGTTTCTGATTTGAAGAAATCGCAAGCCTATTACCGTGATTGTCTCGGATTTTCGATAGATGATTGGGGTCATGCGGAACGTGATGATGTGTGCTTCATCCTCCAGCAAGCGACTTCAAGTGCGGATGTTAAGCCGAATGTCGTCTCTGCGAAACGCCCTGACTATCCAACCGAATGGGAAGGTCCGGAACATGGCTGGGATACGTTCCTGCATATTGGTTGGGATGAGCTGGATCAATTTATTGATGAAGTGCGCGCGAATGGCGGCCATATCGCAGTCGAACCGTTCATAGGGTCGCACGGCGGCTGGGATTTTAAGAATGCGCACATCCTTGATCCAGACGGATACAATCTTGTATTAGGTGCAATGCGAGAGGCCGGGTAGGAGGCGATAAAAAGCTGAGCTTTTTACGTTTTCACGGTAATGTGATGAATGTGCTGGAAGTGGAGCATTACCATTTAGGTGAGGCAAGCCTAACGTCCTACTCTCCCAGGACCCTGCGCTCCAAGTACCATCGGCGCTGCAGGGCTTAACGGTCGTGTTCGGGATGGGTACGCGTGGTTCCCCTGATCGTCTTTCAAGGGTCTTACATGCTGGGAAATCTCAACTTGAGAGGGGCTTCACGCTTAGATGCTTTCAGCGCTTAATACCATCGCGTTCGGCGACGGAGGAATGACCTGAATATAATAGAGCTGGCCGGTCTGGGAATTGCCATGGGAAACGGGGATGAACGGCTCAAGCGCAACAAGAGGGGGCTAATAGATGGAAAACAGAATTCAGCTGCCAAGATCGAAGCCGGAGGAGCAAGGTGTTTCTTCGAAGGCAATTATGAGGTTCTTGGATGTTATCGGTGAGAACAATTGGGAGGTTCACGGCTTCATGCTGCTTCGTCACGGGCATGTGATTGCTGAAGGCTGGTGGGCACCGTATCGAAGTGATATTCCGCATGCGCTGTATTCACTCAGCAAAAGCTTCGTCTCCACGGCAATCGGCTTCGCTGAAGCGGAAGGATTGCTCTCCTTGGACGATCGCATTGTCGACCTCTTTCCGGAAGAGCTGCCGGAGACCGTATCCGAGAACTTGTCCGCATTGAACATCCGCCATCTGCTTATGATGGCGACCGGACATGCCGGCGGAGTGGACTTCTGGGCATGCGCTGACGGCAACTGGGTGCGATATTTCCTTGAAACGCCTATTGTACATACTCCCGGCACGTACTTCGCTTATAATACCTGCGCCACTTATATGCTGTGCGCGATCATACAACGGATCACCGGCCAGTCCATAGATGCTTTTCTTGAGCAGCGTTTATTCGTTCCGCTCGATTTGTCGAAAGTGACTTGGGATTTGTGTCCGCGCGGAATTACTTATGGCGGGATGAACTTCACCCTAACGAACGAGGATATCGCAAAGTTTGGGCAGCTTTACTTGCAGCGCGGGGAATGGAAGGGCAAGCAGCTGCTGCCCGCGAGCTGGATTGACGAAGCTTCAGCCTTTCACGTATCCAATGGGGAGGCCGAGGATAACGATTGGACGCAGGGGTACGGCTATCAATTTTGGCGTTGCAGACATAACTCGTATCGGGCGGACGGCGCATTCGGGCAATTTAGCCTTGTCATGCCTGAACAAGATGCCGTGCTTGCGGTTTTCTCCGGGACAGCATACAAGCACGAGCTGGTTAGCTCCGTGTGGGAGACGCTGCTGCCGGGGATGTCAGAAGGGATATTGGATCCGGACGAAACCGCTTATCAGGAACTGAGCGATCGATTAAAGGATCTTCGAATTGATGTGCGACTCGAGGAAAGCCATTCCAAAGTCGAGCGGCTGATCCAAGACAGGATCTATGCGTTGGAGCCCAACCGTGAGCATATCGAAAGGCTCTCTCTGCTGTTCGATAATGGAGAGGCCGCATTGGCCATTCGGATAAACGCCTTGGACCAATCCATCCGATTAGGACGCGGCTTCTGGGTCATGAACGATTTGTCAGTCTCGGAACAGGGCTATGCTGGGAAGGCCGCGGGCAGTTTCAGATGGAGAGAGGATGAAACGCTGGAGATCAATTTGGCTTGCGTGGAGAATTCGTTCCGCTATCGGCTGGTTTGCCGGTTTGAAGAGGAGCGAGTCGAACTCGATTATTCCGCGAATTTGTATTGGGACTGGCTGCCTCAAGAGGGAGTGCTTATCCAAGGGCATAGCTGATGAATCCCATAGCAAGAAAACAGGCTGCCGATCGGCAGCCTCAGAGTGTCGAGTTTGTCGCCTTCCACCTCTAACGGTTGTGACAGTGCTTATTTGGCATCCACTTACCCAATTCATAAGCTAACGGTTGCCAGAGAGCTTATTTGAACGTATTTCACGGGGAGTTGCACCATTTGCTGCAAATAACGTCTGTCACAACCGTTAGCGTTGTACAAAGGCATATTTTATCAAATAGCCACGCTGACAACCGTTAAAGCTTTGCTCATGAAGCATAGACAAGATAAGTGGCTGCCGATGCTTTCTCGGGCGGCCTGTTTCTATGTTCGGCAACTTAGATTAGCGTACACAAGTATGGCGGTTGGAGAATTAGGGATTGGGCAATGGTTGTGGTATGAATAAAGTTGAAACGTCGCGATGCTTTTTACAGTATGTATGGCAAACGGAAAATTACAGACGAGGTGTCCACTCCATGATGACGAATATAGAATCGACTGATTATTTAAGAACGGAATTAAAGCAGATCGAACGATGGGAGCAAGATCAGAAGGGGCTCTTCTTCTGGGAGAAGCTCGGCAGGCTGCCCTTTGCCATATTGGACCGAATCACGCCAAAGTTCATTCAGGATAAAATCGGAACTGCGCTCGATGAGCTCGGAAGCTATGTCCAGAGCGGCGGTCGGTATCTGATCAGCAAGGAGCAGATGTATCGCAAATTTTTTCCGAATGCTGAGCGGGATGAGGCCGTTTCCTTAGAGCGAATCGGTCATCTACCGCTAAGTCGAATGGATGAGATGGCCGATCGTATCATCCAATCCGGCAGCAAGACGGCGACGGTGCAAGGGGCGACAACGGGATTCGGCGGGATTTTCACGCTTGCCATCGACATTCCGCTCCTGCTCGGCATTTCGCTGAAGGCGCTTCAGGAGGTTGCGATCAGCTACGGCTATGACCCGACCGAACAGACAGAACGGGTCTTTATCGTCAAATGCTTGCAGTTTTCCTCCGCCGATATCGTCGGCAAGAAAGCGATTCTGGACGATCTCGCCGTGTTCCAATCCGGTGAGCGGAGCGGCCAGGTCATGTCCCAGCTGCAAGGCTGGCGCGAGGTCATGCTCACGTACAGAGACAATTTCGGCTGGAAAAAGCTGTTCCAGATGATTCCGATCGCAGGTATGTTATTCGGAGCTTATCTGAACCGATCCACCTTACAGGATGTCGCCGAAACAGGTAAAATGATGTATCGGAAGCGTAGAATACTGGAGAAGTTGAGTGAGAGTTGAGGATTTATTCACGAGGATTTCCCTGTTTTTCTGAAGCGGGTAAGTACAAACAAAAGCGGGACATACGCGTAAATGAAATAAAATCCGGCTGATTCATAGAAGTCGGACATGAGTTTGATGAAGCTCTCTTCTTTTACAAAAACGATTACGATCATAAATACAGCCAGAATCAAGATTAAGCTGACTGGCTGTTTCATGCGCAGGCTTTGCTTTGCACCGCGGCAAGCAGCCCATAATCCAAGAGCTATGGAAGCGATAATTTTGATCAGCAATACGGAAATCACTAAGTATTCCAACCTTTGAAATAGCGGAAGTTTCAGTAATGCAACCCTATGAAGAGTCGGCCAGACGACTCTACGGAGTTGGCCTTCACTATAATACATAAAAGTAATCAAGAGCGTGATCAAATAATAAGAGGTTACGAACAATACTGATGAGTGGGCCCATTTTTGCGACTTGGCCGGTGTCTGAATAAACGGGTAATAAACAAGTAACGTTTCGATTCCCAAATATTGAAGCACCATGCTTTTGGCGGAAAGAAGCAGCTCGGTTACTGAATGATTCCACAATGGAAACAGATTCCGAGTGTGTAAATAGTTGAGACCCAGCAAATTCAAGGGGAAGACAGCAACGAAAGAACAAAGCACCCCCCAGAAGCAGATCCCCGCAATGGAACGAAATCCTCCTGATACGATGTAATACAATAGAATAGCAAGCATTAAGCTTATGGGCAACAAACTCATTTCCGGGAAAAGGAAATATTGAATGATAGCCAAATAAAGTCTAAAGGTGATGAATGCTCCAAAGGCAAAGTAGCAAACGATGGCTGCATTAAGGGCTCTGCCGATCCATCGGCCGAAGTAACGCTGATTGATTTCGTTAACGTCTGTGTCCCCATTGGAGGAGCAGATTTTATAAATCATCCAGACGATGATATGCATGCTAATTCCCGTTATTGGGATTGACATCCAAGCATTGTACCCTGCATTCTGTACCATAGCTTTCTGAAAATCTAAAATCCCCACCTCGACCATACTGGCGTAAAGCAGGAAAAATACGAGGTAAGGGGATACTGCAAATTTATTGATCGAAGCTTGTTTCATCGCAGCCTCCTGTCGGTATTCGCCCCAGTCGTTCCTGTTATTGGGGAATAACGGGTTGGACGATAGTGAAGTGAACATTCACTTTCAATTTCACTTTCGGGTATATTTCTTGAAAATGTTCAGCGTTCCAATTCTTCGATTTGCTGCGAACGAAGTCGCCGATACCTGCCGGATCCACTTTGATTTTTTGGAAGAAGGCAAGAAGCTGTTGCAATTCGTTTTCGAAGTAAGCGCCGATTTCCTTTTCGAGCCTAGATCTTTGTTCGTTAGAGCTGAAATCGATATGGCTCGGGTATTGTCTCGCGTGAGCGCTAAGTCGCACATCGATTCTGATGGAAGGAACCGGCTTTAGATGATTCAACCGGTAAACTGCTGCGGAACCCGTGCTGCTGAATTGGATATAATTATCTTCCGCTTGGCCTGCCCCTGGTATCGGAACCAAATAATTCCCTTTCTTTGTGGATTGCATAAGCAGCTTTAACAAAAATGCCTTATCGTTACCGATTGTGGATACAAATTTGTCATCTCTGAATAATGCCAATCCCTCGATTCGGATATCTTCCCCATCGAGACCGAAATAAGGCAAATAGAGGTCACGACCTTCCCCGAAGTATTGAAAAAGCGTCTCCTGTAGGCTGTTTTTCGGCAAATTGCCGTTCCTAATATTTTGTTCGATCATATCGGATAACAAATAGGAGTCGTGGGATTGCCGAGCTTTAGA
Organism: Paenibacillus sp. BC26; assembly: GCF_900116125.1. NCBI lineage: Bacteria > Bacillati > Bacillota > Bacilli > Caryophanales > Paenibacillaceae > Paenibacillus > Paenibacillus sp. BC26. Next base: position 989,370 of record NZ_FPAD01000002.1, on the reverse strand, counting down.
TAACAGTTCCGAAGCAGTAGCATCTGCCACTCCGATCAGCACGCTGCTGGATACCTTTGGGTCACGGCAGAGGCTCTCGAGAATCGTCCCGATACCTTGTTGGGCATAACTATTGCCGAGGATCATCACGCCAAGTTGTCCGTATTCAATCCTATTTTTTGATTTCACGTTTAATTTCGGAACGATGTCGTAGTTGGTGTCTGCCACCGTATTTAGGATTTTAAGGTCAGTTTCTCCTTTCTTCTTGTAGCTTCCGATAAGAACTGTACATTTCACACGCCCCTGTTCCACGGAATCCAAGCCCATGGTTTGGACAAGATTAATTTGATTTACGATTCTCTGATCGCTGCATCCAGTGAGGAATCCCGCAACCAGAACGATGGCAAGAAGTTGTTTGAATAGCAATCGCGGCGCTCCTTTTTACAAAGCGATCATCACTTGTCGTCCCACTCAAAACGCCGTTTAACAGGCTTCGGCGTATATCGTTTCTTTGATTTCGGCTTTAAATAACCCGGTCTGTTCACCGTGTATTGAAATGAAGAACGAATAAAGCTGTCTTGGAAATCTTTAATCCGCAGTGGATAAACCGGCACCGTATAAGGATATCCAAATGATTTGAGCCTGGTTAGATGGGCAAGCAGGAAGCAGACCCCGATAAAAATCCCCAATCCACCCCAGATGGCGGATAATAGAATAACCGGAAATCGCAGAAAGCGAATCGTATTCGACATCTTGTAAATCGGTGTGGTGAAGGAGGCCAATGCCGATAGGGACACGATAATGATTAGAATATTGCTGGTTAACGCGGCTTCGACGGCTGCCTGGCCGACTATGATTCCTCCGACGATGCCTAGCGTTTGACCGATCTTGGTTGGTAATCGAGCCCCGGCTTCGCGAAGAAACTCTATCGTAATTTCCAGAAACAGCACTTCAAGAACGGGCGGGAATGGCACATTGAGCCTTGAAAACATGAGAGGGCCGAGAAAATTTTGCGGAATGACCTCATAATGATACGTCATTATTGCGACATACATGGACGTTGCAAACAAAGAAAAGATGACTCCGAGAATTCGGATGATACGAAAAAAGGATGCTAGCATCCAAGGCATATAATAGTCTTCCGGGGAAATAAAGAAGTCGAACAAGCTTGAAGGGCCAATAATAAAATAAGGCGATCCATCGCTAATCACGGCGACTTGCCCCGAAATGAGGGCATACACAACCCGATCCCTGCGTTCTGTGCTTACGAACAAAGGAAAAGGTGACATGGAGTTGTCCGAAATGATCTGATCAAGCTCGGACGAGTCGAATACAACATCGCAGTCGATCGCCTGTAATCTTTCCTCTACGGTTTGAACGTTCTGATCGTTTGTTACACCATCGATATAGACAACTACTACTTTCGTTTTGGACATAGAGCCGATGGAGATTTCCTTAAAGATTAAATTTGGAATATTGATCTGCGCTCTTAATAGGCAAAGGTTCGTATCCAGATCCTCGACGAAACCCACTTTAGGTCCAACAACACTGAACTCGTTCTCCGTATCGTTGTTTTTCCGCATTCCGCGTTTGTTTTCCAAATTTATCAAGGCACATAGCGGATCCGATTCGTGAAGTCGAAGGATGACAGAGCCTTTGAACAATTTAGTCTGAATGAGCTCGATCTCATCCGTAATTTCGATATCGTCGATTGGAATCCACTCGCGAAGCTCCTCAAGTGTTTGGATAGCAGCCAAGGAGCATTGCTGCAACGGCTGGAGGACATGCTCCTGAAGAAGCTTCTGATCGATTAAAGTACTGAAATAAGAGATGTGCATCTGCTGATTCGAGAAAGAAATCTTGCCCGTTCGAAAATCACTGGATTGGCCCGACAGCTGCAGCAATGCTTTGATGTCCGTTTGCTCCGTTTTTAGCATGCGCAGCTAGGCCTCCCAGATTTTGTCATCATGGAGTTATTATGCACAGAAAAAATTGGTTAATTCATATCAGAAACTGAGCGATCATGCATTCCAGGTCAACCAAGTACTTCGGGTTGGCCTTTTTTATGCTTAATTTTCGCTAAAGAACACTTCAAGATTCCGACAAATAACGACCTCTTTGTAATGTTATTGTATAATAATTGGATGGGGATTATTTGAATTTAAGGAACATATGCGGAAGAATCATGCAAGGTAAAAATAATACACCAAATCCAAAAATAACAACCTTAAATAACTTCCCCTGCTTCGGTAATATGAGAGTCAAAGTCCGGTTAGATGTGGGACGTTTGATCGAGGGGGGCTAATACAGTGATAAAACTGATGGTAGTTGATGATGAGCGTTGGATTCGTGAAGGATTGAAACAGACGATCGACTGGGGCTCGCATGGCATTCAATTCATCGGCGATGCCGAGGATGGATGCGAGGCGCTGAAGCTGATCGATTCGAATGTTCCGGACATCGTCATCTCCGATATTAGAATGCCCACCATGGACGGAATGGAATTAATCGAGGAAATCGAGCGAAGAGGCTTGGACATAAAGGTTATTTTTATCAGCGGGTTTAGTGACTTCGTTTATGCCCAGAAAGCCGTGAAGCTGGGTGCCTTCGATTATATTCTCAAGCCCATTGAGGAAAAGGTCCTCATGGAGATTATTGAGCGCTGCATCTACGAGATACTGAAACAGAGAGAACTCGTGTTCCGGCTGGAGGAGCTTTCAGGTCGCGTTAGAGAGAGCTTGCCCCTTGCCAGGCAGAAGCACTTGGAAATGTGTTTAACCCAGCCCATGACCGATCAGGAAGTAATGTCTACATGGAAGGCGCTTCGAATTGATTTGAACCCGAATCGACTTCTTGTTCTGTCTGCCGTTGTCCATGATTGGGGGGAGCGGGACATATGCGAGAGAGACTGTTCCCTGCTAAGATACGCGCTTGGAAAACTCATGGAGGAGGTCTTTCATGAATCGGGTCTATCCTGCGCGGCCTGTCTATTGCAAGAGAATGAATATGCGGATGTAGCGCTTATGATCTCTTGGAAGAAGGAGACGGCTAACCCGGATAGGGATGCATACCGCTGCGCAGAGCTGGTTATTGAAGGCGCGCTTGAAGTACTGGGCATTCAAATCAGCATAGGCATGAGCAGCACGGGAGAGAGTAAACAACTAGTATTCGCTTTTAGGGAAGCGCTTACAAACAGTGCGAAATATGTAATAAGCGGTACTGGTCTTGTTTATGATCTCGCAGGCACGGATGTCGGAGCGGCTATAGGAAAACAAACGGTCTTGTTCACCGCCGGCATACCCTCCGTTGCGATAAAAGCCGAGGCGCTCGATGCCGCGTGGATGAATCGTATTCTTCATGCCATTAAGCTGAAGGACGAAGGAAAACTGACCGATCTGCTTGACCAGCAGACAGCGCTCCTACAAGAGCTTGTCAAGCAGACGTCCGCCCTTGCCGTTCGATGTGAGATGAACATGTATATCGGAGCGCTCCTATCCAAGTGGCAGGAGCTGTTCTTGGCGAGAGAGCATACGGAAGCAAGCATCGTTACCCATCAACAGAAGCTTGAGCTGTATCGCTGTACGCTTGCTAATTGGAAGAATGCGATAATCAGCGCCTTTCTAAAGAAAGACAGAGCTCCCTCCGGATCCGGACAGCGCAATACGATCGAGATCGCCCTGCGCTACATACACGATAATTACCATCATGGCATCAGCCTCAATAAAGTCGCTGAAACGATCTATATGAATCCGTCCTATTTCAGCAGGGTATTTCACGCTGAGGTTGGCGAAACGCTGAGCCGCTATCTCATTCGCATTCGAGTTGCGAAAGCGAAGGAACTGCTCGAGCAGACGCCGCTTAAGATTTACGAGATTGCGGAATCGGTGGGCTATAAAGACTTTCGTCATTTTGTCAAAACCTTTAAGGAATCGGAAGGGATCACGCCTGCCCAATTTCGAAACTACGGCGCCTAGAAGAGAGGGATTTCATCATACGGCCACTCATTGGAAAGTTGAAGCTCCCTACCGTGGGGGTGAAAGTGTTTGTCTTATTCGTAGCCAGCGTGCTGATTATCATTACCGTGATGGGTTATCTCTTCTATGATAAATCCGCGGAGCTGATGGAGAACAAAATCGGTGGAATGGCGCTTCAGAACGTGCAGCAGATGAGCAAACGGATCGATAATCTCATGGAAGGATACGAGGATCGTTCCCTTCAGGTCGTTGGCAACGAGGAAATTCAGAAACAGCTGATCGGAAAGTTCCCGAATGAGACCGAGCAGATCCGGAATAACGATGCGAATACGGCTTTTCTATCGAATCTGGTGAATTCAAGAAACGACGTCAATGATATCTATTTACTGGGCGAGAAGGGCTTCTCCTATCATTATTCGCCTAAGACTTCTTTTCCCGCTTATAATGCTTTCTCGAATACCTTTATGGAGGAAGACTGGTATAAGCAAATTCGGGAGGCTGACGGCGAGGTCGTCTATTTTGGCATCCGTCCTTCGCTCATTAGAAGCGGGGACACGAATCCGGTATTCAGCTTCGGCCGAGCGGAGAAAACCTTTACTACCCGCGGTGAAATTATCGGCGTGCTCGTCTATGAAATCGATCCAACGGAGATCATCGAGATTCTGTCGGAAATCGATTACAACGGATCGGGCATGAATGTCATTGTTGATGCAGAAGGGGAGATCATCGGAGATAAGGATGGGAACCGCCTCTCGAGTATGCTTGGTGTTCCGCTGGGGGATGAGAATCAAGGTATAATCAGCACGCCCATGGACGGGGAGCAGATGCTGGTTGTTTACAATCGCTTGGAGACGAGTAATTGGACCCTTGTCGGCATGCTGCTCGGCGCTGATTTAATGAAGGAAGCAGGCAGTTTGCGGTGGTACATCCTTTCCCTTGGACTGGCGTTCGCCTGCATCGGCATCTTGCTCGCAATCTTCATTGCTTCAACGGTCCATCGGCCGCTCCAGAAGATGATACGTGCCATGCGCAGAGCCGAAAACGGCGATTTCGACGCTCGCATCGAAGACAAGCGCGAGGATGAATTTGGCTATCTGTTCACTCATTTTAACCGAATGGTCGCACGCATCAAGGAATTGATTAATGAGCTCTACGTGCAGAAGCTGCTGGAGCAGGGGCTTCAACTGAAGATGCTGGGTTCACAGATTAATGCTCATTTTCTATACAATACCCTGGATTCGATTCATTGGATTGCCCGCATTCACAAGGTGGACGACATTAGTACGATGATATTCGGCTTGTCCAAGTATTTGCGGGTCAGCTTGAATGAAGGCAGGGATGAGGTTTCCGTCAGCGAGGTCGTACAGCTGCTGGACAGCTATATCATGATCCAGAAGATTCGCTATCAGGACAAGTTTTCGCTTCATTTGCATGTAGACGATTCGCTTGAGAAGTATACGGTGTTGAAATATATATTCCAACCGCTTGTGGAGAACGCGATCTATCATGGGCTAGAGAAGAAGTCAGGTAAAGGCCGGCTTGATGTCGCTTTTATCCATGAAGACGACTGCCTGAAGTTTAAGGTCACGGATGATGGCGCGGGAATTGCGGCAGACAAGCTTACCGATCTGCAGCTGATTCTGGGCGGCAAGGGGTCCGAAGAATACAATAATTTCGCTCTGCGGAACATTAATTCGCAGATTCATATCGCTTACGGCGCTCAATATGGAATCGAGATCCAAAGCAAGTTTGGCGTTGGCACCGAAGTCATGATGACGATCCCGCTCACCAAGAGAAATCAAAACAAACATGCCGGCTGAACGTTCGAAGCAATAAGGCAGTGGAAGTAACTGATTTCGCGAGAATGGAAGAGAGGATGTAGGTCACGATGAAAATGTTTTTAAGCCATAAGAAGCTTGTTTCGTTCATGCTTGTCCTCATGATCATCGTCATCATGTTATCGAGTACCCTGTTTATCAAAGGGACCCGATTAAGTTCGGAAGCTATCTCGGGGCTGACGGATTCGCAGCGCGATTCCCAAAGCAACGTAAAGCATGGCAGCGCCCCCGTAACGATAAGCTTCTGGTTCCCTTGGGGAGGGGGATTTCAACAGGAATTTCACGATACGGTCGTCGTTCCGTTTGAGAAGGCGAACCCGGATATCAAGGTCAAAATGAGGTTCGTCGAGAATTCGGATAATTCGCAGGCATCCGATAAACTGTTAACGGCAATTGCGGGAGGCAGAGCACCGGATGTCGCCATGATCGACCGTTTCCTGGTCAGCCAATGGGCAGCGATGGGCGCGTTGGAGGATTTGTCGAGCGATGTGATTCGCGATGACATGGCCGGCATCTATTATCGGAACATATGGCCGGAAACGCAATATAACAATAAAACGTTTGCCCTGCCATGGAACGTGGACAGCCGGGCGATGCTTTACAATAAAACGCTGATGGAAGAAGCCGGCCTGGATCCCAATAAGCCGCCGACGACGATTGCTGAGCTAGATGCCATGGCGGAGAAAATGTTCATCCAAAATAAAAAGGGCAATTACGAGCAAGTGGGTTTTGTCCCTTGGATGGCACAAGGTTTCTTATATGCGCATGGCTGGAATTTCGGCGGTCAATGGGAGAAGAACGGAGAGTTGACACCGAGCGATCCCGAGAACATCAAAGCCTTGGAGTGGATGCAGGGTTATGCCAAGAAGTACGACGCGAAGAAGCTGGCAAGCTTCTCGGATGCGATCAGGCAGTCCGGCGCAAATCCATTCACATCCGGCAAGGTCGGCTTCATATATGAAGGCAATTGGCTGCTTAACGATATGGATGACGTGAATTTCGAATGGGGCATTGCGCCGATGCCTACCGAAAGAGGCGACCAAGCGGTGACTTGGGCGGGGGGTTGGTCGTTCGCCATGCCCAAAGGCGCGAAGCACAAAGAACAAGCTTGGCGGTTTATCAAATATGCGGCGGGGAAAGAAGGAGGGTTTCTGTGGGCAGGCCGCGGCCAAACCTATGATCTGAGCAGCATTCCGGATGTGAACAAGCAGCTGGGCTTGGACAAGAAGAAAAACCTGGAGGTATTCGTCAATCTGCTTGAGCATGCTTATATTCGTCCGGTATCGCCGATAGGCGGTTACATGTGGGAAGAGCTGTACCTGGTGCAGAAGCTGGCTGTCAATTTGCAGGGGGAGCCGAAAGCGCTGCTGTCTGAATTGAAGCGAAGACTTGATGCTCACCTGATTGAAGTGAAGTCCGAGGAACGCAGCAAGACGGAGCATCCGGAGCCTAACACGTTATAAACCATAGAGCGGAGAGTCTATCGAACGAGATAGACTCTCTTTTTTTACTTAAAAAACCAAATGAAGTCAAAATAGTACACCAAATGCAAAAGCAGTCTCGTTACGACAGGAAATAAAAGCGTTTACACTGAGAACGTGTAGCGAATATCCAGTAAAACGAGTTAATAGGAGGAGACAAGCGTATGGAGGCTCTAGCTTTGAAACCGGGCATGATTAAGTTTTTCATTGCTGCACTTTCGGTAAGTTTGGTATTGACAGGCTGCGGGGGAACGAATGGAGAGAATGGAACGGACACCACGAACACGACCGAGGCGAACAACGCATCGACAACAACAAGTCCTGACAATACGGAAAGCCCGGACAATACGGCAAGCCAAGACAGCGGTGAGAAAGTAACACTCGATTTCTGGGGCTGGGGCGGCAAGTTCCAGACGGATTACACCAAGATCGTACTCAGCGAATTTGAGAAGCAGCATCCGAATATCAAAGTGAAATACATTGCCGAGCAAGGAATCGAGAAATTAACGACATTGATCGCCGGAGGCACGCCGCCGGATGTAGCGCTTCTTGATCGTTTCATGGCCGGGGCATGGGCAGCTAAAGGCTCGCTGGAGAGCTTGAATCCCTACCTTGAGATCGATGGCGATGTAAGCGCGGACGATTATTATCCAAGCGTCTGGGCTGAAGGGAATTACAAAGGCGAGTTATATGCGATGCCGTTCGGTACCGATAACCGCGCGATGTATTACAACAAAACATTGATGAAAGAAGCAGGCCTTGATCCGGAGAAGCCGCCGACTACCATCAGCGAGCTTGATGCGGCAGCAGAGAAGATCTTTAAGAAAACGAGCAGCGGATACGAGCAAGTCGGCTTTATTCCATGGATGAATCAAGGCTTCCTATATACGCAAGGCTGGAACTTCGGCGGAGAATGGGCAAAGGGCGAGGAGTTAACGCCAAACGATCCGCAGATCGTGAAAGCACTGGAGTGGATGGCCGGTTATGCGAAGAAGTATGACATGGCTAAAATCAACAAGTTCAATGACGTAATGGGCAAAACGGGAATCAACCCGTTCTGGACGGGCAAAGTCGGATTCGTGTTCGACGGCAACTGGATCCTGAACGATTTGACCAGTAACGCCAAGGTGAAACCTACCTTTGAGTGGGGAGTCGCACCTATGCCTTCCGAAGATGGATATGCGCAAACCACTTGGGCAGGCGGCTGGTCGTGGGTCATGCCTAAGGGAGCCAAACATCCGAAAGAATCATGGGAGCTGCTTAAATTCATCGCCGGTTACGACGGTACGCTGCTCTGGGGGAAACGCGCAGATGCAGGCAACGATATAACGGCGATGCCGAAAGTGAACGAGGAGCTCAAGATTACGGAAAAAGAAAAATTGAAGGTATTCGTCGGTCTGATGGAAATCGCGCATACCCGTCCGGTTACCCCTGCAGGCCAGAAATTGTGGGATGAGACATTCAAGGCTTCGGATGCGGCGTTAAACGGGAAAGGCGAACCGAAGAAGCTGCTGGATGAAGCGAAGAAGAATGTGGACAACGAACTCAAGAAACTAACAGCCAAATAAATGCATAGGAACGAAGGGGGCAGGAACCGGTGCTGCCCCTTCCTACTGAACTGAATGACAAAGAGGTGAGCATTGTTGAAATGGCATTGGAATGATGCACGGAGATGGAAGAAAGTCATGCTGTTATGGATCACCTTTCTTGTTCTTTCGGTCACCTTTGGCGATACGATGCAATCTTATGCCAGCGAGCGGTTACGGGATCGCAATCAGAACCAAGGCGTTCCGCAAGCGGATTTAACGGATATGTCCGTCGATGATATCTTGCAGGAAACCTATGGCAAAACGTTGGATGTGTATAAGGAGAAAGGCTATAAGCCGGCCGAATCATTCGAGGTCAGCCTGAAAGCCGATCACTATTCGGCGTTCGGCGGCAGCAAGCCGAGTAATCAAGCGGTCGAGGGAAATTCCTCCGCCCTGGTCTGGGAGAAGGATACGGAGTGGCTGGAGTGGACCATTGAGGTTCCGGAGGATGGACTTTATAACCTCGCAGCTAGTTATTATCCGCTAGTCGGGAAGAGATTGCCGATCCAGCGCGAGCTGCTCATTGACGGGCAAAGTCCTTTCCGCGAGGCGCAGCGAATCTATTTTACCCGCAACTGGATGGATCAAGGCAATCCGCTTCAGAACAATCAAGGGGATGACGTTCGGCCGAAACAAATCGAGAAGCCGATATGGATGGAAACCGCGATTACGGATGGAAACGGTCTGTACTCGGAGCCCTTTCAATTCTACTTCGGGGCAGGCAAGCATGTTATTCGCATGAATTATTTGGTTGAAGCTATGGCACTGGACGAAATACGAGTGAAGTCGCCGGAGCAATTGCCGGGTTATCACGAAGTCGAGCAGGCTTACGAAACACAAGGCTTAGAGCCGGTCCAGCAAGTAAACGTGAAAGTGCAAGCGGAGAACAATCCGATGAAATCCGATCCGACGATTCGCAGAGAATCCAACGGGGATCCGTTAATGGAACCGGCCGGAAACGGTACGAAGCTGCTGAATGCATTCGGCGACTGGCGCTGGAGAAAAGGCGGACAGAAGGCTTCTTGGACGTTCTCGGTCCCGAAGGATGGATTATATAAGATCGGCATGAAATTTGGACAATGGTGGGGCGATGGATTACCGTCTTATCGCCAAATTCTTATAGATGGGAAGGTTCCGTTTCAAGAGCTGGCGGAGTATCCGTTCTCTTACTCCCGAAACTGGCGAATCGAGACTCTTCATAAAGACAATGAAGACGGAGAAGCGCAGCCCATGCTCATGCATCTCAAGGCAGGCGAGCATACCATCACGATGGTTGCGGTTGTCGGACCCTATCAGTCGATTGTCGAGAACTTAACGGCGGATACGCAGAAGCTATCCGATCTTTACAGGCGCATCATCATGGTCACCGGACCGACGCCGGATCCCAATTTCGAATATGAGCTGGGGAAGAAGATTCCCAAGCTTGTTGAGGATTTGAAGACGATTGCCGATGATCTGCTCGTCCAGATGGATGCACTGAATGCCATATCGGAGAAAGAACCGAGCACGGTAAACAGTCTTCGCATGATGAATCATACGTTCGAGAAAATGATCAACAATCCCGATTCGATTCCAAGGCAAATTTCGGAGCTCAGCAACAGTCAGACCAATTTAAGCACGCTGCTGATGGGCTTGCAGAATGTGCCGCTCGTTCTGGACTACCTGCTGGTCAGTTCGCCGGATACGAAATATCCGAAGGTGAAATCGAATTTCCTGCAAAAGTCCGTCAGCACGCTTAAGAATTTCATCGCCTCCTTTACGAAGGACTACACCGGTGTCGGCAACGTCTACGACAAGGATCAGCCGGCACAAGAAACAGGCACGGTTATCGAGGTATGGGTTTCGCGAGGTAAAGAGTGGGCGGAAATTATGAAAGAAATGGCGGAGGAAGAATTTACGCCGAAGACCGGGATACACATTAACGTGAATACGCTCCCGGCCGGTCAGCTTAACTCAGGATCCGTCAATACGCTGCTGCTTGCGGCCAGCTCCGGCAAAGCGCCGGATGTCGCAACCGGCGTCGATTCGCATTTACCCGTTGAATTTGCGATCAGGGACGCTGCCGTGGACTTATCCCAGTTTCCGGATTACGAGGAAGTCAGCAAACGGTTTCTGCCGGGCTCGCTGATTCCGTTCCGCTATAACGGCGGGAATTACGCGCTGCCGGAAACGCAGGACTTCAACGTATTGGTTTATCGCAAGGATATCTTGAAGGAGCTTGGCGTGAACGTCCCGCAAACCTGGGATGAGACGTATGCCATGCTGCCCATCCTGCAGCAGAACGGGATGCAGATGTATTACCCGATTTCATCGCTCGGCTTCATGCCGTTCCTCTATCAGAACGGCGGCGAATTCTATCAAGCAAACGGAGCGAAGTCGGCGCTCGATTCTCCTGAAGCGTTCCAAGCCTTTACGGAATGGACGGAGCTGTACACCAATTATAAATTTCCGGTTGCCGCGAACTTCTTCAACCGGTTCCGTACCGGGGAAATGCCGATTGGGATTGCCGACTACCTGACCTATGTCCTGCTGTCTACGGCAGCGCCTGAGCTAATCGGCCGCTGGGGCGTGGCGCCATCGCCGGGGCACGTGAATCAAGAAGGCAAGATTGACCGTACGAGCGGCGGGGTTGCGCAATCGGTAGCCATCTTCAAGCAATCCAAGCATCAGAAGGAAGCATGGGAGTTTCTGAAGTGGTGGACGAGCAAGGACAGCCAGGTGCAATTCGCGCAAGAGCTGGAAGCGCTGCTGGGCGTTGAAGCCCGCTGGAACACGGCGAATATGGAGGCGTTCTCGCAGCTGCCTTGGCCGGAGGATGACTTGAAGGCCTTGACGGAGCAATTGAAGTATTACAAGGAACAGCCGTATGTGCTCGGCGGATACTTTACGCCGCGGAACATCGACAACGCTTGGAACCGCGTCGTTCTGGGCGGCATGAATATAAGAGAGTCGCTGGAGCAGGGCGTTAAGGATATCAACAAAGAGCTTAGGGCCAAGCAAAAAGAGTTCGGATTCACGCCGGACTAGCGGTGAAGGCTCGAGAAGGAGGAGCGGTATGCAAAGCAGTGTGGAAGTGAATCGTCCGCTTCAGCTGAAAGCACAGAAGGTAAGCCGATTCAAATTAACCTCGGCAGGCAGGAAGGCCGCGCTGGGTTACTTATTTCTAAGCCCATTCCTCATTCTGTTCATCGTCTTTACGGTGATTCCCGTCGTTCAATCGGTCTATCTGAGCTTCACCTATTACAACATGCTGCAGCCGGCGAAGTGGGTCGGGCTCTCGAATTACAGCGTCTTGTTCCTGGAAGACGATATTTTCATCAAATCATTGAAGAATACGTTTATATTCGCGGTCATTGCAGGTCCGCTGAGCTACTGTCTCTCCTTTCTGCTCGCCTGGGTCATCAACACGCTGCGCGCCAAAATGATCTTCTCGCTCGCCTTCTACGTGCCGTCGATCACGAGCGGAATCGCGTTATCGATCGTGTGGCTCTATATTTTCTCGGGCGACCGTTACGGATTACTGAACAACTGGATGCTCAGCTGGGGCATGATCAGCGAACCGATCCTGTGGACGACCGACCCGGATACGATCATGCCGGTGATCATCATCGTTTCCTTATGGATGAGCATGGGGACCGGATTCCTGGTCTTCCTTGCGGGCTTGCAGAATGTTTCGCCCGAGCTCTACGAAGCGGGATCCATTGACGGCATTTCCAGCCGCTTTCAAGAGCTGTGGTTTATTACGCTGCCTTTGATGAAACCGCAGCTGCTGTTCGGCGCGGTCAATTCCATCGTAGCCGCCTTCGGCGTATTCGACATCGCCGTGGCGATCGCGGGCATGCCAAGCCCGAACTACGCGGGACATACCATTATCTCGCATCTCTTTGATTATGCGTTCATTCGGTTCGAGCTCGGATACGCGTCTTCCATTGCGGTATTCCTGTTTTTCCTAACCTTCGGGTTAGGGCGAATCGTCATGAAGCTATTATCATCCAAGGATCAATAAGGGGGCCAAAGGACGTGACGGTAAACTATGCGAAATTTGCGGCCCGCTTTAATAGGGGACTGTTGTACCTGGTCATGATCGCACTGGTTGGCTTTACGGCCATGCCGATCATTTACATGGTTTCAACCGCCTTCAAGCCGCTTGATGAGCTGTTCCTGTATCCGCCGAGATTTTTCGTGCAGAAGCCGACGATGCGCAGCTTCTATGATCTGTTAACCGCGACAGACAGCTCGATCGTGCCCTTCTCTCGTTATATCTTCAACAGCGTATTCGTTTCGATTACCATCGTAGCGGCAAGCTTGTTCGTGTGCAGCTTGGGCGCCTATGTGCTGTCCAAATTCAAGCCTCCGGGAGCGGGCTTCATCTTCGCCGTTATCCTCTCGGCACTGATGTTCTCGCCGCAGGTGACGCAAATCCCGACCTACCTGATCGTATCTAACCTGGGTCTGGTCAACACGTACTGGGCCTTAATCCTGCCGAAGGTCGCGGTTGCTTTCAATATCTTCTTGATGAAGCAGTTCTTCGATCAAATCCCCGATGCGTTAATCGAAGCTGCGCATATCGACGGCGCATCGGAGTGGAAGATCTTCTGGCGCGTCATCATGGCGGTCAGCAAGCCGGCTTGGGCAACCTTGATCATCTTCACCTTCATCGGCAACTGGAATGATTATTTCTCCGCGCTTGTATTTACGACAAGCGAAACGATGAAGACGCTGCCGCTGGCGATCCAAACGCTTGCCGGGGGTCCGGGGGTTGTCGCGCGATCCGGCGCGCTTGCCGCAGGGACCTTCTTGATCACGCTTCCGCCTATCTTAATCTTCCTGCTGTTTCAGAAGCTTATCATGAACACGATGGTTCATTCCGGGATCAAATCTTAGGGGGCGGACACGATGATCAAACGTATATCAGCAAGCATAATCGGCTGCTGTCTGCTTATTCTGCTTGGAGCTTTGCCCGCCGCCAATGCACTGCCGCAAATGTCGTATACCCTTGATCCGATGTATGGCTATAAAATTCCGATTCCGCTCACCTATACGGTAGACAATGTCATTCTGGATGTAGGTGAGCCCGGCTTAAATAAACCAAGCGATTTGTTTATCGACGAGAAGGGGCAGCTGTATGTCGCGGATACGGATAACAATCGGATCGTGAAATTAAGCAGCGACGGGAAAGTGCTGGGCATATTCGGCAAGGAGCAAGGCGTCGAGCTTGACCAGCCGAGCGGCATATTCGTCGATAGCCTCGGCGATATGTTCGTAGCGGATACCGGCAGCGGCAAGGTGATCCATTTGTCGCCGGAAGGAAAGCTGGTCGAAGAATTCGTCAAGCCGGAGTCGTCCTTGCTAAGCGAGGATTTGGAATTCGCTCCGGATAAAGTCATTATGGATCGGCGCGGTTACTTATACGTGCTGAATAAGACCGACTACAGCGGCTTTATGATGATTGACGCCATGAACCGGTTTCGAGGCTATATCGGAGCCAACCGCGTTCCTTTCGATTGGAAGAAGCTCCTTATTCGACTACTGGCCACGCCTGAGCAGAGGGAGCAGCTGAACAATGCGGTTCCGCAGCAGAATTCCAATATGACGATGGACAGCAAGGGATTCATCTATGCGCCAACCGTGCTGAGCGATGGGGATCAAATCAAGAAGTTCAATGCCATGGGCGAGAACATCTACACCAAGAAGTTTTTCGGTGAATCGTCGATTGAAAGCGGAACGCTGGAGCGTCCTTATTTTGCCGATTTAGCCATCGATCAGTACGGCATTATCAATGCGCTGGATGCGATGTCGCGGAAGATCTATCAGTACGATCAAGAGGGCAACTTGCTGGCCGTATTCGGAGGACAAGGCGATGCGAAGAGCAGGTTTGAATATCCGTCCAGCATCGTCGTCGATAAAGCAGGCACGATCTACGTGCTTGACCGGGATCGGAACAACATCCAAATGTTCAAGCCGACGCGGTTTGCGGAGCTCGTCCATGAAGCCAGTCAGCTGCACTATAACGGACGTTACCAAGAAGCATTAGTCCCTTGGAAAGAAGTGCTGAAAATCGATGAGAACTACCCGTTAGCCCATCGCGGTGTGGCCAAGGCGTTGATGAAAGAAGAGAAGTGGAAAGAGGCCATGAAGGAATTTAAACTGGGCGAAGACCAGGATGGGTATTCAAAGGCATTCGCCGAGTACCGGCATGACTTCATGCGCCAATATCTCGGATGGATTATCATCGCCGCCGTTCTCATCGTCTATGTGATCTATCTGATTGTGAAATTCATGATTCGCATTACAAACACCGTCATAAGGAGGTATGGCTATTGAATGCAACAGCTGTGAAACAGTCCGGAATGCGTTCGCTGCGGCTCGGAGTAGCCATCCTCTTTCATCCGGTGGACGCCTATGAGGAGCTGCAGAAGAACAAGCATCTGATGTCGGCCTTTGTGCTCATTCTTCTCACCTTGTGTGTCCGAATCGTAACGATCTATATGACCAGCTTCCATATAACGTCCTTACAGCCCGAATACGCCGATTTGAACTTGGAAATCATCCGTTTCGTGGTGCCCTTGGTATCAGGGGTTATCGCTTGTTATCTGATTACGGCGATTATGGACGGCGAAGCGTATTTCAGCCAAATCTTAACGGCGATGTCCTACGCCCTCATTCCGTACATCGTATTTGCGATTCCGCTCGCTGCGATTTCGTTAGTGCTATCAAGAGGGGAGCTGGGTCTCTATAACAGCATTAATCTCCTCATTTGGTTATGGGTCGCGCTGCTCATCTTCATCCAGCTGAAGGTGCTGAATGATTATTCCTTTAAGAAATCGGTTGGCGTTCTCCTGCTGTCGATATTTGCTTTCATTACCTTCTGGGGAACGGTTGGTCTCGTCTTCTCCCTGACGAATCATGTCCTGCAATTCGTACGTGAAGTCTCCATTGAAATCCGATACTTATGGGAGAATTAAGGGGGTACCATGATTACGAGAATAGCCAATCGAAGAATGTACTATACAGCATTTGTCGCTGTCATTGTGGTGCTTCTGGTCATCCTTGCCCTGCCCTCGCTTAAGAGCGCCATAGCTCGCGCGCAGCTGGAAATGAAGCCGAAGAATGAAGTCGTGGAGGCTGCGTCCGATACGCCTGCCGGCGATGCGGCGCCGCAGTCACCGACGGAGTTCGAGAAGGTTGCGGAAACCGACCGGCTTGAGCTGCAGTTCCGTTCATCCGATTCCGCGATTGTGGTAAAGGACAAGAGTAACGGCTACTTATGGCAATCGGCTGTTCCGCTTCAGGATGCAGCAACGGAAGGCAATGATCTATGGACCGCAAGCAGTCAGTCCATCTTCCACATGACGTTTACGGATCCGAATTTGCCGGCGATTGAAACGCAGGAGACGAACTCGGTTATCGAACAGCCGAAGATTAAAGCGACAGAGCTCGATAACGGAATATCCGTCCACTACGAGCTGCCAAGGCTTCAGATCAGTTTCGATATGATCTTCGAATTGAAAGGGAATGCGCTCGAGGTCACCGTTCCCGGCCAATCCGTTCAAGAAGCCAAGAACAATTGGCTGATGGCGATTTCGCCGCTTCCGTTCTTCGGAGCCGCCATGGATCATGAGCAAGGCTATGCGATTTATCCGGATGGTCCCGGCGCGCTGTCGACCTTTAAGTCCAACCATCCGAATTATTTGAATCCCTATCGCGCGAGCGTATATGGTTCGGATACGATCTCATTCAACAACTATCAACGGCAGCAGAATGCGCTGCTCCCTATATTCGGCTTGAAGGTGAACGAGAATGCGTTCCTCGGCATGATCACGAAGGGCGAGTACGATGCGAACATTCTTTATTCGCCAAGCGGGTACTTGATCAATATGAACCGCGTATCCTCGGAGCTGGTCTATAGGCGCGAATATGAAGCGGTTAAGAAGGATGGCAACTTAACCAAGAAGCCGGAGAAGGAGCTGCTGCGGGAGGATCATACCATCCGCTATGTGTTCTTCAGCGGCAATGAAGCAGATTACAGCCATATGGCTTCAGCCTATCGGCAATATCTAATCGATGAGAAAGGGATCGCTCCGCGCATCAAGAAGGGAGAACCGATTCCGTTCGGACTGGATTTGCTTATGGGCATCAAGGAAGGCCAAATTCTGTTCGATCATTTCATCCCTACGACGACCTTTGAAGAAGGGCAGCAAATCATGGAGGATTTGACGAAGCGGGGGGTCAAGAACATCTCCGCCAATCTGTTGGGCTGGACGAATGAAGGGTACTTGGAGTATCCGTCCGACTACAAACCATCTTCGAAGTTAGGCGGAAAAAGCGGATTGAAGCAATTAAGCGAATATACGAAGGCGAATAACTACCAACTGTTTCTGCAGGACAATTACATCATGGCCTGGAAGGGCGTCGACGGCTTCTCCACGCGCAGCGATGTCGTTGTCGGAGCCAATCATTTTGCGGTCACGGATCGGTATAGCGAGCTCTTCTACTTGAACGCGGGCAAGCAAAATGAACGCTTTCAAGACAAGGTGCTTGATCCTCTCGGCAAACTGGCGGTTACCGGCATTAATTTCGACGGCATCGGGTACACGGACTACTACGACTACAATAAGGCTTACCCGTTGACTCGAGAGGGAACGGCTTCCAAGTGGCTGGAGATGATGGGCAAATCGGTCGATCAGTTTGGCGCGGCAGCCGCAATCGGGGGCAACGGATATACGATCCCGACATCGTCCCGTTTGTTCAGCATTCCAATGGAAGACAGCGGCTATTTCTTCACCGATGAAACGATTCCCTTCTATCAAATGGTCGTGCATGGGCTGATCCCTTATTCGGGCGATGCGCAGAACTTATTTTATGATCCTAGGCTGCAGTTCCTAAAGATGGTGGAATACGGCTACATGCCTTACTACCAATTCACGAAGAAACATTCCGAGGATCTGAAGGACACGTACTACAGCGATTTGTTCAGCTCAGCCTATCACAACTGGGTCGATCAAGCGGTCGATCAGTATAACGAGATGAGCGAGAAGCTTCAGCCGGTATGGTCGCAGACGATGAAAGAGCATCGCAAGCTGGAGAAGGACGTGTATGAGGTCGTTTACGAGGATGGCAGCCGATTAATCGTCAATTATTCGCCGCGAGAGGTCAAGATTGACGGTCATCTTGTGCCGGATAAAAACTTTATCGTCGTACCTAAGGGGGGATAAGCATGAGCGAGCGGAGGATGAGTTTAGAGAAGAAGAAGATGCTGGCTGGCTATGTTTATATCGCCCCATGGGCAATCGGCTTCGCATTGTTTATGTGTTATCCCTTGGTCTATTCCCTTTGGCTTAGCTTTCATGAGGTTGTCGGCGTTGGAAACTTCGAGCTGGAATCGGTGGGCTGGGACAATTTCAATCGGGCTTTCGTGCTCGATACGCAGTTTATTCCGCTGTTTATCTCGGTCATTCAAGATGCGGTCATCAATACGCCGCTGGTTCTCGTGTTCTCCTTGTTTATCGCGATCTTGTTGAATCATAACATTAGAGGCCGCGCGTTCTTCCGAGCGGCATTCTTCCTGCCCGTATTGATCGGTTCCGGTCTGGCGATGCAGCAGCTGCTGTACGCCGGGGTAGGCAAAGATACGCTGGTCAACGGCATCGGCGTTCCGGATGAAGTGTTTCTCTATATGGGACCTACTTTTTCTCAAATCGTCTTTGATATGTTAAGCCGGCTGACCGTGATTTTCTGGAAGACGGGCGTGCAAATTCTGCTATTCTTAGCCGGTCTTCAAGGCATATCCATATCCCTGTACGAATCGGCAAGATGCGATGGCGCAACCGAATGGGAGATGTTCTGGAAGATCACCCTGCCGCTGATGACGCCGATTATTCTGCTTAATTTGGTTTATACCTGCGTCGATTCCTTCACGGATATTAACAACAGGATGATGGTTTATATCAAAGATACGGCCTTCACCGATATCCAGATGGGATATGCATCCGGAATGGGCTGGATCTACTTTATGTTTATTTTCGCGCTGCTCATTCTCGTATTCGTTTCTACCAAGCGCTTTGTAGTGTACACAGGGGAAAAATAATACAGGAGGTGATTGCAGCGTGAAGTCGATTCCCATTCCGAAGTCCAAGCAGCGTGTTGCTGCCGTTACGCAAACCGAGGCAGGCAGCAAAGTCAAGGCGATCCGAAACCACAGCTTGGTAAGCCGAATCGGGAGCAAGAGCCGCTGGATCTCGCTCATCTATCGTACCTTCGTCTATGTCATTCTTATCGATTTGGCCTTCGTGTTCCTCTATCCGTTTATCTACATGGTGACGACGGCGCTCAAGCATCCGGTGGATCTGATGGATTTTACGATCAAGTGGATTCCGACGAGCCTGGCCTGGGAGAATTTCTATTACGGAATGAAGGGCCTGCAATTTATGACGCACTTCAATAATTCCGCTCTCATCGCCGTCTTGAGCGTGGTCGGCCAGGTGTTGTCTTGTTCCTTTGTCGCCTATGGCTTTGCCCGGATTAAGTTTCCCGGCCGCGAGGTGCTGTTCTTCCTGTGCATGTTCACCATGATTATACCGCCGCAAACGATCATTGTTCCTCTGTTCATGCAGTACAAAACAATGGGATGGCTGGACAGCGTGCTGCCTCTCATTGTCCCGTCCTTCTTCGCGGGCGGGCTGCGCGGGGCGCTGTTCATCTTTATCTTCCGCCAGCTGTTCCGCGGGCTTCCATGGGAGCTCGAGGATGCGGCCCGAGTGGATGGATGCGGCAGCTTCAAGGTGTATTGGAAGATTATATTGCCGCTTACGCCGCCTGCAATCGTCGTAACGATGCTGTTGTCGCTCGTATGGCATTGGAATGATTTCTTCGAGCCATCGATCTTCCTTACCTCGGAAGAGAAATTCACTTTGCCGATGATGCTGCCTCGTCTCTATCAATCGCTGGATACGTTAACGGGCAGCAGCTTCGAAGTATTCAGTTTACCTGTCGTAATGGCCGCTACGTTCATGGCTCTGTTGCCGATGCTTCTGGTTTATTTCTTCCTTCAACGCTATTTCATTCAAGGTGTGGAGCGTTCCGGTTTGGTTGAGTAAAATTATTGGGAGGTATGGACATGACGAAAGTACGCATTGGTTTCATTGGAACAGGTGGCATTGCAGGGTGGCATGCAAGGCAGCTGCTGGAGCTGCCGGAGGCGGAGATTAAGGCAGTAGCCGATACCAGCAGCAAGAATCGGGACAATTTCATTACGAAAAACAGCTTGATCGATGTGCAGCAATTCTCGGATTATCGAGACATGCTGGAGCAGGCGGACATTGACGCCGTTATTATTTGTTCCCCGCATACGCTGCATTTCGCCCAGGCGCAGGATGTGCTCCGCAAGGGGCTGCATGTGCTGATCGAGAAGCCGATGACCTGCTCGTCCGAGGAGGCGGAGCAGCTGATTCGTGTAGCGGAGCAGTCGGGCAAAATCATGCAAGTCTCTTACCAGCGGCACTTTCAGCCGGAATTCTTATATATTCGCGATGCTATCGCGAGCGGCGAGATCGGTAAGCTAACCTCGATCACGGCATCGCTCTATCAGCAATGGAGACAAGGAACGCCGGGCTCTTGGCGGGCGGATCCGGCATTATCCGGCGGCGGCTTCCTTATGGACTCGGGCAGTCACATTATCGATGTGCTGCTGTGGACGTCCGGCCTTACGCCGATTGAAGTGAAGCCGCAGCTGCACATGCATGGCGCCACGGTGGAGATCGACACGTTCACGTCGATTCGTTTCGCTGAAGGAGCCGTTGCCGGCTTGAACTTGGTCGGTTACTCCCCATGCTGGCATGAAACCTTCGTATTCTGCGGCGAGCAAGGCGGAATCTTCTACGACAATGGCAAGATCACGCTTCGTCGCCTCGGGCAGGATCCGATCGTGCCGGAGCTGCCGGAGCAGACGACCAACCAAGACAAGAGCTTCATCGATGCCATTCTTGGAAGGCATGAAGTGCTTGTGCCGGGCGAGTTTGCCTTGAAGGTCGTGAAGCTGTCGGAGATGATCTATCAAGCTGCCGGCTACGAGCCTCAGGCAGACGCGGAAGCGAAAGGGGAACAATCGGCATGACGATCCAATTGGGAATGCGCATTCCGCCTAAGATTGGGGCGGAAGGAATCGCGAAGACGGCCGCGTGGGCGGCAAGCATTGGGCTTGATGTATTGGATGTTTCCAATCTGACTCCCGAAGTGAAGGCCTCTTGCGAGGAAGCTCGTATTGGCATCGGATCGATTGATGCCCATCATACGTCGCGACTGTTAAGCCGCGACGCAGGTCGCCGCGAGGAAGCGCTGGAAGCGGCGAAGAAGCAATTGAGCTCGATTGCTTCGCTGGGCGGCAGCGTGCTGTTTATGTGTCTTGTGCCGGAGGATCATACGCTCCCGCGGAACGAAGGTTTTGCGATCTGGAAGGAAACCTTTCCGGAGCTCGTGCGTCATGCGGAGCAGACGGGGATCTATATTGCGATTGAAGGATGGCCCGGACCTGCGCCGTATTATCCGACGCTTGGCTGTACGCCGGAGATGTGGAGAGCGATGTTCGAGGCGATTCCCTCCAAGCATTTCGGGCTGAACTACGACCCTTCCCATCTTGTGCGCTTGGGCATTGATTATCTTCGCGCGTTGGACGAATTCGGAGAACGAATCAATCACTGCCATGGCAAGGATACGGAAATTCTCCGGGAGGAGCTGTACGAGAGCGGCGTAATTACGCCGACCTTCGGTGCGAAATACGGATTCTCCGAAGGGTCTTGGCGTTATACGATTCCTGGACATGGGGAAGTCGATTGGGGGAAAGTAGCCGTTCGCCTTGATCGACTCGGCTATGCCGGGGCTGTAAGCATTGAGCTGGAGGATCACCGTTTCTGGGGCTCTATCGAGGCCGAGAGACAAGGGGTTAAGAAGGCAACCGAACATTTGGCGAAGTATTTTAAATAACAAGAAGAGGCAGGCTGCGGGCTCTCCGTTTGCTTGCCTTTTCTATGAGCGAAGAGACAAACGGGTGAGGAGGTCGGCGATTCGATGTTAGCACAGAACTATTGTACGCCTAAGCTGGGTGAGATGCTGCTCTCGCGGGAGAACTATAAGCCTTATCCTACGATCGAAGACCGCCAAGAATGGGACGGATTGCCGCTTCAGCTGCGAACCTATTGGATGAATAAAGGCGTTGCAAAGCTCAATTACGAATGGGCTCCCTTACCGGCCACCGCGTACATGGATTATAGCCGCACGGGCAATCGGGAGGGGTACGACAAGGCTTCATGGGAGCGAAGAAGGACTTTGGCTACGCTGGTCATAGCGGAATGTATGGAGAACGAGGGACGATTCCTGGATGACATCGTGAACGGCATTTGGTGTATCTGCGAGGAATCGTTCTGGGGGATTCCCGGGCACGGCTATATGATGAAGCGTCAGGACCCTCTTCCGGATGTGGCGGATCCCGTTATTGAGTTGTTTTCGGCCGAAACCGCGGCGCTGCTCGCCTGGACGCATTATTTGATGGAGTCCAGATTGGATGGCGTAAGCAAGATGGTCTGCGAGCGGATCCGGCAGGAGGTGAAAAGAAGGATTCTTGATCCTTATTTAAATCGTTTCGATTTGTGGTGGATGGGCTTCAATCAAGAGCGAATGCTGAATAATTGGAATCCATGGTGCAACTCGAATTGCTTGGCGGCATTCCTGCTGCTCGAAGACGATCCCGAACGCCGTGAAGCTGCGGTCATGAAGGCGATGCGCAGCTTAGATCACTATTTGGAACGGCTCCATTCCGATGGAGGCTGCGAGGAAGGTCCGAAGTATTGGCTATACGCCGGCGGTATGCTATTCGATGGATTGGAACTGCTTTACAGCGTTTCGGACCGCCAAATCCATGTCTACGACGAGCCCTTTATTCAACAGATCGGGCGTTACATATACAAAGCTTTCATTGATGATGAGCATTATGTGAACTTTGCGGACAGCACGCCTAAGGTGCAGATTCCCGCAGAACTGGCCTACCGTTATGGGCGGCGTATCGGGGACGATAAGCTTGCCGGATTGGGAGCCATGGTGCTGAGGAAGAAGCGGGAAGAAACCACAGACCTTGAGTTTCCTGCCATGTCCCGCCTGCTGCCTGCGTTATTTCACTATTCGGAGGTGGAGCACTATGTGGGAGAAACGCCTTATGTCCGAGATGCTTGGCTGGACGGCATTCAAGTGATGGTGGCCAGAGAGCGGCAGGGGACGTCCAAGGGGTTATTCGTTGCAGCTAAGGGAGGCCATAACGATGAAAGTCATAATCATAATGACATTGGACACTTTATCGTGTATTGCAACGGCTCGCCGATGATTATTGATCCGGGGATGCTGACCTATACCTCCCAGTCCTTCTTTGAGGAGCGTTATTCGATATGGGCCATGCAATCCGCCTATCACAATGTTCCGATCGTAAATGGGGTACAGCAACGGAACGGAAGCTCCTATCGAGCTGACGATGTCTATTGTAAGCTTGATGATCGGTCAGCATCATTATCCATGGATATCGGAGGCGCATATCCGGACTTGGCCGAGATCAGGAGCTGGATGCGGACAATAAGTCTCATTCGAGATTCGTCACCTTGCATTGAAATTAAGGATCAATTTCTCTTGCAGCATAGGACGGATGAGATTACGCTGCATCTGCTGTCGCCTCACCTTCCTCGAAGCGAAGGACAAGGGAATTTCGTTGTGGAGGATGAGTGTCATAACCGGATAAGCATTCAATTCAACAGTGCGATGTTCGCGGGTTCGGTCGAGACGATAACGCTGGAGGATGCCATTATGCGGGAGGTATGGGGAGAGCACTTGTATCGCATTCATCTACAAATAAGGACTCCCCTTGATCAAGGTGAATGCATGATTAGAATAAGCGAGGTTTAGTTACTCCTTAATGATGGGCTGTAGGGAAGCATCCCCTACAGCTCTTTTTTGAGTTGAGATGGATGTGAATTTGACCATTTTATAGGAGAAAAGCAAGAAAGTGCATGAATTCGAAAAAATCATAATCGGCAGCGAACCCCACTAAGAGGCTTTCCATTATTGTACACTTTCGGGCTCCTCTGCCAGCCTGTAGCATGTAAAACAGGCGTCTGGCAAGCGCTTCCATTTTGCTCGGCGAAAGGAGTTGGTTATAGCTTCAGAAATCATCCGTCACATGCAGCATGATTCGCGCAGAAGTTCGGCAAGGGAATCATCGTGCAGTACACATGATGAACAAAGGAGTTGTGATGAAGTGAGAAGATTCAAATTCCGTAAGCGAAAATTAGTCTCAAGCGTAGCCCTGATTGTACCTGTTCTTTCCATGCTTATATCAGCCGTATCCATACCTGCAGCCAGTGCAGCGAGCTACAATGTTACCTCATTCGGAGCTAACGGCGGCGATACCGCGGATGATACGCAGGCGATCAACAATGCCATTACGGCAGCGGCCAGCGGCGATACGGTATACTTTCCGTCCGGCACGTATTATACGTCCGGATCCATTGTCGCGAAGTCAGGGGTTAAACTGATCGGACAAAGCAAAACGACTGCCATCATCAAGTATAACGGAACGACAGACAACAATATGATCACGCTCAGCGGGAAAACCGGCGTTGAGATTGCGCAGCTCACCATCGACGGCAACAGCAACAACCATGTTGTTTCCGGAATCTGGGGCGAGCCCGGCGGCAGTCATTATATTCATGACAATATCATTAAGGATCTGACCAAATCGGATGGATTTGCGCCGTTTGGCATCCTGTTGTCGGCTTCCTCGGACTCCGTTATCGCCAATAATACGATCTCCAATATCGGTATCAATTCCGAATGGGGAGCAGGTATTCGCGCCGGCTGGAACTCGAACAACACGAAATTCCTGAACAACACGATCTCCAACACGGGCCGCGGCGGGATTTTTGCGAGTGATGGCTGTAACGGCGTAGTGGTGAAAGGCAACACGATCACGGGATCGGGCGTCAACGCGCACGGGCTCTCGATTGAGCTGCACACGAACTGCAACAATTCCGTCATCGAAGACAACAACGTGGATCACTGGATCAGCGCCGTACGGTCCGAGTCTATCGCGGTTCGGCGCAATGTCGTTCATACCACGGCCGGCACGGTCAAAGGCATGGGACTCGAGGTTATGGTGACGCACGGCGTCACGACCGACAACTTAGTCGATGGCGGCCAGCAAGTCGGCATGCAGCAATCCCCGGGTACCGGCTACCAATACTGGGGTTATAACACCGTTCAGAACATCGTCATGTGGGGTATGCAGCTTCAAGGCGAGGGAACGGGCGAGACGGAACAGTACCAATACTTCTATAAAAATACGTTCAAGAACGGACCGAACAACAACCCGGCCGCCGCTTATCCCGGCTATGCCGGCAACGCGATCCGGATTCACGGCAATTCGCGGAATCTTACCTTCGACAGCAACATTATCACGAACAACGGAGGCAAAGCGATCGAAATTACGACGGCCTCCGGTACGGATCGGATCAGCTTCATCAACAACACGATTACGGGCAATGCCGGAGCGTCCATCGATCAATATCCGTCCGCGGCGGCCGATCTCGAATGGTCGGGCAACACCGTTAGCGGCAACGGAACCAACACGCAGCTGACGAGCCGCGGCTTCAGCGATCCGAAGCCCGTCGCGAATTTCAGCGCCCCGCTGTCCGTGCAGCTCGGTCAGCCGGTTACGTTCACCAACTCTTCTACGGACAACGGCACCATCGCAGAGAACCTATGGGATCTGGGCGAAGGTCCGCCGGTTACGTCGACAAGTCCGACGTACACCTATCAGACCGCGGGCAACTATCGCGTGACGCTCGTCGTTTGGGACAATACGGGCCGCGCAAGCCTGAAGGAGCAGATGATCAACGTCTATGCCGGTCCGCCGGATACGCAAGCGCCAGCGGCGCCGACGCTTACCTCCCCGTCCAAATCGAACGTAACCGTGGATCTGTCCTGGTCCGGAGCGACGGATAACGTCGGCGTCATCGGCTACGATGTCTATAAAGGCGGCACGCTTTACAGCTCCACGTCCGGGACGTCCTTAACCGTCAACGGATTAACGCCTAGCACGGCCTACAGTTTTACCGTTAAGGCCAAGGATGCGGCAGGCAACGTGTCGGCTGCGAGCAACACGCTGAACGTAACTACGGATGTAGGCGATACGCAAGCGCCGACAACGCCGACGGGTTTGACGATCACGGACGTAACGGATACGACCGTAACCCTCGCTTGGTCCGCATCCACCGATAACATGGGCGTAACCGGCTATGACATCTACACCGGATCGACCTTGGTCGGATCGACGACCGGCGCAATCAATACGTTCAAAACCGTAACCGGGCTGACGCCTAGTACGGCCTATACGTTTACCGTCAAAGCGAAGGATGCTTCGAACAACGTATCGGCAGCGAGCAATACCGCCTCCGCCACTACCGATCCGGCAGCCAACTGGACCGCTTGCGCGGGAGAGAACCAGACATGCAGCTTTACCGGCACCAAAGAGGTTCGTTATGGCGCTAACGGCAGTTTTAACTATGGTATTTTCACGAACTCGGTCGTTTGCTCGAACAACCAATTCGGCGATCCGGCTCCGGGAGCTTATAAGTCCTGCGAAGTGAATCTAGCGGGAACCGGCAGCAGCGACACGACTGCGCCTACTGCTCCGGGCAGTCTGACGTCGCCATCCAAAACGAGCACAAGCGTTAACCTGTCCTGGGCCTCCTCGACGGATAACGTAGCCGTAACGGGCTACGATGTGTACAATGGCTCTTCGCTGGCCGGCACGACGGCGGGAACGACTTTCACGGTTAGCGGTCTAACCGCGAGCACCGCGTATTCGTTCACCGTCAAAGCGAAGGATGCGGCCGGCAATGTCTCTTCCGCGAGCAATGCACTAAACGTGACGACGAATGCCGCGGCCGACACAACAGCACCGACTGCGCCGGCAAGTCTCTCCTCACCGTCCAAAACAAGCACGAGCGTCAGTCTGACATGGACGGCTTCGACGGACAACGTTGGCGTTACGGGCTATGAAGTCTATAATGGCGCTACGCTGGTTGGTACGCCGACGAGCAACTCCTTTACAGTGACCGGCCTGGCTGCAAGCACAGCTTACTCGTTCACGGTCAAAGCCAAAGATGCAGCGGGGAATCTGTCAGCTGCGAGCAATACGCTCAATGTAACGACGAACGCCGCGACGGATACGCAGGCGCCAACCGCGCCGACAGGCCTCGCTTCGCCATCGAAAACCTCCACGAGCGTCAGTCTGTCCTGGACGGCTTCGACCGACAATGTGGGCGTAACGGGCTATGATATTTACAACGGTGCCGTACTTGCCGGCTCTTCAACCGGAACCACGTTCACCGTGAGCGGCTTGACGGAGAACACATCCTATACGTTCACCGTCAAAGCGAAAGATGCGGTCGGCAATTTCTCCGCCGCAAGCAGCGCGCTTAATGTAACGACGAGCAGTTCATCCGCTGCAAACTGGACGAATTGCGCCGGCGAGAATAACACTTGCTCCTTCAGCGGGACGAAGGAGGTTCGTTATGGAGCCAATGGCGTTTACGCATATGGCACGTTCACGAACAGCGTATACTGCGGCAACAGCACATTCGGTGATCCAATACCGGGCGCGTACAAAACCTGCGATGTGAACCTTGGCGGTGGCGGCGGTGCCGATACGCAAGCCCCTACTACACCGGCTAATCTGACATCGCCTTCGAAAACCTCCACGAGCGTTAGCTTGTCCTGGTCGGCTTCGACCGACAATGTCGCTGTGGCGGGCTATGACATCTACAGCGGAACGACACTGGTCGGCTCCGCGACGGGAACAGCTTTCACCGTTAGCGGACTATCGGCGAACACCGCTTATTCCTTCTCCGTGAAAGCCAAAGATGCAGCCGGCAATATTTCTTCTGCCAGCACGTCCGTCAACGTGACGACGAATGCTTCGGGAGGCGGCGGTGCGGGCAGCGTCATTCAAGAGTACTGGACCGGCGTATCCGGAACGAGCGTCAGCAGCATTCCTACGGGTACGGCGCCATCGGGAACAAACGTGTTAACCAGTCTTGAAGGAGCGACGAACTGGGCGGATAACTACGGGGACCGTATTCGCGGTTATATCACACCTGCAACGAGCGGTACCTATATCTTCTACATTGCCAGCGATGATACGTCGCAGCTGTGGCTCAGCACGAACAACAGTCCGTCGAATACTTCCATGATTGCCAGCGTTTACGAGTACACGGGCGTGCGCGAATGGAACAAACATAGCTCCCAGCAATCGGCTTCGATTACCTTGACTGCGGGACAGCCTTATTATTTTGAAATCTTGCATAAAGACGGCGGCGGCGGAGATAATCTGGCTGTCGGTTGGACCGGACCGGGCATCTCGACGATTACGGTCATCGGCTCCGGTTATCTGTCACAGTACTAAGTGGAATGGAGCTCCGGTCTCGCCTTTGTGGCGGGATCGGAGTTTTTTCTGTGTAGGTGCGTCTCTAAATGTAAAGTTCCATTAAGGTATTCATTACCTATCTCCCAAACAATGCCAATGGTATGATTTGGTCATATCAGATGCGCAGCTGATGGTTGTACATTTTAGAACATGGCAGAGGAGATAGAGCGATGGGGAAAGACCATATCATTAAATCGATGCTTTCTGAGAACGTAAATATGACACCAAATGGATTTGCAGCAGACCAGCTAAACCCGGAACAATTTGCGGAAAACCATGCATTGTTTTTTGACAAAATTCTTGAGATAAGTTCGAGCGATATAGCGGGAGTAGAGGGCTACGGTGAGTTTAACGATGCATGCAAAACCGAATATGAGTCGTGCAGGGCATTTCTACTGGATACTTTCGCCGATGATAAAGAGGGGTATTGGACGAATTGGAAGGAATTATTTGATACAACCGTATTGGAGCGGGAATTCTTCGAGACGTACTACAAGGAGATGATGGATCGAATTCCTTATTGTGAAGGAAAACGATTTCTAGTCTATAATAATACGTTTTTCATCAATATGATTACAGACGGCAAGTCCATGGTCGGGTTTCCGGACTGGAGCCGATCCGGTATTAGCGATTTCCTATTGGATTTTGCCATCATGGACTTAAATAAACCTTACCTCCAAATCCCGGAGCTGTTGAACGAGTATTGTAGGAAGAGGAATATCGTCATTCCGGATTTTAAAGAAAGATTCTTATGTATGGCTTATTATAAAGGGATCGATGTCCTGCGCTGGCATGCATCGATTGATGACACGGAGTCCTGCATGTCCATTATGAAATCAATTCGTGAACTGAAAGATCGACTATACGCGATATAGATGGTGATCGTATGAAATATGAGAACGCTAACGATGTACTGCCGGAGGAACTACTGAGGGAAATCCAGAAGTATGCGGCAGGAAAACTTCTATATATTCCTTCCGGCGAGGAGAAGAAGGCTTGGGGCGAAGCGACCGGTTACCGCGACCAATTACAGAAGCGCAACCTCATGATTCGTAACAAGTATGCCCATGGGGTGACGGTTTCGGAGCTTGCGGATGACTACTTTCTGTCCTTGGAATCGATTAAGAAAATTATCTATGCGAAGAAAAGTGATCGGGTGTTGTCCTATTCTCCGACATTGGAATCAGCCGTACACTACGCGAATGCCGGGATGATCGAAGAGTGGATTCAATGCTACCTGCTGCTTACCCGGAAAGAGGCTCCTATTTTACAAGAGTTCATGAAGGAGGAGCATCTGTATTTTGGCGTCATTAAGTTTCCGGTGCGACTAATTCAGCGAGAAGGAATAGATGTGGGGGATGGCCAGGCAGATGAGCGTGAGGATACCGCCGCACATCCGCCGCTTCTGATCCGGTATGAAGAGGGGCGCTTTAATTGCATCCTTCAGAAAGAATTGCTGTCCGCCTTAAAACGGCGCAAGGTTAATGCATACCCGGCTATCATTGTGCTGAAAGGCAATGCCGATTATAAACGATTCATGAAATATTATAGAACCGTACTATTCTTTGTCGATAAAGTATGATTTCAAAAAGGTAGTCGATCACGCAGATCGGCTGCCTTTGCCGAGGTTGAGGTCACTTTTGCAAAATAGACTACGTAAGGAGTAACTGATGAAACTACGTTTTCCGCTTTATGTTGCTTCCACCTGTTTGCTTTCTATCTTCGCAGATAAGTATATTTTGCAATGGGTGGGGATTGCCGACGTTAAATCAATCATCTTCGGGCTGATAGTGGGTGTAGCTTTTCTCATTATTGAGAAGTCCGGACTTGCAGTGAAACGTATATCTGTAACGTTAGGAATTGCTATGATAGTAATGGGATTCGCCGTAAGTATTTTAGCTAACCACTATTTGATGTAAGTAACACAGCTGTCGGCTAACGCGGTAACTGTTCTGATACCATGAGCTGAATATATTACCAGTGTATCGATAGGGAAATAAGTCTTATAGTAGAGAGAAAAGTTACATAATAGGGAGAACATAGGGGCATATGAAGGAATCTGATTTTTGGTTAGCGTTCATTATTGCAGGGATTATAGCGGGCATTTTATATATCATCAAATATGGTTTCCCGGTTGGTTATAAGGTAAGGATCTCATTCACGTATGGCGAGGCAAAAGATTATTTCTTCACCAAACACTACTGTAAGAAGTGTGACTCGCAATTAAGCAGAGTATCGCAAAAAGAGTTCAAAGGGAGAGGTTGGTCCAAATCGATAACTCCCGGCGACCATACGTATGGCGATAGTTACGAAGTGAAGTTTAGTCTGAAGTGCCCTAACTGCGATACGGAGTATACATCAAAGGATTTGTAATTCGGTGAGCTGAGCGTTCCATTTTGGAACGCTCAGCTTTATTTTTCGGCGGTTTTCGCACCTCTATCCTCGCACAGGATTCGCACGAATCATCTGGATGAAATTCATCGTGGAAGCAGAGAGCGGCTCGTGCTTGCGCGTACAGATCGCAATGCTGTTGGTTAAATGAATGCCCTCCACATATACGCGGCATAACTCCCCACGCTTGACGTAGTCTCGAACCACCAAGGAAGAAACGAAATTGGCGCCATAGCCTGCGATGACAGCTGTGATCGCTTCGTGCAATCCATTGAATTGCAGGGAAATTGTCGGTGTCGAGGAGTTATACGTACGGCATAAAGACAGCAACCGCTCACGCGTGGAACTCCCTTCCTCCCGCATAACGAAAGGCTCCTTCATCATCTCGGACAGTGAAACCCGTTGATTCGCATAGCGATGGCCGGGGGCAACGACAAACCATAACTCATCCCGAAACAACTCCTCCGTCTGAATCGTATCCGGGTAAGCCTCGGGCATCCCTCCGTAAATCGCGATGTCGACATCTACATTTAAGAGCTGTTTTAAAGCATCATTGGAATTCGTTGTGGTAATGATCATCTCGACTTGTTCGTACTGCTGTTTGAAGGTTGCTATCCAGGTGGGAATCAGGAAATGAGCCGGCAAATACGTTGCAGCCAAACGAATACATCCATGCGCGCCGTTACGGTAATCCCGGGCATATTGTTCGATTTGTTGTTCCACGGCAAAAAGCCGCTTAGCCAGCAAAGCAATCTCCTCACCTGCATCCGTTAAAGCGATCCCTCTCCCTTGCGGCTTGAGCAGCGGGAGGAGCAGCTCTTTCTCAAATTTCTTAATCTGCGCGGTAATGGCAGGCTGGCTGATATTGAGCAGCTCCGATGCACGAGTCACGCTCCCCGTACTCGCAATCACATGAAATAAACGTAAGGCATGTAGATTCATCTCGAGCGCCTCCTTGCGACCAAATCATATATGAAATGTATAGATCCATTTTAAACATATATTATATTTATGATTATAGCTGGAATACACTGAAAGCAGAAGTTCAGTAGGAGAAGGGGAAGTGATCATCTTGCGGATATCGTGCTGAGATTTCTAACGAATTGTACGCGCCTTATTTGATCAAAAAACAGCGATTTGAAATTCTAACGAATCCTACAGGTTTTATTCGCTCGAAAACTCATGCATTTCTGCCTATTTGGGTCCAATAAGACCTCTGTGATTCGTTAGAATTTTAGAAGTGTTATTTTCTCCGGAATAAGACCTCTACGATTCGTTAGCGTGGAAACAAGCCCAGCTTAGTGCGTTTCAGTTCACACAGAGAAGGAGAAGTGATAAGTATGAATCAAAATCAAGCAACGGTCTGGAGTAAAGTTGATCAGTATATCGCGGAGCGGTTGATTGAGCAGGATGCTGTTCTCGACAAGGTGTTATCCACCAATCAAGAAGCGGGATTACCGGCGATTGATGTCTCTGCCGCGCAGGGCAAATTCTTGAACTTGCTCGTGCAGCTCCATGGTTCCAAGCGGATTCTGGAAATCGGTACACTCGGCGGATACAGCACCATATGGTTAGCGAGAGCACTACCATCGGAAGGCAAAATCGTTACGCTGGAGCTCGATCCCCATCATGCGCGGATTGCCGCAGCGAATCTAGCTCATGCACAGGTGCAGGATAAGGTTGAAATTCGAGTCGGCAAGGCTTTGGAGCAATTGGCTCTCATGCGGGACGAAGGCGTGGAGGCGTTCGATTTCATCTTCATTGATGCCGATAAACCAAACAATCCGCACTATTTGAAAGGGGCCCTTCAATTCTCCCATCCCGGGACGGTCATTGTGGGCGATAACGTTGTTCGCGGAGGCGAAGTGCTGGATGAGAATAACTACGATCCACGTGTTATTGGAGTGAGGCAGTTCTATGATCTCTTGGCGGAAGAGAAACGGATTACAGCCACTGCGATTCAAACCGTCGGCAGCAAAGGCTACGATGGGTTCATGATTGGTATTGTCACAAACTAATCGCACAGCCCGCATAGCTCACCAAAGACTACCCGCGCGGTAGTCTTTTTTTATAAAGTCATATTTCGTCTATTTTGAGTCTACTGTGATCAATGACGCATATCTGAACCTATTTTACAATAAAGGTTAAGTATTTCATCATCCGCATCATCGTATGGGAGAGGATCATATGTCGGAAACATCAAGGCTGCTGGATGGCAAAATCGCGCTTGTAACAGGTGCCGGAAGCGGGCTGGGGCGAGCAATTGCGATTGGTTTGGCGGAACAAGGAGCAAAGCTCGTGCTGGTAGGGCGCAGAGCGGCGAAGCTCGAAGAAACGGCAGCAATCATCCGTGAACAAGGCGGAACGGCTTATCCGATTTCGGCGGATATTTCGAAGCTGGATGAAGTCGAGGCGATGGCGCGGCAAACGTTCGCAAGCTATGGCGTTCCGGCCGTAGTCGTGAATGCGGCAGGCGTGTTTAAAGAAATCGGTCCGATTCTGGAAAGCGACCCGATAGGATGGATGGACACGATCATGATCAATGCGGTCAGCCCCTATTTCATCTGCAGAGCATTGGCAGGAGAAATGGTGAAAGCGGGATGGGGACGCATCATTAACGTGACCTCCGCCGCGGCGTTGGCCGAGCCCGAAGGGACTAACAGTGCCTACGCTACGAGTAAAGTGGCGTTAAATCATTTTACAAGACAGCTGGCTGCTGAACTTAGCGGCACGGGCGTGACTGCGAACGTGTTCCACCCCGGTGAAGTGAAAACTGAAATGTTCGAAGCCATACGAGATCATGTTCGCGTGCCCGGTGAACTGCAGGACTGGGTGGCTTGGGTGGAGAGGACAGGCGGTGATTCGCCGGCGAAGTCCGTTCAGCTCATTGCCGAATTGCTAAAACCGGAGTCGGACTCCATTACCGGCCGATTTCTATGGATAGAAGCTGGGCTGAAGCAACCTAAATATAGCTGGGATTAGGAGCGTTGATGATGACAACCTTACAATCGCATCTGGATGAGTTTAATCGGCAAGGTTTTACTGTATTTCGGGGGGCCATTTCGGAGTCGTGGGCGGATCAGCTGCATGCCGGGTTGCTGCATTATTTGGAAGAACCGCCTCTGCCGGGGCAATGGGACGGATTCCGTACGCGTATGTTTGAACGGGGCGAAGCGTATATCCGCTTGATCGAAAATGAACCTGTCGTCGACTTCGCGGAAGCGCTGCTTGGCGAGAAATGCCATATGTTCTGTATGAATGCTTTTACGACCAAGAAAGGCAAAGGCTTTGATACCTGGCATGTGGATGAGGAACTGTTCTTGCCGTTGCCTGAAGGAACGGAGCTGGATGAGCGTATCCAGATACCGACCTATCTCATTACGTGTATCTACTACTTAGTGGATGTCGCACCTGACATGGGGCCGACGCAGTTGATTCCGACCAGTCACCGCAGCGGTCAGCATCCGCCGGCGAATCAAGATCCGCCGGTCTATAAAGGGCAAGAGCCGGTTACGATTAATGCGCGCAAAGGCGATTGCTTGATCTTCTCCGGCCAAACCTGGCATCGCGGATCGACGAATCAAAGCGATACCGACCGCGCCGTACAGCAGGTTATGTATGGGAAGAGGTGGATTTCGCAGCGATTCTGGCCGTTCATCAATTATGTGATGCCGCAGGATGTGATTGATTTTGCAGAAGGCGATCCTCGCCTTAAACGGCTGCTGGGCTTTCATCAGCACGGTCCTTATGGGTGAGTGTGCTATGTAAAATAACCTCATCCCCAAGCCGTTGTTTTGCTGCCTTGTGCAGCAGGGCAGCGGCTTTTATTCTTTGCGCGGTTTACGCAAGGAGCGATAAAAACAGTAATCATGTCATAACAATTCGTATATTGCATCTAACCCTTCCATTATGATTAGAAAATCCGGGGAGAGTTGTGCAAACCGAAACCAAGTATCGACATTTTCTTAGGAATCGGGTTACAATTTTGACGTGCAAGACCGGATTGAGGTCGATTGATTGACGCAGAGAGAGGTTAGCTGATGAACCAGAAGAGAACATTGCGTTTCAAATTCATCCTCGGTTTTTTTATCGTAACGACCCCTTTGATCTTTTTTCTGTTCTATAATAATTTCTATGCCATGAATGTCGTCCGTGCGGAGGTATCCCAGTCCTATTACAATTTCCTTGAAACGCAGGTCTCCTCTCTCGATCAAACGTTGGAGGAAACGAACAATTATATTCTGCGCCTGGGAAGCAGCGATTTCTCCTATACCAATTTGATACCGCTTACTTTATATCCGAAGGACAACGGCGACTATTTTATGGCCAAGCAGTGGTTATTGCGCAAGTTCGATGATGATCTCAGCGTCTATAAAGGAATCAAAACCTTCTTCGTCTATTCGAAGAAAAATAATGATATGATCAGCGTCAAAAAGAGCTATGAAGATACCCAGGAATTTGACGGCGTCCTGTATTCCTTCTTTGAACAGCATAAGAACGACATGGATACGCAGAACTGGACGGTCACTTCATGGAACGATAAGTTTTACTTGGTACGTGTCATTCCGATAAGCCCGAATGAAATCAACCGGGAGCTTTATGTAGGCGCTTTAATCGATATCAATCACTTAATTCAACCGCTCAGCCAGTCGAATTTCGGGAACAGCGGGAAAGAATTGCTGCTGATGTCGAACACGGGTACTTCCCTAATTGAAACCACCCTCTCTTCCGATAACGTCAATGATATTGTGAAGAAGCTGGAACACAACGAGATGAAGTATGTTTCCTTTACGAAGTCGTCGAGCGGCAGCAAATATATGCTTGTCGGCCTTCCGTTTCAATATGCGCCGATTAGTCTGGCCGTCTTCATTCCGGAGAAAGTCGTGCTGCAGAAACTGTTATATTTTCAGCGCCTGCTCTTCTTGCTTCCGATTGGCTTAATTATCATTCTTGTTTTCTACTTGTTATTTGTAAAGAACGTGCTGCTGCGACCGATGAACATTCTGATCAAAGGGATGCAGAGCATCGGCCGGGGGAACTTGGATGTAAGGCTTGGCGACCATTCCACCAAAGAATTCTCCTTCCTGGTAGAGACGTTTAACAAGATGGCCTCGCAAATTCAAAGCTTGAAAATTAACGTTTACGAGGAAATGCTGCGAGCGCAGAAAGCGGAATTTAACCACTTGCAAGCGCAGATTAACCCGCATTTCTATTTGAACTCTTTAAATATTATATTTAGCCTCTCGGTGCTGGAAGAGAATCTTCTGGTTCAGAAAATGACCCAGCATTTAGGCGATTATTTCCGCTTCATTACTCGTTCCCACCGGGATACGATTACACTGGCCGAAGAGATTGGACATATCGAGAACTATTTGGAGATTCAGAAGCTTCGATTCCCGGAGAAACTCACCTTTCAGATTACAATCCCGGACATGTATAAGACATACAGTATATCTCCCTTAATCATTCAACCCTTTGTTGAGAATGCGATCATACACGGGATGGATAAAGGCAAAGCGGTCTTTCAAATTGCCATCACGGTGAGGCAATCCGAAGCGTCGAGCGATTGCTATGAAGTGTGCATCAGCGACAGCGGCAAGGGGTTCGCTCCCGACAAATTACAGCTGTTCCAAGCCGGTCAATATGCAGAAGGCCAGGGCTCTGGCGACAAACATCTTGGGATTTGGAATGTGCACCATCGCTTACGGATGAAGTATGGCGAGGCATTCAACATTCTGTTCGAGAATGGTGCCCGGAAAGGGGCAGCCGTACGCTTAATCATTCCCAAACAGTCACCATATGAGGAGCAGGGGGATCTCTAACATGTACAAGTTACTTATCGTAGATGATGAAGTCTATGCGATTAAAGCTTTGTTAAAAGGGATCGATTGGAACGGGTTAGGCTACAGCGAGGTTTATAGCGCGTGCGACGCTGATGAAGCGATGGGAATTATTCGAACCGTAAACATCGACGTTTTGCTGTGCGATATTGAAATGCCTGACAGCAATGGGCTCGATCTGGTTGGGTGGGTTAGGGAGCATAACACGTCGATCGTGCCTGTTTTTTTGACCGGCCATGCCGATTTCGCATATGCCCAACAGGCTATTCGCCTGGGCAGCTATGAGTATTTACTGAAGCCCGTTAACTATGATCAATTAAGATCGGTCATGGTGAAGGTACAGGAGCGGGTAGA
The DNA here is from genome assembly GCF_900116125.1 of Paenibacillus sp. BC26. Taxonomy (NCBI): domain Bacteria; kingdom Bacillati; phylum Bacillota; class Bacilli; order Caryophanales; family Paenibacillaceae; genus Paenibacillus; species Paenibacillus sp. BC26. The sequence goes on along the minus strand of NZ_FPAD01000002.1, from coordinate 952,405 downwards.
GGAATTGAGGAAGGTCGAGCAATTCGATGAACGCTTCCAAACCTATGAGAAGCTTTGGGAGAAGCAGAAACCCTTATTAACCGAACGATTCTGGCAAGATATATTAGGTCAGCGCCTTATTCCGACCGCGGACAACTTGCTGCAGCAGCTGCCTGCGTATAATGTCACGTTTGACCCGAATACTTGGATTTTGCCTATTCTGCTCAGTGTTGAGATGTGGAGCAAGGAGTTCAATCTGCGCGATGAAGAAATTATGGAGTACGCGCTTCGTAATGCGGCAGCTGAGCTGTTTCTGCAATCACGTGCAGGTGACGTAATTCAAGATCGCAACGGCCTTCATTTCATCCTCATTTATTTGACTAACCCTGCAGAAGCCGATATGGACGGTTGGCTTACCAAGTGCCAAGCCTATATTGACGTCTGTTCACGACTGTTCTATTGCAGCTTGTCTTGTTATATCGGGCGGCCGGTAGGGATAGGCGATCTGTCAGACAGCTATCATGCGTTGCTGGAGCTTGAGGCTCGCAATATTGTCAATACGAAGGTTGTCCAATTCCAGCCGGAGCGCACAGGCAGCGTGCCCGCGAATCCGATTAAAGCGCCTGTCCATATTGAATGTGCGGACTGGGTCGTGCTGTTCGAGTTAGGGAAGAAAGAGGAGCTCATGAAGCGGCTGGACGCCGTTCTTGCAGAGCTCCGGGAAGATCAATCCAGTGCGGCTGAAACGATCGATGCCCTGTACCACTCGATCTTACATATGGTGTACCAAGTGTCGCATAAGCATGGACGGTCCGTGAAAGAAATGCTGGGTACGGGAAAGTGGTTCGGCGATGCTTCGGCAACCCGTTCCATTGCGCAGTTTAAACAATGGACTGCGCGTGTTATTACAGCGGGAATCGATTATATGCAGTTGATGCGGATGGACAGCTCTGCAATTATCGAGAAGATCAAGCAGTATGTGCAAGCGAATTTGAAGGATGTAATGAGGGAAGAGATTGCCTCTCATGTGCATTTAAACTCCGCCTATTTATCCAGGCTGTTTAAGAAAGAAACAGGACAAACCTTGATGGACTACATCATTACAGTCCGAATGAATCAAGCCAAAATTATGCTCATCGAGACGGATTTTAAAATTAGTGAAATCTGTGAATCTATGGGATACGAAAACTTCTCTCATTTTAGTAAAGTTTTCAAAAAACAAGTCGGCGTTCATCCGCAGGAATTTCGCAAGCGATATCAATTGCTGGATAAATAAACGCAACAACAAGCCCTCGGTGAGCAATCCATTGTTCATCCGAGGGTTTATTTTATTGCTGTCATAATAACGGCAATGATGTCATTCCACTTCGTAGAAAGCCTATATTTGAAACTCTATAATAAAGATAACAGATGGGGATAACGAGAAGGAAGGTGCTGAATATGGGTAATAAACCCATTAATAATCAATACAAAACGACCTTTATTAAAAAAGTATATCAAAATCGATATTTATTGCTCATGTTACTGCCGGGCGTACTTTACTTGATCATCAACAATTACATTCCGATGCTTGGGTCGGTTGTCGCTTTCAAAAGCATCAATTACGCGCTGGGTTACATAAAGAGCCCATGGGTTGGATTCGACAATTTTAAGTTTCTGTTTAACTCTACCGATGCCTGGGTCATCACGCGAAATACGATCTTATACAATCTCGTATTTATCGTTCTTACACTGGTCAGCGCCGTGACATTCGCGATTCTGCTGAATGAGCTGCGAAACCGCTTCTTCTCCAATTTGTATCAGAGCGTGATGTTCCTCCCCTACTTTCTGTCAGCGGTTGTCGTAGGGTACCTTGGTTACTCGATGTTAAGCCAGGAATTTGGATTCATTAACACCATCATATTGGCTCCGCTCGGCATTGAACCGATTTCGTGGTACAGCGAACCGAAATACTGGCCGTTCATCTTGCCGATCGTCTACATTTGGAAGAACGTCGGCTACTCCATCGTCATTTACTTAGCCGCCATTATCAGTATCGACAAGGAATACTATGAAGCTGCCATAACCGATGGCGCAACCAAGTGGCAGTTGATCAGGAACATTACGCTGCCTTCCATCAAGCCGATGATGATCATTCTGACCTTGCTCGCGGTCGGTCATATCTTAAATGCGGATTTTGGTTTGTTTTATCAATTGCCGCTGGATGCGGGAGCCTTATACTCAACGACGAATGTCATTGATACGTACGTGTACCGGGCTTTGATTCGATTGGGAGATACCGGCATGTCATCAGCGGCGGGTATGTATCAATCCGTAGTCGGATTCGTTCTGGTCGTTAGCGTGAATTTCCTTGTACGCAAAATAGATAAAGAGAATGCACTCTTTTAGAACAGGAGGAGGAGAAGCTTGGAAACTACAACTTCGGTAAACTATTCATTGCAAGATGAACCTTCGGCTGTACGAAGGAACCCGCGAGACGTGCTGGCGGTCTCAACAAAATCCAATATCATTCTGAACATCATTTTTATCCTATACGGTTGTCTGTGCCTGCTTCCCATCTTGTTGGTCGTAGGCGTATCCTTCTCGGACGAGAAATCAATTGCACTCCACGGCTATAAATTAATCCCCGAGAAATTCAGCTTGTCCGCTTACAAGTATTTGTGGTTCGATATTCACAGCATTATAGCGGCTTACGGGATTTCCATTCTGGTTACGGTTGTAGGCACCATTGCCGGAATCATGATGACTGCGTTGTTTGCTTATCCGCTATCGAGGAAAGATTTTCACTTTCGAGGATTCTTCTCTTTCTTTATCTTCTTCACGATGATCTTCAGCGGCGGTCTGGTGCCTTGGTACTTGGTATACACGAATCTCCTTCATCTGAAGGATACCATCTTCGCCTTGATTGTCCCGGGGCTGCTGATGAACGCCTTCTATGTAATTATTATGAGAACGTTCTTTCAAACGACGATTCATCCCTCTATTATTGAATCTGCAACGATGGAGGGGGCGAGCGAAGGTCGAATTCTCGTTCAGATTGTGGTCCCGTTATCGCTGCCTGTCTTTGCAACAATCGGATTATTCTACTCGCTCGGTTATTGGAATGGCTGGTATAACAGCTTGATCTTCATCAATAACGACGACATCATTAATCTCCAATACATGATGTATAAAGTGTTAATGAACCTGCAGTTTTTGCTGGCAAACGCCCAAGCCGGCGGTCCGAGCTCTACAGAAATTGCAAACCTACCGAGTGAATCCGTTCGTATGGCCATGTGTATTGTTGGCACGGGGCCGATGGTGTTCGCCTATCCGTTCTTCCAGAAATACTTCGTAAAAGGATTGACCATAGGCGCTGTAAAAGGCTAAAACTAGCATTGCTAGTTAGCATAGATAAATATACTCAGGAGGGTTTGTATGAAGATGAAGAAAATGAAAAAAGCAGCTCCACTCGTTGTAGCCTCTATTGTTTCAGCATCTCTGTTGTTGTCAGGCTGTGGAAAAAATAACGATCAAAGTGCAAGCAACGAGAAGCCGGCTAATGATACGAAGCAAGAAGCAACGGCGACCAATGAAACCCCCGCGACTAATGAAGCTCCCGCGGCACCTGAACTGGCGCCATATAAGCTCAAGATGGTTGTTCCGGGCGGAGCGGTGCCGAAGGACCTGGCATTGGTCAATGAGGAGATAAGCAAATATCTTAAAGATAAAATTAACGCATCGTTCGAATTGGATGTCATAGACTGGGGCAGCTGGCAGGACAAAGTGAACTTGAAGTTTGCATCGAGCGAGCAGTTCGACTTGCTTCAGACGATGAACTGGGATAACTTCGGCACGAAGATTCAACAAGGCAACATTATCGACTTAACCGAACTAATCGATAAGAATGCACCGGATCTGAAAACAGTCATTAACCCGGCGCTGCTCGAGGGCTCCAAAGTGAACGGACGCAATTATGGCATCCCTATCAATAAAGAGCTAGCCAGCCAAGCAGGCGTCATGCTCCGCAAAGATCTCGTAGATAAATACAAAATCGATATTACGCAAATTAAAAAGGTTGAAGACTTGGAACCGATCTATCAAATGATCAAAGAGAAAGAGTCCGGCGTTGTTCCGCTCTACTTGAATAAAGATACAAGCGTGGATTGGATTTATAATCCGATGAATTTTGAAGATCTGGGAGACAGCAGCCCTGGATCGGTAGTACGGGGAGCAAACGATTTTAAAGTCGTGTCCAGCATTGAAACGCCTCAAGTGAAAGCAGAATTGGATCTGGCGCGCAAGTGGTTCCTAGCCGGTTATGTGAATAAGGATGCGGCAACGGCAGCAGACATCTCGGGTGCTCTCAAAGCGGGTAAAGCCTTCTCCTACGTGCAACAGCTGAAGCCGGGTAAAGATGCGGAAGATAGTTTGGCTAACGGCGTTGAATTCGTGCAGGTGGAGTTAACGAAACCAATTGTTAGAACAGCAGATACGACAGGTTCGATGACGTCGATCTCCAGAACCTCGAAGGATCCGGATCGTGCGATGATGTTCCTGAATCTTCTTTACACCGACAAATACCTGGTTAACCTGCTCGCATTCGGTATCGAAGGCAAACATTTCGTGAAGAAAAGCGATAACGTGATTGACTTCCCGGAAGGCGTCGATGCAGCAACATCGGGTTATGTGCTTAATGGAGCATGGATGTTCGGTAATCAGTTTAACGATTATCTGTGGGCCAATGAGAACCCGAACAAGTGGGACAATTTCTTGAAGTTTAATGAATCCGCGGAAAAGTCGAGCGTGCTTGGTTTTGTCTTTAACCCGGAACCGGTGAAGAATGAAATTGCGGCGTTCAACAATGCGAAGAAAGAATTCGAGCCTGCTTTGTTTACCGGAACTGTGGATCCTAACGAATTCCTGCCGAAGTACATCAATAAATTGAAATCCATTGGCGTAGATAAAATTATTGCAGAGAAGCAAAAGCAACTGGATGAGTGGGTAAAAACGGCGAAGTAATGCTGATTGGTTTGCGTGAACGATCGCAAGATTGGATATGCAGCATTCAGCAATAACCATTACAAAGGCTGACGCTCTACGGAGCGTTAGCCTTATTTATACCAAGGAGGGATACGATGTATAATCGCGTGCTTAACTTCGAGCAAATCGAGCATTTCAAGGAGCGGGGCTGGGTGAAGGTCGAGCAAGCCTTTCCGAGGGAAACGGCAGTCTCCTGTCAGCAGTTTCTGTGGGAAAAACTCCGAGAGAGAGGGATCATGCAAGAAGATCCATCGTCTTGGACGAAACCGATGATTTACATCCAGGAAGCCTATCGGAGCCCGGAATTTGATCAATGTAACTCGCTGAGAATGGCCAATGCGATAGAAGAGTTGATCGGCAGAGAGAGATGGACAGATAAAGGTGTGTACGGCGTCGATGAGATTCATTCTACTTGGGGCTGGTGGCCGGTTAATTTTGCATTGGGGGCGGAGCAAGAGTGGACCGTTCCGACGGAAGGCTGGCATTGGGACGGCATTCACTTCCGTCATTATGTAGATAGTCCGGAGCAGGGACTGCTCTGTCTATGTTTGTTCTCCGAAATCGCCCCGCGTGGCGGCGGTACGTTAGTGCTTGAAGGTTCGCATAAGCTGGTCGCTCGTTTCTTGGCACAGCATCCGGAAGGACTAGAATCACAGGCTGCTATAGATGCGCTAAATATGCAGCATCCCTATTTGGCCCAATTGACCGGAATAACGAACGGAAAATATGCTTCTTCTGCGGAAGCCCGCATTCATACCTTTATGAACACGCTGCATAGGGATTCAGAGGGGAGTCAGCTGCGCGTGGTTGAAACGACCGGCTCTCCGGGCGATGTCATCCTCTGTCATCCGTTTCTGTATCATACGGCATCGCCCAACCATAACGGCGTTCCGCGCTTCATGTGCAACCGGACGACCCCGTTAAAAGAACGCATGAACTTGAATCGAGACGATCCACGTGACTACTCGCCGTTAGAACTGAGCATCCGGCAGGCACTCAGCGATAGGGAGACCACATGATGACGACTAACCTTGAAGGCGTAATAAGCTGCAAGGATTCTTATTTTAAGATTAATGGCAAGAGCAGGCTGGTGATTTCCGGGGAATTGTCTTATTTCAAGACAGATCCGATCGAATGGGAGGATCGCATCCGCAAATTAAAAGCCAATCTCTTGAATTGTATCAGCACCTACGTGCCATGGGGGTTACATGAGAGAGAGAAGGAAGAGTTCGACTTCTCGGGCCGCTTAGATATCGCCGGGTTTGTGGAATTAACGAAGCAGAATGAAGTATTAGGCATATTAAAGCCAAGCGGATATGTCTGCGACGAAATTTCCGGTGGGGGATTCCCAAGCTGGATATGGGCGGAAGGCATTAGAACGAGAACCGGTGATCCCGAATTTCTTCGCTATTTGCATCGCTGGTTGGATACGATTACTCCCTTGTTGAAAGGCACTCAAATTACGGAGGGAGGCAATGTGATTCTCTGGCAGGTGGAGAATGAGTTCGGTTTTGGGAATAAACCCTATTTGTTTCAGTTGGTCCATAAAGTGAAAGAGCTTGGCATCGAAGTGCCTATCGTGCTGAATAACGGAGATTATTATGCTGAAGAGGGACTGCTGGGGGCAGTGGATTACTATCCAACGCCTGGACCGGATCAAATTCGGGAAGTCTCTGCTTACTTTCAGAACTATCGGGAGACGCATCCCGACAAGCCGATCTTTAGTCAGGAATTTGAAGCCGGCTGGTTAAACACCGCTACCAGCTCAGACGTGACTACAATGGGACATTTGCCGCGCGTATGGCTGGAAAGCTTGACGAAGCTTGCGTTTATTAACGGCTGCGCAGGGCTGAACTATTTTATGTTTGCCGGTGGAACGGATCCCGGGATGCAGCCTGCTAAATTTTTTCCGAATGGTTATTATAACGAAGCTGCCATCGAAGAGTGGGGCGAGCTTGGGGAATTGTACTATCGTTATAAGACTACGCATGCTCAGCTGCTTAGCTTCGAATCCTTACTGGTAGATGAGCCGGAGATCATGACAGGCACAGAAGTGAAAGTAGACGGTGTTCCTCCCGAAGTGCTGGTCAACCTTCGCGGTATGCAGCTGCTTTCTTTCAGCAATGCTTCCGATGAAACACAGGCTTTTACTTGGGAATCCGCCATGCTTGGCGTCGTTCCAACGAGAACCGTGCTGCTGCCGATGGAAACGAAGATATATCCGCTGCATGTGCATTTACATGAGGGCTTGAAATGGATTCATTCCACGGCTGAATTCCTCTATAGGGATTCGAGCGTTTGTATCGTCTTTGGGGAGATTGGCCGGGAAAATGAATTGAAGCTGATGTGGAACAGCGAGCAGCTGCCGCATGCAGCTGACTCCGGGGCTGTGCGGACTGCGTGGTGCGACAAGGAATTAAGCGTTACGTTCACCCATCAACCGGAAGATCAATGGCTCAGCTTGGATACCTATCGCATTATGATTATTTCGCGGGAGCGGGCCATGCGTACCTGGTTTGGACCGGAAGTCGGCGGCAAACGGGATCTGCTTATTTCGGATCTTTATTATGCGGAATGGTTCGAAGACGCCGATCAAATTCGCGTGGAGGCTGAACCCGGCGTTAGCCATGAATTGACCGTGATTCGCAGATCAGATGCCTCCATGCAGCAAATCACCTATATGGCTCCTCAGCATAGCAGTCCTGACCTTCAGGAAACTGAAATGATGAAGTGGGATATCTGCCAGGATTGGGAGGCGCAGTTTGTTTCCTCGAATGCCGCAGCCAAGAGAACCAAACTAGGGATCCCCTACGAGATAAATGGGCATAACGATTGCGGATACGCGGTCTACGCAAGTGAATGGATCAGTGATGGCGAGGTGCAGCAATTACTGATACCGGAATTGAATGATTATTTTGATCTGTTCATTAATCATGAATGGGTTGCTTCGGGCAAACGCACAATGAAGGTTCAACTAAACAATCCGGTAAAAGGGAAAAATCATTTAACGCTTCGCTGCTACTCCACGGGGCATGACAAAGATATGGCTCTGGATCCGGCTTTAAGCGGTATGATGCTGCCTTTGTATGTGGACGCCCTTCATTACGAAGAACTGGTGAGCTGGGAGCAGAAGATGTTGTTCGCCAAGGAACAGAAAGTCAAGATGTTTGAGGAAAGGGATCAGTTACTCTCCTTTCACGATGATGGCTATGCGCAGGAAATCGGTATCGATATTGCAGCGCTTGGTAAGGAGACGGATAATTGGTTACCGTTCGAGTTCGGCTCGGAAGGCATGCTGATCAAAGACGCCAATATCGACTATACGGGCTCGGGTGAAGTTTTAAACCGAACACAGTTTTATGCGGACGCCAAGTATGCCGGAAATCGGGTTCTGCTTGAGATTAGAGATGCGGACTTAATCTACGCCCTTTATGTGAATGGCAGGCGGATCGCTGCGATCTGGCAAGGGTGGAGCAACTGGGGATTCGAGAATAGCCCGAAATATTGGGATATTACACCTTGGATTCAATTCGGAGAACGAAACCAAATTCTGCTGCGTTGTCTAATGGGGCCAAGAGGCGGCGGTGTCCTTCAGCCGGCGAGCATTTCCTACTATAAGGCCGCAATCGAAGGGGAAGCGAGCTTTATTCCTTTAGCATCAGGAATTCAAGCTGCAATAGAGGGTGAGCTCGGTACATATGAGCAGGAAAGCTTGAAAGGTTTTGCAACCAAGCAGGAGGGCTCCCTGGTTATCGCTAAGAGTCCATTTACGTACTCAGATTGGACGGATGCGGTACATCCGATGTACATCGAGCTTGAGGGCGTACATGATTTCACTTTGATTTATGTAAATGGTGAGTTAATCGGAAAATATTATCCGGGCGGCTATCAACGAAGATTCTATGTATGGCGTTCTTGGCTCAAGGAAGGCGACAATGAGCTGGCGCTTGTGGGTAAATTTACGACTTCACCGCTGCCTTGCATCACGATCGGTCGATATCATGTAAAGGTCAAAGACCATATTCAATTGAGTTGAGTTAAGTTAGGTCCCAACATCGAAGAAATTGGTAAAAAACCTCCGTCAGCTGAGCTGATGGAGGTTTTTAAATTATTTGACGTAAACGCGGAAGTAATCCAAGGAGAAGACGGCCGGAAAGGAAGAAGCTACGGGATTATTGTTCGTATTTCCGCCCATTGCCAGGTTAATGAGAACTTGCGGTGCCGGCCCATCCCATCTAAAGAGAGTTCCTTTCACCAGCGTACCGTCCACCCACTTCTGGAGGTTCCCTTCCTTCCAAATCAGCGTGTAGAGATGATAGTCATCTGAAAAATCGGTTCCCGGATGCCATACCCATTGATTGGTCATGATGCTGTAATAATCGGAAAATACGCCATCGCCATGATCGAATCCCGTCCAGTCATACGTATTCTGCGTTGGCGTATCGAAGAATTCAACAATATCAATCTCTGAAGTCGTGGATCCGGCACCGCCCGGAGAGTACAGCCAGAATGCCGGCCAAGCTCCTACCTTTTTAGGGATTTTTGCCCTTAGCTGAAAGATATACGTCTTGCCGTCGTACGGATAGAAGGTTTCCTTCGTAGTAATTTGACCGCTGCTTATTCCTCCGTCATATACGCCGCCTAAGTTTGCGGTTGCTGTTAATTCCAACGTTGTAGAGGTTAAATGGTGATTGGTTGCATTGATCGGCTGATATCGCTGCCATTCATTGTTAATGACCGTTGTTCCCGCGACACCATACGCATTAAAGGAATTGGTTAGGGCGGTAAGACTGTTCGTGTTGCGCGAGGTACCAAACGAATAATCTCTTAATAAGGTGTATCCGGTAAGGTCCGGTCCGGTTGGGGGCGGCGTTGTTGTAGTTGTGGTAACTACATTCGGTATCGTAGTTCCTTCTTTCGTGGAGAAAGTTACCTCATTTCCGGAGATGCCCTTTAGGATGATCGAATAGGTTCCATTGGCATTAATAAGCGGCAGGACGTTGAAAGAATAAACGGTTCCTGCAACGAAGGTTGTATTCTTGGAATCAAGTAAGGAACCCAATGCAGGTTGATTATTCCATGCAAGGGTAGTCTGATTCCAAGTCGTATTACCCGTTCCTGCGTATGCACCAATATTCGCGGTCCCGCCTGTGATACACTTCACATTCAGAACGGCGCTGGTAATCGTACCTGAGTTGCTGACATTAAATTTCAAGTACGATCTTTTGTCTTGGCCAACATTAACGGCCATCGTGGTTGCGGTAGGGCCGATTAAACTTGTTCCCCACATGGTTGCATCATCAGTAGCATTGCTGGTTACAGTTGCCGCATCAGCTTCTTTGTTATCCACCATCAAGAATGTGGAGAGCACCATTATCATGACCAAAAAAGACGATAATAAAGATGATTTCTTCTTCTTCATAATCCGACCTCCAGTTTGTTCAAGCTTTAATGACAACGCTTACAATACAACGATCATTTTCCCCTCAATTCAGGTGATTTCCTCCTTTCCAATGCTTTGATCCCTTCTCCGGACTGTACATGGTGGAAGAGAGAAATATCGCTAATTCGTGATTAGCATACCTACTATATCCCAGTGATCTGAGTCTCGACAACGACCTGCTGTGACCTGAATAACGTAATTATGACGATATTAGCTAACGGACGTACGATCACCGAATCCGACGTATGTGCGCGGACAGTAAAAAGGCCGCCGATTATCGGCAGCCTCAGTCTAGTCAAGAAAGCTTGGGTACAAAATGGCACAAGACGTTCTTACCCCGCTTGGCAGTGGTCTTGGCAGCTTGTTTACCCGTTTAGCATGTCGGATGTTCATCGTTTATTTGGACCAATCAGCACGGTCAGACTCACTAGTGTGACGAAGATCGTAGCGCCCATATCGGACAGGATAGCCATCCATAAGGTTAGCCACCCGGGGATGGTAAGCAGCAAGGCGATTAGCTTCAATCCGATTGAAACGCCGATATTAAACCGTATGATCGCATTGACCCGTTTAGCTACGGATACGGCTTCCGGCAGTTTGCCTAAATGATCCTGCATGAGCACGATATCGGCGGTTTCAATCGCACTATCCGTTCCTTTTCCCATTGCAATCCCCAGCTGAGCGGTGGCTAATGCAGGCGCATCGTTAATGCCATCCCCAATCATAGCGACTTTACCGTGAAGGGAGAGCTGTTTGATTTGCTTCACTTTATCTTCAGGCAGCAGATTGCCAAAGGTTGAAGTAACGCCAACTATTTTCGCAATCTTCTCCGCGGTTTTCTGATGGTCTCCGGTAAGCATGACGGTCTTCCGAATGCCTGCCTGATGGAGCTCTGCAATGACCGTTTTACTTTCATCGCGTATTTCATCGGCAATACCGAACATGCCCAGAACCTGCTCGTTATTTGCCAGGAGAACTAAAGTGAGCCCCTCATTCTTTAATTCATTGATTTGAGTTTGGACATCGGCTGGAATAGGGAGATGCTCCATATTTTGTTCATTTCCAAGCCAGTATGGTTTGCCTTGTACGATAGCTGTAATACCGCGGCCGGAAATCGTCTGGATTTCATCCGGTGCCATGACGTCGACGCCAAGCTCTGCTATTTTCTTCATTATAGCTTTGGCCAGTGGATGAGAAGAGGAGCTTTCGATGGACCCTGCGACCGCTAAGAATTGCTGCTCCCGGTATACGATCATCTTCTCGACGTGAGGTTCTCCTTTGGTTATCGTCCCCGTCTTGTCGAAGGCTATGGTATCGATCCTGCCTAATTGCTCCAGAAAGACGCCGCCTTTGATTAATATCCCGTTCCGGGCACTTCTGGTTATGCCGGATACAATGGCAATTGGCGAAGAGAGAATGAGTGCACAAGGGCATCCGACGATTAAGACGGCTAAGCCTTGATACACCCATTTGCTCCAATCTCCACCTAGGAGAAGGGGAGGAACCAGAATGACGAGTACCGAGACCATCATAATAATCGGCGTATAGTATTTTGCGAATTTATTAATGAATAACTCCGTCGGTGTTTTGGTTTCTTGCGCTTCTTCAACCAAATGCAGAATCTTCGCCAGCGAAGAATCTTTGTAGGCTTTCTCGATTCGGATGTGAAGGACGCCTTCGTTGTTGATGCTTCCGCCAAAAACAGGCTCTCCGTTTTCTTTCTCAATCGGTAATGCCTCTCCTGTAATGGCAGCTTCATTAACCGAGCTTTTGCCGCTCATTACGACTCCATCGGAGGGGATCTTCTCGCCGGGCTTCACGATTACGACATCGCCGATCGTCAAGGTTGAGATGGGCACGACGGCTTCGCGGCCATTTTCAAGTTTCACCGCTTCTTTGGGGGCTACTTTAAGGAGCGTCTCCATGGAGCGACGGGCTTTCTCCATCCCAAGTCCTTCGAGCAGCTCATTCAATCCGAATAGAACAGCCACGAGCGTTGCTTCTTTCCATTCTCCGATTCCCACAGCGCCTGCCAAAGCGATTGTCATGAGGGTATCAATGTTAAATCGCAAGGCAAACAGATTTCGAAGCCCTCTTACAAATGTCGAGTAGCCGCTCAGGACAATTGCTGCAACATACATGCCGATTTGGATGCCGCTGTATACTTGATCGCCCGAGATATAAGCAACACCATAGAGAATTGCTGAGACAATCAGCAGCTTCACCATCTTGGAATTCCCGTGTTCATGGGAATGATCATGGGCATGATCATGCGTATGATCATGACTGCCCTCGTGAGCATGTTCATGCTTATTGTGTTGAGCAGGATGGCTGTGATGATCGATATAGGCGTGATCCGATTTTAAAATTTGCTCGACATCAGGCAGCGATACGCGGGGGTCAAGCTTCAGTTTGCCTGAATTATAACTAAGAGAAGCGCTCTCGCCGTGTTCCAGCTGTTTGATTTGCTGTTCGAGTCCGAGCGCGCAATTCCCGCATGAGAGTCCTTTGACGCGATATTCATTCATAAGCAGCCTTCTTTCGTTAATATATGAGCATCTATTCATATGATATGTTGGAATTATTTTTCTGTCAAATGCAATTCGCCCATCCGGAGTGCTGCAACAATCAGCTGCCGGCTATGGTATAATGAAGGACATAATAATCTATGGTTGGTGGAACAGTTGGACGATAAACTTATTATCGAAACCTGCGACGATTCATGCAGCGGCACGCAAATGGACTTCAAAGTCGTGAAAGAAAATTTAGTCGATGAGTCCGCAGCTAATGCGATGGCTGATTTATTCAAGACACTGGGAGATCCCACTAGGGTTAAGATTATTCATGCCTTATCACAGAGCGAGCTGTGCGTACATGATTTGACGCAGGTGCTCGACATGGGGCAATCAGCGATATCCCATCAGCTTCGGTTTCTTAGAAACTTGCGTATCGTAAAGAGACGTAAAGTAGGGAAAACCGTATTTTACTCCTTGGATGACGATCATGTGGAGCAAATATTTATCCAAACGTTACAGCATTTGAGGCATGATTAATTCCCGCTAAGCCGCATTTAACAACGTAAAGGCAGACGATCACTTGGATCGCCTGCCTTGTTCGTATATGTAGATCGAGAAGATGATTTGGTATAATTGGAAGGGCATCAGGATTCATATAAATGGAGGGAGTATCGTCGATGAAAATTGGATTCCTAATTATTGATATGCAAACAGCCCATCTGGAAGGTTTAGACAAGCAGATGATAGAACGAGCCAGTGAGTACATTAACTATGTATCCGATTCGCTGCGTTCCAATAATCACACAGTCATACACATTCACGACATTGAAGGCATTTCGGACTCAAATCGAGAAACATTCCAATCGGTTCCGGAGATTCAAGTGCAGGACACGGACATCATTGTAAGCAAGGAAAGCTCGAATGCCTTTTGGCAAACAGAACTGGAGCAAGTTCTGCAGAATCATGAAGTGGAATTAGTCATCCTTGCAGGGTATGCGGCAGAGCAATGCGTGTTGTTTACCTATAACGGAGCCAGCGAACGAGGATTCAAACCTGTCCTATTACAAAACGGGATTCTAAGTAAACACGCCGATATCATAACGTCGACTTACCGAGATCGAAATCTAATCTCTTATCCGGTCGTTAACTACTTACTCAAATAAATCCGGTCCAATAGCTCGATTGGGTGGTGTTTATTGTGCAGGTACTCCGGTACTTCATGCAATGGCTGATATTCATACTCCTGTTCAACGCAGCAGCGTTAGGCCTCGAACTGGCAGAAGGCTCTAAAATCACGACAACGGAATATTACGGCTATCACAATATAGGCTTCACCTTCGTCGCGTTAATGTTTCTTAGCTCATGCGTTCTCTATCCGGTTGCTCTGTTACCCTTATCAATGTTAATTAGTAAGCTCGTGAGAGCTGTTCTGGTTCGAGTGCTGCTCTATTGCATGATAGGTATAGTCGGCGGAGTCATGATGTTTAATCAGTTGTATGATAATCTATTTATTCAGGAATATGGTCTTAATAGGGGCACGGCTATGCTGCTATTCGGAGTCGTTGGTGTTATATATGCGCTGCTGGATCAGTATCTTCAACATCGCAGTCAAGGGAGAATCGTATGATGGAGATGCAAAACGTACTTCCGGCAAAAACGAGAGAAGATTTGCGGGCATGGTTACTGGAGAATAGCGCGACTGAAAAATCATGCTGGGTCGTGGTTAGCATGACACCAACCCCCGATGCAGTGTTATATTTGGATGCCGTCGAAGAATCGTTGTGCTTCGGATGGATTGACGGCGTGAAGAAAAAAATATCCGAAACCGAGCTGGCGCAGAGGTTTTCCCCGCGAAGCAAAAAAAGCTCATGGACGGAATTGAACAAAGAACGTGTCCGCAGGCTCGAACGTTTGGGATTCATGCGTGACGAAGGGAGAAAGGTGCTTCCTGATATGAGCCCGGATTCCTTTCGGATTAATGAGGTTATAGAGCACAGGCTCAGAGAAGATCAGCAAGTCTATGATAACTTCATGGCTTTCCCGGATCTGTATACAAGAATTCGAATCGACACCATACAAAGTTATCGAGATCAGCCGGAATTATTTCAGAGCAGACTCGATAAATTCATTGCAAACACGAAAGAGAACAAGATGTACGGCCAATGGCATGATAATGGCCGCCTTTTGCATGAATAGGGCACCATTCAGCCCCATCAGGGACACAACTCGAATAGCGACTATCTGTCTTATGCAGATAGTCGCTATTTTTATAGGGCTGCCCTAGCGGTTGAAAGTTAAGCAAAAACTAAAGCAAATTTGTAATAATTTGGTGATATAATCAATGAGATAAGAGGGCTTGATAGATGCATGATTTTGGTTAAGAGGGGTAACGTTATGCAGCGGCGTGGAAATGCAAACAGTGCATCTGTAGGTACTCGGCTCATCGCTTTTCTGTGGGATTATGTGATCATATCGGGCTATATCATTCTGCTAATCGGCATATCTGCTGTGATTCGTCCTTGGTTGAAACCATTGTTTACGACTTCTCCGTTGTTGGCGGAGAGCAGTGGGTTTCTATTCATCACGCTTCCTGTCTATCTTTATTTTGCACTATGTGAGGGATCGGCAGCGCATGCAACATGGGGAAAACGAAAAATGGGGATCGTGGTGACTGGCACGAATGGGAAATCGATCGGACTTGGAACTTCAATTCTCCGATCCGCTCTTAAATTCGCACCTTGGGAGCTGGCCCATTTTACGATTTGGCATATGGTCATTCCAACTGAATACCCGGACTCATTGATCTACTCTTTATTGGGGACGGTCTATGGTCTGGTGCTCATTTACTTGATTAGTCCATTATTGAATCCAAAGAAACGAACCGTATATGATTTCATAGCGGGAACCGTAATAAGGTACAAGGATTAAGGATAGAGGAGTATAAGCGTTTTTAAGCTTGCTGCGTCAAGGGCAGCGTGATGAAATACGTAGTACCTTCGCCTTCCTTGCTGCGGACCTCGATCTTGCCGTTCATGCTCCGAATGACGCTGAAGATGACCATGGTCCCAAGACCGGTGCCCTTGTCTTTGGTGGTGTAGTAGGGCGAGCCCAGCCGTTTAAGCTGTTCATCGTTCATGCCGATACCGGTATCGGCGATCGTGATAGTGACGATTTGGTTAGGCATGTTGACCGTATAAGTCAAGGTCAGCATACCCCCGCGGGGCATCGCCTCGATGGCGTTCTTGCCGATATTGATGATGGCTTGCCTGAACTTGGACTTGCTGCCGTATACCGTTGCGGTGAGCTTAATGTCCGTGATGATTTCGACGTTCTGCAAATTCGCGTAGGAGCTCAGGATTTGGGACGCTTTAGCGAGCGCATCCGCCAGGACGATCGGTTCGAGTCTCTCGATCTGCGGTTTGGCGAGCGATAAGTAATCGGAAATGATGGCCTCCGCTCGGTCCAGTTCCTCGAGCGTAATGGAAGAGAACTCTCGACGCTTCCTATCGTTGAGTGCCGGATCGGACAACAGTTGGATAAAGCCGCGGACGGACGTTAACGGATTGCGGACTTCATGCGCTACGGACGCCGCGATTTCGCTGACGACCTTCATTTTCTCCGCTTGGATGATGTCCTCTTGCATCCGATTTTGCGTGCGGATCATTTCGATGATGAACACCAGCATCACTGCCATGATACATTGAACGATGATGATGGGAAGAGTCGGAACAAATGACGCCATAAAGAAGGAAGTGTTCCCTTCGAGCAGGGCATACAAATTGACGACCGTCACGCGCAAAAAGAAGCATGTACCGGCAACGAGCAGCATTCTCCGCTTGGCTTCGGCTTTCTCGTACTTCTTGACGAGCAGCAGCAGCAGCACGATCGACGGCAATAGAGAAAGGAAGTAATGAAACAGATCGATACCGCCCAAGATCTGGCGGTACGCAAGCAGGCTGCCGAATAAGAGCAGCATCGTATACAGGCCGCCGTAGAGAGAGCCGATTACGAGCGGAATTCCTCTTAGGTCGAGCACCGAATCGAAGATTTTGACCGGAAAGGTCATGGTAATGATCATAGGAATCAAAAACAACACGTACACGAAGAGCGGGTGCTTGCGTTTATAGGTATGACGGTAAAAAATCAAAGGCAGGAAAATGATGAACGCATTGAGTATGAGGGCGGATTGAGAGAGCATGAGGTTGCTCCTTTTCTGAGGGCTTGCCTTTGTTTTCGAGAAGAGAGC
The DNA here is from genome assembly GCF_900116125.1 of Paenibacillus sp. BC26. Classification (NCBI taxonomy): domain Bacteria; kingdom Bacillati; phylum Bacillota; class Bacilli; order Caryophanales; family Paenibacillaceae; genus Paenibacillus; species Paenibacillus sp. BC26. The sequence goes on along the minus strand of NZ_FPAD01000002.1, from coordinate 935,199 downwards.
GGTTGTTTCCTTCAATTGGAGGAGAGAATTTTTACATTATCGTCGTCTTGTGGCTGCTTTTGTAGTACCAAGTAGAGGTTTAATCGGAATGGGGGATGATGACATGGCTCCAAAACATTTTGTATCCGCGGCAACAATCGTTCTTAACGAACGCAATGAACTCTTGTTAATAAAAGGACCCGAACGGGGCTGGGAAATGCCGGGAGGCGTGGTTGAAGAAGGCGAATCGTTGAAAGAGGCGGCGATCAGGGAAACAAAGGAAGAGAGCGGCATAGAAATAGAAGTAACCCGGTTTTGCGGCGTTTTTCAAAATGTAAGCCAGTCGATTTGCAACACGTTATTCTTAGGCACGCCAGTCGGTGGGGAATTAACTACCTCTAATGAATCTTTGGAAGTAGGCTTTTTTCCCATCGAAGCAGCGTTAGAGATGGTGACTTGGGGGAACTTCAGGGAACGAATCCGGTTGTGTTTAGATGCAGAACAGCAACCATTCTATGTGGAATTTCGGCTATAGCTTTTCGATAACAGGTACAGGAGGGAGCACTATGGAAGATTTCAAGCAGATAGCGCACCGTTTTGTGAAGGAGCACTTCGGCAGTCGTGCTGATGATCTTGCGCCTCTGGCATCAGGCGATTGGTCGAGAGCCTATTCCTTCGTGCTTGATGGACGTGACATGGTTATTCGTTTCGGCGCTTATGTGGACGACTTTAAGAAGGATCGTGCGATGGGGGAATTGTCCTTGGCATCGCTGCCGATTCCGAAGGTTATTGAAATTGGCGAGACGGAGAACGGATTCTTCGCCGTATCTGAACGCGTTCAAGGAAAAAAGCATCTCGACGAGCTTGATGAATCGGAAATGCGGGTTGTTCTACCCCAATTGTTCGATGCGCTCTATGAGCTTCAGACGCTGGATCTCACCGGTACACAGGAAGTTGGTCTGTGGCGTCCGGAAGGAACAGGACCGGGCTGGGGAGCTGAGCTATTGGCGGTGGCTGAGCCCAGAGAGAGGCTTGCCGGCTGGCGCGAACGGCTGGACACTTCGCCACGCGAGGCAAGCATCTTCGATGCCGGCGTAGTAAAGCTTAGTGAACTTGTACCGCAGCTCCCGGAGATCCGAGGAATCGTCCATAATGATCTACTGAACCGAAACGTGTTGGTGGACAATGGGAAGCTAACCGGGCTATTCGATTGGGGAAATGCGTTCTATGGCGATCCCCTCTACGACCATGCTTGGTTTCTATATTGGTGGCCTTGGTATCCGCAATGGCAAGGGATAGATTTGCAAGCCATATTGGACCAACACTGGGACAAGCGCGGAGGCCCGCCTGCACAGATGAAGGAAAGACTACTCTGCTATCTCATTCACATTGGGCTTGACCATATTGCCTACTGCGCTTTCAGGGAGCGCGCAGAGGATAGGAAACGAAATGCCGATCAAGTGTTGACCTATATCTGACCGTTGAATAGCAAAGGAGGGATTTCACGGATGCAGCACCAGTTTATCATGATTCCGTACAACCCCAAGTACGCCGAACAAACTGTAGACATGTGGCGAGCGAGCAAAGAAAAGGCGATTGGGCAGAAGGCTCTCCACAGTGTGGAAGACCACATTTACTTTTTAAATTCGATTTTGCCGGAGCGGTTTCAGGTTGAATTGGCACTTAGCGGCGAGAAAGTGGTTGGCATCATTGCTTACAATGAGAGCGAAGTGAGTCAGCTCTATATCCATATCGATCACCATGGAAGCGGGATAGGCGAATCGTTACTAAATAAAGCTAAACATCAATCAAGCGGCAAATTGCGCTTATACACGTTTGAAGTGAATGCAATCGCGCAGCGCTTCTATGAGAAGCACGGATTCAAAGCCATTGCCAGAGGCCATGAAAATGAAGAAAATTTACCCGATATTCTGTACGAGTGGGTATCGCCATAACGCGTGCTTAGTCGCATTTCAGCTCTAACGGTTGTGACAGTGCTTATTTGGCCCAAATAGCCCCCTTTTATTTTGTAACGGTTGCCAGTGAGCTTATTTGAACGTTTTCCACCGGGAATCGACCCTTTTGCTGCAAATAGCGACTCTCACAACCGTTAGTTATCAAAAGGCTTATTCTCATGAAATAGCGACGCTGACGACCGTTACAGTTTTCTCCCTATGCTTAACTTTCATCACACACAAAAAAACCGCCGAATGTATCTCAAAAGGGCGGTTTTCTCAAGGGTTAATAACGATATGATTGCAAGTTGTGAAGGATGTCTTGAGTAATCGGAAGTTTCAACCGGTTCATTGCGTATAGTACAGCTCCGGCAACGGGAGGCAGCTCCGGTTCTACAAGGGTATAGCTTTTGTTTCTCCCCTCCGAAAGCAGTAGCCGTAACGATTTAGAGAAGTAAGGACTGTTTACAACGCTTCCGATAAATGTAATCTCAACCGTTTCGCCGGCAAAAGATGCAGCCAGAAGCTCGATGCCGACTTTGATTTGGTTCACGGCTCGGTCACAGACCGTTACAGCGACAGAACTTCCTTGCTCTGCTGCTTGAGTAATCGCCGGTGCGAATTGTCCGAATATCTTGTCGCGTTCTTGACGGTCTTCCGTGAATCCTCCTCGCGCCAGCTTGGAGAATTCAGCTATTGATTGTACATGCCAATGTTGGAGCATGGACTGAATGAGTGCTTCGTCAGTTTGATCGGTCTGGCCGGCAAGAATTTCATAGACGGCATCGTAAGCAATAAATCGGGCAGCACTTGCTGCATAATGATGGAAGTCATAATTTCGTGAGAACCGGCCATCTTCCGCGATGGCCACGATAATAGAGCCGGTGCCCGAGATGACTACGATACCTGGCTTGGCTAATAATGCGCCATAGTGAGCTACCACGGCATCATTGACATGCCATTTTGGACCGGATAACCCGGGGATCTCTGTTAAGGGCGCGACCCATTCGAGATCGGATTCCGTATCGAACCCGGCAATTCCGGCGGCAGTTCCGATCACCTGTCGTCCCTCTTTATTGGCAAGCTTCAGTGCTTCTGCGATGGCTGCATGTACATTCTGCGTAGCTAACACATCTTTGCGGATGGAAGCAGCCCCTTTCTCGCAATAAGAAAGAACGTTTCCTTTAAGGTCACAGACTAACACCCGAGTGTTCGTCCCGCCTCCGTCAATTCCGATGAGAACATCATCCGCATTCATCTTGAATCCCTCGCTTCTGCAGTTCTGCTGAAAAAGTATTTTAACAATGGCGGTGCGATCAAGGTCGTTAAGATTACGGCAATGACAACAGAGGTAAAATAAGCCTCCGGAAGTAACGAAGCTTGTAATCCGGTGGCCGCGATAATCAACGCGACTTCTCCCCGGGATATCATTCCTGAGCCAACGGCTAAGGAAGATCGAGTATTCATGCCTGTTATTCGGGCCCCGAGCGCCCCGCCAAGAAGCTTCGTAAGAACGGCAACGAGAGTTAAAACCACCATAAAGCCAAGCTGATTCAGAGTTCCTGCAAAGGATACGTTCAATCCGATACTGACAAAGAAGACAGGCACGAATATGGAATACGCGATAGGTTCGATTTTGGATTCCACCGTATGTTTGAACGAGGTTTGGGAAATTGCGAGACCGGCGGCAAAAGAGCCGATAATCGCAGCCATCCCCATCTTCTCCGCAAAATAAGCGAATCCGAAACAAACAACAAGCGCCATTGTGATGACAGGTTCCGTAACCGAGATGCGTTCGAACAGCTTCATAAACCTGGGGACAATCAGCCATCCGGCCAAGATCGTGGCGATGAAGAAAATGAGCTTTTTGCCAATTAGCATACTGATCGAAATATCGTTCCCGGTTCCCAAGAAGCTCATCATCACAGCCAAGAGAATGATAACGATGACGTCATCGATGACTGCTGCCCCGAGAATCGTTGTGCCTTCGCGGGAGTTAAGTTGGTTTAAATCCTTGAGCACTTGCACCGAAATACTGACTGATGTCGCGCTAAAGACTGCCCCCATGAAGAGAGCATGGTTATGACCGAGTCCGAAGGCTTCGGCAACGGCATACCCGCCCAGAAAAGGCAGGATGATTCCACCGACAGCTACGGCAAAAGCAGACCGCCACGTTTCTTTAAGCTGGTCAAGATCCGTTTCCAATCCCGCAATAAACATGAGCAAGATGACGCCTATTTCTGCGGTGTAATGAATGAAGTCATTATTTTCGATCCATCCAAGGACTGCCGGACCGACAAGAATCCCGACGACCAGTTTGCCAAGTACGGAAGGCTGCCCCAACAGCGTCGACAGATGTCCGAAAATCTTCGTAAGAAATAAGATGAGAAATAGATAAAGTATAAACTCCATTATGCCGCACACCTCAGTAACCTTACATCTTCCAAATCGATGTAAGGTATATTTTGAATTAGTATCCATCATATACCTTCCGGGATAACAGAATCAAATAGAGCACATATTTTCACAACTACACGAATACAATGCAAATGAGTCGGGATTATCATTTCGATTTCAAACCAGGAGGTTGAACAATTTGCTGAAAGCAGTGGATGTCAACTTGGACGCGGGGGAAATGGTGTTGAAGCTGGAGAAGGACAGCACTCCCAAAAGAATCGAGTATAGCAAGCTCGAGCGGCTGGAACTGGTAAGAGAGCCGGTGAGAAAACTGCTCAGGACCGTTCATGTGAAAGTAATCAGGGTGCATGTCAGAGGCATGGAGAATGCAGTCGTCATTGCCAGTGACAAGGTAGGCGATTTTGATTACGTCGAGCAATATTTAAAGAAGGTTGCCGAGAAATATGAGATCACAATCGAGCAATAATAGATACCCTAAATCGCCTCAGCCTGGCTTTTCGGCAGGATGAGGCTTTTTTTCGTGAAGGTCAGATCCTTTCATTAAGATAAGTTCATAATTCAGACCAGAACAAATGCCCCCTAATCCGCGTCTAATAAGTACTTCATAAGGAAAGGGTGTCATTAATTTGGGTAATAATTCCATTAAACGCGTGACGATTATGTCGCTTATTGCATTGATGACGATGATTCAAGCTAATAGCGTGTTGGCAGCGGCGAATGAACAATCGCCTGCCTTGTTGCTGGATGGGAAACCACTTCCATTGCCTGTTCAGCCTGTTATCGAGAACGGAGTCAGCTATGTTCCGTTACGTGCGATCTTCGAGGCGCAAGGTGCTAAAGTTAGCTGGGACGAGCCTAAACACACAGTGACGGCTACGAAAGACAGCAGCCTCATAACCTATCAAATGGGCGACAAGTTCGCCTATAAGAATAACGATAAGCTGACGCTTCCGGTGCCCGGCAAAGTCATCAACGGTTCTTCCATGGTGCCGCTGCGGTTCATCAGCGAGCTTCTGGGCAATGTCGTCCAGTGGCATGCCTACTCTCAAACCATCACGATATCGTCCGCCAATACGTTTGAAACAGAGATTACATACGGCGCTAATCTGAGGACGTTACCGAATTCAACCGACGAGAAGTCTGTGATCCGAATGCTTCCGAAGGGCCAGCGGATTCATGTCATTCGTGAAATCGATGCGAACTGGCTGGAAGTACAGACAGCAGATAAGACGATCGGATTTATTTCGGCCAAGCCTAAATACACGACCTATACGAGCCCGAGCCTGACCATGATGCAAGCCGATCAAATCATCGCTTTCGGCTCCACATACTTCGGTACGCATTATGAATTCGGCGCGGATCCGGGTCAAACCAATACCTTTGATTGCTCTTCTTTCGTGAAACACGTGTTTAACCAGGTCCTCTCCGTTGATCTGCCTCGCCTCTCCTATGACCAAGCGAAGGAAGGGAAGGAGATAAAAGTAGAAGATTTGCGAAAAGGAGACCTGATGTTCTTTAGCGCACGCGGACTCGACATCGGACATGTAGGCATCTATGCCGGGGATGGCAAAATCCTTCACACGTATTCGGACAAGCTTGGCGTCCATATCGAGGATTTCGACGGGCAGTGGAAAGATCGATTTGTCACGGCAAGACGCGTATTTTGATGCTTTAGCTTAGTTTAAGCTGAGCGGAAAATTATTGTTTACATGGGAACAAATGCACGATAATCTATTAGTTATGGATGGAAGGTTTTGGAACTACCACGGAAGGCAGCGATCGTTTCGATCAGCTGCCTTTGCTTTCTTCATGGGCGGATTTCGTTTCTACCGGCAGATGAATAGGCTACTTGAGAGGGGTGTCCCGATGCATATCCATGAAATTCTTGAACATATCCCGCTGCTGCGGCAGGTAACGGCTGTTTCACAGATTCATAAAGGCTTCTCTTATGATGGGAAATATCTCGTTTACGAAGAGGGCGACAAGCCGGCTTACGTACTTCGTACTGCCACTTTCAGTCAGACCGCACAGAAACGCCGCGAATTTGAGGCTGTAAGCCTTATTCATAATTGCGGTGTACGCACCTCTGAACCTGTCACATTCGGTACGATTGAAGCGCTGGACTTGTGTTATATGGTTTTGCGCTATGTCGAGGGTGAGGATGCGATGGAAGAGCTGCCGCGGATGACAGCCGATCAACAGTACAAAGCAGGCATCGAAGCCGGGCGGGAATTGCTTATGATGCACGAAGTGGAAGCGCCGGAGGACATGGAAGCGTGGTCCACGCATAGGGCTGCGAAGCATAAACGTCACATGGATGAGTACTTCCGCTGCGGCGTCAAGCTTCCTGAGGAGGAGGCCGTTATTGCTTTTATCGAGAAGCATTTACCGCTGCTGGAGGGTCGTCCGAACAGGTTTCAGCACGACGATTTTCATCCAGCCAATCTGCTCGTTCATAATGGGGAATACGTCGCGGCGATCGATTTCAATCGGTACGACTGGGGAGACCCGTATCATGATTTTTTGAAAATCGCTTACTTTAGCCGTGAGGTCAGCATTCCGTTCTCGATTGGGCAAATCGACGGGTATTTTGACGGAGAAGTGCCGGAGCATTTCTGGAATCTATACGCGTTGTACGCAGCTATGACGATATTTGGCTCCATTACGTGGACGCTCAAGGTCGTGCCGGAGCAGCTCGATTCGATGATGGACCGTATTCGCGTTCTGCTGGAAGATCATAACTATTTTGAAAGTGTGGTACCGAATTGGTACAGGCAAGGTGACCCCAGATGAATAAGATCTTCGAGAAACTGTGCACGCAGTTACAGCTGGGAGAGATGGTCTGTCAGCCTTTAGCGGTGGCGGGCGGGCTGTTGCATCGCATGTATGCTCTTGAAACAACCACAGGGAAGTATGCCGTTAAAGCATTGAACCCGCAAGTCATGCTGCGACCTACCGCGCTGCCCAATATGATTTATTCCGAGAAGATTGCAGCGATCGCAGCCCATAACGTGCCTGCTCTTCCGGCTAAGCGATATAACGATGCTTCCGTGCAGCAAGTAGATGACCAATACTTTCTCGTATTCGATTGGGTAGCGGGAAGAAGTCTGAAGCCGCATGAAATCACCATAGCTCACGCTGAACGAATCGGAGGGATTCTCGCTGCTATTCATAAGACGGACTTCTCCTCGTTAGGCATCGAAGTGAATGGGACCGTCGGCGGTGCGCAAGTAACGGATTGGAATCACTATGTAGAATTAGGTGAAACCAATCAATCGGTGTGGGTTAGCTTGGCGAAGGAAACGGTGGATCAACTCTACGACTGGAGCGCGAAAGCGAACCAGGCTGCGCAGCTGCTGGCATCAAGCACAGTGATCAGTCACATGGACTTGGACGCCAAGAATGTGTTGTGGCATGAAGACAAACCCCTTCTGATTGATTGGGAAGCCTCGGGGCCGATAAATCCCATGCAGAACTTAACCGAGACCGCTATATATTGGTCAACGGATGAAGCCGGAAATCCAGATCGTGAGAGATTTCTAGCTTTCTTAAGGGGCTACAAGAAGCAAGGCGGAACCCTCGAGGCCGATTGGAAAGTGGTGTTAGCTCAAGGTTTTGCCGGGATGCTGGGTTGGCTGGAATATAACTTCAAACGGTCATTATGGCTGGCGTGCACGGATGAACAAGAGCAGCAGATGGGGACGGAGCAAGTGCTGGCAACGATGAATTCCTTAAGGCGATATGCGGAGCAACAAACAGAGATCGAAGGTTGGTTGAACGAGGAGGAAGTGGCATGAATAATAAGCTCGACGATAGCTCTGATAAGGAAACCTCCACGCGCGGCGCTGCAGATGTCCCCGTATTTAACAATGTCACGGAACACTACCAGACGATTATGGGAGTTCCCAGCAAGCAAGCAGACATGAAGAGCATGCCCAGAGTACTGCGATGGTTTGGCTATTTCTTTTACGCTGCGATTGTTCTGGGTGCGATTGCGTTTGTAGTTTCGTATTTCATGATTCGATAGGAGTGAATCACATTGAAGCTGGTACTGGTATTCGGGCCGATGGCAGTTGGGAAAATGACCGTTGGACAGGAGTTAGAGAAGATCACGGAATTGAAGCTGTTTCATAACCATATGACGATTGAATTGCTCGCTCCGTTACTGGGATTTACGCCTGAGATGTGGGCACTGACGAATCTATTTCGCGAGAAGATATTTGAAACAGTGGCTAAGAGTAACGCGTATGGATTGATCTTTACATATGTATGGGCATTTGATCAGCAAGCGGACAGTGACTATGTGAAGAAGGTCTGCGATATTTTCGAGAGAGAAGGCGGGGAAGTTTTCTTGGTTGAACTAGAGGCTGATATGGAAGAGAGAATTGAGCGTAACAAGACGCCTCATCGACTGGAGCATAAGCCTTCCAAACGAAACGTAGAACAATCCGAGCAACGAATGAGAAGTGCGGTGGAACAGCATCGATTAAACTCAATGGATGGCGAAATTGTATATAAGAATTATATGAAAATCAACAACACGAATTTGAGTCCAGAGGACGTTGCTGAGAGAATTAGAGCAACATTTCATTTATAGAGAAATAAGGGCGGAATCATTATGCTCATCATAGGATTAATAGCTGCGCTGCTATGCCTTGTTATTGTCATTCAGACGAATTGGGCGAGATACTCCACCTATCAATTTGGCAGTCGTCATACGGAATCAGGCTTTACCTTCGTTCATTTGACTGATCTTCATGGACGAACCAGATTCATCAATGGGTCGTTGAGTCGGAAAGTAAACCGGTTGAAGCCGGACATCGTCCTGATAACAGGTGATCTGGCTTCAAGGAAGAAGCAATTAGCTGCGGTTCTAAAGGAAGTCCAGCAAATAAAATGTCCGCAGCTGTACTTTGTTCCCGGCAATTACGAGCGCGAATGTATGGAAGGATTCCGCAAAAGAATCTACTCGGACCAAGAGTATAATGAGATTCTTCAAGCTCTTCAGAGTCAGCGTATAGCAGTTCTATCCAATCGTGGAACCGCATTAACCATGAACGATCAGAAGGCTCTTATCTATGGCTTCGATAACTCCATCTATGGCAACGAACGCTTGTCCATGAGTGTGGAGGAAATGAGGAGCTATCCTTACGTAATCTTACTCGCTCATTCACCAAGTATTATAAAGTGCATACAGGATCAAGAACTCCCATACGATCTGCTGCTGGTCGGGCATACTCACGGCGGTCAGATCAGATTACTGAATCGTTCGTTTGGAGCCTATAAAGACTATCATGTTGGGCTCAAACGAATGGACGGGCGTAGAAATTTCTTCATTAACCGAGGATTGGGAACGGTGAAGATACCCATTCGTGTAGCTTGTGCACCGGAAATTGCTGTTTTTCATATTGGTCAAGGAGGGAGATAAACATGACTACAATCGGACTTATCAGGCATGGCGTGACAGATTGGAACGTGCTTGGCAGGGCTCAGGGGATATCGGATATTCCGCTTAACGAAGCCGGCTTAATCCAAGCGAAGGCCATAGCCGACAGGCTTTCGGGCGAAAGCTGGGACATTATTATCTCCAGTACGCTGACGAGAGCAAAGCAAACCGCCGAGGCGGTGCGCAGTTCCCTGGGGATCGGTACGTTAATTACGGAAGATCGAATAAGAGAGATTAATTGCGGGCAAATCGAAGGAACTACTGAGGAAGAGCGGGTGGCAAAATGGGGCGCCGATTGGAGCACACTCGATCTTGGCATTGAAGCGTTCGAGGACGTGGCGAAACGGGGAGCGGCTTATTTCGAAGAAGTGGCGGCAACGCACCGGGATAAACGAGTTCTTATCGTAAGCCACGGAGCGCTGATCGGACTATCGCTGCAGCGACTTCTGCCGCAGAGATTTGAATCTACCTACATCAATAATACGTCCTTAACGATCATCGCTCATTGCAATGAAGAGTGGGAGTGCCCGCTATTCAATTGCACGAAACATCTGTAACGACCCGCAGGCCAACAAAGAGAAAAGCCCCGCTCGGATCGAACGGGGCCTTAGTAGCTAAGGGGTATAGTTAACGCCGGCCGTATATTTGTTACCGGCGTTCCAGAGGAGATATTCATGGATGCCGGCGTCGTGGAGTGCCTTAATCTGCGCATCCACCTGTTCTTTACCGTAATGGACGTAGCTGCCTTTGGCTAACCATGAGGCTGTAAAGTCTTGAATCCACGGCCTTGATATCGGAGGGGATTCAAGCGCGCTAAGCTTTTCCTTCTCGCGTTTGGCATACTCTTGGACTAGACGGTACGGCTCGGTATCCGGGTGCTTAATGCCGAAATATCCATCGCTCCAATGGCTCGGATAAATCATGGAGGAGATGACGTCGACATTCTCCGAGATACGGCTGAAGTTCTGCCCAATGCCGGGTGCCTCGGGCAGCGTGGCGGAATAGCCAAAGATATCGACCGATACTTTAACCCCGTAAGGCTTTAACTGCTCCCTCGCAAAATGAACAAAGTCCGTAATGGCATCGACGCGGAGCTGTGTAAAACGAGCTTTCTCGCTGAAGTCCGGCGATTTCGGCAAGGTTTTCTTGTAGTCGCTGAGCGCCTTCTTGGCAGCATCGAGTGCGCTCTTGTTCGCATCGGTTTTGTCACCGTTATAGGTTGAAGTTGCCGTGTCGTAAGCGCTTTGCAGCGGTGGAAGACCAGCCTCATAAGCAGCCGTCTCTTCTGCAAAAGCTTTCTCTTGCTCAATGAATTTGGTTGGCTTCTTATCTTTGTACTCTCCCATAGAGTAGGCAAGGACTTTATCTTTCTTCTCAAACCCTTCAGGGAATCGAACGTAGTCGAACTGAATTTCCTGAAACCCGAGCTTAGCAGCCAGAATAGCGACATCCACATTGTATTGCCAGTTTGATTTTAAGAATGGATTGATAAAGCCATCGCCGTTTCCATTGCGCCACACCTTGCCGTCCAGCTGATAAGAAAGCTCCGGATGTTTCTTGGCCAGGACAGTGTCCTTGAAAGCTACAATACGTGCAATCGGGTAGATGTTGTGGTCATGCAGCGTTTTGACAATGGCGTTCGGATCACGCATATAAGCTTGCCCGTTTGCATTTAATTCCCCTTCAGGTTTGAAGGTGATATATCCGTCGTCGTCTTTGATATCGATCACCATGGCATTCAGATCCGTGTCATCCACGAGCTTCAGCAATGAACTCATACGCTCACCGCCGGCTGACCATCCCGTAACATATATGCCTCGTATGGCATCGGGATACTCAAAGACATATGGCGATTGGAAGGCCGGGGGCGAGTCTGGATCCGGATCGGGAGTAGGCGTTGTTGCCGGATCATCCGGGGTGGTTGCTGAATCATCCGGATTGGTTGCCGGATCATCCGAAGGACTGGTTACCGGATCGTTTGTACCCGTAGATGATGAATCATCAGCGGGTTTGACCGGTTCCGTATTCGTCGCGTTGTCAGAAGGACTTGTCGTAGGTTCATTGTTGGTGCTGGGAGTTGTGCTTGGTGCTGTGTTCGAACTCGGTTGATCCTTGTTTGTAGAGGAATTTGAGGTACAGGCGGACGTAAACAGCAGCAGTGCGCACAACAAGCTTACAGCAATGTGTTTTTTCATAGCATGTGAACTCCTTCGCAGTCATGTGGCGTCCTTAACTAAACTATATGGCTTTTGCTGAATGGCAATGCTTCGTTAACAGGAACTAATAAAAAAATGGAGGCAACAATCGCTATGGGCGTAAAAGGACTTGTACTTGGCATTCCGGTTACAAAATCGGGCAACTTTGACGACTATGAGAAGGCAATCGAGTGGTATGTGAATGTGCTGGGATTTGAGCTTCTCTGGAAGTCGGGAATCGCTAGTCTTAAATTGGCAACCGGGTCTGAGATCCTGCTTTATGGTGAAGAAGATGAAGAAAGCAGCATGTGGTACTCAGGTAACATTAAACAGAATCCGCATTATTCGATTCAGTTGGAGACGAATAACATCGAAGGACTGCGAGCGGATTTAATCAAAAGCGGGGTGTCAGCCGGTGAAATTACCATCGGCGGCGTCGGCGATAAAGTGATGATGTTCTTTGATCCTTATGGGAATCGGTTCTGGGCGATTGAGGAGCAATAATTCTTCGGATAGGTTTAGGAGGAGTTGTTTTGTCTTTTCCATTTGATTGTATAAGTGAGTTCATGTTTTTCAATACGGAGCTTGGACCGGCAGATGTCTTATTGATTCCGGGAGGCAGTCATCCCCAGCTCATGGAAAGAGCCGCGATGTTATACCACGAGGGTTTGGCCCCGTTTATCCTGCCCTCCGGAGGCGCCACTTCACATGTAGAATCAACGGAATGGGACTTCTTGCGAGAGGTAGGAATATCATTAGGCGTTCCTCCCCAAGCGATTCTTAAAGAAAATAGAGCAACGAACACCTTCGAAAATTCACGTTTTTCATTGGAAGTATTGAAACAACAAGGGATAATCCCCAATAAGGTCATATTGGTTTGTAAAAATTATCACGCACGAAGAGCTCTGTTAACCTATCAGATTGATTTTCCGAGAGAAACAACTTTTTATGTAAGTCCGGTTGTGGATAAAACGGGAACTTCTAAAGATAACTGGTATCTCGATGAGAAGAAAATCGGGTACGTCATGAATGAGCTGGAGAAGGTGGCCAACTATTTTAGGCACCATATACCGAATTGGGTGAAGTAACTTAGGATTATAACATTTAGTTATTGTGCGAGGAGATATCACAATGGTTCCTTTGCGTGAACGGGTAGAATGTGGCAGCCGGCAGAGAAAATTGGACAGATTACTTATTAAAGAGAAGCAATGAAATGGGGGGAGAGAGATGGAGACGGACGAATACTTACACCAAATAACCACTATGTTTCATGCAGTGTTGAAGGAAAGTCTAGCGGGTGTTTACTTGCATGGCTCCTTGGCAATGGGTTGCTTTAATCCGAAGAAAAGCGACATAGACTTGATTGTTGTTGTAACAGACAAACTCACCCGAGTGCAACAAAAGGAAATCATAAACAGACTATTAATCCTTCATGATGAGCTGCCAAGCGGACGTGGGATTGAGTTAAGTATTCTGCTGGAAGCACATGTACAGGAGTTTGTCCATCCTTCTCCCTTTGAATTGCATTACTCGGACTATCATCGAGAAAGGTATCGGACTGATGAGGACTACATTTGCGGCGGTTTCACAGACGATGACCTAGCGGCACATCTAACGGTTACGTATCAACGAGGAATCACCCTATACGGTCGACCTATTCAGGATATGTTTCAACCCATCGACAGAAGTTATTATTTGCAATCTATTCTAAATGATATTTCATCGGCAGCTGAGGAGATTAGTGACTCTCCTACTTACTTCACCTTAAATATGTGCAGGGTTCTCATGTTTTTACGTGAAGATTTCATTGCTTCTAAGAAAGAAGGCGGCGAGTGGGCGCTTCAAGTGTTACCTCTTAAATTCCATCCTGTTCTCACTTATTGTCTTGAAGATTATAGCGGCATCACCAATGAATTTGTAGGGGATAAGGAAGCTTTCGTTGCGTTTGCTGAATATATGTCAAATGAAATAAACAGGTGGATGGGGCCGTGAAATCGTAGTCCACTTGGTTGGAGCTCTGTATAGCTATGTAACCTTGCAGCCGGCTTCCTCGTCTAATATGGAAAAAGATGCTGTGAGGGGGATCTTATTATGAGGAGCACAAGATACCATAAGGCTATCGCCGCCATACTGGTACTGTTGCTGTGTATGACCGGATGCGGGTCAACGACTTCGAAGCCCGGTGATTTAGCCCAAGGCGATTCCTTTCAACCGCTGCTGAAGCGCGAAATATCCGGCTGGCAAGGCTCGCTTGACGGAGACCGATTGGTCACAAGAGACAAGGGAGAATTGACGGTAACCGATCTGGTCGCGAATAAGCAGCTGACATCGATTCCGGTACAGGACGATGCGGGCTTCGATATCTCGGGTAACTTCGTGGTTTGGTCGGATTTGCGAAACGAGAAAACGCCGCTAGGTGATTTGGGTAGTTACGATGCTGCGAATGCCGATATCTTTCTCTACAATTTGTCCACGAGAGAGGAGCGGCAGCTGACAACGGACCCATCGGCGCAGATCAACCCGAAGATTTGGGGGAACTACATCGTTTGGATGGATAATGCTACCGACGCGATCAAGGAATATCCGTCCCACTGGCAGCTCGTCTTGTATAATATCGACACCGGTGAACAGAAGATGATTACTTCGGAGAGCGGCGGTCATACGAATCCGGATATCGATGCCGGGAATATCGTTTGGGAGAACGGGCTTCGCGTGACGAAAAGGGTGCTGCGGGCAGGCGAGAATGTGCCGGAGAACAACACGGACATTTATCTATACCGGATCGAAACAGGAGAAACCACCCCCATCGCTGCGGAAGATTATAAGGAAGGTCGGCCGCAAGTATCGGGCAGCCTCGTAACTTGGGAGGCTTTTAACGATTCCTACGCGGGAGATGTTTTCGTCCATGATCTAGGCACAGGCAAAACAACTCGAGTGACCCATTTGGATGCGACTCAACGAACCCCCGTCATTAACGGTCATTTCGTCGCCTGGATGGATGAACGAAACGGTTCATCTACGCATGACGTCGGAGCCGAATCCCACAACTCGGACATCTATTTAGCAGATCTGGATAAGGGAACCGAAACGGTTGTATCCGGAGAAGGGCCGCAAATTAGTCCGCTCATTTCGGATCATTGGATCGTATTTGGTAAATCATCTGACGTAGAGGCCGTGCTTACAGCAGTCCGATACAGATGAAAGAAAAATAATGCACTTGACTAATCATGGGGAACAGACAGGTACTTGACTCCCGTATGCTATAGTAATAAGGTGATTTTGCAGCGGAGACAATAAGTAGTTTACGGAGGCACCTTATGTTCCAGTATAGTAATCAGCAATATGCAGGCGTGCAATTTGGCACGCAGGATTTAAGATATGGCGAGCTAATAAGTTGTACGTTTGATCGGTGTTCTTTTGCTAACGGAGCATTGAATGAGATAGTTTCCAGTAATTGCCGATTTATCGAGTGCGATTTTCGAGGTGCCTTGCTAAATGGTTCCATTCATAATGAAACCGCATTTGAGAATTGCAACTTTAACGGAGCTAACCTGTTTGTATCGAAATTCGAGTCATGCAAGATGACAGGTTCAGATTTCACCGGCTCCGCTATGGATGGGATCTCGATTATTAAAGGCGACTGGTCCTATACCAATCTGAGACACGTCTCCTTAATCAGGCAGGATTTGCGCGGAGTTAAATTTCATGAAGCCGACCTATCGGGAGCCAACTTGGAAAAGGCCGACTTAAGAGACAGTGATTTGACGATGGCGATATTGGCCAAAGCGAAGCTGCAAGGTGCGGATGTAAGAGGGGCCAAGATGGAAGGCGTGGATTTTAAATCGCTCACCATTGAGGGATTGAGAATGGATAGGGAGCAAACGGTCATGCTTGCCCTTGCTCACGGCGCCAAGGTTGGTTGAAGAGATGCAGAGCGTAGGAGAAGTCATCCGCGGTCCCCGGGCTACCCGAGTAAATCTCGACGGCCGCTATTGCGTCTATGCTTTATGAACAGAATTTTAACGGTTGTCAGCGAGGCTATTTGATGAAAATAAGCCTTATTGAAAGTCTAACGGTTGTGACAGACGTTATTTGCAGCAAATGGGTCGATTCCCAGTGGAAAACGTGCAAATAAGCGCGCTGGCAACCGTTAGCCTATAAAAAGGGTAAATGTATGCCGAATAAGCCCTGTCACAACCGTTAGAGTTGGCACCTGCGGCAAAGTATGCGCTCATCGCGGAAGTGCGTTTGCTCTCTTGCAGTACGGAAGCTAATAAAACTAGGGACCGCGGAGAAGTGCTCCACGGTCCCTTTGTTGTTTAATAATCACCACAGCCTTACTCTTTATCGATTGTGGTTATGGTGTCTTCCTTGTACTCAAACTTTACATTGATGCCTTTTTCCCACTTGGATACTTTGTCGGCAATCTCGCTGCTGACCTGATAGGAGAGCGATCCGACGCCGGTTTCGATTTCAATGGTCTTGTCGCTAACCACTCCGTTGAATACACCGGACATAACGACAGGCGCGTCTTCCTGCGAAACGGTATCGTCTGCTGAGGAGCCATTGGTAGCGGCAGCCGAATCCGTTGACGCGGAGTTGTTATCAGCGGTAGAAGAATCCGTTGCCGAAGCGTTTACTGAAGCGTTCTCAGCGGAATTGTTGGTGTTATTACTCCCGCACGCCGTGCCAATCATTGCTAGTAATAGGATGATAGCAGTGATAGGTAAATACTTAACGATTTTGTTTTTCATGATTTTCACCTCCGAAAGGGTTAAACGTCCGATCAGTAGGGAAGTTTCGATGATTGCTTGTTAAGATTATGTAAATCGCCTCAGAGATCCATATACCGAAGAATAACAATAGCTGGTACAATCAGTGAGAGTATGTACACTTATAGGGGGCGAGGACTTGAATCCGAAATTCAATCTTCAACAATACGTGGTTAGAAAACAAATCCTTTCTCTGGTTGGCGCTAAAATCGATATTTTCGACAACAATGAGAAACCGGTTCTGTTCTCGAAGATGAAAGCCTTCAAGTTAAAAGAAGACATCCGGCTTTACGGCGATGAAACGATGCAAGATGAGTTAGTCACCATTCATGCGCGAAGCGTCATTGATTTTTCCTCCATCTTCGATGTAGTGGATGTCGAAACCGGGCATAAAATAGGTTCTCTTCGACGTAAGGGGATGAAGTCGATATTAAAGGATGAATGGGCGATATTGAGCCCGAGTGAGGAAGAGATCGGCTTGATTAAGGAAGATAACGCGCTGCTTGCGCTTCTGCGAAGATTCCTGACGAATTTGATTCCTCAGCATTACAACGTAGTGGTGAACGGGACGAAGGTCGCTGAGTTTAAACAAAACTTCAATCCGTTTGTCCAGAAACTAAACCTTAATTTCTCCGAAGAGCATAATGACAAGCTTGATCGCCGTTTGGGCCTCGCCGCCGCGGTATTGCTAATCGCCGTTGAGGGCAATCAGGGGTAGATCTGCAAGAGTTAAATGGGAACCGTGGAGTGGATCAAGTCATGCAGAGTGAAGTAGAGTTAGTATTAACTTGGGCATCTAACAGACGGCGGGTTTTTGGTTTTATGATTGACATGAGCCTGATGTTTGCTGCACTGATAATTGTGGTGATTGTTGGGACGATAGCTGGTATAAATTTGAGTATATCTATGTTTCTATTGCCATTATGGCTGTTGTTACGGGATGTATTCACAAACCGGAGTATTGGGAAACGAATGTTGGGGCTCTACATTGTGAAAGCTGAGGACAGAGCAGCTCCTTCTAAAGGAGCCCTCGTGCTTCGGAATGTTCTCTTAATATTAGGGCCGATTGAGTTATTGAGTTTAGTCGTGCAAAAGGAAGGGCGACGGCTGGGAGATCTAGCAGCGAAGACCATTGTTGTTAGTTATGAAGATAGGCCCCGCAAGTTAAGAAACACAAAGAAACGGTTACTTTTACTCGCTTCCGGTGTCGTTGTTTTTTTCGTTATTACGGTTGGTGGGACAATGCTTTTTTTAGGAAACTCGGGAGCCTTTGACGCTGCTAAACAAGCATCCAAACAGGATGAACAAGTAGTAGCACGAGTGGGAGAGGTAACCGGCTTTGGGCTTTTTCCGTCATCGGGGAGTATTGAGACGTCAAACGGAGAAGGAAAAGCAAGCTTCCGATTTAAAGTCAAAGGTACAAAGGGAAGCGTGCATGTTATTTCCAGCCTTCACAAAAGCAATAAAGGAAAGTGGGAAGTGGACATCCTCCGGATCTCAGAATAAATGCAAATGTAGGAAGTCTGCCGACGATTGCGGCAGACTTTTTTACGCTTGCACCGTCTTCTTGCGAAAAGCCGAAACGAGCAGGAGCAGCAGAGGGATCGCGATCGAACAGATCGGGTATGCGATCGTTTGCCAATAAAAATTCACGGAATTCATGATGGCTTCGTTCGGAATGAACAGGGCCATTATATACATCGCGGGCGCTCCGAACCAAATGAATGTCCGCCAATTCTTCACACGGAACCAGCGTGCCGCTTCATAGCTCGTGATGAACAAATATAACGATATCCGGGCGAACAGGCCGAAGACCCAGATGAAGATGACGAAGATATCCATGTTTTGGATGAAATCGAGGAGATTAATGGAGCGTACGAGCATAAAGTAGGGGTATCGCATCCTAGCCGAGACATCCGGCCCGAAGACGAGCAGGACCAATGTCGTTGCGAGGCAAGCCAGTAAAGCAGTCATGCCAACGGCAATCAACGATTTCGAATAGGCTTGTTTCGGGTGCTCCAGAAAAGGAAGGATGCTGAAGAAGATCAAGGATTCGCCCAGGAAAGAAGCGGGTTGAATAGAATGCTTCATAATGGCGCCCCATCCGAAATCAGTGATGATCGGTAGAATATAATGCCACTTAATATCGACGATATTCAGACTAAAGCCAACGAGCAAGGTAAGCACCATAATAGGTCCGGCAATTTCGCAAAACCTTCCGATGCCCATAATGCCAACGGAGTACGTGATGTAGATCATTAATACGGTCATGAGCAGCATGATCAGCCAAACCGGCGTTTTGTCGAGCATGATGAGATGGATAAAATCGCCAAACAATCGAAGCGCGGCAGCATTCAGCCCAAACCACACCGCGAAATAAGGAAGGACGATTGCCCTTCCCAGCCACTTTCCGAGAAGGGCCTGACTAAATTCGACCAGCGTTTGCCGGGGATGCAGCATGCACAAACGGACGACGATCGCGGTTAAAGCCATTGCCACTGCGCCGCCGGTTATCATGGTTATCCATGCGTCTTGCTTGCTTAGATTAATCGACGGCGTTATCATTCCCCAGATGAACAGTACGACTTCGACCGTAGCGAATATCCACATGATCTGTACGCCCGACAATTTCAACTCTTTCAAGTGCATCCCTCCTGACCTTAGCGGTAGATTGTAGCATTGGTTTCACCCAGATCTTTGCATTTTAGATTGACGCGTACCGACACCTCGATTTGCGGAAATATCACATTCCAATTGGTTCGCAGCGATTTCCATTGTGCGGGATGCTGATGATGGACAATTTCGCCAAACCCGAAGAAATCGAGTTTGATTTGCTTTTGCGCTTTGTCTACTAACTGCTCAATTGTTTTCTGGGAACTTTCATTCATCGACTTCTGAATCAGCAAGAGATGACTTTCCGTGGACGGATCCAAATTCGTATTATTTTCAACGAGAACGCCGGCCCCGGACAGCAGAATATCGACTTTTACCCGATTACCTTGTACGCTCGTCTGAATCCGCCGATTCAGGGCTCTCAGCTTAACACTGAAGGTTCCCTCGAATCCGGATACGGAGGAAGTCATGAAGTAGTTATTGACTCTTCTCTTCATCCAATTCGTATAGAAGGATTCCTCCGGGTTCAAATATGCCGCCAGCTTGAGATCGTTATCCTTGTCCAAGATCGCGAATCCGGAATAGACGTAGTGTTTCCTCCGATTCATAGTGAGCGCCGGCAGCAGGGGTTGTGTCCCCTGGCCCAAGGCATCGTACATAAAGGCGGCGAAATAAAAGTTTCTCAACCCTAGCGTGGCTTGCTCGTCATAGAGCGTTGACGTGATATAGGGATCGAACATGGAGTTGATTTCGAAGACGTCCTTCGCCTGCGTGCCTTTCACGACAAATATCTTGGATCGGGCTTCCGACTGGGGGTTGCGGAAAAATTCGTCGACCAAATCAGCTATCCCATGCTCGGCCATCTTCTCGCCGATCAGAACGATTTCACGATGGCCGATGAACAAGCTGCGCGATAATTGGGCCTGCAGCTTCTGCGCCGCATCCGTGTTGTTTTTGCCCGTAGAGGTCAATACCCGGAAGCTCTTCTGGGTGGTATTCCCCTCTTCTACGCCGATACCCGCCGGTATCGCGATTAGCGTGCTGAGCATGTATTTGCCATCCTTGTTCAGGTCCATTCCCGTGCCCATGACGAAGGCGCATTGATCCGGTTCCTCGAGATTCCAACAACCGGTCGCGATTAGGACCGTGAAGAGCATAACGAAGCCAATTTTGGCTGCCTTGATCATGGGTTGTCCGCCTCCGGAACGGGTTCGGATTTTCGGGTCAGCTTGTGAGGCCAACGCATCAATACGTCCTTTAGCTTTCCCTTCTTAAGTGGTGCAACCGGCGACAGATAGGGCGTACCGAACGGCTGTAAATGAATCAAATGAATGAGAATGGCGATAATCCCGATCGCGATCCCGAACAACCCGAACAAGCCGGCGAGTATGAGCATGGGGAAGCGGAGGATCCGCATGGGGAAACTGAAGCTATACCTTGGAATGACGAACGACGAGATGCCAGCAGCAGGTACGATTATGACGATCGGCGCGGAAATAATACCGGCCCGAACGGCTGCTTCACCAATAACCAAGGCACCGACGATGCTGACGAGCGGACCGATCTGCCGCGGGAGACGGATTCCGGCCTCCCGCAGCGCTTCGAATACGAATTCCATCATGAACACTTCGATCACTGTCGGGAAAGGCGCTTTCTCGCGCAGCGCGGCGATGCTTAGCATGAGCTTGGCAGGAACCATCTCCGGATTGAAGTCCGTCAGCGCGATATAGATGGAAGGCAGGAAGACCGAGATAAGGACAAACATATAGCGAATCCATCGGTTTAACGTGACGAAGAGGAAACGTTCAAAATAATCATCCGGTGCCTGCAGGCCAGCCCAGAATGTCATGGGCACGATAAGCGCGATCGGCGTTCCGTTCGTCAAGATCGCTACTTTGCCTTCCAGAAGTCCGGCGGCAACGACATCGGGTCGTTCGCTGTTCAGGATTTGCGGGAAAGGCGAGAAGTGGGTATCCTCAATGGATTCTTCGATATAACCTGATTCCAGAATGCCGTCTATGCGGATGCGTTTGACCCTTTTGCGAACTTCATCCAGAACGGAGAGGTCAACGACACCTTCAAGATAGGCGATCACGATTTCGGTTTTCGTATATTTTCCGAGCGTCAGCTGCTCCATTTTCAAGTCCGGCGTGGCGAAAATGCGGCGCATCATCGTGGTATTGGTAGTCAACAGCTCCGTGAAGCTTTCTCTGGAGCCGCGAAGCGTGGCCTCTTCCGAGGGTTCGCCGATTGTACGGGATTCGAAGTTGGTCACATCTGCCACTATAGCCGACGATTCCCCGTCAACCAAGATCGCCACATGTCCCCGCAATACGCATTCCACGATCCCGCTAACATTCGAACTCGTCATAATATGCAATACGGAAAACCGCGATTGTTCGAGCATTTGGGAGATGCTGTTAACGGAGTCCAAACCTTGCGGCAGTCCTTCGTAGAAGAGAGGTTTTAAGATATTCGTATTGAGCTCTTCCGAATTCACCATGTTGGCCACATAAATTAAGAGCAGCCTTACCTGGCCGTCCGTTGTAATTTCCCGGAACGAGACGTCCGAGCAGTTTAGAAAGACGCGTTTAAAAAGCTGCTCATTTTCTTGAATATCACTAAGTAAGTCTGCATCCGCGTCTCCTGTGGGTGATATTTTCACAGTTGAATTTCCCCCTCTTACTAAACAATGCAGATCGGATAAGATGCTTGATTTGCATATTTTATCCAGAAGAAGGAAATTCATACGAAATTGTCGCAGTAAAGCCCCGTTCGAAACCGAACGGAGCTTTATTTAGCAGCGGGTAGTTACTTTAAGGGAAGTAGGTGAACATAATGTGCGTACTTCCTAGCAGTCTATAACTTGTATATAGTTTCACATGAAGGTGTTCATCCCATTCAAACCATCGTAAGGAGTTGTGATCTAGTGGAATATCGTGTTCTTGGTCGTTCCGGTTTACGGGTAAGCGAGGTCAGCTTAGGCTGCTGGGCAATTGGCGGACCTTCGTGGCGTGATGGTGAGGCAGTAGGTTGGTCCGGTAACGATGATCGTGAGTCCATTGCCGGGTTGAACCGCGCTTTTGAACTTGGGATCAATCATTTTGATACGGCAGATGTCTATGGGGATGGCCATTCGGAGCGCGTTCTCGGACGGTTTCTGCAAGAGGTACCGCGTGATCAAGTCGTGATTGCGTCCAAAGTCGGCTGGTTCCGCGGAACAGCGCCGAACGCGATGCAGCCGATTCACATTCGTCATCAGCTGGAGCAATCGCTCATGAATTTAGGAACGGATTATTTGGATCTTCACTTCTTCCATAATACGAATTTCGGACCGAATGATCTTTATCTGGAGGAAGCGGCCGAGACCATGCGCGAGCTGCAAAAGGAAGGCAAAGTGCGGGTCATCGGTCAATCCGGTTACGGCTACAACGACTTTATGCGTGTCTGCCCGGTTACGCGTCCGGATGTTCTGCAGTTCCACTATAATGCGTTTGGCAATTCTTTCGATAAGCCGGACACGAATCTGTTTCAATGGGCAAACGAGCAAAATATCGGGATGGTCTTGTTCGGACCGCTTGCACAGGGGCTGCTGCTGGATAAATTCGATCCGGAAAACCCGCCGAAATTCGGCGAAGGCGATGTTCGGGCTTCCAACTCTTCCTATACCAAAGAGCGCCTGCTGGAAATACGCGAGCGTCTGCTACCGATCAAGGAACGGTTCGGCACGGAAGTCCAAGACTTGGTGCGGGTAGCGATTCAGTTTGCGCTTGCTCAATCTCCGAATGCTTGCGTCATCCCGGGCTTCAAGAATGCGAAGCAAGTAGAGTCCAATGCGCAAGGTGCCGGCAACCCATTGAATGCGGAAGAAGTAGCTTTCATTCGCAGTGTGATTCAAGGCGCCTAAGCCGGTTCTGTTCTGTAGATAGTCCGCCATCACAAGTGTGGAGCACACATGGGGTGGCGGCCTTTTTCGTTTGAGAAAGGAAGTTCAACAGGCATAATGCTGCAGAATATACAACAATAGAACCTCTCCAATGGCTTCAAACGGTACTTTGCTGCTGAAAATGCAACATTCCTATATGCGCAATTGAGGTTGCTGCCTGGAGCGATTCCGCACTTGCTTTGTAATCCAAATCTGGTTTTTCTGTAACCTTTTGGCCTAGCCTGCGTCTCAGAATAAGTAGATATCTTGATTAGTGCTGGGGGAAGAGAGAATGAGGGGAAAGCTGTTCTTGCTGCTCTGTGCTTCTTTACTAACTTTTATGTTGACAGGGTGTTCATCCAATCCAGAATTTCCGGACGAACCCATCAAGCCGATCATTACCGTAGAAGGGTTCAATGTTGACTATTTATTGGCGCATTATTGTTGGTATGGTACGCAAACAGAAGGAGTCTGTGCGGATCCTCCGGAGCCGGCTGCATACAACAAGATGATCAAGGATAAAGCAATCGAGGCCATGCGCGGTGATCTAATCTCCGTTAAGTTTCCGATTAATCCCGAGGAGTTTACATTAACGATGTACACGGACGATGGCAAACAAGTATTGATAGGTAAGCCCAATCAATTCCGTTTTGACCTTCCAAGCGAGCCGGGGTATTATAAATACCGTCTGTCGGCGGTATGGTTGGAGAAGAATACGGCCGATTATGATTTTGGCATACAGATGAAGGGTTGACCGTACTGAGCCGACTACGAGAGGAAGCTGGAACCTATGACAGCACGCTGCGCCTGGGTTAATGAAGACCCTTTATATATCGATTATCACGATCATGAGTGGGGAGTTCCTGAGCATGAGGATCAGAAATTGTTCGAGATGCTGGTACTGGAAGGAGCACAAGCCGGATTAAGCTGGTATACCGTACTGAGGAAACGCGAAGGTTATCGGAGAGCTTTCGACGGCTTTGATCCCCATAAGGTGGCGGCATACGACGAGGCGAAGGTTGAGGAGTTGATGGCGGACGACGGTATTATTCGAAATCGGCTAAAGATTCTATCTGCCATTACGAATGCAAGATGTTTCTTGAAGGTTCAAGAGGAGTTTGGCAGTTTCGATGCGTACATATGGCAATTCATCGGCGGCGCACCGATTCGGAATCAATGGCCCACGAAGATTGAAGTTCCGGCAACCACTCCGCAATCCGATGCGATGAGCAAGGAATTGAAGAAACGCGGCTTTAAGTTCGTCGGTTCGACGATTTGTTATGCCTACATGCAAGCCTGCGGCATGGTGGATGACCATTCGCTGGATTGTGATTTTCATAGTAAAGTCCGATAACAGTCTATTAATCGACCAAAGCTATCTTATAGACTATTGGCAGAACTCCGCCAGTCCTTTATGATGATTATCGAGGGAGACATGTATAAATCTGGAAGTGAACTCGACCTCGTGAAACGAATCGCGATAAGGAGGAACTATCGTAATGAAGCTCACGTACGAACAGAAACAGTCCATGCTCGCCAAAGGTTATATTCATATCAAAGGCGCCATTCCTAAAGTCATGATCGACCACGCGTTAAAGCATATTAATCACTCCGTCGGACAAGGGATGCCGCTCGAGATGATGCCTACTTATCGCGCGCAATCCTACTGCCCGGAGCTCTCTGACAAGCCGCCGATTACCGGGTTGTTTAACGACACGCCGATTAAAGCTTACGTAGAGGAGCTGCTCGGCGAAGGGATGTCCCATCCGGTCACAGGCGGCCAGATCGCCTTGCGTTTCCCTTTGCTGCAGGATCCGCCAACCATCAATAAACCTCACCTGGATGGCATGTATACGCCGACCAATGGGGTGAAGGAAGGCACGATTGGCAATTTCTCCATGCTTGTCGGTGTACTGCTAAGTCCGGTGCGTGAACCCTTTGCCGGTAATTTTACGGTCTGGCCGGGTACGCATAGCATTTATGAGCAGTACTTCCGCGAGCATACACCGGATGCTTTGTTGAATGGCATGCCTCCTGTGGAGCTGCCGGAACCGGTTCAGACCTTGGGGGAGCCCGGCGACGTGTTCCTCGTTCACTATCAGCTTGCACATACGGTAGCGGTGAATGCATCGCCTAACACGAGATACGCAATCTTCTTCCGAGTCTCTCATCTCGAGCACGAGCAGGATTGGAGAGCTCCGATGACTGATATTTGGAAGCATTGGCCGGGGATTCGCGCGATTCAATAACTAAGAAATATCATGGCGGGCTCATAGCGAAGAGCCAACTTCCAGTCTGCGCAGTACAAGATGAAGAGCTACCTTCCAGCCTGCGCCAGCACATGACCAACAGCCAACTTCCAGCGTGTAACGGTTGTGACAGTGGTTATTTCGTCTAAATAGTCCGATTTTATTGTCTAACGGTTGCCAAGGAGCTTATTCGGATATTTTCTGATGGAAATCTACCCTTATGCGGCGAATAACGATGCTCACAACCGTTAGATTTGTAAAAGTCGCCCATTCATGAAATAGCCGCGCTGACAACCGTTAGAAGAAGAGTGCCACTATACAAACCCGTAAACTAAAAAGAAACCCGCCGTTTTGAAAACGGCGGGTTTCTCTAATAAGAAGTCCCCGATCCCACTCTCACCTAGTCCATACATCAGCTAATCCCCTCCGCTGACCAACAAACTCAGGCCATCCCAATACTGCTTGTCAAAACTGTAGATATGTTCATTTCGTGCCATACGTTCCGCCGCAGACCTTCCCTATAATTGAAGATGCAGGACATTCATCAGGGGAGGTAATTGGTTTGAATCGTTCATATCATCATTTCCGCTTGAATCGGTGGAGACAAGGGCTCTCGGCCTTGACCGCCGTCATTATGCTTCTATCCATGGTCATATCTGCTGTTGCTTTACCGGGGAAAGCGGGAGCAGCTGCAGCGAATGTACTGACAAATCCCGGCTTTGAGGATGGACTGAACGGCTGGGAGTATACATCACTGGATGGATCGGAACCGGGACCGGCTTCGACGCTTACCGTCTCGGGAAGCGACGTGCACACCGGGGCCGCCGCCGCGAGCTATTGGAACGGCAGTGCTTATGCGTTCAAGCTGAGCCAGACGGTGACCGGACTTGCGAATGGGATCTATACGCTCAAGGCGTGGTCCTCCGGGGACGCCGGAAATAACAATTTCAAGCTGTATGCGGACAACTTCGGAGGCAGTGGGAAGCTGACAACGGATATTACGAACAGCGGCTGGGGCACGGTTACGCCTTATACGGTCGAGCAAATTCTTGTATCAAACGGGCAAGCGACAATTGGTTTCGAGGTGAACAGTTTGGCGGGAAAATGGGGCTTTTTTGACGATGTGGAGCTGGTGAAGGCAGAGGAGCCAACGGTTCCGGAAGAATCCGATGAACCGTTCATCAAAGGTGCGGATATTTCAAGTCTGCAAGCGATCGAAGCTGCCGGAGGCAAGTATTATGAGGGCGGCGTTCAGCGCGATTTGCTGGATATTCTGAAGGATCACGGCGTGAATTACGTCCGGCTTCGGATTTGGAACAATCCGGTAGAGGCAGACGGCTATAACGACAAAGCCCATATCATTGAGATGGCACAGCGAGCGAAAGCGAAGGGGATGAAGCTGCTGCTGGATTTCCATTACTCGGATTTCTGGGCAGATCCGGGCAAGCAGGTGAAGCCGGAGGATTGGGCGGATTTGAGCTTCGACGAGCTGAAGCAAGCCGTCTACGATTACACGGCAGATGTAATGAACGGGTTGAAAGCCGTGGATGCCTACCCCGACATGGTGCAGATCGGCAACGAAATCAATCCGGGCATGCTGCTTCCGGACGGCTCGACTTCGGACTACAGCAAGCTGACCGCATTGCTGAAGCAGGGCATTCAAGCCGTGCGCGACACAACCCCCGAGGAGCATAAGGTTAAAATCATGCTGCATCTGGCAGAGGGCGGCAACAATTGGGCGTTCCGCAGTTTCTTCGACGCGATGGAGGCGGCATCCGTCGATTATGACGTCATCGGCATGTCCTACTATCCGTTCTGGCATGGTCCTTTCCAGTCGCTGAAGGATAACTTGAACGATATGGCGGACAGATATGGCAAGCAAGTGATCGTTGCGGAGACGTCCTACGGCTTCACGGTCGAGGACGGCGACGGTTACCCGAACAATTTCGGGCAAAAGGAAGCGGATGAAGCGGGTTTCCCTGCAACGGTAGAGGGGCAGAAGCAAGTGCTCACCACCGTCATGAACACGGTAGCGCATGTGCCGGGCGGCAAAGGAGCAGGCGTCTTCTATTGGGAGCCGGCATGGATCCCGGTTCCGAAGGACAGTGAGGGTAATTTCCAGGCAGGCTGGAAAAGCGGCGAAGGCGCATCGTGGGACAATCAGGCGCTGTTTGATTTCCGCGGTAACGTGCTCCCATCGCTGGATGCATTCCAATTCGAGCCGGGTGATCTGGACACCAAGGCGGCACTGACGGCGACGAATCCTGAAGGCATCAGCGTTCCTGTCAATGAACCGGCGGAAACCGTGTCTGCGCTCTTGCCGGCAACAGCGGATGTGCTATGTAACGACGGCAGCATTGAGCCAGCAGCCGTGGAGTGGTCCGCGATTGAACAGGATGATCTGAGCCGAATCGGCACATTCTTGGTCGATGGATTCATAACAGGCACGGAGCTTGCGGTTAAGGTTCCGGTTACCGTAACGACCAATCGCAATCTCTTGCATAACGGAAGCTTCGAAGACAGCACGGCCTTCACGGGCTGGACGGTCACGGATTCCGGCGGCGCAGCTAAAGTGAAGACCGATGCCGCGAATGCATTCGCAGGTACTAAAGCCGTCAATTATTACGCAAGCGCAGCTTTTGGCTTCACGATGTCGCAAACCGTTACCGGCTTGGCAAATGGCACTTATCTGCTTCAAGCAAAGATTTCCGGCGGCGGCGGGGACCATGCGATTCATCTGTTTGCCCAAGACTTCGGCGCGGATCCGGTGCAAAGCGGCAATATCGTCAATACGGGCTGGCAGAACTGGAACGATGCAGAGCTTGGCCGCATTCAAGTGACGAATGGTCAAGTCACGATCGGTCTGACTGTCGATGCGCCTGCCGAAACATGGGGCTGGATCGACTCCTTCGAGTTGTATAGGGAAACGCCCGTTGCCGAATGGACAGATGCGAAGGCATTGACCGCTTCGAATGTGGGCACAAGCAGCGTGAAGCTGGCTTGGACCGGCGCGGCGGATGCGGATCAAATAGAAGGCTACAAAATCTACAAGAACGGGAAACTGCTCACTGCGGTTACCGCTGGAACGGAGTATACAGTTTCAAATCTAAGCGCGAATACAGCCTATAGCTTCAAAGTGGAAGCGAGCTTAGATGGCGAGATTTGGACGTCAACAGGTCCGTCGACAACGATACAAACCGCTCAAGAATCCAGCCCCGTAACAGGGCCGGTAACGCCGACAGCGCCAAGCGATGCAGCTTCATTCGCCATTGGGGCAAGCGGCTTGTCCGCTAATGCGGATGGCAAGGTGGAAGTTGCTATACCGACAGGCAAGACGGGCGTTACTCTTCCGGCTCAAACGGCGGAGCTGCTTTTAGGTCACTCGCTTACCCTGAATACAGAGACGTTTTCGCTGAGCATTCCATCATCGGTGTTCCTCCGGCTGGCGGATTTAGGAGATGGCTCGGCAGACAGCGCGATCACGCTGACATTCGCGCCTTTGGATAAGGATGCGGCCAACAAGCAGACGGAGCTGCTAGAGAAACAGAACCATGCGGACATCGCGATTATTAGTCAAATCTATGAATTCAAGCTGTCCATCCGTTCGAAGGACGGCAAGGAATCGAGCCTGTCGCAGTTCGAAGAACCGCTCACCATTCGTATCTCCTCGGCAGGTGTTACCGATCCAGATATTGCCGGTATCTTCTTCATTGGCGATGACGGCAAAATGGAATATATCGGGGGAACGCGAGAAGCTGCAACTGATAGTATTACGGCAGAGATTCACCATTTCAGCAGCTACGCGCTGCTGCAAGCAGAGCAATCCTTCTCGGACGTTTCACCGGGGCACTGGGCTTACAAGACCATTCGCCAGCTGGCGTCCAAACTAGTCGTGAGCGGTACGGGCCAAGGTCGCTTCGAGCCTAGCCGCACGATTACCCGCGCAGAATTTGCAGCCCTGCTTGTGAAAGCATTAAAACTCGAACTCGCGGATACCGCCGCTTCCGGAACAACAACGGAGAAATCGTTCACCGACGTTCCCGCTGATGCCTGGTTTGCTCCTTACGTAGCGAAGGCTGTTCAGGCTGGCATGATAAACGGCAGAAGCACGGAGTTATTTGACCCGCACAGCCCGATCACACGCGAAGAAATGACCGTGTTAACGATGCGAGCTTATACGTTCGTTCACGGCCAAGGCACATCGGCCGCAGCGGAATCCTCTGAACCATTCGCAGATCAGAGTGAATTCTCGGCATGGGCTGCAACAGCCATCAATCAAGCATCCGCACTCGGACTTGTGCAAGGGCAAGCGGCCGGCCGATTTGCACCGCAAGGAGCGGCAACGAGAGCTGAGGCTGCCCAAGTAATTTGGAACGTACTCGAGCATTAGCACGCACTAGGCACAGCAAGAGGATTCTCTCAGTCCTGCAACGGGTCTGAAGGGGAATCCTCTTCCCCGTTTGACCGGAAGAAGCTTGGAGACAACCAAGCCGCGCCTCCATTATAATGTTGAAGCATGTCATTACACCTAAGGCAAGGATGGGACGCGCAATGCCAAGAATTAATCTGTTCAGCAAAATCGTCATCACGCTGGCTGTTCTGATCGTGTTGATTGCAGGACTCTATTTCCTATCCAATCAGACGAGCACGGATGTGCTGCGAAACGAACTAAATAAGTCGAATACGAGCAAGCTCGACTTCTTCCAATCGCAGGTAGATGCGAACATGGACTCCGTTACGTTATGGCCGAATTTGCTCGTGCGCGATCCTGACATATCCGAGCTGAGGGACATGGCTCCGATCGGGGAAGGTTCGCTCGACCTCGATATGATTAATTTGGTGAAACGAATTCAACAGAAGATAAGCACGCAGGAGAGCTCTATTAATTGGAAGTGCTCGCTTTACATATACTCGCCTCGACTCGGCCGCGTCATCACCGTTAATGATGTGCGCAGCTATGACGATGCGGCGCTCAAGCAGCGACTGCGCCAAGGCTGGCATGTGAGGAAGGATTCGCCTGACGCCACGAACAGCTACGAGTTCTCGCTGCTAACCGTCACGCCTTATTATGCGATGAAACGGCCTGAGGATGCCGATCTCATGATCGAGGTGCGCTTCAACAGCAGCAATATCGTCAGGATGCTGGATGAATTCAACAGCGATGGCAGGCGTAATCCGTTCTTCTACAAGCAAGACGTAGGGACGATTTTCAATAACACGGCAGACCGAAGCGTCGCGCAGGAGCTGGTAGGCAAGCTGGAACAGCAGCATTTGATGGATATCAGCAACCAGACGATTGAGCTCAAAGGCATCAAGTATCTGGTCAATACGAAGCAGTCTCCGGTGACGCAGTGGTACCTGGTCGACTATATCCCGTACAGCGATGTCATCGGCCCGATTCAGAAATCGAACAATCTGTTCTATGCTACTCTCTGTTCCCTGTTAATTATGGGCTGCGTGATAGCTTATCTTCTGTATGCGCAGGTTCAAGTGCCGATGAAGAAGCTCATTCAGAGCTTCCAACGGCTCAAGCAGGAAGATTATTCGGTTCGGCTCGTGCCGAAAGGAAACAGCGAATTCAGCTACGTCTTCATGCGATTTAATTCCATGGTGGCGCAAATTCAAGAGCTGTTCGGCACCGTTTATTTAGAGAAAATCCATGTGCGGGAAGCGCGGCTCAAGCAGCTGCAATCTCAGATCAACCCGCATTTCTTCTATAACTGCTTTTCGTTTATATCGAGCATGGCTAAATTGGAGAATTACAAAGCGATTGTGGCGATGTCTCAAAATCTATCGGCCTACTATCGCTATACCACGCGGCAGGAGCGAGGCGAAGTGAAGCTGGCGGAGGAGCTGGATTTCGTAACGAGCTATTTGGAAATCCAGCGGCTGCGCATGAACCGGCTGCATTTTGAGGTGGAGCTTCCCTCTTGGCTGCGCCATCTGGACATCCCGCCGCTGCTCATTCAGCCGCTTGTGGAGAATGCCGTCCTGCATGGCATCGAGGGCAGGGCAGGTGAGGGTATCATCCGGCTTACCGCGAAGGAAGAGGCCGGAGAAATCCAAATTCGGGTCGAAGACAACGGCAAAGGACTCGATGAAGCGGGGATCCGTACGCTTATGAATAAGCTTGATGAGCCTATGGGCGAAGAGACGGGCTGCGGATTATGGAACGTCAATCAGCGGCTGCAGCTACGCTACGGAGAAGGAGCGGGCATGACCATTACGAACGGAGAGCATGGCGGCCTCATCGTAACGCTGCATTGGCGTACCCATCACGGTGACGGAAAGGAGACTAGAGGGCATGATTGAAATATTGCTCGTGGACGATGAGTCCTATGTAACGGAAAGCTTGAAGAAAACGATTCCTTGGGAAGCGCTGAACGTTCGTGCGGTCTATACGGCCGCTTCTGCCATGGAAGCCGTTGCGATTATGGAAAATCAGTCGATCGATATCCTCGTGACGGATATTCGGATGCCGGAAATGGACGGTCTTGCGTTAGTTCGCTTGGTAAGCGAGCGTTGGCCGGATATGAGGCGCATTCTGCTCACGGGTTATTCCGATTTCGAATACGCCAAGAAGGCGATTCAGCTGCAGGTGTCCGATTATATTCTGAAGCCTGTCGATGATGATGAATTTATGCGCAGCATACTAGGTGCGATAGAGTCGCTCAAGGATGAGTGGGAGGAAGCTGACCGCTACCACCGGCTGCTCTACGACATGAAGTCGGATCATTCCGTGCTCAAAGAAAACCTCATGAACGATCTGCTGCTCGGCAGGCAGCTGTCGAGCCGGACCATCGGCGATAAGCTGCGTCAGTATGCACTTCCGATAAGTTTGGACGCTCCATCGTTCTTGATGCTGATTCAGCTGGGCAGCCATTTTGCCGATTATGATCCGCAGTCGGTGCGGCTGATTGAATTCGCGGTCGGCAACATCGCCGAAGAAGTGTTAGGCGCATCGTTTAAGGTGTGGCCGAGCAAGGCGCCGCACGATTGTCTCGTGCTGTTGATCTCAGGCGAGATCAGGCCGCTGCGGGCAGAGATGGAGAAGCTCGCGCGCGAGGTTGGCCTGCAGGTGCGAACCCATCTCAAAGGTGACATCTCGATCGTCGTCAGCCCGTGGTTCGAATTTCCGAGCAAGCTGTCAGCCGCTTATCGCAGCGCGCTTGGTGCATTGCTTCAACATGGACGAACGAATGAGGCATCGATTCTGTTTCAAGAAGATTACCCGGAGAGCCGGTACTCGGTGAAGTCGATCGAAGCGCTCTATAAACCGCCAACGCTTATTCATTTGCTGGAGTCGAAGCAGTGGACGGCAGCCGAAGAGAAGATTGGCGAAGTGTTCGGTTACCTGGAAGCGGAGAAAGCATTCATTACGATGGAGCATCTGTACGAAGTGTACCTATGCATTACGAATGCCTATCTCTATCTCGTGCATAAGCAAGGACTGTTGATCCATCAGATCGAAGGCTTGGAATTCGATCTGATGCTGAACCAGAGCGTGCTGCAGTCGCCGGAGCGGCTGCGCAAATGGGCGCTGCTATCGCTGGAGAAGCTGAAGCAGGAGATGTCCGAATCGGATCGCTACACGAAGAGCCATATGATTAAGCAAGTGCAGGAACTCGTTACGCAGGACATCGGGCTTGATATTTCGGTCAAAACGATTGCCGATAAAGTGTATCTGCATCCGGTCTATCTCTCGAAGATTTACAAGAGCGAGACGGGAGAGAGTCTTGGCGATTTCATCATTCGCATTCGGATGGAGAAGGCGCTCTATCTGCTGAAGCACTCCAATAAGAAGATTTACGAGATTACTTCGGAGCTGGGTTATCAGAACCCGCAATATTTTAGCAAAATGTTCAAGAAGCATTACGGCATGACACCGAATGAATATAGAGACTAACGAGGCAGAAGGTTGGCAAAGGTGCAGAAATCTTCGCTAAGTATCATAGGTTCCGCACCGACACTTCCCTATAATTAATCTTGTAAGACATAACCGCGTAGGGGGAAGAACATGACAACCACATGGAAAAAGGGGATATTCGCAGCATCCGCGCTTATGCTGATCGCTTCCGGTTTGGCGGCTTGCTCCGGTAATAACGAGAACGGAAACAGCGGCAACGGGAACAAAAATGCGGCTTCCACGGAGCAGAGCAATACGACGAGTAACGCAGCAGCAAACACGACCGAAGAGGCGAAACCGGAGAGCGCTTATAAAGACAAATACGATCCGCCGGTTACCATCTCTACCGTATGGGGCGTTGACCCCGCACTGAAATTCAAGAACGGCGAATCCATCGAGAACAACGTTTCTACCAAATGGGCGCTGGATACGCTGGGCATCAAAATCGATTCGCTCTGGTCGGTAACCGATACGAATAATGCTTTTGCAACGAAGCTTAGACTCTCGCTGTCTTCCGGTCAGGATCTGCCGGATGTGGTGACAGTCGGCGACTCACAGCTGGCGCAGGATCTGATCGAAACCGGCGCGTTCCGCGATGTGGGCGAGCTGTTCGACCAGTATGCCAACGAGAAGTGGAAAACGGCGATGAATCTTGATCCGAACGTCTGGAATCCATACACCCGCGATGGCAAGAAGATGGGTATTCCCGTACTGGACTATGCATACAACCACGATTACCTGCTGTGGATCCGCCAAGACTGGCTGGATAAGCTGAATTTGCAAGCGCCGAAGACGCTCGATGATTTGGAGAAAATCATGGATGCGTTCAAGAATCAGAATCCGGACGGTCTGAAGCCGGATAAAGTCGTACCTTTGTCCATCGGCTTCAAGTCGACGATGAACACGTGGATGGGCGATCCTTCTTGGATCTTCGGCGCGTATGGCACGATCCCCGCGCAGTGGAATCAAGCGGCTGACGGCAGCCTGGAGTGGGGCTCCATCAATCCGGCTTCCAAGCAGGCGCTGGAGAAGCTGAAGCAATGGCGCGATAAAGGCTATATTCCGAGCGAGGCAGCGATCTGGGATGAGAACAAGACTGCAGAGCCTGCGGTAGCGGGAACAGCGGGCATCATTCCCGGACCTTACTGGATGAGCGGCTGGCCGCTGCTGGATACGGCGAAGAACGTGCCAACGGCAGTGTGGAAGCCATATGCAATACCTACAGGACCTGACGGCAAAGCCGGCCGCCATGGCACGAACTTTACGAGCGGCGTAACGCTGATCAACAAAGACATGGAGCATCCGGAAGCGATTTTCACGTACCAGAATTATCTGTTTGACCATCTGGCTGATCCGCAAACGGGCAGCGATTGGGATCTTGGCGTATTCAAAGGCTATGACTACGATCTGGACGCTAGCGGAAACCCGCTGTACCTGGACAAAATCCCGGGCGGCGAAGTGAACATCAACCGTTACTGGCTTGTGAAAGATGGCGCACGTATTCCGGATGCCCAAATGAAAGCGCTCTTGAAGCTGGCTGACGGAAGCGAAGCGACGACGAAGCTGGAGAAAGAAGTGAAGAACAACTACGGGCCGGAAACGCCTGCTGCAGCGAAAGTGCTGTTATCGCAGCCGGATATTTCGTTCAAGGATTTGTTCACGGGACCGGCAACGCAAACGATGCAATCCAAGCTGGATTACCTGAAGAAGATCGAGCTGCAAACCTTCAACGAAATCATCTACGGCAAGAAGGGCTTGGACAGCTTCGACCAATTCGTCGCCGATTGGAAATCCGCCGGCGGAGACAAAATGACGCAAGAAGTAAACGACTGGTACAAGAGCACCAAATAACCCTACTCCGGGGCAGCTGGGCAACCGGCTGCTCTTTTTTCTAAAGATGTTGGTTGTGGTGAAAGCTGTGTCCGTACGTTTGATGTAGTAAATTGCATCTCGCATTGGCTGGCTTGCGCAGAAAGTTGCATCTGCGTAGCTGATCTAGTAACTTGCATCTCGCATTGGCTGGCTTGCGGCGAAAGCTGCAACGGTGTGCGTGATTAAGTAACTCGATCTCGCATTGGCTAGTTTGGCTCCGAAGCTGCATCTGGGAGCCTAATCTAGTAACTTGCTTCTCGCATTGGCTGGCTTGTGCCGAAATCCGCGTGCTGAGCTAGTAACTCGCATCTCGCAATGGCTAGCTTGTGCCGAAATCCGCGTGCCTAATCTAGTAACTAGCATCTCGCATTGGCTGGCTTGCGCCGAAATCTACGTCCGTGTGCCGCTATCCCGTTACCGTAATCCGCTGTATCTCGTGTGTTCATGCACCGCGAAAATCTAACGAATCCTGGAGGTCTTATTTGGTCGGAATTCCGGGCTCCGAGATTCTAACGAATCGTACGGGTCTTATTTCGGTAAAATGGCCTGTAATTTACTCGAAAACCCCCAAATAAGGCTTCTACGATTCGTTAGAATTTTTTTGAAGGTGTTTTGGGGCAAATAAGACCTCTACGATTCGTTAGAGTTTGACGCAATCTGCATCACACGATTTGGAGCTGTATTTGCAACATGCGTGTCATGTGTAAGGTACCGTAATTGGAACGCCTGAAATCGCAACATGCGTGCTACGCGTGAGCAGCGCCTCTCGCGTACCGGGTACTGTCGCGCACCGCAACTCGCGGCGCCGCATCCCGCCACCGGGTGCTGCGCCTGCAGCTTCTGCTGCCACGCGCATCCGGCGGCGGCTACCGACCTGCACCATACAGCCGAATAACTTAACAAACGCATTAGGAGGTACATGATGACTGGTTATCTCAAGAGAACATGGTACTTTCATGTGATGCTTTTGCCCGCCCTGTTGTTTCTCATCGTGTTCAACTACTTGCCGATGGGCGGCATTGTGATGGCATTTCAAGATTACAAGCCATGGCTGCATATCAGCGGATCCGACTGGATCGGGCTTGATAATTTCCGATCGCTGTTCGAGCGCGAGGATAGCTTGCAGGTCATCTGGAATACCTTTTTTATCGCCCTGCTCAAAATCGTTTTTAACCTGATCACGCCATTCCTATTTGCGATTCTGCTTAATGAAATCCGTCAGCGGCACTTGAGCCGCTCGGTGCAAACGTTAGTGTATTTGCCGCACTTCCTCTCTTGGGTTATTCTCGGGGGGATTCTCGTTGAATTCCTCTCCTCCGACGGAGGCTTCGTCAATCGCGTGCTGGGACAGCTGTTCGGGATCAAGCCGATCTTCTTCCTCGGGGATGGCAATTGGTTCCGTTTCACGGTCATCGTATCTGAGGTGTGGAAGGAATTCGGCTACGGCACGATTGTATTCCTAGCCGCGCTTGCCGGCATTAATCCCTCGCTCTATGAGGCCGCCGAGATGGACGGCGCGAGCCGCTGGAAGCAGACGCTGCACATTACGATTCCATCGCTGATACCGATCGCGATTGTGGTGGGCACGTTGTCGCTCGGCAACATACTGAATGCAGGTTTCGATCAGATTTTTAACCTATACAATCCGCTTGTGCTGGATAAAGGCGATATTATTGATACCTTCGTTTTCCGTACGGCGATTCTCGATGGACAGTTCGGTTTTGCAACGGCAGTGGGGCTGTTCAAATCCGTCATCAGCATGATCCTGATTATTATTTCGTACCGGTTAGCCTTCAAATGGGCTAATTACCGGGTGTTCTAAGGAGGGGCGGAGAGATGTATCACAAAACGGTGCCTTATCGCGTATTCAACATCTTCAATACCTGTCTCCTGATCCTGTTGTCGCTCGCCTGCATTATCCCGCTCATTCATGTGTTCGCGATCTCGTTCAGCGCGAAGTCGGCGGCTGACGGCAACTTGGTCGGCTTGTGGCCGGTCGATTTCTCTACGGTCGCGTATACGAAAACCATCGATAACCCGGTGTTCCTTCACTCGCTATGGGTTTCGGTAAAGCGTACCGTCATCGGCACGATCGGCATTCTCGCTGTCGCTTGTCTGGCGGCCTACCCGCTTTCGAAAGAAACCTTGCAGTTTAAAGGTCGCTCGGTTTATGCCTGGCTGTTTGTGTTCACGATGATTTTCAACGGCGGTCTGGTGCCTTTCTACATCGTCATCCAGAAGCTTCACCTCATGGATAATTTCTGGGTGCTCGTGCTGCC
Source organism: Paenibacillus sp. BC26 (assembly GCF_900116125.1). NCBI lineage: Bacteria > Bacillati > Bacillota > Bacilli > Caryophanales > Paenibacillaceae > Paenibacillus > Paenibacillus sp. BC26. The sequence goes on along the minus strand of NZ_FPAD01000002.1, from coordinate 897,590 downwards.
GGGAATCGTCAACGTGTGGCTCATTATCTTGCTGATGAATTTCTTCCGCGGCGTGCCGAAGGAGCTGGAAGAAGCGGCGCTGATCGATGGCTCGGGCCATTTTGGCATCCTGCTCCGAATCTATCTGCCGGTTTCGCTGCCTGCCTTGGCAACGCTTGGACTGTTCGCGATGGTCTGGCATTGGAATTCTTGGTTTGACGGCATTCTGTATATTAGCGATAAAGGGGAATACCCGCTCGCTTCTTACCTGCAGACAGTCATCGTATCACGGGATATGAGCTCCATGAATTTCTCCAAGCAGGAGATGGATCTGCTGTCCCAGAAGACGATTAACGCAGCACAGATCTTCATCGGCGCGCTGCCGATTCTCATCGTATATCCGTTCTTGCAGAAGTTCTTCGTAAAAGGACTGGTTATGGGCTCGGTGAAGGAATAGGGCAGCAGCGGGAGGCATATCTTGTTAACAAAAGCATAGACAGTTAGGCAATGGAGCCTAGGCAGGGAGCGTGCGCGGAGCACGCTTTCAACCTAGGCTCTTTCTGTCTGCCTGCGTGGGGGGATTCGGGTGATTCGGCAAAAGCAGCAGCAACGACCGATATACGCAATTCCGCTGTCTGTCAGGGTTATTCCGAATGTGGATTCGGGACTGGCCGCACAGCTCGGTCTGAAACCGAGCACGCGGAGCATCGGGCTCATTACTTCGACCATTGATGATGTCGGATATACCGCAATGGATGAAGCAACGAAGAAAGCAGCTGTTGAAGTGGTGTATGCCAAGTCGTTCTACGCTGGTTCCTCACATTCATCCGGCCCGTTGTCGGGGGAGTTTATCGGCATGATTGGCGGGGCTTCGCCGGCTGAAGTGGCGAGCGGACTGGAAGCGGCCGTGGCGCTGATGCAAAGCGGAGCCTGCTGCTTTTATGCCTTGAATGAGGAAGGCACACACGCGTACTATGCGCATGTCATCTCCAGAACAGGCACTTATCTATCCGCAATAGCCAATATAGCGGAAGGGGAGCCGTTAGCTTACCTCATCGCGCCGCCGCTTGAAGCGGTCTGCGGCTTGGATGCCGCTCTGAAGGCTGCGGATGTGAGGCTGTGCACGTTCTACGGTCCGCCGACGGAAACCAACTTCGCCGGCGGTTTATTGACGGGCAGTCAATCTGCATGTGTGGCGGCAGCAGAAGCTTTCGCCGAGGTGGTGGCAGAGATCGCCGGGAGACCCATCAAACTGTGAGAAAGCAAAGGTGAGCGGATATGAAACAGCCCTTGCAATCACTGGGCTTGATTGAGACGCATGGACTTCCCGCGCTTATTGCAGCTGCGGATGCTGCGGCCAAGACGGCAGACGTGAGGGTGACGGCATACGAGAAAATCGAGGCCGGTATCGTAACCCTCTATATTCTCGGCGATGTCGCGGCGGTGAAAGCAGCCGTGGATGCAGGCGGACTGGCAGCGCGGGCAGTCGGCAAGCTGCTTGGCGTTCATGTTATCGCAAGGCCGGATGCTGCAATCTCCCATTTCGTAGAATCGCTGCTGCCTCCGGATTTGGCGGGGGGAGGTGACCACCCGGCATGAAGCTGGACGTGGATTTGCAAGCGATCCAGGAGGTGCGCGATTGTCTGCATCAAGCGAAGGCTGCGCAGAAACAGTACGAGTCTATGACGCAGCTTCAAGTAGATCGCATCGTGGAGGCGATGGCTGCTGCTGCAGAGGAGCATGCGGAGCGGCTTGGCAGGCTGGCCGTCGAGGAGACCGGCTTCGGGAATATCCCCGATAAGAAGGCGAAAAACCTGTTTGTGGCGCGCAATGTTTACGAGGCGATCAAGGCTATGAAGACCGTCGGCATCATCAGCAAGGACGAAGAGCGAAGCGTATGGGAAGTGGCGCAGCCTGTCGGCGTCGTCGCTGCCATCGTTCCATCCACCAACCCGACATCGACGGTCTTCTTCAAAAGCTTAATCGCGCTCAAAGCAAGGAATGCCATCGTCATTTCCCCCCACCCCGCTGCGCTGCGATGCTCGCAAGAGGCGGCGAGCCTGATGCGGCAAGCGGCAGAGGAAGCAGGCGCTCCGCCCGGTTTGATTCAATGTTTGTCGTACCCATCGGTCGAAGCGAGCATGGAGCTGATGAGGCATAAGCTGACGGACGTCATTCTCGCAACCGGCGGATCGGCCATGGTGAAGGCTGCCTACAGTTCTGGCAAGCCTGCGTATGGTGTTGGCCCCGGCAATGTTCCTGTCTATGTTCATCACAGTGCGGATATCCCGCGTGCAGCAAATCAGATTGTGCAGAGTAAAATCTTCGATTACGGTACGATCTGCGCCTCCGAGCAAGCGATAGTTGTCGAGCGGCAGGTGAAGTCACAGCTTGTCGATGAGCTTAATAGGCACGGTGCGCACATGCTGAGCGGGCAGGATAAGGAGAGAGTCGCAAGCATCATCATGTCGGCTAACGGTAAAAGCTTGAATCCGAAGATCGTAGGTAAATCGCCGCAAGCCCTTGCGGCGATGGCCGGTATTTCAGTCCCGCAGCATACAACCGTGCTGATTGCGGAAGAAACCGGCGTCGGACTGCCGTATCCCCTGTCGGTGGAGAAGCTGACGCCGATCTTGGCGCTGTACACCGTCGACGATTGGCAGGAAGGAAGCCGCCGCTGCACGCAGCTCCTTGAGCTGGGAGGACTCGGACATACGCTCGGCATCCACTGCGAGGATGAGCGAATTATCGAGGCATTCGGGTTTCAGCTTCCCGCCTCGCGCATTATCGTCAACGCGGGGACGACCTTCGGCGGAATCGGTGCGACTACCGGCATTCAGCCGTCCATGACGCTCGGCTGCGGATCGCTCGGGCATAACATTACGTCGGATAACATCGGGCCGCAGCATTTGATGAATGTGAAGCGGGTGGCCTTCGGCATTCGCGAGATGCCATCCTCGGAACCCGCCGCTGCACAGCTCGCCGAACAGGTTGCGGGCAGACTCGCTGTCGGTATTTCCAGAGAAGAAGTGTTAGCGATCGTGAAGAGTGTGCTTTCCCAGATGAAGCTCTAATTGAGCCCAACCAATAAGGAGGAATGAACAATGGCAGGCGAACTCACGGCCCTAGGCATGATCGAGACGAAAGGATTGATCGGCTCCATAGAAGCAGCGGATGCGATGGTGAAGGCGGCAAACGTAAGGTTGGTAGGCAAAGTCCATGTTGGAGGCGGACTGGTTACGGTGCTGGTCAGAGGCGATGTCGGCGCGGTAAAAGCGGCAACGGACGCTGGTGCGGCCGCCGCCGAGAAAGTCGGAGAGCTCGTCTCGGTTCACGTTATTCCGCGTCCGCATTCCGATATCGAGTTTATTCTGCCGAAGCTTGAAGGCTGACCTCGCTCACGATGAGACTCATTACGGAAGCGTCGCTGCGTGCGAGACTGGCTCGGGGGCTCCCGAACCCCTATCCGGTTGAACAGGGAGACATACTGACGCCGGCCGCCGCCGATTTCTTGAAAGCCCGGGGGATTCCGCTGCTTAAACAGTCGGACGCCTTGAAGGCGGCAGCTTATATGCTCGAAGGAGACGCGGTAGATCAAGTAATCCCTGTAGGCGTGTCAGGCCGGCATGTGCACCTCTCCCAGCAGCATCTCGAAGCCCTGTTTGGCGCCGGATATCAGCTGCAGCCGCTAAGAGAGCTGTCTCAACCGAAGCAGTTCGCTGCGAAAGAGACGGTCACGATTGCCGGTCCTAAAGGGGCCATTCCGCTTGTTCGCATTCTCGGCCCGATTAGAGCTGCCACGCAGGTGGAGATATCTCGCACGGATGGTCATACGATGGGTCTTCAGCCGAAGGTCAGACTTTCCGGCGACATCGCCGGCACATCAGGTATCACGATTATAGGTCCGGCTGGTACCGTCGTTCTTCAAGAGGGACTGATCATCGCGAAGAGACATGTGCACATGTCGGCGGTGGAAGCGGCGGACTATCAGGTTGCTCACGGCGATCGCATCATGCTGCAGGCAGACTCGGAACGACCGCTTATTTTTCCGGATGTTATCGTACGAGTGGATGAGCGATTCGCGCTTGAGCTGCACATCGACCGGGATGAAGCGAATGCTGCCGGATTGGAAACAGGCGATAAGGTGAGGGTCATCGGGAAAAATGGCATCATTGTCCCAGGCGTTGGTACGAGGAGGTGAGTCAGGTGGAGATGAAGCAGCTGGTGGAATCGATCGTTCGTGAGCTCGTCGGCGCGATGCGGGTACAAGAGGCAGAGCGGCCTCCCAAAGTGCTGTACATCTTCTGCGACAGCACGGCCCACGAAGCGTATCGGGATCATTTTATCCTGCTGCAGAAGAATGGGATTCATTACGATCGGCTGTTTCTCGATGGAGTAACATCGGGATGGCTTGGCATGCATAAAGTAGAGTCAAGCGGGCTTGGCAGAACGATCGCCGTCGACGAATCTGCGCCAGCTCCGATTGAAATACCAATGGACTATAACGGCATCGTTATCCCGGAGATCGACTTAGGCGATGCCGGACGAGTTGCGCTTGGCATGAAGGGGACGGTGAGGTCGGAGATTATATTCGCGGCGCTCGTGACGGGGAAGTTCGTGGTGGTAGGCGACGACGGTTCCGGACTCTCGCGTTCTGATCGGCGCACGCTGAAGGAATTGACTTTGCCGATGCCCTATCAGAAGCTGTTCAGCTACTATAAGAGCGAAATGCACATGTACGGCGTTGAATTCGCTCCGGCAAAAGAACTGGCGGAATGGGTGGTACGACGAGTTGGCCACGCAGCTGTTGAGATGAATAGCAGCATATGCCACGAGAATGTCGAAGTCACCGCCGCCGAATCGCCGCCAGCGTGTACCGAGTTCTTCGATGGGAAATTCCTATCCGCCGATTGGGTCAGTCAGCAGACAAGAAATAGGCGCATCACGGCCATTCTCGTGAACAGAGGGACGATTGTCTCGCCGCTTGCCAGAGATGTGCTGAGAGACAAAGACATCGTTGTCCAAATCCGGGATGAAGGGTGAGCAGCCAATGTTCTACGGGAAGGTAATCGGAAGCGTCTGGGCGACTCAGAAGGAGGAAGGGATGGACAATCTGAAGCTGATGGTTGTACAGCCCATTGATTTCACCGGCCATGCGCAAGGGGCAGCGGTTATCGCCGTTGATCGGATCGGGGCTGGGGTAGGCGAGCATGTCATTATATCTCGCGGGAGCCCGGCAAGAGCGCTGTTCGGCGGCAAAAATGTCCCGATCGACGCCATGGTTGTCGGCATTGTCGACAGCTTCGACGTCGTAAAGGCGCAAGATGGATCGGAGGATGAATGATGGAGCCACCGAAGCAGCGCGTCATCCAGGAATATGTGCCGGGCAAGCAGCTGACGCTTGCTCATGTCATCGCGAATCCCGATCCGATGCTGTACACGAAGCTCGGCATTGAAGAAGCGAGCGCCATCGGCATTCTGACGCTGACGCCGACGGAAACCGCCATTATCGCCGCAGATATCGCGACGAAGGCAGCGCATGTCAGCATCGGCTACTTGGACCGTTTCACGGGATCACTCGTCATCGTCGGCGAAGTATCGGCCGTCAGCATGGCGATCGAAGCGGTGAATATTTTTCTGGCGGAGAAGCTGGCGTTCACCATTGCGCCTTTAACGAGATCCTGATGATGACGGCCGCGAAGAAAATTATGATCATCGGCGCCATTGGCTCGGGCAAGTCCACGTTGATTAAAAGGCTGTTCGGCGAGCAAGATCCCGCAAGGAAGACGCAGTCGCTCGTTTATCGGGATTGGCTGATCGATACGCCTGGCGAATACAGCGAGAACCCGATCTTTTATCGCGCATTAATGGCTACTTCGTATGAGGCATGTGCTTTGGTGCTCGTTCAAGATGCGACGCGGCTGCGGAACTATTTTCCGCCCGGATTCTCTAGCGGATTCCCAATTCCGGCTATCGGTGTCATCACGAAGCTGGATGCGGTAGGCGCGGATGGCGACAGAGCCGTCAAGCTGCTGCGGCAGTCGCTCTCCGCGGGGAGCGAAATCTTCTTCACCTCATCGTTGCAGCTTCAAGGGATCGAGGAGCTTCGCGAGAAGCTTCGTTCATTTGCGTTTAAGGAGTGACCTGCGGTGATGGGGATGGTCAGGGAGCTATGCGGAAGCCATACGACGATGCCAATCGATGACATGGAAACGATTGAGGATTTGGCGCGCCATCTGCAGTGGATTGCCGATGCGTCCCAATCCGATGCTTTTATAGATTGCCCGCTCGCCGATGAGCGCACGGCGCTCGTTGTTGCGCAGGCGCATCCGACGACTGCGGCTTCGCTGTACAAGACGTCCGTTGTCGGTCAATTTGCCCATTTTCATAATGAGCCTGCCGTTATGTTCTGCCTCTTGTCAGGTAAACCGATGCTGGGCTCACGCGGTACCTCGCAGGAAGGGATCGCCATGCAGCAAAATGTCGTGCCGATCCGCTCCAAGCGAGGCAGCGTCATTGGCGCGCTAATTCTGGAATCGGATATATCCAAGCATGTCGAGCAAGAGCGCAATGTCGAGCGATTGCTGGAGTCGAACGAGCAGTTGGGCGAAACGCTGCTTTCGCTTGCCATGTCCGAAGGCGGGATGCAGTCCTTGATGCAAGAGGGGATTGTGCTGTTCGATGATCGCCTCAAGGTGACCTATACGAACGCTCAGGCGCTCAAGCTGCTTCAGGAAATCGGTTGTTCCGGCTCTATTGCTGGTAGCTCAATAGACGAGATGTTTGGCGGCCAATTAAGCAGCATCGCGATGCAGGAGCATACCGGCGTCTTCCGCAGCGAATTCCAGACGAAGCATGTGGCTCTGGAGTTGAAAGCCGTATCGCTGCAGCGGGATCATGGCATGGTAGGCGGCTTTATTCTGATTCGGGATTTGACGGAGCTGAAGGAGAAGGAGAAGCAGCTTCTCGTCAAGTCGGCCGTCATCAAGGAAATCCATCACCGGGTCAAAAATAATCTGCAAACGGTAGCGGGCCTTCTGCGGCTGCAAATGCGAAGAACGAAACACGAGGAAATTCGGCATGTCTATCTGGACAGCATCAATCGGATCAACAGTATTGCCGTCATCCACGAGATGCTGGCTTTCGAAGGGGTGGAGACCATTCCATTCCATGACGTTGCGGCTCGAATCGTGAAGACGATCATCTCTTCTTCCGTCAAACCCGATCAGCGGATAACAACGCATGTAGGCGGGGATGAACTGATTTTAGCGGCAGAGCAGGCGATGACACTTGGACTTGTCCTGAACGAGCTGGTGCAAAATTGCGTCAATCATGCTTTCGTGGAGCGGAGCACAGGCGAGATTGAAGTTTCGCTGCAACGGCTTGGCGATGATGGACGAGTTCGGGTGTCGGATACAGGGTTAGGGCTGCCTGACGATGGAGCTGCTTCGGCAGCGAGAAGCGGTCATATCGGCCTGCAAATTTCGGAAACGCTAGTGAGCGAAAATCTTGGCGGCACGTTCGAGCTGTCTTCCGGTCCGTTTGGAACACAGGTTGAGATCACATTCCCGCTTAGGAGGATGAACGGTGAGCAGGACGATTGTTATTATTGACGATGATCCGATCATTCGGATGGACATTCGCGAGATGCTGGAGGAAGAGCATTATTCCGTTGTCGGCGAAGGGAAGAACGGACAAGAAGCGATTGAGCTTGCGGCGAAGCTCAAGCCCGATCTTGTCATTATGGATGTGAAAATGCCGGTGATGAACGGGATCAAAGCTTCGATGATCATTCGCAGCATGCAGCATTCTTCGGTGCTGCTGCTTACGGCGTACAGTCAGAAGGAGCTGGTGCAGCAAGCGCGCGACGCCGGCGTGATTGCCTATCTGGTCAAGCCGGTATCGGAGGCGGATTTAATTCCGGCTGTTGAAATCGCGTTAAGTCAGAAGGCGGCGATAGACGGACTCAAGCAAGATATCCGTCAGCTTCAACGAACGCTGGAAGAGCGCAAGCTCATCGAGAAGGCAAAAGGAATCCTTATGAAGCGGCACGGACTGGATGAGCCTGCCGCTTATCAGCGTATCCAAGCCCACAGCATGACGGAGCGAATCCCGCTGCCGGAGCTGGCTGTACGCATCATCGAACACGGCGGATAGGGGCGTGCCGCCATGGAGGATCAGTGGATCACGAGTGTCGGCATCGATATCGGAACGAGTACGACGAAGATGATCGTAAGCCGGTTGCGGCTGAAGCGCATCTCGAGTTCGGTTTCGATTCCGCGTTATGAAATTGCGGAGCGGCAGCTGGTATATGCTAGCCCGATGTACAGCACACCGCTGATAGGTAGGGATCAGCTCGATGCGGACGGTGTCTGGGCCATGATTACGGCGGAGTATCAGCATGCCGGCATCAATCCTGCCGAGTTGAAGACAGGCGCCGTCATCATTACGGGTGAGACAGCGAATAAGAGAAACGCGCGCGAGATTGTTCAGCGGCTTGCGGAGCGTTCCGGCGATTTCGTGGTAGCGGCGGCCGGCGAGGAACTGGAAGGGCTGCTTGCAGGACGGGGAGCCGGGGCGGATCTGCGCTCCATGCAGATCAAAGGAGCGGTAGCAAACCTGGATATTGGCGGCGGTACTGCGAATGTGGCGATATTTCGGCGGGGGCGGCCTATTGGAATGGTAACGTTTCATGTCGGCGGCAGATTGATAGAGCTTGATAAGAACGGGATGGTTACGGCGATATCGCCGTCTATTCGACCCTGGCTCACATCAAGAGGGTATGCGATCCAACAGGGACAATCGCTCAGCTTCGGCGATGTGGCGGAGCTTTGCCAAGACATGAGCCGCAGTATGCTGGATTATTTGGCAGGCGGTGGTTTAACGCACCTAGCGAAGGATGCGGATGCCGCGCTGAAGGAGCTCCTTGTTGGTGGTGAGCCGATGGATGGAAGCGGCCTGCCGCAGCTCGAGGAATGGATGGTTTCGGGCGGCATCGGACGATTGACGGAGCTTCCGAAACCGACAACGATTGCCGAGGTTGCCGCGTATGGCGACATCGGGCCGTTGCTCGCGCATGAGCTCAAGGAGGCAATGGCTCATTACGATATCGCGCTGGGCAAGCCGAATCAGACTGTGCGAGCGACCGTCATCGGTGCAGGCATGCAAAGCACGGAGATAAGCGGAGCTACGATCTATCTCGAAGCACCGCACCCCTTGCCGATTCGAAACTTGCCGGTATATCGGCTTGATGAATTGACCGATGAGATTCTCGCGAATCAGAACGCGCTTATGGCGATGCTGGCAGCTGCAATGCGAGTAGGTGCAGGGCTTTATGACAAGGAAGCTTCGATTCCTTTTGCGCTTGCTATGCGGGGGATGAATGGGATCTCCTACGCTTCCGTACAGCGATTGGCCGAGGCGATCTCCCGAAGTTATTTGGACTATTTTGCTCCTGCTGAGGTAGTGGTCGTCGTGTGTGAGCATGATATGGCACAGGCGCTCGGACAATCGCTCCGGAAGCGGCTTGAGAAGCGGATGTCCGTTATTTGCATTGATCAAATTCCGGTGATGCATGGCGATTATATCGATTTGGGGGAACCTCTGCCGGGTATGATGCTGCCTGTTATGATCAAGACGCTTGTTTTCCGGCCCGAGGGGGGATAGAAGGATGAAGCTGAAGACGAACCTGTTCGGCAGAAGTTTTCAATTCCATAATTTGAAAGCCGTGATGGCGAAGGCCAATGAGGAGAAGTCCGGCGATCAGCTGGCGGGAATCGCTGCGGAGGATGCCAAAGAGAGAATGGCCGCGAAGCTGGTGCTCTCCGAGCTGACACTCGGCGATATTCGCGATCATCCGCTTATTGCTCCCGAGGGGGACGAGGTGTCCCGGGTTATTGAGGAAGCGGTTAACGAGCGGATCTTTGCCGAGATTCGCAATTGGAGCGTCGGCGAGCTGAGGGAATATCTGCTGCGGCAGGATACCGGTCAAGAGCAGCTCCGTCGCCTGAGCCGAGGCTTAACGAGCGAGATGATTGCCGCCGTTACGAAGGTGATGAGCAATCTGGATTTGATTCAAGCCGCTTCGAAGGCGGAGATTATTACGAGCTGCAACAGCACGATGGGGCAGCGAGGCGTTCTCGCCGGGCGGGCGCAGCCGAATCACCCCGCGGACCGCATTCAAGGCGTAAAAGCTTCCTTATTCGAAGCGCTAAGCTACGGCATCGGGGATGCCGTCATTGGCGTGAATCCGGTCATCGATACGGCCGACAGCGTGAAGAGCCTGCTCGAAGCGACGAAGGAAGAGATGACCAAGTGGCAGATTCCCACGCAGAACTGCGTCTTGGCCCATGTGAAAACGCAAATGCGCGCCATTCGCGGCGGTGCGCCGGCGGATCTGATGTTCCAGAGCTTAGCCGGCACCGAGAAAGGGAACAGCGCGTTCGGCATCAGTGTGGGGCTGCTCGATGAGGCGCATGAGCTGATTCATAAGGAGGGGACGGGAGCGGGGCCGAACCTGTGGTATTTTGAAACCGGGCAAGGGTCGGAGCTCTCCGGCGAAGCTCATCATGGCATCGATCAGGTGACGCTCGAAGCCCGATGTTACGGGCTCGCCAGAAAGTATCGGCCTTTCATGCTCAATACGGTCGTCGGGTTCATCGGCCCGGAATATCTCTACGATAGCAGGCAGGTGATCCGGGCTGGGCTTGAGGATCATTTTATGGGGAAGCTGCATGGACTGCCGATGGGCGTCGACGTCTGTTACACGAACCATATGCAGGCGGATCAGAATGATATGGATAATCTGGCTGTGCTGCTTACGGCTGCCGGGGTGAATTTCATCATCGGTGTCGCGATGGCGGACGATTGCATGCTTAACTATCAATCTACGAGCTACCACGATATTGCGACGCTGCGGGAGACGCTGGGGCGAAGGCCGGCACCGGAGTTCGAGAAGTGGCTCGTTCGAATGGGACTGATGGAGAACGGCAGGCTGACGCCGCTGGCAGGCGACCCCAGCCTCTTCATGATTTGAGCGCAAAAGGAGGAAGCGGGCATGCATTCAAAACTATCCGTGGAGCAGCTGGTTGATCGCGTCATGGCAGAACTGGAGAAACGCATCGCTCCGTCGCCGTCGATATCGCCGACCGAAATATCGCAGTTACAGTCACAGTCACCGGCGCAGTCACCATCCCCACCTCCATCGCAGCCTTCGGAGGACAGAGGATCTGTTGGTGATCCAGTCGATGGCTTAACGGTGGAAGATGCGTTCGACGGTCCTCGTACAGCTCATATACCGAATCCCAAATGGGAGGAAGGGATGTCGGAGCTCATCGCGAGCACGCCTGCACGTATCGGCGTATGGCGGGCGGGCACGCGTCCGCTTACGAGGGAGTGGCTCCATTTTCGCTGTGACCATGCCGCTGCGGTGGATTCCATCTATGGGAGCGTCAGCCAGTCGCTGCTGGATGAATACGGGCTGTTTACCGTCGAAACTTGCTTCGTAAATACAGAGAATTACTTGAAACGACCAGACATGGGCCGCGTCATTACCGAAGAAGGAGTTCGGGTCATCTTAGAGAGATGCAAGCGGCGGCCCCAGGTACAAATCGTCGTCTCCGACGGACTGAGCGCGAACGCAGTGACGGCTAATCTCGCGGATGTTTATCCCTCACTGCTAGATTCACTCAGCGAACGGGGTCTCTCCACCGGGACAACGTTCTTCGTACGCGGAGGACGGGTTGCCGTGATGGATCATATTGGGGACCTGCTGGAACCGGAGGTACTGGTCTTACTAATTGGGGAAAGGCCTGGACTCGTCTCTTCGAAGTCGATGAGCGCCTATATGTGTTACCGCCCGCGTGCGGGAATGATCGAGAGCAGCCGAACCGTCTTATCCAACATTCATGCCGGAGGGACCGCGCCCGTCGAGGCAGGAGCCCATATGGGTACAATCGTCCGCAAAATGCTGGATCAGCGCACGAGCGGCGTGCATCTGGAGTAGAGAGCCTTCGACCCACCGAACCAGTGGTGTCGAAGGCTTTTTTACTGCGCTTTTCGGAATATCGATATCCTCGGCACTGGATTCGGCAACCTAAAAAAAACACAAGCGCTATTAAAGCGATTCCATTGTTGGCTCCCGCGTTGAAACGCTAGGATGAGAGTAGGCAGAAACGATAATCACGAGGGAGGGACGGCTATTGTTCGGTTTCATGTGGAAGTACCGGACGTTATATCTGATTTCAATTCCGGGCATCGTCTATTTCATCGTCTTCAAGTATGTGCCGTTGCTCGGCTCGGTCATTGCGTTCCAGAACTATAATATCTTCTCCGGATTCGGCGGAAGCCCCTGGGTCGGATTCCGGCATTTCGAGCGCATGTTCCAGCATTATGACTTTCTGCGGATTTTGAAAAACACGCTCATTCTGGGATTTCTCGATATTCTGATCGCCTTCACGGCACCGATTATACTTGCGCTGCTGCTCAATGAAGTCCGGCTAGCCGTGTACAAGAAGATTGTCCAGACGATCGTTTACGCGCCGCACTTCCTGTCTTGGGTCATCGTGAGCGGGATCTTCGTCGGCATGCTTTCTCCGACTTCCGGCATCGTGAATGTCATTGTCGGCTGGTTCGGCATCGAGCCGATCTACTTTCTGGGCGAGGATTCCTATATACGGGCCATCTTGGTCGGCTCGGGGTTGTGGCGCGATGTAGGCTGGGGCACGATTATTTACTTGGCTGCGTTGACCGGAATCAACCCGGAATTGTATGAGGCGTCGGAAATCGATGGCGCAGGCCGCTGGAAGCAGACCCTCCGGATCACGCTTCCATCTCTGCTGCCGGTCATTACGGTGCTTTTCCTGCTCAAGATTGGGGATTTCATGGATTATGGCTTTGAACGCGTCTTTGTTTTCCAGAATCCGCTGAACATTACAAATAGCGAAATCTTGGACACGTATATTTACAAGGCCGGCTTGAAGCAAATGCAATACAGCTATGCCACTGCCATTGGGCTGTTCAAATCGGTCGTGGGTTTGGTCCTGCTTGTGATCGCCAACACATTAAGCCGCAAGGCAACCGGAGAATCGTTGTATTGAAGGAGGGGTGGCCGTGATTCGGCGCGAGCATTGGAGCAGGAAGCTGTTTCTCATCGCAAACTATTTGGTCTTAACAGGGCTGTCGCTAACGATGCTACTCCCTTTTCTAAATGTGATTGCTCAGTCGTTTAGCGGAGCGGCGGCGATTGACCGCGGGGATGTCATGTTCTGGCCGGTCGACTTCACCCTCAATTATTACCGCTACGTCTTCGATGACGTCTCGATTTGGCGGGCATTCGGGATTACCGTTTATATCACAGTCGTCGGTACACTCATTAATCTGACCGCTACTTCATCCTTGGCCTATCCACTGTCGCGGGCGGAATACGTTGGACGCAAATACGTGCTTCTGTTTGTCTTGATGACGATGATCTTCACGGCGCCGCTGATCCCGCAATTTATTCTGATGAGGGAAATCCATCTGATCAATACGTTGTGGGCGCTTATGATTCCTACCGCGATCAGTGCGTTTAATATGATCGTGCTGCGGTCGTTCTTCGTCCAAATCCCGACGGAGCTGATCGACAGCGCCAGGATTGACGGCTGCGGCGAAATGAGGATACTCTGGAGCTTGATGCTCCCGTTGTCCAAGCCTGCACTGGCGACAATCGGCATCTTCTATTCGGTAACAAACTGGAACAAGTACATGGATGCCCTGTATTATTTGAACGACAGAAGGCTGTACCCGCTGCAGGTGAAGCTGCGGGAGCTGCTCATTAACGATGACCTGGTCGATACCGGTAATTTACCATTCGATATTGCCTCCCAATCGGTACAAGGGGTCCAGATGGCCGTCATTCTCGTGGCGACTTTGCCGATTATCATGCTGTATCCGTTCATGCAGCGTTATTTTATTAAGGGGATGCTGATCGGTTCTATCAAATCTTGATAATGAGATTATGAATCAGAAATATAGAAAAATGACAAACGAAGCCAAACAAACTCCATTGTGGCCGTGCATCGTTCGTACCTATACTGAGGTTGAGTTTTGAAAGCGCTCTACTGATCGATAAACGCCGACTGAGGAGATGAGGGGGATTTTATGAGAAAGCTTGTCGTATTAGCCACGGTTGCCGCACTATCCATCTCGATGCTGTCATCCTGCTCAAAGAATAACAACAATGAACCATCCCAGGCAGCGAATACGCCGGCAAACTCGGCGACTGCAACGAACAACAAAGAGGAAACGCCGGCAGCAGCGGAACCGACCAAATTCTCGATTTCCATGCGGACGCTGAACGTCCCTTACGTGGAACAGAATCCGGACATTAATAAAGACAAGTACGTGCTCCAATTGGAGAAAATGACGAACACCGATCTCGATATCCGGCTTATTCCGCATAACGAGTATCAGGACAAAATGATTCAAATGTTCGCGACGAACGACATTCCGGACGTTGTCCAGGGCAGCGGCGGCATTAGCGGCCAAGAGCTTGGCGGCGCCGTGCAAAGCGGGGTGTTCCTGCCTCTGAACGATCTGCTCAAGGAACATGGCCAGAATTTGCTCAAGTTCCTTCCACAAGCTGCATGGGATCGATTGACGGATGCGAAGACAGGCAGCATTTACGGGATTCCGGAAGTGCTGAGCAATCCATCGAGACGGGCCACTTGGATCCGGACCGACCTGCTGGAGAAAGCCGGCAAACCGATTCCGAAGACGGTGGAGGAAACACTTGATGTGCTGCGGGCGTTCAAAGAGCTCGGCGTTGAGCATCCCTACATGGGCCGCAAGAACTTCAAATACGCGGACACGTTCTTCGGTTCGTATGATGTGCTTGGCTATTTGAACCAATTCAAGCAGTTCCCGGACGGTAAAGTGAAGCCCACCTTCTTCGATGACGCAGCAATGAAGAAAGCCATCCAGACGTACAAAACGATGTACGACGAAGGCTTGATCAGCAAAGAGTTCGCTACTATCGAAAGCGCGGACTTCAAGAGCATCATCACTAGCGGCAAAGCAGGTATGTGGTCGATGAATGCCAACGAGCTTCCGATCTGGGGCACGCAGCTTACAACAAACGTTCCCGGCGCGAAAGTTGCACTCATTCCTTCTCCGGTTGGCGATGACGGGAAAGGCGGTTACGCCCACTATAACCCGGTTACGCGGTCCTACTTTATCAACGTGGCTGCTAAGGACAAAGCGGCTGACATCATCAAGTACTTCGATTGGATGGTCAGCGAGCAAGCGCAGGAGTTCTTCAGCTACGGGATCGAAGGCGAAGATTATAAGAATGATGGCGGCACGATTACCTACACGCCTCCTACAGATGAGGAAGGCACGAACAAGCAGCGTTACTTGAACTACTGGCTGTGGATGGTACAGGATACGACGTACAACAAATTCATCGCCGAGCTTTCGGAGCCGGGCAAACAAATGGTCGATGCATTTGATAACCTGCTGACGAAGGAAGGGCGCAGAGGCATCGAGTTTGATCCAAGACTGGAAGCGTTCATGAATTATCCGGATTTGAGCCCGCTATCCGATCAGCTTCCGCCTCTGGTGCTTGAGCATGTGCTTAAGATGGTTTATGGCAAAGAGCCGATCGACAATTACGGCAAGGTGCTGGAGGAGTATCTTTCCAAGGGCGGCAACGAAGTCATTGAGGAAGCAACTACCCGGTTTAATAGTAAAGAAAACGCTTTCGAGTAACGCTCGCGATGCACTAAAATGACAGTAAGAGACTCGGATGCTCCTCCTGCTTGGCTGGGGGAGCATCTTGCTCCATAACCGGATTGCCGACTGAAGACGGCAATCAAGGAGGACACAGCTATGTACCGCATCTTAGTCGTCGATGATGAACCCATGATTCGCAAAGGGCTGCAGAAGCTGATCGGCGAAGCCGATCCTTCTATTTGCCATGCCGAAACGGCAGACAACGGACAGGATGCGCTTATGAAAATAGCGGCGAACCGTCCCGACCTGCTGTTTACCGATATTAAAATGCCGAAGATGGACGGTCTGGAGCTTTGCCGCCGGTTGAATGAGCAGTATCCTGACCTGCCGGTCGTCATTATATCGGGTTACGGAGATTTCGAATATGCCAGGCAGTGCATGTCTTTTGGGGTGAAGGAATATTTGCTGAAGCCGGTAACCAAAGCGGCTGTGAGCCAAACGGTTGCGAAAATGATTGCCGGCCTCGAAGCGCAGCGGCAAGCTGCCTATATTCCGCTGAAGCTGACGGAAGAATGGCTGGATCGGCTGCAGGACGGCATCTGGTTTTTGCGCTCCGAATCGATTCAAGCCGTGATCGCGAGCATGGAACAGTACTGCGCGATGTGCAAGTTCGACGCCCAGATGGTTGGAGAGCTGATGCAAGAGCTCTCGGGTAAACTGGCGGATCGGCTAAACGCGCGCGATGTGTATCCGTTCGAACGGCCGCTGCGGCCGGCGGACCGGGAATCGGCCGCGATCACCTGGCTTGGGGAATCGGCAACCTTGATGATGGAGCAATTGCGTTCCAAACGAAAAGGCAATCTGAAGGATCCGGTCGAGGAAGCCAAGCGCTATATCGAGCAGCATCTGGGCCGTGAATTATCGCTTGAGGAAGTGGCCGACAAGCTGGGCCTGAATGCTTCGTATTTCAGTCAGTTGTTTAAGCAAATGACGAATGAGACGTTCGTGCAATACCGGACGAAGCGGCGAATGGAGAGAGCGAAACGGCTGCTATCGATGCCGCATCATAAGATTACGGATGTATCTGCTGAAGTCGGATTTGCCGATCATCCGCATTTTACAAAGACCTTCAAGAAATACAGCGGGCAAACGCCGTCCGAATACCGGGAATCGCTGGGGATTCGCGGATGAAGCTAAGTTTATCGCGAAAGCTGTTTCTCTATTTTCTGATCGTCATCCTGTTCTCCCTGTCTACAGTCGGGATCTTCACGTACCTGAAATCTTCGGCTGCTATCGATAAGCAGGTCGAGCGCTATATTTCTACGGTAATCGAGAATGCAGGGGCACAAACCGACCAACAGCTCGAAACGTTCGAACGGGTAAGCAATTCGATTTTATCCCAGCAGTCCGTCAAACGGTTTCTGGATATGGACCCCTCGGATAGCTACGAGTATTACCGGTTTGCCAACGGCATTCGTCAGGATGTGTTTCAGAAGATATTCATCACGTATCCGACTCAGATTCACATGATTTACATATTGGGAGAGCATGGACGGTCCATCTTCGATCAGAATCAAAGCTTCTCTTCGCTTACGGTCGACCCGACGAACCGGTACGAGGAATTGAAAGCGAAGACGCCCGACAACGGCAAGATTGCAATATTGAACACGGCGCTTATGAATGGCGAGCGTGTCGTTACGATCGCCCGGAAGATCAGGGGTTATTCCTCTTATGCAGTGAAAGGCATTCTTGCGATCGAGCTGAACGAAAGTCAGTTGGCGACGTTATGGAACAATGTCGATCTTGGCGAGAACGGTTTCTTCTTCATTCTCGATTCGGAAGGGTCCATCGTATACGCACCGGTTGCCGGCACGAAGAACGAACTGGCCAAGACCGGGCTTGCGAAGCGAATCGCAACCGGTGAGAATACGCGCTTCATCGAGAAGATGAATGGGAAGAAGATGCTAATCGTCTCGCATAAATCTACTTATTCGGGCTGGAGCCTCGCAGTATCGATGCCGCTTGATGAGCTGCGTGAGCCGATCTCCGGTATTCGCTCGACGATCGTAACGGTTGGTCTTGTGACGCTTGTAATCGCGTTATTCCTCGCCTTCCGGTTTGGCAATTCCATTGTTCGTCCCATTCGAACCCTTAAGAACGGGATGCGCGAGACGGAGAAAGGAAACTGGATCAGCATCGAAAGCAAGCAGCGGGATGACGAGATTGGCGGTCTCATTCACAGCTACAACCTCATGGTAAGCCGGCTTTCGGACATGATTGAGCGGGTGTACGATACGGAACTTAGCAGTCAGAAAACAAAGCTGCAGCTGCAGGAAATCGAGCTGGAGCGGCATAAAGCAGAGTTCCAGGCGCTGCAGCTGCAAATCAATCCGCACTTTCTGTACAACACGCTGGAGACGATCAATTGCTATGCGATCGTGCAGGATTCCGATGAAATTTCCGAGATGGTCGAGGCGATGGCGTTCATGCTGCGCTACTCGATTCAGACGAACCTCGAAGAAGTGACGCTGGCTAACGAATTGAATCATGTACGCAATTATATGATCATCCAGAAACATCGCATCGGTCATGATTTCGAAATTGAAGTCGCTACCCCTCCGTCGCTGCTGCTGTCGGGGATGGTCAGGCTGACGCTGCAGCCGATCGTGGAAAATATTTTTCAGCACGCGTTTGCAGATGGGTTCGAGGCTAAGCATTTCATCCGCATCGATACCCGCCTGGAAGAGGGCGAGTTGCTTGTCCTTGTGGAAGACAACGGTGTGGGGATGACGGTGGAACAGCTCGCTAAATTGAGAAAGAGATTGGATCGGAACCGGTTGATAGAGGTGGAGACGGCAAACCATGGACGGCGCGGAGGCATAGGATTGGTGAATGTTCATCGGCGAATCCAAATGGTCTACGGCGATGAATTCGGACTGCGCGTCGACAGCTCGCTTGGCGTAGGAACGCGGATCGTGCTGCGCATGCCGCATGAGGTTCGCTCGCTTACGAAGCCGGAGCTTAAGCAAGAGCCGGCGTAGGCATAACGAGAAGAAGGGAAGGCGATGGGGATGGCAATCGATTTGACAGGGAAAGTCGCGCTCATAACGGGAGCGAGCGGAGGCATTGGGCGAGCGATAGCGGTTTCGTTGGCCGCATCCGGAGCGAAGGTGGTTCTGAACTATCTGAACAGTAAGGAGGCTGCTGAAGAGGCAGTTGCTGTGATTAAGCATCAAGGCGGAATGGCGATTGCCATTCAGGCAGACGTCTCAAAGGCGGAAGAAGCGCAGCGGCTGGCAGCCGAGTCGGAGCAAGCCTTCGGCCAGCGGGTCGACGTGCTGATCAACAATGCGGGACATCTCGTGCAGCGTGTACCCAATAAGGACATGACGGAGGAAGTATACGAGCAAATTATGGATGTGAACCTCAAGAGCGCCGTGTTCGTTTCGAAGGCGGTTATTCCGGGCATGAAGGCAGCCGGAGGCGGAAGTATCGTGAACTTGACGTCGGTAGCTGCTCATAACGGAGGAGGACCGGGTGCTTCCATTTATGCTGCGAGTAAAGCAGCCGTGCTCGCTTACACGAAAGGGTTGGCCAAAGAGGTTGCCGCCAGCGGCATCCGCGTTAATGCGATATCGCCCGGATTTATCGGCAATACGGCGTTTCATGCAACGTTCACGTCTGCTGCAGCAAGAGAAGCGACGATTCAGAGCATACCCCTTCGAAGAGAAGGGACGCCGGAGGATGTGGCAGGCGTTGCTCTGTTTCTCGTTTCCGAATTGTCAGCCTATCTGACCGGCGAGACGATTGAGGTAAACGGAGGCATGTTCATGCGATAAGAAATTTGGGAAATAGAATCAAATCAGAATCAGAGTCCACCAACGACGAGCGAAAGTGAGGGATTGGCATGTCCAAGCTATTCGAACCGGTCAGCGGATTATTGACCGTACCTTACGAACCGAATGAGGCGACCGAGCTGCGGGAGAACCCGCCGCGATTCACTTGGATGCCCGCAAAGCCGGAGGAGGACCGGTATGTGCTGCAAGTTTCTACTTCCGAGCATTTCGAAGCGGATCGGGCGGAGACGATCGGACCTATCCCCTTTAACTTCTATACGCCGGATCATGTCTATGAGCCGGGCGTCTATTATTGGCGATATGCTTTACTGGTAGAAGGGGCGGCCTCGCAGACGGATTGGAGCCAGGTAAGGACGTTCTGCGTGCCGGCTTCTATTCCGGCGACACCGCTGCCCGCGCCGGAGAGCAGGTACGCCGAGACTGGTACAGCTCATCCTCGGCTTTGGCTTGACGGTGAACGAGTTGAAGCACTTCGTGGCCGTATACGAGAGGATGCTTCGACCTGCGGATTTGATGTCTTCTACGAGAAGTCGGTCAGGCCTTGGATGGAACGGGAGCTCATCGCCGAGCCGGAGCGATACCCGGATAATAAACGCATCGCGAAGCTGTGGCGCCGGATGTATATGGACTGTCAAGAAACGCTGTATGCGATTCGTCATTTGAGTGTAGCAGGTGTATTGCTTGAGGATGCACATATCGTGGAGCAGGCTAAGCGTTGGTTGCTGCACGTGATCTCCTGGGATCCGCAAGGAACGACTTCACGGGATTATAACGATGAAGCTGCTTTTCGCATCGCGCAAGCCGTGGCTTGGGGATACGATTGGCTGCATGGATTCTTGTCGGAGGAGGAGCGGGGAGCGGTTCGGGCAAATTTGCTTGTCCGCACGGAACAGGTTGCTTTTCACGTAATTGAACGCTCTCGCATTCATCGTGTTCCTTACGACAGCCATGCGGTACGGTCGCTTTCTTCCGTCCTTGTGCCGTCATGCATCGCCATGCTGCATGAAGAACCGAAAGCCCGGGAATGGCTGGATTACACGCTGGAATATTACGCGTGTTTGTACTCTCCCTGGGGCGGACAAGACGGCGGATGGGCGGAAGGGCCGATGTATTGGACGACAGGCCTTGCCTATCTGATCGATGCTTTTAATCTCATTCGGCAGTATGTCGGCATCGATTTGTTTGAGCGGCCTTTCTTTACGAGTACCGGCGATTTCCCGCTATATGTACATAGCCCGGATACGGTGCGAGCAAGCTTCGGCGATCAGTCCACGCTCGGTGAGCCTCCGAGCCTGAAGACCGCGTATAACATTCGCCAATTCGCAGGTTTAACGGGCAACGGGCTGTACCAGTGGTATTACGAGCAGGTCAAAGAGCGGGATAAAGACGCCGACAGTAAGTTTTATAACTACGGCTGGTGGGATTTCCGGTTTGATGATTTACTTTACGCTCACGATTATCCGGCGGTCGAGCCTCTGACTCCTGAACCGGGGAGGATTGAGCCGGTCAAGTGGTTTCGAGATGTCGGCTGGGTAGCCTTTCATCGGAGGATGGACGATCCGAGTGAGCATATCCAACTGATCGTTAAGAGCAGTTCTTATGGATCGATCAGTCATAGCCATGGAGATCAGAACGGCTTCCTGCTTCATGCCTTCGGTGAGCCGATTGCCATTGATAGCGGCTACTATGTTGCGCATGGAAGCACCATGCACCGCAATTGGCGGAGGCAGACGATTTCGAAAAACAACTTGCTTATCGATGGGAAAGGTCAGTACGCCGGCGCAGATAAAGTGCTTTGTAAGGAAGCCTATGGCGTCGTGCAAGAAGTCTCATCGAAACCGGGATATGCGAGTGTCCGAATGAACGCGACAGAGGCGTACCGAGAGACGGTGCCGTATTTGAAGCAATTTGTGCGTGAAGTGTATTGGCTGGACGATACGTATGCCGTTATCGTGGACACAGTTGACCTGGAGCAGCCGGGCCGCGTGACCTGGCTTATGCATACTCTTCATCAGATGGAGCTGAAAGGGCAAACGTTCCGTACGATCGGAGACATGGCGGAAATGGATGGTCGATTCGTGTATGCCTCGTCCGGCGAACTGACGCTTCGTCAGCATGATCAGTTCACCGATGTGGATCCTTCCGAATACGAAGGGCTCGCAAACCAGTGGCATCTGATGGCTGAAACGAAGGAAGCGACGAACCATCGTATCGTCACGCTGTTAGTGCCAATGAAGAAGGGAGAAGACAAGTTCGTCTCCTATTTCATTGACGACCAGGATCATGGCATTCATTTATACTTCACGAATGAAGACGGCGTAACGCGTATGATTGCGGTGCCCAAAGCATACTGATGAGCCGAAGGAGGGACTGAATTGATCATGAGCAACATCGGAATATGGGAAGCGGCAGAGCCGGGCGTGAGGCGCAAAATATTACGCGCCGATGGCGGTCTGATGATGATGGAAGTGCATTTCGAGAGCGGCGCGGAAGGCTATGAGCATGACCATCCGCACGAGCAAATGTCCTATTGCCTCAAAGGGGCTATGGCGTTCATAATCGATGGAACGGAGACGGTAATCAGGCAAGGCGAAACGATCTATATCCCGAGTGGTGCCAGGCACGGTGCAAAGGCGCTGGAGCCGTCCGCGCTGCTGGACACGTTTACGCCGATCCGTCAGGATCTGTTGAAGTAAGACCTATACGACAAGATGGAAGAAGCTCGGTGTTCGCGGCAGGTCTCGTGAATGCGGGGCTTCTTTTTGATGAAGGGAGAAGAGTTGTTTACTCTACCGATCGCTCTATTGTTTGCTCTACTAATCTCCCAATTAAACTATTGTATACATATTGTGTACAGAATTGATATATGATAGGCTGAGGATACAGCTAGAAGATGCCGATCAATAACCTATACCAGGAGCGTGAGTAAGAGGATGTCGAGCACGTTGCAGCAGTTGAAGGTCAGCGATAACAAGAGGTTTTTGATGCAAGCGGACGGTACGCCGTTTTTTTGGCTTGGGGATACGGCCTGGGAGCTGTTTCATAGATTAAACCGCGAGGATGCGGATGAATATTTAAGAGGCAGAGCAGAGCAGAAGTTCAATGTGGTACAAATCGTTGCACTTGCCGAGTTCGAGGGACTGACCGTCGATAACGTTTATGGACGTCGTCCGCTGAAGCAGAATGCTGAAGGACACTATGACCCGACTTTGCCTGATTTGGACGGAGACGATAACTATTGGAGCCATGTCGATTATGTTGTGGACCGCGCGGCGGAGTACGGCATTTATGTAGCATTCCTGCCGACATGGGGCGATAAATACAACGTTGCATGGGGCAAGGGGCCGGCGATCTTCAACGGGGACAATGCGAGAGTATACGGACAATGGCTGGGTGAGCGGTACAAGGATCGTTCGAACATCATCTGGGTGCTTGGCGGTGACCGTCCATTGCAAACCATCGAGCATTTTGAGGTTAATAATGAACTGGCTGCTGGCTTGCGGGAAGGCGATGGCGGGCGTAATCTGATTACCTTCCATCCGTGCGGCGATTCATCCTCTTCGCGGCATCTGCATGATGCGTCGTGGCTGGACTTCAATATGATTCAATCCGGTCATCATGAGCGGATTCGCGTAAACTATAAGCATGTGAAGGCGGATTACGAGAGATTGCCGGTGAAGCCGACATTCGACGCAGAGCCTTGTTACGAGGATCATCCGGTTAACTTTAATGCTGTTAATGGCTACTTCGACCAAGCGGATGTACGGACAGGGGCGTATTATGCCGTGTTCTCCGGCGGTTTTGGCCATACCTATGGGCATCATTCCATTTGGTCGATGACAACGAAGCCGGAGCCCTATTTCATTATGAACTGGCGACAAGCACTCCATCGTCCGGGCGCACAGCAGATGCAGCATGTGCGGGGGTTGATCGAGTCGGTGTCCTTCTTCGACCGGGTACCGGATCAAAGCTTGATCGCCGAGAACTACGAAGGCGCCAACTACATGGTCGCTACTCGCGGCGAAGATTATGGATTCATCTACGCCCCTAACGGACTCCCATTCCGCGCGGCGCTTGGCA
The DNA here is from genome assembly GCF_900116125.1 of Paenibacillus sp. BC26. Classification (NCBI taxonomy): domain Bacteria; kingdom Bacillati; phylum Bacillota; class Bacilli; order Caryophanales; family Paenibacillaceae; genus Paenibacillus; species Paenibacillus sp. BC26. The sequence goes on along the minus strand of NZ_FPAD01000002.1, from coordinate 873,963 downwards.
TTCTGAAAGGGAGCCGTGTTGCAGCATCCTGGTTCGATCCTCGGACAGGGGAGTACAGCGCTATCGGCGAGTATGACAACAGCGGGGAAGCAACGTTCACGCCGCCGATCAGCGGCAGAGGGAATGACTGGGTGCTGGTGCTTAAACCCGCGAAATAAGATTTCGGCATCGCTGTTCCTGCACTCCTAAATCCTAATCTATTAAATGCCTGTCATTATGCCCCCGCGGCACGGTGACAGGCATTTTACCGTTTCGGTGCAAATGGAACGGAAAGCAGCATGAAAAATCACATTTTAATATATTCGCGTCCGAATGGCGTGCTCTATGATGATGGTGTCGGTGGAGAGCCCATACGAACTACCGCGAATCGGATTAAGGAGCCATGCTAATATGAACCTCTATCGCCCAATCTATCATTTTTTGCCGCCGAGCAACTGGATGAACGATCCTAACGGCCTGCTTTATTATCAGGGAGAATATCATATGTTCTATCAATACAATCCGAATGGAGATGAGTGGGGAACGATCCATTGGGGCCATGCGAAGAGCAAGGATCTGCTCCATTGGGAGCATCTGCCGGTCGCGCTCGCTCCATCGCCGGAGCTGGGAGAGGAGCATTGCTTCTCCGGCTGCGCCGTGATCGCCCCGGATGATGTTCCAACCTTGTTCTACACGAGCATTGGAAGCGGAGATCGGGGCTATGAAGACGGGGCGGAGCAGTGGATGGCTACGAGCACGGACGGCATGATGAGCTGGAATAAGCACCAGGGGAATCCGGTTCTGTCGAAGGAAGTGCACGGAGAACTGAATATCCGCGATTGGCGCGATCCCTATGTCTGGAAACACGGGGAGCAGTGGCTGATGGTCGTGGGCGGAAAACATAACGGCAAAGGTTGTGCTATGATCTACGGCTCGGACGATCTAAAGGCGTGGAAGCTGTTGAATAAGCTGATGGAAGCCGAGCGCGCCGAAGAGTATCTTTGGGAATGCCCGATATTTTTTCCGTTGGACGGCAAGTACGTGCTGATCTACTCACCCAAGGACGCCGTCCGGTATTATACGGGCACGTTCAACGACGACTTTACGTTTACGCCGGAACGGCACGGGATACTCGATCCCAGTGGGTGGGAAGGCTTCTATGCGCCAAATGTGATGGAAGACGGCGAGGGACGGAAATTACTGTGGGCGTGGATGCCCGAATTTGCGCGTGGAGAATTCGATGGCGCGAAGGGTTGGGCAGGCGCGCTGACCGTTCCTCGGACGTTATCGCTGACGGAGACTGGAGCGCTCCGCATGGAGCCGGTCCAGGAGCTTAAACAGTTACGCGGTGAATACGAGAGCACAAGCGATTTAACGTTGAGCGGTGGTCAGACATTGACGTTTAAGACAAGGGGGCGAGGGATCGAGCTGCTTGCGGAAATCGTGCTGACGGATGCGAACTCCTCCTTCGGCTTCAAGCTGCTGCATACCGAAGATGACGAGGAATGCACGCTTCTTTTATTTGAGCCTGCACGGCAGCGCTTTATCGTAGATCGCTCCCGCTCGAGCCTGTCACCTTTGACTCATCGGATGGAGCTGCAAGGCGAGATTAATTGGCAAACGGGAGATAAGGCTATCGTGCATATTTTACTGGATCACTCCTTACTGGAGGTATTCGCCGACTATGAATCCTGTCTTTCTACTCGGATGTATCCGCTGTCGGAAGACAGCAATCGGATCAGCGTTTTTGCGGCAGGCAGCGGCAGCGTCACGTTTCGCTCGCTGCAGGTTTGGACGCTGGATTCGATAGGGCCTGAGCCACATCAACCCGGATAACCATCCGGGTTTTTCTATTTCACCCGAATGAAACTCGCTTCACTCACGCAAGGACGGCAGCTGTGACGTCTTAAAAAGAGCGTTTTCAAACATGAATGTCCGCTAATTTGGATATTTCCCGAGAGAGGCGTGAGCTATGATGGATACAGGAAATGAATCCGCTTTCAATGCAGCGAGGAAAGGCCAGAGAGGATGACCAGAATATGAATGATGTACCGGGAAAGTTACAACCGGCAGCTTCCCCTCCTATTCATCAAAGAAACCACCTATGGAGGAAGATCAAGAGGCAGAAAATATTGCTACTCTTCAGCCTCCCATTTGCGATTTGGGCAGCCGTGTTCTGCTATGCTCCGATCTGGGGCTGGATCATGGCTTTCCAGGACTACAATCCCGGTAAAGGAGTGACGGGCAGTCCTTGGGTTGGCCTCAAGCATTTTCAAGCTTTTTTCCAAGAAGAAATGCTCTATACGCTGCTTCGCAACACGATTGCGATCAGCGTCTTAAATATCGTGGTGGGTACGTTCGGCGCTGTAGCCCTTGCGCTGCTGCTGAATGAAGTGAAGGGCGTTTTCTTCAAGCGGACCGTTCAAACCGTATCGTATCTGCCCTACTTCATTTCGTATGTCGTTGTCGCCAACCTGTTTCTGACACTGCTCTCTCCTTCGGATGGGACAGTGAACCGATTGTTATTGAAGCTTGGCCTGATCGATAAGCCGATCTTCTTCTTCGCCGAGCCGCATCTGTTCTGGGTGCTCGTCGTACTCATCAACGTTTGGAAAAACATCGGCTGGGATGCGATTATCTACATTGCGGCAATGTCGTCCGTAGACACGGAATTGTACGACGCAGCCAGCGTGGACGGGGCGGGACGCTGGCGGAAAATGTGGCATATCACCTTACCATGTATCCGTCCGACAATTGTGGTGCTGCTCGTGCTTAGCGCAAGCGGAATTTTGAACGCCGGCTTCGATCCCTCCTACTTGCTCGGCAATCCAATGGTTCACGAGTATTCCGAAGTCATTGATACGTACGTTTACCGCATGGGACTGGGAAATGCGATGTATTCCTACGCAACTGCGATTGGCCTGTTTCGATTGTTGGTATCGCTGGTGCTCTTGTATCTTGTAAACCGCATGGCGAAGAGGCTCGGAGAGGACAACGTGCTATGAAAAGAGGGACAAAACGATGAAACAGAGATGGCAGGATACTGCATTCGATTTCTTTAACATAGGCGGCCTTACGATATTGATGATTGTTACTTTGTATCCGTTCCTGCATGTGCTGGCTTTCTCTCTAAATGATGCCGTAGATTCCATGCGGGGAGGACTGACGGTATGGCCTCGTAAATTCACTTTTGCGAACTACGGCGTCATCTTCCGCTATGATGCCTTGATCGATGCTTCCATCATGAGCGTGCTTCGGACCGTCGTCGGGACGGTGACCTCGGTCATTTGCACGGCTATGCTGGCTTATTCGTTATGCAAGAAGGATCTGATCGGCTACAAGTTTTTCAATTCGCTGTTCATTATGACCATGTTCCTATACGGCGGCTTGATACCAACGTTTATTTTGTTTAAGACCATTCACATTTACAATTCGTTCTGGGTTTATATTATCCCGGGATTAATCAGCGCCTTCAATATGATCTTGCTTCGTACCAATTTCAAATCCATTCCGGATTCCTTGATTGAATCCGCCTATATTGACGGGGCGAACGATGTGTATGTGTTTTTCCGAATCATATTGCCGCTATCGACGCCGATTATTGCCACGATTGGCCTGTTCGTTGCCGTCGGCCAATGGAATTCATGGCAGGACACGCTGTTTTTCACGGTGAATGGCAAGCTGCAGACGCTTCAATACGTGCTCATGAAAATTTTGAATCAGACCGAGGCCGGCGCGATGATCAATCAGATGAAATCCAGCATGGCTCGCCGCGGTATGGTCAAAGTAACGCCTGAAGCAGTCAAGATGGCGATTACAATGGTCGCAACGGTGCCCATACTGTGCGTGTATCCCTTCATTCAGAGGTATTTCGTCAAAGGCATGCTGCTCGGCTCCATCAAGGGTTAATAGGTTAGGCGGATTCCGGGCTGTTCGTCCTCCAAGAGGATTTGTAATAGCAAAATAGGAAAAGAGAATTTACACTAATGGGGGAGGTTTCAAATGAGACAAGCAAGTGTTCGGAAAGTACTTGGTATTATGTTGAGCGCTTTTATAATCATTACCGCAGCAGCCGGTTGTTCTAACAACAGCAATAACAACGCGAAGGGCGATGCTGCACAGCAGACGTCGGAGTCAAACGGAGCGGCGAATACGGAAGGAAACGCAGCGGCGCAGGCAGGAGATATGTCTGCATTGCCGGATGCCGAATTCAGCGTCATGCTGGGCTGGAACGTACCGCAGCTTGCGTCTCAGGATGCGCCGGTCGTGAAGCAGGTCTATGATAAAACGAAAGTCCGCCTTAATCTTGAATCGCCTCCGGCTAATGTGGATGAGAAGCTGAACATTATGCTGGCAAGCGGGGAAATGACGGACGCGATCGTCATTAACAACCCCTCGATGGCGCAAAAGTTCATCGACGCCGGTTATGTGATTCCATTAGACGAACTGTTCGACAAATACGGCGGACAAATCAAGGAAAATTTAAACTCGGTCTGGGGCCAGCTGAAGAACGAGGACGGCAAGATCTATAAAATCCCTTCGGGCTACATTCTTCCGGGCGCGGATAGAATGCTCGAGACCGGCTACAGCTTTCAGTTTCTGACTAACGTTCTGGAGGCTAAGGGCTGGTACAAGCCGCAGACGTTCGACGAACTCACGGCGCTGCTCCAGGAAGTGAAGGAAAAGTATCCGCAATACATTCCGATGTCTCTGGCGCTCGGAACGGAGAGCTTCTTTACGAACATGGTCAAAACCTTGGCAGGCGCCGAGGGCGTAAGGCTTTACAACGATTATGTCTGGACGCCTGACGATAAGCTGATTTACAAATATAAGGACGCCGGCATCCGCGATTCGTTGAAATGGCTGAACCAACTCTATCAGCAAGGACTGCTCGACGAGGAGTCTGCCGTTCAGAACATTGACGGGTTTAAGGCGAAGATGGCTTCGGAGAAAGTGTTCTCATCCATCGGATCTTGGTTCGACAACATGTACGAAGCGAACAGTATCTTCACCCAAGACAAGAAGCCGTTTCGCTTCAAATACTTCCTGTTGAAAGGGAATCCGGAAGTAGCAAAGACGACTTACGACGCATACGGAGCCAACTACGATTCGGGCGTCTATATTTCGAGCAAAATGAAAGATCCGGAGCGGTTTATGCAGTTCGTTAATTACTTGAATACGCAGGAAGGAAACTTGCTGCAAAAGGGCGTCGTTAACTTTGACGGTGAAGATAAAGATGGCTATGATTACTTTATTACGGAAGAAGAAGGCAAAAAATATATCAAGAGCACGACTTTCCAAGTGAACGGCTGGCAGAATGATGAGCTGTTTGCGTCGAAGCGCGGATTGAACACATTCGGGTTTCTGACCTTCAGCACGGATATGAACGATCACCCGAGCTTCACGTACCAAATGTCCCGCAAAGAACTGGATTTCTCCATGTGGTGGGACGACGAGACGAAGCGGGCCAACGAGGGTTACGGCGAGAAAGGGACGGATTGGATCGAGGAAGGAAGAAGCACGGGGTGGGATTACACGGATATCGCCGGACTTAACTTTAAGCCGGAGAGCGCGGAGTACATTGCTACGACTAAAGTGAATCAGTTATCTTACAACACGATCGTGAAGCTGATCCTATCCGCGTCTGATGCGGAATTCGATAAAGGCTATGATGAATTCTTGAAGAAAGCGGATGATATGGGCATCGGCCAAGCGGAAGCGGCGATGAACCAAATGTATCAGGACCGCAAAGCAGAATGGAAGCAATAAGAAGATAATTTCGGAACGGCTCCGGTTGCCACGACGGGAGCCTTTCCGAGTTTCTCACGGGCAATTTCGGCAAGGAGGAATCATCATGATCAAGTTGTTTATCGTGGACGACGAAGATATGGAACGCGAGGGGATTCGTTCTCTCTTCGACTGGAGTCAGCTCGGCATCACGATCATTGGCGAGGCCTGGAACGGGCAAGCCGCTTTAGAGGCGCTTGTCGACGTGGAAGCGGACATCGTGATTACAGATGTGCGGATGCCGGGCATGAATGGTCTGGAGTTCGCCAGCCGGCTGAAGCGGCATTATCCGAACGTCAAATTCATATTCATCAGCGGGTATGAGGATTTCGATGCGGCAAGGAACGCGGTGGATGTGAGCGCGGTTGCTTATTTGATGAAACCCATCAATAAAGAGACCTTGATGGATACCATTGCCGGAGCGATCGGCCGGATTCAGGAAGAGAAACATCGCGAGAAAGAAGAGGTCCAGCTTAAGCATCAGGTAGAAGAGAGCCTGCCCTTGCTGCGAGAGCAACTGCTGCGGGACATTCTGCTCGGCATCGAACGGATCGACGACGATCGGACGATGCAGCGGGCAGCGTCCTATGGGTTGTCGCTGCCTGCGATTCCTACGGCCGTCATGATCGTGAAAGCGGAGGAGCTTGGGGTTGACCGCGAGGACTCGGAGCACTTGAAGACGATCGCCGTCTATCGCGAGCTGAGCGGGATGATCGGGGAGGAAACGAATTTGCCGGTCGTCATGACCCGTGAAGGCGAATATGTCGTGCTGATTCCTTGCTCTCCGATTCTTGCTCAGGAAGATATGGAAGAGCACTTGGAACAGACGGCCGCGAGCTGGATTCAGCAGCTGCAACGGTCAACGGGGATGACGCTTGCGATCGGCATTGCCCTGGCAGAGGAAGGGATCCGAAGCTGCCCGCGCTATTATCGTATGGCCAGAACGGCAGTCGGCCGCAAGTTTTATTCAGGCGCGCAAAACGTGCTGTGGCACGAGGACGACGAAGGCAGCTGGGCTCATTATCCGATTGTCATTCACCGCTCGAAAGCAGAATTGGAAGAAGCCATCCTAACCTCCGATCCGGCCAGGATTGAACAAATCGTGACGGCTAGCTTACAAGGCAAATCGATGAAGAAGGAGCAGGCCTGGTTCGTCGCGATCGATCTTCTGAATACGGCCTTGCAAACGCTTGCGGAGAAGAAAGAGCTGGTGAAAGCGGCGTTCGAGCAAGAGAAGGCACCATGGGAGAAGTTGATGCAGATGGATACCATCGATTCGCTGGCAGCTTGGGTCGTCGCTTATATTCAAGGCATCGCCGAATTGATCAAGAAGAATCAAGGCAACAGAAACGAACACATTGTGCAAACGATCAAGCAGTGGGTAAAGAGCGAGTACATGACGGATGTAACGATTAATTCCATTGCAGGCCGCGTATTCCTGGCTCCGGGTTATGTCCGAAAATTATTCAAGAACCACACGGGCATGACGCTAAAGGAGTACATCGTGCAAACCCGAATGAAAAATGCCAGCGAGCTGCTTCGCCAGCCCGAGCGTAAAGTGAATGAAGTCGCGCTTGCCGTCGGCTACGAGAACGTTTCATACTTCTGCGCGGTATTCAAAAACTTTTACGGCATATCGCCGGGGGATTTCAAAGATGCCTATCAAATCCTGGCTTAAAGATTTATCCAACCATACGATTAACCGGATCAGGCTGAAGCCGAAATTAATCGCTTCGTATATGATTGCCGGCTTTTTACCGCTCCTGTTCATGGGCTTCTTTCTGGTGCATAAGGCGAATCAGATCATCGAGAATCAGACAAACCTTACCTATGGGATCTCGATGCAGCAGTTGATGTACAATATGGAAACCCGGCTTGCTTCGTATGAGGAGCTGTCCAATCATTTCTACTTTGATACCAATTTGAACTTAGATCTCCAGAAGGATTACAGCAAAAGCTCGAACCTGGACAAATACGAGGTCGAGAGCGATTTTATCGAGCGGGTCAAAGTATTGCTGAAATTCAAAAACGACGTACGTACCGTCGGTATTTATTTTCATAATGCAACCTTGTATAATGCCAAGCCCTATCTGACCTTTGCCGACGACAAAATCGCGGGTCAGCTTAATTTCCAGAGAGCCTCGGCATCCAAGTATAAAGGATATTGGGGGAAGGTGAAGTCCGTTCCGGACGGGAATTTGTATTGGGACGTGGAGTTAAGGCGCAACGCGCCGAATACCCGCGTATTCAGCTATAATCGGCCCTTGGAATTTTATACGGATCATCATTCGGTAGGTTTGCTCACGATTGAAATCAAGGAATCGGAGTTCTATCAGCTGCTTTCCAAAGAGGGAACAGACAAGGCGATCTACCTCGTGGAGCCCGATGGGAATATCATTACGTCCAATAACCGGACCAGCGTAGGCAAGAACCTGGAAGCGGACGTGCTTGGCGAAATCGGGAGTCAGGCTGGCGGCGATTTTCTGCTGCAGCGGAGTGAGGACCATTTCAAAGTCATGTACAGCGAACTGTCGAACGGCTGGAAAATGGTTTATATGATTCCGGTCAACCGTCTGTTGGAAGAAACGAAGAACATGCGAAATTACGGCCTGTTGTTTATTCTTGTCAGCGCAGCCGTTTCAGTAGCTTTGCTGGTCATTTTCTCGAATCTGATTCTCTCTCGTATGACCATTCTGCTCAAACGCATCCAAAGAATGAGGAACGGAGAAATCGAGACGGGACGGTTTGTGAGCGGGAAGGATGAAATCGCCGTTCTGGACCATAGCTTTAATCAAATGGCGGAACGCATGAAATATTTGATCGATGAAGTCTATACGCTCACGATTAAGAGAAAGGAAGCCGAATTGACGGCACTCCAAAGCCAAATCAATCCGCACTTTCTATACAATACCTTGTCTACGGTCAGCTGGCTTGGGCGGAAGAACGGGAATGACGACGTATGCGAGATCGTGGAAAGCCTGGCGAAGTTCTACCGCATTTCCCTGAGTAAAGGAAAAGATGTCATCCCGATGCGGGAGGAGTTCGAATGTATTAAAGCGTATATGGATATTCAGCGCTATAGGATGAAAAACCGCATACGCTCAATCTATGCGCTCGATGAAGGCATCATGGATGCCACCGTACTGAAGCTGATCCTGCAACCGATCGTCGAGAACGCGATTCTGCACGGACTCAGTCATGAGAAGGAACAAATCTCGATTCTGATCAAAGGCGGGTATGTAGGCGGCATCGTCCTGCTTGAGGTGAGTGACGACGGAGTCGGCATGGAGCCGGAGGTTGTAGCTATGTTGCTGGATGAAAGTGCCCAGCTGAACCAGAAGGGAGGGTACGGGCTGCGAAACGTGAACGAACGAATCAAGCTGCAGTTCGGACATGATTACGGTGTAGAGGTGAAGAGCAAGCCTGGTTCGGGGACGTCGGTATTCATCCGATTGCCTTATCAAACGGAATAAAGGAACGTTTTCGAGCACAAATGTCCGGTAATTTTGATATGTCGAAGCAGGTGCCCTGATGTATGATGAGGACAATTCCACTGGCGCGGACAACACGGCTGGAATGGAAAATGAGAGAACGGAGTGTGAAAAGGAATGATGGGGAATTCCGAAAGATCGGCTCTTGTGAATCATACAATGCCTGAGGACTATGTGGAACGCGTATATGCGGGATGGGTGGGGAAAACGATCGGCGTCCGCCATGGCGGGAATGTCGAAGGCTGGTCCTACGAGCAGCTGGAGCGTACGTTCGGCGAAATTACCGGTTATTTGCACCAATTCAAAAATTTCGCGGCCGACGACGACACGAACGGCCCGCTGTTCTTCCTGCGGGCGCTTGAGGATTATACGCATACGCCTGACATCTCCGCGGAGCAGATGGGGCTGACTTGGCTCAATTATGCGCCTGACGGCCATGGCTTCTATTGGTGGGGCGGCTATGGGAAGTCGACGGAGCATACCGCGTATCTGAACTTGAAGAATGGGATCATGGCACCGCGTTCCGGTTCTATGGCGTTAAATGGAAGCGCTGTCGCGGAGCAAATCGGCGGACAGATTTTCATCGACGCATGGGGATTGATCGCACCTGGCAACCCAAGTTTGGCTGCTCATTATGCAGAGAAAATTGCCAGCGTTTCGCATGACGGCAACGGCAAATACGGAGGCATGTTCATTGCGGCCTGTATCGCAGCCGCCTTTGTGGAACGGGATATCGAAGCGATTATCGCGGCAGGCCTTGCCGTTATTCCTGAGGATTGCGAATATACCCGGATGACAAAAGACGTGATCGCGTTCTATCACCGCAATCCGGAAAATTGGCGGGATTGCTTCAAGTTCGTATTCGACAACTACGGTTATGACCGCTATCCCGGCGTCTGCCATATTATCCCGAACTCCGCGGTCATCGTCTTATCCTTGCTGTATTCCGGAGGCGATTACTCCAAGGCGATTAATATATGCAATATGTGCGGATGGGACACCGATTGCAACGTCGGTAACGTGGGTACGATTATGGGCGTGATGGTCGGCCTGGACGGCATCGATCCATCGTGGCGCAAGCCAATCAACGATTTCCTCTGCTGCTCAAGCGTCATTGGTTCCTTGAACGCGATCGATCTGCCGTGGTGCGCCCAGTACGTTGCCGAGTTGGGCTATCGCATTGCCGGTTCGGAACCGGCAGAGAAGTGGAAGCCGATCTTGAACGGCAAGCAGTCGCAATTCCATTTTGAATTTCCGGGCTCTACGCATGCGTTCAGGACCGATTGGGACGACCGGAGCCATCATGTCACGAGCTTCGTGGAGAACACGACGGAAGCCGCGGCAAGCGGAGAGCGTTCGCTCAAAGTCGTATTCGATCGTTCGCACGGCGGACAAGGCTATCGGGCTTACCGTCAAACCTATTACCGTCCCGAGGATTTCAACGACAGCCGCTATGATCCATGCTTCTCGCCGAATCTTTACCCGGGGCAGTCGATTGCGGCGAAGGTCATGCTGCCGCAGACAGAGAAAAGGTCGGTCCAGGTGCGGCTTTACGTGCGAGACCGAAATGCCGATGTCCGTCATTACGGAGAAAAAACGACGTTGACTCCGGGGCAATGGACGGAGCTTACTTATTCGATCCCGGCAATGGAAAACGTCTGTCTGCTTGAAGCGGGCATAGAGTGGATTCCCGAAGGGGGCTGGGGAGCGCTGATTGCTTATGTGGACGACATGAACTTCGCCGGGAAGCCTGATTATTCGATCGACTTTGCGCAGGAACGTCTGGAGAAGTGGAACGGCATTCATATCGAAGTGAGCCAGCTCACTTATTTGCGCGGCTTGTGGACGCTGGATGAAGGGAAGCTGTGCGGCAGCTATTATGGCGAGTCTGCCGAGAGCTATACGGGGGATCTGCAGTGGAAGGATTACCGCTACTCAGCTTCGGTCATCCCGCAATCTGGCAGCGAGCACCGTATCCTCTTCCGCGTGCAAGGTGGCATTCGCTCTTATGCCGCAGGTTTCTCCGAAGGGAATACGTTCCGCCTGTACAAGAACGAGAACGGCTATCGCGAGCTCGCAAGCGTCGACTTCGAATGGGCTTACGGCCAGGAGTATGAGGTAGGCATTAATGCTGTTGGCAGCGACTTCGAAGTGACCGTTAATGGAGCGACTGTGATTCGATACAAGGACGAGTCTGCGCCTTACGTGAACGGCATGGTAGGCTTCGCGAACGATAAGGGCAGTCGTACGCAATATTCGTCTTATAGCGTTAAGGGAATTTAGGAAAACAGCGGTACAGGTTATGAATACCTGTACCGCTGTTTTTTTTCATCCGGCTTCCTAATAGTTATTCCTGCTTTAGGGCAAATTACTACTATTATCCAAGCGGACTGGCGAGAGTAGGCAGCTAAATCGATGAAGAAGGCATCTGGCAAAGGCAAATCGAGAATCATTACGAGAGCGTCTGCTCCTATATTGGACGCAGCACTAGATATAAGCTTGAAGGGCAGGCTGGAAGACACAATCGAAGCGGTGCAAGGGATAATGAAGGATGACGATGATTTCATCGTGCGCCGCTTCCATCTATTCGGGCGTTATGAAGCGGTATTGTTCTTCTATGCCACAATGACAGATCTCGCGACGATAAACAATCATATTCTTAAGCCTCTGATGCACCTGCCCGCTCATTTGGAAGGCGGCGACCTAGAGCCTCAAAGATTGCGCGGCCTTGTTATCGATGATGTCCTTTACCACAGCAGCATTAAGCCCGAAACGAAGCTTTCCGGGCTTATTTCGTGCATTCTGCGCGGTGATACCGCGATGGTCATCGAAGGAGTGGAGGAAGGCATCTCGATTTGTACTTGCAGCATCGAGAAACGCGCGGTCGATCAGCCGGCTACCGAGCAGGTCATACGCGGGCCTCGCGAAGGCTTTATCGAGATGCTGGAGAAGAATATCGCCTTGATCCGGTATCGCCTCCAAACGCCGGAGCTGCGCATTCATTCGCTCGAGATCGGCCGCCGAAGCCGCTCTAAGGTGTCGGTCTGTTATTTGGATGGCGTTACGAATGCAGAGCTTGTAGAAGAAGTGAAACGCAGGCTTTCGGCCATTGATATTGATGCCGTGCTGGATTCAGGATATCTGGAGCAATTTATCGAGGATAACCACGTAACTCCGTTTCCGCAGGTGCAGTACACGGAGCGCCCGGATAAGGTGGTTGCGAATCTACTGGAGGGCAGGGTGGCCATTCTAGTGAACGGATCACCGCTTGCGCTTATTGTCCCAACGGTATTCAGCCAGTTCTATCAGACGATCGAGGATTATACGGAACGGTTTCTGCTAATGAGCGCGATCCGCATGGCGAGATTGGTGGCACTGGTTTTCTCGCTTGTATTCCCGGCGATTTATGTCTCCATCATCTCCTTCAATCCGGAGCTGATCCCGACGGAATTCGCGGTGGCGGTGGCCGGCGGCAGGGCCGGAGTGCCATTCCCGGCTGTAGTTGAGGTGCTGATAATTGAAATCTCAATGGAGGTATTAAGGGAAGCGACGATTCGGCTGCCGCAGCAGGTCGGCGGCGCGCTGTCGATTGTCGGCGTATTGGTTGTCGGGCAAGCTGCGGTTGCAGCCGGGTTCGCATCCCCGATTACGGTGGTTATTATCGCACTGACCACGATCGGCTCATTTGCAACACCGGCCTATAATGCCGCTCTGGCATTGCGGCTGCTGCGTTTCCCGCTCATTATTATGGCAGGGATATTCGGGCTGTATGGCGTCGTAATCGGCCTCATTCTCATTGCCAACCATCTCCTTTCCTTGAAGTCGTTCGGCCTTCCATATTTGAGCCCGCTTGTGCCGGGAAACTTCAAAGGGATGAAGGATGTCCTCATACGGAGTCCGCTGAAGTGGATGGCAGAACGCCCGCCCGCCTTGCATACACAGGATAAGAAACGAGTATCTTCCGAACCGTCCGCAGAGAAGCAGCCTAAGAATGTGCTGGATCCAAGTGAAATCGAACCTTCCAAGGAGGGGCAATAAGGCATGGCAAACACCCGTACCATTACGACGCTTCAATCGTCAGCCATTCTGGTTAGTACCATCATCGGAGTCGGCGTGCTTCCGCTGCCCTTGTTTGCCGTACGTGCGGGAGATGCAGGCGCACCGCTTGTTACCCTTCTGGGGGCTATAGTCGGCTTTTGCGGACTGCTGTTGATCAGCTTGCTTGGCATGCGATTTCCCAATAAGTCCATTGTCGAGTACAGCGAGGATATTATCGGTAAATGGCCGTCGCTAATTGGCAGTCTTGCGATCATCGCGTTCTTTGCTATTCTGACATCGCTTGCGGCGCGTGAATTCGGCGAGGTTGTCGTCACCTCGGTTCTCAAGAATACGCCGCTTGAGGTTACCGTCATCGTAATGCTGCTGCTGGCGGCTGTTTCTACGCGCAACAACTTGGTGACGTTTTCCTATATCCATTTGTTCTATTTCCCGTTTCTCCTCGGTCCGGCCTTGCTTATTGTCGCGCTTTCTTTGAAGAATGCGGATGTTATTAATCTGCAGCCGATTTGGGGAAACAGCCAAGCTCATATGCTCCCGGGTATTATAACGATCGCGTCCTTGTTTCAAGGCTCCTTCGTGATGACGATTGTAATTCCGGCTATGCAGAAGCCGAACAAATCGATCAAGGCAAGTTTTGTTGCCATGTGTATTGCAGGCGGCATGTATGTCATCATCGTCATAGCGGCGGTAGGCGTCTTTGGTGCCGAAGAAATCAAAAATTTGCTATGGCCAACGCTGGAGCTGGCCAAAGCAACATCGCTGCCGGCCAATATCCTCGAGCGGATGGATGCGGCGTTTCTGGCGGTCTGGGTAACCGCTGTATTTACGACGTTGTTTTCCAGTTATTATTTGACCCTTCGATTCATAAGCCATCTCTTCGGAAGCAAGGACCACAACATGTTCTCCTTTTTCTTGCTTCCTTTCGTCTTCATCATGGCGGTGCTTCCTCAAAATATTTTGCAAATGTACGAAATCATTGAGGAAATCGGACGAATCGGCTTGTTGGTAACGATCGGTTATCCGGCACTTCTGTTCATCATCACACACATTCGCGGGAAGAGAGGGGATCGTGTTGAAGAACAGCCGCTGGATACGGACCATTAAGCTTTCCCTTGTGGTAGTACTGATTGTGCCCATGTTGAGCGGCTGCTGGGATCGGCTTGAGATTGAGGAACGCGCGGTCGTATTAGGCATATCGATAGATCCGGCCGGTTTCATCTCCAAGGAGGAGCGAGAATCGCAAGTCATTCAGGTTACGCCTAAGACCGACATGGTCAGGGTTACGGTCCAAATCGCGCTCCCCGGCCGGATTCCGCTTGGCCCGGGGGAAAGCGGCGGCAGCAGCGGTGCCGGCACGCAGGAAACCCTCTGGGTACTTGATTCCGTCGGGCATTCCGTCGATGATGCACTAATGAATTTGCAGCAGCAGATTTCAAGTCGATTGTTCTTCGGCCATTTACGTGTCATTGTCGTGTCGGAGCGCGTGGCGAGAAGCGGCATGGAGAATATTAACGATTTCTTCCATCGCAATTCGGAAGTCAGGCGCATGGCGTGGCTGATGATTACGAAAGGCAGCGCGAAGGCGCTGATGAAGGCTGCGCCTAAGCTGGAGCGAGTGCCGACGTTATATCTCATAGCCACATTGGATGAAGGAATCCGAATGGGGAAATTTCCGATTGATTACATCGGCAACTTCTGGAGCAACTCGGTAAAGCTGGGGGAGGAAGGGTATTTGCCCTATGTAGCTATCCGTAAGGAACAGAACATCCAGATTACCGGGTTGGCTTATTTTAGAGACAATAAGATGGTAGGAACAACAAATGCGAGCCAAATCGGGGCCTTCATGGGCGTTAAAGGGATGAATCCCGCAGGCTACCGCATCTTTGTCGATCTTGGCGGTCCATCGAAGAATGTGATGATGACGACGACGCATCGGGACAAGAAGATTAGCGTGCGCATCGTAAACGGTCGACCTGTATTCACCCTATTTATTGCGCTGGAGATCAGTGTGGAAGAGAAAATAAGCGATGCCGTGACCATCCGATATTCAAGCATCTTAAGAAAAATCGAACAAGATGAGAAAGAAAAGGCGATTGCTGTGTATAAGAAATTGCTTGCGCAGACGCAGGAGGACGGTTCGGATATATTCGGCTTTGGCGAAATTGTTCGTGCGAAGAAGCCGGGGTTCTGGAATTCGCAGGTCCGCTCGAAGAAACGCTGGCAGGAGATGTACAAAGAAGCCTCTTTCGATCTTCACGTGAAAATCAATGTAAGAAGGGTCGGCATGAAATCTACATAAGGGGTGGATCTCTTGTTCAGTGGAAGCTATATCGCCGTCAGTTTCATCAGCTACTCCATCCCGTTATTTCTGCTAACCGGCTTTCTGATTCTGCAATTTGATATTAAGGAATATCGGGTTAAGAAGATGGACAAGGAGCGTAAATTATCCAAGGTTTTGGGATGGATGAATCTCTCGTTAGGCGCTGCGTTGCTCGTTACGGATTATTTTATATTGTGAGCGGAAACGTAAATCGCCCGCCACGATGCACTTGGGCATCATAACGGGCGATTTCTCTTATTTCAACAGCGATTTCAGCTTCGTGCTCGCGCTGGCGAGAACGGCCGGGTCGATGACGGCTTTGCGCTCGATGAGCATTTCCGCCAAACGGATGTCCTTGGCGATGCCGGGACCGATGCCGCTGGCTGCTGCCAGTGTGCCGTCTTCCGCCAGATGGAAGAAGAAATGCACGTTGTCGGCCGATTCGCGCTTGATCTTGTTCGCGCTGCCGAAGTCGACAAGGCCTGCTACCTGCAGCGACTCGTCGTATTGATCCGACCAGAACCAAGGAATCGCCTCATACGGCTGATCGGCACCGAGCATATTTTGCGCGGCGTGAATGCCTTGATCCTGCGCATTGCGCCAGGATTCAAGACGAACGCGCGTGCCGCCGTACAGCGCAAGCGGGAAGGAGCAGCAGTCCCCGGCCGCAAAAATATCCGGGTCGCTTGTTGCGAGCTTCTCATCCGCACGAATACCATTCTCGATCGCAAGGCCGCAGCCTTCAGCAAGTGCAAGCTCAGGCACAGCTCCGATGCCGATGATAAGGGCGTCGCAGCGAATGACAGTGCCATCGGCCATCTCAATAATTTGCGCGCCGTTATCATTCGTGATGCGGCTGATTGCCGTGCCGATCTTGAACGTAACGCCGGCTTCGCGATGTCTTGCTTCCACGACATTCGCAATTTCTTCAGGTACGCCGCGCGTCAGAATACGCGGTCCTACTTCAAGCAGAGTCACGTCGCAGCCGCGCTCGCGAGCGCTCGCCGCAACTTCGAGGCCGATGAAGCCGCCGCCGACGATGACGATATGTTTGCCCGGGTGCAGCTGCGAACGAATCGCAAGCGCATCGGAGAATGTGCGAAGGTACAAGGCGCCGGAAGTATCGGAGCCTTCCATGTTCAGCTTACGCGGGCTTGCGCCTGTTGCAAGCAGCAGCTTCTCATAAGACAGCTCTCTGCCGTCACCCAGCACAATCCGGTGTGCATCGCGATCGATGCTCGTTACATGGCTATCCGATAGCAGCTGAATATTCAGCTCTTCGAGCTTAGCCGCATCCAGCATGAATGTCGGAGCCGGTGCTTCTTCTTCGAGCAGGACGCTCTTCGATAGCGGCGGACGCTCGTAAGGCGTCCGATTTTCTTTGCCGATCAGCGTAATGCTGCCCGTGTAGCCTTGATTACGCAGCTCCATTGCCGCGTTTGCACCGGCCTCGCCGGCGCCGATAATAACCATTCCCGGTTGTGTCATCTCTATATAGTTCCCCTGTCTTTAGTCGATTTTAATATAGATTTTACCCGATTCCACTTGAACCGGATAGGTTTTGAGGTCTTCACATATAGGCGCTTTCTTGCCTTGGCCCGTCGTATAGTCGAATCTGCCGTTATGTTTCGGACACTCAATCGTATGCCCCATTACCAAACCGTCGGATAAGTGAACCTTCTCATGGGTGCAAAAGCCGTCGGTCGCGTAAAATTTCCCTTTATCGGAATGGTAGACGGCAAACGTCCGATCCTCGTGATCGAAACGGATGACATCCTCCTCATCAATATCGTCAACTTCACAAACTTCAATCCAGCCTTCAAGTGTACTCATGTGTTAACTTCCTCCTGTTCGTAATGGTGAAACGTTTCACCTTCGTCATTCCATTATAATCATTGCTCGATCTGCTGTCTATTGACAGAACCTGCATCTATTTATGAAAGGGTTTTCATATATGTGATCTAAAGGAGGACATTGTCCGACTGATGATTTTAACTAAAGGAGGAATTGGTAATGATTCGACAGGTAAAAAAGAGCGTGAGCATAGCGCTGCTGACGGCGCTCGCAGTGAGCGTAATAGCGGTGGAGCCCGCCTCAGCGGCAACGACGGTGATCGTCGATCCGGGTATCCGGTCGCTGCCATTTGGCGGGTGGGGCACCTCGCTTGCGTGGTCGGCGAATTACACCGGCAATTGGACCAGCAAGGATACGCTGGCAGATTTGCTCTACAGCACGACGAACACGGATGCCAATCCGAGCACGATGTTCAACATTGCCCGCTATAACATCGGCGGCGGCAATGACCCTGCTTATGTAAGCTCCATGCGAGTCGGTGCTGCGGTGCCGGGGTATAAGGCGACTTCGGCTTCCGCCTATGACTGGACAGCGGATGCGAACCAGCGCTGGTGGCTGCAAGCGGCGAAGTCCAGAGTGCCGGCAGCCGATTTCAAGGCGGATGCCATCTCCTATTCGGCGCCGTATTGGATGACGAAGAGCGGGCAATCGACCGGCAACACCGATCCGAGCCAGGATAATTTGCTGAACGGGTACGAGGCACAATTCGCGGATTATTTGACCGAGGTGGTCAAGCATTTTCGCGACAGCTGGGGGATTACGTTTCGGACGTTGAATCCGATGAATGAGGCAAACTCTAATTACTGGGCGGCAGGCGGCAAACAAGAGGGAATGAAGGTTTCGGCAGGCGCCAAGCAGATTGCCCTTATTAATGCGACAAATTCGGCGCTTCAGACGAAGTCGTTAACAGGCACAACGATCAGCGGTCTGGACGAAACGAGCATCGCGATGTCTCACAGCTCATTGGACAGCCTTGATGCGGCGGCAGCAGGTGCGATCACGCAGTTCAACACGCACACGTATAGCGGCGGGGATCGCCAAGGTTTATATCAGAAGGCTGCCGGCAACGGCCGCAGGCTGCAAATGTCCGAGGTGACCACCTCCTCGGGGACGCATGATCATAGTTCGGTGTCAGCCTATCTCGGCTTGGCTTCCGCCATTACGACCGATCTGAAAGACCTCGCGCCGCAAGAATGGGTGTACTGGCAGGCGCTTGAATCCGAAGCGGAGTCGCTTGCGGGGAACGGCAATTGGGGCTTGATCCATTTTGCCTCAGACGGGACTCAGAATTATTGGATTACGAAGAAGTTTCATGTGATGCGGCAGTACAGTAATTTCATTCGTCGGGGGTACACAATCCTTGCCAATAACGATGCCAAGACGATTACGGCGCTCGATCCGGCTACCGGCAAAATATCCATTATCGTCTACAATGACACAGCCTCGGCCGCGAGTTACACGTTCGATTTGAATAAATTCGGCACCGTGACGGGCTCCGTTCAAGCTTACCGAACCTCATCGACGGAGAACCGCGCCACACTGTCGACCATTGCGTTGTCAGGCAAAACGTTCACGACCAGCCTGCCCGCCAATTCGGTCTCGACATTTGCCGTCCAAACAACCGGCGGTACAAGCAACCTCGTGCAAAATCCGAACTTTGAGACCGTTGCCGGCCAGAACATCCCGGGCTGGATTACGTGGGGCGGCGACTATAAAGGGACTAATATCGATGCGGATTACACGCAAGCAGGCGGAATGAGCGGAGGTTCCTACGAGGCGGTACACTGGAAAGCGACAGCTTACAATGTGTACACCAGCCAAGATATTAGCTTGCCGAACGGGACGTACACGCTCAAAGCGAATGTAAGATCAAGCGGCGGTCAGAGCCAAGCGAGAATGGTTGCGAAGAATTACGGAGGGGCAGAGCTGTCTGTGAACATTCCGACGACCTCCACCTACACAACTGTCACGATACCGAGCGTTCCGGTCAGCAATGGCAGCGTACAGATCGGCTTCTATTCCGTCGCGAACGGAGGGAATTGGATTGCCTTTGACAATGTGAGCTTAACGCCGGTGAACTTAGGGCTGAACAAGACGATTTGGGGCTCAAGCCAGTGGGATGCGAACTATACGCCGGCCAAAGCCAACGATGGCGATTCAGCGGGCACGAGATGGAATTCGGCTTCCGGAACGAGTGCGGGGGAGTGGCTGCAGATTGATTTTGGCAGCAGTACGACGTTTAATACGGTGGTGCTGAAAGAGTTCGATACGCGGATTGCGAGTTTCAAGATCTCCTGCTGGAATGGCTCGGCTTGGGTGGATAGCGCCACGGGAACGACGATTGGCGCGAGCAAGACGGTGACCTTCGCGCCGGTAACGGGTACGAGCGTCAGGCTGCTGATCAACTCCGCGACCAATACGCCATCCATCTATGAGTTTGAGGTTTATAATCAATAAAAAGAAGGGAAGCACCGACCTCTGAAGGTTGGCCGCTTCCCTTCTCTAATTTCTAAGAATGTATAAGTTTCACATCTATAAATGAGCTTGGAAATCTCCGGAATGAACCGCGCTACGCCATCAAAGGACGGCGTCAGCCGTTTCACCTTGTGCGCGGAAATTCCGTACTGTTCAAGGATTCTACAAAGGTGCAAGGTACATGTTCACGCCGTTATTTGTAAACTAGTAGTAGGAAGTGTTTTTTGTTTACTAGTCTATTTTAGGTGGTGAGCAGGAGATGGGTTTTTGGTTCAGAAAGAGCAAAAAACAATCCCTATCAGTCGATACTCCTCAAGCAGACGAAAAGCCGAACGCGAAGTCCGAATCTAAGGTGGAATCTGCTGCGGAAACGGAAACGGAGCGTCCGGAATCCGCGGTCGAATCGAGGCAATTCTGGAATTCCGGTCTGTCCACGCAGGATTGGATCGGCGAAATGTACAAGGAGCAGGAGCGAAAAGGCGCGTTCGATCATCTGCCGGGCAAAGGGAAGCCAATCGAAGTTCCTTCCGGCGATATTACGAACAGCTTTCTGAAAGAAGCCAATTTCTTGCCTGCTTGGCTCATGCTGCAGCACGAAATCCGGGATCAGCTGCAGAAGCTGATACTTTCATCAGACGGTGGCAGTAGCGGCAGCGGCAGTGGCAGTATCGAAACGGAGCTCTCTGAAATCAACAAGAAAATCATGAAGTACAACAACATGGTGCCGAGCGCGATTTTGCAAAAAAGGCGAATAACGAAGGAAACGATGCAGCAGCAATTAGAGCTTTGGAAATAACAAAAGCAGCCCGGGCGGGCTGCTTTTTATTTTGGTTGACTTCCCATCGGCGCTAACTTAATAATCAAGGTACAGATGGAAATAACTAGGACAAGGTTAGCCCTTGGATTGATGCTGCTTAAGCGAAGCTTTTTTCGCGACCAGCTCTTTAGCCAGATCGGCTTGCTTGCGGGTGCTTGTCTTAATATCTTCATTTAGCTTATTCAGCCGTGACATCTTGCTGCTTAAATCACTGGCGGATTGACTTAGCTTCATGTCGCGCTGCAGCTGCTTGATTTTCGCTTGCGCCTTATCCGTCTTGGCTTTCTCTTGCGGAATTTTGCTCTCTATTTCAGCAATTTCGCGTTGCAAACGATCGACAATTGCTTTGGTGAAATTAATGGACATGTCGGGCACCTCATACTCGTTTAGTGTAGCTAAGTCATCATTTTACTATAGTTCATCCGGTTAAGCGAGGGATGGAGGCTGAAGGATTGGAGGAGGTCACGAGGTGCAGGAGCTGGTTGGGCAATGTGAGCAGTGCAAGAAGGACATCTTCTGCAAGGATGGATTTCTGCAAGGTTTGATTTTGGACGACGGGAAGTTGGTTTGCTTAGACTGTTCAAATCGGGAAGAGAAGGAGCGACTATAATATATGCCGATTCAATTAAAGAGCACGTACCTGACCGTTCCGGTAAGCAATTTCACTCAGTCTGTTGAATGGTACAGTGAACATCTGGGATTTCAAGTAGTGAAAGAAGATCCATTCTACGTCGAACTGGTGAATGATTCGGGGATTCGCATCTTATTCCAGCAAAATGAGCATTATCTACATTCGCATTTCGTTTATCCGGATGGCGCGCTTCAGTCCTCGTATGGGTTTATGGTGGACGACGCGGAGGCTGCTTATCATACATTTGTGGAGCGAGGCATTAAAGTCGGCCAGCTCTTCGATTATCAAGGCAAATCGTTCTCGTTTTATGATCCGGATGGCAATTTCATTGAAATCTGGAGTTTAGCGCAATAACGGATTGCGGGAGGTCATCGGCGTTGATCAAGCTTCATAGCTGTTATGCGAAGGATTTTCACGGGAAATGGGAGATGGGCAAAAGCGCTACGCAGTTTCATATCCTGCTCGTCGTGACGAAGGGCAAAATCATCTACTACGTCAATGAGGAGTCCGTCTTGCTGCAAAAAGGGGATGTTCTCTTCATGCCTGCCGGTACGGTGCGCGGGGGGATTTCGAGTGAAGAGCATCAGCGATATGCGACGCATTTTACGTTGGATGATAATGATCGCATGCTGCTGCCGCTTCTGGCGGAGAATCGTTACTGCAAAACGACGATCAGCGGGTTTGAATATTTTAAACAGCGGTTCATGTTATTGAAGCATCATTGGCTCATGAGAGGACCATATTCAGAGCCGACTTGTTACGCGATTCTGCTGGAGCTGCTTAGCATTATTAATTATGAGCGGGATAATTGGAAGCTTCCGGCCAAGAAAATCGAGATGACGGAGGATATCAAAACCTATCTGCTCGATCATTATAAGGATTCGGTTTCGCTGGATGATCTGGCCGAATTGACGGGGAGAACGCCGAATCATGTCTCGCATTTGTTCAAGTCGGTCACGGGATTGTCGCCGATCGATTATTTGCATCATGTGCGGATCGTGAAGGCAAAGGAGCTGATGATCGATAAAATGATGTCGATCAGCGAAATCGCGGAGGAGACGGGGTTTTGCGATCAGGCTTATTTTAACCGGGTGTTCAAGAAAGTGACAGGCTGTTCGCCTACGGCATTTATGAAGGGCAGGACAGGATGAATGGGTTGATAGCGGCAGTTGTGGTAACGCTGTCATCATAATCGTTGAATCGTCCAAAAGAAAGCTAGATCGTTACTCGAAAGCAGCCGGCAAACCATCTATGATTGAATCAGGTTCATTACCAATCATACGGAGGGGATTACGCGTGGATCCATCATGCTTGCAGTATGCGTTGACCGAAGAAGAACGGAAACAGTTTAACGAATTGGGTTATCTGATTGTGGAGAATGCGCTCTCGCCGGAGCAGGTTGCTGAGCTGACTACGGAATTTGACCGTATCTATGAAGACAAGCTGAGCGGCGGGCATGATCCGAAGACGGCATTGTTTTATCCAAACTTCATTCCGGATCACAGGTCGTTTCTTGATCTGGTGGATTATGATAAAGTGCTGCCGAAGGTCTGGGATATTCTCGGCTGGAACATCTATTTGTACCATGCGCATATGATTGCGACTCCGCCGTCCGGGAAAGCGAAGAGCGATGCGACGTTCGGCTGGCATCAGGACAGCGGGCGCGTCAACATGGAGATGGAGTCGCATCCGCGTCCGCGTTTATCGCTGAAGGTCGCGTATTTCCTCTCCGATGTGTCCGAGCCGGACCGCGGCAACTTCTGGGTGGTGCCGGGCAGCCACCTGAAGGACAATCTGGAAATGCCGGCTGATCGGCAAGGCCAGCCGGAAGGAGCGATCCCGGTATGCGTGAAGCCGGGGTCGGCGGTATTCTTCGATCGCCGCACCTGGCATGCCGGTTCGCCGAACTGGTCGGACTACACGCGCAAGGTGCTGTTCTACGGCTACGGCTATCGTTGGATTCGCACGAAGGACGATATGACCGTGCAGCACCTGTGGGAGAGCGCCGACCCGATTCGCCGTCAGCTGCTCGGCGCGGGCGTCAATTGCAACGGCTACTACAGTCCGACGGACGAGGATGTGCCGCTGCGCGGGTGGCTGAAGGAGCATCAACCGGAACTGGTGCGATAATAGGGAAGGCTGCCTGCCGGGCTCGGCGGTAAACGTTATCTTCCGCCTGTAACGGTTGTGACAGAGGCTATTTAGCCTTAAAAGCCTGTTTTAATTTTCTAACGGTTGCCATAGCGCTTATTTGGGCATTTTGCGATCAAAATCACCCATTTGCGGCGAATAACGTTGCTCACAACCGTTAGAATTTTAAAAGTAGCTATTTGCATGAAATAGCCACGCTGGCAACCGTTAGAGTTTATTCGAAATATAAGAAGGCTGCCGATCAGTGATCGGCAGCCTTCTTTTTGGGTTCTTTGTGGTGAAGCGCACGTAGGAATCTACATGCGCGTGATTGCTGGGTTTTCAGCGAAAGAAGCGCACGTAGAGATCCTTCATGCGCTTCTTAGTTTGGTTTTTGGCGAGTCACCTACTCCATCCCATACTGCCGCTTGCGGAACTCGCTTGGCGTGCAGTCCATTAGCTTCTTGAACACCTTGCTGAAATACTTCTCATCCTGGAAGCCCGACATTTCGGCGACTTGGGTGATTTTCAGATGGGCGCTGGCTAGCAGGATCTTTGCCCGATTGATGCGGCACGCGGTGATGAAGTCCGAGACATTCTGGTTCAGCTCCTGCTTGAACTTGCGGGAGATGTATTCGCGACTGAGATGAAATTTGTCCGAGATGCTCTGCAGCGTCAAGTCCTCATGAGCGAACTTCTCAATATGAGCGGCAATGTCGCGAATGGTGCTGCCGCGCTCGCTGACCGCGTTCAGCCTGGCTCCGATCACGCATGCTTCGCGGACGAAGGCTTCCTTCCACGCTGCGTACTGAAAGGCGCCGCCCGCATCTACAGGTAGGGAGCTGCTGCCTTCTCTCGAATAGGGAATGTCCGCCTCGACGACATTGCGGCCGCCCTCCCAGATCGCGGCGGCGAGCTGGAATTCCCGCTGCCAGAGCAGCAGGTTCTCCGGGGTAAGCCGGGTTCTCTGATCGAGGGCATCGAACCACAGCTGCAGCGCGCGGCGGATGTTATCTGGACTGCCGCTTTGCACGGCATAGCGCACTCGCTCCTCGTAAGGGCTGAAGAACAGCGCCGATTCAGCGGACACAGCCGATCCGGCATCAAAGCAGTGAATGCATTTACCCGTCTGCAGCAGATTCCGCTGCATCAATGCGGTACGCGCTTGCCGATACGATGCGGTAAGGCCGGATGGGAAAGCAACCGGCAAACCAACGCCTATGGCCAGGCGCGCTTTCAGTGCGACAAACAAAGCATCGTTGCACTCGACCAGTAACCCGGGAACATCAACACAGCTGTCCCAGAAGAGCAGAACGATCTCCTGCTCAGCGCCGGCATGGTGACGGAAGGCGTGACCCGCGCCGCGATCGCGCAACATCTCGTTCACGATGTTGGCGACCGCATAGGC
The DNA here is from genome assembly GCF_900116125.1 of Paenibacillus sp. BC26. Classification (NCBI taxonomy): domain Bacteria; kingdom Bacillati; phylum Bacillota; class Bacilli; order Caryophanales; family Paenibacillaceae; genus Paenibacillus; species Paenibacillus sp. BC26. The sequence goes on along the minus strand of NZ_FPAD01000002.1, from coordinate 849,012 downwards.
GAAGAGATCCCGGCCGGAGGAGCCGAATTTATCCGCTACGGCAGGCGGAGTGGAGCTTAGCTCCACAACGGCTGTCCGAATCATCGTCTCAGAAGCAGCCGAATTCGCAGCGCCAGTCCCGCCTCCGGCAGACCCGATCCCACTGCCAACCGCGTCAGTCCCACCATCAGCCGCCGCTCCATACCTCATGCCAAACGGCTTCATCGCCAGCGCAAATTCTTGCGCGGAACCCGTTCCCTTCATCAGGGCCGCTAACAGTTGCTCCGTATAGAGCGGCTTGAGCTGATTCAGCTCGATATCTTGCCCGCGCGCACGGGAGCGGCTCGCATCCTCGCTGCGCCAGCTGCTGACCGCCCGTTCCACCGCGCTAGTCAGCTGCTCCGCGTCGATGGGCTTCAAGATATAGTCCATGCCCCCGAATTTCACGGCCGTGCGGACAAAATCAAACGTATCATGCCCGCTGATGACGATGATTTTGCTCTCCGGCGCATGCTCCGCCATCCACTCCATCAGCTTGTCGCCGCCCATGACAGGCATCATCATATCCGTAAATACTAACGCAGGCCGCTCTGCCTGAATCATCGCCATTCCGGTCGTGCCATCGTCAGCCTCCAGCACCGTTTCGATGCCGAATTGCTGCCAAGGCACAAGCAGGCGGATCGCCTCGCGAACATGCCGTTCATCATCTACAATGAGTGCTTTCATAAGGATGGGTCCTCCAATGCATGTGGAATGTGAAGCGTTACCGAAAATCCGTGCGGGTGCAAATGCTGAATACTGAGCGCCGCATCCTGTTTAAAGTAGAGCCGCAGTCGGAACAGGATGTTCCGCAGCCCGATAGCCAGCCCTTCTTCCTCCTCATTTTCCACCTCATGATCCTGCATTAGTAGCCGGTTAAGCTCCGTCATACGTGCAGCAGATATCCCTTTCCCGTTGTCCGATACGACGATCGTGAGTGCCCCGTCATCGCCAAGCGAACTGGCAATAACCAGCTTCGCCGGCTGCTCCGACGGCAAGAAACCATGCTTGAAGAAGTTCTCCACGAGCGGCTGCAAAATCATCTTCGGCAGCCTTATGCTGCGCGTACGCTCATCGATCATCAAGATAATGTCGAGCGAGCTGTCGAAGCGCTCTTTTTGCAAATCTAGGTAGGCCTGCACGTAATCGAGCTCCCGGCTCAGCTCCACCCCAACATCTGCCATGTCCATTTGATAGCGCATCATCTTCCCAAGTGACGTCACAAGCTGATATACTTTCATGTTGCCATGCTGCAGCGCTACGGTCCCAACGGATTGCAGCGCATTATAGAGGAAGTGCGGATTCACTTGTGCTTGCAGCGCTTTAAGCTGAATGGTTTTGTTTGCGAGCTCGAGCCGATACTCCTTCAAAATCAAATTGTTAATCGTCTGCATCATGGACCGGAATCGCTTGGCTAACAGCCCGATTTCGTCATTGCTCTGGATATCGATTTGGACGTTCAAATTACCGGAATCGATCTTATTGACGTAACCGATCAGCGCCAGTAGCGGCTTCGTGAAGCGATATGAGATGAGCAGCAGGGCGATGACCGCAATAGCCAGGAAAGCTGCGCCAACCCAAGTATTAATTAAAGCGGTTTCATTAGCGGTCGCGTATAGATGGCTGTTCGGCGTTTGCTTGATCAGATACCAATTCATGTAGTTGGTCTTCACCTGTTGGTAGAAAATCATGCCGGAGAACGCATTCCCATCCCAGTCAAAATGCCCCTTTGTCGTCGAAGCGTTCCGTACAGTATGAAACCATTCGCTGTCCAGCCGCTTGCCAATTTGGGCATCATCGGAGGAGATCAATACACCGCCGTCGGCGTCAACTAAATAGAAATTCTCATGACCGGCATCATAGAGCTGACGGTTCAAATCATTCAGCACGGAGGTCTTCACATCAATCGTAAGCTCGGCCAGCTGCACATCGCTCGGAGCCAAGAAGATCGGACGATGAAGAGTAAAGACTTGTTCTTCCTTCACGGGAGACTTAATCGATAACCCGTAATTGTGACTCAAATGCGTCGGTTCGATATTGGTTTTGGAGGCCATCGTTATGGAACCGTTCTGATGTTTGCCTACTTTGATGTCGTCATTCCATAGTAGATAGCTTGTATTCTGGCCCGCTACATAGAGTCTGATTTTATAAAATTCCTGCACGCTCTGATAGATATTATAGAGATGATCCTTAAGCAAATTACGGTTCTGGATGACATCGCTGATTTGGTTGGGGAACACTTCGTTCTCCATATTGTGCTCCAAAATATAGTAGAGCGAGCGGGGGACATTCATCGAATTGTAGACGGCAAGCGACTTCTGGTTGATATTGTTCATATAGTTGATGATATTCGTGCCGCCGAGCGCGAGCAGCCGGTTATTCTTCGAGATGGCCTCTTTCGTAATCGAAGACTTCGTCTGATGATACGAGATTGCGATGGAAGCTGCGATCGGAAGTATGGTGGCGATTAAGAAGAGGATCATCATCTTTTTGCGGATTGTCGTGTTTTTGAACAAGGTTGTGGTCAAGGATGCGCCTCCCGAATCGATGGCGTGGATTTTGGTATAAACATACGCTATCAATTGTGAGTTGGTCAATATATTCCACCATGAAGTTCACGATCGTCTGTCGATTGCGGTTATGGAGTGCCGCTATACTGAGGTACGAGGGTTAAGAAAGGGGACATCTGTGTGCAGAGCGTGAATCGCAAAATCAAATGGCATGAATGGCTGCAGCAAACCGTATTTGTCGGACCGGGACTACTGATTTTCCTGCTTATCGTCGCGGTGCCGTTCTTTATGGGTTTCTATTATACGTTTACGGAGTGGGACGGGCTGGATCTGAACCATGCGAAATGGGTCGGCTTTCAGAATATTCATCGCATCTTCACGGATGATGAACGGTTCTGGACCGCTTTCTGGTTCACGGCAAGATTTACGATTGCAGCGGTTATCCTGACTAATGTGATGGGGCTGCTGTTGGCGATGCTGCTTACGCGTAATCTGAAGAGCCGAAATGTGCTTCGCACCATTTTCTTCCTGCCGAATGTAATCGGCGGCTTGCTGCTTGGCTACATATGGTACTTTATCTATGTTCGCGGATTTGCAGCCGTCGGGGAAGCGACGGGGCTGGAGTTCTTCAGTCTGCCTTGGCTCGGTACGCCGACTACGGCATTCTGGGGAATTGTGAACGTGTTCGTATGGCAGACAGCCGGCTACATGATGATCATCTACATCGCGGCGATTATTGGGATCCCGAAGGATTTGACGGAAGCAGCCCGTATTGACGGCGCCAGCCCATGGCAGATTTTTCGCTCGATCACCATTCCGCTCATAATGCCGGCGATTACGATTTGTCTGTTCCTCACGACATCGAATGCATTCCGGATGTTCGATCTGAATTTGTCCTTAACGGCCGGGGGACCGGGCTATGCATCAGAGTCGATCGCACTCAACATCTATCGCGAGGCGTTGACGAATAATCGATATGGACTGGGTACGGCCAAAGCGATGATCTTCTTCTTCGCCGTCGCGCTGATCACGGTCACACAGGTTTGGTTCACCAAGAAGAAAGAGGTGGAAGCGTAACGATGGAAGACAAACAACGATATACGCCACTCCTTTTCGTATTCGAGCTATTATGCGTGCTACTGGCGCTGCTTTTTCTGACACCGTTCTATTTTCTGGTGATAAACTCGTTCAAGAAGCTTGGCGCTATCCTCCTAAACGCAGCAGAGCTGCCGACAAGCTGGGGGTTTGGTAATTTCAAGAGAGCATGGATCGCAATTGATTTTCCGGTCGTGTTCATGCACTCCCTGGTTATTACGGTACTGAGCGTAGGCTGCTTGGTGGTTGTTGCGAGCATGAGCGCTTACCGTTTAGTGAGAAAACCGACCACCTTCAATAAGTTTCTGTTTACCGTCTATGTGGCGGCGATGATTATTCCGTTCCAATCGGTTATGCTGCCGCTGATGCGCATCACGTCGATGTTTGAACTGCGGGGGCATGTATACGGAATCGTCATTTGCTATATTGGCTTCGGTATCTCGCTTTCGATGTTTCTGTTCCACGGCTTTATCAAATCGGTACCGCTCGAGATTGAAGAGGCGGCTGTTGTGGATGGCTGTTCGCCCTATGGCGTGTTCTGGCGCATCGTATTCCCGCTGCTCAAGCCGATTGCCGTTACGGTCATCATTCTGAACGTGCTGTGGATTTGGAACGACTATCTGCTGCCGGTGCTTGTCATCAACGACAATTTCACCACGATCCCGCTGGCGGTGCAGAAATTCTTCGGACAGTATTTGCGCAAATGGGATCTGGCGATGGCGTCGCTGACACTTAGTACATTGCCGATCATTGCATTTTTCCTTTTTCTACAAAAACATATCATTCAAGGCATTACGGCAGGATCCGTTAAGGGGTAATTTATTGATATTTAACAAATTTAATCAAAATATTACACTATCTAGTTCAATTTATTCGGTGTATTAGCGGAAATATGCACTCTATAATTGGAAATGTAACCAATACCATTTGGGAGGCCAATCATGAAAAAAAGATCGATATTCGCACTTACGCTTGCCACTGCACTGATCGCAAGCGGATGTTCCAGCAACAATAATAACGGGGGCAACAGCACAGACGGGGAGAACGCAAACGCGAAAGCAAACAATACCGCTGCAGCGAACAATTCGGCGACTACAGAGACAACAAACGCGCCGAAAGAACCGGTAACGATTAAAGTATTCCAATTCAAAGTTGAAATTGCTGCCGCGCTTGCCAAGATGGCGGAAGCCTATGAAGCAGAAACCGGCGTGAAGGTTGAAATCGAAACGCACGGCGGCGGCGAAGATTACAGCGCATTGCTGAAGGCTGAGCTTGCAGCAGGCGAAGAGCCGGAAATCATTACATCCAGCGGCTGGGCCGGCTTCGATCCTTATGTAGATCGTGCGGTTGATCTCTCCAACGAGCCTTGGGCGAAGGATCTGGTAGAAGCTTCCCGAGCGCAAATTTCGCGCGATGGCAAATTGCTAGGCATGCCGATGACGCTTGAAGCATACGGCTTGACGTACAATAAAGATCTGTTTGCAAAAGCAGGCATCACAACGCTTCCGCAAACACTTGATGAGCTGGAAGCAGCTTGCAAGAAGCTTCAAGAAGCAGGCATTATTCCTTTCGCATTGACGAACGAGTGGTGGTCGCTCGGTATTCATACGTTTAATATCGCGAACGCAACGCAGGCTGATCCTGCTGCATTCATCGATGAAATCAAAGCAGGCACGAAAACATTCAAAGACGATGCACTTACGAAACAATGGGTTCGCCTAGTAGACATCATGTTCGCTAATGGCCAAAAGGCTGCGCTGACAACGGACTACAACACGCAAGTAGCGGAGTTTGCTGCCGGTAAATACGCCATGATTCAACATGGCAACTGGATCCAAGGCATGGTGGATGAAGTGAATCCGGAATTGAACCTTGGCATGATGCCGGTACCGCTGGAAGGCGCTCCGAATGTATTCACAGGCGTACCAAGCAACTGGGTTGTTAACAATAAATCCGCTCATCCGGACGAAGCCAAAGCATTCCTGAACTGGATGGCTACTTCGGAAACAGGCAAGAAATTCGTAGCAACGGATTTCAAATTCATCCCGTCGATCACTTCGATTCCGGCTGATCCGGCTGCAATCGGCAAAATCGCGGCAGACTTCGCAACGTTCTCCCAAGAACACCCGGATCAAGTGAAGGGCTGGCAGTGGGATCGCTTCCCTGACGGCATCACGCAACAATTCGGTGCTGCGATGCAGGAATACATGGGCAAACGCATCAAATCCGACGAGCTGCTTGGCAAGTTTGATAAAGCTGTAGCGGACATCGTGAAGAAATAAGAAGAATGGCTGAGCTGGGGCGACCTTGCTTGGCCATTTTTTTGTTTGCGGTGAGCCGGTTGTGGTTGCCTTCGGCTTGAATTGAGGTTTCCCGCTATGAGATGATCGAATGAGAAGAAAGCAGAGGAGGATGAGAAAGAGGATGAGGACATGGCCGAGAGGAATTTCGGCAGCTGTGTGGCTGCTCGGACTTTGTTTGCTGCTCACTGCTTGTAAAGGAAATGAAGAGTCGGCGGTATTGCCTTCCAATGAAAGCGGGCAAGCTTCATCTGATGTAGGAAAGGCCGTAGCATTAGAGGCTGTTGTGCCGGAAGGGACGCTGGATAATCCGGTTGGGATGGTGAGCGAGTACGGGGTAACCACCGCGCTGCGGAATAAAGGATTCGTGATCGAGCAGCCGGGACAAGTGGTCATGCTGGATCTTGGGAACCCCTCGACCGAGCCGCAGGTTGTGCTTGATATCCGGGATCGTGTGTACAGCGACGGTAATGAGCAAGGGCTGCTCGGGTTAGCTTTTCATCCGAAGAAGCCCGGTGTCGCGTACGTGAATTATACGACGAAGACCCATACGGTCATCGCCCGTTTCGTGATGAAGGATCCGGAGCATCCGGAGATACTCGATCCGGCGAGCGAGGTGAAGCTTCTGACGTATGAACAGCCTTTCTCGAATCATAAAGGCGGACAGCTTGCTTTTGGACCGGACGGTTACTTATATATTGCGGCAGGAGACGGAGGGAGCGGCGGCGATCCGCATGGCAACGGTCAGAATAAGCAAAGCTTGCTCGGCAAGGTGCTGCGTATCGATGTGAATACAGGCGTTAACGGCAAACATTACAGTATTCCGGCGGATAATCCTTTTGCAGGCGGTGGTGGAGCACCGGAAATCTATGCGTTCGGGCTGCGTAATCCATGGCGCTTCAGCTTCGATACCGTTACAGGTAAACTGTGGGCAGCGGATGTCGGGCAGGATCGGCTCGAGGAGATTAATCTCATCGAGAACGGGGGCAACTATGGGTGGAACGTTATGGAGGGAAATCTCTGTTTCAAGCCTAAGGAAGGCTGTAAGAAGGAGGGACTGATTGAACCCATCTTCACGTATGGCCGCGATCAAGGCGTGTCCATTACAGGCGGATTCGTGTATCGGGGCAAGGCGCTGCCGGAGCTGATCGGTTGGTATGTCTATGCGGATTATGCGATGGGCACGATCTGGGCGTTAAGGCAGAGCGAAGATGGCAGCGTTGAAAATAAAGTGCTGCTCGAATCCGATCATTTAATTACTTCGTTTGGCGTTGATGCGGACGGGGAGCTGTATATTTGCTCGCAGAAGGGCAGTCTGCTGCGACTTAGCTAGCGTTTGCTATATGCAAAAAGCCGCTCGGCAATGTGAGGGAACGGATATCGTTCTACTCTCACGCTGCTTAGCGGCTTGTTTGTTGTTCCTATTCCGACGTTGGCAACTGCTTATACTTGATGAAAGCTTCCCACTGTTCGGGCGTCAGCTTATGTCCTTCGAAGAGACTGCCGGAGCGTGCTTCCTCCAGCAATATAGTCAGCCACTGCTTCTCCGTTTCGCTGAATTGAATGAAGCCTTGAATCATCAGCGAGGAGCCGCGAGGCAAGAAGTTTCCTTTGAGCTGGAGTACCGCATGCATGCGCTCGATTCGCGATTGGCAGGCTTCCAGCTGTTTGACGATATTCGCTTCTACCTTCTTCGGATCGCCGTGCCGGACGAACGCCATCGCAAGAAACAGCGGATGCTGCGGATAAGAAATTTGTTTGAACTGTGCGTTAAGCAGCTCTTGGAATGCCGCTCGTCCGGAATCCGTAATGCGATAGATCGTCTTATCCGGTCGATTCTCCCCAGGTACCGAGACGACCTCAGCCGCCTCGATCAGTCCATCCTCGCGAAGCTGGTCTACCGCATAATACAGCGATCCGTCGCGAAGCTTGAAGCATTCATTCCAGTTGCGGTCTTTAATCGTCTGGCGAATTTCGTAGGGGTGGCGTTCATATTCCATGAGCAGCCCTAAGATTAAGAGCCTCATTGACATGGAGGTTATCCTCCGTGGAACGAAGGCGCCGGTTTGCCATCGCTTTGAGGACCTTGTTGTCCTTCAGCGCTTGGTTTGCCGGGTGCGCCATGCGTTCCGCCGCCGGCTTTGGACACTTCCAGCCTTGCGCGTCCCATCAAGATCGCGAAGATGAGCGCAAGTACCGGCAGGATAATCGTCCATTGGAAAATAAAGATGATGGAGTCGCCGAGCTTGCTGATCAGCTGTGAAATGAGATCGGCAGGCAATCCCAATTTGGCTTGAATATCCGGGTTAAGCAGCGCTTGACCGCCTTTAATTTGGGAAGCGACTTCCGGATTAATATTCGGAATCTCTTTTACGCCGGACTGGAACGCTGATTTCTGCATCGCGCCGAATACGGTAATCCCAAGCGCGGAGCCGATTGTCCGGAAGAACGTAATCAAGGACGAAGCCGAACCTTTATACTGCGGCGGAACGGCGTTCAATGTCGATATGTTGAGCAAGGAGAAGGAAACCCCAATGCCAAGACCGACGACGATCATAAACAATGTAATCACGAGTCTGGATGTTTCTTGATCCATTACATAACCTAGAAGCAAAGTGCCAACGAGTAGGGTCAGCGCAGATACGACCATGACGTCACGGTATCTGAGTTTGCTGACCACGCGGCCGCCGACTTGGCTGCTGAGCACGACGCCAAGCATCATCGGTGTAAGTACGCTGCTCGTTTCAGTCGCTGTTTTGTGGAATACACCTTGAATGAACAGCGGGATGTAGGTTGCAGCCGCGATCATAATGCCGCCGTAGAGCACGCTGATGGCCATGCTGCTGGTGACGACTTTATTTTTGAATAAGGATAGTTTGATGATCGGATCTTTGGCAGACCGTTCGATGAACAAGAAGGCGATCAGCAATACGCCGGCAGCAACGAAGAGCGAAATGGTTTTCGCCGAATCCCATGCCCAGCCGTCCGAGCCGCCAAGCTCCAGTCCGAACATAAGCGTAAGTACAAAGCCGGTTAACGAGATTGCACCTAACCAGTCGATGATTTGTTTGCGCGGGTTAGATTGTTCATGATAAGCCTGCGCGATGAACAGCACCGCCAGAATACCGATCGGTACATTGATGTAGAAAATCCAGCGCCAGCTGAGATTGTCGGTGATCAGACCGCCCATTACCGGTCCGAAGACGCTGGATACGCCGAATACGGCGCCGAACAGACCCATCATTTTGCCGCGTTTCTCGGCTGGGAACAGATCGAAAATAATCGTGAAGACGATTGGCATGAGCGCGCCGCCGCCGATTCCTTGAATCGCGCGGTAGATGATGAGCTGCTCCATGTTTTGCGCGGTTCCGCAAAGGATGGAACCAACCATGAACAGGATCAAACCGGCTAGGAAGAAACGCTTGCGTCCGTACATATCCGATAACTTACCGAAGATCGGGGTCGACACGACCATCGCGATCATGTAGGCGGAGTACACCCAGATAAATTTATCGAAGCCTCCAATCTTCTCGATAATCGTAGTCATTGCCGTCGACACGATCGTTTGATCGAGTGCAGCCATAAACAGTCCGAGGAGCAGGCCTGCAATTACGAGTTTAACATTGCTTCTTTTGGAGTCCACTGCGTTCATCCTTTCCTTGTTGAGCGTAACCTACTCAAATTTGAATACTACTCATTTTATTATACTCAAATTTGAGTTAACAACAAGAAAAATTTGGGTACGCCTTTTGCAGGCGAGTAGTGGGTGCAAAAATTCCGCGCAAGTAGATCACTGGGTGAGCTACATGGCTGGAAGATCTGTGAGTTCCGCTAAAGTAGATCCCTCGGTGAGCTACCATTGGCCGAAAAAATGTGAATCTCGGCGTTGTAGCACTCGTGGTGAACCTCAACTCCAGTTAAGAGGGAGTGCTCCGTTGTGTGAGCGGAATATCCGCTTACAGCTCCCGGAAAGAGCGAGACTAGTTGGGTTTCGGCGGTTGATCTACAACGAGAGCGGTATAGCCGCTTAAGTGCAGCTATTCGACCGTGTTTTGGAGCAGTAAGCGGCATATCCGCTTATAATTCCCAGAAAAGGCGAGATTAGTTGGATTTCGGCGATTTGCTGGTGGGCAAAACAGTGAAGCTGAGAGTCGCAAAATGCGACTCTCAGAGGCCAAATGGCCAATAAAAAAGCTGAGAGTCGGAAAACCCGACTCTCAGCACGTTCAAAGGCCTGGATCTGCTCTTGGCGAGAGCTGAGAGTCGCAAAATGCGACTCTCAGCGCCCAAATGGCCAATAAAAAAAGCTGAGAGTCGGAAAACCCGACTCTCAGCACGTTCAAAGGCCCGGATTCGCCCTTGGCGAGAGCTGAGAGTCGCAAAATGCGACTCTCAGCAGCCAAATGGCCAATAAAAAAAGCTGAGAGTCGGAAAACCCGACTCTCAGCACGTTCAAAATCCCGGATCCGCCGACAGCAGCGGACAAGCCGCCATCGCTTCCGGCTGCCACGCCTCACGTCAGTCGTTCTCGACGACGCGGGCGACGGGGCTGGCGCAGGTGCGGCATTTGCCGGTTAGCAGCAGCGCCCGTTTCTCCTCGCGGATGCTGTAGTCGACGATTTCGACGGCGCCGCTGCAATTCCCGCAGAAGACGTTGCGGACGAGCTTGTCCCGCAGCTGCTGCGGGATGGATTTCCATGCTTGCAGCGCTTTAAGAGAAGTGACATTATCGGCCTTGTTCATGCGATTCTCCACTCCCATTCGATTCGAATTACTTGAGCCAGTAAGCCAACCAATCAGTCAGTACAATCAGAACAACAGGGCAAGCCATTCTTCTCGGTCAACCGGACCGAAGTATTGCGTCAGATCGACGTCCGCGAGTGCTTCAGCGACGGCTTGCGGATTGTATTTCACCCCGGCGAGCCGATCGGTTACGAGGGACACTTCCGCAGTTCCGAAGAAATCGCCGAAGACGGAAGCTTCGGTAATAACGCCTTCCTGCACGTTGAGCCGAACGTCGAAGGTGCCGGCAGTTAACCGTTTGACCTGCCGTACATTGAATGCCGGCGACCGTCCGTAGTTCCAATCCCAGCTGCGGTAGCGTTCTACCGCAAGCTGCTGCACGGCGGCGAGATCCGCATCGGTCAGCTTGTACTCCGGAATTTCGGTGCTGCTGCCGAAGATGGACGCCAGCAGGAACCGGCGGAATTGCTCCATTGTAAGCGGCTCATTCAGAAATTCCGTAATATTCGCAACACGGCTGCGAACGGATTTTGTCGCTTTGGATTCGAACTTGGCCGGGTTGACGTTCAGCGCCGACACGATGGAATCGACCTCGGAGTTGAACAGCAGCGTGCCATGGCTGAACATCCGGCCTTTGGAAGCGAATTGTGCGTTGCCGGAGATTTTGCGCTCCCCAACTTGCAGATCATTACGCCCGCTCAATTCTGCTTCAACGCCAAGCTTGCGAAGCGCCTCTACGACAGGCTCGGTAAACTTGCGGAAATTATGGAAGGATCGACCGTCATCCGAAGTGATAAAGCTGAAATTGAGATTGCCGAGATCATGATAGACCGCGCCGCCGCCGGATAAACGACGCACGACATGAATGCCATGCTCCTCCACGTAAGCACCGTTTACCTCTTCGGCGGTGTTTTGATTTTTGCCGATAATAATGGAAGGTTCATTGATGTAGAAGAGAAGATAATCTTCTCCGTCGCCTCCCAGGTTACGAAGCGCGTATTCTTCCAGTGCAAGATTCCACGAGGGATCATTGTTGTTGCCGTTATCGATAAATCGCATCGCATGTCCTCCAAGTTAATTCGTCGTTCCCCACGCGGCTTTGCGGATGTCCGAAGGGTTGCTGCCCGTCTGCTCCTTCACGAGCCGCGAGAGATGAAAAGCAGTCTTGAACCCGCATCTTGACGCAATTTCGCCGATGGAAAGGCCGGATTGAGAGAGCAATTCGGTTGCCTTGAGCACGCGGTATTGCCATAGATAGCGGATCGGTGTCAGGTGTTGATGAACGTGAAACAGTCGGACCAGATGCTCCGGAGAAACACCTGCGGCACCGGCCAGATCAGATAGAGAGAGTTCCTCGGCGTAGTGCTGCTGAATATAGGTTAATGCTGCTACGATGCTGGGATGCTGCTCTTGCCGCTGCTTGGTTTGCGCGATTCTGGCGGTGAACAATTGGAAGGCGGAATAGCCCAAACTTAGCATGAGCTCGTCCTGCTTTAAATAATCATTTTGCAACGAAAGCAGCATATCGGTCACCGAATTGAGTGCCTCCGGAATTGGCATGCTAAAAGGCAGGCTGTCCAAATAATGGAGCTCGGCTTCCGTAAGGGCAGAAACGGATAAGGTAACCCAGCGATGCCAAGACTCTTGCGACTGGGCAAAAGCAAAATATTCGTGCTGCTGCGGTTTCAGCAAAACGACTTGTCCGGCTTTGATATGATGCCGAGTGTCGTCGATCGTTAGATCGAGCTCGCCGGTATGAAGCAGCACAAGCTGTACGTCTTGCTGCACGCGCGGACCATAAGTGCCTTTCGGCGGATAGACGATGGTGCCGGCGTAGGCGGAAGTGATTTTGTCGTAAGGGAGTCCAGAGCTCATACCAATCGATCCTCCTTCCTTTCATTATAGCTCCCGAATTGCAAAACAGGAACATGACACAGCCCAAAAAAAGAACAGCCCGGCGCGGCCGCCAGGCTGTCTCTATCACTCTAATAAACTCGTCTTGCACCTGCGTAGCGCGGCCCCCAGTAGGAGTTGTCCAACTGCTGAACGTAGATTCCCTTCGAGGACAATGCCGAAATAAACGAACCGCCTCCCATGTAGAAGCCGACATGATCCACCACGCTCGTTGATGGACTATTATGGAAGAAAACAAGATCTCCCGGCTGCAGCATCGATTTGTTCACGGCGTAGCCTTGGCTGAATAGGTTCGAGGAGGTAGTCCGCGTCTGCGAAACACCGAATTTCGTGAACATATAATAGATAAAACCGGAGCAGTCGAAGCCGCTTGCCGGACTCGTTCCACCCCACGCATAAGGAATGCCGAGGTAAGAGGACGTATCTGCGATAAGCTTTTGCTTCAAGATCGCACGACTAACGGCATCAAGCGTTAACGGACCGGTAATGCCGTCCGCGATTAGTCCATAGCTGCTTTGAAAGGCGATGACAGCATCGCGAGTAACGGTGCCATAATAACCGGTTGCAGTCGGATAGTTGAAATAGCCGAGCTTCTTCAAATCCGTCTGCAAAGTCGTCACAACGCCGCTCGAAGCACCAATCGAATAGGTGACAGCGCTTGCATGAGTTTGTCCTGCGAAGGTCGTCGCTTGCACGGCTCCTGACAAAAGCATAAAGCTTATGGCCGCCAGTATGGTTTTCTTTCTCATGAATGTCCTCCATCCCTGTTTATGTATAGACCACCATTCCAGCATATCAGCATCTAAAGAGAGAATTAACCTGTGTTTTGCTGGAAAATAGAAAAAGCCCGGCATCCACAGCCGGGCTTTCTCGTCTTAATAGAGCGGAAACTTCTTCTGCAGATCGCTGCGTGAAGTCGTCGCATCCTCGCGGATATAGTGGCATACATAAGAACGGCGCCAGCGGTCTGTGCTCCGATTGCGAGTGGAGGAATGAATGAGCAGCTCATGGAAGAACAGGATATCGCCCTTCTCCATAATGACCGGTACCTGCTGCTTCAAATCAATGCCTTCCGTTTCATCCGTCCATGGTTCATGCTCGTCAAGATTCTTAACGGCGCCATGCGGCAGGAGGCCAAGACGGTGAGACTTCGGAATGACCCAGAGACAGCCGTTCTCTTCGTCAACGCTCTCCTCCATCGCGATCCATGCGGCGATCATCGTCATCGGATCGTTCTTAATGTAGTAGAAATCCTGATGCGCCGCTTGACCCGGAGAGCCCGGCTCTTTGTAGAAAAACATGCTCTGCACGCACACGGCTTCACGGCCCATGAGCTGAGCAAGCGTTCCGCGGACGATCGGCAGCTTCATCATTTGACGCGCGAATCCGTCATGCAGGTGCGGGTTAAACAAGCGGATGGAATATTTCTTGCTCTCCTCGCATGCGGCCCACTCCGGCATCGGCTTCTCGTCGCGCAAATCATAAATATGTCCGTTAAAGGCATCGATTAGGTCGGCTGAGCAGCCGTTCTTAATCAGCAAGAAGCCCTCTTCATTAAATTGATCTATTTGGGCTTGTGTAATCGGCGTTGTTAGGCGTGGGACTACTTTGTTCATCGCTCTCATCCTCTCGCATTGATTAGCTCAAGCTTACTGCGAAGGAGAGGCGGCGACAATGGCTGACATTATCAGATATATATCTGAAATTGATATTAGATGTGATAGTCGACGACGACTACACTTTCAAGCAGACCATCGAGCGATTTCACGAACGCTTGGTGAACAGGATGCGGGCCGTAAGCGCGCAACGCATCGCGATTCTCGAAGGTCACGCGAAGTCCAAGGGAGTAACCGTGGATATTGCCCGTTTCTTCCGTGATGTTTTGTCCCGCAGTGAGTTCAACGATGCCCGGGATAGCGCCTTTGAACGCAAGCAGGCTGCTTACCAGCTCTTGTTCTTTCTCGGGCGTGACGGTGGCGTTCATTTTGAAAATAACGATATGCTCAAACATGGGATTCGCTCCTTTAATAGTTGAATGTGTGCAGGTGTTTCGTCGGTGATTGTCCAATTCAAAATTATAGCAGAATCGTTCGTGATAATGGAAACTTAGTCGCTTAGTGGAATGTGTAAGTCCAAAATAAAAGGGTACCGGCAGCCCGGCACCCTTGCTTGTTAACCCATCATCATTTTGCTGCCTGACGCTGCGGCATCTTCTTCTTCGAAGGCTTTCGCATCGGTCATCCACGGCGTTACGCCGAGCAGCATTTTGCGCATATTCGAGGTTGCACCGGCTTTGAGCTCTTCGGAAGGCTCGTAACCCGGCCATGTGCGAAGGCAGGATTGGGCGTAGTTATAAATGAGTGAGCGGCGAGTGACATCAGAGAAGTTGTTCAGCGCCGAGTGGTACGTATAGCCATTGAAGATGACAGCCGTACCGGCCTTCACGTTCATTCTGACATGGCCGGGCAACTCCTCTTGCTTCTCTACTTTTGGCAAATCTTCATCCTTCATATGAGTGCTGCCCGGCAAGAATGCGAGGCAACCGCCGTCGTACGGCACATCCGAGAGGAAGTAGAACACCTTAACCATGAAAGGGGCTTGCTTGTCACCAAAGAAGATCCGCGTAGTCGTGTCACGATGCCAGTTGGTGTGCGAGATTTTGCCGGGTGGTTTGAGTAGGGCATCGTTATCGATCATGACGAACTGATTGCCGATCATATCCCGCAAAATATTCATCATGCGCTTATGCTCCATAAGCCCGGCGAAGGTCTCGCCATACTCAATAATGCCGCAAATCTGCTTCACATGGTTCAGTTGGCCGGTAGCCGGGTTGACGCGATTGTTGACTTCGAATTCATGGAAGGCTTGATCCATGTCTTCGTTAATGGAATCCACCTCTTGGCTGCTCAGAAAATCCTCAATCACCAGAAAACCGTCACGTTCCCACATCAATTGCTGTTCGCTCGTTAATCCGTATAGGCTCATTCTTAGACCCTCCTAGTTAGTAAACGCTTTATTTGACTTTAGTTTACGATAAAGGAGGAAGTGATTGAAGCTAGCGAATTGCCGAATACACTCAATAAATTGCTGTTTGTAAGAAGAGAGGCCGGCGTTATTAGAGACGGCGCAGGCTTCGGCGGAAATCCCGCGGCGAATCATGCTGCACTTTCAGAAAAGCATGCAGAAAGGCGTTATAGCTGGCAAATCCGCTTTGCACGCTAACCTCTCCGATCGAGAGCGATGTACTGATGAGCAAGCGCTTCGCGTGATGTACCTTCTTGAGCAGCACGTATTCCTTCGGCGTGACGCCGTATTGCTTCTTAAATTGACGGATAAAATGATACAGGCTGAGGTTGGCGATTTGTGCCAGCTGCGAGACTTCCTCGACCTCCAGATAGTTCGCATCCATGTACGCCCGCGCACGCTGCAGCGGCTCCGGTTCGGTGCCTTGGCTTGTCAGCCAAGAGCCGCCTAAGTCACGCTGCTTCCGGAAAATCTCCATCAGCAGCTGATAGATATGTGCGGACAGAGGCATCTCATAGGCCGGATGCTGCTCTCTCATAAGCTCCGCGATCTGTTCCAGCAGACTGTGGATTTCATTTACGGCCGGAAGATTTTGCACGATGGAATAGGAAGGTTCGCCGAACAGCTTCGGCCAGAAGTGTTCCATATCGATGCTGTCGAATACCAAATAGTACATTTCGAAAGCATCCTTCGCTTCCGTCTTATATGCATGAGGGAGCCGCATGTCATGCACAACGCAGTCGCCTTCAACAATTTCGATCCACTGGTTGGCATGCTTGAAAGCGCCTTTGCCTTTCGTAATAAACAGAATTTCATAAGCCGGATAATAGTCGCGCGTGTAGAGGAAGTCCTTCCGTGGGGCATCATATCCGCCAATTAATCCAAAGAACAGATGGCTCCGCGCAAATTCGCTTGGCGTGCCGACAATTTCGAACGAATTCATCAAGCTCCAATTCCATCCTTTCGGACTAGCCAATGATAGGTTATCCTCATTATATCGCGATTGTGAGGAATGCTGCATGCAAAAGGAGATGATAGAGGTGGAGAAACAGGAATCAGCCGTACTCGCGGAATGGATCGAGCGATCAAGCATTGGGCCGGTCGGCGCTTACGACGTCACGCGCGTCAGTACGGACGGATTGCCGCTATCGAATTTCCATCAATGGTCGAACGGCAAACCGCTTGTGAATGCGTATCATATTGCCCGAACGATCGGCGGCGCGTTATATGTGCTGTTTATCGATTGGCATCGGAACGACAACTACTATATGGTGATTTATGCAGGGGATAAATCGACTACGCATGCCGAGATTCAGAAGCTCGTGTACGATCGCGAAGGAAAGCCGTCGTATCTGCGGTGGACGTACAATCCGATGAAACGGGATGGAGCGAATGCCATTCGCAAAGCTTATTTCAAGCAGCAATGGGGCGAGTTCATCGTGACCATTCCGGTTCTGGGAACACTGCGGGAGAACGAGACGGATTTGTTCTGCGATGCGCTCTTCGAATTGGTGGATAAGCGTCTTCGGGCGGACAAAGCACCTGAACTTTTTGACGAAATATAGAACTGTTTATGAATTTGCCTGTAATGGAATAGGAATTCACGGCAATAAACGGTATAATACCGATTAGGGATTTATTCTTACCGGCGTTCTTATGGTCGCCAGCACCCAATAAACAGCGAATAAGGAGTATGAAGATGTCAAAAACATTGATTTTCGGACACAAAAACCCGGACACGGACACAATCTGTTCGGCAATTGCTTATGCAGACTTGAAAACAAAGCTTGGCCAAGAATTTGAAGCGGTTCGTCTTGGCGAAGTGAACGGCGAAACGCAATACGCGCTGAATCAATTTAAAGCGGCTGCGCCTCGTTTGGTTGAGACCGTTTCGAACGAAACAAGCAACGTTATTCTTGTTGACCACAATGAGCGTCAGCAAAGCGCTAGCGACATCGATAAAGTGCGCGTCCTTGAAGTTATCGACCACCACCGTATCGCTAATTTCGAGACTGCACACCCGCTCTACTACCGCTGCGAGCCTGTAGGCTGCACGGCGACCATCCTTAACAAAATGTACAAAGAAAACGGCATCGCGATTGAAAGCAACATTGCAGGTTTGATGCTTTCGGCAATCATCTCCGATTCCTTGCTGTTCAAATCGCCGACTTGCACGCCGGAAGACGTTGCAGCCGCTCGCGAGCTGGCAGCAATCGCAGGCGTAACGCCTGAAACGTACGGCCTTGAAATGCTCAAAGCCGGCGCTGATCTCAGCGACAAAACAATCGCGCAGTTGATTTCGCTTGATGCGAAAGAATTCTCCATGGGCAGCTACAAAGTGGAAATCGCGCAAGTTAACGCGGTTGACGTAAACGATGTTCTTTCCCGCCAAGCAGAAGTGGAAGCGGCGCTGAACACGATCATCGCTGACAAAGGTCTTGATCTGTTCGTATTCGTCGTTACTGACATCTTGAACAACGATTCCGTTGCGCTGGCTCTTGGTAAACAAGCGGCAGCAGTTGAGCAAGCGTACAACGTGAAGCTTGACGACAACAAAGCGGTTCTGAAGGGCGTAGTTTCCCGCAAATCGCAAATCGTTCCTGTGCTGACTGAAACACTTAGCAATCTGTAGGATATAGATGAACTAGGACATAGGAAAGAGGCTGATGAGCAATCATCGGCCTCTTTTTTGTTTGTGTCCGGCAGCTGAGAGTACGGAAACTGAACACTCAGCGTTCAAACCAACCCCAGCTTTCCCATCCCGGTAGCCGAGAGTCGCGAAATGGAACTCTCAGCGTCCAAACTAACCCTGAATCTCCCGCCCCGGCAGCCGAGAGTCTTGAAATGGAACTCTCAGCGTCCAAACTAACTCTGAATCTCCCGTCCCAGCAGCTGAGAGTCGCGAAATGGAACTCTCAGCATCAAAACCAACCCTGAATCTCCCGTCCCAGCAGCTGAGAGTCGCGAAATGGAACTCTCAGCATCAAAACCAACCCTGAATCTCCCGTCCCGGCAGCTGAGAGTCGCTAAATGGAACTCTCAGCGTCCAAACCAGCCCTGAATCTCCCGTCCCAGCAGCTGAGAGTCGCCAAATGGAACTCTCAGCGTCCAAACTAACCCAGAATCTCCCGTCCCAGAAGCTGAGAATCGCGAAATAGAGCTCTCAGCATCCAAACTAACCCAGAATCTCCCGTCCCAGCAGCTGAGAGTCGCGAAATGGAACTCTCAGCATCTAAACCAACCCTGAATCTCCCGTCCCGGCAGCTGAGAGTCCGTAAACCGAACTCTCAGCGATCAAACTAACCTCAGCTTTCCCGATTCGGCAGCCGAGAGTCGCGAAATGGAACTCTCAACATCAGCCTATGCGCTAACGAATCGTACAGGGCTTATTTGCCACAAAATACCGCTAAAAATATTCTAACGAATCGTAGCGGTCTTATTTTGCGGTTTAAGTGTATTTAGGAGCTGATTTACTGCAAATAAGGTCTCTACGATTCGTTAGAATTTCGTAGACCCCAAATCCGGCCCAATAACGTCTCTACGATTCGTTAGAATTTCGGACACCTCAAACCCGGCCAAAACGCCACAACAAAAGGCAGTCTGGGATGCATGCATCCCAGACTGCCTTTCCCAGTTCCCCATGCTATTACCTAGCTAGCGCTCATTCCGATGCTAATAATCTTATACCCTTGAACCGGCACGGCAGCGGAGCCGTCAGTCCCTAAATCACCCGCGCCCGGGACATTCGCGTCTTCGAGCACAGTGCTCTCGTAAAGCCGGCCATGCGATTGCGAGCTGACGGTCAGCTCAGCCGGCTCGCCGGAGAGATTATACCAGCGGGCGATCAGATCGCCGCGATCTTCGTTGATTTTCACGCTGGAGAGGGCGAGGCCCGAACCGGCAGCGCTCCATTCGAGCAGGCTTTGCTGCGCAGGCAGCGATCCTTCGTGTATGCCGGTTTGGCTAACCTGCATCGGCACTTGGAAGCCGTAAGCTTGCTGATAAGCGGTAAACCGTGAATCCCCGCCTCCGTGAGGGAGGATCATCCATTCCGCATGGTTAAGTCCAAGGCACTGGGCATCAGGCGTTAAGAATACGCCCCAATCACCGAGCTCGCCGGTCGATCGCAGGATCGTCACCGCAATCGTGCCGCTTCCGTCACGCAATACTTCATACTCATTGAGGCCTTTATTGGCAATGGTCAAACCACGGCCGTTCTCATGAACATCGACAAAAGCGCTCTGATGCTGGCAATTGCTCGGATTCACCCACTCCACCGTCGGAATGGTAGCTCGTTCAGCGACCTCGAAGATGGAATCGGCGTAGTGTTTCGCCGTTGTCACGCCGGATGGAAACAGGACGCGCAGACGCTGATCCTTCGCAGGATTATGGAAAGCAGCGTGAACGCGGACGCCTTCCTCGGATCGGCCGAGACTTACGCGCGTCACAATCGTGATCGGCACGCGTTTCACGGAACGCTGTGCTTTTCGGTCCAGGAAGTTCACCATCGTTGCGATTTCCTGCTTCAAGAGTTCATCGGCTTGCTCCGGAATGTCGAAGGTATGCGTAATTTCGTATGTTGCCCGGTACGCAGTGTCTTCCACAAGCGTGACTTGCGCCGCAAGTCCTCTGGTTGTAATGGCGGTGTCGCCGACCGGCTGCTTGAAAATATATTCGTTGCCGATATCGCCGACATTCTCGTAAACGCCAAGTCCGTCAAAGGTCTCGCCTGTTCGTTTATCCTTAATCGTCAGGCTGCCGTCATCGGTGACCGTAACATGGAGGTAAGCATTCTCCATCGTATTTTCCTCAGCGACCAGCGACGATGGCTGCACCATGGCTGCCGATTGAGCTGCCGGAATCCATGCGAAGCTGGAATACCCCATGGCAGGCAGCGCTCCGGTTTCGAATGTTACCGCAATGACGCGGGCAAAATACGGCTGCCTAAACTTATCGTCCGGCAAATCGTAGCCGAATCGCACGCCAAGGTCCATGCTTGTGCAAGCCAGCTTCTCGCCCAGATAATTCACGAGGTAGCCTGCAGCCGTTGTATGCTCTAAGACATATTTCGAATTGTTCTCCGGGCTTTCGTTCGGTTTGAAGTAGCGGCGGCCCAGCTCCAATTCCACCGTTACAACGCCGCTCTGTGCGTATCCGCTCGTGCTGTATACAACGAATGGCGCACTGTCCGAGCTAATGGAGGCGAAGCTCGCCGTATCGATCTGTGCGCTCAAGTGAGCCAAGCTGTCGGCGATAACGGCAGCTGCAACACCTTTGCTTTTCTCGAAGCGTGTTTTCATTTCATGGTAAACCTCATCCACGCTGCAGCCGCAGATGCTGTCATGAGGGTGATTTTGCATCAACGTTTTCCATGCATAATTGAGCAGACCATGTGGGTAAGGGCGGCCATTCACATGGGCAAAAGCAGCCAGAGGTTCGGCGATCTTCTCCAGCATCGTCTGATTCTCTTGATTGAGCTGCTTGATATAGACACGCGATGACGCTGTATTAACAAGGGAGTACCAGCCATCTGTACGCTGACCGCGAAGTTCGCCATTGATTGTGCTGAGTGTCTCCGGCAAAGCAGACTGCACGGCTGCGACATAATCATCATAATTGGAATGAATGAACGCATAGTCCGGGTATAGCTCGCGCGCCGTCCGAAGCGCAGTGGATAAATTCGCCTGAGCAGGCTGGTGATCGCAGCCGTTCATGAGCAGCAGATGCGGCGTAGATGCATACTTAGATGCATTCGCGATGGCATTGTCCCAGAACTTGCGCGCGGCTGCCGGTTCTTCAGGGATTTCCATGCCATTGTTGTACCAATTGGCAAACAAGATGCCGAGTACCCGCGAGCCATCCGGCGATTCCCAGTGCAGCTCCGAGAATGGCGATTCGAGATCCATCGCGTCCGCCACGCTGTTATTGAAGCCGGTGGCCTTCACGCCGCGTCCGAACACGGCTGTTGAAATACCTGCTTGCTGCAGGATTTGAGCGGCCTGGCCCATGTTGCCGAAGGAATCGGGGAAGTAGCCGAGCTTAGAAACCGGACCATACACCTTGGCGTCGCGATGTCCGATTTGCATGTTGCGAATATTGGCTTCGCTGCTGGTCAGAAACTCATCCTGCAGAATATACCAAGGGCCCGCAGAGAGCTTCCCTGCTTGGACCAGCTCAATGAGCTTCTCGCGTTTCTCGGGATATACTTGCAAATAATCCTCGAGCACGATCGTCTGACCGTCGAGATAGAAGCTGCGAAACTCCGGATCCTGATCCATAATTTCAAGCAGACCGTCCATCGTTTGAATCAATTTGGCATGATGCGCCTCGTAAGGCATATACCATTCACGATCCCAGTGGGTATGCGAAATGACATGTATGATTGCTTTTGGAGTCGACATAGCGAGGGCAGACCTCTTTTCAAATGGAATATTAAAATATACTTTAATCATAAATCGATCCCTGATTCTTGTAAATCCGTATTTATTAAAATATATATAAAAAAATCCCACGACCGCTCAACGGTCATGGGAAGGTAGGTTTGCCGGTCGATTGCCGAGCAATCAACTTGGTACCGAGCACAAGCTTGGAGCCGCTGCGCTCCTGTGCCGGAGCTAAGACGAGCTTCGCCGCATCCCGGCCGATACTGTAAAAGTCCTGCTCGACAGTTGTGAGCGGTACCTCGAGATGTGCGGTGAAGGAATGATTATCGAAGCCGGTGACAGACAGCCGCTCCGGTACGGCGATTCCTCGCTGGAGTGCAGCCTTGAGCAGGCCGGTCGCGGTAAAATCATTCACGGCAACGGCAGCTGTAGGCGTTGGCGTAATGGCGAGCAGATGGTCGAGCAGCACATCGTAGGGGTTGCCGGCAGCCTTGTTAACCTCAAGCTCCTCCATGTTAATCAGCCATTCGGGCTTAGGCGGAATGCCCGCTTCAATAAGTGCATTGCAGTATCCTTTGTAGCGGTCGCTGACGGATACCGCTTCTTTCCACGATTGGCATACGAAGGCAAGCCGTGTATGGCCAAGCTGGAGGAGATGCGAAGTCAGGCTATAGCCTGCTTCAATATTGTTAGAAACGACTAGCGGTGCTTCCAGTCCTTCGATGTTGCGATCAATGAGCGTGAACGGAATGCCCTCGATGGCAAGATGGCTGAAGACATCGATGTTCTTGTAGCTGGACACCGGATAAACGATAATGCCGCTGACACGATCCTTCGCCAGCTTCTGAATAATGCTGCGCTCGACAGCATCGTCATATTTGGAATTATGAAACGTGACGTACAGCCCTTGCGCAGCGCATTCTTCCTCTACACCGCGGAAGATCTCATAGCCAATCGTTTCGCTAAACGGCATAACGAGCGAAATGACGGGGATAGGGAGCGTTGCGGCTCGGGAAGCCGATTCTGCCGAAGCTCCCGATTCGGTAAGAGAGCCTGCCGGCGGTTGCGGCGTTCTATCCGTTACGAAGGTACCTTTTTTCTTGATTCGCTTAATCAGACCGTCCGTTTCCAGCCGCCTCATGGCATGGGTTACGGTAATGGCGCTCACGCCGAACTGTTCGGCGATTTCCGGACCTGTCGGCAGCTTATCGCCTGCTCGCAATTCCTCCGATGCAATGCGGTCCGTATAATAGTCGATTAAGATTTGATAGCGGGGTCTATGATCTTTCAAGCTGATCCTCCAAACCGATCCGTCTCATTAATATATATTTTATTAGTATAATGCAAGTTGGAGGGCTAGTACAATAGAGGCTATGTACGACTTACGGTGCTAATGAAGGGATTGGAAGCCCATTCCAATTCAAAACGAATGTGTTATGCTAGCAAGGTATGGGAAAAATGTTCCATATAGGAACATGAACACAATTTTGGAGGACAACGATGGACGAAAAACCTTTCGTAATTGCCATTGCTGCCGTATCCGGAGGCGGGAAGACGACGCTGACCGAGCAGCTGCTAGAACGACTAGCGCATGCGCAAGCTTTATATTTTGACGATTATGACTTTGAGGACAGCCCGGAAGATATCTGCGATTGGGTGGAACGAGGAGCCGATTATAATGAATGGAATCTTACTTCATTCAGGCATGATATCGAGCTCTATCTGCAGGATGCCGAGCTTCGCTATCTTATCCTCGATTATCCTTTTGCCTATTTGAATAACGATATTCGTGAATTCATTGATCTGACGGTATTTATAGATACCCCATTGGATATTGCGGTAGCCCGAAGGCTATTGCGCGATTATAATTATCGGTCGATGGATGATTTGCGCCATGAATTAGCCAACTATCTATCCCGCGGCAGGGATGCTTATCTGGAGATGCTCAGAAGCGTCAAGCCGAACTCGGACATCGTCATCGACGGTACACGAAGTACGACAGAGATGGTCGATCATATTCTACACGCCTTACAATAAAGATGGCTGCGCAGCGATGCGCAGCCATTCGTATTTGGGAAATCAATCTTTGTCAGGCTTCGTCAACGATTAGCTTGCCCACCATATCGCGATGACCGGAGCCGCACATGACGGAGCAGTGGAATTCGAAAGTGCCCGCATTCACGGCATCGAATTCGCCATCGCCATCGCCCTTGATGTCTACATTATAATCCGCAATTGAGAAACCATGCCCGGCGTCGTCGCTGTGAAGAGTGATTTTGACATGATCGCCCTTCTTCACGTGAATTTCCTTCTGATCGTATTCGAAATCTTTGGCTTCGAGCTTGATCTCTACCGTGGATCCGCTATCCGGTTCTGCGGTTGTCGTGTTCGTGGAGGTTTCGTTAGTCGCCTTGCTTTCATTCTCGCCATTGTTGCTGTTCCCATTGCCGTTGTTGCCGTTGTTGTTCCCGCAGGCGCTGGCTAATGCTGCAATGAGCAGTAATGCTGCTGCAAGGGTTACGATTTTGGCTTTCATGTTTCTATCACTCCTCTTTTTTGGAATCATTACCCATCCTAGCATAGAAAGATTAAAGGAATATGAAAGAGATGGTAAAAGTTTCATTGCGATCAATGCCAGCTTAACAAGAACTACATACCCAGATTACATCCTCTTAACCTACCTTTTGTAAACTCTAGTAGAAAAGATTATTAGGAGGTAGGAAAATGGTTTCGCAAAAGAAAATCGGATTGAAAAGCACGCTTGCTGCAACAGCGGCAGCGGCGCTTGTTGTGACAAGCATTGTGGCTACACCGTCGAATGACAAAGCAGAGGCCGCTTCCTCGCAAACGAAAAATGTTATTTTGTTCGTTGGTGACGGCATGGGGACCGCAGCGCGTAACGCGATTCGTTTGGCAACTGTCGGAGAGAAGGGCAGTCTGGCAATGGACGCTATGCCGTTCGTAGGACTTATTCATACAAGCTCTACTGTACCTGTAACTGACTCGGCAGCATCTGCTACGGCTTATGCCAGCGGAGTGAAAACGTACAATGGCGCCATCGGAATGGATGCCGATAAGAAGTCGGTCAAAACGATCATGGAATACGCGAAGGATGCAGGCAAATCGACGGGTGTCGTTACAACGAGCCAAGTAACGGACGCTACCGGCGCAGCATTCGGCGCCCATGTTGAAGACCGTTCCAAGCAAAGCGATATCGCGCTGCAATATTTGACGAAGAGCAAGATTGATGTGCTTCTCGGCGGCGGCGAAGATTTCTGGTACCCAGCCGGCGAGCCGGGTAAATTCAAGGACGAGCCCGCTGAAGATCCGTCGGAGAAAAGCAAAGGCACGCAAGGCAATCTAATCAATAAAGCCAAACAATTGGGCTACAGCTATGTTTCGAACAAAACGGACATGCAAAAAGCGAAAGGCGGCAAGCTTCTCGGACTGTTCGCCAACGAAGAAATGTTCCAACAGCGTGCTGAGGGCGAAGGGGATATCTACAACCCGGTCGTTTCTCTTCCGGATATGACGAAGAAGGCCATCGACACCTTGTCGGCTAACAAAAAAGGGTTCTTCCTGATGGTAGAAGAGGAAGGAACGGATGAGTTCGCTCACCAAAACAATGCCAAAATGACGATTAAAGCAGGTCAACAGCTGGATCGCTCCGTGCAAGTCGCGAAGGATTTTGCCAAGAAAAATCCGGATACGCTTGTACTGGTCCTTGCTGACCATGAAACAGGCGGCTTGTCCATTGAAGAAGTGGACGCTAATGACGAGACCGGTGACGGCATTTCGAAGGAAGACGGTCCTTTCGCCATTGCAAACTCCAAGTTTAACTTTGTTGTAGACTGGACGACTTCCGGCCATACGGCAGTGGATGTTCCGGTGACGGCAACAGGCAAGAATGCGCAATTGTTTGCAGGCAGCTTCGAGAACACGGAAATTTTCACTAAGCTGATGCAGGCATTGGGATTTAAAGCTCACCGATAAGAGAAATGTTCGGGGAAAGAAGCTAGCTGCGGGAATCGCGGCTAGCTTCTTTGTTTGGATTGACAGGCAGGATGGGGGCATTCAGAATGGAAGTGTATCCTATAAATGAACAGTCCTGGGAGGTAGAAAGCCAGTGTCTAAAATAACGGACTTTGTTTTGACCTCAGACATGATTGAACAATTTTATCGGGAAGGTTACTTTTATGCCCCGGGTTTCCTGTCCGCTCATGCGGTGGACGCCATTAATGCCGAGAATGTTGAATTTGCTAATGAGCAGGGAGACGGCAAGTGGAGAAGCCAGGCTATTATTGATGTGGAGAAAGAGAAGAACAGGTTTCCCCATACGATTGCTTTTCTGACGGACCCGGACATCGTGCACATCTTCGAAACGATACTGGGCGACAAAGCGCGAATATGGATGGGCATGTACGCCGTTGTAGCGCCGCATGGCAGCGGGCTGGAGTGGCATCAAGACAATCAATATACCCATATTCTGGGGCATATGCTGAACGGGTTTATTGCGCTTGATCCGATCACGCAGGATAATGCGGGCTTGTGGCTTGCGCCTCGCTCGCATCGGCTGGGACGGCAGCCGAACTTGAACGCGGAGGGCGGCCATAAGCGGGCCGCTGATCCGGAGAACGGCATCCCATGTAACCCCATGGCACCGGGGGATGCGGTGTTCTTTCATCGCGAAACGCTGCATCACAGCAAGCAAAATCATACGGATAAGCCGCGCCGTGCCTACGCTTTCCAAGTAGCGGCGGCTAATTGCCGGTATGCGGAAACCGGCAAGCTGCTTGAGGATCGCATCGTATTGTCGGACTATGGCCGACGCCGATAGCGGGGGATAAATGAAGCCGTCTCGATAGTTGCGGGTGCAACGGTCGAGACGGCTTTTTTGGCGTGCGCATTTGTGCAATTGAGGGGAGAGACTGAGCCAATGTTGCCGAGTGTGCAACATTCTTACCGCGGGATCAATATGGATCGGCTAGCCTTTAGCAAAGCATCCATCGATAGCAAAGCAGCGAAGTAGATCAGCAGCGCGCAGGAGATGGAACCGGCAACGCTCCAGAGGAGCGGTATCCCTTGGACGACGGTTAGATAGTCAAAGGACCATCGCCCGCAAATCGCCATCAGCAGCATGCAGATGCCCACTTTAAGATAAGGTTGAATGTTCATATAGATTCCGATCGAGCCGGATATGGAGAAGAAGTTCAGCAGCGTTTGCATGACGATCCCGATCCCGATGCCGAAGGTGATGCCTACAATACCGAATTGGCTGCCAAACACGAATATGGCAATGGCTTTGAACGTTGTGGACACGATGTAGTTCCAGAGCGTTGCGCTGGCCCGGCCAAGCCCGAGCAGAATCGCATGCAGCGGAGCATCGAAGTAGTGGAGGAAAAACATCGGCGCTAATATTTTGAGCAGCAAGCCCGCTTCAGGCGCATTATAAACAAGCTTGGTAAGCGGAGTCGCCCACTGGAACAGGATAACGGTAGCCGGTGCACCGATCAGTAATCCTAAGTTTAGCGCTTGGTTCATCCGTTCATGCATAAGCCGGTCGTTCTTATTCGCTGCCGCTTCTCCAATAGCCGGAATCAGCGCGGTAGACAAGGATTGCGTAATAAAGCTTGGCATGTAGAGCAGCGGAAAGGCGTAACCGGCCAGCATTCCGAACTGCTTCGTGGCCAGCGCCGTGCTTATGCCCGCCAGCGCGAGGCTGGTGGCAATAAGTAAGGGCTGAAACGCGCTGTATACCGAATGCACGATACCCTGCCCGGTTGTCGGCAGGCCGATCTGGAGCAGCTCGGAGAGCGTCTTTTTGCCTTGTTTGAGATGGCCGGTCCATGTCTCGCCCGGCAGCTTAGCTTCACCGCGCAGCTTATAGCTGACCACTAGGAAGGAAAGGCTGATGGCTTCGCTTATGACAGAGGCGGCCATTGCGCCGGCGGCGGCGTAGGCTACGCCATAAGGCAGCAGCAAATGCACCAACGCGAGAACACTGGCAATCTGCACCGAATACTCGAGCACATCGGAAGCGGCGATCACCTTCATGCGCTGAACGCCACGGAAGTATCCTTTTAACACCGCGGACACGGCGACAATTGGCGCAATCGGTGTAATCGCGAGCATTGCATAATAGGCGCGTTGGTCACTCAGCAGGATGGATGCGATCCAGTGCGAGCCCAGCAGGGAAAGCGTCGTCAGCGCCACGCTCAGGAAGCCGGTTACCGCCAGGGATACGTGCAGGATACGCCTGACTTTCACTTTCTCATCACGAGCGTAAGCTTCCGCGACCAGCTTGGATATCGCAACAGGCAAGCCGAGTTCCGTTATCGTAATGACAAGAGGCACGAGAGGGTGCGCCATCATTAACAAGCCAATTCCTTCCGCTCCCAGTGCGCGAGCGACAAACATGCCGCTGATAAAGCCAAGAATACGGTTGATGAAAGCAGCGACAGATAAGGCCATCGTCCCTCTCATGAACGATTCCTTCTTTTGTGCCATGTTTCGTTCCTCCTGATCCTCGAATACTTAAATGTATTCATCATTCGGAAAAGCATGCGAACGAGCTGGGGGCTGTACCTTAATTCGGTTCTATCGAGCGCGCGAAAAGCAGCCGGCCGCTGTGATCGCGGCCGGCTGCTTTATCGTTATTTGACGGAGGCAGACTTGAGTTGCCAGCCATCGGCCGGCGCATCCAGGATGTACTGCCGCAGCTGTCCATCCGGGTTCTCAATAACCAAGAGCAGCCCGTCTGACACCGGCAGTAGGTTGTGAATCTCACCACCCGGCACAAGCTGCTGGGCAATCGGCTCTAAGAGAGGGATGAGCATATTTTCGAGCCATGTTCGCTCCTGATACCAACGAGGTACGGGGATCGAAGCGGGATATCCGCTTGCCGGTGCTTGGAGGGCAGCGGCGAATTGCTGCGGATCAAGCGGCAGCTCCGTTCCGGCTCCAATTGCGGCAACGAATCGAAGGCATAGCTCAATCGTATGCAGCACCTCTTTGACATGCACGCTGCCATTGGCGTAGCGAATCTCTACCGTACCGATATCGAACCAAGCGGCCGTGTTGATCCCGCAGCGGTGAGATTGCGGGCGGCCGGCGTTGTGTACGGCTTGGGCGGAAGGATCCAACGCGAATCGCTCACGCATCGCTGTCGTTACCGGCGGGCAGAAGAGCAGCCGATGCTCGCTCGTTTGAAGCAGGGCTTGCAGCGTATCCTGATAGGTCAGCGCCGCATCCAGAAGCGGGAGCACCATTTGTTCTCCCCATGCTTCGAGACCGACATGCACATGAAGGCCGCAGCTCCAATTCGCAGTTGCACCCTGTGCTTGAAGCCGACTCAGCATGATGCGGATCTGATCCCGCTCCTCCCATAACATCGGAGGGGGCTTCAGCTCACTGCCGGACTCGATGCCGGTTTCATCCAGCTGATGCTCATTCAATGACATTTCCCAGCCGGGCAGCAGCTCCAGCTCTGCGGGTTTACCGCCGATAAACTCGATTTCCACGCCGAACTTAAGTTGTTTCCAATCTACTGTTTTGGGCCACATTGCGATCTTCCTCTCGTTTGTATGATGGGTCTATCCTGTTCATACTTCCGAAAGGGAGAGGGTGGTCCTCGGACTTACCGGGGAATTTTCAGTTTAGGCATTTGGAGCTCGCCTCCTGGTGGATTTGGATATCGCTAAAGTATTCGCGCGTTCGGAGATACATTCCTTCAATTGTCCAAGCTAGTTGGCGCATTCCACATAGATTAATAGATGAGAGGATTATATCCATCTCGATGGTAAGTTGATTTTTCTATGGATAAGGAGTGAATGCAGTGGCGGATTGTAATCAAAATCCTGTCGGTGAATGCTCAGAAGCGGAAGGTCGTGATACAACCGCGAACGGAATGGCTTCCCATGCCGAGGGGCTTCAAACAACCGCGAACGGGGATGCTTCGCATTCCGAAGGAAGTGGGACGACGGCAGGGGGAGGAGCTTCCCATGCGGAAGGCTATCAGACGCAAACGTTGGCGGATACCGCCCATGCGGAAGGAACGGCGACTTTTGCGGGCGGGGTTGCCTCCCATGCGGAAGGCAGTTCATCCGTAGCCAATGGAGACGCTGCCCATGCAGAGGGTTATCTGAGTGTAGCCAATGGCCTTGCTTCGCATGCGGAGGGGATATCATCGGTATCGAACGGTTCCGCCTCCTATGCCGGAGGCCGGGAAACCACTTCGAATGGTGCAGCTTCCCATACGGAAGGTTATCAAACGACGGCTAATGCGGATACCTCCCACGCGGAGGGGTACCAATCTACAACGGCCGGCGATGCTTCACACGCCGAAGGCTATCAGACTTTAACGTCTGCGGCCGCGGCTCATGCGGAAGGATCTCAGACTGTAGCCGGCGGCGGTTCATCGCACGCGGAGGGCAGCAATACGCAAGCGCTTGCTTTGAATTCGCACGCGGAAGGGGAAGGAAATACGGCAAGCGGCCGGGCTTCCCACGTAGAAGGCGGCGGCGTGGATCTGTTAGGCAATCCTGCACCAAACCAAGCCATCGGTTCTTCTTCGCATGCCGAAGGGATAGGAACTGAAGCAAGCGGAGACGGCTCCCATGCCGAAGGCGGAACGGTAGATTTCACGATTGCTCCCGGCCCTCGTGCGACGGCATCCTTTGCCCATGCGGAGGGTCAAACCACTGTCGCGAGCGGAACGGCCGCTCATGCGGAAGGCTTCCAAACGCTCGCCAGCGGACCCAGTGCGCATGCGGAAGGCGCGAACACGACAGCCGGAGGGAGCTTCTCCCATGCCGAAGGGATAGGAACAAGTGCAAGCGGCGTATATTCGCATGCGGAAGGCGCGGATTCGATTGCGAGCGGCCAAGCCTCCCATGCCGAGGGAGAGAGCAACACAGCCAGCGGCCGAGCTTCTCATGCGGAAGGTGGCGCGGTGGATTCCCTTGGTAATTTTGCGCCAACCGTTGCATCGGGTGACAGCTCCCATACTGAAGGGATAGGCACGGCGGCGATCGGGTTTGCCGCCCATGCCGAAGGCGGCACGAATGATGTGACGGTTGCGCCGGGACCTAGAGCTATCGCTGCATTTTCCCACGCCGAAGGGCAAACGACAACAGCCAGCGGAACTGCCGCTCATGCGGAGGGCTTTCAGACTACGGCGAGCGGCCCGGGGACACATGCGGAAGGCGCAAACACCAGCGCGAGCGGGCCGTTCTCCCATGCAGAGGGAATCGGTACAAGCGCGAATGGCCCTTATTCACATGCCGAAGGAGCCGATACGCTTGCAGGCGGCCAAGCATCGCACGCGGAAGGCTCCGCTACCAAAGCGTTTGCGGCGTCCTCTCATGCGGAAGGCGAAAATACGATTGTCGATATGGTTCATACCGGCGCTCACATTATGGGGCAAAATGGGACAACCCGATTCCCGTATTCCTGGCACTTGGCTAATGGATTGATG
The DNA here is from genome assembly GCF_900116125.1 of Paenibacillus sp. BC26. NCBI lineage: Bacteria > Bacillati > Bacillota > Bacilli > Caryophanales > Paenibacillaceae > Paenibacillus > Paenibacillus sp. BC26. The sequence continues at coordinate 817,550 of NZ_FPAD01000002.1, read as the reverse complement.
GTGGGGCCAACCTTGAACTCGGCCGTTATTGAAGGGCTGACCGGCAATTTGTACCTGGATGGCACAGTCAGCTCGCCGAATGCAGCCGATTATGCCGAAATGTTCGAAACGGCAGATGGGCTTGGGATCGATGTCGGCTATTTTGTTACGTTTGACGATCAGGGATGCGATAAAATTCGCCGAGCAAACGCTCTTGACGATTATATCCTTGGCGTAGTCAGCGCTCGTCCGGCCGTCTTAGCCGATTCCAGCGATTTGCGCTGGCACAAGCTGTTTGTCACGGATGAATGGGACCGCATTCAGTATCAGGAGGTGGAAGTGCCCGAAGTACTTGATGCTGCAGGCAATGTACTGCGACCAGCCGGCAGCAAGACGGAGCCGATGCTGAACCCGGATTGGAACGACGCGCTCAGCTATGTGCCGCGTTCGCAGCGTCCGGAGTGGGTGGCTGTCGGCGTGGTCGGCAAGCTGCTCGTGCGGGATGACGGCACATGCGTGCCGGGGGGCTACTGCCTGCCTAATGACGAAGGCGCAGCAACAGCAGCCGCTGCGGGTTATCGCGTCATGAAGCGGACCGGCCCGAACCAGGTGCGGATATTTGTGAAATAAGGTTAAAGAGCTGTAGCCGGTGCGCAGCTAGTTGAGAGTCCTGCCACATTGACTGCGGCAGGGCTTTTTGTCGTTATGAGCCAATGACGAACCCGGCTCGTGGAACGCTGAGAGTCGGGAAATGGAACTCTCAGCTCCGACAATGCCGCAACATCATGAGCGACAGCTTCTGAGAGTGCGAAAATGGAACTCTCGGCATCGTAAAGAGCGAAAGAGCGAGCCGAGAGTTCGGAAATGGAACTCTCAGCGTCGTAACGAGCGAAAAAGAGATCCGAGAGTTCGGAAATGGAACTCTCAGCCCCGGCAACGTGGCTAAATCAGGAGCTACAGATTTTGAGGGTTCGAAAATGGAACTCTCAGTGTCGTAAATAGCGAAAGAGATAGTCGAGAGTTCGGAAATGGAACTCTCAGCTCCGACAGCTCGACTAAATCAGGCGTTAAAGCGCGCTCCGAGAGTAGGCAACCACCAAAGGTGGCACCATATCGCCCATAAATCTCGCAATAAGCGGCTATTCCGCTTATAGCTCCTCCCTAACCTCCCCATACAAAACAAAAGCCCGAGAAGAACGGAGCAGCACACTATCGTGCGGCTCCGTTCCTCTCGGGCATCCAATCGCTTAAGGCAAGTTCACGCCGCGCGAAGCGACGTACAGGCGGTACCAGTCTTCGCGCGAGAGGCGAAGGGTGGCCGCGTCTTTGCAGGCGCGAATGCGCGCCGGGTTGATCGTGCCGATGACCGGCTGAATGCCGGATGGGTGCGTCATCAGCCAAGAAAGCACAATGGACTCTCTCGTCGTGTTATGTTTCTCGGCAAGCTGAGCCACGAGCGCAGCGGTTTGCACGACGCTTTCGCTCTGGCCTTCCAAGGAACCGCCGGAGTAGCGGCCTTGCGCAAGTGGTCCCCACGATTGCAGCTGAATGTTCTCCAGGCGGCAATGCTCCATCGTGCCTTCCGGGAACACGTTGTTGCGCCATGCTTCTTGGTTCACGCTGACGGCGGTGTCGCAGAAGCCGATTTTGTGCAGGCTCATTTCGAGCTGGTTTACGATGAACGGCTCGTCGCTGTAAGCTTGCAGCAGACGAATTTGGCCGTGGCTCATGTTGGACACGCCGAAGTGGCGGACTTTGTCGGATGCTTTCAGCGCATGGATCGCACTGGCTACATCTTCCGGCTCTACAAGCGGATCAGGACGGTGTAGCAGCAGAATATCGAGGTACTCCGTGCCCAAGCGCTCCAATATGCCATCGACGCTATCCAAAATATAATCAGCCGAGAAATCAAAACGATGCGGATTGCTCTCGTCACCGAAACGAATGCCGCATTTGGACTGAATAATGATCTCCTCGCGAAGCGTAGCACGCTCCTTCAGCAGCTGCGAGAAAACGCGCTCTGCTTTGCCGGACGTATAAATGTCGGCATGGTCGAACATGTTGATACCAATCTCAAGCGCGGCATCGAGCGCTTCGTTGCCTTCGCGGTAATGCTCGGCAGTAATCGGACTGTTGGCATTCCAATCGCCTCCAAGTCTCATGCATCCGAGTACGAGCTGGCTGGCATTTATATTACGGCGTTGTAGCGGAATTAGCTTCTGTGTCATAGGATCCTCCAAAGTTTCATATGGAATGGTCAAGCTCCTGTTTCATTATGATGCAGCTACATGCAAAATAAAAGTAGTGAAAATATTGATACGTAATGATACAAGGTATATATAGTGATCAAAAGTATAGTGGGGTTACCGGTCGCGACTAACGTGAGGCAATGCTCGCGACCGGCGTTTCCCCCGATCCATTCTCGATAGAACTACACCTAACATCCATAAGAATAGCCATACGCGCGCGAGGCGCAACTTGTTATAGTACCAGTATCGCGAGAAGGAGAGACTGCACCGATGGCCCATATGACGAACCCGCTCACACGGATGAACGTGAGGCAGCAAATTATTTTACTATTTATCATCATGGTGAGTCCGATTCTACTCTTGCAGTGGTATGGGAACACGAGGGCGGAGCTCATTCTGAAGCGCCATGTGACCAATGCCTACGTGGAGCTCAACAAGCAGAACATGGCCCTCTTGAGCCGTGATATCGACACCGTCAACAAGATTACCACGACGATCATTCAAAATCCGCTCACCCAGCAGCTCGTTCCGGCGCCGGGGGAATCCGTATTCGAACGGGTGCAGGAGTATTCGAAGCTCGATAAGCTCATCGCAGGTTATTCGATCAGCGTCAATGGCGGCGAAGCGGTCTACTACAGCCTCTACGTCTACGACCCGGAGGACTACTATTATTTTGCGCCGAAAATCCCCATGACGCAGACAGGCGTGTACTTCTTCTCCGATCGCGACAAGCCGGAATGGTTCGACGAGGCCGTGAAGAAGAAGGGGGAGGGCTACATGAAGCTGATTCGCAACAACATCGGCTTCTCCACGCAGACGACGCTGGCCTACGTGCGCTCCGTCAACAACATCTCGAACGGCCACGGCGTCATCGGTGTATTGGTCGCAACGAAGATGGATAAGAAGATTGGAGAGTCGTTTCAGACGGTGACGCTGCCCGATGGCGAGATTTATTTTACCGATTCCGCCAATCGGGTGCTGACGGCGACCACGCCGGGCATGATTGGCACAACCCTGCAGCTTCCTCCTGAAGCCGCAGGCATTAAACCCGAGGCCGATGGCATGAGCAACATCATCACGCCGGAATTTATCTACGTCATTAACGACAATCATCTGCTCCAGCAGAAGCTGGTTTATAAGATCCCGGTCAATTCCCTGCTCCAGCAGCAAAATGAACTCAAACGCGTCATCCAGCTTATTTCGATCGTGTATACCATCTTCGGCATTATCGTCATCCTTTATTTCTGGCGCTCGCTGATGACTCCGCTTCAGCGGCTGGCTTATTTTGTCCGCTCTTACGAGCCGGGCAAGCGGGTACCGGAGACGCCGGGCAAAGGACGCAAAGACGAAGTCGGCGTTTTGATCTCCTCCTTATACGACATGGCAAGGCGGCTCAATGTGCTGATTCATTACAAATACCAGATGGAGATCAAGGAGAAGGAGTCCCAGCTCCAGCTGTTATATCAGCAGATCAACCCGCATCTCCTGTACAACACGCTCGAGAGTATTTATTGGAAAAGCACGCTCGAAGGCAACTCCGAATCCGCGGAAATGATCAAGGAACTATCCAAGCTGATGAAGATCAGCTTAAGCCGCGGACGGGAACTCATCTCGCTTGAAGACGAGATGGAGCATGCCAAGGCTTACATCAGCCTGCAGCAGAAGCGGTACGAGTACGGCTTCCAAGTCATCTGGAACATCCCCGATGAACTGCTGCACAATCTGATTCCGAAGATCACCTTGCAGCCGTTAATCGAGAATTCGATCATTCACGGCGTGCGCAATATGGGCGAGGACGGCGAAATTACGATCTCCGGCGCCTTGCTGGACCATGACAAAATCATTATCCGCGTCGAGGATAACGGCTACAAGAAAGTCGACTTCGAAGCGATCCATAGGCTGCTGAACGAAGAGAAAGGCGACCCGGCAATCGGATACGGCATCCGGAATTTGGATCAGCGCATTCGGCTTCATTTTGGCAAAAGCTTCGGAATTAGCTACGAGGAACGGGAAGAGCGGGGAACGCGCGTTGTCATCATACTGCCGCGCAGCCACGACGAAAGCAGCGATGCAGCTGCGGGACCGACGCTATAAGCAAGAGCAAGGAGGGAACCACAAGAGATGTATTCCATCTTGGTTGTAGACGACGAACCGTTAATTTGTAAAGGACTGAGCAGTCTGCTCATGTCATCCGGTCTGGCCATATCCCAGCTGTACATTGCGCATAACGGGTACGAAGCGATGGATTATCTAAGGCTGGAAGATATTGATTTGCTCGTAACCGATATCCAGATGGGCGAAATGAACGGCATCGAGCTGATGCATCAGGCCAAAATGATCAAGCCTTGGGTGCAGACGATCATCATCTCCGCACACGAGACGTTTCAATACGCTCAGCTGGCCATTCGGCTCGGCGCGAAGGATTACCTCATTAAACCGCTGAACAGCGACCAGTTTCTCGACTCGGTTCGCAACGTACTGCTCAATACAAACAAAACAAGCCCTTCGCAGGATGAGCTGCTGGCAGGCTTTCGCGAGCAGTTCCACATGGAGCAGCCTTCGCCGAAACGGATGGAACTGCTGAACAAGCTGCTTACGGATACGACGGAGTCCGAAGCGCTGGCAACCGCCGTACTCTTGAAGTATGAACATGCCACCGTGCTCACGGGGCCGTATTTCTCCGTGCTGCGCGTGAAGCTAAGCCGCTCCTCGGAACTGCTGCAGTATGCGGCGCTCAACATTGCGATGGAGCTGCTCGATCAAGCTTGGAATCCGGTTGCCTTCTATTCGCCGGAGGATGAGGTCAGCATCATCATTCAGTGGGACGACAAGCGATTCGAGGATAGCGGCACATCCCGGATCAATCAGCTCGACATGCTGGGTCGCAGCTTGCAATTCAACATTTCGAAATACCTTGGCATGAGCTGTGTCATCGGCATCAGCCAAGTGTTGAGAGGCGTCGAATTCTTAAGCGAGCTCGGCGAACAGGCGGAGAAGGCGATTAGATGGAACCATGACCAGAAGGAGCTGAGCGTCTTCTATTATGGCGACTTCAACTGGAGCCGTTATGACGCGAAGCAGGATCCGACGGTTGAGGAGCTGGATGCGCAGAACAACATTATTGTGGATAAAGCGAAGAATTATATCGATGAGCACTATGCCCAGAAGGGGCTTACGTTACATGAGGTGGCGCAGAAGAACCATGTGAGCCCGAATTACCTCAGCTATCTGTTCAAGAAGAACACCGGCCATAATTTATGGGAATATGTCATTAAGCTGCGCATGGAAGAGAGCCGGAAGCTGATCCTGACGACGGATCTTCGCAGGTACGAGATTGCGGAGCGGGTGGGCTATGAGTCGCCGGAGCATTTCAGCAAAATATTCAAAAAATATTTCGGCGTCAGCCCAACCGAGCTGAAGAAGTAATATCGCCTATGATCCCCATAGAACTGCACATGTTCAGCCATGACCCGCTTCTCTAAAATAAAAGTAGGCAAGTAGAAACGGCGTGCTTCCAAGCGGAGGCAGCCGTTTCTTCTAGGCTACAACATGAAAGAGGGGACCATATGGGAACGTCCGCGCGGTTTAAAAAACATATTTGGGGTTATCTGTTCATCGTACCGGCAGCTGTCATCTTCATTCTGTTCTTATGGATGCCGATCGTGAAAGGATTCGTGTACAGCTTCTATCAAGTCGATTTCGTCAAAGGCAATACGTTTGTCGGCCTCGATAATTTCCGGACCGTGCTGCATGATCAAGATGTATGGACAGCGGTCAAGAATACGCTGTATTATATGCTGCTCTGCCTATTGATCGGCTTCTGGGTACCGATTGTGTTCTCGATCGCAATATCGGAGCTTAAACGGTTTCAGGGTTTCGTGCGCGTTGCGGCATACTTGCCGAACGTCATTCCGGTCGTGGTCTTGTACGGGCTATGGCGCTGGATGTACGATCCGGTCGGCCCGATCAACGCGACGATAACGCAGGCCGGCTTTGAGCCGATCTCTTTCATGACCGATACGAAATGGTCGATGATATCGCTCGTCTTCATGGAGACATGGCAGCAATTCGGTGCGGCCATGTTGATTTATCTCGCAGCGGTGCTGAGTATTCCGCGTGATCTGTACGAGGCGGCCGAAATCGACGGTGCCGGCGTATGGAACCGGATTCGGCATATTACGCTGCCTTTCATTCGCAACCTGGTCATTCTCCTGCTTATTTTACAGCTTATCGCGACCTCTCAAGGCTTCCAGTCGCAGTTCGCCATGCTTGACGGCGGACCGAACAACGCCACGCTGACCTATGCGCTGCTCATCGTCAAATACGCCTTCACAAGGCTCGATTACGGTGCGGCATCCGCGCTTGGCGTGCTCATGTTCCTCGTGCTCGGCGGACTTGCCGTCCTCCAGCACCGACTTTCCAGCAGAGAGGTGAACTAAGATGAAGAGCTATGACCGCGGTATACTATCCCGTTATGATTTGCAGAAAACATCCAACAAGCTGGTTTATGGCCTTATGCTGCTCGTCATCGCGGCAATGGTCTGCTCCATGCTTTATCCGATATTGGTTACGCTGCTGAACAGCTTTAAATCCAATGTGGAGGTCAACTCGTTCCCGCCGCATTTTATTCCTCAGACCTGGCAGGCGGATACGTACTCCAAAGGATGGAACTACATTCAGCTGCCGCTTTTCTTCCGGAATACGATGATTATCTTCGGCGGCAATATGTTTATCACGGTTCTTGTGCTCGGCTTGGCTTCCTTTAGCTTGTCGAGGCTCAATATTCCGTACAACCGGGCGATTAACTTCTTCTTTCTTGCGGCCTTGTTCATCCCGCCGACGACGTATATCATCCCGAACTTCGTCAACCTGAAGGATTTGGGCTTGCTCAATACGTTCCAAGCGTTCTGGCTGCCGGCCGGAGCGAATGCTTTCTTCCTGCTGCTGCTCAAGAACTTCTTCGATGGCATCAGCCATGAGCTGTTCGAAGCGGGCCGCATCGACGGGGCATCGGATTTCAGATTGTTTGTATCGATTGCGATTCCGCTGTCGGTGCCGATCTTCTCGACGCTTGCGATCTTCGTCTTCTCTACGGCATGGAACGACTGGTTCTGGCCATCGCTCGTGATGCATACCGACCAGAAACGTCCGCTCGCCACGGCGATCTACAATTATGTCATTAACGTGCGCAGGCTGGATACGAACGTGAAATTCGCGATGCTGACCATGGTCATGCTGCCGCCGATTGCCGTGTTCCTGATTTTCCAGCGATTTATTATTCGCGGACTTCATATGGGCGGAGTCAAAGGCTAGATAGGATTACAGCGTAATCGTAGACCTGCACATGATCGACATAGGAATACACATTCTGCTTTCCCGGCGCCTCTATTATGATGAGCGTGTAAGGTAAATAAACGTGAGAAGGGGATAAAACATGCGTAAGATGCGTAAGGTTTCATTCATTCTGGCCAGCATGTTTCTAATGACAGGCGTCCTGTCGGCATGCGGAAGCTCGAACGACAACAACACCGGCGAGAACACCGGAAAGACGAACAATGCGGCCTCATCGAATACGAGCACGAACACGAACACAGCGGCAAACACGGGCGATAACACAGCTGCGGAAGAAACGCCTGCCGCGAAAGTAACCATCAGCATTTATTATCCAACGCCGGATTTGGTGGAGAAGAGAGCGCTTGAAGACGACAAAATCAAACGTTTTACAGAGAAATATCCAAACGTTGAGATCGTGAAGAGCGAATGGCAGTACAACCCGAACGAAATCGGGATCAAGATGGGCGCGAACGAAGCGCCGACATTGTTCAATACTTACGCTACCGAAGGCAAATTCCTTGCTGAGCGCGGCTGGGCAGCGGATATTACGGAGCTGTTCAACAACTATGAGTTCAAAGATCAAATGAACCCGATACTGCAAAATCAATTCATTATCGGCGACAAAGTGTACGGGATTGCGCAGCAAGGTTACGTAACCGGCACAGTCGTGAATAAGAAAATGCTGACGGATAAAGGCGTTGCGGTTCCATCCTTTGACTGGACTTGGGACGATATGCTGAATACGGCGAAAGCGGTTGCGGAGCCGAAGAAAGGCATTTCCGGCATCGCTCCAATGGGTAAAGGCAATGAAGCGGGCTGGAACTGGACCAACTTCCTGTTCGAAGCTGGCGGCGAAATTCAAACGGTCGACGGCGGCAAAGTAACGGCAGCCTTCAATTCCGAAGCAGGTCTTAAAGCGCTTGAGTTCTACCACAAGCTGGCTTGGGAAGCCAGCGCGATTCCGAAGGACTTCGCACTTGGCTGGGGCGACGCGGTAGGCGCATTCGCACAAGGCAGAACGGCAATGGTTATCGCAGGTCCGGACGGCCCGGTTGACCAAGGCTTGAACCAAGGCGGCATGAAGCCGGAAGACATCCTTGTGTACCCAATGCCTGCAGCGGAGAAAGGCGGCAAGCACACAGGCGTACTCGGAGGCGATTTCCTTGTCATCAATCCGAATGCTTCCAAGGAAGAGCAAGAAATGGCGTTCAACTACGCAACGTTCGACTACTTCTCCGATAAAGGCTTGGAGTCCGTTGAAGAAAGCATCAAACAACGCAAAACGGACAACAAATTCTTCATTCCGCCGGTTATCCAGTACTACAACGATAACTCGGAATACGGCCAGAAGGTAAAAGCGGTTTACGACAAATACGACAACGTCTATCAATACAGCCCGGAAATCATGAGCTTGCTTGACGGTAAACCGGAAGCGCAATTCAATACGCAAGATTACTACGCAGCCATGACGAATGTCGTGCAAGAAGTCTTCTCGAAGAAAGACGTCGACATGAAAGCAGAGCTGGATGCGGCAGCGAAAAACATGCAAGAAAAGTTCTACAACACAATCAAGGTTGAATAGGTCCCGTTCGATGCAGGCCTGGAAACCGGAATCCCGAACAAGACTCTTCCTCGCAGCAGCGCTACTTATGGTAGCGCTGCTGTCCCTTCTCTCCCTCCGAAAAGATCTGTTTACCTCCCACCCGGTAAGCTTCAAGGAAACAGCCGGCTTGCTGGTGCTTGCCAATGCCAGCTATGAAATCGGTTTTCAGCGGGAAACCGGCGGAATCGCCTACATCAAGGACATGACCACAGGCAGCAAGGTCATGCAAGGCAACCGCAAAGGGGCGCTGTGGTGGGCTTTTCTGAAGGACAATTCATCGATCAACAGCTTAGGTGCGGCAAAGTTTGACTATGAGTGGAAGAGCGGACGTTCCGAGCTGCTGCTGCATTACGGCGGCAAGCTTGCGGTGGATGTGACGGCAACCTTCGACGACAGCAATCGCATTGCGCTTCGCGCTGAAGTGCAGAACGGCACGAATGACACGCTGCAGTCGTTTCGGTTTCCCTATGAGCTGAAATTCGCGGCGGACGATGTGGTTGACGGACTGCTTCCGATGCTGCCGGGCGTGAAGCTGAAGCCTTCTTTCTTTACGGATAACAATGCTTATGCAGGGCAATATCCCGGCGTTATGTTTGCTACGTATACGGCGCTGCGCACAGCCGGCGGCAATGTCGCGCTTTATGATTTGAGCGCGGATGCGGGTGGCAAACCGGTCGTGACGACAGAGCTTGGATTCAAGAATCAGCCGGATGATGCCGGCAAGAGTGCTTTCGTGCATCAATATAACGTTTGGACGGAATCGGGAGCGAGCTGGCAAAGTCCAACGGTAGTGCTTGAAATCGGCGGTGATTATCCCGACTCCATCGCAAGCTATCGCACGCTTAACGGGATAGAGGGGTATCAGTCGCTGGGTGACAAACTCGGCAGCGCGAAGGCGCAGACAGCCGAGCTTCCGCTCTTGAAGCTGGATATCGCGGCATTGGGCAAAGAAAAGTGGAGCACGCTGACGAGCAGCTATGTGGATGCTTTGCCGTACAACGGCATGCTGCATCTCGTAGGTTTTCAGAGCGGCGGTCATGATGAGAACTATCCGGATTTCTTGCCTGCCGATCCGAAGTGGGGCGGCGAGGATGCTCTTGAAGCTTTCATTAAGGATGCGAAAGCCAAAGGCAATCAAGTCGTGCCGTATACGAACTTTTCTTGGTGGGGCGTGCATTCTCCGACGCTGGCGGCATTGCCCGAAGGCGTGAAGCTGGAGGACATCGTCGTGGAGCAGGCGAATGGTACGCTGCTTAAGGAAGATTACGGCGAGCACAGCGGTTATGTAATGAACATAAACCATCCCTTCGTGACGAAGCGGATTGCAGAGGAACATCAGAAGCTGATTGATGCAGGCGTGGATGGGATTTTCGAGGATCAGTGGGGGATTCGTAATGCTCCATTCGTAGCCGGGGGCGTACGCCCTGCGGATACCGACGCCTGGTCAGCCTATTTCGAAGGGGTTCGGCAGTATTTTGCCTCCTCCAAGCATCGCATGTATACCGAAGACGGCATTGACGTCCTCGCTGATAACAGCATCGGATTCATGGGCACGAACTACTTGTGGGATTTGCTTGGCTACCGGAAAAATACCGCTTCTTATACAGACTACTATCCGCTTGCAGGCATGCTGCTGCGCGATAAGGTGCTGCTCTATCAGCATGACCTTGCTGCGGAGACGATGACGGACAATAAGGATATGCTCCGCTGGAATGCGGCGATGGGCTACAGCTTAAGCAGCGATTTGTACACCGGAACGACGAATCCATGGATTAGCTTGATTGGTGTATTCCAGAAGTACGTGCTCGCGGATTATGCAGATGCTCTCGTTCAGCGATATGATGAAGTTGATGCGACTACAACGAGGACGGATTTCGGGACGCATATCGTCACGGCGAACTGGGATTCCCAGAAACCTTATGCGATGGATGAGCAGACGACGCTCACAGCGGGCGGGTTCGATATTGCTTCGGTGTCCGGAGAAGTACGGGCCGGCAGCTATGCGAGATATAACGGTTTCGAGCTTGATCCGGGCGAGCATTATTTGGCCGAGATTCGGGATAAGAAGGATATTCGCGTCTATCAGCCAATCGGTGCCGATACAACGCTGCGGATTAAGCCGATGAAAGGCTGGACGCATGCTGTTGCTGCTGCTTACAAGGCAGATGGCACGAAGATCGCCGATTTGCCTGTAGCTGAAGCGGGAGAGTGGCTGATGGTTGACTTCATTGCCGACATAGGCGGCAAGAAAACAGCTTATGTCTCGCTTACCCCTTCGGATAATGTGAGTCCGGTTAAGGATTCGCCGTTCAAGAAGGTGAGGGTGCTCGAGAATCTTGCGCAGGGGCATGAGCTTCAGTCTAGTACGAACACGAATACGGAGCTGACCGCGAAGTTGGCAGGAGACGGCGACCCATTCACGTATTGGGAAAGCGTCTCGAACAAATTTCCTCAATCTCTGTCCGTTGATCTGGGCGACACGAAGCAGATCAAGCGAATCGTATTGAAGCTGCCGCCGCTAGATGCGTGGGCAGCGCGCGATCAGTCCATTGCGATGCAAGGCAGCGAAGACGGTGAGCGCTATACCGATATTAAAGCGCTGAGCACCTATACCTTCGATCCTGCGAAGGAGAATACGGTTGAAATCGCGATGGATTCCGTGAGCGCTCGTTATGTGAAGCTCGTCGTGGAGGGCAATACGGGCTGGCCGGCGGCACAAATTTCCGAATTTGAAGTGTATGGGCCGTGAAATCGTCAGATATCGTCACAAAAACGCATGCTTTTACAGATGCGTTTCTTCTTTTTCCTGTTATAATAAGAGATAAGACGGATGACGGGTGGCAAAGGAGAATTGCCGTGAATGAAGCGCAATTAGTGATGTTATCGAGGCAAGGCGATGAAACGGCCTTTAACAAATTGGTCGAGCTCTACAAGGATAAATTATCCCGTATGGCGCATCGGATCCTTCGCAGCAAGACGGATACCGAGGATGTCGTTCAGGAAACGTTTCTGAAGGTGTATTTGAACCTGAACCGCTTTGATGAGAATAAACGATTCTCGACGTGGATATTCCATATCGGGAAGAACATTTGTCTGGATCTTCTTCGCCGCCGCAAAACCCCTCCACTGCCGCTGGATCAGCCTGTCTTAGCTCAGTCCGATCAGGCGCTCTCTCTCCATGATGTCATTCCGCATGCATCGCTCTCTCCGGAAGGTGAAGTGATCGAACGCGAGCTTTCGTCGAAGATGGCGGAGCTCATCGATAAACTGCCTGATAAGTATAGAAGCGTTGTCTATCAGCGTTATGTGCTGGAGATGTCGATGGAGGATATCGGCCGTGCGAATAATATACCGGTTAATACAGTGAAGTCGCGCATCCATCGCGGGAAAGATTTTATGAAGAAACGCTGGGGCAAGACGCTTCTCATCTATTCTCTGCTGTTGTTTAGCTTCTTCTAAACGATAAAGCGTGTCTGAATGGAACGACTCATTCGCACGCTTTTTTTGTTGGTATGGTGCGGGGTAGAGGTGTGAAAACGAACCATTTGTATAACGGGCATCCACTTCTGGGATACTATGGTTGCTTTTCGCCTGGATTACTTAATATTTACATATCAGAAAGTCGTATTTATGGATAGCCAATTCTGGTACATAGCGGTATAATATCCATACAGATTGCGCGAAAATTGTCGATTTTTGATAGCAATTTAGAGAGAGACTACACATAAGACTAGGAGAGAAACAGATGAAAAAAGGGATTCTGCTTGCTGTAGTACTTATTTTAATGTCTTCATTGTTTGTCGCATGTGGCAAGAAAGAGAACAACACGGCCGATAACTCGACGAACACGAGCAATTCGGGTAATGCAAGTGAACAAGCTCCTACGAAGAAAGTCGCACTTGTTCTTCCCGAGAAAATCGGCGTTAACGCCTTCTTCGTACAAATGGACGAGGGCTTCAAGAAAGCAGGCAAAGAGTTTAACGTTGAAGTAAAAACGATCGAATCGACCGACCCTGCCGCATTCGAGCAGAACCTTCGTTCGACGGTTGCCGAGAACTACGATATGATCATTACCGCTACTTTCCAAGCGGAAGATGCACTGAAGAAAGTTGCTGCTGAGAATCCGGACAAACCGTTCGCGATCATCGACACGGTAGTAGACCTTCCGAATGTACGCAGCGTTGTATTCCGCGAGTACGAAGCATCGTACCTCTTGGGCGCAGCTGCAGGTCTTTCCACGAAAACGAATAAAGTCGGCATGGTTGTTGCAATCGACGCGCCGCTGCTGAAGAAATATACAGAAGGCTTTGCACAAGGCTTGAAATACACGAACCCTAATGCAGAAATGCTCATCAACTTTGTAGGCGGATTTACGGATCCGGCGAAAGCGAAAGAGCTTGCATTGCTTCAATACTCCAAAGGCGCTGACTTCATTGCCGGCGCATCGGCTGTAGGCGACCTTGGCGTGTTCGAGGCTGCTAAAGAGAAAGGCTTCTACACTTCCGGTCAAGACATCGATAATACCGGCGTTGACCCGGAGCACGTTGTCCTTGCACAGCTGAAAGGTACGGACACAGTTGCATATGAAACGGTTAAATCTTTTGCAGAAGGCAACTTTGCATACGGAGCAGTTGATTACGGTTTGAAGGAAGACGGCGTTGGTCTTACTTATGTAACAAGAGACAGCCAATCTCCTCTGAACCCGTTCATCGGACAAGCAACCGTTGATAAAGTAAAAGCAATCAAAGATGATATCGTATCCGGTAAACTGGTTGTTAAGAACCCGCTGAACCCATAATGTCACCCTGCCGGCTGTATGATCATACAGCCGGTTTCTTCCTATTTAGACGGTATGAGAGGAGAAGAACGGCCGAATGTTGCTTAGCATGGAGAATATTACGAAGGCTTACGGTCCTGTAAAAGCCAATACCGATATCCATTTTACGCTGAACAAAGGTGAAATTCATGCGCTCGTCGGCGAGAATGGCGCCGGCAAAACTACGCTTATGCGCATTCTCTACGGCATGGAGAAACCGACCAGCGGCTCCATTCAGATTAACGGCGCCGAGCAGTCGTTCTCCACACCATCGGATGCCATTCGCAGCGGAATTGGGATGGTGCATCAGCATTTCATGCTGTTTCCCTCCTTCACGGTAGCCGAGAACATCGTCATCGGCAGGGAGCCGAGCTCCGGAATCGGCTTTAACCGCAAAGCAGCGATAGCCGAGGTTGAAGAGTTGTCGCGTTTGTATGGGATGCCCGTTGATCCCCGTAAGAAAACTTCGGCTTGTTCGCTTGGCGTTCAGCAGCGCGTTGAAATTTTGAAGGTGCTTCATCAAGGTGCGGACATTATTATTCTGGATGAACCGACAGGCGTACTGACGCCGCTTGAAGTGAAGGAACTGCTCATATCGATTAAACGGCTTGCGGCACAAGGGAAAAGCTTCATCATCATCAGCCACAAGCTGCAAGAGATCATGGATGTTGCGGACCGGATTACGGTGCTTCGCGATGGCCGTGTGACCGGTGTGGTCGATGCCAAGCATACCAGCGTTGAACAGATTTCAAGGCTGATGGTTGGCCGCGATTTGGTGGAAATGACCCGCACTGAGCCGGATCTTGGCGCGGCTGTGCTTGAAGTAAAGTCGCTTACGGTCAATGGCGATAAAGGGAAGCCGCTTGTCAATGATGTCAATCTATCGGTCAGAGCAGGCGAAATCGTCGGCATTGCCGGGATTTCCGGCAACGGTCAATCGGAGCTGATCGGGGCGATCGCGGGACTCGTGGATATCGGCAGCGGTCAAGTGATGCTCGCAGGCAAGGAAATTACCGGAGCTCCGGTTCGGAAGATTCGGGAGCTTGGACTTGCGCATATCCCGGAAGATCGCTATCAATGGGGAGCGGCAAAGGACGCGACCGTCGTTGAGAACGGCGTAATGGGACATGCTCGCAGAGAGCAGCGCTACGGCATTCTGCGTGGACGGAGTATTCGCTCCATGGTGGAAGGCTGGATCAAACAGTTTGAGATTAAGACCGGTTCGTCGGACACGAAAGCGCAGTTTCTCTCGGGCGGTAACCTGCAGAAGCTGATCGTAGCCAGAGAGCTGGCACAAGGTACGCCGTTTCTTATCGCCGCAGAGCCAACGCGCGGCGTCGATGTCGGAGCGATGGAGATTATCCATGGCGAGCTGATTAAGAAACGGAATGAGAAAGGCGCTATTCTGCTCGTTTCGTCGGAGCTGACGGAGATTCTGAAGCTGTCTGACCGTATCCTGGTCATGAATGAGGGCCGGATCGTTGGCGAGCTGACTGCAGAGGAAGCGACAGAAGAACGGATTAGTTTATTGATGGCGGGAGGTAAGCAGGCTTGAAAAGTAAACTCACCCAATTTGCAGGCTCGCTCTTCCAGCCGGTGATTGCTGTCATACTTGGCTTGCTGATCGGTGCCATTGCCATCTCGCTTGTTGGCGGATCCATTATGGAGACCTACTCGGAGATGTGGAAAGGTGCATTCGGAAGCTTCTACTTTGTAACGAATACGCTGTCCCGCGCCACGCCGATTATCTTGGTCGGACTTGGCGCGTCGCTTGCCTTCCGGGCGGGGTTCTTCAACCTCGGCGCAGAAGGACAAATGATTCTTGGCGGGCTTAGTGCGGCATTGATCGCTCTATATGTTCCGGGTCCCGGCTGGTACAAGCTTATCATGGCACTGGTTGCCGGTATCCTGGCAGGCGGGATTTGGTCTGCTTTTGCCGGTTGGATGGATGCGAAATTCCGCATGAATTTGCTAATAACGACGCTGCTGCTCAACTATATTGCTTCCTTGTTTGCCGGTTATTTGGTGGCATATCCGCTTAAGGATACGTCCGGCTCGGCGGCGATGTCGCAAACGAAGATGATTGATCAGAGCGTCTGGCTTCCTAAATTGTTTCAAGGCATGAGTCTTCATGCCGGATTTATTATTGCGATTCTCGGCGCGGTACTGCTGTATCTGTACATGAAATATACGGTGAGCGGCTACGAGACGCGCATGCTTGGCAACAATCCGCTGTTCGCTGCTTATGGCGGCGTGCAGCGCGGCAAGCTGATGCTCTACAGCATGATTGCCAGCGGCGGCTTTGCAGGTTTGGCCGGTGCAGTAGAAGTTCTCGGCACGCAATACCGCTATTTGGACGGTTCATTGTCTACGCCGGGGTATGCCTGGTCGGGGATTATGGCGACGCTGCTCGCGGGCTCGCATCCGCTCGGCACGGCTTTCGCAGCGTTATTGCTCGCTGCCTTGCAAACCGGAGGTATGGGCGTAGAGCGCAATACGGAGGTGCCGCTTGAGATTGCAAGCGTCATCCAAGCTACGCTGATCCTCTTCGTATCAGCTAAATTAAGCTACGGCTTCTTAAAACGCAGGAAAGCGAGGGCTCAAGGTGGAACAATTGCTTGATGCTTCACTGTTTAATTCTGCCCTGCGAATGGTAACCCCCATTCTGCTTGCCGCACTCGGCGGCGCGATTTGCTCGCGCGTTGGATTGTTTAATGTAGGTTTGGAAGGGCTCGTGCTGTTCGGCGCTTTCTTCGCAATCGTCGGTAATTACTTGACGGGCAATGTATGGCTGGCTGTTGCTTTTGCGGTCGTATGCGTCATGCTGTTCTCGATGATATTTGCTTATTTAAGCATTCAGCTTAAGGCCAATGTCATCATCGTCGGGATATCGCTGAATTTCTTGGCGCTGGGCTTAACCTCGTTCAGTCTGCGCGCAATCTTCAATGTGAAAGGCGCTTACTACGATAAGAACATGCAAGGTTTGCCGGCCGTGGACATACCCTTAATTAAAGATATACCATGGCTCGGTGACGTTCTATCCGGTCATTCGCCGCTCGTGTATGCTGCATTCCTGCTTGTTTTTGTTTTTCAATATTTCTTGTTCAGAATGGTATCCGGCTTTAGATTGCTGGCTGTCGGCGAGAATCCGGTTGCTGCGCGCAGCATTGGCATCAAGTCCAAACGGATTCAATACGGCGCTGTCCTGATTTGCGGCATACTATGCGGATTAGCCGGCGCACAGCTGTCGCTTGGACAAGTGACGATGTTCACGGAAAATATGACGGCTGGCCGAGGGTTTATCGCGCTTGTGGCGACGATGCTCGGTCAATCGAATCCGATTGGCGTTGGTGCATCCAGCTTGCTGTTCGGCTTTATGGATGCGATCAGCATTCGGCTGCAGGGCTTGGCGCTGCCGACTCATTTTACAATGATGCTGCCTTATGTGGTGACGCTTGTGATGATGTTCTTCTTCAAGGATAAGAGCTATCTTGCGGAAGCGCGCAAAGCGAATGAAAGCTCCCGTTAATGAAATCGAATGGCTGAGGCTCAAGGAGGTTATCAAGTGAACAAGAAAGCAGAACGCTTGAAGAAAGCGAAACCGATCACGCAAGTGGAAGTAGATGCTGCGCTGGCGCATCGTCTGCCGCCGGGCCAAGCGCTGACTGAGCGCTTCCCGATCTTGCACGAAGGGGAAGTGCCGAATTATTCGCTGCCGGACTGGAGGCTGCGGATCTTCGGTGAAGTGGAGAAAGAGATGGAATTCTCGCTGGAGCAGCTGCAAGCGATGAAGCAATCTCAAGTGCTGTGCGATATTCACTGCGTGACGCGTTGGTCGAAGTTCGATACGACATGGGATGGCATTCTGTTCAAGGACTTGCTGCCATTGCTCGGCGTGAAGCCGGAAGCGCGCTATGTCATGATCCATGCGGATAATGACTATGAAACGAACCTGCCGATCGAAGATATGCTGAACGACAATGTGCTGCTCGCCTTCTTGTTTGATGGAGAGCCGCTGACGCCAAAGCATGGATACCCGCTCCGCCTTGTTGTACCGCATTTGTACTTCTGGAAGAGTGCAAAGTGGATTACGGGGATTGAGTTTATGAAAGAAGATCGTCCGGGTTTCTGGGAGCGGAACGGCTTCCATAACGTCGCGGACCCCTTCCGTGAAGAACGGTTCTCCGGGGAAGATTTAGGTCTCCCGGAAGATTTGTGGAAAGATGTGGACTTCGACTAATGACACTTATGCCTATCTTGCAAATTCATAGCGAGGATGCGGCGGATTACGCGATTGTATGCGGGGATCCCAAGCGCGCCGAGCTGATCTCAAAGAAGCTGGACATTGCCAGAGAGTTGGCATTTAGCCGTGAATATCGGACGTTCGCCGGTGAAATCGACGGTGTACGTATCTTGGTTACAAGCCATGGCGTGGGCTCCGCCGGAGCAGCGGTCTGCTTCGAGGAGCTGATCCGCGCAGGCGTGAAGACGCTGATCCGCGTAGGCACAGCCGGTTCGTATTCGGCTGACCATCCTGCGGGCAGCCTCATCGTCAGTACCGCTGCGGTGCGTGCAGAGGGACTGACTCGCCAGCTGGTGCCGGACGGCTTCCCTGCCGTCGGCGACAGCGATGTTGTCAGCGCTCTGTATGCCGCGGCACAGGAGAGCGAAGGCATTGTGAAGAAAGGCATCACCGTTTCGCTGGATGCGTTCTTCACCGGGGTGGAAGAGATTCCGCACCGCAAGTACAAGCAAGCCGGTGCGCTCGCCGTGGAGATGGAGATCGCGGCGCTGTATGTCGTCGCGACGCTTCGCGGCGCGCGTGCCGGCGCCATCGTTGCGCTGGACGGCTACGCTGACGCCGACCTCGCGGAAGTGTACGACCCGCACACGAACGTGGTAGCGGATGCCGTCGAGCGAGAGATCGCCGCGGCGCTGCGCGCCGTTGTGATGCTGGCGGGGCAGAAGTAAGACGGAAGCCGTCTCAAAAGGTCGCTGTGCGACTTTTGAGACGGCTTTTTTGCTGCCCGCGCGTCGCGTGCGATGTGTTCACTGGTGATCCCGGGCAGGCTTCGATGGTGATTTCACCCGCAAGCTTCGCGGAAGATCCCCCAGTAGACCTCGACGTTGATCCCCGCTCAGCAGATATCGCGGAGAAGAGGGGAAAAAGCGGTCGTGTTTACGCTAACGAATCACAGAGGTCTTATTTCAACCAAATGGCTCGTTTTGAAAATCTAACGAATCCTACAGGTCTT
Organism: Paenibacillus sp. BC26; assembly: GCF_900116125.1. Lineage (NCBI taxonomy): Bacteria > Bacillati > Bacillota > Bacilli > Caryophanales > Paenibacillaceae > Paenibacillus > Paenibacillus sp. BC26. Next base: position 798,314 of record NZ_FPAD01000002.1, on the reverse strand, counting down.
ATTTGGTCTCAAACCGCCTCATTCTGCCCCGTTTTCCCTAAATAAGACCGCTACGATTCGTTAGAATTGAAAAATGGTCATTTTCCCCCAAATTAGACCACCACGATTCGTTAGAGCGATATCGTGGCAGCAACAGTTAGCCTTGGCAGCACCTGCTGGCTGGGTCTCCACTGAAGTAGCCGGTTACCGGGTATGCAGATCCACCTTGAGCACACGTTCCGCGCGGCATTTCTCTTGTTCATCTTTTGTTTGTCCGCTTCCTTCCCTCTCTGGTATATTGAGTGAGGCGGTGCATCAAGATGTGAAACAGAAGGAGCGGTCAGCGCATACATGAATCCCATTAGGCGGTTCTCACAACTATTCTCCGCATTTAGCGATATGCCGATGGAGCGCAAGCTGCTGCTTGTTTTCCTGGTGCTGATTACATTGCCGCTTACGTTCATTGGGGCGGTTTCCTTTCGCAATTATTCCGATTCGATCGAACAGAACACCATCGCCTATTCCACTACGATGCTGGGCAACATGATGGACCGCGTGGATGATTACATCGACGATATGAGCCGGATTTCATCCATTCCCGCCTATCAGGATGATATTAAGCAAAATCTGATCAAATCCGGGAAATACCATGAGCAGCGCGCGCAATATTCTTCGGATGAGAACAGCGGCACGCCGCCGATGGATTTTGATTTGCTGCTGGCGATTCAGCGCGGCATTGAAGGGAATATTTCGTTCATCAATACGATCAAGCGGGGCGCTACGTCGGTCTATATTTTCGATCAATATGGAAACGGTTACTATTCGACGAAGTCCGGCGGCATCCGCTTGAACATTAAGGAAAGCTATCAATACTGGATGGAGCGTGCGGCCGATTCCAAAGGGGAAGCGCTACTGATCAGCACGCAGAAATATACGAGTAATTTGAAGAGCACCCGCTATGCGTTTACCGTCGTCCGCAAAATCATCGACAAATCGCTGCATGATATCGGCCTTATCGCCGTGGATGCCAACATTAACGTGATCGAGGATCAAATCGTCAAATTCGATGGGGTCACGCATGGCAAGTCGTTCATATTCGATACGCAAGGCAATGTGATCTATGACAGCGATAAGAAGCTGTTGGCCACGAATGTCAGCGACATGCCGATGGTGAAGATGGCGCAAGGGGAGAAGGGGAGCTTCTATCTGGAGGAAAATGGTGAGAGACATCTCTACATCTTTACCACTTCCCCGCATACGGATTGGAAGGTAATTACGTCCATCCCGGTGAAGGAGCTGACGCGCAATACGGCTGTTATCCGCAACGTGACATGGATTCTTACGTTTCTGACGATCGGCATCGCGCTGCTGATCTCGATTTTCTTCTCTTTCGCGCTGACGAAGCCGCTGCGGAAAATGATGAAGCTGATGAGGAAGGTGCAAGAAGGCGATTTTAGCGTGCAATTCCAAGTCAAGCACCGGGATGAAATCGGACAGCTCGGCAATCAATTCAACCGAATGATTCTGCGCATCGATGATCTCATTCGAGATATCTACTTGATGGAAACGAAGAAGAAGGAAGCGGAGCTGCATGCGCTGCAAAGCCAGATCAATCCGCATTTCATGTACAACACCCTGGAGTCGATTCGGATGGCCGCGGAGCTCAATGATGATACGGATGCAGCAGATATGCTGGCGATTCTCGGGAAGCTGCTGCGTTACAGCATCAGCGATCTCAATGAAGAAGTCATACTTGGCAGCGAGATTAATCATATCCGATACTACGTAGACATTCTGAATTACCGTTACCCGGGCCGATTCGAGCTGAAGGTAAACGCACCGGATGAGCTGCTGAACTATTCGCTGATTAAGCTGGTGCTTCAGCCGATTGTTGAGAACGCGATCTATCACGGCATGGACGATAACAAACCGAAGATGGTCATTGAAGCATCGGCATGGAAGACGGAGCAGGCTGTCTTCGTTCAGCTTACCGACGATGGAATCGGGATGGACGAGAAGACACTGGAGCGGTTGAATGGTACTTTGAACGGCGTGCTTTCACAAGAGGGCAATGATTCGGATTCGTATCGAACCGGAATTGGACTGCGGAATGTAAATGAACGCATTAAATTGCATTACGGTGCAAACTACGGTATTCAGGTGACGAGTCAGCCCGGCATGGGGACACAAGTGATGCTGCAGCTGCCTATCGTGGGAGGAGAGAAGGAATGAAGATGCCTGTGCTAACATCCAAACGTATCATTTACACCTTGGCAGCTGCTGCGCTCTGCAGCTCCATGCTGACAAGCTGTGCATCCCTCCAAACCACAGACAAGATCCCTTCGCCTTCTCCGAGCCAGAAGGAGGAGAATACCGAGGAACAGAAACAACTTACGGTGCTGACCAATCGGATCGACCTTGTGGAGAACGGTGTCTTTCAGAAATACGCGGACAAATTTGAAGCCAAACACCCCGGTGCGCATGTTGAGTTTGAAGGGTTGACCAATTATGCCAGCGACATTATCGTCAGACTGTCGACGCGGAGCTTAGGCGATGTGCTGCTGCTGCCGAACAATCTGCCAAATGAGGATTTGATCAATTATTTTGAGCCGCTGAATGACAGTCTCTTCGAGCACACGCGGTTTGCTGATTTTAAGTCCTATCGCGGTGAACGGTATGGGATTGCAACGGGTGCTTCAACCGACGGGATTGTGTACAACAAAACGGCCTTTCTGAGAGCCGGCATTACGAAGGTACCTGCGACACTCGAGGAGTTCTACGCGGCGTGCGCCAAGCTGAAACGGGTAGGCATCGTACCGATCTATTTGAACTATGGCGCGCAGTGGCCAATGTCCTCCTGGGGTGAGAATTTAGTCAGCTACATGACCGGGAATGCGAATTACTTGAATCAGATGACAGCATCCGATCAGCCGTTCACCAAGGAGAATCCATGGGGGCAGACGATTACGATTGTCAAAACACTAATCAATAAAGGCTACGTCGAGAAGGACTTGTTCACAAACAACTGGGAGTTGTCCAAAGGCGAGGTGGCTAAAGGAAATGCGGGCATGTATTTCCTGGGCAATTGGGTCATCAATCAAGTTATTGCAGCTGGCGGAAGCGCTGAGGATCTCGGTTTTTTCCCATTCCCGTATGATAATACGCCGAAGCGGTATGCGCCGCTTAGCCCGGATTGGTTCCTAGGCGTTAGCAAATTCAGCGAAAATAAAGAGCTTGCCGAGGCGTGGGTGAACTTCTTCGTGAAGGAGTCGGGTTATGTGGACGATTCCGGGTTCCTGCCGGTAGATACGACGAAGACGTCTCAACTGCCGCAAATTCGGCAGTTTCTCACCTTCGATCCGACGTTTGTCGAACGTCAGCCGCCGAGCGACGATTTCTTGAATATCTCGGCGAAGGCGCAGATGGCTTTCTGGTCCGGGGACTACATCCAGGAGTGGATTGCAGCGCCGGATCTGAAGACTTCCTTCCAGAACTACAATGTGAGATGGGCGGAAGCGCGTAAACTTGTTCTTGGTTTGGAAGCGTCGAATCAGAAGCAGTCGTATGAGCAATCGGCGAACAATGCAGCTGCTGCAGTATCGGATAAGAAGAAGTAGCAGCAGTCTCGCCAATAAATAAATTGTAATATTTTCCCTCGTTTACTATAATGGGGGTAACTTAAAGGAATGGTGGGATTAGGGCGTTGTTGATGGCATAGGTTCCAAGGCAGCAGTTATCGCTTCATAGCGAACTGAATAATCATGAACGAGCGTGGTGGCTAACCTCCTGCAGAGTGAGGTTAGATTTGCTGTGCGGTCGTTCGTGGTTGCCTAGATCGGACCTATTGATCATCACCGCTCCTTGTGGATCGTTCTGGCGAGAGACGTTATTTGCCTCTGGTTAGGGCTGTCTATATTCGAGAAGCCGTGAATGAGCAATATTCATTCACGGCTTTTTGTCGTTTCTGTTCCGCGCTTTACGTTACCCAAACTAGATTTCATAACCGGGAGGATTAACATGATCGAATGGTCCGCAGACGTACCAAGGTTTCAACTGGATGAGCATTACTATTTAGAGCAAGCGGATACGAAAGATTGGGGAATCTATTATTCCGTCTATTACAACATGGAATATAACGGTTTCTTTAAAGACCAAGGCTTGACGATGGACAACGGTCGAAGGAAATTCTGGATTACTAAAGGGGATACGAAGGTTGGCGGGGTTGTAATTGCGCCTAACATTATTTTTGGCCTATTCTTCATTCCGCCGTTGCATGAGGAGACGAAGGTGTTCAAATTACTCAAGCAAGCACTACTGTCATGGTCAGATCGATCGAAACCGATAACGGCCTACGAAATTTTACCGAATCAAATCGATCTTTTTGCCAGAGAAGGCTTCTGGCCGGGGGAATTCAGATGCCGCTGGATGCAGCGACCGACCGAAGTGTTGGCGACCGAATGGGACGAAACGCTGGAGGTAACTTCGCCTCAATTAACCAGGGACGCGGAAGCAATTAATGAGCTCTCTTACAGAACCTATCGGGAAACAATAGACGGCGTGCGAAGAAAGCAGACCTCACGCGAAGATTATGATTCTTGGATGGAGCATTATCCCGGGCAAACGAATGAACGATTGCTGAGGGCTTCGAGCCTAGTCTATGATCGCGCAGCATCGCAGTTAGTCGGTCTCTGCCTGATCTCGTCACAAGACGAAATGCCGGCGGTCTATAACATCGTGGTTGCTCCATCGCATCAAGGCCAAGGGATCGCAACGAAGATGCTTCGACGTGCACTGACGGCATTAAAGCAGCAAGATTACCCTCTTCTTCGCCTATATGTGATGCAAGGCAACGATGCGGAGTCTGTTTATCATCAGCTTGGTTTCATCACAGGTCCCCTGGAAGTTCAAACTTGTCATATTCCTGCACTTCCCGGAACGACCGAATCCCAACCATAACGAAGGAGGCTATACCATGCTCAATGTATTCGATGTTGCACAATCGCTGGTCACGCACATACAAGAGCGTTACTCAGAGGATGTTGCACTTATTGCCTATTACGGATCGTACGCACAAGGGACGGCAACGCCCCGATCGGACTTGGATTTCTTCTTTATTCCCGCCTCGGAGCGAGGCAGCGAGGCCAGCGTTCAGTTTGTGCTTCATGATATCAGCTTTGATTTCTGGCCAATTAGCTGGGAACGCGCGGAACGAATGGCGAAATTCGAAGAGCAGAACACGACGATTATCGCCGATTGCGAAATCCTGTATGTACGATCCGAGGAGGACCGAGCGCGCTTTCTGCAACTGCGCAAAACTATCGCCGAGCTCCCTGAGCAGGCACAGACGTTTATCGCAAAGGCTGAATCTCAGCTGCGCGAGGTTTATGTGCATCTCTATAAAATGAGTCTGCTGCAGGAGGACGACATTTCCGGCTGCCGGACCGAGGCACATGGTGTGTTAAATAAGCTGGTATACACGTTGGCTCTACTCAATCGAACGTATATGACAAGGGGCTGGGGGAAGAATCGCGAGCAGCTGCTGAATTTCCCATTGCGACCGGCTCGATTGGAGGAACAGATCGAAACAATATTGAGGGCCAGCTCATGCAGAGAAATTAGGAAAACCTGCGAGCAGCTAACAGTGGATACAGTTGCCATAGTAATGGAGCAGCGTAAGACGCACGCAAGCGGCCCTTCCTATCCGGATCGGGCGAAGGGATTCTATGAAGAGGTAAAGGGGATCTTCGATAAAATCCGTACGGCGTGCGAGAAGAACGATTATACCACGGCTTCCTACTGGTCAATCGGCGTCCAGGATGAAGTCGCTGCGTTTCTCTGCTATTTCGAAACGGGGCTTTGGCCTGGTTCATTGGAGGCTGGCGCAACCTATCACTCCTTCTATCACGAAGCAGGCTTACCCGACTTACCGGCGCTTCTGGACCCGCTTAATCTAGTCCCGCTTCATGAAGCTGTCGTGCGGTTGGATCAGCTTCTCGAGCTGTACCTTCAGTCCAAAGGGGTAGCGATTAACCGCTTCAACGATCTCGCTCAGTTTGAACAATTCCTGAATGAGCGAGTTTAGATAACTCGTCCAACGAACGATAAGCATGCCACAATCGGCATGCTTTATTGCTTTACAGGTATGCATCGGGGGCATAGAATATAGCTTAAAGTTGTACCGGGGCATATTCCACACTAGAGGGCAGGGGTCATTTTGTACGGAGTCATGATCGTCGAAGATGAGATGTTAGTCAGAATGGGACTGAAGAACGCGATCGACTGGACCCGCTTTGGCATGTGTGTCGTTGCAGATGTGGCCGACGGGGAGTCTGCGCTCGAGATTTACGAGAAAGAGAAACCTGACTTGATCATTACGGATTTGAAAATGCCAGGCATGAGCGGCATGGATCTGATCACCCGAATTAGGGAGAAAGACAAAACCACCAAAATTGTCATCCTTACCTGTATGGAGGAGTTTGACCTCGTCAGGCAGGCACTTCAGTTAGGCGTGTCCGATTATATTCTTAAGCTCACCATGACGATCGATCAAATCCATGTGATTCTGAGCAAAATGCAGCAAGAGCTGTCGTCCGACGAGAGCCGGCAGCCGTCGCTCCCCAAAATCAGCGATGCGAATCGGCACGTGATCAAAGAAAAGATCATGAAAGACTATATTCTCTGCAACGGTTATTCGGAACGCGAATTCGAAGCGTTGGTTGCACAATATGACTTCCATCTGGAATCGGAACGCATGATCATGTGCGTGCTTGAAATGGATCATTTTGCCAAAATCAAAAAGCTGTTCAAAGATACGAACGGCCAATTGGTCAAGCATACGATGCTGAACGTGCTGGACGAGATGTTTGTTAATTTCCGCAATGGCGAAGCTTTCTGCGATGACGGCGCCAAGTATATCCTTATCTTCTGCTACAACAAGATGACTGAGGAGCGCATCATCCGCGAAGAAGTACTGCAAATGCTAAAGGAAATTGAAACCCCTTTCAAAACCTACTTCAATGCAACCGTCTCCTTCGGTGTAAGCGAAATTCGATCCGGTTATGCATCGCTGCGGAGCATGTATGACCAAGCCCTGAATGCACTGGAAGACAAGTTCTTCGGCGGTACAGGGATCTATGGTCGATTTGTTGATTTTGACAGACGCACGGTAACGAATGAGAAAACAGAAGAAATATTGAACATGTGCGAGCGAGTACCGGGCATGGCACCGGCTTTCCTTCAAGAATACGGCGACCGCTTCCGCTCTATTATGAGAGAGCCCTCTCACTTTAGGGCAGAAGTGCTGGAGAAATTCTGTCACCTTGTCCAGTGGACGGTGAACAGCTTGAAATTCCAAGAGGAAGGCAGCGAGCAGGTCATTCTGGCTGTCATTCAATCGATTCGGCAAAGCGAAACGCTGGATGAGATTCATCGGAGCTTATATGACTTTCTCTCGCGGATCGCAGCGGCCAAGAGAAAGAGGAAAGTGGTCAGCAAGGAAGTTAGGCTGGCGCTAGATTATATGGAGACCCATTACAGCAGCGATCTGTCCCTTCAGCAAGCTTCTGCCCACGTGAATTTAAGCCCGAGTTACCTGAGCAGCCTGTTCAAGAAAGAGATGAATATTAACTTCGTCGATTACTTGAACGAGATTCGAATCGAGAAAGCGAAAGAGCTGCTGCTGGATTCCTACTTAAAGTCCTATGAAATTGCCGAAAGCGTCGGCTTCAAAGAAAACACCTACTTCTGCAAAATCTTCAAGAAAGTAACCGGCATGACGACAGGTGAATATCGAAAACAATGGCTTGTGGAGCAGGCGGAGGAACCGGAGAGTGAAATTATCGATCAGTAAGAGCAGAAGGGGCTTTTTTCGCAGTATCGGGTTTGAGCTGCTTGTCTACTTCGTTGCGATCTGGATGATCGTCATGCTTCTTGGTTCTTATCTCGTCTACAATTCGTCGATTCATATTCTGCAGAAGCGAAGCGAGAAGTACATCTACGAGCAGTTTAAGCAATCCGAATACAATATTCAGACGCTGCAAAATGAGGTCGAGAAAATCTATCGCATCTTCTTGGTCGATTCGGAGGTTCAGGAATTTCTGAAAGCGGACAATATCGAGTCCACCTACGAATCGATCGAAAGGCAGCAAAATGTATTTAAGAAAATCAGCGATTTTACAAACAGCTATAATAACAGCCTCAATTCTATCTATGTCTTCACGAAAAACAGCATCATCGGCAGCAGCAAGACGAGGAGCGTCGTCAACAGCCATGGGAACGAGCACAAGCTCATCACGTCCGGTCTGTACGACCAAGCGCTGCAAACGTACCCGAATCCGGTCTGGTACGGCGGCATTACGGAGAATTGGTACTACGATATTGTCGAAGATACGAAGGATCCCGGCTATGTCGTCAGCTTCGTGATGGGCGCGCGTGCGCTGCTGGAATCCAAGCTGTCCTCGGTCGTTGTGCTCAACATTGACGAACGGGAGCTGCGCTCAACTTACTCCAAGTTCATCAGCTCGCCTGACGATTATATGTATATCATGGATGCCAGCGGAATGATCATCTCCAGCACGCGGAATAAGGATCTCGGCCAGAAAGCGTTATTCAAGCCGGAACCCGGCGTCGATTTCAAGAGCATCAACATTACGGAAGGGCAGACCAAGAAGATGGTGGTCTACTATCGCATCCAAGAGACAGGCTGGTATGTGATCAGGGAATTCCCATTGGAACTGCTGCAAAGCGATGTTATTGAACTGCAGCAAGTCGTAATCTTCGTGTTTGTCATCAGCTTAATTCTGATCGTTGTCGTCTTTGTATTCTCCATGCGAAGAATTACGAACCCGCTGAGCGGTCTGGCGCGGAAGATGAAGGATATGGGCAAGGGGAATCTGGGGATCACGCTGCCGAATATCCCTAAGAATGAGCTGGGACTTGTTATTATGCGATTCAACGAGATGTCGCTCAACATTCAAGAGCTCGTGACGAAGAATACCGAGGTGGAACGCGAGAAGAAGGAGCTGGAGATTGAAGCGCTGCAAAATCAGATCAATCCTCATTTTTTATATAACACGCTGAACATGATCAAGTGGATGGCAATGATCAACAAAGCGGACAACATCGTCGACAGCGTCGTTGCCTTAGGGAATATTTTGCACCCGCTCTACAGCAGCAACGAGCCGATGTGCGCCGTCAGAGAAGAAATGAGCTACCTTGAGAACTACATGAAAATAATGAACTGGCGGTTTAATAACAAAATCAGCTATCGGTTCGATATCCCGGAGCATCTGATGGACGATCCAATCATCAAGTTTATTTTGCAGCCGATTATCGAGAACTCGGTTGTGCACGGATTGACTAAGCAGGTCAGCCGAATCGATATCGTCATTCAGATGGAAGAAATCAGAGACGAACTGGTTGTCCATGTCTCGGATAATGGAATAGGGATTACGCCGGAGAAGCTGGCCGGCATCAAGAACGGTCTGCATCGGCCGATCTTCAATCGCGAGAAGGAGAAAGTGGCCGGGATTGGGCTGCGCAATGTCAACCGGAGGATCATGCTCAACTTTGGCGAGAAGTACGGGATTGCCATAGACAGCAGCGAAGGAGAAGGAACAGAGGTTACCATCAGACTGCCCAAGTCGATGGGATCATAGCGGCATGACATAAACAGCGGTCGGGAATCTGTCGAACCGCTGTTTTTTAATGTTTTCTAACAATTATGCAATTTTATCGTAAAAATGTTCAACTTGCCCTCTGCTGCCTCCAAAGCGGATCAAATATTACCATAAATCCGTTAAATCCGCTATTCAAGCTCGATTCCTGCCCTTGTATAGTTAATTTATCAAATGAGTAAGGAGAAACAAACACATGAAAACAGAGGTCAGAGTATCGTACGCGGCTTCCTTGAGGAAGAAGATTTTATCCGACCGGACAAAGCTGTTTATGCTCGGATTGCCTATCATTCTGTTAGTCCTCATCTTTCAATATATACCGCTGGCCGGCTGGGTATTGGCATTCTTCGACTACAAACCGGGCATCCCGCTTGCTAAGACACCGTTCGTCGGATTGAAGTTTTTTGAGCTGATCACGACAAGCGGGAACGACCTGTTGAATGCGCTGAAGAACACGCTTGCCTTCTACTTCTTGAATCTCCTTACAAGTCCATTGCCGGTCATATTCGCGATTCTGTTATCGGAAGTGAAGCATACCAGCTTTCAGCGGGTTGTGCAGACGATCATCACGCTCCCCCACTTTGTAAGCTGGGTTATCGTTTTCTCACTGGCGTTCTCGGTCTTCTCCAATGATGGCCTGCTGAATGAGCTGCTGATGAATCTGCACCTGATTAAAGAACCGACGAATCTGCTTGGTAACGGCGACGCCGTCTGGATCTTCCAAACGATGCTGGGGATCTGGAAGTCGCTAGGTTGGGGAACGATTATTTACTTGGCAGCGATTATCGGGATCGATCAAGAGCTGTATGATGCCGCACATGTAGATGGAGCAGGGCGATTCCGCAGAATCTGGCATATCACTGTACCCGGTGTAGCACCGACATTTATCGTACTCATGATTCTGGGCATGTCCAATTTACTCTCGGTGGGGATGGAACAATACCTGGTCTTCTATAATGGATTGGTCGCTGACAAAATAACGGTGCTGGATCTGTATCTGTACCGAACCGGGATATTAAACGCCGACTATTCCTACTCGACGGCACTCGGGATGTCGAAAACCTTCATCAGCATTATTCTGCTCTTCGCAGCCAACGGCATTGCCAAACGGATCAGAGGGTACGGAATCGTGTAGCTTAGCTTGGTACAAGGAGAGAGAGAATGAAAACGTTAAACCCATCTAAATCATCAACCGGCTTGTCCAATATAGGCTTCCAAATCGCGAATTATACGATCCTCACTCTGTTTATGCTGTTGTGTATCTATCCGTTCTACTATATCTTTATCTACTCCATTAGCGGCTCGCAAGAGGCGATGACCGGGATAACCTGGTTTCCCAAAGGATTCACGCTCGTGTCCTATAGCAAGGTGTTCGAATTTGACGGCATCTTGAATGCAACGTTTATATCCGTTTCAAGAACGGTTCTTGGTACGCTGCTGACCACGTTCTTATGCTCGCTGTTTGCTTACCTAATGACGATCGAGCAGTTCCCGATGAGGAAGTTCTTTTATCGATTTCTGGTTATCACGCTCTATTTTAACGCGGGACTGATTCCTTGGTATTTGCTCATGAAGAACCTTCACCTCAATGACAACTTCCTGCTCTACATCGTACCAGGTGCGATCAATGTGTTTTATATCATTTTGATCAAAACCTACATCGAGCAGCTGCCTAAATCGTTGGAGGAATCCGCTAAAATTGACGGCGCCGGCTACTTCACGATCTATTGGAAAATCATTATGCCGATTTCAACATCGATTCTGGCTACGATCGCGGTATTCACTGCCGTTGATCAATGGAACAACTGGTTCGACAATTACATCCTCGTCAGCGATAAAAATTTGCAGACGCTGCAATATGAGCTGTATAAGTACATTACGCAAGCATCCTCTCTATCTCGGCAATCCGGGATGGAGATTAACAGAGGCGGTGCCACCGCGGTCTATATGACGCCTCAAACGGTTCGCATGACGATCACGATGGTGGTCACATTGCCGATACTCTGCGTGTATCCGTTTATGCAGCGGTATTTTGTAAAAGGCATTATGATGGGGGCAATTAAGGGCTAGAGGCTAAGGATGGATTACCCGGTACGATGCGTACTGATAATCAATATTGAATTAGGAGGAAACGAAGTGAGGAGAAGAAAGGGTATCAGGGGTACTTTGATGGCAATGCTCGCTTTGTTGTTCTTGTTCTCGGCGGCTGCATGCTCGGGGTCAAACAATGGAAACTCGAACCAAGCGGAATCGGAGAATACGGGATCAACCCAGTCGGATTCGCAGGAAACGACTGAGACTGAGACTGCTCCGGAGCCGGTTACGATCACGATGCTGGTCAACCAAGCGCCTGCAGTTCCGTTTGCTGAAACGGAGGTCGGCAAAGAGATTCAGAAGAAGCTTGGCATCACAGTGGAGTGGGTAGTCGCCGAAGACGAGAAAATAAAGGTGCTGCTTGCTTCGGGTGATCTCCCGGACATCATTATGCTTAAGCCTGAAGATCAAGCGCGCGTTATCGAGGGCGGGCAAGTCATTGCCATGGATGACATGATCGAAACGAAAGGCCAAAATATACTGAACAACGTACCTGAAGTCGTGGATTTCATGAGAAAGTTCCGCAGTAACGGCTCCAACAAGCTGTACTTCATGCCGGTAAACTCCGGGCCGGATATGATGGGTTTTGAAGCGAGCCTTGGTGTGGTTACGAGATGGGACTACTATAAAGAGCTTGGTTATCCTGCGATTACAAGCGAAGACGAACTGCTTAACATTCTTAAACAAATGCAGGATAAGCATCCGAAGACGCCGGAAGGCTACAAAACATACGGCGTAGCGGCGTGGAACGACTGGGGATTGTGGAGCTATTACATGCCGATGGCGATTCTGTACGGTTATGCCGATTGGGGCAACAACGGTTATGTCGTCAAATCCGATACCAACGAGCTTGTAAACAACTTTACGGATACAGAAGGTCCGCTGTGGAAAACGGTAAACTTCTACTACAAAGCCAGAAAAATGGGGCTGCTTGATCCGGACTCCTTAACGATGCAATCCGGTGACTTCAGCGCCAAAATGGCGAACGGCTCGATTCTATATTCTCCTGCGAGCTGGTTTAACGGTGGTTTCAACGGCAAGAACAATGCGAATGCAGTCGGCTATGCTACTATCCCGCTGGAATGGGGTCATCAGTGGAATGGCGCCAACCAATTGGGTTGGTTTGACAAGTCGCTCGGGATAACGAAGAACTCCAAGCATCCGGATCGCGCTATGGATCTGCTGAACTATTTGTGGTCCTATGAAGGCTCGCGACTGGCTTACAGCGGTGTCAAAGGAACGGATTGGGATTTGGTATCAGGCGTTCCGACGATCAGCGAGGCGATGAATAAAGCGAAGATCGAGAACGGCGATGCGTTCAGAAACACGGGCGTTCGTGCCGCGCAAACCGGGATTTATAATGGGTTGGGTAACTTTGTTATCAATCCGGAAGATAAGACGGAAGTGGACTTGTTCAGCTCCGCAAAATCGTTTAACGGTCTGCTAGATCCGCTTACGAAGGATTTCAGCGATCATTACGGCGTATCCTTCCCGGCTGAAATTTTCCTCAAGAACGTAGAAGCCGGCAAGTCGATCAACCAGCAAAACATGGATACTCGTATCCCAGCCGCGCTTCCGAGCACGCCGGATGATATTGCGAGAATTGATGCCAAACTGAAAGAGTTGATGATCAAAGCCGTCGCGAAAGCGATAATGGCGGATTCCGACGCTGACTTTGATGAGATTAAGCAAAAAACTTTGGATGATCTGAAAGCTAACGGAGTCGAAACCTCCAACGCATGGTGGGTTAAGGCATGGGATGAGACGAAAGCCGCAGTCAATCAATAATTAGCCGCACATGGGGCACATCGCTAAGCATGACGCGGCGATGTGCCCCGTTTGATGAAAAGGAGAGTGGGGATCGGAATGGATAGTTTGAAGAAAGATGAGAGATTGCAGCAGTGGTACCGCGATGCGCGTATTGGCTTGTTTTTGCACTGGGGCATGCACACGGGGGAGCACAAGACGGATCCGTTCGGACCGGATTTTCGATACATTTACGAGACGGTCGATGCCTTCGATCAGGCTGTGGAAGAGGCGGGTTGGAATGCGCAGCGGTGGGTTAGTACGGCGGTGAAGCTTCGTGCCAAGTATATAACGCTGGCTACGTTTCATTGTCAGCAGGGGTATTTGAAAATATGGCAATCGGATGTGCCCGGAAGTCGGAGCACGGGGCGGGACTATTTGCGGGAAATGCTCGATGCGGCTGAAGCCGAAGGCATCCGAATCATCGTGTATATAAACAGGGATTCGAAGAACGCGATTCACGGCGGAATCGAATGGTTGAATAAGGAAGCTTATCGGTCCTTTAAGAAGGATGACACGGTTGATATTACGGCTCGTGACGGCTATTTGGCTTACAGCATCGAGGTTATGGAAGAGTTACTGGATCGTTACCCGCGCGTGGCCGGCTTCTGGTTTGATGGCTATCATGACAAGCTCGAAGCGCAGGAAGTTTTTGCAAGGCTCCATCGGAAGCGGGAGGATATCGTTCTCATCAACAATGATTTCAGCAAAGGGCCCGTTGAGGATGAGGATGCCATGGCATTGGAGGATTTCGGCAAGGTATGCCATCCGGACTATGATTGGGCAAGCGGTACATGGGTTGGACCGGGGGATAAGGAGTTTGCCTTCAAGGCCAAATGGGATTGGTGGTACTTGGGGGAAGGAAACGCTGGATGGGGCGGCTTTGAGGAGAACTATGCGAATGTTCCGGATAATGCAACGCTTGTGAAGAAGATCGTAACGGTCGCAGGTACGTCATGGAATGCCCATCTCGGATACGGTCCGAAGATCGGCGGGGAATTTCCGGAAGTGCTGGACAGCTTCACGAATCATTTTGACCGTTTCATGGCTTGGGCTGAGGAGTCGATCTATGGCACGGTTGGAGGCGGCTATGATCAGGGAGGATTTCCGCCGGGCCATTGGAATGAAGGGGCGTATGGGGTTACGACGGTCGTTCCGGGAGGAGAGACGCATTATCTGCATGTTCTTACTCCGCCTCGCGGCCAGCTTCTGGTCTTGCAAGATGCAGGCTATGATGTGCTTGCGGCTGAAGATCTGAGAACGGGCGAGTTGCTGTCGTTCAAGCAGAAAGACGGACATGTGATGATCGACGTCCGATCATGGGAAACGTTGCATATTGAGGGGGACATGGTGATTAAACTGACGACTGCTCCTCATGCTCGAATTGTCCCAACCGCGCTGCTTGATGCCAAAGCCAGCTCGGAGCTTCCGTATGCTTCGGCTGTCAATGTGCTGAATGATAACTACGAATCCTACTTCAGGGGGCCGGCGATGCGGGCATGGCCGCAGACGTTAACCTTGCGGATGACTCCGGGTGCCGCTGAATACGAATGGATGGGACTTTGTGTCACACAGCCCGAGACCGGCGCGGTCCTTGAAGGGGGTTACGCAGCTCCGATTGGCGAACGGCTCAAGGCTTATGAGCTTCACGTCAGCCAAGACGGCGTCAATTGGGGGGAGCCGATTGCTTGCGGCGAGCTGCATAATCAGCGCGGCATGCAGATGATTGCTTTCCAACCGGTCGGCGGAGCGACGTTTCTCAGGCTGACTGCTCTGAGCAATCACGGCGGCACCGATACATTCCAACTGATCAGTTTGCGGTTGGTGCATGTTTAGTCAAGAGCAGAGCGGGAAGAGCTGGAACTGAGGTGCGTGAGGGATGCGAGGGATGAGAGAGATTCGAGAGTTGCGAGCGATGCGAGAGGTTCGAGAAATTCGAGAGATGCGCTAATCGCGAATGGAGAACCGAGAGGCGCGAGATTCGCTGATCGCGAATGGAGAGCCGAGAGGCGCGCATGACGCGAGACCCAGAACCGAGATGTGTGCGAGACACACTCGGTTTTTTGCTGTTAAGCCTATACATGAGCGACTCGGCACGCGGAATGCGAGCCGCGAAAACCTCTAACGAATCGTACAGGGCTTATTTGCCCCTAAATAGCCCCAAAAAAATTCTAACGAATCGTGGAGGTCCTATTTGGCTGTTTAGGGCTATTAATGAGCCGAATTTCCCGAAATAAGGCTTCTACGATTCGTTAGATTCTCGGAGGCGACAAATCCGGCCAAATAAGGCTTCTACGATTCGTTAGATTTTCGGAAGTATGGGGAACGGGAAGCGGCGAGTAGTGTAAAGCGAAAAGTGGCATGCGGAAGTGGGAGCGGGAAGCGGTAAGTGGCAGCGAGGAGTGGAAAGAGGAAGCGAGAAGCGTGAAGTGGGAAGTGGTAAGCGGAAGTGAGGGCAGGAAGCGAGAAGTGTGAAGTGGGATGCAGGAAGCGGGAAGAGGTAGCCGAAGTGTGAAGTGGGATGTGAGAAGTGGAGAGTGGAAGCGAGAAGCCAGAAGCCAGAAGCAGGAACTGGGAAGCGAATGCGGCACTCAGCAAGCCGCAAGTAATGTGGATGCATGATTTCGCTTTTTCAATTTTCCTGTATTTTCGAAAAAAAGTCTTGCTCACTGATAATTCATAGTTGACTTATCGGATTAATATGCTTATTATAAAACCAACAACAAATAGCAAGAAGCCTACCGGACAACCGGAGGTTTCCAGAACCGATACTCCTTCTTGGGGATTGGATTGTGGAAACCTCCGGTTTTTCGTATGGAATCCAAGAAAAAAGGGGTTTTGAAAGATGACAACAACAACTTCTAAATCGTTTCGAGCCATCACGCTGCTCACGATCTCGCTTCTAAGCTTCGTCCTTATCCTATCTGCATGCGGCAAGAACAATTCCAACGGGGTTGCGGAGGGGAACAAATCCACGACGGCATCTGCTGAGACAACAAATGATACTCCTAAAGCATCCAAAGAAATTCGGATCGGCTACCAGAAATACGGCACGGTTAATATTCTCAAAGCCAAAGGAACACTCGAGAAACGATTTGAATCGGAAGGCTATAAAGTGACGTGGACGGAGTTCCCGGGCGGACCGCAATTGCTTGAAGCGCTCAATGTGGGCAGCATCGACATCGGGCATACCGGGGAAGCGCCACCGATCTTCGCGCAGGCAGCCGACACGCCGCTCGTCTATTTATCGCATGAACCTGTTAGCCCTAAGAGCGAGGGAATAATCGTACCTAAGGATTCCAAGATCGCGACACTTGCCGATCTGAAGGGCAAGAAAATTGCCCTGAACAAAGGCTCCAATGTTCACTATCTGCTTGTTAAGGCACTGGAGAAAGCCGGTGTCGACTACAAAGATATTACGACGGTGTTCTTGAAGCCGGGTGATGCCCGAGTAGCGTTTGAGAATGGAAGCGTAGATGCTTGGGTCATCTGGGATCCGTTCCTGGCCGCGGCTCAGACGGCAACCGGAGCGAAGCTGCTTACCGATGGAGAAGGCCTCGTATCGAATATCGAATTCTATCTGGCTTCGCGTACATTCGCGGAAGCGAATAAACCGGCTATCGATTCGTTCATCGACGAGCTGAACAAGGTTGACGAGTGGTCCAAGGCCAACCAGAAGGAAGTGGCGGCGCTCCTGTCACCGCAGCTGGGCATCGACATTCCATCGCTTGAGCTTGCGTCGGCTCGCAGAGATTACGGCGTTCTGCCAATCGATGATGCCATTATTGAAGCGCAGCAGAAGATTGCGGATACCTTCTTCGACCTGCAGTTGATCCCGAAAGAAATTACCGTCAAGGATGCCACATTGAAATAATCGAACATTCGAATGTAGATGAAAGGGTGATTGAAATGGAAGTATTCTGGTTTATTCCGACACATGGAGACGGGCGTTATCTGGGTTCTGCCGAAGGGGCGCGCGCCGTTGATGCAACTTATATGAGGCAAATCGCGCAAGCAGCGGATCGTCTGGGCTACAGCGGTGTACTGCTGCCGACAGGAAGTTCCTGCGAAGATGCATGGGTAGTGGCTTCTTCGCTCATCTCGGCTACGGAGAAATTGAAATTTCTCGTTGCGCTGAGACCGGGCTTGATGTCACCGACTTTATCGGCCAGAATGGCAGCCACGTTCGATCGACTTTCCGGCGGGAGACTGCTCGTCAACGTCGTGACCGGAGGAGACCCGGTAGAGCTGGCGGCAGACGGTTTATTCCTCGGACACGATGAACGCTACGATCTAACGTCCGAGTTTCTGGAAGTGTGGCGCAGAGAGCTCGCGGGAGAAACCGTTGATTACGAAGGCACTCACTTGAAAGTGGAAGGCGGCAAAGTTCTGTATCCTTCGGTGCAAAAGCCTTATCCACCGCTCTATTTCGGAGGATCTTCGCCGGCTGCGCAGGAGGTTGCAGCTGATCACATCGACGTCTATCTAACTTGGGGCGAGCCTCCGCAGGAAGTAGCCGAGAAGATTGATCGCGTTCGGCAATTGGCCGCTGAGCGTGGCCGTGAGGTTCGTTTTGGCATTCGCCTTCATGTCATCGTTCGTGAAACGTCAGAGGAGGCTTGGAGAGAAGCCGATCGCCTGATCAGCAAGGTTGATGATGAAGCGATAGCCGCTGCGAAGAAGGTATTTGCCCGTTATGATTCGGAAGGGCAGCAGCGAATGACGCGTCTCCATGGCGGAGATCGCAGCCATCTTGAAATCTATCCGAACCTCTGGGCAGGCGTAGGCCTTGTCCGCGGGGGAGCCGGAACAGCGCTGGTAGGCAACCCCGCCGAAGTGGCGGCACTGATGCAAGAGTACGCCAATCTCGGCATTGATACGTTCATCCTATCGGGGTATCCGCACCTCGAAGAAGCGTATCAATTCGCGGATCTGGTATTCCCGCTCCTACCCTTAAATCGAGAAGCAACGGTGCAAGGCCCGACATCGACCAGTCCGTTCGGCGAACTTATCGCGAACTCGATCAAGCCGTCGGAACGCGCGCCGGTGAGCTAGGAGGGGGAGCAAATGAAAAGTCCAGCAGATAACAAGTGGAAAACCAGAACGCTATCCGTAGGACTTGAATGGGTTATTCCGCTTCTGATCGTACTGCTGTGGCAGTGGCTGGGCAGCGTGGGCTGGATATCCTCCCGCATCTTGCCGACGCCGGTATCCGTCATTGAGGCAGGCGCTAAGCTCATGCGAAGCGGGGATTTGTTCATCTATATCGGGGACAGTACACGGCGTGCGCTTATCGGTTTCGCCATTGGGGGCGGCATCGGTTTTATACTGGCGATTCTAAACGGCTTGCTTCCGCTATCGGAGAAGCTGACGGATTCCAGTATCCAAATGATCCGTACAATCCCGCACTTATCTCTTATTCCGCTCATCATCGCTTGGTTTGGCATTGGCGAACAAGGCAAAATTTTTCTCGTCGCGCTGGGGGTGGCTTTTCCGATTTATCTGAATACGCTCCACGGCATACGATCTATCGATCCCGGCTTAATTGAGATGGGCCGGACCTACGGTTTAAGAGGGTATTCCCTTTTCCGTACGATTATTTTTCCGGGCGCGCTGCCTTCTATCCTGGTAGGCCTTCGATTCGCGCTCGGCATTATGTGGATTACGCTGATCGTATCCGAAACGATATCCTCGAATAGCGGCATTGGCTATATGGCCATGAATGCCCGTGAATTTTTCCAGATGGATGTCGTCGTGCTCAGCATCGTCATCTATGCTTTGTTAGGCAAGCTTTCGGATTGGCTGGCAAAGCTTATGGAAAGGAGCTGGCTGAAATGGCATTCGCACTTCCGTCCAGGAAAATAAGCACGGAACAACCCGAAGAAAAGACGCCGCTGGTTGTGCATGAGGCGCCTCGCGGTCTTCAAGTGGACGTTCGGAATGCCGGCGTTCGCTTCGGCGATCTCGCCGTTCTGCGTGATTTGGATTTATCCATCCCATCCGGACAATTCTTAGCCGTAGTTGGCAGAAGCGGCTGCGGCAAGAGCACGCTGCTGCGGCTGCTTGCCGGATTGGAAGCCGCATCGCAAGGTTCGGTAACGTTTGGCGGCAAAACAACGTCCGGACTAAGCTCGGATGTGCGCGTCATGTTCCAAGATGCTCGCTTGCTGCCTTGGAAATCCGTGCTCGATAACGTTCGAATTGGCGTGCCAGGAGGCGACCGAGGCAAAGCCTTGGATGCTCTTGAGCTCGTTGGACTCGCGGATCGTGCGAAGGAGTGGCCGTCCGTGCTGTCAGGCGGTCAGAAGCAACGCGTTTCGCTGGCCAGGGCGCTCGTCGGAGACCCGAGTCTGCTGCTGCTCGATGAGCCGCTCGGTGCGCTCGATGCGCTCACTCGCATCGAGATGCAGCAATTGATAGAACGACTGTGGAGGGAAAGGCGGTTCACTGCCGTTCTCGTGACGCATGACGTCAGCGAGGCCGTCGCCCTTGCCGATCGAGTGGTGCTCGTGGAGAACGGCACCATCGCCCAGGACGTCCCTATCGCCTTGGCACGCCCGCGCGAGAAGGACAGCGGTTTTACCCATTATGAGAATACGATATTAAATCGCGTACTTGCGAGGCGGCCGCCGGATGGCGATCGCAACGGATTCTCGATTTAACGAATCATCCGAAGACTGGCCATGTGGAGTGCAAACTCGCATGGTCAGTTTTTTTTGTTGTCAATCGCCCGCCTAAAAATATAAATCTACAATTTTCAATTCAAATATAATACTGTTGAGTTATGTCGAACCAGAACCAGAACCAAAAGGAGTCGCTCTCATGCGCCTATCGCTGTATTTAAGAAGATTCCGAGACTTCTCCTTGGGCCAGAAGCTCATGTTGTACGTTGTTCTCTTCGTGGTGCTGCCGCTGGTCGTGGCTGCCGCGATCATCAATGCCGTTGCCTCGGGCACGCTGACGGAGAAAACGAAGGAAAATTTATTCCAGACCCTGAAGCAGACGCAGTTTACGCTCGAGGATATGATCAGGGAGTCGGATTATTTGTCCTACTCGATCCTATCGGACGAGAACATTCAAGACCTTATTCACTTTTACGAGAAAAAGTCTTATCTGGATATCGAGCGCTCCAAGTCCGCCTTGCAGCACAATTGGGGCGGTACGTCCATTCAGTCGGTGATGAGCTCCAAGCCTTATATCGACTCCGTTGCCATTTCGAGGGGGAACGAGATTATTCTTCAGTTCGGCAACAATGTGCAGCTCGAGGATACGCGATTCCACAATGAAGCCGCGGCATTGCAAGGAAAGGTGCTGTGGACTCCGGTTTATAAGCTAAGCCACCTATATAAGGCCCCATACGAGAAAATGGTGATCTCCCTCATCCGCGTCGTCAATTCCCTTGAGAGCGGCAAACCGATCGCGACCGGACGTATCTCGCTCGACGAGAAAGCATTATCGACGGCTTATTCCGGCATCCATACGTGGAAAGGGGGCAGAATCTTCATTATCGATGCGAAGGGGCGCGTGCTGTCTTCCCCGGACAAGGCGATGCTGGGCTTGGATCTAAGCAAGGAGCCCGATGTACGCGAGGCGCTTAAGAGCAGAGAAGGCACCTTCGACGTTAAGCTCGGCGGGCAGCGAAGCGAGGTATTCCATTACAGCTTGGACGCAACGGGCTGGCAGGTTATCGAGACCATACCGAAGTCCGAGCTGACGAAGCGGCTCGGTGCCCTTAATCTATTCATCTTCGTTTGCATTGCGATATGCCTCCTCTTCGGTATCGTATTTACCTTCATCCAGAACCGAACGATTGTGCGTCCGCTCAAAAGCCTTGCCAAGGAGATGGGCAAGGTGAAGAACGGTATATTCGACGTCCGTCTGGAAGCGCGCGGACAAGATGAGATCGGAATCGTTTCGGCTACATTCGTCAGCATGATTCACCAAATCAGAGAACTGATCGATAAGGTCTACAAGAGCCAGATCCAAGAGAAAGAAGCAGAGCTGAAATCGCTGCAGTCGCAAATCAACCCCCATTTCTTATACAACACGCTCGACTCTATTAGGTGGCTTGCGGTGCGCAACCGCGATTATGAGGTAGGCGAGCAGTTGGAGGCGCTGTCCGATTTATTCCGCCATATGCTTCATCGCGGGCAAGAGGTCATCACCATCGGCGAGGAACTCGAGCATTTGGAGAACTACATGAGCATCCAACAGAAACGGTTCGGTGACAAAATCGCTTTTCGCCTCGAAGTGCCGGAACAGATTCGAGAGCGGCAAACCTTGAAGCTATTGCTGCAGCCTTTGGTGGAGAACGCGATCTTTCACGGTTTAGAGCCGAAGATGGGGAAAGGAACGGTGAAGCTCTCCATTCGGGAGGGTGACGGCAAGCTATTCTACGTCGTAGAGGATGACGGCGTGGGCATGGTATTGGACGATATCAAGCCTCTGCTGGATGCGCCGGATGACAGACACCGCGGCTTTGCCCTCAAGAACGTGAAGGATCGGCTGCGGCTTCAGTTTGGCCCGGAATTCGATCTCCACATCGAGAGTAAGCCTGGTCAAGGAACACGGGTTTCGTTTGAAACGCCTATCTATGACAAAACAGATACGAACCGCGCTGTCAGCGACACGAACATCGATGAGGAGGACAATCTATGAAATTGTTGATAGCGGATGATGAGCATATTATTCGTGAAGGGCTTCGGGAAGGCATCGCGTGGAGCGAGTTCGGCATCGAGGAAGTGTACGGAGCGGAGAATGGGGTTGAGGCGCTTGAGCTTTATCGCGCGCACGAGCCGGAAATCGTCATCACCGATATCCGGATGCCGGGGATCGATGGCCTGGAATTGAGCCGGCAAATTCGAGCGATCTCGGACCGAACGCGCATTATCGTATTGAGCGGCTACTCGGACTTTCAGTACGCCAAGCAAGCCATCGGATTCGGAGTGAGCGAATATGAGCTCAAACCGGTGAAGATTAAGAGCTTGACCGCGCTTGTGGATCGGCTGAAAGATGCGGTGCTCGAGGAGAAGCGCATTGAGGAAGAGCTTCGCGAAGCGGAATCGCTGCGCAAGAGACTCAGTGAAGAGAAGGTGGAGCGGATGCCGCATCGCCATCCAACTATTGCAATGGCGATCGCGTACATGCAGGAGCATTATGCGCAAGACCTAACCGCCGAGCTGCTTGCCAGCCATGTGGACATTTCGCCGAATTATTTCTCGCACTTATTCAAGAAAGAGACCGGCGTGACCTTTAGTGAATTCTCGAACAAAATCAGAATCGCGGAGGCGAAGAAGCTGTTGGCAGGGTCGAACCTGATGGCATACAGCATTATGGAAATGGTCGGATTCACCAATTATAAGTATTTTATCCAAGTGTTCAAGAAGCTTGAGGGCGTATCCCCGTCCGAATATCGGAGGTCAGGCGGCGATTCGTAGATTTTGAGGAACTATTCGTAGTTGGGGCGGATTGAGACGAAAGCGCTTCCTTTGTAAACTGAAAGCGTAACCAATACAACATACTCAACCACAAGCGCTTAAACCACAAAGGGGGCTTAATCAGATGAATCAAGGAAGAAAAGCGGCAGGAACGGTCGCGGCGGCTTTATTAACGGCTTCGCTGCTCCTATCGGCTTGCGGATCCAATGGCGGCAACGAAGGCAACGCAAGCAGCACGGGCAATACAAGCGGCGAAAGTAATGCGGCATCGTCCAATCAGCCGGCCGAGAAGCAGAAGATTACGTTCTACGGCAAGATTGTCGAGTATACCTCCGGTGAGCCGATGGTTGCCGAGCTGCAGAAGCAGCTGCAGGATAAATTCGAAATTGAACCGATCCAGGTCGACTGGGGCAACCTGGAGAAAGTCATTAAGACCGGTATCGCTTCGGGATCCCCTGCGGACGTGTATACGTACTGGCCGGGAGCCATGAAGACATTCGTCGACGCGAATCAGGCACTCGACCTGACGCCGTATCTGGAAGCGAACGGCGGAGAATGGAAGAATACCTTCAACCAGACGCTGCTGGATATGGGCAAATTCAATGGCAAGTACTACAATGTGCCGCTCGACAGCAACTTCTCCGTTGTCTATGTGAACAAGGATTTGTTCGACAAGGCCGGAGTGGCGGTGCCTAGCAACTGGAGCTGGGATGAATTCTTAACGGCTTCCCAGGCGATCAAGGACAAAACAGGCGTATTCCCGTTCGGGATCTCGAAGGACCTGCAAAGCTGGCTGTTCCGTAACGGCATGCTCTCGCTCGGCAAAGATGCAGGCAAACTCGAGGACTTGTCTGCCGGCAACGTGCCGGCAACAGATCCGATTCTCGTGAAGCCGCTGCAAAATATTAAGGATCTCTACGACAAGGATCTCTGGTATCCGCATCAAGGGGCGGTTACGATCAGCCGCGACGAAGTGAAGTCGGCCTTCTATCAAGGTAAAGTCGCGATGCTGGCGGAAGTTTCGGCGAACGCGAAGGATATTATCACAAATTCGAAAACCTTCACAGCCGTTGCCGTTGAATGGCCTCACATGGGCCAAGGGAACGTCTTCCTCGGCGGAGCGGACGGACTCTTCATCCCGGCTAACGCGCCGAATAAGGACGCGGCAGTAGAGGTGCTGAAAGCCTATCTGGGTGAGGCCGTACAGAAAATAAACGCCGACATGGGCTATGCCACGGCGAACGCAAAGCTTGAAATTACGGATCCGCTCATCAAGTCGATTGCGGCAATGGCAACGAACATTTATCCGGGAGAGCTCATCAACCTAAGTCCGAAGATCACGGACTATATCAATAATCAGATCATCCCGGACTATGTTCTCGGCGGCCAAAGCGAGCAGCAGGTCCTCGGCAAAATGGATGAGCTGCGCAAAGAAGCCATCGCGAAATAACACAGAAAATCGGCGGCAGGATGAAAGGGGCTCGGCCATGCCGGGCCCCTTTCATTATGAGGCAACCATAGTGTAAGAACAGGCTGGAAAGAGGGAGACAAACGAGATGAGTGAGCCGACAAGGGCATTGGCCGAGACAGGTATTCGCACCGGACGCAGATTGCATTACAAGACGGTGGTAACGGGCATTCTTTTCCTGATCCCGTCCGCCGTGCTGATCACTTTCGCCGTGTTTATCCCGACCGTATGGAACCTGCTGCTGTCGTTCCAAGAATGGGACGGATTTCTGGAGCGGAATTGGGTTGGTTTTGCGAACTATAAGGAAGTGTTCAGCGACGAGCTGACGCGCTCGTCGCTCTATCATTCGGTGGAGCTCGCCGTAATTTCGACGCTGTTTGCCCTGCTGCTCGGCGTGGCGCTGGCGGCGTTTATTTTTAAACTCGGACGTAAAGAAGGAGCGGTCTACCGGCTGTTCATCTTTATGCCGACGATGCTGCCCCTGGCCATTATAGGACTGCTGTTTGCATTCGTATACAACCCCGAGATGGGGCTTATCAATCAATTCCTGCGCCTCGTCGGCGGCGACTCGCTGACGCAAGCTTGGCTCGAGAACCGGCATACGGTTATGGCTTCGATTATTGTGGTCGGCATATGGAGGATCGCGGGCTTGACCATGATGCTTTGTTTTGCGGCCATGCAGGGGATTCCTTCCTCCTTGTTTGAATCGAGCCGCCTGGACGGCGCGGGGTACGGCAGGCAGTTCTTCTCCATCGTACTGCCGCTCATTCGCCCGATTGTCCAACTTTCAGCCGTCTTTACGCTTGTCATGCAATTTAAAACCTATGATTTGGTGTTTATCATGACAGGCGGCGGACCGGGTACGATTTCCAAGACAATCCCGCTTCAGATGATCGATACGGCCTTTAACTACAACGAATATGGACTGTCCGCCGCAATGGGCTTTACGCTTACCATCGTGGTGGCGGTATTCATTTGGATCACAAACCGTTTGCTTGGGGGACAAAGCTATGAATATTAGGATAGCCGAACTGAAGATGTGGATAGGCGCGAATGTCTCTCGTTCGGTCGTGGTCGCGTTCTTGCTGCTGACGGTTTATCCCATTCTGTTCGTTCTGCAAACCTCGCTCAAGACGACCGAAGAGTTTTATGTCAATATCTGGGGGCTTCCGCATCAGTTCGCTTGGTCGAACTATTCAAAGGCATGGGCGGACGCGCATATCGGGCAATATTTCACCACCAGTATGGGCATCGTGGGCAGCAGCGTCGTCTGCATCGTAATTCTTGGCGCGCTTGCCGGGTATGCGCTCGCGCGGCTTCGCGTTCCGCACGCCGAAGTGGTTCTGTTTCTTGTGCTGCTGCCGACTTTTCTTCCTTCGGAAACCGTTATTATGCCGCTTTACATTATGATGAGCAAGATGAAGCTGGTCGGCACGCATCTGTCGCTGATCCTGCCGTACATCGGGTGGTCGTTGCCGATGACCATTTATATTTTTCAGGCGTTCTTCAAATCGCTGCCGAATGAACTGCTGGAGGCGGCGCGCGTGGACGGCTGCACCGAGACGAAGACGTTTACGCGGGTAACGGCACCGCTCATGCTGCCGGCGATTGCGACCGTTTCCATCTTCGCCTTCGTTGGTCTCTGGGGAGAGCTGCTTTGGGCATCCATCGCTTTATCGACCACGAGCATGCGGACGATTCCGTTCGGAGTCATCTCCTTCAAATCCCAGTTCGCTACCGACTGGGGGCCGATGACGGCGGCGATCTGCATCGTGCTTATACCGCTTGTCGTGTTCTTCTTGTTTGTACAGAGGTATTTTATCCAAGGCGTCACCGGAGGAGCGGTGAAGGGGTAGAACAGTCGCCGTATCGCGACAAACGAGATTCCGTATCGAGAGGATGAACTGCATGCAAACAACGACCACTCGCAATGCCAGTGGATTCCCCAGCAGGAGTCCGGAGCTTGATGTTTATCCGGGTTTTGCGCATCCTCCGCAGGGCTATGGAGAAGTCGCTTTCTACTGGTGGCAAGGCGAAACGCTCACGAAAGAGCGCTTGGAATGGCAGCTCGAGCAGCTGAAGGATCACCATATTACCTCCTTGCAGATCAATTACGCACATAGCGATAAGGGCGGAGCATCGTGGGGATTAACGTACGAGAGCGATCCGCCGCTCTTCTCCGAGGCTTGGTGGGAGCTCTTCGCTTGGTTTGCGGATAAGGCGGGCACCTGCGGTATTTCAGTAAGCTTGAGCGACTATACGCTGGGATGGCTTGGGCAGGGCTGGTATTCCGATGAAATCGTCGCGGCGCGTCCCGATGTTTCGGGGACGAACCTTTCCTGCGTGGACTGGCCTGCGAAAGACGGCGTTAACGCATGGGATCTTCCAGAGCGAACAATTGCCATAACGGCCTATAGGCGGGGCGAAGAAGGAATCGACTTATTGTCTTTTGCCGACGGCTCGAAGTTAAGGTGGCAGAAACCCGAAGGCGAATGGAACATCGCCGTCGTTTACTTCGATCCGAAACCGCAATCGATCGATCCGATGCATCCGGACAGCGGAGCATTGGTGATCGCTCATTTCTTTCAGCGCTTTGAAGACCGGCTGAAGGGCGTTCCGAACGCAAAGCTTGGTTTCTTCTTCTCGGATGAACTGGAGTTCGGCATTAAAGGAAAGCTGTGGAACGAAAACTTTCGCAAGGCGTTTATGCAGCGGAAAGGGTACGATATCGTTCCCGAGCTCGCCGGGCTATTCGTTGACATCGGCCCGCGTACGCCGAAGATTAGGCTCGATTACGGAGACGTCATGGTTGCGCTCTCGGAGGAAAACTACTTCAAGCCCGTATTTGATTGGCATGACGAAAGAGGGATGATCTTCGGCTGCGATCACGGGGGAAGAGGCAAAGACATTACCGAGTTCGGCGATTACTTCCGAACGCAACGGTGGAATCATGGACCCGGATGCGATCAGCCCCGATTGGAATGCGATTTGATCAAGAATAAAGTGGCCAGCTCGATTGCCCATCTGTATGAGCGGCCGCGCACTTGGCTGGAAGGTTTCTATGCTTCCGGATGGGGAACAACTACAGCCGGGCTGACGGATGCTATTTTTAAAAATTACGTATCGGGACATAATCTGCTTACGCTTCACGGGCTTTATTATACGACGATCGGCGGGTGGTGGGAGTGGGCCCCGCCATGCAATCACTTCCGCATGCCGTACTGGGCGCACATGAAGACGCTGCTCGCTTGCACGGAACGGTTAAGCTATTTGCTCAGCCAAGGCACGCATGTATGTGACGTTGCCGTCTTGTATCCCGTAGAGGCGATGGAAGCAGGGTTAGACGGAGAGGCTTCGGTCGAAGCGGCATTCGGCATAGGCGAATATCTGTACAAGCAAGGCATCGATTTCGATTTTATCGACTTTCAATCCTTGGGCAGAGCAGAGCTTCGAGATCGAGCGCTTCATGTAGCTGGAGAAACCTATCGGGTGCTGATACTTCCGGCTATGCGCGCGGTGCGGCATTCAACGCTTAAGAAGGCGCTTGCCTTCCATGAAGCAGGCGGCACGATCATTGCGCTCGATCGGCTGCCGGAAGCGAGCGATCGCAGCGGTGCTGCTGACCCTGTACTTGATGAAGAGGTAAAAGCCCTCTTCGGCTGGTCGGCTGCCGACGCCAAGTCGGTTTCCGCAAGTCGCACGCACAAGAATGCAGCAGGCGGTACGGCCCATACGGTTCGCTCTTTTGCCGCCGCAGCCGAGGTTATCAGTCATGCTTTCCCGCGCGACTTCGCTTGCAGCTCCGTGTTTACGGGGGATGAGTTTCCCTATGTCATGCATCGCAGAATCGGCAATCGGGATGTCTATGCGCTCTATGGCATTCCCGAAGGCGGCGAGTGTTTCTTTCGCTGTCAGGGTCATGCTCAATTGTGGAATCCATGGGATGGTTCGGCAGAACCCATTCAGGCGGAGCGGATTACGGGGGAAGGAACCTATCTCCTGCTGCCTTTGGGCCGCCATCAAATGCAATTGGTCGTTTTTGATCATAGCGATCAAGAACGGGTTCCCGCGTTAACGGATGCCGACAATCACGATGCGGAGCAGCAAACCATTGAACTGGACGGTAGCTGGCAGTTCCGATTGCTGCCGACGATGGACAACCGATTCGGCGATTTTCGGCAGCCGCCGGAGAGCAGCTTCATCGGTGCCGAAGCCCGTCAATTTCGTTTTGCATGGGCGAGCCGAACGGCAGCTAAGGACTGGACGAGCCCTCTGTTCGATGATACAGGGTGGAGGCGGGCTACGCATGGAACCGGTCCCTATCTCTGGAAGACCGGACCTTTACCGATCGAACATTGCTCGGAGGAACTGGAAGCCTTGCTGGCGACTATGTCAGAGGCGCCGACAGACGGCGTAGTGAGAGCCGGTGACGTAGAACTGATTTGGAATACCGTAGAGTTCTCAACGCGTTACGGGATCGAGGGAGACGCGGGCCATCAAGGCTACCATGGATTGAAGGCGGAAATGTCGGATGATTTTATCGTGCTGGGTAAACCAGCGTACACGATGACGGATACGCGCTATGAGCCGGAGGATGCGGGAACGGTAACCTATTTATGGTCAACCTTTGATGCCGGGAGCGAGACGTCGGGCAGACTGCGCATGGGAGGCATGCTTCCTGCGAAGCTGTGGTTGAACGGTCGAGCCGTAGAGAATGAAGCGGATATCGTAATGGTTCGGCAAGGCATGAATGCGGTTCTCATGCGCTATGATTGCACGGGTCGAGGACATGTCGTGTTCGAGCGGACCGACTTCATCGAGGTAGGCGGGAATCGACTGCCGCTCGCCATGTCATGGCATAACAATCCGAATATGTTTGCATATGATGCGTTCCCCGGCAGCGTTGACAGGTCCTCAGGGTGCTATCGATTTACGGCTCCTCCGGGACTCGAGGCGCTGGATTTCAATGTCCACGGGGCTGTTCGGGTTTGGGTGGACGGGATGGAATATCAGGCAGCACATGCAGGGACAGGCAATGATGGTTCTACCCGCTATCAAATCACCCTGCATGATCGAATCTCCGGCGTAAGCGTAGTGGCGATTCAAGTCCATTACGATAAAGCGTGCTATGCGGGGGCTGCAGTGCCGGAGCCAATCAAGCTCCGGTGCGGTGATGGCATGATTTCGGCAGGGGATTGGTCAACAATTGATGGCTTAACCTGTTATTCGGGAGGAGCTGTATATCGGAAGACGTTCAATTGGAGGTCGCCCAAGCATCCTAAGCAAGCAAAGGTAAGTCTGGATTTGGGAGACGTCTCGGCTACTGCGGAAATGATCATAAACGGGAAGCCGGTTCGGACCCTTGTGGCACCTCCATGGAAAGCGGATATTTCAGAATGGATGCAGCCCGGCGAGAATGCAATCGAAGTTGCGGTGTATAATACGCTGGCCAATCATTACGTTACGATACCTACTCGTTATAGAGGCGAGTTGACTTCGGGGTTGTTAGGCCCGGTCAGACTCACATATGATCGGGATGAAGAATAGCCCAATTTAACAAGTGTTCGAAGAGAAAAATGACCGTTGCCGGGGGATATCCTTGCACGGTTATTTTTTGGTTTAACCCTACTGAGGCGTAAGCCCTGTTTCTCGTTCCCTTGCCTGCATATCATGATCACATTACTGCTAACGGGAGTTGAAGCGATGCCAAGCCTCACGCGGATCAGAAGCAGCAAGGTGAAAATAGATGTGTTAATCCCGGCGATCGAGAAGGATCTCGTTACGCTCCCCTATGTCATTAATGCCGTTCGAAAACAGGTAAAGCATCCGATCGGCCGGATTAACATCGTATCGCCGAACAGCACCCGCATTAAAGCGCTGTGCAGGCGCAAGGGCTGCAGGTTCGTCAACGAGAACCGCGTGCTGCCGATTACGAAGAAGCATATCAATTACCGCTCCAAGAAATGGGAGCGTTCGGGCTGGATGTTCCAGCAGCTCTTGAAGCTGGGCGGAGACAATGTCTGTTCGTCGAACTATTTTCTCGCCATCGATGCGGATACCGTGCTCATTCGGCCGCATGTATTCCGGTCAGGGGGCAAAACGCTTTTCTACTGCCGAAACTGGAGCCAGCCGGAATATTTTCGCACCTATAGCAAGCTCATGGGGAGGAAGGCGCCTCGGCCGGCCTCCTTCGTCACCCACTACATGCTGTTCGAGAAATCGAAGCTGCGCCAGATGAAGCGAACGATTGCGGCGAAGCACGGCACAAGCTGGTATAGAGCGATCCTAAGAAGCATGGACAAAACGAAGCAGTTTGCCTTCTCGGAATTCGAAACCTACGGCAACTATCTCTACTCCCGAAATCCCGGCGGCGTCGGCATCAGAAAGGCGCTGAACAAAGGCTTGAATATGAGCGTGACCCAGCTATCGCCGCAGCGGACCAGGTCGCTCGCCGGCAAGTTCCGTTCGGTCTCGTTCCATAAGCGCAAAGGCTATTCGCGCAGGACACGAAAGCAATGAAGCGTTATAGCGTCGTTTGGCGCGGACCCGTCAAGAAGGCTTCCGGTCTTGGCATTGCGAGCAGGGAATATGTCCGGGCATTAAGGAGACGAGGCGTCCGCGTCACCGTCGAAGCATCGAGAAGAGGCCGTCCTTTAAGGATGCGGGGAAAGAAGATACTAATCTATCATTTCTCTCCCAACACGATCAACATGAGACGCGCAAGAAGACAGTTCGACGCTATCATCATGAATACGGTTTGGGAGACAACCCGAATCCCGAAGCGGTGGAGGGTGCCGCTTAATCAGGCTGATGCCGTTTGCGTCCCTTCGAAACAGAATAAGCGGGCTCTGATAAACAGCGGCGTGAGAACGCCGATCCACATCGTCCCCCATGGCGTGAATGCTCGGTCATTCCATCCCCGCAATAAGAAGCTCCACGTGAAAGGAGCAAAGGGAAGGTTTATTTTCGTATCGGTTTTCGGCTTTCAGCACCGAAAAAATCCCGAAGCGCTGCTCCGCGCCTACTGGGAGGCATTCTCCGCCTCAGACAAGGTGCTTCTGGTGATCAAAACAAGCGGGTACGCGAAGAATGAGCATGCAAAATGGATTAGGAGCCGCGTTTCCACTTATAAAAAAAGACTGGGCCTACATCGCAAAAAGACAGCTCCGGTCATCATAATGGCCGGGCAGTTAAGCCCGAAGAAGCTGCGCGGCTTGTACACGCGGGGCCATGCTTTCGTCCTTCCCACCCGAGGGGAAGGCGTTGGAATGCCGTTTATGGAAGCGATGGCCAGCGGGCTTCCGGTCATCGCGACCGGCTGGGGCGGGCAGATGGATTTTTTGAACCGCCGCAATGCCTTTCTGGTCCCTTATAAGCTGGGAGCTCCCGTCAACAGCATGAGGCGTGCTTCCTCCATCTCGCGTACCTTTCGCCATTTGTTCTCGGAGAAGGGACAGCGCTGGGCCGAGGCCGATATGTCCGGTTTAAAGAAGCAGATGAGGGCCGCCTATAAGAACCCTAAGCTGTGCAGGCAGAAAGGCCGGCAGGGGAGGTTGGACGCGCGAAAGCTTTCGTGGGATCGGTCGGGCCGCATGCTGAAGCAAGCAATAGAGAGGGTGATTCGGAAGCGGAAATAAGGCTCGCCTCGCGCGGGCTTCATTGTATGTTCGAGGGGGGATGGACTTGCGAGTTATACTGCTCAGCGGAGGTTCAGGGAAGCGGCTGTGGCCGTTATCTAACGGAGTCCGGTCAAAGCTCTTTCTGAAGCTCCTCCCGGACGAGAGCGGAAACGGCGGAAAACAATCGATGATCCAGCGGGTATGCAGCCAGTTGGAAGAAGCGGGATTGCTTTCGGCTACCACGATTGTCGCGCATGAGAACCAAGCGGAAATTACGGCCAATCAAGTCGGCGACAAGCTGTCCTTTATTGCCGAGCCCTATAGAAGAGGGACCTTCACGGCCGTTGCGTTGGCAGCTGCCTATCTGCATGACAAGCTTCAGGTTGCGCCGAGCGAAACGATCTGCGTGATGCCGGCGGATATTTATGTCGAGTCGGCTTTCTTTAAACAGCTCATGACGTTTCCGGAGGTCCTGTCGCAGTCGGGCACGAATTTGGCGCTGCTCGGAACGACTCCCAGCCATCCCTCCAGTCAATATGGCTATATCGTTCCACATCCGATCGATGGCACTGCGGCGGTCGCAAGCTCAAGCGAGTTTCTCTCCATAGCCAGGTTCGTGGAAAAGCCGGATGAAGAGGTTGCCGCCGGCCTGATCGACAGTCATGCGATGTGGAACTGCGGCGTTTTCGCGTTTCCGTTATCCTTCATGCTTGCATGCTTGACGAACAAAGGGCTGCCTACCGGGTACGAAGAACTGCTGGGCTGCTACGAGCAGCTTCCGGAAGCTAGCTTCGATGTGGAGGTTGCGGAGACAACGGCGCAAGCGGTGGTCATTCCGTATGATAAAGGCTGGAAGGATCTTGGGGACTGGCGGGTATTTCCGGATTATTTTGGCGGGAGCGTCATCGGCCTTGGAGAGCTGACGGGCGATTGCATGCAATCGCATATCGTGAATGAGCTGGACTGCCCGATTCATGTCATCGGCGTTTCGAATGTTATAGTAGCGGCGAGCACGGACGGCATACTTGTAGCCGATAAAGGGAAATCCAATCAGATCAAACAGCTGCTGAGCGGGTCGGAGCAGCCGAGGTCCGGAGAGAAACGGTGGGGAACCTACCACATTCTGGATCATTCCAAGACAGATGCCGCTTCGGAAACGTTAACGAAGAAGATCGACATGCTGCCCGGGAAGCATACAAGCTACCACCTTCACGCGAGCAGACAGGAAACGTGGGTCATTCTCTCCGGCACGGGAACGTTCATATTGGAGGGCGTGCAAGCTCCGATTCGTTCCGGCAACGTGCTGCAAATTCCCGCAGGCGCGAAACATGCCGTTCTGGCGATTACGCGGCTCGAATATATGGTCATCCAGATCGGCACCGGCTTGGCCGAGGAAGATGTCCGGCGTATCGCAGTAACGTGGAAGGATACGATCAGGCTGTGCACGAATGGCTGATGGAGCGACAAAAGGCAAAAGGGACCTCGCAGGCGAGGTCCCTTTCTATTAACTATAAATAACCGTCTTCGCGCTATAGTAGTTTCGGACGATAGCTTCGGCTTTCTTGCCGTACATACAGTAGTCCTTGTTAGCCGCTGCGTCCTCCGGCTTGTACAGCTTAGCCGGCCAATCCCACAGCATGAAGCCCTCTACCCAGTCCCGCTTGTCGCAATGGCTGAACATGGCTTCGTAATACCGCGCTTGAACATCCTCGCTAGCTTCGCCCGGCAATCCCCAATCGTTCGGCAGATGCTGCGAACCCTCGCGGCTTGGGCAGCCCGCTTCCATGAACATAAACGGCTTGCCGTGCTGCTTCACGACAGCCCCGATCCGGTCAAGCTGCTCCTCCCAAGTGTCGATCGGATAATAGCCGCTGGACGAAATAACGTCCACCGCATCCCACCAGCTCACTTGGTTCTCTTGGTATTTGTCGCAATTGTACGTAATGACGCCGGAGTAGACACGTCTTACCTCCGCGATTAAAGCGCGCCACTCCGCAGCCCGCCGATCCGTTTGCACCATTTCGCATCCGATGCACAGCATCTCGCAGCCGGTTTCTTCCGCGATCTGCGCGTAATGGAGCATGAAGCGGGTATACGAAGCGAACCATTCCGACCACTTCGGCTCGCACGGGACATCCGCATCGAAGAAGTTAATATGTGCGCGCCAAGTGCCGTTCGCGCAATTGACGACCGGCTTTAGACAGACCTGTAGACCTAGCGATTTTGCTTTCTCAATGGCCCAGCGTACTTCCTCATCCGTCACGGTAGGCGCGTCCTCGTACTTAATTTCCGTTGCCTGCGGATGCGCCTGCAGCGCCGCGAAGGTAATTGCCGTCCAGTTAACGGCCAGCCCTTCTTTCATCAGCTCCATCGAGCGTTCCGCCTGCTCGGTCTTCCAAGTTTCTCTAATTCCGGTCCAGCCCCAGGTCATTCCGCCATAGTAGTTCATCGACTTCTGCACGCCGTCTCAGTCTCCTTTTTGGTTCGCAGCCTAGTAGTTCCTGCTTCATTGCTCCAGTAAAACAAATGCGAGGGAGTGCAGTCAATAGACATTTATCGGCGCCGGCCATAAAGTCAATTGAAGACTACAAATCACAATTGAAACCATTTTACCCCCTTCGCGATTGGCATATAGTTACACATGTAAGCGATATCATAACCGAAACAGGGGGAACAAAATGAAAAAAACGATCTCGTACACGATGATTTCACTTCTTCTCGTCACCTCGCTGGCTGCTTGCGGCAGCAATAATGAAAGCGCAAACACGAACGCTAACGCGGCAACGGACACGGCAAATGCAGATACTACGAATAACGCAGCGGCTACGAACGATGCAACCACGAACAACGCGGCAGCGTCGAACGATGGCGGAGACACGAAGGAACTGAGCGGCAAAGTCGTGTTCCTAACGAACCGTACGGATATGGTCGACAAGGAGTACAACGATTACGAGAAACGGTTCGAAGCGAAATATCCCGGCGTAGACCTGCAATTCGAAGCCATTACCGACTATGAGAAAAACGAGAAAATCCGCATCGCTTCCGGCACTTACCCGGATGTCGTGCTGCTCGGCGGATTGATTCCTAACTCCGATTACCCGAAATATTTTGCGCCGCTGGATGATATCAAGTTCTCCGGCGACATCTACTTCAAAGATTTCAAATCCTTCGAAGGCAAATCATACGGCATTTCCTCCGGTAACAGCACGGTGGGGATTGTGTACAACAAGAAAGCTTTCGAGAAAGCAGGCGTTACCGCAGTACCGAAAACCTACGATGAATTCCTGGCAGCCTGCCAGAAACTGAAGGATGCCGGCATCGTGCCGCTCGCATCGAACTTCAAGGATAAATGGCCGCTTGGCGCTTGGTCCGGCGATGTACCGACGATTATCGGCGGGGCTGCAGATCACCAGAACAAACGTAAAGACACCGACACGCCATTCACAATGGATAACGTTTACGGCAAATCATGGAGCATCGTCCGCGAGCTGAAAGAGAAAGGGTTCCTTGAGAAGGACGTAAACTCCACGAACTGGGAGCAGTCCAAGAAGGATGTAGCCCAAGGCAACTTCGCGATGTACCTGCTTGGCAACTGGGTCATTAACCAAGTTATCGATGCCGGCGCACCTGCGGAAGATGTAGGTTTCTTCCCATTCCCTGCCGACAACTCCGGTCAAGCGAAAGCACCTCTTAACCCGGATTGGTTCTATGGCGTCAATAAAGACGGCAACGTGGAAGCAGCTAAAGCGTTCGTGCAATGGATGATCGAGGAGTCCGGCTACGATGAGTTCGCAGGCTTCATTCCGACCTTGAAGGACAAACAACCGAAGCTTGCGCAGCTGGCGGAATTCAACACGTACAGCCCGGCTTATTTTGAAGCTGTAGCCGGCGACGACGTAGCGACGCAAATTTTGAATAAAGCGCAAATCGATCAGGATGCGGTTCTTCAAGAGTTCGTACTCTCCAAAAACCCGCAAGCCGTGCTGGATAAAGTGAATGCAGAGTGGGCGAAAGCGAAGAAACAAATCGTGAAATAATCGTTAAGCTAGGGCGATTTTGCCTGGGTGGAGCGGCTCTCGCAGGTCGGGGGCCGTCCGCCTAAGGTGAAATGCGGAAAGGAATGATCGCATCATGCTAAGCAACCTCTCTTTTAAGAAACAGAGCATTATTATCATTACATCCTTCACGATCATACCGCTGCTGCTGCTGTTGACTTTCTCGTATTATCCGACCTTGGAGCTGTTTCACCTTAGCTTCACGAGCTGGGATGGGCTGAGCCCGGATAAAGAATGGATCGGCTGGGACAATTACAAGGAAGTATTCACCGACCCCGATATCTTCGGCGTGTTTAAGCACAATTTTGCCTATTTCGCCGTAGGGATCGTGCAGAACATTGCGGCCATTTACTTTGCAATCGTCTTGAACGGCAAGCTGAAGGGACGGTATTTCTTCAGACTGCTGCTCTTTTTACCATATATCCTAAACGGCGTGGCGGTGGCATACCTGTTTGGTTATGTGTTTGACACGACGCAAGGCTCGCTTAATACGCTGCTTGCTGCGATCGGCCTGAGCGGCGAAACCAGCTGGCTCGGCAGCGAATCCTTCGTCAACTACACGCTGGCTTCGATCGGCTTCTGGCGGTTTATGGGCTTTAACATGGTCATCTATTTGGCGGCGCTGCAGTCCATTCCATCGGATCTGTACGAGGCGGCGCAAATCGACGGGGCGAACTCGTGGAAACAATTTCTGTTCATTACCTTGCCTAATATTTATAAAATCATCGAGCTTAACCTGTTCCTAACCGTCACCGGAGCGCTTGAGGTATTCGACCTTCCGTTTGTGTTGACGAACGGCGGACCGGCAGGCGCGAGCGAGACCTATGTGTTCAAAATCATTGCAACGGCATTCCAATTCAATAATTACGGCCTGGCATCGGCGATGAGCGTCGTGCTTCTATTAATAGTAGTGCTTGTGCTATCGATTCAGCGTCTGCTCTTCAGCAAAGGAGGGGACTAGGGCATGCGCACGCACAATCCGGTTGCATCCACTGTGAAATATTTGACGCTGCTGTTCGCGGCTTTCATAATCGTATTCCCGCCTTACGTCATTATCGTGAATGCCTTCAAGACGAAGGAAGAGTTCCAGACGAAGTCGACGATGTCCTTGCCGGATTCGTTCTTCCATTTCGGCAATTTCGTGCATGCGTTCCAGCAGGCGAATATGACGAAGGCTTTTGGCAATACACTGGTTATTGTTGCGGTTACGCTGATTCTGAATATCGTGCTCGGCTCGGCGTTCTGTTACGCGGTTGGGCGGTTCACGTTCAGGTTCAAAGGTTTCCTCGTCGGTCTGTTTCTGATGGCGACGGTCATCCCTTCGATTACGACGCAGGTCGTCAACTTCAAGACGATTCAATCGCTTCATCTGACGAATAACCTGATGGGACCGATGCTGATCTATATTGGCGCTGATATTTTGCAAATCTACATCTATCTGCAGTTCATTCGCAATGTGCCGTATGAGCTGGATGAAAGTGCGATGATCGAAGGAGCGTCACTGTTCAAAATCTATACGACGATTATTTTCCCGCTGCTGGCACCTGCAACGGCGACGATCGTGATTCTGAAGACGATCAGCATTTATAACGATATTTACACGCCATTCCTATATATGCCGACGCCGGAGTTGGTCGTTGTATCGACC
This sequence comes from Paenibacillus sp. BC26, assembly GCF_900116125.1. Lineage (NCBI taxonomy): Bacteria > Bacillati > Bacillota > Bacilli > Caryophanales > Paenibacillaceae > Paenibacillus > Paenibacillus sp. BC26. Next base: position 760,534 of record NZ_FPAD01000002.1, on the reverse strand, counting down.
TCATTGATGCGATTCTTCGGCGTAAACAGCGGGGATTGGCAGAGCATCTCGGCAGCCATTATCATCATCATGATTCCGACTTCGCTGCTGTACTTGTTCCTGCAGAAATATATTTTTGCCGGCGTGACGAGCGGTGCGGTAAAATAAGGCTACTTTCGCTTGGGCGGTGAGGAAAAGACATGAAAATCATGATCGTGGACGACGAGCAGTTCATCCGTCTTGGCCTCGAGAAAATCATTTCGAAGAGCGATGAAACGCATGATGTGATCGGCTCTTTCAGCAACGGTCAGGAGGCGTGGAATTTCCTGCTTGGGCATGAGAGCCAAGAGCCGGATGTGCTCATAACGGATATTAAGATGCCGATGATGGACGGGCTGAAGCTGAGCGAGCTTGTGCGGGAGAAATACAAGAACATTACCATTATTATTCTGAGCGGTTTTAGCGATTTTGAATATGCCCGGTCTGCGCTGCGGTTTGGGGTTAGAGACTACTTGCTGAAGCCGGTGGATAAGAGTGCGTTGTTCGACTTGCTCGGGAAAATCCGTTTGGAGAAGAGCGCTGTGAGCGAGGTTTCGGCGGAAGACGGTGCGCAGCTGGAAAGCGACCATTATATTATTGAACAGATGAAGGATATTCTGGACCGGGAATATGATAAGAACTTCGAGCTGGAGCGGCTGGCTGACAGCGTTGGGATGAATGCGAGCTACATCAGCAGGCTGTTCAAGCATAAGACGTCGATGACGATTACGGACTATTTGATTCAGCTCCGCATTGAGAAGGCGAAGCAGTTCCTGGCCGATCATCCGCATTTGAAAAATTACGAGATTTCGCATCTCGTCGGTTACAGCGATCCGGTTTATTTCAATAAGCTGTTTAAGAAAATGGTCGGCGTGACGCCGAAGGATTATAAAGACAAGCATCGCTGGCCATAGGGGAGCGATGTTTGATTAGTGGAGGCTAGCCGGACGATTGAGTTCGGCTAGCCTTCTTTAGTCATGGGAGCGTGAATCGTCGCGGAATTTGGCCGGCGTTACATGCATGAGCGAGTGGAAGGTACGCGTGAAATAATGGACAGAGCCGAAGCCGGTCCGTTCCGCGATTTCCTTGATCGTCAGCTCGGAGTAGCGCAACAGCTCGGCTGCTCGGCGAACGCGCTGCTGGCGGACGTAATTGGTGTAGGATTCGTTGACGCCTGAAGAGAACAGGCGGGACAGGTGGCGCGGCGATAGATTGATCTGGGCTGCGACCTTATCGAGCGACAGCTCGTCATCGTTTAAGTTATCGGTGATGAAGAGCTTCGCCTGCTTCAGCAGTGCTGTAGAGCTTCGGCGCGGCATGGCCGGCAAGTTGGGCTGCATTAACGGCTTGCAGAATACGCCGGGCAAGGCAAGCAGAAGCGAGGCCGCGAGCTGAGGGAGCACCGAATCCGGCAAAGAGGGCGAATCTCCGGGGCGTCTCAGCAGCGACCGCCACAGCTCGGCGGCAGGCATATCGTCGGTGTTTTGGACGACGCAGGTTTCCGTTTCCGCAAGCGCTTGGAAAGCGTCGCGTATCGCATCAGAGCTTCCTTTCTCGTCGAGCTCGAAGGCTACGAAGAGCAAGCTGTTCTCCGGCTCCCCTTGGATGAAGTGCGTGATGCCGGGGCGGGAGCAGAACATCGTCCCCTTCTGCAGCGGGTAGGTGATGCCGTCGTCGAGATAGGAGCCTTTACCGCCAAGCACATAGCAAATTTCGAAGAAAGAATGCTTATGCAGAAAATTGGAAGTATGGCGCTCGTGCACGCCCCAGTAATGAACGGTAAATGTCGCTTCGGCTGTTTTAAGCCGCAAGGCGTATTGATTCAGCCAAGTGTCGCTTTCTTCCCACAGATACATGACAAACAGGCACCTCCGTACAGGTTGATATTGAATGGCGTGAAAAGACAAAAAGCTGGCTTCAACGGCTAAAGACCGAAACCCCTTGATTCTACTACAATAAGGTCATAGGAAAGCGAATTCATTCATAGGAGGATTGTAGCATGATAACAGCTCAGGATGTAGAATTTTACAAAGAAAATGGTTATTTGCTAGTGAAAGGCGTATTCAACAAAGAGGAAATCGTACAGATGCGTAAAGCGGTGGACGGGATTATCGATCGCGCGGCAAGAGCGAATATGGACCACAATGCGCAGTGGCAAGGTGACTTCCTGCCGGCCGAAGAATTGAAGAAGCTCGTTCTGAAAGGCTTCCATGATGTGCATTACCATGATGCATCTTTCCTTCGCGCTTTGTCGCACCCGAACATGACGGATGTGCTGTCGCAAATCATCGGACCGAACGTGCAGCTGCACCATTCCAAAATGCTGGTGAAGCCGCCGGAAAACGGTGCCGCGTTCCCAATGCACCAAGATCACCCGTACTTCCCGCATGAGCAGCACACGATGCTGGCTGCAAGCGTCCACCTGGACGATGCAGACTTGGAAAATGGCTGCTTGCACGTTATGCCGGGCTCGCACAAATGGGGCGAACTGCCTCACATGGGCAGACATTACCTGAATGCGAAGGAATATCCGGTATCCGATGGCGTGCCATGTGTGGCGGAAGCTGGCGACGTGCTGTTCTTCAACTACTTGACGATCCACGGCTCACCGGCCAACCGCAGCGAGCGCACTCGCCGCAACGTGCTGTTCCAATACCGCAGCGCGACAGACTTCCCATCCAAACAAGAGCATATCAACTGGGGCATGGGCCTCATGGTATGCGGCGAGAACCCGAACTTCAACAAAGCAAGACCGGAATATTCGGTTATTTCTATTTAATAAGCGGCCGGACAGGAGGGAATCCTGTCCGGTTTTTTTGTGTCCTCCGCAGTACCTATTGCACCGACCGCACCCACACATACCCGCAAACACTAACACTGCAACCGCAGCAAATATCCGCACCGACTGCACACCTGCACTCACACCCACACTCACTGCACCAACTGCACCAACTGCACCAACTGCACCAACTGCACCAACTGCACCCACCAACACTGCAACTGCAGCAAACCTTCGAACCGACCGCAAACCTTCGTAACTTCAGCAAGATCCGTACCACCACACTCACCACACCCACCACACCCACCACACTCACCACACCCACCACACTCACCACACTCACCACACTCACCACACCTACCACACTCACCACACCCACCACACCCACCAACATTTCAATCGCAGCAAATATCCACACCGACCGCAAACCTTCGTGACTCCCGTTTTCCTCCGTCAATCCGGCACCTCGCACCCCGCACACCGGACCTCATAAACCTTCAATTTCACTCTAGCCTTACTATTTTTCACTCCAATAAGCGAATATAGCGCATTTTGAGATCAAACTAACACGTCTTGAGTTCGAAAGCGGATATACCGCTAACAGTCCCGCAATATTGCCAGATTCGCTCCATTCTCGAGGTTATTTCTTCGCGAGAGTCGGAAAACCCGACTCTCAGCGGCAAATCCGCTGCAAAAACAAGCTGAGAGTCGGAAAACCCGACTCTCAGCGGCAAATCCGCTGCAAAAACAAGCTGAGAGTCGGGAAATCCGTCTCTCAGCAACCAAACTAACTGAATCCTGTCAGCGCCGGAGGCTGAGAGTCGGAAAACCCGACTCTTAGTGCCAAATCCGCTGCAAAAACAAGCTGAGAGTCGGGAAATCCGTCTCTCAGCAACCAAACTAACCGAATGCCGTGCTCGTTGAATGCTGAGAGTGCGAAAACCGAACTCTCAACAGCAAGAACACTCGAAAGAGAAGCTGAAAGTTTCAAAACAGAACTCTCAGCAACCAAACCAACCCATTCCGCGCATGCAAGCCGTGACCGAGAGTCCGGAAACCATCCCCCAACGCGCCACCACCAGTTCATGTCTCTTCACATGGACTTCATTTATGCGTGCTATTGTGAATAGCGGAGAACAAATAGAGAGGTGGAATCCTAACCTTATGGATCGTTCCAGTTTGAAATTAATGGCCGCAGCAATGCTGCTGACGGCGATGCTGACGGGATGCGGCGCGCAAAACGACGAGCAGCAGCCGACTAATAACGGACAAGCGGCTGTCGGCGGATTTAATGGCGGCGGTGTGAATCAGCCGGATCGGACGGCGGACTTTTTGGCTAAAGTGGTGAAGGTGTCAGGCGAATCGATTATCGTGCAGAAATCAACGTTATCTCCGGCGGATATGCCGCGCGGCGGTGGCGGGTTCGGAGGCGGCGTTGGCCAACGTCCGAATCGGGACGGGCAAGCCCAATCCGGCGAAGGCCGAGAAGGCAACGGCACGGCACCTGAGGGGGAAGCTCCCCCAGCCGGCAACGGCACCGCATCGCAAGGCGATGCCCCGGCTGATGCCCCTCAAGGCAACGCCGGCGCAGACGGCGCACAAGGCGGCAAGCGTCAAGGCGGCAGATTCGGAAGCGGCGCAGGCTTCATGGATCAAATGAAATTCGAAGATGCGCAGACAACGGTAGCGGTGGATGCCGACACGGAGATCGTAACGATGAGCCGCGGTCAAGATGGCATGACTACCAAAGCGCTCAAAGCCGCTGATCTCAAAGAAGGCGACATCCTTACCGTATGGCTGTCCTCCGATAACAAGACGGCGCAGTATATCACGCTCCGGTTCAATCCGGGAACCCAAGGAAAGGCAGGAAACGGGCAATGAGAAAATGGTGGCTGCTCGGAATCGGTGTGCTGCTAGTTGCGGCCGCAGTAGTGGTTTATATGAAAATGGGAACGAAGGAGAAGCCGTTGGCACAGGTGCAATCCACGACCCAAGTAGTTAAAGGTACGATTGAGGTCCATGTGAGCGGAACAGGCAGCTTGGCTCCGCTCGACAAACAAACGGTTAAAGCGTCCGAGCAAGGTACGGTCGATAAAGTTAACGTGAAAGAAGGCGACATCGTCAAGAAAGGCGATGTATTGCTCACAATCGAAGGCGTCGACAACTCCGACAAAATCAAATCGGAAAAGCTCAACCTCGAAAGCAAGCTGCTAGACTTGGAGGATACGCAGTCCAAGCTGAAAACAGCGACAGAGGAAGCCGACATTTCCAACATTAAACTGAGCTTGAAGAAACAACAGCTGGCGATCGAGCAATCCAGAACATCGATTGCCGACTTGGAGGATGGCCAAGAAGGAAGCACCATGACAGCGCCAATCGATGGCACAGTTACAACGTTGTCGATTGCCGCAGGGGACTCTTTGAATCCTTCGACCGAAGTTCTAACCATCGCGAATTATGCATCTTTGCAAATGGTGGTTGGCATCGACGAGCTCGATATTGCCAAGGTGAAAGCAGGCCAAAGCGCAACAATATCCGTTGAAGCATTGGCTGATCAGACCTTCACAGGCAAAGTGGTCAAAATCGCTGACGAAGGTACGGCAAGCAACGGAGTAGCATCATTTGACGTTACAGTTGCCTTGGATAAAGCGCAAAATCTCAAGAGCGGCATGTCCGCGGAAGCCAGCATCGAGATCGAGAAGAAAGAAAATACGCTGATGCTGCCGATTGATGCCGTTCAATCGTTAGGCAAACGTTACATGGTTATGCTCCCGGCCGGAACGCAAACGGCAAGTACCGGTGCTGCAGGCGGGCAAACCCCGCCAAGCGACGTTAAAACAGATGCGACGACGGATAAAGCGGGCACTAGCGGCGATCAGCAAACGCAGGGCCAAGGTCAGGGCAGAGGCCAATTCAGCGGCCAAGCAGGAGCAGGCGGAGGTCAGTTCGCCGGTCGCGCAGGCGGCAGAAACGGCGCAAACAGCCGCTTCGGCAACGGCGTTCCGCAAATGATTGAAGTCGGCATTCATAATGAAGACTTTATCGAAGTTTTGTCCGGACTTAAAGAAGGAGACAAAGTTGTGGTACCAACCGTTGTAGCTTCAACCGGTACAACCGGGGCGCAAGCAGGCTTCGCAGGTGCAGCAGGAGGCTTCGGCGGGTTTGGCGGCGGAGGCGGCTTCGGCGGAGGCGGCGGTGTTCGAGTCGAACGCGCAGCAGGCGGAGGCGGAGCTCAGACGCGTGCCGGAGGTACGCAAGGCGGAGGCGGTGGAGGCACCGGCGGCGGAGGATCACGCTAATGGAAGCAAACCGTGAGCCACTCATTCATATCGAGAACTTGTCCAAACTGTACAAAATGGGCGGGGAAACCGTCCACGCACTTAGCGACATTTCGCTGAAGGTCGACTATGGCGATTTTATCGCCATCATCGGACCATCGGGTTCCGGCAAGTCGACGCTGATGAACGTTATCGGCTGTTTGGATGCGCCGACCGAAGGCAAGTATTGGCTGGATGGCGAGGAAGTCAGCCGGCTTCGGGAGAACAGGCTCGCTGAAATTCGCAACAGCAAGATCGGGTTTATTTTTCAAGGCTTCAATTTGCTCAATAAGCTGTCGGCGCTTGAAAATGTGGAGCTTCCGCTCATCTACCGTGGCATTCCGGCCAAGCAGCGCAAGGAGCAGGCTATCGAGGCGCTCACCAAGGTGGGACTCGAAGAGCGCGTCAAGCATAAACCAAGCGAGCTGTCCGGCGGACAACAGCAGCGCGTAGCCATTGCAAGAGCATTGGCGGGCAACCCGCCGATTCTGCTGGCCGATGAGCCGACCGGAGCACTTGATACCCGTACGGGGATCGAGGTTATGGGGCTGATGAAGGAATTGAACAAGCAAGGACATACCATTGTCCTCATTACGCATGATACGGCGATTTCGCAGCAAGCGCGGCGGGTTGTGCGGATTCAAGATGGTCAAATCAGTGAAGAAGGCGGTGAGAGACGTGAACGTCAGTCAAGCCTTCAAAATGGCGGCTAAAAGCATCCTATCCAATAAAATGAGATCGCTGCTCACGATGCTGGGCATCATTATCGGGGTAGCGGCCGTTATTGCCTTGGTCGGTGTCGGCCAAGGGACCACGAAGCAGGTCACCGATCAGGTGGAGAGCTTAGGCACCAACCTGCTCACGGTCAATATTACGGGGCGAGGCTCCAAGACGACCGTGGATTATACGGAAGCGGAAGAGATTACGGCGAAGGATGACATTGCATTCGCCGCTCCGATTAATCAGTCGAACGCAACCGTTAAGAACGGTAGCGAAAGCACGTCGGTCAGCGTAGTAGGCACGACGGAAGACTACCTGGACGTGAAGGAATATCAAGTAGCGGCAGGACGGTTCGTAGCGCAGATCGACCTCGATTATTATCAGAAAATCGCGGTGCTCGGATCGACGACGGCGACGGATCTGTTCGGTACGACGAACGCGGTCGGCCAAACGTTTCTGATCAACGGGGTCAGGTACAAAGTGGTTGGCGTGCTGGCTTCCAAGGGGAGCTCGCTGACAGGCTCAAACGATGAGGTTGTCGTAATCCCGATTACAACGGCGGAGAGGTTGTTTAAGTCCAAAGGGGTCAAGACGATCAACGTGCAAGTGGCGGATGCGGACAAAATGGATGCAGTCGTGACGGAGCTCGAAACTGCGCTGACGAAGAAGTTCCGCGGCGATACGGACAGCTTCCGCGTCTTCAACCAGCAGGATTTGCTTGATTCCTTCAGCAGCATCTCGGATACGCTGTCGCTCGCGCTTGGCGGCGTTGCAGCCATTTCCCTGCTTGTTGGCGGCATCGGCATCATGAATATTATGCTCGTGTCCGTCACCGAACGGACGCGGGAAATCGGCATACGCAAAGCGATTGGCGCGAAGAAAAAGGATATCTTGACTCAATTCCTGATCGAGGCCATCGCCTTAAGTGGTCTAGGCGGTTTGCTGGGTGTGGGGATCGGTGTCGGAGCCTCGCAGCTGTTATCCAAGGCGATGAGCATGACGGTCGTCTTGTCGCTGCCGATTATCGGCTTGGCATTCGGATTCTCGGTCTTCATCGGCGTGGTGTTCGGCCTGTTTCCGGCGAACAAAGCATCTAATCTTAGACCGATTGAAGCACTGCGATTTGAATAGCTCACAAGAGGAGTACGCAGGTGTGAGGGGAAGCCTTCTCGTCTGCGCTCCTCTTTTTTATATCCTCACCGTCCTATTTATTATATTTACGATAGGGATTCAACTCCGATAAAGTAGCCTTATGGATGTCTACTACTAGAAAGAGGTGCTCGCGTTGAAATCGAAATTCACTTATACACCGCCGGCTAACGGTTACCCCGAATGGAACAATAATCCCGAAATTTTTGAACTGAACCGAATGAAGGCGCATGCTACTCTGATGCCCTTCGATTCTATAGAAGAAGCACTTAACGGCGATCGCCATGCATCTCGCAGCAGCTTATCGCTGAACGGCAAGTGGAAATTCGCTTTCGCCGAAACGCCCGAGAAGCGAATCGCCAACTTCTACGAAGAGAACTACGACGCGAGCAGCTGGGACGAAATCGCAGTACCGGGACATTGGCAGCTGCAAGGCTACGATTACCCGCAGTATACGAATATCCGTTACCCGTGGGAAGTATCGGAGCCGGACCTGAAGCCTCCTTTTGCCCCGACCAAATATAATCCTGTCGGCTCTTATGTACGCAGCTTTTCGGTTCCTGACGAATGGCAGGGCCAGCCTGTATTTATCAGCTTCCAAGGTGTGGAATCGGCTTTCTACGTCTGGGTGAACGGCGAGCTGGTCGGTTACAGCGAGGATACGTTTACGCCTGCTGAGTTCGATCTTACGCCTTATCTGCGTGCGGGCGACAACAAGCTGGCCGTCGAAGTGTATCGTTGGTGCGATGCCAGCTGGCTCGAGGATCAGGATTTCTGGCGGATGAGCGGGATATTCCGTGAAGTATATTTGTATACGACGCCGAAAGCGCATATCTACGACTTCTTCGTCACGACAGAGCTTGACGATGCGTACCGCGATGCCGAGCTGAAACTGAAAGCAACCATCATGAACTACTGGGAAGCGGATCTCGGGACGGTAACGGTCGAAGCGCAATTGTATGACAGCAAGCGACAGCCGGTTCTGGCACAGCCTATCGTGGTAACCACAACGCTTGGCAGCAGCGAAGCGGAAGTCGAGATCGAAGCCTCCGTGCAAGTGGCCAATCCGCTCAAGTGGAGCGCAGAGCAGCCGAACCTATACACGCTTGTCATCAGCCTGAAGGATGCCGAGCAGAAGCAGCTCGAGACGATCAGCACCCAAACAGGCTTCCGTAAGTTTGAAATCAAGAATGGGCTCATGCTCATTAACGGGCAGCGCATCGTGTTCAAAGGAACCAATCGTCATGAATTCTCTTGTCATACCGGCCGTGCGCTGGGGCTGGAGGATATGATTACGGACGTCAAATTGATGAAAACTCATAATATCAATGCTGTCCGCACTTCGCATTATCCGAACCATCCGCTCTGGTATGAGCTGTGCAATCAATATGGGTTGTACGTTATCGACGAGACGAATCTTGAAACGCACGGCAGCTGGGCATACGATCAAATGGAGCTGCTGCCGCACAACGTGCCGGCCAGTAACCCGGCATGGACAGCCAATGTGCTGGATCGGGCCAACTCCATGATGCAGCGGGATAAGAACCATCCGTCCATCATCATTTGGTCGCTCGGGAACGAATCTTTCGGCGGCGACAATTTTGTCAAAATGCATGATTTCCTTCGCGAAGCAGATCCGTCGCGTCTTGTTCATTATGAAGGCGTAACCATGTGGAGAGAATCGGCAGATGCGACGGATATGGAGAGCTTCATGTACGCGAAGCCGCATAAGCTGGCTGAGTATGCTCACGATCACCGTCCGAAGAAGCCTTATATTCTATGCGAATACAGTCATGCCATGGGCAACTCCTGCGGCGGCTTGCATATTTACACGGAGCTGTTCGACAAGCATCCGGTGCTGCAAGGCGGATTTATTTGGGACTGGGTGGATCAAGCGATCTGGACGACCGGCGAAGACGGCGTCTCCTATATGGCTTATGGAGGAGATTTCGGAGAACAGCCGCATGACGGCAATTTCTGCGGCAACGGGTTGATTTTCGCGGATCGTTCCATCTCGCCTAAACTGCTGGAAGTGAAGAAATGCTACCAAAATATTGCTATTACCGAAGTGGACGGCAAACAAGGGCTGTATCGGATTCAGAACAAGAACTTGTTCACGAATTTGGATGCCTATACGTTGCAGTGGTTGGTTGCAATTGATGGTGTACGTTCAGCTGAGGGCAGCCTGATTGTATCCGTGGCGCCGGGCGAAGCTGGGGAGATTACACTTCCGTTGCCGGTTCGTGAGAATCAAGCGGGGGAAGCTGTCCTAACGATCAGCTTCGTCACGACAGCGGCTGCAGAATGGGCCGCTGCCGGTCATGAAGTGGCGTTCGAGCAATTTGTCCTTGCCGCTTCGAAGCAGGCGCTTGCGGGCTCTGTACGCGCGGAGAGCAGCGGTGCTGTGGAAGTGAAAGAACTCGATGATGTGTTGGAAGTGAAAGGGGCCGGTTTCTCTGCATGCTTCGATCAAACAACCGGCAGCCTCGTATCCTACAAGGTTGGTGGAACGGAGCTGCTGAAGAGCGCGCTTGCGCCTAACTTCTGGCGCGCGTACACCGACAATGATCGCGGCAACAAGCATCATGAACGTTGCGCGACTTGGCGGAGTGCCGGCGAAGAACGCGTGCTGCATGCGCTTCGCTATGAGGCGCTGGCCGACCGCGTAATCGTGCATGCGGAGTATCTGCTGCCGACGACAGTGGAATCGGCTTGCTCCATCACGTACACGGTCATGGGCAACGGTGCGATTCAAGTGCTGCAGCAGCTGGCGCCGGGGGAGGGCCTTCCGGAAATTCCGGAAATCGGCATGATGCTCGTTATGGACGGCTCCTTCGAGAACCTGGAGTGGTATGGCAAAGGGCCGCACGAATCGTATTGGGATCGCCAAGGCAGCGCGAAGCTCGGCTTGTACCAAGGCACACCGGCCGAGCAATTCGTTCCCTATCTGCGTCCGCAAGAGTGCGGCAACAAGATGGGCGTACGCCGTGCAGCAATTGGCAACGGCTCCGGAGCGACGCTCCATATCACCGGCGCACCTTCGTTTGAACTGAACGTGCTGCCATATACCCCTTTTGAGCTGGAAGCGCATGACCATGTTTATAAGCTGCCGGCCAGCGAGAAGACGGTTGTACGCATCAACTACAAGCAAATGGGCGTAGGCGGGGATGACAGCTGGGGCGCGATGCCGCATCCGCAATATTTGCTGCAAGCGAACAAGACGTACGCATTCTCCTTCACTCTGCAAGGCAAATAAGTAAAAAAGCGTCCCGTGCTGCAAGGTGTATGGAGTTCATACACCAAGCGCACGGGACGCTTCTGTTATTAGTTATCGACGATGACCTTCGTGCCTTCATCGATTCCTTTTTTAATTTCGACCTCAGCACTAGTCTTGAGACCGACTTCAACGTCGACTTCTTTAACCCGATCATTCTCGATGATCTTCACGTAATTGCGGCCGAACATGCTGTTTAAGCTGCCGCGCGGGATGATGAGGACATTACTGCGTTTCTCGATAAACAGCTTAATGTCAGCCAAAGTACCGATCTCAACCTGTGGTTTCGGTGCATCAAGCGCGATGATGAGCGCCCTTGCATTGCGTCGTTTGATCGTATCGACATCGCTCTTAGGTGCTGTTGCAGGCGTTTGGATAACGGTTCCCTTGTAGGTTTTCTTATCGACCGTGACGTCAACCTCAATGCCCTTCTTCACAGCGGCGATCTTGGAAGCGTCCGTTGCCTCGTAGATGAAATTGACTTTATTCGGATTGGAGATGATTGCCATCGTCTGCAGCGCTTCTACCGTTTCGCCCGGCTTGAGCTCATTCAGGTACGTAATGATTCCGTCTGCCGGAGAAACAAGAAGCGACTTCTCATACTGTTTGCGCAGGGCATCGAGCTGAAGCTGTTCTTTCTCCAAGTCGATATGGGCGAGTTTGGTTTCTTCCACATCGCCGCCCTTTACGGCATCGGAGTAACGCAGCGAGCGCTGTTCAACGGTAAGCTCCTGTAGCTTGATCCGGAGCGGCAAATCCCCGGTATCGAGCTCGGCAATCGGTGAACCGGCTTTCACGGTATCTCCGGGCTGCACGTACAGCTTCTTCAAGCGTTCGCCGGATTCCGGGAACGAGACGGATTGATTCGTATCGGAAGAAGCGGTTGCGGTAGAGGATAAATAGAGTTCCATATTGCCGCGTTTGACGGCTTCTGTTTCGTGAATTTCTTCTTTCTTGCTTAGAATAGGGGGCTGAAGCGACTCTTCTTCAGCAGGAAGCAAGGAGCAGCTGCTGAGTATCAGAGCGGCTAGCGATCCCATGAGTGACATGCGCAGCAATGAAATGGAAGTACGATTACGGAACTTCGGCACGAGATAATCTCCCCTCATAATGGGCACTTATTGGAAGGACAAGCGTCACTACTATGTAAAGAATAACGGCACTGTATAGCGATGTCAACGATTACATTTCCAAATATTAGTTGGGAATTTTGCTTAAGAATGGATAATTGTCACTTCGAAGCGATTATGCTAAGGTTTGCAGGTAGACTAGGATTCAACTTATCGCATCGCGGTAAGGTTGCATGGAGAAAGGTGGTTGGGGAGTTTGGCTACAGCTTCACCACGCACGGCCGTTTTGCAAACCGGTACGCTGTACATCATTTTGTTTGCAATCAGTGCCGTGCATTTATTGAATGATACGATGCAGGCCGTCGTATCCGCACTGTTTCCTGTCTTTGAAAAATCACTTCATCTAAGCTACGGGCAAATGGGCTGGATCGCCTTTACGCTGAATATGACTTCCTCCGTCATGCAGCCTGTCGTGGGATACTTCTCTGACAAACGGCCGATGCCTTGGATGCTGCCGATCGGCATGGGGCTTAGCTTGCTCGGAATGGCCGGACTAGCCTATGCACCGAATTTCCTTTCCGTAATCGGAGCCGTCGTGTTTATCGGCCTCGGCTCGGCGGTATTCCATCCGGAAGGCTCGCGAGTCGTCTATTTCGCAGCCGGAGGGCGCCGAGGGCTGGCGCAATCCATCTATCAAGTTGGCGGCAATGCAGGAAGCTCGCTGGCTCCGCTGATGACGATCTTTATCTTCTTGCCGCTGGGTCAGCCGGGCGCGATCTGGGGGACGTTACTGGCAGCTGCGGCTATCGCCATTCTATTGCGTGTTGTCCCTTGGTACAAAGGGCAGCTGGATCAGCACGGGAGGCCGGTTAAGAAATCCGCTAAAACAGCAACTCAGAACGGCGCGGCAGGTCAAAGCCGCGGCGTCATTATTTTTGCCATGACGATATTGATTCTGCTCGTATTCTCCCGATCGTGGTATTTCAGCGGCATCTCGAACTTCTATAACTTCTTCGCCGTAGAGAAATATGGGCTGTCGACCAAGGCAGCGCAAGTACCGATCTTTATCTTCATGGCAGCAGGCGTGCTCGGCACGTTCTTCGGCGGCGTACTTGCCGATAAGTTCGGCCGCAAGCGGATGATTATGTTCTCGATCGGCGGTGCTTCACCATTCGCGCTGCTCCTGCCGCATTTGTCTATCGGGTGGGTGTATCCGATAAGCTTCGTGCTTGGCTTCATCCTGCTGTCCGGTTTCTCCGTCAGCGTCGTGTACGCGCAGGAGCTCATCCCGAACAACGTCGGCATGGCGTCAGGGCTCATTACGGGACTTGCCTTCGGCATGGGAGCGCTCGGCGCCATCATCCTGGGACATGCGGCTGAAGCTTGGGGGCTGACGAAGGTGATGAACTACTCCAGCGTCCTCCCGATGATCGGCTTATTGGCGATCATGCTGCCGCCCGATCGCCGCGAGACGGCGTAAGCTAGTATAGCGATGCCTGATGGGAAGAAGCGGTAAAGAGCATACCTGATGGGCATGGAGACAGGCGTTTAAGAGATGCATGAGCATGCCCGATGGGCGTAGAGGCAGGCGTTTAAGAGATGCATGAGCATGCCCGATGGGCGTAGAGGCAGGCGTTAATGAGATGCATGAGCATGCCCGATGGGCGTAGAGGCAGGCGTTAATGAGATGCATGAGCATGCCTGATGGGCATGAAACTAGGCTGTCCCGCAGGCGCGCGATGCGACTTGTGGGGCAGCTTTTTATTTTGCTTCTGGGCGCATGCTAGAAATGCTGCTGGATTTGCAACATAATAACCATTTCAAGGCCGATTACAGCTAAATGTTGCCCGTTTTGCAACATTTTCAGGAGAATGTGTGGAAGAAAAGCATATGGAGGCAAGAATGTTGAAATAAGCGCAACATTTTCTGCAAAGTACCTCATTAACTACTGAAATGTAGCACAGAAAGCAATATTTCATCTAGAAGGCGCGGTCAATCGGAGGTGATGGACAATCGACAACCCGCATCCGCCCCTTGAAACATAGCGTGCCAATCGTATAAGCTAGAGAAGAGCCGTAGGTTGCTGTTAGCAACGGGCGGCCATAACTTAATAAGAGGAGCGTGCATATCGCATGGCGAAGAGTACGGCGAGAAAGCAGCGAGAGAAGAAGCTGCAGCAAGGCGGAATGGATCCAAGAATGCAAAGAGGGAATTGGAACGGTGTGAAGCCTGTGACGAGGGTGAAGCCGGATAAACGGAAATATGCGTATCCGAAGAATGACGATGATCGAGGCTTTAAGCATGCGGCGGCAGCTTAAAGTTTGGATCATCGTCATTCTTTTTTATATTCACCAATCACCGCTGCAAGAGAGGAACTGGTTACCGCTCTTTGGCGAAGCAACGTCGATGCAGGCGACAAAGAGGAACCAGTTACCGCTCTTTGGCGAAGCAATGTCGAAGCAGCATCAAGAGAGGAACCAGTTACCGCTCTTTGGCGAAGCAATGTCGAAGCAGCATCAAGAGAGGAACCAGTTACCGCTCTCTGGAGAAGCAACGACGAAGCAGCATCAAGAGAGGAACTGGTTACCGCTCTTTGGCGAAGCAACGTCGAAGCAACGACATAAGATGTGGCAACAAACGTTTATTGAAATAAACCAAACAAAATGATATATTATCTAGGTAATTATTAAACGAACGATGGAGTTGTTTGTTATGGACATTTCAGAATCCTTTTATACAGCATCGCTGAGCGAGCTAAAGCAAGGATATGTGTACCACGCGGAATCCGATAGCTATTACTGCTTAGTTTGCGGGGAACAATTTGAAGAGGGAATCATCTACACCGTCGATAAACGGATGATGGAAGCTCATAAAGCAGTCGTTAAACATATTGGCAGCGCACATGGATCCATGCTTCAATATCTGCTCGAGCTAGACAAGAAAGCAACGGGTCTAACCGACTTGCAGAAGCAACTGATCGGTGCATTCGCCTCCGGCTCTTCCGATGCAGATATTGTGAAGCAAACCGGCGGCGGCAGCGCGTCAACCATCCGAAATCACCGTTTTGCGCTGAAAGAGAAAGCGAAGCAGGCCAAGCTGTTTCTTGCCATCATGGAGCTGATGGACGGCGGTCTTGCGCAAGGTGCTAAATTTGTGCCTGTGCACCGTACAGCACCATTGGTGGATGAGCGTTTTGCCATTACGCATGATGAATATAAAGCGCTGCTGAACAAGTATCTGCCGCAAGGATTGGCTGGGCCGCTCACGGGTTTGCCGCGTAAGGAGAAACGGAAAGCAGCACTGCTTCGCCACGTTGCAACCAGCTTCAAGAAAGGCCGCAAGTACAAGGAAGTTGAGGTCAACGAGCTGCTTAAGCGGTTCATGGCGGAAGATTACGTGACGTTGAGAAGATACTTGGTCGACTATGGTTTTCTGGACCGCGAGAGCGACGGAAGCGTATATTGGCTCAACTTGTAAGAAGACACAGAGCAACATGAATGGGAAAGACTGAAGGAGGAGTTTACAATGATGAACAGACGTAAGGAATTACAAAACGAATATGGCATGAAGCAGCGCGCGATGGGCGTGTTTCAGATCATCAATGACCGGAATGGCAAACGTTATATCGCCTCATCGCCGACACTTGATTCGGCATGGACGCGCCAGAAGTTCTCGCTCGACATGAACGGCCACATGAACTCCGCGCTTCAAGAGGAGTACAGAGCGCAAGCAGGGGCAGATTTCAGATATGAGGTATTGGAGCAGCTCAGTCTTGGCGAAGAGGTGCGAAATGATTATAAAGATACGCTCATTCCAGGCACGGAGATCGTCGATCGCAATGCCTTGATGAACTACCGCGATTCCCTCAAGCGGCTGGAGAAGAAGTGGCTGGATCAATTACAGCCGTACGAGCCGAACGGTTACAACCGTCCGCCCAAATAGAACCGAATAAGGAGTTATGAACCAAATGAATACTAATCAAGCGGCCGGAGCAGCTGCGGATACAACTTCCCATACTCCGCTGCTGCGGAACCGCTTTTTTCAAACGATCCTCATGTCGAATATTATGCTGCAAATTGGAATATGGGTGCGAAATTTCGCCATCCTACTATATGTGACCGATCAAACGAACAATGATCCCATTGCGGTTTCGCTTATCTCCGTAGCGGAATTTTCACCGATTTTTCTATTCGCCTTCATTGGAGGCACCTTCGCGGACCGCTGGCTTCCGAAGCGAACGATGATATGGTGCGATCTCATGTCGGCCGCATCCGTAGTGCTGGTGCTGATCGCACTTGTGTATGAATCATGGGCCGCGGTCTATTTTGCCACCTTCTTATCTGCAACGTTATCTCAATTCTCGGCACCCTCATCGATGAAGCTGTTTAAGCAGCACGTGCCGCAGGAGCAGCTGCAAAGCGCGATGGGCATCTTCCAAACGCTTATGGCGGTGTTCTTAATTGCCGGGCCATCCGTAGGAACGATCGTGTACCAAAACTTCGGCATTCATGTCTCCATTGGCGTTATGGGAGTTGCAAGTTTCTTATCCGCACTAATCCTGTTCCGACTCCCGCAAGACAAAGCGATCATGCGACGAGATCCGGAAGCGAAGCCAACCTCCGTCATGACGGAAATGAAGGAAGGCCTTCGTTATGTATGGGGCAGCAGAGTACTTCGAACCATGTGCATTACTTTTGCTCTGGCAGGCTTGTCGGGCGGTATTGCGCAAACGTTGGGGCTGTTTGTCGTGACGGAACGACTTGGGCAGCCGAAGGAATTTTTGCAATATGTACTCATGATTAGCGGAATAGGTATGTTAATCGGCGGTGCTTTTATAACGGTCGTGTCGAAGAAGATGTCTCCGGTCAAAATGCTGGCGCTCGCCTTGGGCGTAAGCGCGGTTGGCACAGTCGGCGTTGGTTATTCCATGAACGTACCGTTTACGCTCAGTCTGCAGTTGATCATGGGCATGATTTTTCCCATGGTCCACATCTCGATCAATACGATTATGCTAAAATGGTCGGCGCCTGAATTTATCGGACGCGTCAGCGGTACATTAGGTCCAATGTATATGGGAGCGATGGTGCTCATGATGGCATTGGCCGGACCACTGAAGACAATCCTTCCGTTGACCACGATTTATACGTTGTCCGGATTATTAATGCTAGCCGGGGTGCTGTCGCTGATGCCGCTCTTTAAGCAGCAGGCGCCTGAGCCGGCAGCAACAAGTATATCGGCTTGAAGAAAAATTTCCCAATTACCTGTTGACATCGAAAGGGTCAACAGGTAATATCATGTATAAATCAAAGTAAATCGATAGGAAAAGAACAGTTTGTTCCACCGGATTACCGGAGAGACCAATCATCGAGAGATGAGTGCGTCTCTTTTTTTTATCTCTATTTCCTGTTCAGATTGAAATCCGATGGAGGCTCGAAAAATCCAAATCCAATCCAAGGAGGCAATACCATGAGCAAAGTAGAACAAAATGAAAGCATTGGTCAATCATTCGAGGTACGTCCGGTAGCAGGCAGAATCGGCGCGGAGATTAGAGGGGTTACACTCTCTTCCCATTTAGATGAAGAAACGGTCAGCTTCATTAGAGAAGCGCTGCTGAAGCATAAGGTTGTTTTCTTCCGCGGGCAGCATCAGCTCGATGATGCGGGGCAGGAAGCTTTTGCTCAATTGCTTGGTGATCCGGTAGCTCACCCGACGGTGCCGATCAAACAAGGAACCGATTATGTGTTGGAGCTCAATTCCAATCATGGCGGTCGTGCCGATTCGTGGCATACCGACGTTACTTTCGTGGATGCTTACCCGCAAGCTTCCATACTGCGGGCAGTCGTTGTTCCGGAGTTCGGTGGCGATACGGTCTGGGCGAACACGGCAGCGGCCTACGACAATTTGCCTGCGGAGCTGCAGAAGCTCGTCGATGGCTTGTGGGCAGTCCACTCCAATGAATATGATTATGCAGCTTATCGGAGTAAGCCTATTGATGAGGAGGCGGAGACGAGATACCGCGAAGTATTCGTGTCCACGTTATATGAAACGGAGCACCCGCTCGTTCGGGTACATCCGGAGACAGGGGAGCGGACGCTAATTTTGGGTCATTTTGTGAAACGTATCCTTGGGTTGTCTTCCACAGACTCGGCCCAATTGTTCTCGCTGCTGCAAAATCATGTGACTAAACTTGAGAATACGGTGCGCTGGCGCTGGGCGGAAGGCGATGTCGTTATCTGGGATAACCGGGCAACGCAGCATTATGCGGTTAACGATTACGGCGATCAGCACCGTGTTGTGCGCCGCGTCACGGTCGATGGCGATGTGCCGGTCAGCATTGATGGTCGGAAGAGCGTTACCCGCAAGAAGGTAGGACCGGCAAGTCAAGTGGGAGAGTCTGCGTAAGAACCGATAGCGATTAACACCGATTGAAGTCTGGGAGCCTCGGATGGCGAGATGCTGGAAACAGCTCTCGTTGCCGCGGCTTCTTTCTGTTTGCAGAAAATATACTCTACTTGCCGCTCTTAGGTGTGTATAATGTGATGGTACTTTATACCAACTGTGCGCATGCGAAATTATAGATTCTATTTTCCGGACAGAATAGGGAACCTTTCCGGTGCTCTATCGTCTACTTGATGAGGTGAACGACTTGCAGTTTGATTACTTGAAGCATGTAACAGGCGGCTTAGACCGGCATGCGGTGCTGAATGAGCTTATGGCGGCATACGGCAAAGACGTTTGGAATTTCGCTTTTTTCTATACGCGTTCCAGAGAGCTGGCCGATGATATTTCCCAAGATGTATTCGTAAAGGTGTTTCAACAGCTCTATGAATTTCGCGGGCAATCGTCGATCAAAACATGGCTGCTGGCCATTACCCGCAACACGGCGCGCGACGTGCTGCGGTCGGCATGGATCAGACGCGTGACCTTCTTCGGAGGGCTCGTCCGTCCACAAGAGCAAACTTCGCCCTCGGCGGAGCGGGAAAGCTTCGATAAGCTGATGACCGAGGAACTATGGGCGGTTGTCTTGAAGCTGCCGCAGAAGCTGAGGGAAGTGCTGCTGATGAACAGTCATTATGGACTTTCGATGCAAGAAATGGCGGACATGCTCCACGTATCAGTCGGTACGGTAAAGTCGAGACTTCATCGTGCGCGAGCTGCAGTTAATCGCAGTCTTACCCAAGAAGCGAAGTGGACTGGGGAGGAAGAATGGACATGAAGGAACCGTTGAACAGCTGGGAGGAGAAGCTTGCAGGGAAACCTCCCGTGAAGAATGGGTTCACCTCAGAACTGGAGCATAAAGTGAGGGAGCGCATTCTTATGCAAAATGAGAAAAGAAGGTCACCGTACCGCGCGGTTGCAGCATTGATGAGCATCGTATTGTTGCTTGGCTGCGGCTGGTGGTTCCGCGATGATGTGAAGCAGCTGCTGAAGCCGAATTCGGCGGAGAACATTCCGGCCGCACTTCGCGGTGATCCGCTGAGTGACGGGGAATATACGATCAACATCCATCAGTTTGCGCAGGATGGCAGCATAGAATATCAGATTAAGCGGCCGTTTATTATTCGTCACCCTTCCGTGAAGCTGAATATGATCGATGCGCCAAGAGATTTATATAATGATCCCGATCTGTTTAAAGCCTGGATGGACAAGGAGCAGCCGGACATGCTGCAGCTTCCGTTGAAACTGTTTAAGGAGCTGGCGGCAGACGGAAAGCTCAAGTCATTGGATACGATTGTGAAAGAACATAAATTTGAGCTGGGTACCTTATATCCTCCAATCATTGAGCTGCTGCGGCAGCTTGGCGGAAGCGGCGAGTTATACGGATTGCCGGCAGATTTTAGCACGATGGCTCTCTATATTAATGAAGATGCTTTTGCGAAGCAGGGGATACCGCTGCCTGAAGGCGAGATGTCGCCGGAGGAGATTATGCAGCTTGCCAAACGATTCCAAGGTACGGGGGTTAGCGGACTCGACGCATTGAACATCACTAATAAATTTGCTCTGACCCAATTCTTCGGACAAGTATCCGGGTTGCAGACCTTTAGTAAAGACAATGAAGGCAAAACGGAGGCTACCGTTAATTCCGATGCATGGAAACAAGTTTGGCAATCGGTTGCGGCCGGCTACCGGGAAGGCTGGATTACGCAGCAGAAGCCCTTGGATGTCGGCAAGAACGGCATCATGATGAAGGATATGGGCAAGAATGATGCGTTTGCTCAAGGAAAAATAGCGATGAAGATTGCACCTAGCTATTACTATTCGAACTTGGAGAATTTTAAGTTCGAGGGCGTTATGAAAGTAAATTGGGCGACAGTTTCGCTTCGCGTGGACGCGTCCGCCACGAACCAATTGTCATTCTTGGGCACGAATACCGTGTATGCGATCAATGCGGCTTCAACCCAAGATAATGCGGTCTGGGAGCTGATTTCGTTTATTATAAGCGGCACTTGGCGTAGTGGGCTTGAGAATCCGCAGCTATACACTACTTTATTAGCTGATCAGTCGGTCATGGATGAGAAGGACAGCAAGCACTGGAAAGCATTCTATGAGAATAAGGTTGATCCGGCAAAAGCAGCTGAGGGTTATAGAATGGCTTTCGACAATCGAGCGAAGGTGGAGTTGGACGCCGCCTTGTCCACGCTTGGCGGCGAACAGATGGAAGCCATTGTGAAAGGATCGAAGTCGGTTGATGCAGCGCTTGAGGAATTGCAAAGCACGCTGGAAGCGAGGCTGGCAGGAAAAGGGGATCAGTCACATGAGTAGTGGAATACGTCGCGTTTCATTCATGTGCTTCATCTGCTTACTGGCGGTTAGTTCCCTGCTAAGCGGTTGTATGGCAGATGATCGGACTGCAGGCGGTAACGAGAAAGAAGTCATTCGGATAGCGCTGTCTACGAAGAGCAGCTATCCCTTTACGATCGGGGATTTCGTAACCGCTGCTTTCCCGAATTTCCAAGTTGAGCTTATCGAGATGGAACCGAATTTTAAACCCATATCGACGGAGCAGTACGAGAAGAAGCTGAAAGAAGAGAAGCCGGATCTTGTATTGCTCGGCTACTCCGGCAAATACCCTGAATTGGCGGCTCATGGCGTATTGGAAGATCTGTCGGTGCGGCTGCAAGCAAGCGGGATGAAAGCAGATGATTTCTATCCAGGGATGGTTGATAAAATCAAGCGTGAGGGAGGCGGGAACTTATTCGCGCTCGCCTCTTCCTTTCAAGCCTCGGTTCTCTATTACAACGCGGACTTGTTTAACAAGTATAGGGTAGAGCTGCCTCGGAACGGCATGACCATCATGGATGTCATGCAGCTGGCCGGCCAATTTGCGAAAGCAGGAAGCCGAAAGGATGGGGTAGTAGGCTATCATCAGCCGTTTAGCAGTATGCCGCACAGCCTGCTCCTCAGTCTGTCCAGCTCAGAGGGGCTCCAGTCTTACAGCTTCCAAACCGGTAAAGTAACTGTGGACACGCCTGCTTGGCGCAATCTGTTCGCGACCGTCGTGAATCTCTATAAGAATGGCACCTTCATGATGCAGGATGTCAAAGGGGATATGGTTAATGGTACTTTGATGTTCGACGAAGATGCCGTGAATGAAGCGGATTTGTTTAAGCAAGGAAAATCTGCGATGACGATCGACAGTTACAACAGCATCAAAGGAATGAAGTTCGAAACGGGTAAGGTTACGCCGCCGGTTAGCTCCATCGATACGAGCAGATCTGTCCATCTTGGCGTTTATGATTATATGGCGATCCCGACAGGTGCCCGGAATGCCGATGCGGCATGGCAAATTATCGAGTTCATGCTGAGTGATTATGTGGCGAAGGCCAAATCAGGCATTCAGGACGCGTACAGCATGCCAACGCGCAGGTCCTATATGAGCTACGATCATGACCCGGTGCTGGCGGAGCTGTATGAGACGCTTCCGAGCATCGATCAGAGCTATTCGCTCGAAGGGTATGATCCTAAATTCTTGGAACTGTTTCAGCAGCTTCAGGATCGTGAAGTGAAAGCAGCCGTTAATGGCGAGAAGAGCGTAGACGAATGTATCGCGGCCGTGCAGAAGGAAGGACAAGCATTATTGGAAGCGGCGAAACCGAAAGGATAGTTGGGTCCTCTAAATCTAGCAGAAGTAAAGTGGGGTGACGACGGGTCGTTCAATAGTTGGATGCTTTTTTGGGAGGGATGAATTAATATAAAATTAAATAACTCTTCACATGGGGGGCCTGCCGAATTGAAGATGCCGTTACGCTTATTACAAATCGGTGGCCGCAAGAGCGCGTTAACAACGATGATTATCTCGAATTTGCTCATCTTGTTGATTCCGCTGGCAATGGGACTTTTCTTGTATGCCAAGGTAGAGAAGAGCATGAAGTCGAATGCAACCCGTTCCAATACGGCGATGCTGGAGCAGCTGCGCTTATCACTCGACCAGAAGCTCTCCGAGGTGGACAATCTGATGCGTCAGATTGCGCTTGACCCGAAGCTGGATTACATGCTGAAGATACCGCCTGATGCCGACGGCTCCGATAAATATACGTTCGTAGAGCTGCACGATAAGATGCGCCGGTATCGTACATTGGTAAGTCACTTTATATTCGATTATTATGTTCATTTTACGAAGAGCGACATGATTGTGAAAGACGACCTCATTACCGATTCTCGCACGTTCTACTCCACTTACTACACCTATAATCATTTGCCATACGAGCGATGGCGTGAAGAATTACTCCTGAATGATCAAACCATGACTTATTTGCCAGCGGCAGCGCTTGCTCGGTCGGGTACCTCTACCAATGCCGAGTATATTCCGAAGGAAGTCGTCGTTTACGCGCAATCCCTTCCTTATTTCTCCCCTTCCGATGGACTCGGCCATATTTTCGTGTTGATTGATGTTGAGCAAGTGAAACAGCTGTTCGCGCAGCTGGAATCGGCAAGCCATAGTGAGATTTATATCATCGACGCGATGGACCGCACCATTATGAGTACGAATGATACGCCGCTTCCGCCTGAGCTTCTACAGCTCATGAAGAATCAACATGCACCATTCGAATACCGGATCGACGGCGTGGATCAAATGGTATCCTTCACCTCCTCGCAGGAAGCGGGTTGGAAGTACCTGTCTGTGACCCCGAATGATGTGTTTATGAAACAGGTCAATCAAATCAAGAACTGGTCGACGGGACTATTCGTTTTCTGTGTCATTGCAGGATTGTTTGCGGTTTCGATCGGGGCTTACCGAAATTACAGGCCTCTTCAGAAGATGATCAGCACGATCTTGAATGGCAAAGAAATGATCGGACGCCATGCCATTAATGAATACGAGTTTATCCGGGAAACGATTACGGGCTCTATTCATAATGAGAAAAACTTGCGTCATGCACTTGCGCAGCAAACGCCATTCATCCGCGCGAACTATCTATCCCGCCTCATGCATGGCTATGTGGACGTCGACGTTTCCGCGGATCGTGCGGAGAAGCTTCGTTTCATGGATCTCGCGTTTATCAGTGATCGATTTACAGTCGTACTCGTCCAGATTGAAGGCATACAGGGGATGGAAGAGGAACGATCCGAGGAGCAGTGGGCTCATGCTCGGTTTATCGTTTCCAATATCGGCGTTGATTTGATCGGACATCCCCACAGAGGGTATTCCGTCGAGTTGAATCGGGACAGCCTTGCTTTTCTGATTAATTTGGATGCGGTGGATGGGGAGATCGCCGAAGCCGATATTCGTCAATTTGCTCAAACGTTGTTTGGGATGGCCGCGGACAAGTTCCATATCGATCTCACTGTAGCGTCAGGAGGCATCCATCAGGGACAGAAGGCGGTTCGGGATTCCTATCCGGAAGCCGTTGCGGCACTGGAGTACAGACTCATTATGGGGACCAAATCCATTATTCACTTCCAAGATATCGTGGACGAGAAGCAGCATTTCTATTATCCGCTCGAAATCGAGATCCAGCTGATCAACTTCGTGAGAAGCGGCGATTGGGATAACGTCGAGAAGCTGCTGGACAAGATTTATTCGATGAACTTCAATAAAACACATATCTCACCGGAACTTGGCAAATGTCTATTCTTCAACCTGACAAGCACCCTTATCAAAATATTGAATTCCACGAACACGAACCTGGAAGATGAATTCGGCGTGGAATTCGATCCGATTCGAACGGTCTTCAGCTACACGACGGTGGAAGGCATGCGCTTGAAAACCAATGAGCTGTACGAAACGCTTGCCCGTTCTTACACAGTGGATCGGTCGGATCACAAGGTACAGCTGCTGAAGGAAATTATCCGAATGGCGGATGCCCATCTGGATGATCCTGATCTGGGTTTGGCGATGATCGCAAACCATTTCAACCTGACACCACCCTACATCTCCACGTTCTTCAAGAAGAACCATGGACAGAACCTGATGGACTATATTACGCGTAAACGAATGGAACGCGCGAAGCGATTAATGGAAGACAAGGTGCTGACCAACGCCCAAATCGCGCAGATGGTCGGCTATCAGAATGACGTTGTGTTCATCCGGGCGTTCAAGAAGCTCGAAGGCGTGACACCGGGCAAATACCGGGAGATGCTGTTGCATGATAAAACCGGTTCGGACAATTAATGAGCAGCCTTGGCGGGTTTGCTCATTTTTTTGATATAGCAGAC
This sequence comes from Paenibacillus sp. BC26, assembly GCF_900116125.1. Lineage (NCBI taxonomy): Bacteria > Bacillati > Bacillota > Bacilli > Caryophanales > Paenibacillaceae > Paenibacillus > Paenibacillus sp. BC26. The sequence continues at coordinate 735,550 of NZ_FPAD01000002.1, read as the reverse complement.
AGTACTGATGATTTTTCATCTCGACTGATTTGTTTTATGGTCGCCGATTTTTCTTACGAAAGTACTGTGCAAGTGAAAAGGTGAAAGTATTCAAGCTCCCTTCTGCCCATCTACACTGAGAGCGAGTGAACAACTCAAGCCAAATCTAAGGGAGGCAAGCCAATGAAGGCCGTACAAAGAAAGATGAAACAAGCAAGCTCCTTCATACTGGTAGCAGCGCTCGCAGCATCGATCAGCGCTTGCAACAATCAAGAAGGGGACAATACCTCATCTAAGACGAACGCGAATGCGAATAATGCAGCAACCGATTCGTCGTCTCAAACCGGCAATGCAACAGAGCAGCCCCAAATGACGCAGATGACGTATTGGGTAGCGAATCACACGGCAGCTTCCGCACAGATGAAAACGTATGCTGAAATGGAAATGTACAAAGAGCTGGAGAAACGAACAGGCGTAAAGGTAGAATTCCAGCATCCTCCGCTCGACGCGCAGCAGGCTAAAGAGCAGTTCAACTTAATGATTGCCACGAACGAGTTACCGGATGTCATTGAAACAGGCTGGGCGACCGAAACAGCGGGATACCCGGGCGGGCCGGAGAAAGCGATTGAAGACGGTAAAATCATCAAGCTTAACGATCTCATCGATCAATATGCACCAAATTTGAAAAGCCTGCTGGAGTCGCATCCGGACTGGAAAAAACAAATCATGACGGATAACGGTACCATCTATGCGTTCCCGTTCCTGCGCGGCGATGATAAAGTCAGAGTGTTCTTCGGCCCGGCTCTTCGCAAGGATTGGCTGGATAAGCTCGGTCTGGCCGTGCCAACGACGATTGATGAGTGGTACAACGTGCTGAAGGCGTTTAAAGAAAAAGACCCGAACGGCAATGGTAAACCTGATGAAATTCCGTTCTATATCGATAAAGATCAGCTCAATACCGATGCTCCGTTCCTTGGCGCATGGGGAATTAATTATAGCTTCTATCAGGATGCCGGCACCGTGAAATACGGTCCGATCCAACCGGAGTTCAAAGAGTTTCTTTCGACCATGAACCAATGGTATGAGGAAGGCCTGCTGGATAAAGATTTTGCTGCACCAAACGGCAAATTGTTCGATAACAAAATGACGACGAACCTGCTCGGCGCATCCGATCTGTATAACGGCGGCGGAATTGCCAAGTACACGAATCTCATGAAGGACGCCGATCCCAACTTTAAACTGACGGCTGCTCCTTATCCGGTATTGAAAGCCGGCGATACGCCTATCTGGGGGCAAAAGGATTTTGCATTCAACGGATATGGGGCTGCCATCACGACGAGCAACAAGAATCCGATTGATACGGTCAAATGGCTTGATTATGCCTACAGCGAAGAAGGCGGCTTGTTGTTCAACTATGGACTAGAGGGCGTCAGCTACAAGATGGAGAATGGCAAAGCGGTGCTCGCGCAAGACATCCTTAATCCGCCGGGCGGCGTATCCATTCAACAATCGATGGCAAAGTTTACGCGCTCGACGTGGAGCGGGCCATTCGTGCTGAGCGATAATTTCCAAATGCAGTATCTGGTGCTGCCTGAGCAGAAGAATGCCCTCGATGTATGGTCCACGGCGACAGTTGAACGCAAAATGCCGCTCGTATCGCCGACGCAGGAGGAAAGCGGGAAGTATGCTTCGATCATGACGGATATTCAGACTTACCGGGATGAGATGCTGCTTAAGTTCATCATGGGCGCGGAGCCGATCGAGAACTTCGATAAATACGTCAAGAAGATCCAAAGCATGGGAATTGAAGAGGCCATTCAAATCGAACAAGCGGCACTCGAACGGTTTAACAAACGGTAATCCTCTGCTGCGGCCGGCATTGGGAGATGGAGATGAAGGATGGGCTCATCTCCCTGATTGCTTCTTAATATTCAATAGATAGGCAGGTTGAAGCGATGACGCAGCTACGAACAATCCGGGCCGATTGGAAGCGCAATTGGGCGGCCTATTTAATGGCGCTCCCTGTAATCGCCTATTATCTTCTTTTTCATTATGGACCGATGTATGGGTTGCAAATCGCGTTCAAAGACTTCTCGATTGCAAAAGGTATTATGGCAAGTAAATGGATCGGATTCGATCATTTCGAGAGCTTCTTTCATGGCATTTATTTCTGGCGGCTTATCCGTAATACGCTGCTGCTTAATCTCTATGAGCTGTTGTTTGGCTTTCCGGCGGCTATCATACTGGCCTTGCTGCTTAACGAAATTCGAGGCGTTCTGTTCAAGCGATTCGTACAGACAGTCTCTTATTTGCCTCATTTTATTTCGATCGTTGTCGTAGCCGGAATGATGGTGGATTTTCTAAGCCGCACCGGTCTCATTAATCAAGTCATCGGTGTTTTCGGTATCGAGCCGATTGATTTCTTAAAGGAAGAGGGCTGGTTCCGTTTCTTGTATGTTTCCTCGGGCATCTGGCAGGGAGTCGGATGGGGTTCGATTATTTATCTGGCAGCCATGGCTTCGATTGACCCAACATTATATGAAGCCGCTCGTATGGACGGCGCAAGCCGATGGAAGCAGACCCTGCATGTCACGCTGCCGGGGATCGCTCCGACGATCGTGATTTTGTTTATTCTGAACATGGGCAACCTGCTGACGGTCGGCAGCGAGAAGGTGCTCCTGCTGTACAATCCGCTTACGTATGAGACTGCGGATGTCATCTCCACTTACGTGTATCGCAAAGGAATTATGGAAGCGAGCTACGATTTCACGGCCGCTGTCGGTCTGTTCAATTCCGTTGTCAGCTTTATTCTGATCGTGAGCGCTAATTCGATTATTAAACGGCTCAGCGAGAACAAACTGTGGTGAGGAGAGCAAGAGATGAGACCGACTTCCGGGGAGAGAGCGTTTGGCGCCTTCAATACGATACTGATGAGCGGCCTTTGTTTGATTATGCTTTATCCTTTCTTATACGTTCTGTTCGCTTCGCTAAGCGAGGCGACATCCTTTATCCAGCATCGCGGCATTCTGTTTCGGCCGACCGGCTTTGATCTGGACGCTTACCGCGCGGTATTCGATAATCCGATGATTATCAGAGGGTACCGGAATACGCTGACGTACGTGGTGCTTGGCACGTCTATCAATCTGTTCATGACCGCGCTTGGCGCGTATGTCTTGTCCAGACCGAGCTTGTATTTCAAAAATGCGGTTATGTTCTTTATCGTGGTGACGATGGTGTTCCACGGCGGATTGATCCCGACGTACCTGCTTGTAAACCAGCTCGGTATGATGAATTCCATGTGGGCGCTGCTTATTCCGACGGCGATCAATACGTTTAATATGATTATCATGCGCACGGCGTTTCAAGGTATTCCGGTCAGCTTGGATGAGTCTGCCCGTATGGATGGCGCCAATGATTGGACGATTCTGTTTCGGATCATCCTTCCGTTATCGATGCCCGTGGTAGCGGTCATGATCTTGTGGTATGCGGTAGGGCATTGGAACTCGTTCTTCAACGCACTCGTCTATCTGCGCAATCGGGAGGCCTACCCGCTGCAGCTCGTTCTTAGGGAGATTCTCATTGCCAATGACACGGATTCCATGATGACGGATGCTGGGGCCAATGATAAATACGCCATTGGTGAAACGATTAAATATGCCACCATCATCGTCTCGTCTCTGCCGATTATCTGTCTGTATCCGTTTCTGCAGCGGTATTTTGTCAAAGGCGTGATGATCGGGGCAATTAAGGAGTAGTGATAGCATTGAACCAAATCCGAAATCATGTGGCGATTGAGGAACTTGGAATTGACCGAGCTTTCATTGAAGAGGCAATTCAATATGTGTTGTCCCAGATCGATCGGAATATGCTGACATTTACGGATACATTCCCATCGCCGGCGAGCGTCGATCACCGGTATGAGGAATGGGAGAACATCGAATGGACGCCGGGATTCTGGACGGGGATGCTGTGGCTTGCTTATGAAGTGACCGGCGATGCTAAATACCGACTTGCGGCGGAGCATCAGCTCGAGAGCTACAAGATTCGGTTGGAAGAGCGGATTCAGACGGACATGCACGATCTGGGCTTTCTCTACACCCTGTCATGCGTATCCGCTTATAAACTGACATGCAATGAAGAAGCGAAACGTTTGGCGATTCAGGCAGCTGATTTACTGCTTGAGCGGTATTGGGATCAAGCGGGTATAATCCAAGCATGGGGCAATCTTAACAATCCGGACGAAAGAGGCCGAATGATTATCGACTGCTGCATGAACCTTCCGCTGTTGTATTGGGCTTCCGAAGTGACCGGCGATGAACGGTATTATAAGGCGGCGGACAGCCATGTTCGGCAATCAGCTGCCTACTTGATACGGGACGATGACTCTAGCTACCATACGTTCTATATGGATGTAGAGACAGGGGAACCGCGGTATGGCAAGACGGCACAAGGCTTCTCTGACGAATCGTGCTGGTCGCGCGGACAGGCTTGGGCGTTGTACGGTTTCCCGCTTAGCTACAAGTACAGCAGAAGAAGTGAATTACTCGATGTCGGACAACGATCGGCGAATTATTACTTGGACCGTCTTCCGGCGGATTACGTGTGTTACTGGGATTTAATGTTCACAGAGGGCAACGACGAAGAACGGGATAGCTCGGCAGCGGCTATCGCTGCATGCGGGTTATTGGAGCTCTCGAAGTATTTGCCGCTATCGAATGATAATCGACGCAGGTACGAGAATGCTTCTTTGCACATGTTGAAGTCGTTAGCAGAAGGATACACCACTGTGGGTAACCCGGAATCAAACGGTATTCTGCTGCACGCAGTCTACAGTAAGCCGCATCGCAATGGGGTCGACGAGTGCTGCATCTGGGGCGATTACTTCTACTTCGAAGCGCTTGTTCGGGTGAAGAAGGATTGGCAATTATACTGGTAGCATGCAATAAGTCAAGACAAATTCATTTTGCTCAATTAAGGGGTCTCATTTACGAAATGCATATGTTCAACTCCTGAGCAAATATGGTATTATATTGGCAAAGAAACGTAACAGGCAAAGAGAGTCGGCGGCAACCGACTCCAGGCGCGATTAACCGCTTTTAAGGGCGGAAGGCTGTATCAGGATATGAGATTATAGAGTAGACCGCATTCCTTTGCGAGAGGGCGGTCTATTTTTTTTTGAGGTAAGTGAGCATTGCGATAATAAACATGCCGAACGTGAACATCAGCGTTATCGCGTCTTGAACCTCCATGGCGTCACCTCCCTTCCGGGAGACTAGCCGACCGCCCTTGCAAGCCATTCATCGCTTCTTCATTATAAGCGAACGCGTGTTCGCGTGTCTATATGTAATTTGGTACAAGTTGGGAGGGGGGGAGCCACCAACTGTGATTTTTCAGCTTTAGCTGTAAATGTTTCAAAATAAGCTGTAATTTTTGTTTCAGGATTATGTGGTATACATGAAAATGAATATTTATACATGGGCCATTTCTTTTTCGAGATGATTCTCACTGTTATAGCAGGCCTGCTCAGTATTAAGTAACTTAAACGACATGAGCAGTGTACTTGAAAAGGGATAATATCACACGAGTGCCCCCTCATTAAGAAACATTTCTTACAGTTAGCTGATAAGTGTTAAAGATGTACTTCATTCCATTGTTTTTCAATGCTCCGCATTAATTGGACAAGCATTTTCGAACTGTTTCAACAGATTCTTTGAGTCGTTTTTTGTCCTGAAATCTTTGCAATGCGGAAACTCATTCTTCATTTTACTAATGTGCTTATGTACTAGAGGATTTATTAGGAAATCTTTGGAAGGTAAATAGTCCTGCCTTGTCGAATAATGATTGAGACTATTTAGATAAGGTGGGAAATCCGTGGAATATCATGGTGCAAAATGGTGGAAGTTTGATTTTCATACTCATACTCCAGTATCTGTAGATTATGGTAAGGGGTACAATCAAGAAGCTTTAAAAGCGCGCAGCCCAAGAGAATGGTTATTAGATCATATGGAGAAGGAAATCGATTGTGTAGCAGTAACCGACCATAATTCAGGACAATGGATCGATACTCTTAAAGAAGAGCTTATTAATATGAAGGAAGAACATCTTGAGGGGTATAGAGATCTCATTATTTTTCCTGGTGTAGAGATAACGGTAAATGGAAATATACATTTACTAGCGATATTTGACCCATCTGAGTCTTCTGTTCGTATCAGTAATCTATTGAGTGAATGCAGGTTTCAAGGTACTTTTGGTGATTCTGATGCTTGTACATCCAAATCATTTAATGATGTTGTTGATATCATTAATGAAATGAAAGGATTGGCAATCCCTGCACATGTTGATATTGAAAGGGGGTTATTCGTTGAGGAAGAGGGAAACTCTTTAAGAATGTGTCTAGGCGTTAATGGATTACTTGCCATGCAAATATGTAATCCGAGTTTTACAAAGCCACAGATTTACCATGAATCAAAATTAACTCTTACTGAAATATCAGGCTCTGATAGTCATCATCCGGAAAATGTTGGTTCAAGTTTTACATGGGTTAAAATGGAGACGCCTAATATAGAAGCTCTGAGACTTGCGTTACATGATGGTGAAGATGGAGTAATTCGAAGTGATAGCACGATAGTAGATCCAAATGATACGCATGAACGTTTTTTCATTAATTCCCTTGAAATATCCCATGGGGCTAAAGCAGGCAGACCGAGCCCATTAACAGTATATTTTAGTCCGTGGTTAAATACAGTTATTGGTGGTAGAGGTTCAGGTAAATCAAGTCTAATAGAATATATGAGGCTTCCTTTGGGTAAAACTACGGGGCTACCGCATAAAGTGAATGAAGAGTTTAAAGAGTTTAATCAAGTTCCTAAGGAAAGAGGCAGACCAGGGATGTTAACTCCTGCCACAAAAATACGAGTGGAAATGCAGAAAGATGGTCGGAATATAGCATTATCTTGGTCGAATAATAAAGTAACTGAAGAACATAAAAATGCATTAGGTGATTGGGTAGAAAAAGATGAAAGTAGCAATATAGATACAAGGTTTCCAATTCGCATTTTTAGTCAGAAACATCTATATTCGCTTACTGAAGATCCAAACCATATTCTAAACATTATCGATCAGCAATTTGATAAAGCTAATTGGTTAGATAAGAAAGGAGAATTAACACAAGAATTTTTGGAATCTAAAAGTAAACAACGTGAGCTACAATTGAAAATTAATAACAAAGGTAATTTAAAATCTGAGTTGGATGACGTCCAGGCTAAAATGAAAATATTTGAAGAATCTGGACACAAAGAATTGCTTGAGAGGTACCAACAGACTGAAACTCTTAATAAGAAGATCAATTACGAAATGGATAAGGTATCAAATTTAACGGAAATTTTGGAGGGCATTAGTATTCCTGAAATACTCTTTAATTCAGATGGCTTTTCAGCATTAGGTGTTGAATCACATGATAAATTGAAGCAAGAAACACTTGAATATAATAATTTGACTTCTCAAATAAAAGATCTGTTTATAAAGATGAGGGCTTTTCAAATTCAATTAATTGAATCTGTAGCTAAGATTCCTTGGCAAACTGAGCGCTTAGTGAATCAGGAAAAATATCTTGAACTTGTAGAGCGCATGGAGGAAAAAGGCGAAAAAAATCCGAATGCTTATGGAGAACATGTTTTAAGGAAGAGAGAACTTGAAGAAAGAATCATTGAAGTAGAAATATTGGAAGAACAGATGAAATTGAAGAATGAAGAGGCAAAGAGAGTATACCTAGAGATAGTAAAGCATGAAAAAAAACTAAGAGAGGAACGGGACAAAGCAATCAAGAATTGGCAAGGTACAAATCCTCATATCAGAATTCATTTAAAGGTCATGGGGAACATAACCAATGCAGAAGCGAGTTTTAGGAGCTTAATAAGAAAATCTGGGAATGAATTCGCTAAAGATATTTTAGAAAGAGACGAAGATGGAATCCTGAAAAACGGGATTATTTTTGATTTAATGAAAGCCGATGATCCTTGGAAAAAAAGGACAGAATTGATTGCAAAAATAACTTCAGTAACAGAACAAGCACCAAATGGATTGGGTAAACTCTTCACTAAACACCTTGTGACACAAAAAACAAACACTCCAGAAGACACAGATAGAATGTATTTGTGGTTTCCTGAAGATAAAATTGAATTGAAATTAGTAACAAATCGGAAAGAAGAAGATATAGAAACTGGATCAGCTGGACAAAGAACTGCGGCTATGTTGTCGCTTATGTTGTTACTTGATGATTCGCCAATTATTATTGATCAGCCAGAGGAAGACCTTGACACTAAACGAATCACTGATCTAGTTGTCACTAGTTTAAGACAGTTTAAAAAGAAGCAGCAAGTCATAGTTATAACACATAATCCAAACATTCCAGTAAATGCTGCGGCGGAAAATATTATTCAAATGAATTTTGCTGGTGGGAAAATTCAAAAGCAAATCAGTGGAGCATTACAGAAAACAGATATACGTGAAGCAGTGTGCGAAGTTATGGAAGGCGGAAAAGAAGCCTTGGATAAGCGGTATTTTAGAATCTCCAAAGCGCTTGAAGAATAAAAACAAACAGCCGACTAAATTGGCGGCTGTTTGTTTAATTTAAAGACTAATATAGGCGTTGAATAAGCTGTTTTTAAATCTGAAAGTTTGATTTTATATCCAGAAAAAATACCTTCAACATTGGAATAATATGCCTTTGCTTTCTCGATAGTCTCCCATCTTGATATCGGCTGAGCAAGATTTTTTACCTCAAGTCCTTTTATCTCAGTTTCAGTTAATTGTATAAACACTGTACTCACCTCTCTTAGGATTTGTACAAGCTATGATTTAAAATAGGTTTTTAGACTATCCCATTAGTGCTATTTATATAATTACCCAATTATCAAGAAAACCTCGTAATACGACGGTTTTGAAGTCGCTTTAAGTTGATGAAATGGGAGGATTTCCCTATTCATTTTTGATGCAAGAGGGAGCTTAATGAGACGCAGTTCCGGATGAAGCTCTTGAGTAGTTGAACTCTTATATAGAAAGTCATGTTGTCAATTCCTTTAAGAGCGGCATTGCCGACGATACATTTAAAGTGAGAAATTCGAGCCAGGTGGGAATCATCTTAGAAGCGGCGAGATAGGCTAGATAAATTGCAGAGTGAATAGTAGTATAACTTTTGACGTTGCAAGCAAATCAATAGACAAAACAAAAGCGGATCAGTCAAAGACTGATCCGCTTTTATTATTCCAGGAATTCTTTTACGATAGTTTTTATCTTTTTTAAATCATTGAGCTTTAATTTCAACATCATCTCAAACAATTCTATTATTGTCTTTTCTTTTGAAGATGGTACAGAGATTTCTTGTGCGTATGCAAATAATTCGTTGACTTCGACTTGTAACGCATCTGCGATCTTCTGAAGATTCAACAAGGAAATGTTTTTCTCACCGCGTTCAACACTTCCGATATAAGTATAATAAAATCCGGCTTTCTCAGCTAATTGTTCCTGAGTCCAGCCCTTTTGATTTCTGAGTTCTCTTATCTTTGCACCAACGAATACTAAAATGTTAGCCATGCCCACACCTCTTAAGTGGAGTGTAGTCAAAGTTAACTGAGGTTCATATTGTTAGATAAATAGTATTTTATAAAATACCACTTATAGGTGGTATTTTTGATAGATTTGGCAATACTGAATAGTAGGGAGGGAGGAAAATGTTTCTACGACGGCCGCATCCTCATGAAGATGAAAGTCTTTCTGGATTTCTTCACAGGGTGGCTATTCTAAATGGAGATGTGGAAATAGCTTATATGAGGAGGGTAATAAACGTAAATCGTCAAGAGATCGATCGCAATTTATTTCGAGAGGAAAGTTTGAAGAAAATAAGTACTCTGACAAATCAAACCTTCGCAAGGCTAGAAAGAATGACATCCAATGATTACCTTGAAGAACTCCAAAATGATTACTTTAAATTGATCATGCTGAGCAGCAGAGTACAGTATTGTCCATTCTGTCTACATGATGGCAGATACCATCGGAAGATCTGGTGCAACAGTGCAATTATCGTCTGTCCGAATCACAAGGTCAAATTGCTAAATTTATGTTTGTGCCGGAAACCCTTCTCGTATGGCTCATTAGTTCATAATCGATGTGAATATTGCAATTACAAGTTAAGCGCAATAAAGTCAGTGGATGTTATGAATGAGGACTTATGGAATTACCAAATGCAATTAGTTAAGCTTTTTACTGTTCCAGGATCAAGGATAAGGATCATTGATTTACAACTAAATATGAGTCAATTTGTCACTCTGTGCAGGCATAGCCTTGCATTAATTAGGAATAGTCGCAGCACAATTGACGTTGGAATTATGGTGCAAGATCTTACGACAGGAAAGGAGAACTATTCAAAAGGCTACTCAATCTGTGAGGTAATACGTTTATACGAAGGGTTTCCGAGTAATTTCATTCAAGTTCTAACGAAGTTTTTCAACTCTCTAAAACGGACGACGAGACACAAATTTGATTTTGAAAAGTTGTTTGCGAATCCTTTGTATGATCCAATCAAGCTGGTTTATCTTGATTTTGCCGCAGCACAGCAGAAGAAAAGGATAAATATAGGCCCATCTTTTCTAAATCGTGATCTATATCCTTATATTTCTAAAACCGTAGCGTGCGACATACTCGGAGTTCAGTATAAAGTCATTGTTGATTTGATCAAGCTAAGAATTCTTAAAGAGGTAGAAATTAATTATCAAACGTTACTGATTCGCGATGAAGTTACTAAATTGCTGAAACTGTGCAAAGGAGAAATAATGCCGCTAAATGATCGGGTCTCCATTCGAGAAGTAATGCCGGCATTTGCGAGAAAAGGAATAACTGTTGCTTGGCTTATATTTTTAATAATAAACGGACTGTTAATTCCGGGGAGTTCAGAGAGATGTATTTCAATTATGAATGTAACCTTCGATAAAGAAGTTCTACAGATATGCTTGGAGCAATTTGAAATTATTAATGGTCTAAGGAAGGGGACGGCAAGTATGCCGAATGGAAAAACGGATGTTCAGTTTGGTTTAGCTACTGTGACAGGAAAAGGAGTTGTCTTTAACGATAGAGTCTATTCAAATACGCAGATGATAAAAAATCAGTGGTTTGAACTAGCCCTGAGAACCGGCAGCTGGACCATTCCAATTTTGTATAACCCTGATGAAGGAGAGCATCTTGTCTTATTTGATACAGCAGGACTAGAAGTTGCCTCCTCAATAGAGGAGGGTCCAGAGATTGAACCGGCTATTCTTGAGAGTTACTATCAGGCACTTAATTCATTGAAAGATCAAATGAAGTTATTCAAGCAATAGTTTTATAACTACCACTTGCGCCTAATAAACACCTAGAAACACTGCTGTGATGGAATTCGGCTGACTCAATACTCGGTAATCTATTAAAAATGAAGCAGTCCTTCAGATTCAGTCTAAAACCTTCCATTTGAAGCAAACTAGAATTAATTGCTGAATGGGAGGTTTTCTTGTGATTTTAAGTGAGCTATGGCTTCTATATGAAGCAGATAAACGAATCCAGGGATTTAGTCCGAAAACATTGAAAGCCTATGCCTTACAGTTCAAGATGCTGGTAACTGAACTTGGTGACCTTGAAATCTCTGAGATAACCTTGCATCTGCTGAAAGAATATCTAGCTAAGCAGTCTGAGCGATTGAAGCCAAGCAGCCTAGGGCACCGCATCCGTTTTGTACGATCCATTTTCCGTTTTGCCTATGAAGAGACATATTTAACTTACAATCCCTCACTAAAATTACGCGAACCCAAAATGGATAAGCGAATCCCTAAGTTTTTGATGGAGGAAGATATTATTCATTTGAAGATCTCATGTGTGACACTAAGGGAAAGAGCGCTACTTGAGTTTCTCTATTGCACAGGCTGCCGGATTGGAGAGGTGGAGAAAATAAATGTAGCAGATCTGAACTGGGAGAATTGCTCTGCCATAGTAAATGGCAAAGGTTCAAAGGAACGGGAGGTTTACTTCACTACTGAGTGTAAAGTATGGTTAAAGAAGTATATAGCCAGTCGTGAAGACTCGTGCATAGCTTTATTTATAACCAATACAAGTCCAATTAAACGAATGGCCATTCCAACGCTCAGGTGGACATTAAAGCGGCTTGCAGATCGGGGAGAGGTCAAAGCAAATGTATACCCGCATCGCTTTCGTCATACCTATGCATGCCAGCTACTAGATAATGGAGCACCGTTAGATTTCATTCAAGGAATGCTGGGTCATGAAAAAGCGTCAACCACTCAAATATATGCACAATTACGTGGAGAACGTCGTCGAGAAATGTATCGTCGGTTCTTTTAGTAGGCGTTGCATTGGGCTAACGGTAGACTATAGGCCAATAAAAGGAGAGGTAAAGAACTTGGATAGCAGATTAACTCCTAAACAGCAAAAACGTGAGCAAGAGCGAGAACTTATTAATGAATATCACAAAATGATAACAGAACAAGCGCTGGAACCCTTGTATCAATCTTTTTTGGAATGGAAATCGGGGGCTTTACCATATTTCGAGTTAACTGAGCTGATTCATGTATTCCATAAGAATCAAGAGATCTACAAGGAATTTGCATATACAGATCATAAAGACATCCTTCTACTCGCTAAAATGAAATTGGAGCGATTAACTGAGCAAGATATTATTGATAATAAGTGGCTACTGGAAAGCTGGGGATATGATGATAAAACCTAATTCAAACCATTTTGCATGGACTCGGTAAGCACAGTTAGAAGTCAGTTCTGGGTAGAGTAACAGTTCTTTGTTTTCATTATTAAGCTAACGGCAGAAAAGCCTGTAAGTTAGGTACTAATCGAGATAAAGAGACCTAAGATCCGATGTTACTATGGGAAAAAATGAAGAGCTATTGATGAATGGCTTGAGATTCAATCTATTATTTAGTCCAACGTATATAGATATTTACACTTACTCGAAGTCATAGTAAAATTATAACAAATCCGAAAGCATCGGTCGGAAGGAGTCAATGGGAAAGCATCCCTTGGCTCCTTTTTGTTTAGATACAGGTTGGACTAGTATTCCAAATAAGTAAATCAGCTGCTCCACATAAAAGGAAGCTAGCTTGATTATCGGCTGCCGTTTTCATTAAAGTAACGGGCAGTTTAGCTTAATAAATGTGGAATAAGTTGAAAATATGGTCATAATGGACATGGGTATGTAGAAAAGGCATAAAACAAATAATTTAGTATTGGAGAGGTAATTTGAAGATAGATATAGTATTTGAATATGATCTAAGTAATGAATTATCAGCAAATATACAAGAATTATTAAACGCCAGTTTTCCAGAAGTTTATCCAAAAAACAGAATTTATTTTAAGCAACTACCGCATTTTAGATTTCTAGCTTTTAACCAGGAAAATCAACTTATAGGACACGTTGGATTAGATTATAGGGTGATGAATCTAAATGGGAAACCCGTAAGAATACTGGGTGTAATTGATTTATGTGTTTCTCAAAACACTCGCTCCCAGGGAGTGGCTTCAACGCTGCTTGGAGAAATCGATAAGTTTTCTGTGCGACGAAATATTGACTTTATACTTTTATTTGCAGATAACATGACCTTGTATTTGAAAAATGGTTATAAATTAGTAAAGAACCAATGCAAATGGGTGAAAATTGATAATGAAACTCTGATTACAAATGGCATTGGGTTTGAGACAATTGATGAATTGATGATTAAGGAAGTAGGAAAGATCGCTTGGAGCGAGGGGGATCTAGATTTTTTAGGCTATCTTTATTGATCTAAAGGGCACAATAGCTGTACTAACCAAGGAGTAGTCTGCCAGTGGCAGCTTCTCCATTTTTCATTAAGCTAAAGGGGCATTAACGCAACCTTTCACGCTCCTCAATGGATTTGATGATACAACAGAGCGTAGATAGATGAAGCGCTGGCAGAAGTCTTTTTCATTCGAGTTAAGAGCAGTTTTGGAAGCGGTTTCCGATCGTATGGTTCCGGAAGATGCGTGGCCGTCAGCGACAAAAGCTGGTGTACTTACATACTTGGAGTGTCACATACACGAGGATCCTGGTACTTGGATGAATTTCTTGGAGCCAGGTCTACTCGCTGCTAAATGAAATGTTCTATAGGAGGAGTAAGGAGGAGGAGTAAGGTGTGACCAAACTATTATTTGACCCAATGAAACATCCCGATTGGACCCCGCCACAAACAGCTGAAATGTATCGTTTTGTTGCCGAAAATACCCAGGATTTAGTCGGTGTCGTGGATATGGAAGGTATAGTTCTATATGCCTCGCCGTCCCATGAATTGGTCTTGGGGTTTCCGTCCAGCGAATTTGAAGGAAATTCTGCTTTTTATTTCGTTCATCCTGACGATCTTGCGTACGTTAAGAGGCAATTCGATGACATGGTTACATTAGAATCAACGTTCGATTTTGAGTGGAGGTGTAAAAAAGCAGATGGCAGTTGGGTATATATCGAGACCAGGGGCACTCCTATATTTGATGAAAATCGCAAAGTAGTGCAATGCGTGTACGGGTCTCGTGATATTTCGGAACGAAAGAAGGCAGAAGAATTCCTTCTACGAACTGAAAAGCTTTCGATAGTAGGTCAAATGGCGGCAGGAGTTGCACATGAGTTTAGAAATCCTCTAACCTCGATCAAGGGATTCGCCCAGCTGTTACACCAAGGTAACGAAAAACCCGAGTATATTGAATTGATTCTATCTGAGGTTCGGAGATTGGAAGCAGTATTATGGGGATTTTTAACACTTGCCAAACCCCAAGCTCCGAAAATGAAGGAAGTTGATGCGGCGGTTGTTTTACAACAGGTGGTGTTGGTATTCAGTACACAATCCATATTAAACAACATTGAAATTATTGAAGAACACGACTCGGAAGTACCACGTATCTACTGCGACGCGAATCAAATCAAGCAAGTGATTATTAACATTCTCCAGAATGCGGTTGACGCTATGCCAAACGGTGGAATCATCAAAACACAGATTCTATGCCACGATTCAGAGTTTATCAAATTTCGATTTATAGACCAAGGAAGTGGCATTTCGGCGGAACGAATTAAATCCATTGGAGAACCCTTTTATAGTTCCAAAGAAAAGGGGACGGGATTAGGCCTAATGGTCAGCAATAAGATTGTCCACGAACACGGAGGGAGTATTCACATCGAAAGCACGGTCAACGAAGGAACCATTGTTGATGTGATTTTACCCATCTACTCGTCATTCCTCAAAAGGGATTAGAATTTGAAACTATGGCTAATTTACTTATACAGGAAAAATGGTTACTGATGTATAGGGATCAAATTTAATGTAATCGCTTTCTGAGTGATGAACCAACTATAATGTAACTTAAAAATGAGAAAAAAACCGAAATGCTTGATACCATATGGGATCGGGCAACGCCACCGAAGCGCGAAGCTCCCTCTGAGTTCAATAAGACAGTAGCAGTCTAGGACTTTATTTTCTCGTCCGGGGCTGTTGCTGTTCCATTTGTCGTCGGCTGGCGCGCTTTCCGTGTATTTTGGCTTCGTGAAGTACAGCAAGCGCAAGTATTGAAGACCCAGATTCAGTGACAGGCCGACCTCTTTGAACAAAATTCCAACTTACTATTTCACCTTCGTCAGAGGCTCTAAATGTAACCGCACTTTTACATTAATCTTCATAGTAGACCAATGCCGATCCCAAGTATCTCTGGTTATTGGTTTGGAGAACGGTTTAGCAGTCAAAGCCCCGATTTGAAGGGGGTCAATCTGTAATTTTTGCATTTGGGATAGCAAGCGGATGACATTCTCCTCCAAGTACCGTTCGATTTTTTGTGTGAGAGCGGCATATTGGAAGTTATCTTCGATTCTTGCGAGCGAATCCAATTCATCAATTCTTCCCTTCACGTCGATTTCGATGGACAGGGATGATAAATCCGGGGTTAGTTTCTTACGGGTATGCGCGCGAATATGCCCTAGCGTAACCGCGAGGTCAGGAAGGACTAAATATCGTACGAATCTGTCCCTATACAACAATTGGTTGATTTGATCGTTCTTTCCACGTATCTCCGCAACCATACTGTCCCGGTCGAAAAATGCTGTGCCTTCGTACAAGAACTGTTCGCCTTCCGCGCGAAATACTGGTAGCTGGGGATCGGAAACCTGGGAGTACAGCATTTTCATAAACTGGTGCAAATTGACGACAGTAATTTCGCCTTGTTTTTTCTTCTCGTAATGTTTGAACATGCGATAAAGGTAATAATCGATATTATCTGTTTCACCCAAGTGCTTGGCAAGGAATTCATTAAAATTGCCTTTCGTAATGACTAAGTACAGCCGTTGCGAAATGTTTCGATCGGTCAGAACGGTATTGATAAGACGGGTCAGTCCCCGTTTCGCATAAGCTTCGTCCACGAACAGCAAGCGGATTTGACCGGCTTTCAATTCGTTATGATAGGTCAAATTAAACCCCTTATTGCCTTCATTCAATAGAGAGACCTTAAGGGTAAGGACTCGCTTCTTCTCCTTGATAAGAGGAGGGACGAGCGTGCTGATTGTTATCTTTCCATCTTCTTCTCCTCCACCCTGAACGGACCAGAAAATGATCGGCGTGATTTCTTCGATTATATTGTTTTCTGGTATGGGGACGCAGCCGCATGCGAATGTCAACAAAGAAAATGATAGCAGCACAAGCGTTGCTCGTACGAAGCGTTTCATGACGTTGTCCTGGCTTTGCGCTTGATCGCGATCCAGATGAGGAGAGGTGATAACAAATAAGTGGCGGATCCTGCCCACATCTGCAGGTCGAGCCAAAAGGCCTGTTCGAGCCCGGGCTCCCAAAACCATTTACTGATCGGAAGAGTGACGGCCATCGCCGCACAGCCGCTAACGATCAGCCCAATACGCGTAGTGTTTGTCTTCGTCTTGCCTAGCAAACGAGATGCGCCATATATCATTAACACGAACAAGGCGATTGAGTAAAGGAAGCTGAACGAATATGCCGAGATCAGGATAATATCGACCCTTTCGAATACAGGAGATTGCAGGTAGCGCCCCATCTCCACGTTCGGGTATTTGATGGTTGGCAAGTATTTGGAGCCGTAGAAGAGCAAGGACGCAATGGAAATAAAGAGATACTCGACGACCGAGATGGCGTTAGCGATCGTCAAATATTTGAGCATTTTCCGTTGCGGATTCAGCCAGTATGAAATAGCGATTAAAAATTCAGGTCCGGAAAACGACGAAAAAACGAGCAGTAGGGATTTCCATGCAAACGGCTCTGGGCCAATGGGGATGAGAGGGTATAGATCGTGAATCGAATTTGATTGCTCCAAAAAAAACGGAATA
The DNA here is from genome assembly GCF_900116125.1 of Paenibacillus sp. BC26. Taxonomy (NCBI): domain Bacteria; kingdom Bacillati; phylum Bacillota; class Bacilli; order Caryophanales; family Paenibacillaceae; genus Paenibacillus; species Paenibacillus sp. BC26. The sequence continues at coordinate 718,179 of NZ_FPAD01000002.1, read as the reverse complement.
TACAAAAAGAAGATCCAAATCGTTCCAATGACCACGACCGTTACGAACCGTACCATGTTTTCCATTCCAAACAGCGCCAAATAGCAGCTAAGGATAAAAGGAAACACAATGTGCCATTCTCGGTCCATAGAGGGAAAAACAAATTGCTGCATGATTTCGGCATAACTGATTGTAATGAAAGAGATCTTGAGCAAAAGGAGAGGCAAGCTTGCCAAAGCTAAAATTTTGATGCCTGTTTTTCCGAATAATCTTTCAAAACCCTGGTACCCTTGGGCTGAGTAGGGGGTTGCGAACCACTTGGACAGCATATATAGGCAAAATTGGGAGGCTATGCCCATGGCTACAATCGCCAACAACATATACGGTTGAACAAGGGCTGAGGGCATGACAATCATGTAATAAAGCATTTGAATCCTATTGGTGAGGAAGAGCGCGTAAAAACCGCTTTCTTGCTGTGCGGTTTTTCGAAACAGCGATATAGCTTGCATAGGTTCATTTACTCCTTCGGTTCATACGATACTTGTTCAAAGGATGCAATGCTTCGGGACGAATGCGCATAGCGTGTAACGGCCCTCGTACGAAGAGATCGACCCAATCTCTCCAATAAAACGGAGATACCGGCGCCAAGTAGGGCTGGTTCAAGGACGTAAGCCCGTTCAGATGGGCAAACATGCCGACAAGTCCAAGCAAGATTCCGGGAACGCCCAAATAGGACGCGAGAATCAAGAACATGAATTGAAGCAGTAAACTGGATTTGGTGACCAGATAGTTTGGAACGAGAAAAGTGGAAATCGCCGAAATGCCTGCCAATACAATTAGTACTTTGCTTGCGAATCCGGCTTCTACCGCGGCTTGTCCTATAACGATTCCACCAATAACCCCCAAGTTTTGGCTTGTTTTGGTCGGCATTCTTAGGCTGGCTTCCTTTATAATTTCTAGCGTAACAAGAATTATTAACGCTTCCCAGAAGGGGGATAGTGGCAGTTTGCTACGAGACTCGATGATTACATATAAAATTTGCAGGGGGAGCATTTGATAATGATGAGTCGTTAATGCCACGTAAAGTGGAATTAAAGTAATGGAAAGAAGGAAACTGAGATAGCGTAACGGCCTCAAAAAGCTGGCTACCAACCATCGGTTAATATAATCCTCCGGCGACTGAAACAAGTGAAACAGCGTAATCGGAGCGACTAAAGCAAAAGGAGTGTTATTGACTAGAATGACCAATTTTCCAATGCCTAGTGCATACGCGCAGGAATCCGGTCGATCGGTCTGAAGATATTGAGGAAAGATGCTATGATAATGGTCTTCCATAAACGCTGCAACATGTGAAGAGTCCAAAAACATATCGAAGTCTATGCTGGAAAGCTTATTTTTCGCGACCTCTACAAATTCTGGATTGATTAGCCCGTCGATATACATAAGGACTACGGTTGTTTGAGTTAAGGAGCCGACGGAGTATCTCTCTGTTTTGAGCGCTGTTATAGGAAGCCTTCTTCTAATCAACAAGATATTTTGCTCCAGCTGCTCGCTAAAACTGTCTTTCGGGCCAAACATTATTGTTTCCGTCTCTGAGGTTTCGATGGACCGGCTTAGCGAGTTGGGGAGCATAATAGCGTGCCATCGCCCGCTGGATGAGTCGTGAACTAGCACTGAACCCTTCATGAGATACTGGAGGGCTTGCTCCAAATTGGATAAGCGCGTAATTTTGGCAGTGGTTAGGCTTTTTTCCACCGAACTTTGGAATGTTCGAACGAGAGGCTCAAGAATCGATTCGTTAAGACGCTCCTGATCGATTAAGGTTCCAAGATAAATAAATGTCAAACGAAGTCCGTCGGTAGTCTCTCGATCAATTATCTCCGCATCCTCCATTAGGGCGAGGCGCTGCGTTAAAGTTTCTAAAGAGATTGCTGTCATTTTTCATCCCCTGAATCAGCGCGCTAAGTTTTCCTTTATTATGCTATCCTTGATCGAGTTTTAAACAAACGATTGGAAATCTTCGAATCGATAGAATGTAATTCACTCAGACTACAGGTAAGATAATCCCGCAATCAAGATTATAAGTGCGGGATGATTATGTCAAAAAAATAAAGGGGTAGCCTAGACTTTTTTGATATTCAAGAAGTTACTTTGAGGTCAAGCAACAACACAATGAAACAATAATAAAGGCAGGATCCGGTCTATTTCAATCTGTTCGTGGATTTTAAACCTTTTGTTGAACTAACGAGAGACGATAGTTCAATGCACCTTGGAGCAGTTGCCTCAGCAGCTTGCTCCTTTTTGCATTTAAGTTCGGGCAGGATAGCGCAACATTCACTTACTTTCTGCGTCTTGATTTATGGATTTAATAACTAAGGATAGTATCCAGTTGAAAAGTATCCAGTTGAAATGAAAAAGTAACTGGGAGTGATTTCATGAAAAAAATATGCTTGTATGTTTCTATGCTATTCATATTAAGTGCCTGTTCAGGTGGAGAGCAGCCAATTGAGGACAGAATAATCTTTCAGTCCGAAGGTGAACAATGGAAAGCCATAATTCAGAACAATGTTATTGAACACGATGGAAAGCATTATTTTAATATTATTTATCAATATAAAGGTAACTTGGAAGACCTTCATGAAGTGGAGAGGATTTCCTTTGCACAAGGGACAGCATTAGGAACTCAAATAATTAACATTTATGACCCGAGTTATAAAGCGAAATTGATAAATAATGGAGGATATCAGGAAGAATATGAGGAGCGGTATGGGATTATTATTGATGAAATCAAAAAGAGAAATACTAATGAGTTTACCGTCGAATATGCAATGGTGGAAGCCGACAATGATTATACTACATTAGATGCCATAGAGAAGGATAGGATATTAATCATTATTAACTGGGAAACCCAAGGGAAGAAGTACGAAGATAAGATAAATTAAACCGAACCTATATTTCCGTGGACATTTATATGGATGTTCAGGTAACGGAGAACTCTAGTTCAATCAAGATTACGGATAGGAAGCCGGGTGAGTTTAATTGCAGCCACATGAAATGATAAACGAAATAAGGACAAAAGAGGATTTACTCAAGTTCCTTTCTGCACTTAGAAAGGACTTAGTTATAAATAAGGAAAATTGGGAAAACCCAACATTAGAGAGTTACCTTGAAGCGATGGAAGCATGGGTAGAAGGAATGGAAAGTTACTATGTAAACACTAATCAGTCCATACCGGAGCAACCAACGTGGAGAGTGTTAGCTGATATTTTATATGCGTCCAAAATTTATGAATAAAGAATCATAGGTAGTGTTCCACTAATGGTACACGATAGCTGAACGAATTAAGGAGCAGTTTGCCATCAGCAGCTGCTCCTTATATACATTGAAGTAACGGGCAGGATAATTCTAGTTTAAGTGGAATATCTTGTATTGGTAAAGGACTGTGATATACATAACATGTATAAAAGGAGGGCGAAGATGAGGAGCTATAATGACTTTGCAAAGCAATATAACGACATGGTGACCTCCGGGGGACCTAATGTCTCCTACAGATATATTTTGCAGCACTTAAAAGATAAATCTGATCTTACCGGTCTAAATGTATGTGATATCGGTTGTGGTCAAGGTGAATTAGCTTATCAACTGTCTCTGCTTGGAGTAAAGGTAACTGGTGTCGATTTAAGTGAAAAGCTACTGGAGTACGCAGAAAATCATACAAATCAGGTTACTTGGGTGCAAGATGATGCTATGTCGCTACATAAACTGGAAGATAGTGCTTTTGATTATGTAATATCTAGCGTAATGCTGATGGATGTTCAGGACCATAAAAAGGTGTTTGATGCTGTATATCGAGTCTTAAAACCAAATGGGATGATGATATGGGTAATAATGCACCCTTGTTTTCAATCACCATTTAGTTATCCGCTAGGTGACGGTTCTAGAAAGATTATTCGATATGACTCGCAGTTTTGGAAGTCGGAAGGCATTGGTACAATTCGCTCTACTTTAGGTGCTTTTCATCGACCACTTTCACAATACTTAAATGATTTTCTTACTTCAGGATTCATAATAACTCGAGTCGATGAATTGGAAAGGGACACTAATGCAGTAGACAATTTACCTTCAATGTTTGCTGTGATGGGCAAAAAGGATCGTAATCACGATAAAGGCAGCCAAAAATGAACTGCTGCCTTACATTCAACTACCATGAAAGAATGGATTAACTTTCATGCCTGTGGTGCAGTAGAAGAGACGCATGAATGGCTAACGGGTACGAAAGTTCAACAAATATACGAAGGCAGCCAGCGACGCTCGGTTGCCTTTTCTCAACTACCATGAAAGAACGGATTAACTTTCATGCTCTGTGGTGCAGTAGAAGAGATGCATGAATGGCTAACGGGCAGGTTTGTTGAATGTTTCGCCGAATAGAAGTATTAATATGAAATGTTAATTATTGGGGAGGTACGCGTGAATTCACAACAATTTAATGAATTAATGAAAACCCTATTTGGCGGACTCCTCAAGCAATTTGATTACGGAGAGGAATTTGCATTTTACAATTATGGTCCTGATTTAATCCGTCGAATTGGGTATGCAACAAATATAACTCCTGAACATATTGAACAAGCCGCACAAAAGAAAGTTGATCTTATAGTTACCCACCACGATGCATGGGATTTTGTCTTTGGTATGAAAGAAGAGTGTCATAAACTTCTGGAAAACTATAGAATCAGTCACTATTTCGTTCATTTGCCTTTGGATTATGTTGAATTTGGCACCTGTTCTTCATTATTCAAGGCAATTGGAATAAATAATGTTATCCAACAATCATTTGAAATCGAGGGTAGAAGCCTACCTGGTATTGGAGAATTCGAGTTCCCTATTAGCTTTCAAGAATTAAGTGATCGGGTTAGTACGGTACTAGGAGAAACCATAAAATCGTGGAAAAACTCCGAAAAGCCAATAAAGAGAGTAGGGATTATTACCGGGGCAGGAAATTCTACAAAAAGTATTCGTGATGCCCATTATTCAGAATGCGATGTCTATATTACTGGAGAGAAAATCTTATACACAATCCAGTATGCAAAATTCATTAGAATGAACCTGATCGTTGGGAGTCACACTTTCACAGAGATTTTTGGTGTGAAGTCCCTGTCTGGAAAAATTAAAGAAAAGTACGATTCTTTGGAGATTATTGAATTAATAGAAGACCATAATGAATAGATATGTTGTTAAAAGTAACAGGAAATTATGGATATAGATTAAATGTAGTTGAAGATGAATTCCGTTTTTTAAATCCAATATGTTGGTTGAGGGAGGCTCAGAAAACTATGGAAAGAACATCTGATGCGACTGGATGTACTATATTCGATGAGTTTGGAAGAATTCTTCTCGTCCATCATACCTATGGTAAAAAGAAATGGGCAATACCAGGTGGCGTTGTCGAAAGCGGTGAATCTTCATGGGAAGCGGCAGTTAGGGAATGTCGAGAAGAAATAAAGATAGAAGTTACTGATCTCTCACTCAGTGGAGTCTATTTCTTATCTCACCGTGATGCTTATGTTTTTATTTTTCGTGCGAACGAGTTTAGTGGAATTCCAACTCCAGACGGTAAAGAAATTAATGAATATGCAATTTTGATTTGAATAACCTGCCTAAACCAATGTCCAATTTTACAATTCAAAGAATAAAAGACGCAGCTTTGTTTGGAAATAAAGTTTTCGTAAGAAACCAACATGTCAATGATTATGTTATTGAATAAGCCAAAAGTTGTCCCTACATCTTCACAATAACTGATTTGCTCTCGAAAAAATGCGATGAAAATTGGACTTGTATAATTCACCTTTACGTGAGGGGTTATTCAATGAAGGAATCAATTTTAAATTATGATGATGTCTTGAATATGCTAGATACGTTGTTAAAAGAACAATCACGTTTTAATTGGGACAACTTTTATTCTGACAAGGAAAAGGAAGTCCCTTTTTTTGTGAATTTACCTGATGAAAATTTAGTCAATTATTTTAAACGAGGATATTTAAATTCAGGCAAGGTGTTGGAACTAGGCTGTGGTCCTGGGAGAAATGCAATCTATTTTGCTGAACAGGGCTGTAAGGTCGATGCTGTGGACTTATCACAAGAGGCTCTTGATTGGGCAAAGAAGCGTGCAGAGGATAAAAATGTCACAGTTAATTTTATAAAACAAAATATATTTGAATTAGATATTGAAGAAGGAGTATATGACATAGTTTACGACTCGGGTTGTTTTCACCATATCGCACCTCATCGAAGGATGAGTTATCTAAAATTATTGAATAAAGCTCTAAAGCCAAATGGTTTATTTGCAATAACTTGCTTTAAGGTTGGTGGAGCACTTGGGGGCTCGGATATATCTGATTGGGAAGTGTATAGACTAAAGAGCCTCAGAGGTGGTTTAGGTTACACGGACGAAAAATTAAGAGAAATATTTAATGGTTTTCAAGTAATCGAATTACGGGATATGCTCGAAAAGGAAGCATCAAATTCTATGTTTGGTGTTTCAGCTTTACTTACTGCTTTGTTTAAAAAAACAAATAACTCATTAAGCTAACGAGGCACGATAGCTAAACGAACAAGGAGCAGTTTGCCAGCGGCAGCTGCTCCTTGTTTCATTGAAGTAACGGGCAGTAGAACCTCTCTCTGCGCGCCAGCTTAGCAAAAAACGGCTTTTCGTCCAGCGCGAGAAGCGGTTTTTGCGATAAAGCGGCGGCGGGAAGAAATTCGGGAAGTGGCACATTTGCTGCCGGTTGGATGACCGGCTTACGAGCCGCGATTCTGGTGGCCTTGTAGGTAAGCCTCCCGCACCCGTTCGATTTGGGCGAGGTGGCTGCGGATATGGCCCACCCGGTAGCCGAGCAGCTCTTCGAACGTAAACCGTGCCTGGTCGGGATAGACGCCGACCCGCCGCCATTCTTCGGGCGTCAGGTGCGCCATAAGCGTCTTCATGCCGCTGCGCAGCAAGCGGAACAGTTCCAATTGCTCCTCGCGGTCCATCAGGTCGTAGCGCAAATGTTCGACCCAGGCTACTTGATCGAAGGATTCAAGCATCGGCTCGTCTTCCGCCAGCACCTTGCGCATCCGGGAGGTCGACGATAGCTCCGAATCCGTCACGTGAATGAGGATCTCGTGGATGCTCCACTGGTCCGGCGCCGGTTTGAAACGCAGCTCCTCTTCGGTCAAGCCTTTCATGGCTTCCCGCAGCATCGCGTATCCGCGGGCGTATTCGTCGATTAACGTTTGCATGGCAAGCAGCCTCCTTGTCAACGGGCTTGTTTCCATTTATTGTAGCATAGGGAAGGGACACCGGGGCGGGAGATTAGAGGATCACGCCAAAGTATTAGACTGAAAAATAAAGTATTAGACCGTGAAAATAAAGTTGTAGACTGCAGGTAGGCATTAAGCTAACGGGGAAGGATAGTTGAATCTATTACATCACGAGGCTGCCTGCAAAAAGTAAAAGCGACCGTCAACGTTTGAAACATTAGTTCCAGCCATATCATTAACGGAAGAATAGGTGGATTTATGTTGTTATCAATATTGCTGATTTGCATCGGGCTTTTATTCTTTTTCTTTCCTGTAAAAGTATGGATGATCTCTCGCATGAGTTTTGACTTGAAAGCTGGGAAATTTACGTATCCTGATTCTGGACATAAAGCAGTGAAAATATTAAATCGAATTTTTGGTATTTTATTGTTACTTATTGCAATATTAAATTTAATTGACGGCTCTTTTTTAAGATGAACAATTCTTGGCAAGACTTTCCTCACCATTGTCTGAACCATCGTGTGTTTATGTGTCTAAATAAATAGTCGTTGCGCTAACGAGGAACGATAGTTCTATAAGTAACGTTGAAACGGCAGCCGGTTTAATGGCGGCCGTTTTCTCAACTATCAGGCAGGATAGCTCAATACATGCCCAGTATATCTCGTGTATAAAATCCTATTTAATAATTAACTATTTTGCCTGTTAGCCATTCATGCACCTCTTTGCTGCACCACAAAGCATTGAGAAAATGGCAGCTGTATGACAGCTACCGTTTTTAGCTTTATAGAATACATCGATTGCAGAGGACAATATCTTGTGACATAGAAGATGCCCGGCTCCAAGTGAGGTCGGGCATCTTGCTTTACATTATCCTAGAATTCATCCAGAGCTTCTTTTGCTGATGTGTTGGCTGAAGTTTCGTTTGCAGCAGGGTTGTGCTGAAATACATCAGCTGCTTCCTCGGTGGAAAATTCCGTATCCGCGGATCCTGCAACCGGAAGCTTATTCTGCTTAACGGAGTGCACATCAGCTTTGGTTAATTCATTTTGTTCATTAGGCATACTGCAACCTCCTTATTAAATCTAAGTGACAACAAAATCTATGTTGCCCCTGGGAGGAAGATAAATATGCATTTACATCAAAAATGTTCCTATGACGATGGACGAGCGGAGAAAATATCAGATGTCGGTTGACAAGAACATTGTCCGAATGAAGTCCGTTGGCTTTTTTAGTTAACGGATCAAGTTCTTTGTCATTTGGCGATGACAAGAACTTGATCCGATTCTCGATTGCTGACAGAACATTGTCCGATTTCCGACTTCTAGACAACATTGCAACAGTCAGATTGGCAGCTTGTATTTCTGCTATCTGATTAACGTGCCTTGATTATAGAACAAATATAACACTTATGTTTCATACCTTTGATTTGCTGAATGTTTTCGCAATAAACACATTTCATTGGGAAATCACCTCTGAGGTTATTATATCCACTGGCCTATAAGACATGTAGAATGATGGTTTAACAAGTAGGGGAGATGGACGGAATAACTCCTGGGATCCGACAGAAGTTCGATCCCCGGCTACCGCAATCTTATGACCATATAAAATTGAGGCCGCCTCATAATACGAACCGGTAGGATTGCTTAAAGTTTAAAAATCGATCGAATATTTCACTTACATATAGGGGAAATTAATTGAGACTGACAAATCATCAGCAGAGGAGTTATTTGCATGAGAAAATTGAAATATCTATTCACATTTTTGCTGCTAAGCTGCTTTACTTTAATGATGAGCGCCGGAATCTTAAGCGCTGCAGGCACAAACAATATGACTTCTGCACAAAGTAACCAGTCTTATGACAACCGTTCAATTAATACAAATAGCTATGCAACAACTGCTGCAGGTAACGGTAACTATCGGGCTAATGCAGTTAATGATGATAATGATTTCGATTGGGGCTGGTTAGGACTTTTAGGTTTACTCGGTTTAGCTGGTTTGAGAAGTCGTAACCATGACCGTAATCCTGAGCGTTCGTAGTAAAGATTTGATTTTTGGAATAAGACTATGGCTAATACTTAGCCATGGTCTTTTTAATGGTCTTTTTAATTAATTAGGTTATTCGTGGTGATTATGTCGTGGTCGCATCTGGTTTGGTTTAAAAAAGGAGGAATTAAGTGTTCTTTTTTAGTAATATGTCCGGTAAAGGTTGTTTGTATAGTTTGGTTTTTACCATCCTATTCAGCGGTTTGTTCCTACTAATTAGCAAAATGTTCGGTTTTTCTTTTTTTCTATTCATCCCATTCGTCTTTCTGCCCTTCATGTTTAAAAGAAGATAACGGTTTATGGTTTTTGCCCAACCAAAAGTAGCGAGTGAGGAAATACTAACTTCGAGCGATTCAGAAATATATGACGGGTATGAGATAAATCCTTAAAACCGAGGGACGAGGAACATTAGTTTAACCATATCAGTTCAATAGGGGTGGACAGCTACGAACAATCGCAGCTGTCCATTTTCAATTCAAGTAAGTTCTTGTCGCAAGAGCACGAGAGGGATATTCAAGTAAGTTCTTGTTGCAACACAACCTCTGGATTGAGCTATTCGTTATTAAGCGGCCAAGTAACATTTTTTTCGGTATATCCCATATTCTAGATCGATCGGTCAGCCTTCATTACGTTAACGGGCAGGATAATTGAACAACTTGATGCTATAAGAAGTAGTATTACTCATACTTGGTCAGTACTATAATGAAAAAGTTTATAAAAAAGTGATAGCAACGTTGTTGCGCTAACTAACGAACACCTATGATGAAGTCGCCGGCACGATCGGTGGCTTCATTATGTTTATGGGCAAATAAGTGGAAGAAATTGCTCATTTATGGGTTATGAATTCCATGCTAAGGTAATTTCTATAAGTTAAGAATGAAGGATTGAAAAAATGAACCGATTTTTAAAATGGATTGGTATCGCACTTTTACTAGCCATCCTAGCCCCTTTTGCACTTCCTTTTATAGCAATGATACTTCGACTATTCGTATACTTATTTGAAATGATTTTTGGATAAATCCATTAATCACTTAATTTAACTAACGGGGCTCGATAGGCAGATACCAGGAGGTCTATTCATGAAATTTATCCTTATTGATATGTTCGGAGTTCCTGTAATTTCTTTGCCAGCAGGATATGATTTGTTAGAAGCATTTATCGGGACAAATCTTCAAGATATAAATGAAAAAGGAAGTTGGGTAATTGATTCGGTTGATGAAGTTTTGAATGGTACTGAAACCACTCTTTTATGTGTGAAGTATCATGATGTTGAATTAAGCAAGACAACAGTGAAGATAATCGACAGATATTCCGAAGACAAAGCTTATTGCGAGCTGCCAATAGACACTTTTAAAAGCGTCATTGTCAACTGGCTCCAACAAAAAGATAAATACTATGGATTGAGCTAAAGGTACAATAGTTCAATGAACCATGGAGCAGTTTTTGATCCGCAGCTGCTCCATTTTCGTTGCGCTAACGGGCAGGTTAGTGCAGGAGCTGCTATGCCACGGCTAGAAAAACAGCGCTGCAATACGACTGCCCAGCCATGTTGATAAAAATCTGCATATACTACGCCTAACACGAAGACGATTTAACCCGGCTGGTCCCCGGGAATTTTGGAGAGTTTATATAGAAGGGATGCCGCAACGGGCATCCCTTCTTTTATTACTTATTCAATCGGTATATAGCCCCATGTATATGGTAAATTATGGTATATAACTATAGCATCTGATAGATTTGCTACATATATATATAGAATCTATAAGTAAAGGAGTTGATTCATTTGCCAGAAAGCAATGGTTCCCAAGGTAGCAACGGTTCCCGTGGTAGTAACGGTTCACGCGGTAGCAACGGTTCGCGCGGTAGCAATGGTTCCCAAGGTAGCAATGGTTCCCAAGGTAGCAATGGTTCCCAAGGTAGCAACGGTTCCCGTGGGAGTAACGGTTCACGCGGTAGCAACGGTTCCCGTGGTAGCAACGGTTCGCGCGGTAGCAATGGTTCCCGTGGTAGCAACGGTTCCCGTGGTAGTAACGGTTCACGCGGTAGCAACGGTTCCCGTGGTAGCAACGGTTCGCGCGGTAACTAAAATAATAGAATCATCTACTCAAAAGGCTTACTTGCCTTTACACGTTCAAGGATGCGGCGCCTTAACGTGTGGAATGCTTGATGATCTCATTTTAAAATGGTTCGAAATTATCGAATTAAACCATGAGGGTGTCCATAACGGGCATCCCTTTTTGTTTGTTGCAAGCAGTCGCTCTAATTCATATTTAATCCTACGTATTCAATCCGAGCAAAACACTGCTCTGCGGGGCTGAATTACTTGGCAAGGTTCATTAAGCTAACGGAGAACTATAGCTCAATACAAACCATGATCGGCAGCTGAAAATAACCAGCTGTCTTTTTCATGTTAACAGCAGCAAATACATCGCTCGGGCTTACTATTGGAACTTGGAAATTAATGGCACATAATCCTGGTCTAAACGAAATACTGGTTCTAGAGGAATATTTATTGTTCAGTATAGATTGGACGGAGTGGAGGTCGTTTGACTGAGATTCCAACCTCATTTGAAGAGATTATTGTTGAATAACTTATGGACCATTACGGCTGCAATGAAGCTGTGGCCAGAGATATCCCGAATAAGGTGGATCACATAGTTTGCAGCGGTAACACAATATTAATGAAGAAGGCATCTCCTCTAGGAGGGCGCCTTTTTTTCGGGTTCTTTATTATTTATAGGAGCCCCTTCTGAACGTGGATCGCTGATAATCCCTATTGATGAGAAATGTATATATTTGCATCAAGATGTCTATTGCTGAATTATATTAGGTTACGTCCCCTGACATTTTGGGAATAGTGGGTGAGTGTAGTGGTGAAATATCTCAGAAGACCGGCACCATTTTTAGATGAAAGCTTTTTTGAATATTTGTTACGGCTCAGTAATTATAATGGCTATCAACTCGCAAGTTGGATTTATTACAAAGTTGGAACTCCTAGTAGTTCATATATAATAAAACCTAACCTCGAGAGTTTAGTTCAACTTTCAGATATGACGGGAGTTAATATTCAAACATATCATTCAATGCTTAATTATTTAATTGACTCAAAGCAAAAGAAAAGTGAAATAGATGCCTTTATTATGAGAAGAGGTATTAATAGCCACTCGATAAAGATTTGTCCGTTATGTTTCAAAGAATCTAGTTACTATCGAGCTGTTTGGGATATTAATGTTTTAACTGTTTGTCATGTCCATAAGTGCTTTTTAATTAATCGTTGTTTAAAATGTAAATCAAAAATTTTTCATAATCGGATTACTATAGATAAATGTAATTGTGGATTTGATTTTTGCAATTTACCCATACTAAAAGCAGACCCAGAAGATTTAGTATTACCTTCTTTAATTGAGATGAAGCTCAAAAAAACTGAGATAACTAGTTGTGTAAATAAGGGTTTTTACAATCCTTTGTATAACTTGTCATTGGAAGAGTTAATTTATTTAATTATATATATGGTTCGAGTTATAAGTTATTTCGAAACTAAAAAAAAGGTACTTTCATTTCACGCTGATACATCTGATAAGGAGTTTATTGGTATTATTTCACGAAGTGTTTCCATTTTTAATTCATGGCCGTATGAGTTTTATAAGTTCCTTGATAAATATAGTGAAGTTAAGAGGTATAAGCTTACAACAGGCATAAGAAGTAATTTTGGTACTTTTCAAAGTATCTTTCTAAAATCAAATTCTTATGGATTTATTAAAGATGCTTTTTCTGAGTATATACATAAGGAATGGAGTAACGGACATCATCTTACATTTAAAAAGATAGATGTCGTTTTAGAAGATAGAAAATATATTTCCGGAAGTGAAGCGAGCAGGTTACTAAAAACACCTTGGAATAAGGTCAAGAAATTGATTGAAATTAATGAACTTCAAGGTAAAATACAAAAGACTCAAAGATTTTGTCGAATATTTGTCTCTCAAGAAAGCATTAATGACTACATGATTTCAAGAGAAAAGTTTATGTATTCGAAAGAAGTTAAAAATTATCTTGGTATTTGCCATGACAGCGTGAAAATACTAGAAGAAAATTCATTGATAAGCCGATCAAGCGAACGATCAACACAAAAGTATACTTATTATCATAAAACTCAAGTAATTAAATTACTCGATGTATTTGATGAAAGATTATTGAAGAATTGCAGTGGGGATTCTAAATGCGTCAATTCTTCTTTTATTATAAGAGAACTAGGAAATTGCTTCTTCAAAATTAGCGTTTTTTTTAAACTTGTTATAGAGGGAGTATTAATTCCTCGCAAAAAAATAACTGGGAATGGAATTAATCAATATTTGTTTGATAAGTTTGAATCTAAAAATGCAATATTGAAATATAAACTAAACCTTTCAACTCCAACTAATAAGATATTAAGCTCGGTTGATTTCTCTACGTTAATTGGTGTTAATAATTCATTAATATTGTCATGGATTAAATTGGGTTTAATACCACGGGGTAATTCTAATATGTTCTGTTCCGAAGACATTAAAGCTTTTAACATGAAATATATCACTCTAAAAGAAATAAAGATGAGCTGTAATATCGATTATAGGGAGATCCGACGCAGAATAGATGAAATTGGTGTTAAGCCGGTCTCTGGAGAATACGTAGACGGTAGTAAAGGGTATCTTTATTTGCGGAGTGATCTTGTAAAGCACAATATACTAAAAGATAAAGGATATATTTTTAAAATATAATCGCCTTGTAGGCGGTTTTTTTTGTTATTAGAATACTTATTAATGGGGAAATATGATTTGTAGAAGCTAGATATTAAAGTTTAATCAATTAGGGATACTTCATTTGTAATGAAGTATCCCTTTTTCAGATGATGATTAAGAGAGTTAATTGCAGACATCAGTTAGTATACTAGCAGGTTAATCTAAATCAATTAGTGAGATAAAAACGTCCTGTTTTTAGGTTTTTTAATGATTAAAACAGCATAAAAAGGACTGGAGCATCGTTATGCATGTTCACTAGTTTAAAACATGAATCTAGTGATAAGAATACTACAAGCTTCTAGTCGAATTTTACTAAGTGGTTAAAGGAGGTTTCTTATTTGCCTGTTAGAAAGATTGGCCCAAAAAAAGGGGTTAATAGGAGGTGTCTTGTGGCAAGACCAACGGCTGATGAAACAATGGTCTTTGGTGAGAGCCTTCTCGAGCGAGATTTCGTTCGGTTTTGCAACTTTCAATGTGAAATCGTAGGAGTCGAGTACCAGCCGCTAACCATAAGCTACAACTATAAAAGGCGTGTACGCAAGTATACGCCAGACTTTCGACTGACCGATGAAAACGGAGGCACAACAATTGTGGAGGTGAAGCCCTCAAAGCATGTGAACGATCCTGACAATGTTATTAAGTTTGAAGTGGCTAAGATATTCTGCCAAGAACACGGGTGGAAATTCAAGGTGATGACGGAACTTGATCTGCATAAGGGACATCTTAGTAAAAACATAAACATCATTCTTGATGTAATGCGTTATGAGTTCGACACACATGATTTGATGGTAGTATTCGAACGCTTGCAAAAAGTAGGTTCTTGCACAATCAAGGAGTTGCACTTGTACACTCCTGAAGTTGACGTACCGAGGTTTACAGCGATCGTATATCGATTGCTGCTTGATCGGTTTTTCAAAGCGGATTTGTTTAGTCAGAGGATATCGGAGCAGACGATTCTTTCTATTAATGAAGGGAAGGTGTGGTAACAGTGTCACAACATGAATTTTCTCACGGTACCAAATTCTTGCTTAACGGCCTTGAGGTCGTTGTAAAACGGTCCGGACATCGACAGATTACTGTTGAAAATGTGAAATACGGAAACCTGGAAACCTACAAGGTTGTAGAGTTGCTTAGAGCCTGGGTGGATGGAAACTTGGAATTCCAAATTGATGAAAACCGACCGATAATTGAAACGGATTTTGAAGCTTTTTCAGCTGAAAAGAAAAATGAGGCGGAAAGGAGATATAAACTTCTTCTCCCCTTCATTAATCGGGAGAAGAAGTTTGTTGATCTGGCTGAGCATCTAGAAGAACATAATATTTCACAGGGTACATTTTATAACTGGATGCAAAAGTGGTTGCGTTACAGAGACATTAGGTATCTGATTTCCAACTTTGAGCTGAGAGGACCTAGAAAACGCTTGTCCGACACAACGGTTCTAGGAATGGCTGAAAAGGTTGTCGACGATATGGCTTATGAAGAGATCAAACCTAGCGTTCAGGAAATGTATCTTGAGCTCAAGGTTCGAGTTAATGAGGCAAATGATTTTAGGGAGAATAACCAAAAGCTGAAGTGCATCTCCTCAGTAACCTTTTGGCGGGTGTACCGTGACGTACAGGATAAATACAAGCAGGATGTTATCCGGCATGGTCTCCAAAATGCGAAATTACTTCGTAAGGGTTCCCGAGGTCGTTTATCCAGCGACCGCATACTAGAACGGGTCGAGATTGACTGGACACAGGTGGATGAGCTCTTAGTAAATCCGGTTACTCTTAGTCGGCAGCGCCCCTGGCTTGTATATGCAATCGATGTGCATTCCGGAGAACCCTTAGGTTTTCATACTTGTTTCAACCAGCCGGATACCGCGGCAATAAAGCAGTGTTTGTTACACTGCTTTCTACCGAAGACTTATTTAAGTCAATTATATCCGCTTGTGCAAAAGGAATGGACAGCTTATGGCATCCCAAGAGAAGTTGTGCTAGACAATGCCAAAGTTAACGAGTCGTTTGACTTGCGAGACGTATGTCAGACATACGGGATTGATATTCAATATTGTAGTATCGGTTCGGGCCACCAAAAAGGAACAATTGAAAGGGCATTTCGAACACTTAACCAGAAATTGTTTCATCGTTCCCCAGGTACCACGTTCTCAAACCCTTTTGAAAAATCGCAGTATGATTCCGAAGGGGAAGCATGCATCACTTTACAGGCGTTTAACTATCTCGTGCACATCGCTTTAGTTGATATGATTTCTCATGATTGGAGGCATTCTATTACTCGTGCTGGCATTCCGCATGAACTCTGGCATAAAAGTCTTGAAGCGAATCCGCACCTAAGATTATCGATTCCGCGCAATCTAAAAGAATTGAAAATTGTAATGGGTGCAGGTTTAGAATTTAGAAAACTGCAAGCTCAGGGGATTAAACTAGAGGGTTTCTATTTTCAAAGTGCTGCTCTACAAGATCTTCGTTATGAAATGGATCGGTTAAACCGTGATGATGAATTGCGTGTTCGATTTGATAAAGACGATTTGCGAGTGATCTATATCAGGGATCCGATAAACGAGAACTACATTGAGGCTTACCCGGATATAGAGATCCTTGCTGATCGGAAAATACGTTCTGATCTCCCAATCCCATTTTATGAGGTTCAATTGAGATCAGTAGAACTTAGCAGAGCTAAATTGCGAAATGATGATCTTCATGTTGGACTAGCAAGGCGTAATGTGGAGGTTATAACAGAACAACAGCAATGCGATCAAAAACAAGGGTACGTTGATACACTGAATGAAATGGAGCAGCAGACTCAAAAGTTTGAAGACATGGGTTACGAATTGGATCGGCTTAATTTACCTGAAGATATCTCTGACATTAATTCGGTTCAAGTAGCAGAAGCTTTGAAACAAGCTGATGCAAAAAGTCGAAAAAAGAAGTCACATGATGCAGTCCACGATCAATCTGAGCATCAACCTGGATTGGTTGCAGATATTGAGTTGGATGATGACCTGCCTACTTATCAAACGGGGATAAAAGGAGCTTGAACACATGGCAATTGAGAATTTCGAAAGCTTTGGATTAGATCCTATCCTCTTGAGTAAACAAAAAGAAGCTATGGATAAGGTGAAGGAAATTGTCATTCATCACCCTAGCTTTTTGAAGATTTTCCAGGAGATTTATAAATGCCACATGTTATCACAGGATTCCCCTAAGCCAGAATGTATGTGTTTACTCGGGGATTCAGGGACTGGGAAGTCGACAGTATTGGAGTACTATAGGGATAAGTTTCCACGTAGACAGGAAATGGAGGGAGATATTATTCCTGTATTACTGGTGGAATTACCTTCCGGTGCCAAGCCCAAGGATGTCGCATCTAAGATTCTACTTGAAATGGGGGATCCCTTCTTTGATAAAGGAACCGAAAAATCAATGAAGGCGAGGATCATTCATCTTGCTGAAAAGTGTGATATAAAACTATTGTTTCTTGATGAGTTCCAGCATGTTAATGACAGTGAAAATAAACGTGTGAAGTCTAATGTAGCTGACTGGATTAAAGGTCTTGTCAATGAGATCAAAATTCCAGTAGTCTTGAGTGGTATTCCGAGTGCCGAATCACTCTTCAAAACCAACATTCAATTGGATACTAGATTTACAAATCGCCAGAGATTTAGTCCCTTCAGTTACGATAAATATTTTCGTGCTTTTCTGAAGTCTGTGGATGAAAGGCTGCCGTTTCCTGCATCCTCCTGTCTGGCTGACCCTGAGTTATCACAAAAGCTTTATTACGCCTCTATGGGTAACCTTCGAGTTTTAATGCGGACAATTGAGGTGGCGACCTGTGAGGCTGTCGCGGCGAATAGAGATAATGTACATGAAAATGATTTGTATGTTGCTTTCAGTCAGCTCGATTTATCTTCAAGACCGCATGCTGTGAACCCTTTTAATGATGACAAGTTTAATTTTAAAGTAGCGATGATAGAGGAAGGGAAGAAAAAGAAGAAATAGTTATACCCAAGATTGTGTGAAAAGGACCAGCTCAACGGGCTGGTCCTTTTCACATTGTCGAACAAGGATTAGCATCCGATAGAAACAATTAGACCAAGTCAGAAGAGGTTTGTATATTTATGCAATTACTGCATATTGGTACAATTTCTACTACAATTTAACCTGAAACAGAGAAAGTTTTCTCTCCCTTTCTAGGGCTAATTATGAAATAACAACAACGGAACCACGCGGGTTTGCGGTCTCTAAATTACAATTATTTATGAAAGATAACACCAACTACTATACTACTACTGCTGCCGTAGTAGTCAGTCTACTATATATCTATTCCTCCTTCTGCTACTAACACAAATTGTTGGCACTCTAATGATGGAGATAGCAAATGTGATTATAGAGATGCGGAAATTATTTTGTCTATCCTTTATGGACGTCCGGCGGTCTCGCATTTAAGATTTAGGTTGTGTAGAAACACCAAGGAGGCCACTTCTTATCATCGATAAGGGGAGGGCCTTCTTGGTGTTGCCTTGCCTAATTAAACGTTGCCAATCTCGAGCTGGGCCGCTTTGATCTCATGCGGTTGTCTGCAAGGGATTCGAACGATAATCGTCGTTCCTTTGAGCTCGGAGCTCTCGATCTCCAAACCGTAGGCCGCTCCAAACAATAGTTTGATCCGCTCGTTAACGTTGTACAATCCTATGCTTCCTCTATCGGAAGATTGTGAAGGGCGGGTCAGTTTTTGCCTGATTTCATTCAATTTCTCCGGTCCAATGCCGCTTCCGTTATCAGTTATTGTGATACGGAGATCATTCTCATTCCTATAACCCTGGATCGTAAGCAGGTTGTTTTGACGCTTACGGTCGAAGCCGTGTATGAGGTAATTCTCGATAAGCGGCTGGAGAATCAATTTAATGATGCCGTACCCCATAATCGACGGTTCGACTTCGATCTCGTAGTGAAAGAAGTTTTGATATCTCGCATTGAATATTTTGAGGTACATGTTGCATAAGTCGATTTCTTCAGCTAATGTGACGACCGAGTCTGCTTTGAGCGATGCCCTGAAGAGAGCAGCGAGCGAATGAATCATTTCTCCGCCTTCGTCATTCCCGTCGATCTCCAGTCTTGCTCGTATCGCTTCTAACGAATTGTACAAGAAATGCGGATTGATCTGGTTCTCGAGAATTTTCATCTCCGCGATTTTTTGCTGCAGCTCGTAGACGTAAGACTTATTAATATGGTCTTGCAGGCTGTCGCACATTTTGTTGAAATGGATGGCGATTTGTTCAAATTCATTATCTTTATTGTTTAAAGGGATCCTGTAAGCCAAATTGCTTTCAACCGTCTTGCTCATTGCTTTGACGATCCGATTAACCCGCTTGGATATGATGCTAGTCACAAGAAAATAAACCGAGAAGATGAAGAGCAACAGAATAATGGCTGCGATATAAGTGGAGTTGTTAAAAATATTCAGTTGCTTTTTCAATGCTGACTTGGGTAATACGGCTGCATAAATAAAAGGGTCTTTATCGGAGCTGGCCGTTCTGACAATGCTGTCCTCGGCCAACATCACGGAATCTGACGATTGGCGTAGCTGCTCGAAGTAGGGATATTTTCGCCCATAATAGGTCGAAGACGAGTCGAACACAACCTCTCCATCCCTCGTTAACACTAGCAGATAGCCTTTCATGTCTTTGCCAAACTGGTTGATGGTATATTGCAGGTCGTCCATCCCGAATTCTACGATGAAACGGCCAAGAAAGAGGCTGGAGCTAGGGTAGTAAAAGTTACTGGCGACGTCAAAGTAGTTCTTGGATGCTTGAGAGGCCACGTATTCCCCCGGATGGGCAGGAATTATAAAGCTTTCCTGTGACACATCCCGTAAACGGGGCATGTTCTGCAGAATCGCTTCCGTATGGTCAAAGAAGGCATAGTCCAAATCGTACATGTACAAATAGGCCTTCTGCGAATGGCTGTTATAGAAAATGAGGTTGTTAATGTTAGGGTCAAGGCTTAATAGGTCCTCGAGTTTGTAAGCCATGTTCTTTCTCTCATAGGAGTCTAAGGGCACAGATTCTGACTGGTCTGTAACGTCCATCATACTCATGATATAAGCAAATAACTGTTCGTCATCGTATATTTTGAGCAGGATGTCTTTAATCGTCTTCGTACGGTCGTTCATCGTATTCTGTAGTGCTGCGATAATTTGCTGATGGATTCCGATTTGTCCTTCCTTCAGTAATGCGTAGGAGTTTCTTGACACATACCCTGTGAAAATGTAGAGGGCAACGGATAGAACCAGAATATATAGCAGCAGGATTCGGGTAAACAGCTTGATGTGTATCCGTTTTTTCATTTGAATTCTGCCGGTGACACACCGGTCGCCTTTTTGAAAATTTTATAAAAATGGCTTGGTTCCAAGTAACCGACTTTGGCTGCTATGTCCGTTATTTTCATGTCGGTCTGCAACAGCAGTTCCTTTGCCTTCTCGATTCGCAGATGGTTCAGGTAGCTGCTGAACAAGATCCCGGTTTCTTTCCGGAAAAGCTGACCCAAATAAGACGCATTAATATTAAATTTATAGGACAACGTCTTTAGCGATAAATCTTGATTTGAATGCTGCAAGACATAGTCCAAGATCGGTTTTATCGTCGCGTTGGCAGTGCCGCTCTTATCGCCGAAGATATCCGAAGCTAGGGCAACAGTGTCATAAACAAGCTTAGCTAGATCATCGAATCGGGAAGAGGACTCGAATCGAAGGTAAAGATGCTTGAACTGATCCGGAACATGCTGCTGATTAACAACGGACTTTTTCACGGTGTTGGCGATTTGAAACAGCAGCTCAAGCAGCGCATTCTTGATTTGTGAAAGCGGGAGATGCGATGCGTCTTGCAAACCTTCTAACGCGGCTCGCGTCAATTCCAGACACTCTTCTTTCCTTCCGGCCAAGATCAAGTTATTGATGGTTTCGTAAGGAAGGCTCGGTATCTGGTCTTGTCCGGAGTGGTTCTTCGTATCATCGTCGGAATCGATCAGGCTATTCGGTGGCAATAGAAAACTGTAGCCCTGCAGATCTTTGGCGGACTGATAGCTAAGATTTGCTCCAAGCATATCAGTTGTCCGATGCCCGATCGTGATTAAGATATGGACGTTATTTCGAGCTTTAATCTCGGAAAGAAATAGCTTCAGCTGCCCTAGAAGAGGAGAGCCAACGCTTACTTTAGTAGGCTCAGAGAATATGGCAACCACGTCATAGGATGAGTCACAGAAAGACAAACGCATCGTATCGTGGTTAAATCGTTGAGCCAGCAGATCGCGGATCGTTAAGGCAGCCATATGCTTTTGCGCGTTATCTTCGCCGCTCAGTATTTTAATGATCACAATGCGATAGCAATCGAGATTTAGCTCGATTTGAGCGATTTGTGATTTCTCGTGTAATTCGGCTCTCGTGATTGAACCTGTAACCCATCGAAGCAGGATGTTCTCGCGAAACGCGTTCAACTGTTCGGCAAGTCCGATCTGACGGTTCGTGGTATCCTGCAGCTTCTCCGCGATCGCTGAGATGCTTGCAACGAATTCGTTCTTGTCCAGAGGTTTCAGCATGTAATTCTCGACACCAAGCTTGACAGCCTGCTTTACATATGAGAAATCGTCATGACCGCTCAGAATAAGAATCTTGATGTCCCATCCGCGTTGATGGATGCTGCGAATGAGTTCGATTCCATCCATTTGCGGCATACGAACATCCGTAATCAGAAGATGGACTTGGTGTTTCTCCAGCAACTCAAGGGCTTCAATTCCGTTGTAAGCGTCCCCAATTACTTCAAGACCAAAATCATCCCAAACGGTCGATTTCCGCAATGCTTCGACTACGATCGGTTCATCATCTACGATCAGCACGTTATACATGTGACAGATCCCTCCAGTTAGCATCTAAGATAGCATAAAAGCCGATGGTGTGAAAAGGCTCTAGAGTTTTGACAGTACGATTGAGAGTTTTGACAATTGAGAGTCATCCTGCTCCTCCGTTACCATTAGTATCAAGGGAGGTGACACTCAACCATGAGCAGCACAGCAAGCAGTAAAACTGTAACCGTTTCCGAGAAGGAAGGCAAGAAACTGTTTTATATGGCTTTGCCATTCATAGCGCTGGTATTCGTCTTCAGCTACTTGCCTCTATACGGATGGATGTACGCGTTCTTCGATTACAAGCTCGGCCATAAGTTGTTCGATTCGGAGTTCAAAGGGTTCTTCTTCTTCAAAATGATTTTAAGTGATCCGATCACAGTCGACGAAGTGAAGCGGATTATGTCGAATACGCTAGGCATTAGTTTCTTAAGCTTGCTCGTTCAAGTATTGCCGCTAATATTCGCGTTATTCCTCGTGGAGATGAAGTTTGAGCCGCTGAAGAAAGCCATTCAAACGTTGACGACGCTTCCGAATTTCTTAAGCTGGCCGTTAGTGTATGCGTTCGCATTCTCCATGTTCTCGGAATCCGACGGCTTTATCAACAAGCTGCTGATACAGCTTCATATCATTGAAGATCCGATCAGCTTCTTGGTTAGTTCGAGCCATGTCTGGTTGACTCAAACGGCGTACTTGGCTTGGAAAACGATCGGTTGGACAGCCATTATTTACATTGCCGCCGTTACTTCGATAGACAACGAGCTGTATGAAGCGGCCAGGATCGACGGCGCCGGGAGGTTCCGGATCATGTGGTCCATCACGGTACCGCATTTAATGCCTACCTTCTTCGTACTGATGATGCTTAGCATAGCCAATTTTTTGAATAACGGCCTCGATCAGTACTTGGTTTTCCAGAACGCACTGAACACCGATTCCATCGAGGTGCTCGATCTCTATGTGTACAATGTCGGCATACGAAATGGCATGTCAGGCTATAATTATTCGTTTGCCACGGCGGTCGGCATATTGAAATCGGTTGTCAGCATTGCGCTCTTGTTCTCGGTGAACTTTGCCTCGAAGAAGGTTCGCGGAGAAGGAATCATTTAAAGAGGGGATTACCCATTATGAAACAAAAGGCATCATTCGGTAGCTACAGCTTCAGCTTTATCAACAGTACAGTGTTTATCCTGTTCGCGTTGCTTTGTATTTTTCCCTTGTATTACATCTTCGTCCTTACGGTGAGCGATAACAAATGGGTAGCATCCGGTGCGCTGGTCGTTTTCCCGAAGGGATTCAATGTCCAGAACTATGTTCATGTTCTCAAGCTTGACGGAATTGGCATGGCGCTGTGGGTTACGATTCTCAAAACGGTTGTCGGTACAGCTTGTACGCTCGCAGGCTCGTCATTCCTTGCATTCTTGTTCACAAAGCCTCACATGCTTATGCGGAAATTTCTATACCGGTTCGTGCTGGTCACGATGTACTTTAATGCAGGCTTGATTCCATGGTTTATCAACATAAAAAACCTTCATCTGATGAATACGTTCGCCGTATATATCATTCCTTACATCGTTGCTCCGTTCTATATCATTCTGATCAAGACGTTTTTGGAGAGCATCCCGAGCGCATTGGAGGAATCAGCGCAAATCGACGGAGCCGGTATATTTCGGGTATTCTGGAGCATCTTAGTACCGCTGTCCAAACCGATTCTGGCCACAGTTGCCGTATTCGAATCGGTCAATCAATGGAATAACCTGCGCGATAATTTGTTTCTCATCACAGATTCACGGTTGAACACGCTGCAATTTGTCTTGTACAAGTTCATGTCGGAAGCGGATGCTTTAGCCAGCAAAATTATGGTTAACGGTGGAGCAGGCCTATCAGCCACGAATTTTACGCTCACACCAACCGCGGTCAGCATGACGATTGCCATGGTTGTTATTCTCCCGATTGTCTGCATCTATCCTATTATGCAACGTTATTTTACCAAAGGGATTATGCTAGGTGCAGTGAAAGGGTAGAACTACAATATAGACGCATGTATACAAATGGGGAGGCACACAAGAATGAAGAAGAAGGTTTCAGCTTTAGCGGCGGTGACAATCGCTACGATGCTCACTGCAAGTTTGGCTGGCTGTGGAAGCTCGAACACGGGGAATAACGGTAATGTTACCGGAAATACGAAGAGTGATACGGCTTCGAACGACACGTCGAACGCGGCGAATTCGAATAACACGACGACTGCAACTGAGGAGAAGGCGCCGCTTGAACCAGTCAAAATTTCGGCGTTGATTGGGCCAAGCAGTCTTTCCGGCGTTCAGAGCGATGAGATTTCAACAGAGATCTTCGAGAAGAAATTCGGCTTGAAAATCGATCATATCTTCGCCGGCGATAAATTCGACGAAAGGCTCTCCGCAATCATGGCAAGCGGCGATATGCCGGACCTGATCGAGTTCAAGGATAAAAAGCAATTCGAAAGCGCTGTCAAGGCAGGCGTCCTGATGTCCTTGGATGATTTGGTCGCGCAGTACGGCCCAGACATCACAAATAATCTGCCTTCGATGCTTCAATACATGAGAGACAATTATAGCGATGGATCAGGCAAGCTGTATGGCTTGGCATCGCAAATCGGCGTCAGTCAGCCAACGAACCTTCTTCATATGGCTCTCTATTCCAGATATGATCTCTACAAGAAAGCCGGATCTCCGGAACTGAAAACCTTTGACGATCTGCTGAACACATTGAAAACGATGCAATCGGAATATCCGAAGAACGACAAAGGTCAGAAAGTTTATCCATTGCAGCTGTGGAGCGATTGGGATTCCATCAGTATGAGCTTGGTCGACTTTACGATTCCGGGATACATGGGTGTCAGCGCAAACTCGGGAACGCTGCAATTCACGGAATACGATCCAACTACCAAACAACTTAAGAGCGTATTTGATCCGTCCAGCGATTACATGAAAGGCGTAGAATTCTTCCATAAAGCGAACCAACAGGGTATCCTTGATCCGGATTCGATCTCCCAAAAATGGCCGAATGCAGAGAGCAAAACGAAAGAAGGCCGTGTACTTACGACGATGTGGGGCTGGCAATCGCAAATCTTTAACGGCAATGATCTCGTGAAATCAAATCCGATGGCAGGCATGATTCCACTGTTCCCGAAAGACGAAGCGAAAATGCTTGTACAAGCAGAATTGCCGGTCGGCGGCGGTTACGTATTCGGCATCGGCAAAAATTCCAAAAATGCGGACCGTATTATCCAACTGCTGAACTATTCCGCAACGGTACAGGGCTCGACTGAGCTGATGAATGGCGTTGAAGGCAAGGCATGGACACTCAATAACGGCAAAGCCGAGTATGCGCCTGAATACTTGGAAAAAGTGGCGAAGAACGATCCTTCCACAGCCGGCTATGAAAGCTTCTTGATGCTAAATAAATGGAACATCGATCCAAGAACGAACGAGTCGATTACGCATGAAGGTTGGTCGCAGTTCGTGAAGAAAAACCTGACGTCGGCCGAGCAGGAGTGGGCAACTGCGAATAATTCGTTGAATGTGTATGACTATGCCAAGAAGAATTTGACGGTTGTTCAAGACGATGGCGTAGTGGCACTCGCAGGAGCTCCTTCGGATGATATCAAGGTGATTCAGCAGAAGCTGGGTGAAATCCTCAAAACGATGTCATGGAAAATGGTATACGCGAAGAATGACGCGCAATTCAACGAGCTTAAGCAAGAGCTGATCGATAAGGCAACACAATTAGGTGCGGATAAAAACTTCCAATGGGCTCAAACCGAGCTGGCTGCCGCATCTGCAAAAGCATCCAAATATACAGAATATCACGTTCAATAACAGGCTGATTTATCCATAAGTGAAATTGGCGCCGCGGCTATATTTGGAATCTACGGGCTCCAAATATAGCCGCTTTCTGTTTAAGAACGGGTTGAAGGAGACGTTGAACTTGAATTATTACGTATCTGTTCATGGTAGTGATTGGAATCCCGGTACGGAACAAGAACCTTTTGCGACGCTTGCGAAGGCGCGCGACTGCGTCCGCACCATTAATAGCCTAATGACGAAGGATATCGTCGTTTATATACGCGGAGGCATCTATTATCTGGATAGCGAGTTCGTGCTTGACGAACGAGATAGCGGTTCAAACGGATTTAAAGTTCAGTACCGCAATTACACAGGCGAAAAGCCGATTCTCTACGGAGGACAACGAATTACAAACTGGGAGCACATAAAATTTAGTGTCTATAAAGCGAAGGTTGGTCGTCATTGGTCATTTCAATCCTTAATCGAACACGATGAATGGGGGATTCGTTACGCAAGTAGCGCGCTTACAGGTCCAGGGCAATGGTATTTGGATACACAAGCAGGCGAATTGTTCTATTGGCCGCGAAGCGGGGAAATCTCCAGCGCGATCATTAACGCACCTACCATGACAGATATGTTCCGGCTGACTGGAAGCTCGCCTTCTGCTCCGGTAAGGAATATTCAAATCATCGGGCTGCAGCTTCAATTAACGGATACTGTCCAGCATTTTGATTATGTGGACTCCATTGATTTTGTAAACGGCAACGCAGAGCGTGAAGAAACAAAGCACGGTCTCATTTATATGGAAAATGCGGAATCTATTACGGTTAAGAATTGCAAACTCATGAATGCCGGTGTGTGTGGAATATGGCTCAACAAGCACGCGCAGCGTAACGAGATTTATGGAAACTGGATTGAAGGCTCCGGGTTAAACGGGGTTTATTTAACGGGTTGGTCCTTTGACCAAGGACCGTTTCTGTCTGCAGAAGATGCTTATGTCAATAAGTTCAATATCGTATCCAACAATTTTATCTACGACAGCGGCAAATTCGAGCTGACGCGAGGCTCCGGTATACAGCTTCATCAAAGCGGTGACAACGAGATCTCTAATAATCGCATTATGAAAGCGCCGAGATATGGCATTTCCATGAAAGGCGATCGTTACGGAGTCCTCGAAAATCATGGATCTATCTATGGGATCCCGGTGACCAGAGACAATCGCTATGATTTTCTTTATACCCGAAATAATCGGATCTTGTTTAATGACATCTCCAATGTGATGACGAACTCCGAGGACGGAGCAGGCATTGAATCTTGGGGAGTAGGTATGGGGAATGTATACGATCATAACTGCGTACACGACTTTGTTAATCTCAACCATTGGCGCAACTGGTTCGGCGGCATCTATTTGGATGACTGCTCGGATTACATGACAGTCACGAATAACATCGTATATGGAATACACGGCGGACATGCTTTCGGCATTATGGAGAAAGGCATTGAAAATCGGGTATGTAATAACATTGTTGCGAATAACGGTCTGACATGGGCGATCTGGATGCAAGAATTCGCCGAAGTCTCATATGGTTTGAAACTTGGCTGCAATATCCTATACAACAATAATACGACCGCGATTTATGGCTTTGAACACCTTCCCGAAGGTTTTGCGGGGAATCCCGTTTATACATCTGTTTATGATGGTGAGCTGCCGGAGAGGATTGCGGGCTTCGATCATAATCTCATTTACGAGCCGATTGGTTCAACAAATGTACTTATGGGCGATAAAAGTACCGTTTTCTCTCATGAGAACTGGAAGGCGGCTTATGGACACGATGCACATACCGTACTCGGCAAGGATCCGCTCTTCGTGGATGCCGAGAATGGAGATTTCAGACTTCGTTCGGACTCGCCTGCTTTGGCGCTCGGTTTTACACCGATCGATCAGAGCTTGATCGGTCTGAAGAGCGATTTCCCTTGGGAGCCCATTCAAACGACACCTGTCAGTGCGTTAATAGAAGCTAACGGTATTCGCAATCTTCCTCGTTTACATCAATCAGTGAAAGAGGTAACTCTATGATTTATACAACATTCGGTCAAACCGGCCTTAGCGTCTCCAAGCTCGGCCTTGGCGGTGCACCGCTTGCAGGAGACTTCGGCAGGACGGATGAAGCGGAGGTGCAGAGCCTCGTGCACGAGGCAATCGATTCCGGAATTAATTTAATAGATACCGCGCCTAAGTATGGCATGGGCGAATCCGAACGCCGGATCGGCAAAGCGCTTATCGGGCGCAGAGATAAAGTTATTCTCGCATCGAAAGCGGTCCGTTCGGATCATCGCTACGATTACGACAGCACGATCCGTTCCGTTGAAGAGAGCTTACAGAGGCTGCAAACCGATTGGATCGATATCCTGCAGCTGCACGATGTGGAATCGCAACCGGTCGATCTCATTATGAACGAAACTGTTCCTGCTCTCGAGAAGCTGAAACAGGATGGGAAAATCCGTTTTACAGGCGTAACAACGCGCGTTCTGCCACTGCTCATGGACTATATGAGAACTGGCAGCTTCGATGCCATTCAATTCTATACCCGTTATATGCTGATCGACCATACGGCAAAGGATGAAGTGATGCCCTTTGCGCAGGAAACCGGTATCGGCGTCATCAACGGCAGCGTTCTGGGACTGGGCATGCTGGCCGATGCTCCCGCTCATTTTCTGGAAGAGGAAATCTCGCGTAAAGCGCAAAGCCGCATCGACCAGCTGCAATTCCTGCGCAGGTCGGAGCCAAAGGGCCTTATTGAACCGGCCATGAGGTTTAGCATAAGCCAACCCGCTATTCATGTGACATTAACGGGAACATCCTCGCGGACTTCTCTTCGAACCAACCTTTCCTACTGCGATGGGAGGGGCTTGGAAGAGGAAGAGCTTCAGCGCGTCTATGATCTGTTCCAAGGTCAGCCATTGTTTGACTAGTTCTTAGTTAGAGGAGTGAATGTAATGACATCAAGCATTAACGTGATGGCTAAAGTATGCGCGGAGACACGTATCGTTCCTCCGCAATGGGCGCTTCAGGAGCAACTGCTATTCGAAACCTTGAACAAGGCGGCTAAGGAATTCGTCGAACGTTACACGCATCCGGATGGGACGCTCATTTGGTTTGATCATTGGCCGGGTATGGACGGATCGGACGATCCTTATGAAGGCTTTATGAACCTGACACTGCTCTATGTGCTTGGCGGAAGCAGCGAGCTTTATGAAGTGTCGCGTAAAATTTGGGACGGGATCACCTGGCAGTGGACAGAGTACGGTCAACTTCACAGGGAATTTGATGCCTACTATGACTGGATGCATCACGGAGAAGGCTATCTATATCTCTATTTCCTTGGGTTGGCGGGGCCAGCGACGCTGAAGGACCGCCAGCGCGCTGTTAATTTTGCGCGCATGTACACAGGGGAAGATCCGGAAGCTCCAAACTATGATTCCGATAGGAAGCTAATCCGCTCGCCGCTAAATGGGAGCCGAGGACCGCGTTTTGAAGTCGATGAGGAGGATTGGAGCACGCACCGTGGCATCCTCGACGATTATTTAGCCCCATATGAGGATATTCCTGGCGTGGATTTCGAAAGCATGAAATGCGCTTGGTCGAACGACGGCATCTATAAGCACATCATCCGAATGATGAACGAACGAATGAACCGCGGCGATGTTCCGCTTAATTTGAACGCAACGGGATTGATCACGCATGCGTTTCTTCACACTGGGGAGCAGAAGCTGAAAAACTGGGTGATTGAATACGTGGATGCATGGCAGGATCGGACACGATTAAACGGAGGGATTATTCCCGACAACATCGGATTGACAGGGCAAATCGGAGAGTATAATGACGGCAAATGGTGGGGCGGATATTACGGTTGGCGATGGCCGCACGGGTTTATGACTATTATTGAACCGTTGACGAACGCTTGCATGAATACCGTGTTGCTAACCGGGGATATGAATGGGCTGTGGCTTGCGAGGGAGCAGTTAGACGCTAACTGGAAACTGGGACGAGAGCAAGACGGCAAATGGCTTGTTCCTTATAAGCATTTTGATTCAGGCTGGACGGACTTTCGCGAAGCGCTGCCCAAATATCCGATCTATCTATGGACGATGTCGATGGCAGACGAAGATCTGGATCGCGTCGAGCGAATCGCGAAGGATCATGACTGGAACGAAGTTATTGTGCCGGCATTTTCCGGGAGAGATCCAAGAACAGGCCGCGAAACGAAGCATTACATTGGCAATACGCAGCCATGGTTTCAATATATCCGCGGATTCAATCCGGATTATCCGAAACGAATTCTTAGCGCCAATTTCGAGATGATCGGTAATCAATTGGCCAAGATGCGATCACCGGAAGGCGATCCACGCAGTTGGACGGAGCATTATAGCGAAGGGATGTACTCCGCCATTCACATTTGGCAGGAGATGTGTCCGCTCTACTTTGAAGGTCTTGTTCAGCTGACTTTGGGAGGGCCGATGCATATTTCTCATGGAGGGATGCAGCATGGCCGCGTGCGATATTTTGACGCGACGGCTGAACGCCCTGGGTTACCTGTCGGAGTTTCAGCCCTAGTAGAGAAGCTGGAGTCGGATTCCATGACGCTGCATTTGGTCAACACGAGCACATTCGATGACCGGGAGTTAATCGTTCAGGCAGGTGTGTTCGGCGAGCACAGCTTTGGGCTTGGAGAAATAATCGACCAATTGGGCAAAGTTCTGGGATCCGTAGAAGTAAACGGAAAATGGCTGCACGTTTCCATGCCTGCTGGAACAGGCATCACGCTGCGTTTATCGATGGAGCGTTACGTGAATGAACCTTCGTACGACTTGCCTTGGCCAAGTCCGCAACAGATTATTCGCGGAAGGAGCAAGCTATGATGATCGATGCCACTCAGCAAGTCTTTAATCCGGTACTCCCCGGAGATAACCCGGATCCCTCGATAGTCAGGGTAGGCTCAGACTATTATATGGTGACGTCGACGTTTCAGTTTTTCCCTGGCGTTCAAGTTCTCCATTCCCGCGATTTGGCGAATTGGAAGCCGATCGGTCATGTCATTACGCGGAAGAGTCAGCTCGATCTAACCGGGATGCCGGACTCTTTCGGCGTATTTGCACCGGATATCTCGTATTATAACGGCAAGTTCTGGGTAGTCGTTCCCTATTACCACGGACAGCCGCGCTGCACGACGCTGCTATTTACGGCCGACAGACCGGAAGGGCCTTACAGTGAGGTGACTATGCTCAATCATCATTTTATTGATCCGTCGATCTTCAACGATGACGATGGGAAGCGCTATTTAGTGTTCGGCGGCGGCTGGGTGCATGAAATGAAGCATGACGGTACCAGCCTCGTCGGTGAAGCTAAGCAGGTGTGGCCGGGAACGGGAGGCGCTGCCCCTGAAGCGCCGCATATCTTGAAACGAAACGGATGGTATTACCTCATGCTTGCTGAAGGGGGTACCTTTTTCGAACATATGGAAACGCTTTCGCGGAGCCGCTCGATTTGGGGGCCTTATGAGCCTTGTCCGCATAATCCTGTGCTTATGCAGCGTGACTCCGAGAAATCAATACAGCGGGTGGGACATGGCAAGCTTGTTCAAGATGAGGAAGGCAACTGGTGGATGTTCCATCTCGGAGGACGACCATTAACGCCAGGAGGCTTTTGCCCGCTTGGCAGGGAGACGTTCCTTCAGCCGGTGCAATGGACGGATGATGAATGGTTCACGGTCGGAGACGCAGGTGAACCCTGCGTGTCTATCGTGCTGTCGCAGAGCGAGGTGGCACAAGCGCCGACTTGTAATCTACATGATCAGTTTACTGGTACCGAGCTTTCCCCCGATTGGGAATGGGTACGACATCCTATTGAAGAAGGTTATTCTTTGTCTTCCGAAGGGCTTCGGATAGCTTGCAAACCGTTTATCCCATTCTCACTCCAATCGACTCTAATAGTAACGAGACGCTGGCAGAGTTTTGGATTTGAGGCGACGGCCACGGTTGCCTTCCACCCTGAGAGCAGGGGCGAGGAAGCGGGGATGACGATGTATCGGGACACAGATGCGTTCCTGTTCTTCAATGTTCGAAACGGGCTCGGTCAGACGGCGGGCCAGTCTTTTGACGTGAAACGGTTGCACGAGAATCAAGAACACGAAGGCCTCTATTTAGAGGTGGGACAATATGTGAAAGTGCTAAAGACAACGCTTGGAACATGGCGCCTGTCTATACGGCCCGGCGAGCGGCTTTGGCTCAAAATCCGATTAGAGCCGAAAACTCAGATCATTACGCTGCTCTATTCGTTAGAAGGCCTAGTCTTCGAAGAAACCGGCATCACATTATCAGCGGAATTTCTGTACCCTGAACGGAGCAACCGCTTCTTGTGCTTCACTGCGCCGCGAATTGGCCTCTATGCCAAAGGGGTATACGGAGAGACAGAGGGTTTTGCTCAATTCAGCTCCTTTACGATGCAGCCACTCTGATAATAAGCAATGTAGCTGAACTGATTCAGTAAGATCCGTCCTACCAAAACGATGTGGAATGGGGTTGCGAGATCATAATGAAAACGTATATTGCCAAGAAGGTATGCTCTGTATTGATATGTCTAGTAATATTATCCTCCTATTTTTCTATTCAACATATTTCAAGTGCTTATGCTACGCCAACAACTTATTATGTGGATGCTGCTAATGGTTTGGACACCAATAACGGATCAACACTGCAGACACCGTACCAGACCATTCAAAAAGCAGCTAGTGTTGCACAAGCGGGCGATACCGTCTTAATAAGAGGCGGAACTTATAGGGAGTCAGTGACGCCTGCCAATTCGGGTACTCCTGGAAATCCGATTACCTATATGAACTATAATAATGAATCGGTTACGATTAGCGGTGCGGATGTGATAGGGACAAGCGGATGGGTGCTGGATAGTGGAAATGTCTATAAAAAGACAGGCGTTACATCGCCGTTAGGCGTTTATGATTTGCAAGTATTCGTCGATGGAAACGAAATGGATCTGGCTAGATGGCCAAATGCCGGATCCTGGGCGTCCTACGGTACGATCGGATACGGCTATATCACTTCGAATACGATTCCCGGTTCATCGAATGATTGGACAGGCGGCGTAATTAAAGGGGATACGTACGATGGTTGGGATGTACTGGGTTGGAAAATTACAGGTTACGATGCAGCAACGCATAAAATAAGTTATGACCCAATGGGATTACCAGCTACGGGGTATGAGTATTCGTGGATGCTGCCGGGATATCGCCCTCTAGCATCATGGGGTGCGAATACGGGAAGTAAATTTTATCTGGCCGGTGCAAGGGTAGGTCTTGATATCGCCAAAGAATGGAGTCTCGACAAAGCAACGGACACGCTATATCTATGGGCACCGAACGGAGATTCTCCTGCAAATCATACCGTTGAACTTAAAGCCAGAAAAAACGGGTTTGATCTTGGAACGAATCAATATATTACCATCCAGGGAATTAACTTCACTGCTTGCGCTGTCAATGCACTTGATGCGCAACACATCACGATTGACCGGATCACTTCAAAGTATGGAAATATTAATCGGATAAAGTTCGATACTAATCCTCCACTAGACTATCCTTTCTATGATGCCAGTGAGAATTTTAATACGGCTGTTATGTTAGGTGCGGTTAAAAACCATTATGGCAAATTCAACACCTTGAAAAACAGTTCAATTAATACCTCGGATTCGATGCTGGTGGCAGTGGGCGGAGAGGGGAGCAAGATCTTTAATAACGATATTTATGCGAGCTTGAATAATTCAGGAATGGTGGTTAGTGGGAAAGGCCACTTGATCAGCCATAATTCCATTTATGCTTGTGCAGCAGGAGCCGTGGCTTATACTGGATACGGAAGCATTTTCCAATATAATCACTTCTATGACGACAACAAAGTTTCCAACAGTGACGGAGGTTTCATTCATCCTTATAATAATGATCTAGGCAACACGGAATTTCATCATAATATTATCAATAACTCCACGGGAACCACGTATGGCTTATACCTAGATAACGGGACTTCCAACGCGGCACTGTTTAAGAATGTGATTTATAACGTCCCTAATGGCGCAATTTTATCCAATGATCCAAACGATTTCGTTTCCGTATTGAATAATACGGGATATAACTCCGGGAAAATGTACATTCAGTCCTGGGGAGGAAGCGTCCCGCATCATGCTTATATGTCGCAGGGTGTGAACAATATCACTTCAGCTCAAACCTTCGTTGTGTCGAATGACGCAACAAAAAACAATAATATTGAATCCAATGGCAGCCCCGGATTTGTTAATGCAGCAGCAGCCGACTTCCATCTTACATCTTCGTCGCCAGCCAAGGATTACGGATTCGTTTTGCCGGGTATTACGGACGGGTTTGTTGGAACTGCTCCCGATGCAGGCGCATTCGAGTATAGCGGCAGCGATTGGACAGCAGGCAGCAATCTAACGAATCCGCCGACCGAACCGACCTTTACGCCTTCCAGCTGGCCGATGAAAAACTTAGTTTATAACTCCGGATTCGAGTCCGCGTTATGGGGCGGTTCCTTAAACTACGATGCATTAAATGGTTGGACCAAAGGCGGCAGCAACACTGCCGAAGTATTCCATTCAAGCCCTAGCTGGAGCCATAATGTTGAAACAGGGTTCTACTCGATTAAATTGAATACAGGTGATCTTGTTGAGCAGACGATTACAGGGCTCCAGCCGAATACAAGATACCAAGCAGCTGCCTATATGCGTATGGATCAGGCGGTAGCAGGCAGCTCGGTGAGCCTTACGGTTGAAAACTTTGGCGGAGCTTCTGTGACACCTCAGACGGTAACAAGTACTACGTGGCCGATGTCGCATCCAGTTGTCACATTTACAACTGGTCCTAATAATACTATTGCAACGATTAAACTGTACAAGGATTCGGGAACAGCAAATGCAGCTTTTATAGACGATGTATCTCTGGTGACCGCTGCACCATTGGCATCAGGCCAATTGGATCGGAACGGCTGGACGGCTTCTGCATCGCACAGCTTCTCGAATACGCCGGCGGGCCTTGCACTCGATGGTAGTGTTGGCTCCTATTGGTCAACTGGGGCTTTGCAAACAAACGGAATGTGGTACCAAGTCGATATGGGGGCTAGTCAAACTTTCAATAAGATCAAAATGAATCTGTTCAATAACGACTATCCGGTTGCCTATTCGATTTATGTGTCAAACGACGGTACAAATTGGGGCAGCTCCATTGCCAGCGGAACCGGTTCATCCGGCACGATGGAGGTTAACTTCAGCCCACAATCAGCCAGATATATTAAAATCGTGCAAACCGGCAGCAGTACAACGAATTATTGGGCGATGAGTGAGTTTAATGTGTACAATGTCGTTCCAGCTGCATCATTGATTGAATTCGAAAGCTCCACATCTTCACAAGGAGTGCAGACGGCAAGCGGTGGCACTGGTACTTACGTCGGCTGGATTGACGGCGGCGACTGGCTAGCTTACAAAAATGTCGACTTCGGTTCAGGTATGACTCAGTTTAAAGCGAGCATTGCCGTTCCTCTCTCCAATGCGGGTCAGCAGCTGGAATTGCGTCTGGACAGTCTATCAGGAACTGTTATCGGAACAATGACTTTGAGTAGTACTGGAAGCTGGACGACGTATACAAACCAATCGATAGGTGTTTCTGGTGCCAGCGGTATTCATGATTTGTATGTCGTGGCTAAAGGCAGCGGTAGTGGTTATGGTAATCTGGATACGTTCACTTTCACGAACGGAACGCCTACCAGATATGAAGCAGAAAATGCGACGCTGAGTGGTGTAACGATTGAAAATCTTGCGGCTGCTTCTAATGGTAAAAATGTTGGCTATTTTGACAATACGGGAGATTATGTAAGCTTTGCTTCAGTCGTTTCAGGCAATACACTTTCCATCCGTTTCTCGAACGGTAACACAACCGCCAACCAGGCAAGCTTGTACGTCAATGGTTCGAAGGTACAAACGTTAATATTTCCTTCAACCGGGAGCTGGTCCACTTACAGCACACTGACTGTTAGTCTACCGATCAGTGGTAGTGTCAAGCTGCAAATCGACAGTGCCGATAAAACGGCAAATGGCACGAAGGCTTGCTGCAACTTGGATTATATTGAGATAAGTTAAGAGCAGATTTTTACTGAAACCATGAATGAAGACGTGTGAAACAGAGGCTAATGTGAAGACCCCCATATCGATGGGGGTCTTTTGTTGTCTGATAAGGTAATGAATATTTTTCATTTGGTGACGCGCTATCGGGCGGGATTCGACTCCTTTAATTGGTTATTACGGAAATCCATTGGCGATACGCCGACGAACTTCTTGAACACTTTGGCAAAATGATTCTGATAATTGAAGCCGACGGCTATAGCAATATCACTGATGGATTTACGCGTTTGCAACAGTAGATGCTTGCTTTCCATAACTCGGAGATAATTCAGGTTTTCGTTAAACCCTAAGCCGGTCTCCTTCTTCAGCCTACTTGAAATATAGGATGGATTCTTATCGAATTTCTTAGCCACATCTTCCAGCGTAATCTTATCAAACATATGAGAGCGCAAATATTGAATAATGTCTTTGACAAGATTCGAGTGGACCTGACTGGAGAATTGGGTAATGGCGGAGGTGAATTTAATCGTTACTTCTTTAAGCAGCGTAATAAATCCATTACTGGACGAAAAGGTTTCTGCAATTCGGCTATATTCTTCGGAAATCGTTCTGGCGTACGTATATTCAACGCCGTTGTCGATGGCAACTTGCGACAGGGCTGAGCAGGCTAATATGAAATGATTTTTAAGGGAACGTAATTGATCAGCTTTGGCCTGAACGATACGGATAAAGTAATTTACATAAATTTTGGTATTGAAAATATCTTCGATCGCATTGTTATCACCGACGACCATTTTAGATTTGATTAAAGCGAATACTTCGGCAGGGAGATAAAGCGATTCGTTCTCATAATAGATATTGACGAGCGATAGATTGGCTAGTCTGGAGACCTCATTCCATTGCATGCCAAACGGCAAAGGAAACGGAACCGTTTCTGCCTGCGGGTGATAAAACCAATAAATCAAATTGACAATATGATTGTCTCTCTCTGCGCTCTTTGTCTCAATCGGCCCCAACACTAAGAAGGGATTCGGAGTGTTGTCTTCAAAATTCAGAACTAAAAAGCTTCGATTCAAGGTTAGAGGAAACCTGCTAATGCCATTCGACGTTTTTTCGATTTGCTGGCGATTCAAACGCAGGGAATCGATCAGCATAGAGAGATTCTGGTTTTTATCAGGCGCTTGGGAAATATCAGAGCTTTGATAGGCAAACGTAATTTGCAACTGATCATCTAAAGCATAAGCGCTCGTACCGATCGAAATGGCTAAGCTTGTTGACTTTTCTATAAAGGAATCGTTCTGCCGGAGGTTTTGTTGAGACAAAACGGGCACACCACCTTTAATGTACGCGATAACGCATTATCTTTTACTATAATAAAATATTCCAGCTAAATTCGTATCCAAAACATTATATATGTATCCAGTCGGATTTGGTCGACATTGTATACTCTATTTAGCTTAGAGAAGGGGGAACTGCGGGCCTTTTTATGGAGTGTTTTCAAGGCATACCGAAAGTTTAATAGGAAACTTTGGACAATAAGAGAGATTTGCGAGTAATCCGCATCTTAGAATTTCACATATGCGAATGTATCTTATTGTTTTTGTTATGTCAATGAAACGCCATAGCTATAAGGACCTGAAAATTCAGGAAACTGTGAGACACGAAACAAGCAATTAATAGTTAAACGGAGGATCATCATGAAAATGAAATCAAAACAAGCAAAACAAGTGCTGTCCGTAATTGCGTTAGGTGCAATGCTATTTAACGGCGTTCTGCCTCAAAGTCTATCACGCGTACATGCTGCAGATGCAAATGAGCCGCCGCAGCAGCAACAAAGCACTGGCACATTTAATGCAGATGAAGTAAATCGCATTCTCGCCAGTCTAACTCCCGAACAAAAAGCGAGCATAAATACATTGACCGGATCGGACATTGCACAGAAAATCCATGTGGATCCAAAGGATTTGCGCAGCTCCAAGCCGATTAACGTTATCGTTCAATTCAAAGTGGATCCGGCTAAGATCCAAATCATCAAGCAATCTATGGCCAGCGGCGGTGCTAAGGTAAACGGCACGGCATTTTCGAATGATTACGCCGAAGCGCAACAAAAAGTGAAAGATTCGCACGCGAAATTTAAAAGCTTTGTAAACACACAGCCCACGAAATCCATCGTTGGCGGTAAATCTGTCAACACGAGTATGAGAATCACCAGAGAATATTCCGAGGCATTTAACGGCGTATCTCTATCTTTGCCTGCAAGTGAAGTAAACAAACTTGCCGAAAATACGGAAGTTGCTTCCGTTTGGTCTGTTGTACAATTCGATGTACCTGAACAAAGCTCGGCATCCACTGCAGATACAGGCGGTTCTGTCGGCGTTGGCAAGCCCACTGCGGCGTTGACTTGGATGGGCATTGATAAGCTTCAAGCCGCAGGCCATACAGGTATTATTAAATCAGGCCCTCGCAAGGGTGAAAGAATTAAAGTGGGTGTCTTGGATACCGGGATCGATTACAATCATCCTGATTTAAAGCCCGTTTATAAAGGCGGACATGACTTTGTCAATAATACAGTCGATGTTTCCGGTAATGTAACGTTCGTGGATGACCTAGACCCTATGGAAACCACCTATCGGGATTGGTTAGCTGCAAAGGAGCAACCGAATCCGCTTGTAAGTCCTACAGCGAACTATAAGGACTACATAACGGAACATGGCACGCATGTATCGGGGACAATAGCTGCGAATACGACAACGAATAATGCTGTCTATTCGGCTAACGGTGTTGCACCGAAGGTTGATCTTTATGGTTACCGTGTATTAGGTCCGGGTGGTAGCGGTTCCTCGGATGGTGTATTGAACGGTATTGATCAAGCTGTTAAAGATCATATGGATGTTATCAATCTTTCACTTGGAAATACGGTGAACGATCCTATGTATCCGACAAGCATTGCCATTACCAACGCCACAATCGAAGGTGTTGTTTGTGCAATTGCAGCAGGTAATGCGGGTCCTGGTCAAGCTACTGTTGGCTCGCCGGGAACTTCAGCGCTTGCAATAACCGTCGGTGCCAGTACGTATCCGGAAAATATTCCGGTTATGACCCTCAAGAACGGCACGAAGTCTTATCAAGCTCGTTTATTTGGAAGAAGCTTCCTTCAAAGCGACGATCAATATAAAGGACAGACACTTCCGATCGTTGATGTCGGTCCAGGTACGATGGATGACTATAGCGGAAAAGAAATGACCGGTAAAATCGCCCTTGTTAAGCGCGGCGGCGAGTTTATGCAGACCAAAATCGCGAATGCGCATCGTGCAGGCGCAGCAGCTATGATGATCTGGGATCATATTGATGATGCCGATACAGAAGGTTATATTCCGAATTACTTAGGCCTGAGTATGGATTATGCGTATTCCGTTTCCTTGACGCGAGTCCAGGGGGAAGCACTCGCGAAGGCGATTGCGGCTGATCCCGACCATGCCACCATTACTTTCCCGGCTGCATTGGATGCGCCGCTCGTAAAGAATGGGGACGAATTGGCAAGCTTTAGCTCCACGGGACCCGTGAAGGATTGGACGATTAAGCCGGATATCGTCGCTCCGGGCGTTGACATTCTGTCCACAGCTCCATACGACGTTTACGAGCCACAAGACACCGGTACGCCTGATTATACGAATCAGTATATGCAAATGTCCGGTACTTCCATGGCTACACCTCATGTAGCGGGGATTGCGGCGTTGGTTCTGGCTGCTCACCCTGATTACAGTCCTGCCGACGTTAAGACAGCTCTAATGAATACAGCCAAGGATATGAACACGGCTTCGAAGACGTATAGCGTATATCAAGTAGGTGCCGGCGTTGTCGATCCTGCTCGCGCTATTCAGGCTAACGTGAATATTCAAGTGCTGGAAAAAGCTTCTACCTATGATACCCCCACGGATTATACGACTATTCATCAAGTGGATAATCTGACGGGCAGCCTTTTCTTCGGCTTTAAAGGCAGAGGAGAGGGTGCAACGGACGGCTCGGATGACGTGGTTTCGTCCAAAGATTTTGACGTAACGAATAAGGGTACAGGAAGTAAAACCTTTAAATTGAGCACTGAATTTATTACCACCAAATTTGCTCTTTCTCATCCGGTAGGTGCGGGGACCGGCAACGATGTCAAGATTGATTTCGCTGCTGGAGGCAAATCTGTGACATCCATTACGGTTGGCGCAGGCGGTAAAGTGAAAACAACAGCCCAAATTACAGTTCCTTCAAACGCGATTGATGGTACTTATGAAGGGTATATTCATCTTGTTAACGCCGCTGACTCATCGGAGTCTTACCGCGTTCCCTTTACGGTTACTGTAGCTGAAAAAGGCCTCAGTATGAGTGTAGACATAAAGGCTTTTACGCTTCCCTTCTCCATTACCGGGAACTGGAACCCGGATACAGCCGGATCCGGCGGTTCGTATTATTCCTTCTCTGTTAATAGTGCAATGGAAAACATGTACCTGGTATTGAAAGATAAGAGCGGTAAATATCTAGGTATCGTTCAAAATAGTGCGAGTATTGGCGGGGTAGGTCCAGGTGTCATTTATGGTCCTATACCTATGCTTCAGGGAGGCAGATATCTTCCATTTACCAAGTCCTATGACGGATCATCGCTAGATCAGTCCGGAATAGCAACCATACCGGCGACTATTACGGAAGGTTCTTATTCCGTTGAGATGATTGCTACGGACACAGCTGGCAAACGTTACACAGCAGAAGATACGCTGTACGTGGATTTGACAGCACCTACGATTAAGATGGACAGTGATTCCAAGCCGGGGATTTATGAAATCGATCCGACAGGCTATCAGCCTGGGCAAGAGATTCAAGGATTTTATGGAACCGTTTATGATAATAACATCGACATCATGAAGAATAACGGTGAAACCTTGGTAAGAAGTCCAGAGGATAATCGAACACCCGTGCCAGTAGATCAAGGCTTGAATGCGGTATGGGGTTACCAAGATAGTTATTGGCCGACTGTAATCTTCAAGACGGATTCGAAAGGTCGTTTCCATTTTGGTGTTAGTCCAGAGGACCTCACAGCACAAGGCACTAATTTCTGGGTTTATCCAAGCGACTATGCCGGTGCAGCAGATACGGATTCTACTTTGCAGCAGTATTATTTCATTAAAAAAGGCTCGCCATATATCACCTATACATCTTCTGGAAATGCGGATATGGGTACCCAGAATCAAGATAAGACTGTGGTTGATGCCTATAAACCGTTCAAATCCACCGTCGCTTTGAAGCATGCCGTCAACATGACGGGCGGTAAATTTACGTTTAATAGTAATCTTTATACATTTACAAACATCAAACTTACAGATGAATATAGAGACTATTTGCTCAGCAAAGGAATTGACCCTACGACTGTTCTGACTGTTGGTCAGCCTTACTCAGATTCGCGGCTTGCAGGGAAGTCCACTGATGTAACGCTATCTGGAATTAGTGCGGCTGGCGCTCTTGATGGGGATATGAACATTATCGAAGCAGATGTAACGTATACAAGCCCTGATCCGATTTCCGGACCATGGTCATATGATGTCGCATTTACAGAATTGACGATGTCCGGTGCAGCTACCAAGGTTCCGGCATTCGCAGCTAATATACCTTATTTGCGACAATCTCAATCCATGATCACAGGCGGTTTGTTTGCTGAATCGTTCAGACAGAATACGCTTAGCGGATCGTTCACAAATATTACGAAGGATTCAGGTGCAAAGGTTACGGTTACTGATCAAACCGGCAAACAGTTTGTTACCGATAATCCTACATCCACGAACAACGCGATTGAATATTCAGGCAATATTACCGGTACCTATGCCGTTACAATGGATGTAAGCGATAAACCATATTCCGTTGAGATTTCAATGCCTGGACATTTTAAGGGCTATCTTAAAACCCCTGTAATTGGTTCAACTAAGTATGGTTATATGTCGGGGGAGTACAAGGATATCCCTTCTATCCAAACGCCTTCTTTATTAGCCGGCGATGTCAATGGCGATGATGTGATTGACATGAAGGATCTCCTTGCAGAAACCGAGGTTTATTTGAATTACAAGAGCCTGAACTCACTTAACAACCCGACACCAGGCAATCTGGCATCCAGAACAGTATTCCTGAATGACCATAGAAATGCCGATGTGTATTGGAAGAAACCGGGCGCTTCCGGTTATGGAATCGACTATTATGACTTCTACTACATCTTCAAAAACTTTGGTCAAGTGAATCAGAACGCAATCGATAACGGTATCATAACGGCTCCGACGCCACAGCTTACGGTGGAACAATCAACTACCATTACAACGCCGTATGGAGGATCCATTTCCTTCAATGCAGGTGATGGTATGAAAGAAGTACTGGCTAAGCTTAATTTTGCAGGTCCGTCGCAAACAACGTCTGTAACGACACTGCCAAAGCTTAGTGACTTGCAAAATGGTGCGACCATTTCATTAATACCAAATAACGCTGTATTTATGGATGACGTTGTTTGGAGAAGCGCGATTATGAAGATCCTGCTAGGCGCTTCAGATATAACCGATAAAGTAACAATCACAGCGGGCTATTATTACTTCGATCCCATGAAAGGTGTAATTTTCGTACCTTCTAAGATTACATTACCGGGTTCAATTATCCCGGCAGCCGGTAATTATGCTGTCAAGATTCAAGCAGCAGGGTATACAGATGTAACGGCTAGCTTTACGATCGGGGCTGCAGCGATTCCGACGCCTATCATTCCAATCGTAACCGATCCGGCCAAAGCCCATCTCGGCAAGGACTTAACCCTTACCTTTACAGAAGATGCAAGTGGTGCTGATTGGCGTGGCGGTATCAATAAAGTCGTGGTGAAAACACAAAACTTCACGACCGGAATAGATATCACGAATTTGTTGGATGGCAGTGGCAATAAATATTACGACATCAGCCAGCCAGGGCAAATTACTTTTAAGGCAGATCTATTTAAAACCGATGCAACACCTGTCGTTGCAGCTTCGGCTATTAATCCGGGCGGAGCCAATTATTTGCCGCAGCTGTATAAGTTTGAGTTCAATTCAACAGGCGCCAACTCGGGAACGATTTACCCGCTAACTACTGCAGGCTCTGATCCCATTTATAGTGCTATGCAACCTGTTGGATACGCCGTTAATTTTGACAGTCAAGGCGGTGCTCCGGTTAATTCCATTGCGGTTGGACATACGCCGGGAAAAAGCAGAAACGGAGTTGACCTTGTAGCGAACTCGACGCTTAAAAATCCTTCTGCAACAAGAGCCGGATATAACTTTATAGGCTGGTTTAACGATCCGGCAGGTACGAGTTATTGGGATCCAGCTGCCAGGTTAAGTTCAGATGTAACCGTTTATGCCAAATGGCAAATGGGCTTTACACAAAACTATGCTCCTGTGGATACGGCGAAACCGGACGGTCTGAAGTTCGACGGAACGGATGGCGGTGTCAGCGGGAGAGGTTGGGTACTTGGCGAAGGGAATCTGGATATTAGCATTACGGATTATGCTGCCAATATTCCTTGGTTAGCGAGCAAGGCGAGCATTCAGAAAATTGAAGCTTCCTTCTACAAGATCAAGAGTGATGGCACAACGGATTCGACGCTTACAACGTATACGTTAGATCCAAGCACGTATGAATTTGTAGCGAATGGTAATGTAGGCAAGCTTTCCTTTACGACAGCTACAGCAGCAGCGGCGGCACAAGCGGGACAAACGAGTCTAGGTCAAATGTTTGCATTCAGCGAAGCGCCGAGTCTTGTTAAAGCAAGCCCGAATAACGGCTATCAATTGAAGGTTACAGCCATTGACGGTACGACGACGCTGTCGATCAACGATGTAAAGGTTGGTTACAGACGTCATATCGACTTGAACGGCGGAACGTTGAAGAATCCGACTGACATCTACTTCAGGGATTCGCTTGTAAACGGAAAAGCCGGCTTGCCGAATATGACAACAGTAATTGACTCCAATTCGGGGGCGGTTACATCCGGCCCATTATTACATGTAACCAATGGCATTCTTTCCGTAAGCCCATTGCTGTATCTTGATGCAGCAGGCACAAAAGGAAATATGTTCAATGCTAATGTACCATTGAATGATCATGCAGCTTTGTATCTGAATTGGATTAAAACGCCTCCGACTGTCCAGAAGCAAGTCCTTGGAAACACGGTCGGCAGCGATATTAGCTTGAGTTTCACGGATGACGGAGTATGGAAAAACAATATTAGTGAAGTTCGTATCGGTTCTAAAAAATTGGTTCGCGATACAGACTACACGATCTCCGATCAAGCAATCACGCTTAACAAGTCCCTGTTTACAGCTGGACAAAAGGTGAATGTGGCGATTTCATCGGAAGGTTACGCAGATGCAATCGTTGTGGATCAAGTCATCGGCTATGCGGTGAATTTTGAAACCGATGGCGGTGATGCCATAGCATCTCAAATCGTAACGAGAAACGTAATAAGACCGGCGGATCCGCTCAAGGTCGACTATAAGTTCGTTGGTTGGTATACGGATGCAGACTTAACAGTGCCATTTGATTTTGCAAGCATTGTTACGAAGCCAATGACTCTATATGCCAAATATGCTTTAGCCGCGTCCCTTGTTACAACGGATGATTGGAATAACGCTGTCGGTAACGACATTACGCTTGATTTCAGCGACGCTGACTGGGCGCGTGCAATTACAAGCATTACTATTGCCGGTACTCCTATAGAAAGCACGACTTATAGTGTAGATGCTGCTGCAGGTACGATTACGTTAGATAAGAGTCTCTTCACGAAAGCGGCAGATTTCA
Source organism: Paenibacillus sp. BC26 (assembly GCF_900116125.1). Taxonomy (NCBI): domain Bacteria; kingdom Bacillati; phylum Bacillota; class Bacilli; order Caryophanales; family Paenibacillaceae; genus Paenibacillus; species Paenibacillus sp. BC26. The sequence goes on along the minus strand of NZ_FPAD01000002.1, from coordinate 673,337 downwards.
ATATCATGATCAGCGCGGAAGGTTATGCCGATGTTTCGCTGATCCAAAGTGTAATTAACGGCTATGCGGTACATTTCGTACTTCCGGTCGATGCTCCGTTTGCCGTCCAAGATCAAATCGTAACCCGCAGAATCGCGCAACCGGATGTTTACGGTTATGATTTCGTCTGGTACGCAGATGAAGCACTTACAAATCCATGGGATTTCACAAACTCCATCTATTCGGATAAAACGCTTTATTTAGGAGCATGGACGCTTCATAAATTTAACGTAACATTCGATACACAAGACGGTGGTTTAGTAGATACTGTGGCAGTAGATTACGGCACTGTAACCACAGAACCGACAGCTCCAGTACGAGAGGGTTATACGTTCGGAGGTTGGTATCAGGATGCTGCAGGTACAATTCCATGGGAGTTTGCAACGAATGCAATAACAGCAGATACAACGTTATATGCAAAATGGATAATTAATGGCTACACGGTTACCTTTGACAGCCAAGGCGGAAGTGCAGTAGCCAGTATTCCCGTGGAATATAACACTGTCATTACAGAACCAACAACTCCGGCAAGAGATGGTTATGCTTTCGGAGGATGGTATAGGGATGTCGAAGGTACGCTTCCATGGCTCTTTGCAACGGATACAGTAACAGCGGATACCATGTTGTATGCGAAATGGTCTAAGCTATCAACACCAACACCACCAGCTGAACCGACTAAACCAACGGATCCAACTGAACCAACGGATCCAACTGAAACACCGGTTCCAACACCGGAAAAGCCAGTATTGAAGTCTGACATTGTCGATGCAGTGAAACTCGTAGAAGCAATCAAATCCAAACTTGCAACCGCTCCTGCGATCACATTCACAGACGAGGCTGCAACAAGCTGGAGCGCGAAAGCCGTTGCATTGGCTACGCAGATCGGTTTCGTAACCGGTTATTCGGATGGTTCGTTCCATCCTAATGCATCCGTTACGCGCGCAGAGTTCGCAACCATGCTCGTGAAGGCTTTGGGCATCACTGCCAAAGGTTTGGATAACTTCGCCGATGCGGAAGGAAACTGGGCGGCAGGCGCAATAGCTGCACTGAAAACGAACGGCATCATTAACGGTTACAGTGACGGCACCTTTAAGCCGAACAACGAGATTTCCCGTGCGGAAATCGTAGCTATTCTTTCGAAGGTGATGAACCTCAGCTCTGTAACAGACGCTTCGAAGTTCCGAGACACGCAGGGAAGCTGGGCTGAAGAGCCTATCAATCAATTGGCCAATGCAGGAATTATCGGCGGTAAGGGAGACGGTAAATTCGAACCGAATGCTACGGCATCCCGCGCTGAGTCGGTCACGATGATCCTTCGTGCTCTGAACGTGATTCTTGATCTAGGTATGGAATTGTAAAAGCATTAAACGGTACATGCAAAGTTATTATAAGCAGATCACGCGAATGCCCCCGTCAATCCGGGGGCATTTTGTTGTATCATGAAGCGATGCATAATTAATCAACTAGTGAAAAGATGATATTCTTAATAATTGTGACGATATGCCCTCTCTAGCTGGAAAATGATCTGACCAGTCTCAATAATTCAGTAGTCGCCCTTGATAAAGAAATGTTTTTGACTTTCATTCTCTCAGTAATTCTGACACAACACCTACTACTGCACACTACAATACTACAGCTGCCTAGTTCTTCCTACCGTACCGCCTACGTTCTCCGCAACCTTTATAATAGGATTGTGTTATTATGATATCAGTAACTTTAATGCAATGCTTGGAGGGAATTATCATTAATAACGATGTCTTGAATGATGCAATGACCATGTTGAAAAAAACGAGTCGCACTTTTTACATTCCCATAAGCCAGATGGATTTTGGGTTGAAGGAGGCCGTGACATCTGCTTATCTGTGTATGCGGGCAATAGATGAAATAGAGGATCACGAAGAAATCTCCGACAAATTGAAAGTGGACCTATTAATTGGAGTACACGATGCATTCCAAACCGCACATATTACTGAAGCCATACGAAAATTATTATCGCCGTATCGGGCAGCATTGCCAGCAGTTACGATGCAACTCGATGAGTGGGTGGCTCTTTGTCCTTCCTCAGGAGCACCCATCGTAAATCGGTACATCGCAAAGATGGCTTTACAAATGTCCGAATGGGTTCAGAACGGATGGACTATTCATACGGAAGAAGATTTGGATCGTTACACTTACAGCGTGGCCGGTATGGTTGGAGAAATGCTTTCAGAACTTTGGTTATGGCATGACGGCACTCAATCCGATTTAACGAAGGCGGTTGCTTTCGGGCGAGGACTGCAGGCCGTCAATATTCTCCGAAATAGAAATGAGGATATTAAACGTGGGGTTGATTTCTTTCCCGATGGCTGGGGATTTAAGGAGATGCAACAATATACGCGCCGCAATTTACAACAAGCCGATTCTTACGTGGCAGACTTGAAAGACGGTCCGGCGTCGAAATTTTGTAAAATACCTTTAGCATTAGCTCATGCTACAGTAAACCTTATTGCTACCGGCGGAAGCAAATTAACAAGAGATACAGTATTAAAAATCGTGAGCCGTGTGACTGGTTAATTAAACGAATTAGCGATCGCATGAGAAGTCGGTATACGCCGGCTTCTTTTTTTTTATATAAAATCAGGCCGCGGATGTTTATGTCTCTAATTTCCGTAAAGCTATTAAAAGTAAACGAAAGGCAATGAAATACAATATATACCATCAATAGAGTGTGTTACCTTATACGCATCGGGCTCGTCATCGAGAGCGAGGAAGGAGGGATATTCGCAGGTTTCCGGCCCGGATCTACAGTTCATCCACTTGGAACTTGGAACAAGAGCACTTTGTCCGACACACTTGGGACCACCATTTCAATAAGGGGGAACAATGATGAAACGAAGGCTATTGGCAGTAATGATTATTGTGGTCATGATGTTGACGAGCATCCCGATTCCGGCTTTTGCGGGCACAGCGGCGGGGATCGACGTGTCCGTGACTGCGGATAAAACATCCGTGGAACCTGGCGAAACGGTAACCTATACGGTCACCGCCTCCAATAACGGCAGCAAGGGAACCTACAACAATATCAGCATTGTCGCGGGAGCGAACACCTGGGACATCAAACAGATCAAAAAAGGCAATTCTCAAACCTTTACATTTAATACCGCATATAACGAGCCGGGTGAATACACGCTTATAAGCAAAGCGCAGGACAAAAAAGGCGGCCTGATTTCCCAGTCCGGCCCTCTGACCGTTAAGGTGGCGAACGCTGTCACCGACGACGGATGGATCACCATTGGCGACACGGAGGTCGTCGGCGTGGAAAGATCCTGGCTGGGCGAAAAAGGTCAGGATACGACCCCCGGCAACCCGTATCTGCTATTCCGCGGATACGAGAACTATAAGGACTTCACGACGTTCGAGCAGATCAGCGCAGCGAGTCCGTCCGGCTATTGGCCCATACTTAGCCAAGAGGACAAGCTGATCCCGAACGGCAATACCGACAAGGTCTGGAGATCGGGAGCCGGAGGAGCATGGGACACGAACAGAGTCCTCGAGATCGAGCTTAAACAGCGGCATGATCTTGAGGAGATCTGGTTCTTTGACGGCGGAGCGTACCGCCCCTCGGCTTATTGGAACTTTACGGATCCGGCTAATCCTGTTCCCGACGTCCCGAACGATCCTGAAGGCGTAGGCAGCAAGTGGGAGGTCATCGGCGGGTCTATCAATGTGTACGGCTATCTGGAAGACGCGCAGAGGTACGAGCTGCTGTTCTCCTATGAGATGAACAACAATGACAGCTGGGTACAGGTGGATCTCAGCGATCTCAGCGATTTCGCCAACCATACCAGCCTCACGTACGATGAAATCAAGAAGGTCTCGAAAATCAAAATCGAGAAGGTGAGCGAGGATAAATACCACTGGTGGGAAGGAGCAGACGTATACAGAAACTTCGATACCGACGTAAACCTTTCGAGCTTCGTCATGGTCGGCAAGCCTATCACCCGCAGCACGGTGGCGGCGGTGCAGAGGTCTTGGCTGGGCAACGACGGCAAAGCTGAGGGCGACGGATCGCCTTACCTGCTGTTCGACGGATACGAGAACTACAAGGACTTCACGACGTTTGAGCAGATCAGCGCAGCGAGTCCGTCCGGCTACCGGCCCGTACTCAGCGACGAAGAGAAAGCGCTTGCGACCAACGACAGCGTATGGAGAACGGGCGAGGGCGGCAGCAACAAGCTGGAGATCGCACTCAATCAGAAGCATACGCTTCAGGAAATTTGGTTCTTTGACGGCGCGGAGTACGGTCCCACATCAGACGCCATAGCGGACCAAACCAGCGAGTGGCAGGTCGCCGGCGGTTCCGTCAAGGTGTCCGCCTATGTGGGTGACCATTATGTGGAGCTGTTCACCTACGCGATGAACAATGACGACAGCTGGGTGCGAATGGACCTCGCCAGCCCGGCCAGCTTCGGCGGCGGCTACAACTACAATGAGATTAAGAACGCTTCGAAACTCAAAATCGAAAAGCTGAGCGGCGGTACGTACAAATATGTTAATTTCGCGGACGATACGATTACGGTCGACCGCGACGTCAACCTTTCCGAGTTTGTTATTCTCGGCTTGCCGCTAGAACCGCTGATCGCGGATACCGGCAAAAGGGATATCGTCCCTATAGACTGGGATAAAGAACCTCAGACGGTACCCGAATTCAACCTTGATTTCGGTACGTTTGTCGGCACCAACAGCTTCTTTAATGACCCCGACCTTGGTGGCAACGTCGTCCCGGTCAGCGGAACGACGAGGGAATACCACACTTGGGCTTGGACGGAATATATGGTCGGAAACGACTCGGGCGCCGGCGACAACGATCCGCGTATGATCGACGATCCGGAAAGGCCGCTGGTGGCGTTCGTCAACACCTGGGGCGGTTTTGACGCTTTCTACAGAAATATGAAGGCCGCCGGCGCATTGGTATATCTGTGCCTGCAGAACCTGCATGTCGGAGACGCCGAAAGAACGGATCCCGCGTACAACATGCCTAATTACCAGGGCGATGGGGACAGAGAGAATCCCGATTCCTATCTGGGCCACGCCATGAGCTTATGGCAGCACGTGGCAAGATACGGCAGCGCCAAGAGCACGCAAGAGGGCGGCACCATCGATCCGGATCTGGTGCACGTCGCCCCCGGCACCTCCAAGGAAATCGGGTTGAACCTGATCGAGACTTATGAAAACGGCAATGAATTGAACCTTAAAGGCGTGAGCGGCTATGAGTTCGCGGCGATGACGAGCGCGGACTACGACGGCCACATGAACGCCATGAAGTCGTGGATACACGATACGGACATCGATGTTAAGTCCCGGAGCGGGAATTACATCTACACAGAAGAAGCTACCGGCAAGCCTTACTCCGGCGTGGGCATCAAGAACGCGGACCCCAACGCCAAGCTGTCCATAGCAGGCGTGGGCGGCCTCGACCTCAAGTTCTTGGAAGAGATGACAGAGTGGTTCCTGACCTACAGAACCGCGGACGATTACCTTGATATCAACTATGTATTCGAGGGGGGTTCGTACTTCAGGAAACACGATACCGAGAAGAACAAGCCCTACACCAGAGAGGAAGCCCTGTTGGGAGAGGAAAATCCCGAGGAACCGGAAAACTTCCTGTACAGGTTCGAGCAGTTCCCGGTAGACGTACTGAACGTGCACCACTACACACCCGACTCCAAAGACGTCGCGAACGGCAGAGCGATCGGCGGCGTGGCGCCCGAAGAAGATCAGTGGACCAAACAGACGTGGAACCAGGACGTTCCTCTTGAATACGGCATGAAGTGGGTCATGAATCTTCGCGCATTGTATTATCCTAACGCCGAGGTGTGGCTTTCCGAGCTGGGCTGGGACAGCGCCCAAGGCACGGCGACCACCGCCAAAGCGAATCAGTCTTATTATCCCGGCGTCAACGCCGAGCTCGAATTGAATCCGGCTCTTTATCCGAGCTTCGCAGGTAAGAACGATCCGGTAACCATGCAAGACGTAGTCGGCGGTTTTGAGATACAAGGCCGCTGGATGGTCAGGGAATTCCTCCTCCTCGCGTCCTGGGGCGTGGATCGTGCTCAGCAGTTCATGCTGCGCGGTTCAGGAACGGGTACCGCCGGTAAATTCAATACCAGCGGGTATCTGGATACTCAAAACGTGCTGGGCGAAGGTCCGAACGCCAAGAAACCCGCATGGTACTATGTAACGGCCATGCGCAACTGGCTGGGCGATATGCGCTTCGAGAAGGAAGTGGAGACCCCCACTTATACCAAAAAAGTAGAACCGTGGGATTCATCGGGCAACGCCTTCACCAATAACAATACCACGCCCGAAAACGCGTTGAACGTGCTTCAGTTCGGCTTCGATGACGAGAACGCCGGGATTGACGAGCAAGACAAGAATAACGGCAAGGGCTATGCGCTCTGGCTGGGAACCTCCAAGGGCGATATTGACGGCAACTATGTCGATTACGAGCTTGATCTTTCCGCACTACCTCTGGATGATATCGAGGACGTAAAGCTGGTCGAGCTGGTGCGCAATAGCGATACCGGTTCCTCCACATCCATAAAGTCTCAGCTATCGGGCGGTAAGGTGACCGTAAGAGTCACTGAAAAGCCGGTGTTCGTCATGGTGACCACGGGCGATAATCCGGAGCCTGCGGCGCACAACGTTACGATCGGCCAGATGGAGAACGGAAACGTCACATCTGATAAAGCTCAGGCGATAGAGGGCGAGCTGGTTACCCTCACTGTTGCTCCGGAACCCGAATACAAAATGCAGCTTGGCTCGCTCAAGGTCAACGGCAGTGCTGCCGGACTGACCAGTCTCGGCGCTAACAAGTACCTGTTCGCCATGCCGGACGAGGATGTCGCCGTGACGGTTTCGTTCGTCGGGATCATGGCCGACGACGGATACGCCGTCTTGTATGATGAGAATTTCGACGCCGGAGACAGTGTCGGCGGAGGAGCATGGGCCGGCGACAGAGCAGCGATTGTCGCCCGTCCACAGGGTGACGAAGGCGACAAGGCTGTTGCAATTACGCAGGGCGCCGGCAATAACCTGTATCAATTGCCCGGAATCTCCTTTGAGTCAGGCGTCGACTATACCCTTGAATATGACTTTAGGGGAGACAGCGGAATCGACGGAACCAGTTTTTATTTTAACGACAGCCAAAGGCTTTTCGACGGCGACGCCCCGGTGGACGGTTTGATGAATGTGCGTTCGGCCAGCACCTGGAGCGCGAAGACGTATACCCAAAACGCGTGGCACCATTTCAAATTGCAGTTCAGGCACGACGGCGTGAAATGGTCGTTTACGCTCTACATCGACAACGTCCTTATGGCTAACGGCCCCGTTGCTAACGCTACCGCTATCGGGAGCCAGACGGTGAAGCTGAAGAACGGCTACCTTAGCGATGAAGGCGGCAAAGCGTACTATGACAACTTCTTCTTCTATCGGGGTCAGCAAGAGGTCGTGAAGACGCCGCACGGCATCACGGTACCCGGTCAGATCGCCGGAGGTTCGGTCACCGCGGACAAGGCAACCGCTACCGAAGGCGAAACGTTCACCTTGACCATTGCCCCGGACGACGGCTATACGCTGTCCTGGCTCAAGATCAACAACGTGGAGCAGTCGATAACCGGCGGCAGCCACGTATTCCTCATGCCGGGCGCGAATGCCGTCGTAACGGCTGCGTTTGAGGAGCTTGAGGTTCCATATGCCGTCCTGTATGAAGAAAACTACGATTTGCGCAGCGCTCCCGGCGAGGTTCCCGGATGGGCCGGCACCGGCAGCGCGATTGTCGCCGCTCCGGGCGGAGCAGGCGGCAAGGCGCTTGAGATTACTCAAACCGACGGCAACAGCTTGTATCAATTCCCCGCGATCGCGTTTGAGCCCGGGATCGACTACACCTTGGAATATGACTTTAGGGGCAGCGGCACGAGCACCGGAAATGCGCTCTATCTCGGGTGGAGCGAGAGATTTTATGACAGCGACGGCGGCAGCGATTCGAGCAAGCTGCATCTGCGCATGTGGCAGAGCTGGGTCACTAAGCCGTATACGAAAGACGAGTGGCACCATTTCAAAGCGGAGTTTAAGCACAACGGGGCGAAGTGGACCGTAAGACTCTTCCTGGATGGCGTGCTCGTAGACGAAAACGACGTGAATGGCGCGGCTTCTCTCAACCAACAACTGATGTTGAAGGTCGGCGGGGCCGGCGGTAATAACTACTTTGACAACGTCGAGCTCTATCAAGGCGAAAAGCCGGTAACTGTCCTGCTTGAGGAGAATTTTGACTCGCGCAGCGCTCCCGGCGAGGTTCTCGGATGGGCCGGCACCGGCAGCGCAATTGTTGCCGCACCGGGCGGAGTGGGAGGCAAGGTGCTTGAGATCACTCAGACTGACGGCAATAGCATGTATCAATTCCCCGCGTTTACGCTTGGGCCGAACGTCGGCTACACCCTGGAATATGACTTTATGGGCAGCGGCTTAACCACCGGAAACGCGCTCTATCTCGGGTGGAGCTCGAGGTTTTATGACAGTGACGGCCCGGCGCAGGGCAGTGATTTGAATCTGCGTCCGTGGAACACTTGGGGGAATGCGTATTATACCAAAGATTCGTGGCATCATTTCAAAGTGGCGTTTACCCACAACGGCACGAAATGGAACTTTACGCTCTATCTGGACAACGTCGCTGTGGCTGCCGGTCCTTGCGATGCGAGTGTTACCGGAAGTGTGCAGCTGATGTTAAAGGTCGGCGCGACTGCCGCCGGCGGCAAAGGGTACTTTGACAACATCGTCCTCTACCATGACTAGAGCCCGAGCAAACAGTTACATGGGATCTTCAAGTTAGGCTAGGCCGTAAAGGTAAGGATTCAGTTGAAAAAAAACGCGGGCTTGCGATCATCGGGAGGTTTTCTCCCGCGAACACGCAAGCCCGCGTTATGTTTCAAAGCCCACTTTCGCCCTCGCACCATTGGTACCCGTTAAAAGGTTATGAAAAGACAGCGATTCTTTAAATATTACTATAAGGTTCGGCAGCGCCGTGATTTTATAATAAATACATACGGCAAAGCCGGAGAATTAGGACAATCTTTCGCAGTCAGGGAAGGAAGGCTGGAAGCATGACGGAGCATAAGTTGCACCACGGTTTGGAACGGGATTTGAGCTGGGCGGATGAGGCTTGGAGCCGGGCAGAAGCAAAAATAGGCCGGAGCGCCAGGACGATCGGAGCGGCCTTTCCGAACGGAACGACAAACGGACGATACGTTAAGGGGCTGACGCACGACTGGGTCGCCGGCTTCTGGCCGGGGCTGCTGTGGCTTGCGTACCGCGAGAACGGCGATGAGGAGCTACGGCGCGTGGCCGAAGCGTGCGAGCGTCAGCTCGCGGAGACGCTGCAGACTTACGACCTGCTGCATCACGACGTCGGCTTCATGTTCAGCTTGAGCAGCGTTGCCCAGCATCGTCTGGCTGAGGCGTCAGGGCGCGGGGGAGATTCCGATGCGAAGCGGCATGCGCTCATCGCAGCCAATCTCCTTGCCGGACGGTACAATCCGCAAGGCGAGTTCATTCGCGCCTGGCCGAACTGGGACGAGGAGGATCATACCGGCTGGGCGATCATTGACTGCCTGATGAATTTGCCGCTGCTGTATTGGGCCGGACGCGAGATCAAGGATCCGCGGTATAAGCACCTCGCGATCCGGCATGCCGATTCCGTCCTGCGCGATTTTCTTCGTCCGGACGATTCGGTCTGCCATATTATCCGCTACAATCCGGATACCGGGGCGCCGATCGAGTCGCTGGCCGGGCAAGGCTACGCGGCGGATTCCGCTTGGGCGCGCGGAGCTTCCTGGGCGCTGTACGGCTTCGCGCTCAGCTATCGGTACACGGGCGAGGCCCGGTATCGCGAAGCCGCGCTGCGGGTAGCTCGGTTCTTCGTTTCACGGCTGCCGGAAGACGGTGTTCCGTACTGGGACTTCTTCCTGCCGGAAGCCGGCCGGGAGTCGATGCCGAGAGATTCGTCCGCGGCGGCGATCGCGGCGTCCGGTTTGCTGGAGCTGGCAGAGCTTATGGAAGAGGGCGGAGGAGCAGGAGTCGAAGATGCCGCTTGGTGCCGGACATCGGCCGAGCGGATCGTCCGGTCGCTGTGCGACCGCTATGCGGACTGGGGCGACAAGCATGAAGGCCTGCTGAGGCATGCAACCGGTTACTACTCGCGCGGTGTGTTTGTCGATGAATCACTGATCTATGGCGATTATTTCTTTGTAGAAGCGCTCGCGAAGCTGCGGGGACGCAAGGAGCTATTCTGGTAGACGACGATATCGGAATATTATATAACGAGGAAACCGAGAGGATGAGAGAGATGGGGCTGCGAGATCCGATGCTGCGCAATCGCGCGATCGAAGTGACTGCGGGAGGTTCGCAAAGCGACTATCCGGGTTTTACGTCGATGGCGATTCAGATGGCGGTAGATGAAGCGACCAGCCGCGGCGGAGGCATCGTGCGGTTGGATAAAGGCGTTTATGACATATACGGACCGATTCGCCTGACGGATCGGGTCACGCTGGCCGGCGCCGGACCAGAGACGGTGCTGCGTAAGACGGACGGCTTCAAGAGCCCGTTCATCGTCGACGCCGACTACGGGGAGCTGCGCGTGGAGGTGGCGGATGCCAGCGGCTTCCGCGTAGGGATGGGGCTACAAATATTCGACGAGTCGCAAAAATGGGGCTGGGACGAAAGCACGGCAACCATTACAGCGGTGGATGGCAATGTGCTGCGCTTCGACCGGCATCTTGAGCGCGATTACCGAGCCGACGACGGCGGCATGGCAACGAACGCCTGCCCGATTATCGAAGCGGTGGACGTCGAGCAGGTTCGCGTGCGCGACCTTGCAATCGACGGCAACAAGGCGGCCAACGAGCCGATCGGAGGCTGCCGAGCGGGCGGGATTTATCTGAAGAAGGCACGCGACTGCATGATCGAGCGCGTCTTCGTGCGCGACTTCAATGGCGATGGCATAAGTTGGCAGATTACCGAAAATATCTCGGTGCTGCACTGCGACGTACGCGGCTGCACAGGATCGGGGCTGCATCCCGGCGCCGGCTCGCATTCCTCGCGCGTCAAGGATAATACTTGCATCGGCAACGGTACAGCGGGGCTGTTCATCTGCTGGCGCGTCCAGTTCGGCGAATTTGAGCGCAACGTGCTGGAACATAACGCCGTGTCGGGGATCTCTATCGGACATAAGGATTCCGACAACCGGTTCGCCGACAACGTCATTCGCGGCAACGGGAATAGCGGCGTCTATTTTCGCCCGGAGAATGCGTCCAACGGGGCGAATCGCAACAAGTGGCTCCGCAACGTGATCGAGGACAACGACGGATTCGGATTCTTCGTGAATGCCGGGTCTATCGACAACGAATTGAAGGATAATCTTATCCGCGATACGGGAGCGGGCCGGCAGACGGGGGACGTCTGGCTGGCGGAAGGCGCAGATCGCTTCCCGGCATAGCGAGAGTAGGCTTGAGAGACCGCGCGAAGGAGTCTTTGGAACATGACAAATAGAAGAATAGAATCTACCATCTCGTATGTGGAGCGGATGCTTGAAGGCACCGATTACCGCAGCATTGCATCCTTGGAGGAAAATTGGCGCTTCCATGCGGGAGACGCTCCGGGCGCGCAAGCGGCCGGCTATGACGACGCGGCTTGGCGGATCGTGCAGCTTCCGCACGACGATTCGGCGGAATCGGATTTCGACGCCGCTTATCCGGCGAACGGGTACGTTCGCTCGGGCGTCTTGTGGTACCGATTGCCGTTCGCGTCTTCGCATCGGCATGCCGATGCGGAGAAATGTTACCTGATGCTCGACGGAGCCGCGATGAACGCCGAGGTGTGGGTGAACGGTCGCTGCCTCGGGACGCATCCCTATGCATATACGCCATTCTGGCATGATCTTACGCCTCATCTTCTCCCCGCCGGGGAGGAGAATATCCTTGCGGTCAAAGTGGATGCTTCTCTGCAGCCGTTCGGCAGATCTTATCAAGGAAACGGGCTGTTCCGCCGCGTGCAGTTAATTGTCATCGCCCCCTTGCACATTGACATATGGGGCGTTGTCGCAAGAACGGAGTCCATCGACCCGGAAGGCGCCTCAATCTCAGTCGCAACGAACATCTCCGTTGGGCGTTATCCGGAGACGAAGTGGAATGCTTTTGTCTGGCAAGGGAAGGGAATGGCGGACAATAACGAAATCAGCAAAAGCTGCCGGCTGAGAACGACGATTCTTGATCCGGAAGACCGCGAAGTGGCGGTATCCGAGGCGGAGACGATCGTGCCGCAGTTCGGCAAACATCGGTTCGAGCAGCGGCTGCGCGTGTTGAAACCCGATCTTTGGAGTCCGGACCAGCCGAACCTGTACCGGCTCCGCTCCGTGCTGTTCGTCGAGGGCGAGCCGGCGGACGACGTCCTGACCCCGCTTGGCATTCGCACGTTATCGTTTACCGCCGAGGGCTTCGAACTGAACGGAATCGAAACGATAATCAAAGGCGTCTGCTTGCACCAGGACGCGGCGATTTTCGGCGGTGCGGTTCAGACGCGTACTTGGGCGAGCAGGCTGGCCATGCTGAAGGAAGCCGGGTGCAACGCAGTCCGCACGTCGCATCACCCTTTTCCGACGGAATTTTACCATGCGTGCGATTTCCTCGGCATGATGGTCATGGACGAAGCGTTCGACGAATGGCGGTTAGGCTGGGACCGCGGCTACTCGGACTCGCCGTACGGCAAGAACACCTACGGGTATTCGCTCTACTTCGACCAATGGTACGAGACCGACCTTAGGGCGATGATTAAGCGAGACCGTAACCATCCGAGCGTCATTATGTGGAGCGTGGGCAACGAGATTCCGGATCTCTACTTCGACGAGGGAATCCCCATCTTGCGCAGATTGGTCGAGATCTGCAAGGAGGAGGACGACACCCGGCCCGTTACCGTTTGCGCGGAAGGCAATCACTTGCTGAGCTTGCGAGAAGGCATCATGGATTTGGTGGATGTGCCGGGCTATAACTATGTCGCCAGCCGGGAAGGCGACGCGTACTACGAACGCCTTCACGCGGAGCGTCCGGACCTTGCGCTGCTCGGTTCAGAGACGGAATTCGAGCCGGAGCACTGGAAGCGCATTATGCAGCATCGCTACGTCATCGGACAGTTCCTGTGGGTCGGCATCGATTATTTGGGAGAAGGCGCCGACGTGCTCGGCGAAGACTCCGCTTTGGGCAATACGTTCGATATCTCCGCACTCGCAGGAGGTCGACGCGGCTGGGCGTTCGGGCTCATCGATTCGGTCGGCACGGCGCGAGGAGAGTACCACTACCGCCGAAGCATCTGGAGCGAAGAGCCGTTCGTTCGGCTTGCCGTCAAGCAACCCGTTCCCGCTGCCGGTGAAGCGTTAGCCTACATGAATGCGCAGTTTCATTGGAACTGGAACGAAGGCGAATGCAAGACGGTATATGTTTTCACCAACTGCGACGAGGCGGAACTGTTCCTGAACGGACGCTCGCTCGGGGTATTGGCGAAGGATTCGGAAGGTTACCGCGCGATGGAGCTGGACGTCGATTATGTTCCCGGAACGCTCGTTGCAGTCGGCCTGAGCGAAGGGCGGCGCGTTTGCGAGGACCAACTGGTCACCGCAGGAGGCGCGGCACGGCTGGAACTGAGCTGCGACGCCGAACGGTTGTCCGCCGATGGAAGGGACTTCGCGGAGCTGCGCATCCTTGTCGTCGACAAGGATGGCCACCTTGTGCCTGACGCCGCACATCCGATTTCCGTCACGGTACAAGGCAGCGGCAGCCTGCTCGGCGTTTACTCGGCGGACGCGACGAGCAGCGAGAGCTACCGTTCCGCGAGCTGCCGTGCCTACCGCGGAATCGCCGCAGCCGTCGTACGGGCGGGACGGGATCCGGGGACGATTGGCATTGAGGCATCGGCTCCGGGGCTGGCAGCCGCGAGCTGGACGTTGCCTTGCGTCAAGCCAGACTAGGCTGCGTGCATTCCGCGAACCGCATACCTATGAGAAAGGCACCTGCTAGGGTGCCTTTCTTCAATAGTCGGCGATTCCCCAAACTACGCTTAGCTTTCCCGTCATGTAATCGACAGCGCGGCATCAAAGCCTGAGCCGGGAATCGGATATGAAAATGCAAGAGAAGTCATTTATAGCCTATATCCATGGCCTGAGCCACCATTCAATATAGAAGGATGCAAATACGTACGCGTTACGAAATGGGAGGATAAAGTGAAACAATTACCGGACGTTCAAGTCGCTGCAGAGCAGATGTCGTTTTGTTGGAAAACCGATAAGGATCAGGCCGTACTTGAACGGGACGGCCGCATCGTGTGGCAAGGAAGTCTGCTTCCTTCTTTCGAGTTGGCGGATGAAACCGGATTGACTTCTTATACGGATGCGATTGCCTCGAATGTGTCAGCTTTTTCGGATTCTAGCTATCAGATCGCGCTTGAATTCGGCGAGTTTGGCAGAGGTTCCCTTCAGGTGATTGCCGAAGCATGGGGAATCCGATTTGCCGGTCTGGAAGTGGTATGGCATCGGCCGGCCTCTATCGTGGCACTTTATTTCGGAACGAAGCTTATGACGGACATGCAGCGCAGGGCCGCGCCATCGCTGACCAAGCCTTTCTGGCCGAACTGGAAGGCGGAAGGGTACTGCCTGCCGTGCGCAGGTTCGAATCCGACGCGCAGCTTTTGGCGTTTTTTTGATATGGGCGATGCCCTGCTGCCTCTCGGCAGCTTTGGCGATGCGATGGGTACGTCGTATGCGGCTGCTTACCCGAGGCCGCTGTATGCCGCGGCGATGGGAGGCGGTGACGGATGGATGTCGTTCGGACCCGGAGAGATCCCGGATGCGGCGCTATCGTTGCAGTTAAAGTCCGCCACCGCTTGTATGCAGTATTTATACAGGGAGGATTTGTGGAAAGCACCTGACCTGCTCAATCGTAGCTGGAGCGAGCCGCTCAGACTTGCCTGGGGAGCGAATGGATTCGATGCCTACGACCGGCTGTATCAAACCTTTCCGGTCAACGCTCCGAAATCGTCCATTCATGCGAAATCGTTTGTATGCACATGGGGCGATTTTAAGGAAGGGCAGTTTAATCTGCGGGCCATTACCGAACGGATTTCCCGATCGGCTCCTGCCGATATGATCGTACTCGACGAGTATTGGGAGACTTGCGACAGCAGCGGAATTCCGGACTATAACCGGTTTCCGGAGTTTGACCGAGATCTTGCGCACATGCAGGAAGAAGGCTTCGAAATTGCGGTATGGCAGTCTATCGGCTGGATTGACCGGCCTGAGGAGTTCGGTCTGACCGATAAGGATCTGCTCTGCGGAGCGGACGGGAAGCCGAGGCTCTGGCGCTGGTCGGGCGATCCGATATACGGCCAGTCTTATCATTATTGCTTGGATCCCAGCTCGGAGCGGACCAGGTCGTTTCTAACGGAACGGACCAGGTCGATCGTGAGCCGGTTGAATCCCGTAGCGTTGAAGTTGGACTTCGGCTATGGCTTGCCGGGACCGGACGTAAGCGTGCCGCGTCGACCGGAATTCCGGGGAGAACGACTTTGCACGGAACTGCTCAAGATCATCACGGACGCGGCTAAGGAAGCAAAGCCGGATATCACGATTATTTATTATGGGCTGCATCCGCTGCTTCACGATTATTTCGACGTAATCAATATCGATGATCTGGGAGACGCTGGAGACAGCGCTGAATACGAGGCTCTCGGGCACAATCAGCGCTGCATGTGGTCGGCACTCGCGGCGCGCCGCGGCATGTTGATCAATGCGTCGACAGGCTATTATTGGGACACGTTGGAGCGGATTTTGCTCAACACGGCCGTTGTCGGCACCAACGGCTTGACGCTCGGAGCTACCGATCGTACCGGCAAAGCGATGACCGCCTCGCAGCGGCTCCGCTGGCTTGCGCTCGAGAAGTGGCGCAGGAGCGGAAGCGGATGGACGCCATTATGGCTGGATGCCGATTTCGGAGATGTGAGCCGCGAGCCGGCCATCCGGTCATGGGGTCGGGTGGAATCGCATGCGGGCCCAGACCGGATAACCGCCCTCGCATTACGACATGCGTCAGGCGACGAGAAGGTTTTTCCGCAAGTGTCCGGTATCCGATTCAAGGGGGACTGGGCGCTTATCGCACAAGACGATAAGGATATCTTACATTGCTCGGAGCTGGCCTGTATCCCGTTTGCGCCTGGCACTCTTACCATTGAGGGAGCTTTCGAAGCCGTTATTGAATTCCGTCATACCTCTGAGGGCGAAACGACAAAGGTTTCGACTTCCGATGATAGCGGAAAAGTGACTTTATGCATGAGCGAGATGGACCTGAATGAGATCGTCGGCGTTCTTTTAATACGAAAATAAATATATGAATCGAAAGGGGCTGGCCATGCGGCAGCCCCTTTGCCATGTGTTTTCCGGAAGAGTCGAACGCTTGGAGTTGGAGATATATGGTCGTATTCCTGTCGAAAGCGCTTTATAATTAGGTGATGGGACTGATTTACTATCATACGATTGTTCGACATCGGAGAGGAGAAACGGCTCGAAATGAAAATTTTTCGGAAACCACAGTGGAAAATGACGATATTTCCGAAGCTGATCATTGCGTTCCTGCTTGTGGTCGTTCCGATCTACGGTATCGGTCTCGGGATGAACCAGCTGGGCGAGAAGAGCGTCCGCGAGGAATTGTCGAAATCGCTCAAGTCGAAGGTCGATTTCTACCTCAACTCGCTCGAGGTCGAAAATGAGCGGATGATGGGGCTGCTGCAGCAATACGCGCTTGACAAAGATATCCAGCATGCCACATTTATCAGCAATACGATGACGATCGGCGTATGGACGGAAACGGTGCAGCGGATTCAGGAAAAACTGCAGCTGATCAAGAACTCGAGCCTCTACATCAAGACCGTAAACGCTCATATTCTGACGCTGAAGCGAACGATATCGAGCGACGAAACGATCAGCGACACGATTAATCCCGACTATGAGGCAGTCGCTACCGTATCCAAACTTCGGGGCGTCGGCCATTACTTCTGGAAAGACCGGCTGTTCATGGCGATCGCCTATCCGGGCTCCGATCTGCCGAATATGAAGGAAACCTTCGCCCTCTCGATCGAGATCAACCAGGAGATGATGAAGCAGTCGCTGCATAACTTCTCCGACTACAAGAATTCGGGGGCCATGCTGGTCGATCCGAAGAACGGCTGGATCTTGGGCAACCAATCGGACGAAGAACTCACGAAAGAACTTTCGAATTACTTGAAAAACCGTCCCGAGGGAAGCGCCGACGAAGATTATAAGCAAATCTCGGCTGGAAACAGCTCCTATTTTGTCGCCTATAAGCGCTCGCCTACGTTCGGCTACTATTTGATCGCCTACGTGCCTGCGGCCGAAATGCTCGGGCCGATCGACAAATACCGAATGCTGCTATGGCTGTTGTCGTTCGTCTCGCTCATCTTTATCGTCGCTTACTCTTACTGGCTGTATCAGCTCATTCGCAAGCCTCTGCATCGGATGATCACCGGATTCCGCAAGGTGGAGGCGGGGATGATGGAGCCGATTCCGCTGCCGAAGACACGCGATGAGTTCCTCTACTTGTTCCAACGGTTCAATATGATGACGGACAATCTGAAGGTGCTGATTCATGAAGTCTACGAGCAGAAGCTGCGCGCCCAGACATCGGAGCTGAAGCAGCTGCAGTCGCAGATCAATCCGCACTTCTTGTACAACACTTACTTTATTCTATACCGCTTGGCGAAGATGAACGATAATGACAGCGTCATCCAGTTCAGCCAGCACCTCGGCGAATACTTTCAGTATATTACTCGCAACGGTTCCGACGATGTGCCGCTCGAAGCGGAGATTAAACACTCTCGCACCTATGTGGAAATTCAGAATATCCGCTTCGCCAAGAGCCGCATTACCGTGGAGTTCGGCGAACTGCCCGCAGGTTGCGGCGACATGCGCGTTCCGCGGCTCATCCTGCAGCCGTTCATCGAGAACGCGTACCAATACGGGCTCGAGACCAAGCGCAGGGACGGCAGAATAGCCGTGACGATGATCGAGCAAGATGGCAAATTGCTCATGTCGGTCGAGGATAACGGAGAGAAGCTGACGAACGCCGACTTACAGTCGATCGAAGCGAATCTAGTGAATCAGAGAGCCGATATGGAGTACACCGGCATGCTGAACGTTCACCGCCGCTTGATCATTCGGTTTGGCAGCGAGTTCGGCGTTTCCGTCGCCCGCGGCGAAATGGGTGGCATGAAAGCGACGCTGAAGCTGCCGATGCCCCAGTCCCTGAGCAAAACTGCTGAACCCTTAAATACCAATGACGCGAGAGGAGAGTGACAGCATGTACCGTCTGTTGATCGTGGACGACGAGCCGATTATCGTCGAAGGTTTAAGCGAGCTATTCTTGCAGTCCGAATATCCATTGGAGGTCTATCAGGCGTTTGATGGCATGGAAGCATCAGCGATCGCGAGGAAGCTGCGCATCGACATTTTGCTGACGGATATCGAGATGCCGGAGATGAACGGCATCGAGCTGCAGAAGGAGGTGCTGCGTCTCTGGCCGCGCTGCAAGTCGATTTTCCTAACCGGTTATAACGAGTTCGATTATATCCAGTCGTCGATCCGCGGGGGAGCGATCGATTACGTCCTGAAGACGGAAGGAGACGATCCGATCATCTCCTCGGTCGAGAAAGCCATCCGCGTCATTGACGAGGAAGTGACCTACGAAGGACTGATCGAGAGCGCTCGTTCGTCGCTTAAGCTGGCCCTGCCGGCGCTGCGCAAGGAGTATTTGTCCGGTCTGCTGGAAGGGGAGGCTTCTTCGTTCGCCGTCCGGAAAGAGCGGTTCGCGCAGTTCGAAGTGCCGCTCGATCCCGAATTGCCGGTCGTCATGGCCGTTGGCCGGATCGACCGGTGGCGCGAGGATGCGACGGGAGGCGATAAAGTGCTGTTCGCCTATTCGATCAATAACATCTTCGAAGAATTTTTCGCGCATGAATTTGAATTGACGTACTTCAGAGGCGATCACGAACGGCTGATTTGGCTGCTGCAGCCGAAGACGGAGTCGGGGTATCGTCAGGCAATTGCCGGTAAACCGCAGCTGCGCGCAGGCTCCGCTTCGGATCCCAATCCGGAAGCCGCCCTGCACGCTTACTTGCTTGGGATGCTCGAATCCGTGCAAACCGCCTGCAGCCATTACTTGAAGCTCACGTGTTCCTTCGTCGTCTCCGGCGAGCCGTTCGAATGGGACATGCTTGCGCCTAAATACGAGCGGCTGTCGCAGTTGTTCGGCCGCGGGCTTGGACTCGGCAGCCAGATGCTGCTGTCGGACGACCGGGCGAAGTCAAGCGGAGACGAGGAAGCGCGAAGCAAGGTCAAGCGCATCCGGCTGCTCGACCAATACTTGATGCAGAAGGAACGGGCGAAATTCGAGCTGCTGTTCGACGGGATTTCGGAAGCCGTAGGCGAGTCGGCGACGCTGGAGGCGGGCTTGCCGCTCGAGGTGTACTACGAGCTTGCCGCGATCTTCATCCCGCATTTGAATCGGTTCGAGGCGCTGGGTGCAGCCGACGGACAGGCCATCTCGGGCAAGCTGTTCTCGATCCGGGAGCATCGTTCGTGGAGGGAAGCTTCCGACTTCTTCCGCGAGCTGGCGGATTTGTTGTTCGAACGCATGGATGGTGGAAACGAGCAAGAGACGAGCGAGGTCGTGGAGCAGATTCATCGGTA
The DNA here is from genome assembly GCF_900116125.1 of Paenibacillus sp. BC26. Lineage (NCBI taxonomy): Bacteria > Bacillati > Bacillota > Bacilli > Caryophanales > Paenibacillaceae > Paenibacillus > Paenibacillus sp. BC26. Next base: position 653,467 of record NZ_FPAD01000002.1, on the reverse strand, counting down.
CGTGGAGAAGAACATCGACGGGGATCTGACGCTGAACCGTCTGGCTGAGCACGTCTACTTGACGCCTTTTTACCTCTCCAGATTGTATAAACAGAAGACGGGGCATAACATCAGCGACTATATCACGAGGACGAGAGTCGATAGAGCGAAGCGGCTGCTCGGCGAGAGCGCGCTTAAAATTCATGAAGTCGGCATGCGGATCGGATACGATTCGCCGTCCTATTTCACCCGTTTATTCAAAAAAGCAACCTTGTTGACCCCTCAGGAATACCGTGATTCGCTGAAATAGATATAAAAGGATAAGGAATGTAATTCCTTTATTATATTCTTGGCGCCTTTCTGACTGCATAATGAAAGCGTAGCACATTTTGATGCAGAATTTAGGGGGGAAAGCAGCTGATGTCGACAAATACGAAAGCGAAAGCAAAATCGAAAGTGAAAGGCTCGGCCATACTTTCATTACTACTTATCATGATTACTGTCACAGCATGTAGCGACAACAACAACGGCAACAAAGCTTCGAACGCGAACAGTACGCCAAACGCAACCGCAAGCAACAATGCAAGCAACAATGCAAGCACTAATGCAAACGCAAGCCCGGCAGCAACCACTCCAACCGGCCCAACCGGCAAATACGATCCGCCGATCGAAGTCACGACGGTGCGCGCTGTCAGTTCGGCCGCGGAGCTGCCGCCCGGCGACGACTACGATTCCAACATTTGGGTCAAGACGTTCCAAGAAGATCTTGGCATTCAATTGAAGAACGCATGGAAAGTAAACGCCGAGCAGTATCAGAACAAGGTTGCCGTAACGATGGCATCCGGCGATATGCCGGACTTCATGGAAGTCGACGCTCAGCAGTTCCAGATTCTCGTAGAAGCCGGCACGATCGCCGATTTGACCGATGCCTATAACACGTACGCTTCCGATATGACGAAGGGCTCGATGGAAGCCAACAACGGCGTGAGGCTCAAAGCGGCAACAACGGCGGACGGCAAACTCATGGGTATTCCGTCAGACGGCGGAGATATCACCGATACTCAGCTCATCTATATTCGCAAAGACTGGCTGGCCAATGTGGGGCTTGAAGCACCGAAGACGATGGAGGATGTCGTTAATATCGCCTTGGCGTTCACGAAGAAGGATCCGGACAAGAACGGCAAGAACGATACGTACGGATTAAGCCTCGACTTGAATCTATTCAATGGCTGGTCCGGTCTTGACGGCTTCTTCAACGGCTACCACGCCTATCCGTTTAATCCGACCAAGGGCTCGGCCACGAGTCTGAATTTTATTAAAGGCGCGGACGGCAAGGCACAGTGGGCAGACACGCAGCCGGAAGTGAAGACCGCTCTCGGCAAGCTGGCCGACCTGTTCAAGCAAGGCGCGATCTATCCGGAATTCAGCGTCATCGACGGCATGAAGTCCGCGGAGCTCGTCACATCCGGCAAAGTCGGCATGACGTTCGGCGCGTTCTGGGTGCCGACTTGGCCAATCAATAATATGTACAATGACGTTCCCGGCTCGGATTGGGGCATCTATCCGCTCGTATCATCCGATGATCAGCCGGCGCTCTCGCAAAGCATGACCGGATTGCCTTCGCACTTCTATGTCGTAAGCAAGAAGGCCGAACATCCGGAAGCTCCTATCTTGATGTTGAACACGTATATTGAAAAGCTCTACGGAAACTTCGACAAAAATTACCACACGGTTACGGTAGACGGCAAGGACTTCGGCGTCTTCGGTCTTTCTCCGGTACGCGGAGGCATGCCGGGCAACAACCCGAAAGCGGCTGCCGCGGTTCAAGCAGCTAAGCAATCCGGCGACACATCCACGCTGAACGACGAACAGAAGCAATATTACGATCAGGTGGCCAAATTCGAAGCCGGCGACAAAACCATGTGGGCTGCGAACAAACTTTGGTCTGCTGACGGGGTATTCAGCCTCCTTGGCCAGTACAGCGACAACAACCAGGTCTTCCAATCGGCATACGTAGGCAATCCGACGACGACGATGATCGCCAAAGGTCCTTCGCTTCGCGACGAAGAAGTCAAGATGATCACCTCCATCATCATGGGCTCCAAGCCGCTCGATTACTTCGACGAGTGGGCGGCAAACTGGCTGAAATCCGGCGGTCAGGAGATTCTCGACGAAGTCAACGCAAGCGGTCAGATTCGATAAGACGTATGAGGGGGGTAGGGGCTAACCGCTAGCCGCTACCCTTTCTTTGTATCATGGCAGGAGGGGAATCGATTGAGCCGCAGAAATTGGAGATTGGAATGGCCGCTGCATCTGATGCTCGTTCCGGGTCTGATGGCTGCGTTGATATTCAGCTACGGCCCGATGGTCGGCATCGTTATCGCATTCGAGAATTTTATTCCGGTTAAAGGGATCTTTCACTCCGAGTGGGTCGGATTCGAACATTTCAAGTATATCTACCACTTGTCCGAAACAAGGGATGTTCTAAGGAATACGGTATTCATCGGATTCATGAAAATCGTCGGCGGACTGTTCGCGCCGCTCATAACCGCGCTTCTACTGAACGAGATCCGGATCAAGTACTTCAAGCGCTCCGTCCAAACGATCATTTATATGCCGCACTTTCTATCTTGGGTCATTATGGCCGGTATCTTGCTGGATGTGCTCTCTCCGACGTCCGGGATCATGAATCAATTTCTCGCGTGGCTGGGGTTTGATAAAGTGTTCTTCCTTGGCAACGATAAGTGGTTCCCTTACGTGCTGGCGGGAACAGACGTATTGAAGGAATTCGGGTTCGGAACGGTCGTTTACCTGGCCGCCATCACCGCGGTCAATCCTTCGCTGTATGAAGCCGCTGTCCTGGATGGGGCTGACCGATGGAAACAAACGCTTCACGTAACGATTCCCGCGATCTTTCCGGTCACGATTTTGCTAACAACGCTCGCGCTCGGCAACGTTCTGAACGCCGGCTTCGACCAAGTCTACAACCTGTACAGTCCGGCCGTCTATTCAACCGGCGACATTCTCGACACTTACGTATATCGGATCGGACTGGCCAGTGCCCAATATGGAGTGGCGACCGCCGTTGGACTGTTCAAGTCGGTGATCTCGCTCATCCTCATCTCGTTGTCTTATATCGCGGCTTACCGTTTCGCGAATTATCGCATCTTCTGATAAGCGGCAAGGAGGTTAGTCATGATTCAACCCTATACATGGAGTCGCAAGCTGTTCGTAGGTTTCAACTATACGGTGCTTGTGGTCTTGTCTCTTATCTGTCTACTGCCTTTGGTTAACGTCTTCTCCGTTTCCTTAAGCTCGGCCGCCGCGATCGAAGCGGGCAAAGTGACCTTATGGCCGGTCGACTTCACGATGAAGGCTTACGAATTCGTCGCGAGGAAGGATGAGTTTCTGATCTCGATGGGCATATCGGCGCAGCGCGTGGCGCTTGGCGTCGCCATTAACATGCTGTTAACGATCCTCACGGCCTATCCGCTGTCCAAGGAAGCGGCGAACTTGAAGTTCCGGACGGGATATGCCTGGATTTTCGTCTTCACGATGTTGTTCTACGGCGGATTAATTCCATCCTATATGGTCGTACGGGAATTGCATTTGATAGACAGCATATGGGCGCTTGTCCTTCCAGGGGCGCTGCCGGTATTCAATGTCATTCTGATGCTCAACTTCTTCAGGGGCTTGCCGAAGGAGCTGTCGGAGTCGGCGTTCATCGACGGCGCCGGACATTGGCAGACGCTCTGGCGCATTATCGTGCCGCTCTCGATGCCGTCGATCGCAACGGTAACGCTGTTCGCGATCGTCACGCATTGGAACGAATGGTTCCACGGGCTCATCTATATGAACGATCCGATCCACTATCCGCTTGCCAGCTACTTGCAGACCATTGTCGTCCGGATGGATATGTCTACCATATCCGACCCTGCGATGATTCTATTGTTATCGCAGTTGAACGATCGCTCGGTGCGCGCGGCCCAAATTTTCCTCGGCATGGTGCCGGTGCTGTGCGTCTATCCGTTCCTGCAGCGGTATTTCATGAGCGGCATGACGCTTGGAAGCGTCAAGGAGTAAGGCGTTGCCAGGTAAGCCGTCCTTTTCTTCGGAGCAGGGCGGTTTTCTTTATTCAAGAAGGGGAGGAGATTGAAGGATGTTAAATGAACGTTACGGCTCGTCAAGACTTGAGGAGCTTGGCTTCGGAGAAGGGCCTTACGCGCCTTTTCCGAAGGCGGAAGACCGCGAAGGCTGGGGATCGATCTCCGCTGAGAAAAGAGAGAGCTGGCTGCGGCAAGCGGACCGTTATGCGGAATATGGGTGGCCGGCACTTAAGGTATCGGACTATCGCGCCTATTGGACGAGCGGCGACTTGTCGCGCCTCAGTCTCGCCTACTTCGAACGGAGAAGCGTGCTCGGCATTCTCGTCGTCGCCGAATGCATGGAAGGCGAAAGCAAATACATGGATCAAATTTTAAACGGGATTTTCGCCATCTGCGAGGAGACGACCTGGGTGCCTCCTGGCCATCGCAGCCACTGGAAGGAATTCGATAAGCAAGAGAGCATCCCGAGCAGTACGGAATACGGAGTCGAGCTGTCATCTGTGGAAACGGCGCGGCTTCTCCTATGGACCCGCTATTTGCTTGGTAGCAAGTTCGACGCGATCAGCCCGCGAATTAACGAGCGTATCGTCCGGGAGACGAAGGAGCGGGTGTTGACGCCTTACCTTGAACACGACGATTACTGGTGGCAAGGCTTCACGCCCGGCGAGCGGATCAACAACTGGAATCCGTGGTGCAACGGCCCGGTGCTGGCAGGATTCCTGCTCATCGAGGAGGATCCGGAGGTCAGAAGCGCGGGAATCGCCAAGGTGCTGCGAAGCCTCGACGCGTTCATCGCGACTTATCCCGCAGACGGCTGCTGCGATGAAGGACCGTCATATTGGATCGCGGCGGCGGGCGGCCTTTATGAATGTCTGGAGATGCTGTCGCTGGCGTCACAGGGACGTTTCGACATTTTCGGGGAGCAGATCATTAAGGATATTGGCGCTTATATGCCCAAAGTACACATTCATGGCGATTATTACGTCGCTTTCGCCGATTGCGATGCAAAGGCGAATCCGGGAGGCGGGGGCGTATATCGCTACGGCGTTAGCGCGGGGGATGAGTCGCTCGTCCGTCTCGGGGCCAGCATGCCGCCAAGCGGCGATCCGAGCACGCGAATTTGGTTTAACCTTTATGCCTATACGCGCGATTTGTTCGTCGAGAAGGAGAGGCTCGCGCAAGAATGGAAGGCGCCTTATATGCGGGATGCCTGGTTCGGCGTTACCCAAGTGATGACCGCAAGGGAGCAGGAAGGCACCGAGCAAGGCTTATACGTCGCGGCCAAAGGCGGCAACAACGGGGAGGCGCATAACCATAACGACGTCGGCAGCTTCCTCGTGTTCGCCGACGGCTATCCGCTGCTCGTCGATCTGGGCACCGAGGAGTACAAGGCGCAGACGTTCAGCGCGCGGCGCTATGAGCTTTGGTATTTGCAATCGCAGTACCATAACCTGCCGACGGTGCGTGGGGTACTGCAGCATGAAGGCGGGAGGTACAAGGCGCGCAATGCGGAATACTCACAGCAAGGCGGCCGCTCCGAGCTGCGAATGGATATTGCCGATGCTTATCCGGAGGAAGCAGGGATCGCGGCTTGGGAGCGTACGGTTCGGCTGGATCGGGACGGCGTCCCCTCTGTGACGATTGGCGACGTATTTACGATGAAGGACGGCGCTCCGGCGGAGATGTTCCACTCGCTAATTACACCTTGCGAGCCTATAATCGGAGGCGAGGGCAGCGGCGAGATCCTGCTGACTTATGCGCCGGGCAAACAGGCGGTCATCCGCTACGACGCCGAGCATCTTCGCGCGCGAATCGAGCAGATCGATGACATGGAAAGCCGACTGAGAAGAAACTGGGGCGACCGCATGTATCGCATCGTGCTGGAGGAACGGCAGCCGGTCGCTGCCGGCGAGAGAACGATCGCCGTCTCGCTCGATCGCGGCTGATCCGATCGTGCCTATCGCGGCCGCTCTCGATGTCGCTATTCCACGACTGCTAATGGCACGCTGCAAATGAAGGCTGCTGATCTTAGAATGGGTTCCTTCCCATACGTAAAAAAGAGGACTTTCATCCCATCATAGATGGAGAAGAAAGTCCTTTTTTTGCCAACAGATCAGTTGCTAAAGATGAAGTAGCCAGCCTTTGCAACTGACTGCTGCTTTTTTATTCTTCGTTATGCGTCGATTCCGGTTGCACCTTGATGGCCACTGCTGGATGTCGTATTTACTACCCTCTTTCCCTATAAGCATTAATAGCGCCTAAATCGTGTTTGAAGCAAATTACGCATGGTTTAATTTCACGATCTGATTGATATCCGTACCTTCAGTATTTCCGCCTAATAGTCTACTGAACAGGAACTTCGTCAACTTAAACTTGTTGCCAGTATCCCAATACTCGGCGGTTTCGGCTACTACCTTAATTAGCACGAGATTTGGATCGTCATAGGTTGACTCCAGCAGTTTCTCGTATGCCGGACTCCAAAGTTCTTTTATTTTCTCGGTACTGTCCACGAGTTCTGCTTCGCCTCGAATAGAGACGAATGATTTTCCCGCATAGGAAACGTTGACCTGCCGATTATGGAGCAGTTCTTCGAACTTTCCGGTATTCTTTTTCGTTAGAAACCAAAGGTTGCCGTCAAACTCGACTTCCTGGGTTTTCATGGGACGGGAAACCAACCCTTCCTCCGATACCGTTGTTAACATCGCGATGTCAATGTCTTTGATTAATTCACGTACTATTTCTGTCGCTTCTTGGCTGTTTGCAGTTGGCTCCATCTTCAGGCCACCTTTCATTATGTCGCATATTCATTAGACTGCTTTTTATTTTTGCCAAGCGATATTGCTCTTTATTCAATTATCCGCACTGAAGAACCTCGCTCTACTCAAAGTTGATAATATCGTATACACTTTGAACATATCGGATTCTGCCAGCCTTTCTCCCGTTCGCTTCTATAAAGAAAGAGTGTTATTTCCGGTATCGGTTCGGAGGGAATAGCTCCTCGATGGGAGAAATGAACGCTGCGTTTTTTTTCGTATGCAGTGCATAAGGAAAGGATGGGAAATTCATGAAGCAATTAAGCAAATTGACAACGGGACTACCGTTATCCGGGCATGCCGGAGTTTACGAGAATCCACTGTATAAAGGTGCCGAAGCGGCCGGAGCTCGCGCCTCGGTTCATCCCGATCCGTATGTATTGAAGCACAACGGGTTGTACTATTGTTTTGCTACCGGAGGATCTGGCGTGCCGGTTATGCGTTCCTCCAATCTCGTCGACTGGGAGCAGCTGGGGTATGCCTTCTCGCTGCCTGATCGCGAGAGCTATTGGGCGCCTGCTGTCATATACCTTAACGGTGTGTTCTATATGTATGTATCCTCAGTTGCCCTCGGCGAAACCGATCCTCATTACGAGTACCTGCTCGTTGCGACATCTGACCGTCCGGAAGGGCCTTATACCTATGTCAAGACTTTATACGACACCTTTACCATCGATGCGCATGTCGTAAAGGACGATCAAGGGCGCTTGTTCCTGTTCTACTCGGACAACAATACGATGGGCATCGATAAGGACCGTCCAGGAACGGTCATTCTCGTTGATCGCCTGCTTGATCCTCTCACGCCTGAGGGCAAGCCCGAGCTTGTCGTCAAACCGACGCTCGATGAGGAAATCTACGAAGAGAACCGGTTTGGCGATGGCCGAAACTGGCATACGATCGAAGGCGCATGCTATCTGAACCGTCGGGGGTTCGGGTACGTCATGTATAGCGGTAATGCTTTTACCAAGCCCTATTATTTCATCGGATATTCGATGACCGCTGACAAAGGCAGCGGCATTTCCGGGAGAGAGTGGAGAAAGGTTCCGAGCGAGCACGTATACGAACCGCTGATGCGCCGCAATGACGATGTTGAAGGCGTCGGTCACCATTCCGTAATAAAGGCCCCGAATAATGTGGATGATTGGATCGTTTACCACGGACGGGACAACCGTCAACAGCTGATCCCCCATAAGGAGCAGCGCCAGATGCGGATCGATCCGCTCTTATGGAAGGGCGATAGGATGTGGGTGCCAGGTCCTTCGCATACAACGCAGGATGCGCCGGCGATGCCTGTATTCCGCGATCTGTTCGAAACATCACAAGTGGAGAGCTTGTCCACGGGATGGAGGATCGATTCAGGAGTTTGGTCGGCATGCGGTTACGAAGCGCTGCAGGATAGTCTAGTAGGAATCGGGACGGCGCTGTCAACGGATTCGTTTAATCACTTTGTATATGAGCTGAACCTCAAGTGGGAAGCCAACCATATGGGCGGGTTGTACGGCGCGTATATCGGCTATACCGATTTGCGCAATCATACACAAGTGCTGCTGGATGTGGGAAAGAAGGAACTGAGCGTTTTCTCGGTGGTGAACGGTTTGAAGGATGAACCAGTTCGGGCCAAGCTGGATCCGAAATTCTGCTACTCGGTGTTCCATAAGCTTACGATCAGCAAGGTGGGGCAGCTAATTGAGGTGCTCGTGGATGATGTGCCCGCGCTGACAAGACGGTTCCCCGTATCATCCGGACGTATAGGGCTGGTTACTCATTACACCCGTGCGAAGTTCGCCGGAGTTGCCGTCACGCCGCATGTGCAATTGAACGCGAAAACCATGGAAGCTTTCATCGGCATGCTTCAGACGGACGAGGAAGAAGATAATGCCGCCACATGGCATCTCAAAGAAGGTGTTTTATACTGCTCAGCCTCCGATTCACCATCGTTGTTATGGATGGAAGAGGAGCTGCTCGGCAAGCAGTTTCAGTTCAGTGTTGACCTCCAATTCGAGGATGGCGGTTCGGCAGGCATGTTCCAGCTGTGTCTGTCAGAGACGCCAAACCGTTTGCTCGGCCGGGAATGTACATTTAAGCTGGACCGCGCGAAACATGAAGTTAAGGTGGAGGGTGCGAACGGTCAGGTATTGCTGCAGGCAGAACTGCCTGCATGCTTTGATTTTAGAGACGTGCATACGCTTCAACTGCGCCAGACCCGGACAAAATGCGTTATTCTGTTGGACGAGTATCTGATATATCAAGGGGAGAGCGGCAGCGGAAAGAAGCTGGGCTTCGGATTCTCAGTAAAGGCACAGCTTTCAGGAATCGAGATTACCGAGCTTGCCTAATACATTTGCTGCTGCTGAAATGGTTCATGGCCACCGTTAATCCAAAATCCCGGTATTGAGGATCTTAATCTTTACGATTGGCTTTATCTTAATCTTCGGATATTCCTCCCGCCAGTTCATTCCTTCATACAGCATCGGATGATAGGCAGCAACCCGATGTCCGAGCTGGAGGGAGTCGCAGTTGGCCAACTGCAAGGCGGCAATCACTTTAGATGCCTTCGGCGTGATGTCATCTCCGATTTTCTTTTCCATCTCTGAGAGCATTTTGTTCGTGTGTTTCTTCAATTTAAGTCCGTTTTTAATTAATTTAACATCCAATTTTAACGAGATTTCAATTTCGCGAATGCGGCCATCATGATGGATAATATGGTAATCGCAATTAGCATTCTTAACCAGAATCGAATAACTCTCTCCGCCGATTTTACCGACAAGGAGTTGACTTCTGCCTATTGCGCCATCCATGAGATAAGCTAGCAGGGTATCCTCCGCATTCAAGTTAAATCCGGTATACCTTCCATCCCGAAACAACGAGGTACCTGCAAGACGAGCCCCGTTCTCATAAGGCTCGTATCGGGTGAGCGTAAAGTCGTTTATGAACGCACTTCCCTCGAACATATATTTGAGTAATTTGTTTCTGGGGAACGTTCCTCTCTTATTCTCATCGTCGATTAAGCCAACCAGAAAATCGGCTACGGTTTGATCATTCACTTTCTTCTTCTCCAGCAATTTCGAAATATCGCCGTCATACAATGCTAGATGGGCGTAAGTAGGATTATTTAGAAATTGTCCGGCAATATTCAGGTAGTCCAGCGGTTGATCTTTGGCGAATCTGGAGCTTATTAGATACAGTCTCGTCTGCTGAACGGAAAGAATGCCGGGGTTTTGCTTATTTACATATCTCACGGCGTCATAGAGGTCCTCACCTTTCGCCTCTAGATATAGGCTGTTCGGTTTGCCTCCCCCCGTATTGGCATTCTCAAGCGAGGAAGTAACAAAGCTTGCCTTAAGCTGCTTGCTGTTATCTGCGTAATCGAGCCCGATCACATCGACAAAAAGCATGTTCTTTAGCTTATCCTGATCCCAGCATCCTGTCAGCAGCAGGCAGAAGATCAGCGCAGTCAACACTTTCTTCATATTTGGCTCCTCCCGGTGCCTCGAAGCCCGGAAATCATGAGCAGGACGACTGGCAGAAGAACAATCAAAATGATGGAGAGTCGATCTTGCACCGAGGATAAGCTCAAAATGTCCATGCGTTTGGTCATGAAGAAACCTCCTATGAAGCAAAGGCTTATTATAGCCCATACCCAAACATGCTGTTTGCCGAGACCCTGACTGCGTAGATGCAGGAAGGCTTTAGCGGCCATGAAAAAATAGACATAAACCGTTGACGAAATCACGCATACATAGAAGATGAGGAACAAGATATCAATGCTCTGCAGAATTTCAAGCCGATAGTTTTTTAATATGAAAACGAGCGGCTCCGGAATAAGGTTGAGCTGTTTCACGCTGAAGCTCATGGAGCAGATCAGGCAGACCGCAACATAGAAGATTAAGGTAAAGGCATTCGCCATCGTCATCGCAAGAAGCAGCTTCTTTTTGCTTTTGGTCTGCACGTACGGATAGGCATATAGGAGCAGATCATAACCAACATAAGCGCTAAAGGCGGTATAGGCTCCCTTCATCACCGGATACCAGCCGCGATGCAGAACAGGCAGCAAATTTTTCAAGTCAATGCCGTAGATTGCGCTAAATACGATTAGCAAAAAACTGACGTAAGCAAAGAACATAAAGGATTGTGATAAAAAGGCAAGCTTCTTCAGCGTCGACGTTGCCGCATAACCGGATACAAAAAGAAGCAACAGTAAGATGATCCAAGTAGGCGTAATAATAAACAACCATCTTTTTAGGATGTCGGTATAGAGTAATGTCACCAGAAGCCCGGAAATGGCGTAATAGCATCCATACACCAAATTGACGCAAAAGCCAATCGGTTTGCCTACAATAAGCGGGACATAGGCAAAGAAGTTGCGTGACGGATAACGGCTGCCGAGCCACCAAATTAGCATGATGCCTACTTGAGCGGCAAGTCCGCTTAGCAGGACCGACAGCCAAGTGTCATGACCGGAAACTCCGGAACCTACATGGGGCAGGGATAATACCTCGGTTCCGAGCTGCGCCATAACCACGAGCGAGAACAACTGTCTTCCGGTAATGCTGGCTTCCTTCTTCAACGTTTCCAACTCCTAGGATTCCGCATCCTTGTTCGATTTTTCGATGCCGTTTTTTCCGGCCGCTTACTCAAGCTCCAAATCGGTGCGCGAAATAGTGTATCCTTCATATCGCCGAAGGAGAAGGGAGGCTTATAATAGGGGAGCCCCATCGTATCCATCTGGCATAAATGGATAAAAATGATCATGAAGAATAAGACGAGCCCAAGCAGGCCGAACAACGAGGAAAGAATAAGCGCGGGATAGCTTAGCAAGCGAACCGCGCTATTCATCTCGTACGAAGGCATGATAAAAGAGGCCAGCCCCGTTAATGCGGCGATGATAACTGCCGTATTGGAAACCAAATTGGACTGCACGACGACCGTTCCGATTACGATACCGCCAACCACGCCGATCGTCTGGCCGACGGGACTCGCCAGCCGAATCGTCGCTTCTCTTAAAATCTCAAGCAGGAGCATCATCGACAGCGCTTCGGCTAGCGGCGGAAACGTGACGTATTTCAGAGAGCTCTGCAGCGTATTCACGAAATTAATCGGCAGCAGCTGCTGATCGAAGGAACTGACGGATACATAGAAGGCAGGAAGGCCGATCGTAATTAAAAAGCAGCAGATACGCAAAAGCCGAAAGATTGTGCCTAACAGCCAGCTAATTTGGTAGTCATCCGGACTTTGGAAAAAAGACCAGAACGACACCGGCAGGATGATCGTGTCCGGTGATCCTGCAGTTGCAATGACGGCTTTTCCCTCCATCATATAGGCACGTGCGCGGTCAGGGCGTTCCGTAATCAGCATTTGTGGAAACATGGTGAATTTCTTGTCCCGGATCAGCTCGTCGATAAATCCCGGTGCCTCGACATAATCCATATCAATACTGCTGAGCCTTCTTTCCACTTCTTCGATGATCGCTGTGTCCGCAATCGATTTGATATACATGACAGCTATCTTCGTCTGCGAAAGCCTTCCGACCGTATACGTTTTTACGATGAAATCCGTCGAATTGATCAGCTTGCGCATCAGGTTGATATTCGTATCTAAATTTTCAATGAACGCTTCATTCGCACCGCGTAGAACCCGCTCATTAATCGGAATATTAATGGAGCGCTCCTTCTTTAAATCCACTCCGAGCAGGTAAAGCGTACTTTCTCCGCCACGAAGCAGCACGGCTTTACCGTACATCAATGCCTTAATCGCGTCCTCCGTTTTCTCGGATTCCGTATAGTCGAGAATCGACACAACGTCGCGGACCGGGTCCTTGGGGCGGAGAAGCAGCGGCTTCATTATGAAATCTTGAATAAGGGAGGAATCAACCAACGTGTCGAAATAAAACAGCCTATACTCCGTTCCCGCAATGAACAGCTGTTTCGATTGAAAATCGCTTTGTTCGGAGAAGAACTGTTTGAAAGTTTGCTCCGTCTCATCAATCGTTTGATTTGGCTTCACAGATCGTCCCTCCTTACCACTGATTTTCTTAGGTTAACCATTGATTCCAGTAATATGTAAAAACGATCAATGTGTCGAGCTCGTGCTGTGCTTTACGGAGATGATCAACATAGTCCCAATACTATAGTTCTTGAGACATGAACAAGCATCAACTATCGCATCCACCACAATTTAATTCCTTCGTCTTCCGCCCGAAGATATAAATTCAGAGGGCTAGGTTGGGGGAATTTTTTTGTTTTTCCTAAGATAAATACATCGTTTTATAGGGAGTTCCTTTAATGGAGCAAGCGCAGTGAAGCATAATTGGGGGGATTTATATTCGACATCACACAGCATTTTTCTACAAAGCGTCTACTGTATACTAACCTAGTAGTCTATTTCATATAACCAGGGGGTAAAAGAATTGCCCAAAACAAAATGGAAATTGCTATCTGGTATCTCCGCCAGTGCCATTGTGGCAAGCACTTTATTTAACGTCGGTACTCATGCGGATAAACAGGTAGCAGATGCAGCACATGCAGCAATTCAGGAATGGACAACGACTGATTTAGGGGTGGCCAATGACGAAAGACTGATCGAGATGCTAAAAAAGCAAGGGAAGATCGGAAAGGATGCAAGTCCTGCGGAAGCCGAACAAGCGTTGACGGCTTTTTTAAAAGCGAAAAATCAAGCAGCAAAACCAAAAGGGTTCGACTCCGATGTTCTGGAAGTGCTGAGAGATAAATCGAAAAATTCCAACGCTAATGGATTGGTGAACGGCAAGGGTAATCAATTAGGGCAAGCCAAAAAATCGACGGTCGACACCGTTGAAGCAGAAGTCTATAACGGCGGTATCCGTACGGATAAAGTGCTGGTATTAGCGATCGATTTCCCGGATTACCCGAAAAGCTCCATTACCAAAGAAGAAACGGATATGTTCTATGAAGAGTACACCCATGAACATTTCCAAACGATGATTTTCGGACCAAATGGCTATACGGGGCCAAATGGTGAACATATGATTTCCATGAAGCAATATTATGAAGCCCAGTCGGGCGGAAGCTATACCGTAGAAGGAACGGTAGCGGGCTGGTACACAGCCGATTATCCAGCCGCGTACTACGGAGCGAACTATCCAACGCCGGATGGCGACGATATTAACGCCAGGGGCCTGGTGAAAGAAGCGCTTAAAAAAGCCGCTCAAGATCCTTCCATTAACTTAGCCGACTACGACGTATGGGATCGTGACGATTACAACGGAAACGGCATTTACAATGAGCCGGACGGCATCATTGACCATTTGATGGTCATTCACTCCGGAGTAGGCGAAGAAGCGGGCGGCGGAAGCTTAAGCTTGGATGCGATCTGGTCACACCGCTCGAAACTTGCTGCGGGTCCGGTCGCGGTTCCGGGCGGAAAATCCAACAGCAATCGTTTTGGTGGATTGTTAGGTGCTTGGGATTACACGATTGAACCGGAAGACGGGGCTGCAGGCGTTTTCGCTCATGAATATGGTCACGATTTGGGCCTGCCGGATGAATATGACACGCAATACACCGGTGCTGGTGAACCGGTTGCCTATTGGTCCATCATGTCAGCAGGAAGCTGGGCAGGAGCCGTTCCTGGTACAGAACCATCTGGATTCAGTCCGTATGATAAAGAAATGCTGCAGCAATTACACGGCGGAAACTGGCTTAGCGGAACCACTATCCATGCAAACGATGTAACGAGCGCGGGAACAACGGTTCTACTGGATGAAGCTTCCACCAAAGGAACCAACCATGACGCGGTACGCGTGAATTTACCGGATAAAGAAAATCACGTGAATGTTCCAACAAGCGGGACCTATGAATATTATAGTGGTTCAGGAAATGATATCGAACATTCGATGACAGCAACGGTTAACCTGACAAATGCCGCGCATCCGACTTTAACGTTCCAAGCTTGGTACGACATTGAAGAAGATTGGGATTATGCCTCTGTTCAAGTGAAAGAAGAAGGGACTAACGTCTGGACTTCCGTTCAGGGAAACATCACGAAGGACAGCGACCCGAACAACCAAAATCCTGGTCACGGGATTACAGGTATATCAAGCGGGTGGATACCGGCAGCATTTGATTTAAGCGCATATGCAGGAAAACAAGTGAGCATTAAGTTTAACTATTGGACAGACCCCTATGTCGCTCAACGCGGATTCTACGCGGACGATATCCAACTCACATCTGACGGCCAAACGATTCTATCTGATGACGCGGAAGGTAATTCAGCGTTTACGTTCCAAGGATTCGCAAAAGATAAAGGGACTTACTTCTCTACAAATTACTATCTATTAGAATGGAGATCCCATAACGGGGTGGATGCGGCTTTAGGGCACATCCGTCGCGGCGCAAGCCTCATGAGTTATGACCCAGGCCTAGTAGTTTGGTATGTGGATGAAACCTTTGACAATAACTGGACAGGCGCTCACCCCGGCGACGGATTCCTAGGCGTTGTCGACGCGGATCAGCGTGCAATGAACTGGAGCGATAAAGCGGTCGCTTCTTCTCGTTACCAAGTCCATGACGCTGCATTTGGATTGAATAAAACAAATGCCATGTTCTTGGATTACAAAAACCTGTTAGGCATTACGATGAAAGACAATTTTACGGCTCGCAACCCATTGTTTGATGACGATGCGGACTTCTCGAACCCTGGTCTAATCGATGCGGGACGTAACATTCCGACATACGGATTAAAGTTCCGTGTGGTGGGCGAAAGTGCGGATGGCACGGTCGGCAAAGTCTTGATTTTTAAATAAAGTAGAAACAGCAATAAAGAAGGGTGCCAATCCGGTTAGGATAAGCACCCTTTTTGTCATTTGGGTCTATTTATTTCTAGTAAACGTTTGACCGGCCATCTCAAGCGTATCGCCGTTTACGATGAACTCGACCGTACTAACGGATTTGTCTGCAACGATACGGATATGGGACGAGTCCATGATCAAATAGTTCCCTACTGGTTGGCCCGCACGATAGAAGACGCCGTCCGCGGTCAATTCCATCACGGTTCCTTTGCGCGATTCGGTCCAGGAACCGACCAGCTTAGAAACGATATCCGCACTGGCCAACGCGGCAGGAGAGAGGACCAGATCATATCCTCTTGCCGATAGATGTTCGACGATCTCCTTGTAGCCGGCGTTATCTGCAGTACCTGCTCCGAACGGATTCTCTTTTGCGCCACGTAGGACATATACATATTCGCCTTTGGTTCCCAATACCGAATCTATTGCATCGTGGCCATCAGCCGCATTCCATTTTGCTTGATCAACAACCTCTACGGTAGCGATAACCCGTGCTTCAGGGGATGCTGCATCTTGCGGCAAGTAAAGCAAGTCGATCGCGCTAAGAGCATTCGCCGACAAGGCTCCGGACTTCATTCCGTCCGCGATCGATTCGGCCGGCCAAACCGTCGGGCGGAGCTTGCCGCCAAACGATGCTGGAATCTGCAAGGAGTAGCCGTATTTGTCCAAAATCAATTGCTCATCCATACGGTACTCGAGAAACTCGCTGTTTGGGGTGAAATATGCCGTCTGTGACGATCCTTCCCAATACACGTCGTAACCGAATTGTCCGGCTACGCTGCGAACGGGCAAATACGTTCGGTTGTTATAAATAAGCGGCGTCAATGCCGAGCCGTCCTCTTCATTTAATTCGACTTGGCTCCCGCCAATACTGATGTTTACGGACGGATTTAAGAATGCTTTTACTTGGGTCAATTGCCCAGATGCGTATACGCCGGCAGCGAGTCCTAACGTCATGGTTGCGGTTAATCCTGCAGCGATAACGGTTTTTTTCTTCATGATAATGACCTCCGTAAGCTTATTGTGATATGCACGTAGCTATGACGGGTAACCTCACGAAAAAGTTTGGAAGAATTCTCCGATACGGAAGGAGATTCTGGGTATCGAAGAGATGAGTTGGATTCGTTATGAGCGTACAGATGACCGAGAAGAGATAAATTACGTTTAGGAAATGAAAATTCCGGTGCAAGCAAAAGCCCGGTACAATGAAGTTGTACCGGGCTTTTTTATGGACTATTGGGACTATTTCGTTGCTCAATGGCTCATATCATACAAGCCGGGGCTATGTTCATTCGGCATGTCAGGCATCTGAGGCACCGGGAAGCCTTTAGGAGGCTCAGTAACCGACAGCTGCCCTCCGTTACGGCTCGGGGTAGTGCCTGAGAAAATTTCACCGATCCGCGTCGGGTCAAGCCTGAAATTAAACTGGGCATTGTGATAGCCCATGTCTACATATTTGCGGCACTCGGGATATTTGTTAATGTCGTAATTCGGAACGGGGAAGGTTTTACCCCATTCGACGCCAAGCGTTTCCAATGCTTTCGCGAACGCATTTTGATGGGCATTGTCTCGCACAATCAGAAATCCGAGCGTCTCACGGAACGTTTTGTTCGAGCTCATCTCGTAAATCCTTGTTTTCTGAAGAACGCCCGTCGATTCCAAGACAACGTTGTTCAGCAAGTCGGCAATTAAATTCCCATGACTGTAAACCCATGATCCGTTCCAAGGGTTACCGCCGGCGTCAACAGGCAATGAGGCTTTGGCACCCATAATAAAATGATGCGGATTCGCATGTTTGATCGCCTCGTCAATTGGCGCCGCATCCGTTCCGGCATTGCCTGGGACAGAAAGCCCGGCTCCGTTCAACAATTGATTAATGGTGTTCTGCACGAGTTCGACATGTGCTATCTCTTCTAAGAAAACACCGCGAAGCAAGTCCCGGAATTGCGTATCCTTCCCCCTGAAGTTCGAGCTCTGGAAGAAATATTGCATCATGGTTCTCATTTCGCCAAATTGGCCGCCTAACGCTTCTTGCAATACTTTAGCCGCTGCCGGATCCGGTTGGTCCGGTTCGATTATATTGATTAATTCTTCCTTGTAGTAGTACATGCTGAGCTTCACTCCTTCGTAAACGGAAATGTGGAACTACTCTGATACAATTTCCAGCTGCGTGGAATAATATCCAACTCGGCTCCTGGGGATGGAGCTAATAAAGCAAAGAATCGAGTGAGCTTCAAACTTGATTCTTGCTTTTTTTTTTGGCCGGAAATTGCATGATGCGACTGCATGTAGATCTGGCGAAAAATCAACAAGTTTCACGCTTTTTCGAAGCCGTTCCACCGAAGAAAACATCAGTCGACAAGCGGGTTTCGAGCTATTGTATACAATACAAATACAGATAAAATTATAATTGTATACATGGTAAATATCTGGTAGTATAGCCTTGCGAACGCACCTTGTAAGCGCTTCAGATGCGAGCCGGTCAAATCTTACAGATTGGCTTTGGATGAATTAGGGGAGGGCTTGGGAATGGCAAAAAAGTTGTGGATGGCCAGTTTGGCACTCGTAATGGTTCTCGTTGTCGGTTGTTCTTCGAACAACGGAGGCAATACCGGTACAACCAATGAATCGGACACCGCAGATTCTCAGGAAGCGATCACGTACACATTCGGCCGCAACATGAATCCAAACGACGAGAACGTAGCAAAGCTGGAAAAAAACACCGGAGAAAAACTTGCTGACAACCGCTGGACACGATTGTTCAAAGATCAATTAAACATTTCCGTGGATTACAAAATGCTGTCCGACAGTACTTCCTACGATCAGAAGCTTAAACTGGCGATGGCCTCCGGCGATCTTCCTGATATTTTCCAAGTCGGTCAAGCATCAGACATGCAGCAGCTGATGGAAGCCGGAGCCGTTGAAGAGATCGGTTCCATCTACGATGAGTATGCATCCGATTTGTTGAAGAGCATCATCGAGAGCGAAACGAAGCGCGTGTTCGAGCCGGTTACGCATGATGGCAAAATTTACGGCTTCCCAATCAAGATGCCTTCGACGAATGGCTACAGCCATCTGTGGATCCGGGAGGATTGGCTGAACAAGCTCGGTCTCGAACGCCCGAAAACAATCGAAGACGTCTACAATATTGCAACGGCATTCGTAAAGAATGATCCGGACGGCAACGGAAAAGCCGATACGCTCGGACTTGAAATCGATAGCGATTTCCGCTATAACCTGCAAGGCCTGTTCTGGGCTTATGACGCGTTCCCTCTCAACTGGATCGAGAAAGACGGCAAGGTGCAGCGCGGTATCGTGCAGCCGGAAATGAAAGAGCCCTTATCACTGCTTCAGAAGATGTTTAAAGAAGGCTTGCTGGACAAGGAATTTGGTTCGAAGGACAACGGAAAAGCGATGGAATCCGTCGTAGCCGGCAAAACAGGCATGTTCTACGGTCCGCACTGGATGGCATTCACGGCAGAGAAGACGCTTGCCAATGACAAGAATGCGAAGTGGATTACGGTGCCGCTTCCAACTAAATCCGGAGAGCCCGTAACAATTCCGTTGAAAATATCAGCCGACGGCTGGATGGTCATCAAGAAAGGAACGAAACATCCCGAGAACCTGATCAAGATGATGAACCTCTATGTGGAGCAGCTGTTTGGCGAAAGTCCCGATTATAATAAATGGTTCACTGCAGACGACGTTCAAGGCATCTGGTGGATGTCCCCTGTATACTCGCTCGATCCGATGATCGACCTTAAAGCGCATCAGGATATCAAGAAAGCGGTAGCCGATAATACGACCGACAGTTTGACCGGCTCCGGCAAAGGTTTCTACGATGCGATCAAGCAAGGGAACTGGTCCATTAATATGATGTTCGGCCCCGGCGACACGCCGTTTCATTTCGTTGACAGCTCCTATCCGGACCAAGTCATGTGGGATGCTTATTTAGGCGCTCCGTCTCCAACGGAAGTCGCGCGCGGCAGCTCAATGGATGAGCTGCTCGTCACGACGCTTACAAGCATCATTCAAGGTAAGACCGAAGCCGAGAAAGGATTCGATGACATGGTCTCCAAGTGGAATTCGCTTGGCGGCGAACAAGTAACGGAAGAAATAAACGCGATGGTAGCCAAATAATAAAGCTGCAATGATTCCGTGCAAGTGTCACCTCTAATGGTGGCGCTTGCACGGCTGTTTACAAAAAAAGGTATGGAATGAGGGTGTTCCATGGAATTAGCGACTGATAAACCGGTTGAAACCGGCGGCGGCAAAAAGATTAATTACCGAAAAAAAAGAGAGCTTCCGCTGCACTTGATGCTTCTTCCGGGTCTAATTCTAATTGTGATATTTGCTTATATCCCGATGGTCGGCGTTTCGATTGCATTCCAAAACTTCATACCGCTCAAAGGACTTTTCGGTGGGCAAAAGTGGACGGGTATGGATAACATTCAATATGTTTTTGCGATGCCGAACATTTGGAATGTAGTATGGAACACCGTATTCATCGCGATTATGAAGATCGTCGCGAATCTTCTTGTGCCCATCACTTTCGCACTCTTGCTTAACGAGGTACGCAATATGCTGTTTAAGCGTACAACGCAGACGATCATTTATTTTCCTTATTTTCTGTCCTGGATTATATTGGGTGGAATTATGATCGATATATTGTCGCCTTCGGATGGCATCGTGAATTCGTTTCTGGGCTTATTCGGCGTAGAGCCGATTTATTTTTTGGGCGAAAATTCGTGGTTCCCCTTTACGATGGTTGCATCCGATGTTTGGAAAACATTCGGTTTCAATACGGTTATTTATCTGGCGGCGATTACGAGCATAGATCCTTCGCTCTATGAAGCGGCAGCAGTTGATGGAGCGGGGAGATGGAAGCAAACCTGGCATGTCACGCTGCCTGGTATGCAAATGATCATCATTCTTCTCATGGTATTGAGTCTGGGAAGCGTTCTGGATGCCGGATTCGATCAAATTTTCAACTTATACAGCCCGCAGGTCTATGAATCAGGGGATATCATCGACACGATGGTCTATCGGATGGGCTTGCTTCAGGCGCAATACGGCCCTTCTACAGCAGTCGGATTGTTGAAGTCGCTCGTATCTTTTGTGTTGATAGCTACCTCTTACTTGATCGCTTACCGTTTGTTTAAATACCGTCTCTTCTAAAGGAGGGAAGATCGTGCTTAACCGACAAACAAAAGGCCAGAAGCTGTTCAGCATTTTCAATTACGCCTTTCTTGCTCTAGTAGCTGTGTTGTGCATCATCCCCTTCGTTCATATTGTCGCGCTGTCCTTGAGCGATAATTCTGCGGTTGCCGGCGGACTTGTCCACCTGTGGCCGGTACGATTTACATTGGAGCCTTATCATTATGTACTCGATAGACAGGCATTCTGGAGAGCTTTCGGCATCACGATCCAAAGGGCAACAATCGGCACCTTCATCAACGTGATCCTTGTCATCCTGATTGCTTATCCATTATCCAAAAAAATCGAATCCTTTCGCATGCGTTCAACCTATGTATGGATTTTCTTTTTCACGATGCTCTTTAACGGCGGACTCATTCCAAACTACATCCTGATTAAGGAGCTTGGCATCATGGATACGATCTGGGCGCTGATTTTGCCCGGCGCCGTTACGGTTTTCAATATTATACTCATGCTCAATTTTTTCCGCGAGGTGCCGGAAGAGCTGGAGGATGCCGCTAATATTGACGGTGCCAGCCACTGGCGTACGCTCTGGCAAATTTATGTGCCGATTTCGATGCCTGCGATTGCAACCATCACGCTATTTTGCTTGGTCGGCCATTGGAACGCCTGGTTTGACGGTTTAATCTTTATGCGCAGCGCGGAGAACTACCCCCTTCAAAGTTATCTGCAGACGATCGTCGTAGAGTTCAATTTCCAGACGATGACAGCTACCGAAGCCGAGCGGCTGGCGAAGCTAAATGACCGTTCCGTCAAAGGCGCGCAGATGATCGTAGCGGCTATTCCTATACTTCTGGTCTATCCGTTCCTGCAGAAGTATTTTGTCAGCGGTATCCGGCTTGGCAGCGTAAAGGGGTAAAGACGCATTGATGCAACTAATAGAGGAGGTGCAGGAAATGTCGGCAGTTCAGATCACGGACAATAAACGAATGCTTACGCGCGGAGGCAAACCTTTTTTCATGCTGGCAGATACGGTATGGAGCGTGTTCTCCAATGCGAGCATCGAGGAATGGGCGGAATACCTTCGCTATCGGAAATCGCAAAACTTCAATACGCTGCAAATCAGTATTCTTCCGGTGCTTCATGATGCCAGCAATACCTATACGGGTCTCTATCCTTATGAGCTGAATGAGGAGGGGAATTGGGATTTCTATCGCATTAACGATGCTTTTTTCGACAAAGCTGAGGCGATGGTGCGGATGGCTTATGAGCTGGGCTTTGTACCGGCACTGGCTTTGCTTTGGAACAACTATGTTCCCGGAACTTGGGCGAATAAGCGAGTGCCGGAATATACGATGCCGAAGGATGCCGTGGAACTGTATACCGCTTATGCCGTGAATCGGTTTGCGGCCTATCACCCCATGTATTATGTAAGCGGCGATACGGCGTTCGAGAACGAGGAAGTGAATGCCTACTTCTACATCGCCATGAAGAAGCTGAAGGAGCTGCAGCCAGAGGCGCTTACAGCACTGCATCCTGTAGGGAATTTCCACGAGCTTCCGGAGCTGTTCATGCAATCCGAATTGCTTGATCTATATATCTATCAATCCGGGCACAGGCTTGAGGAGCAGTTTGGAACCTACGAACTGGCTAAGAGTTTCCGAAGCAAGGCAATCGTACGCCCAATTATCAACTCTGAGCCTTGTTATGAGGGTCATGGACACGGTGACCGGTACGGAAGGTTTGGCGCCTTCGATCTGCGCAATGCATTTTGGTCCAGCGTGCTCTCCGGGGCTAACGCAGGCTTCACCTACGGTGCACATGGGGTCTGGTCGTGGCATAAGGAAGGATCGGATTTTACAAGCGAGAGTTGGTCCAAAATCCCGTTCGACAGGCAGACAGCGTTGCGTCTGCAAGGCGCATGGGATGTCGGATACGCCAAGTGGTTATTCGAACAGTATCAATTGCACGGGATCGAACCGCAGCAAGAGCTGCTGCTCACACCGTATTCCAGCATCCGTATGGCGGCATTACCTTCCCTTGAGAGAATCGTTATTTATGTGCCTTATAGTAACCATATTGTACTGGATGCGGATTTTACCGCCTATGAAGTGACTGCAATTACGCTGGAGGATCGCTATGTACATGTCCCGGATGTTACGGTTGCGGAAGGCAAAACGCGGATCGGTATGCTTCCAAGTCAATCCGATGCCCTTATTATAGCGACCAGCAGGAAATAAGTAGAGAGATTACGTGAAGCAGTTGCGGCAGCTCCTTATAGGGGGCTGCCGTTTCTCATGCCGACGATATGCGGGATTATGGAACGGCATGTCTGGTTAAGGCCGGCGATGAAGCCGAAGGCAGGGCCATGGGTGTGGCTGGCCAGCGGTCCGGCAAAATAGAGTCCGGGTATGCTGCTTTCAAAGTGCTCGCTTAAGAGAGGAAAGCCATGGAAGGGAGCAGGTTCCCTAAGGACGTCTCCGGAGAGCTCGGGCGCCAGGAAAGGCACGTTATCCAAATTGATGCGGTAACCGGTGGCGCTGACCACATGGTCTACTGCGCGTGTCTCGCCGTTAGAGAGCGCAAGCTGCGCTTTGCCGTCGTCCCGTACATCCGCCCGTACGATTTCCACGCTACCCGTCGCTTTCACTTTGCCTTCCACGTAAGGCTTCAGGAATAAGGCGACGCTTCCGCGTCTCGGCGTATTCCAGCGCTCCTGCTTCTCTTCGTGGGGCTGGCGGTAAAACTGCTCGGCCGATTCGATCAGACGAAGTCCGGAAGCGGCGTTGTCCTCCCCGGAGAAACGAACTTTTTCTCCGCGAAACAGCAGCTCCGCGTCGCAGCCGGCTAAATGAAGCAATGCCGCCGCTTCCCAGGCGCTCTGGCCGCTTCCGACGACGGCAACCGAGCGGCCGTGGAAACGATCGAACGAGGTTTGGCCGAAGGTATGCGTCAGCAGCGATGGAGGCAGCGAACGCAGCGCTTTGGGAACGTAGCTGAAATGCTGCAGACCGGTGGCGACGATGATGCGAGCGGCTGACAGGTGAGAGCCCGTTCGGGTGACGATGTCAAAAGCATGGGAAGAACGCGTGATTTCGGCTGCCAGGTCAGACGTAAACGCAATGCCGGCCCGATGGGCGAACCAGAAGGCATATTCGACGAAGGCCGGGCGCGGAAACGGCGAAACAAGCGGCGTGCCGGTTTCTTCGCAGAATCGCGCAATCGTCCATCTGTCCTCGCTGTCCGAGAGACTGATATACAGCGGATTGGTGCGGATGAACATCGTCTGCGGCATCTGCTCCTTCCAGAAATGCATAGGCTGTCCAAGCAGCGCATAGGAGAGACCGGCGGCCTTGGCATGCGCAGCCAGCGATATGCCGTAAGGGCCAGCTCCGATAATGGCGAGATCGACCATGGAAAACCCCTCCTTGATTTTAATAAAATACGTTGTGCAAACCGCGCTGCATGTTGACAGCATAGAGGTTTGATGCTAAATTCATTATTGCCAGTAGGAATAGTAGGAATTGTATATCCACCGGAAAACCGGAGAATGCGCTTTGTGCATCTCTGGTTTTTTTATCTCATGAGGAGGGAATAAGTTGAACGACATTATTAAGCATTTGCAGGCGCATCGCTCGATTCGCAAATTCAAGCCGGATCCGGTGACGGAGGAGCAGCTCGCCTCCATTCTGGCTTCCGCGCAAGCGGCATCCACATCATCCAATATCCAAGCGTACAGCGTTGTCGGCGTGCGCAATAAGGAGACGAAGCGGCAATTCGCCGAGCTTGCCGGCGGTCAGAAGCATATCGAGGAGGCGCCGCTGTTCCTTGTATGGTGCGCGGACTTGAACCGGCTGCAAACCGCGGTCCGACTGCACGACGACGATGAAGGCGAAGAGCTGACGCAGAACGTGGAAACGTTTCTGCTGGCGACGATCGACGCCACGCTTGCGGCGCAGAACGCGACGATCGCGGCGGAATCGGTCGGACTTGGCATGGTTTACATCGGCGGCATCCGCAACGATCCGAAGCGGGCGGCGGAGCTGTTGAAGCTTCCGCATCTCGTCTATCCGGTATTCGGCATGTGCCTTGGCGTGCCTGACCAGGAGCCCGACATTCGTCCTCGGCTTCCGGTGGCCGCGATTTACCACGAAGAAATTTACGACGACGACGTGTTCGCATCCAGCATAAAGGAATATGACGAGACAACTAAGGCGTATTACGCATCCCGTGCCGGCGGCAGCAAGGATACGCATTGGTCCAAGGAAATGGCGTCACGCTTCCGCAAAGACCGGCTGCGCCATCACTTGCACGGGTTTATTGAAGGGCAAGGCTACCGATTTATTTAAGCGAAGCTCTTCTGCCATGACAAGGACAGCGCCCATGTTCCATGGGCGCTGTTTGTTGTCAGCTTGCGGTTTCGCTCAGATCCGCCTGAAACAGCTCCGCGAACTTGCGGCGGAACGCCGGAATGAGCTTCGTCCCGGATATGGTCGCTTCCTCCAGATTCGGGTAGCCAGAAAGAATGAAGGAGGTGATGCCGATTTGGACATACTCGAGCAATCGGTCCGCGACCTGATCAGGTGTGCCTACGAAAGCCATGGCGCCACCCCCGCGAATAGCGGACAGGCCGGCCCAGAAGTTCGGCCCGATGACATAATCGTTCGCTTTGGCGAGCGCTCGAACCTGATTTTGCCGTTGTTGGCCTTCCGATTGCGAACCGCCAAACTGAATTTCATTCGCATCGAGAGTCGCCTCGTCAACCTTGCTGATGATCAGCTTCGCTGCGGCCCATGCCTCCTCCTCGGTATCGCGAATGACGACCTGCGCCCGAAGGCCGTACCGGATCGTGCGGTTGATGCCTTCGCGCTCAAGCAGCTGCTCGCGATGGTGCTCCACCTCCGCGATCTGTTCCTTGATCCAATCGATCGGCTCCGCCCACATTAGATAGACGTCGGCGATTTCGGCAGCCGTCTTCTTCGCGGCCGGCGAGCTTCCGCCGAAATAGAAGGGCGGGTGCGGACGCTGCACCGGCGGCGGATAACTCTTGCCGCCTTCAATCGAGAAGTGTTTCCCGTTGAAATCGAACGTTGACGCAGCGCCTTCCGGGTTGCCTGCCGCAAGGTTGCCGCCGGCGAGGAACTGTCGTCCCTCCGCGCCATGCGAGCGAACCCACAGTTCGCGAACGATCTTGATATATTCCAGCGTCCGTTCGTATCGCGCTTCCTTGTCGTATGCCAGCGGGTCGCCCATCGCTTTCATATCCTCCGGCGAACTGCCGGTCACGATGTTGATCAGCGCGCGGCCTCCGGTCACTTCATCGAGCGTAGCGCCGATTCGCGCAGCAAGCGCCGGGGCGATTAGTCCGGGACGCATCGCGACAAGCGGCTTGAAGACGCGCGTATGGGCCGCCAGCGTAGCACCCATAATCCAGGCGTCGCTGCAGGTGCCGCCGGTCGGGATGAGAGCGAACGTGTAGCCGGCGTTTTCGACCGCCTGGGCGACACGGATCATGTAAGGCGTATCGACGACGCGTTCCGATTTGACGCCAATGTAAGGGCCGTCGCCCCTTGTCGGCATATACCAGCCGAATTCGACTTCAGGTGCTTGGTTGACTGCCATCCGCTGAAACCTCCGTTCCTAATTGAGAATGAATAGGTTACTTCGCCGCCTTGCTCAGCGCCCATATCTGCTTATGCGTGTTATCCGGACGGGCAAGGCCGAGATTCTCGCGAAGCGTGGTACCTTCGTATGCGGTACGGAACAATCCGCGGTTCTGCAGTTCCGGCACCACCTTGTCGACGAAAGTATCGAGGCCGGACGGGAAGAGGGGAGGCAAGATGTTGAAGCCGTCGGCCCCGCCTTCCGCTAACCATTTCTCGATAAAATCGGCAACCTGAATGACCGAACCGGTGAACGAAACATGGCCGTGCCCGGCATAACTGCGGCTCAGGAACTGCCTTATGGTCATATTGTCGCGGCGGGCAGCGTCAATGACAACTTCGTGACGGCTTGTAATTCCGTTGTTCGAGAAGCCATAGGGCTTCGATTTATCGACCGGAACCGGCGCGTCAAGCGGATACTCGGAGAGGTCGACCGTAAAATAATTAGACAGCCGCTTCAGCGATTTGGCGGAATCGACCAGATTGAACAGCTCATCTTCAAGGTCGCGGGCTTCGGCTTCCGTATCGGCAACGATTGGGCTGAGTCCCGGCATGATGAGCAGCTGATCCGGCGTTCTCCCGTACTTGGCCAGCCGGGATTTGACGTCCGTATAGAACTCCTGCGCGGCTCCCAGCGTCTGTTGGGCCGTGAAAATCACTTCCGCCGTACGGGCGGCCAGCTCCTTGCCGCTCTCTGACGAGCCGGCTTGAACGAGCACCGGATAGCCCTGCGGCGGACGGGGGATGTTCAATGGCCCTTTGACGTTGAAGTATTTTCCGGTGAAATTGATTTCGTGCACTTTGTCCTGATGAAGCGTCACATCGGTCGACCTGTCGTAGACCAGCGCGTCTTCTTCCCAGCTATCCCACAGCTGCTTCGTCACTTCGACGAACTCCGTGCCGATATCGTAGCGCGTCTCGGGCTCGGGATGGCCGGGTTTGCCGAAATTATCGGCATCCGACTGCGAATGGCCCGTTACGATATTCCATGCGGCGCGGCCTTTACTAATATGGTCGAGCGACGCGAACTTGCGGGCGACATGGTAAGGATCGTTGTACGTCGTACTGACGGTGGCAATGAATCCGACATGCTTGGTCAGCGCCGCAAGTGCCGACAACAGCGTGAACGGCTCCAGCCTTCTGCCAAGTCCGGAGTAGTTGTCCGCCGTGAATAACGAATCGAACAGTCCCCGCTCGGCGATCTTCGCAAGCTCTGCATAATACTCCAAACCAAGATCCGCCTTGGGATCGCTGGATTGATGCTTCCACGCACCTGCATGATGGCCTGCTCCGCGAATAAATACGTTAAAATGCGCCTGCTTTTTCGTCTTTCCCTTGTTAGCTCCCAAACTAATCACCTCAGATTTCCGGGCCCGCTGCCGAGAAGGACATAAAAAAACCGGATCCACGCTAAATAGCCATGGATCCGGTTGTCCGGTCTCTAACACTGGGTAATCCCATCGTTTTACTCGAAATACTATAGGATCATGTGCCAATCGTCAATGTCTATTTTTTTTCAAAGTTTCAGCCATTGAGGTTGACAATATCTAGGAGCCGTTGTTATAGTAAGACCCAAGTTGAACGAAAGCATATAAAATTCATCGGATTTATTGGTTATAGCGATTTCAGCCAAATAATCGACCGTACACTCGGAGATATCTGCTCAGGTTTCTTTATGAAACCAGCCGGATATCTCCTTTTTTTATTTGGGATACGGGAACGAGGATAGGGGGATAGGAATGGCGGGCTTGCAGATTAATCATCTTTATAAGCGCTATGGTAAAGATAAACATCCGGTCGTGAAGGACTTTCATATGACGATCCGAGATAAGGAATTCATCGTATTCGTCGGTCCGTCCGGCTGCGGCAAGTCAACGACGCTGCGCATGATTGCCGGTTTGGAAGATATTTCGGAGGGCGAAATCATCATCGACGGCCAGGTGGTCAACCATCTGCCGCCGAAGGACCGCGACATCTCGATGGTGTTCCAGAATTACGCGCTGTATCCGAACTTAAGCGTCTATGAGAATATCGCGTTCGGACTTCGGATGCGAAAGCTGCCAAAGCACGAAATCGATCTGGCCGTGAAGAAAGCCTCCCGCATTCTGGAGATCGAGCCTTATCTGAACCGCAAACCGCGACAGCTGTCGGGGGGACAGCGCCAGCGCGTCGCCCTCGGCCGGGCGATCGTCCGCAACCCCAAGCTGTTTCTCATGGATGAACCTCTCTCCAATCTGGATGCCAAGTTGAGGGTGTCCATGAGGATGGAAATCATTAAACTCCATCAGGAGCTGGGCAGCACGTTCATCTACGTGACCCATGACCAGGTCGAGGCGATGACGATGGCCGACCGGGTCGTCGTCATGCGCGACGGCATCATTCATCAGATCGACACGCCCGAGCAGATTTATTCGTACCCGGCCAATACGTTCGTTGCCGGGTTCATCGGATCGCCTCAGATCAATTTCATTCGGGGCAAAATCGAAGAGAATGCGCTTGGCGTGCTCGAATTTCATACCTCTCGGTTCAAGCTTCCGATTCACGGCGACAACGCGGCAGCGCTTCGGGCGCACAAGCAAATCGATAAACAAGTCATCCTCGGCATAAGGCCCGAAAACATCAGCCTCGAAGCGCTTTTCTCGGAAGCCGTCATCACGGGCACCTATCGCTTCGCCGAGCTGATGGGCGCCGACCGCTATCTCTACCTGGATATCGGGCAGGACAATTTACTCATCGCGCGCGTCAGTCCGTCGGTTCATTTCGAAGCGAACGAAACGGTAAGACTGGGACTCGACACGTTGAAGATGCTGTTCTTTCATCAGGAAACCGGCGAGCGGTTTTCATCCTAAACCACGCCGGAAGGGGAGAGCATGTTGAAAACACGATTATGGAGGAAGGCGGGGGCAGTCGTGCTGGCTGCCGGCTTGCTGGTATTCTCCGTTCAGGCTGTGCTGCATTTCAGCAGTCCGAACGGCAGGGATGCGGTTGCGGCGGCGGCTAATGTGGATGATGCCTTGAATACCCCGCCGCCTGCCGGCACCGGCCCCGCAGAGGGAGAACTTACGTATGCCCAGGCTTTAATCGCCTGGAAAAGCGAAGGAGTCCCAAGCGCGAAGACCGTCGTCACCGTTGACGCGGGAAGCCCGCAGACGGTTTCAAATGCCGAAAGGCTCTCGACCGGCGAATACGGCGGCAAGGCAGGTGTACTGCGCTGGGACTCTCCGGACAAGGAATGGGCTGAATTCAAGACGGTCGTCCCGGAGGCGGGGTTGTACGAAATTCGCCTTTCCTACAAGCCGTTTACCGACGACGGCAGAACGGCTCCGATTCTGTGGGAAGTGAAGATCGACGGCAAACGGCCGTTCGCGGAAGCCTCATCCGTTGCGCTGTACCGTACCTGGCAGGATGTCCGGCCGATCTTGAAGAACGGCGACGGCGATCAAATCCGTCCGAGATCGAAGGACATTTCCGCCTGGAGCGTCAAGCCGCTGGTCGATTCGGCAGGTGCTTACGCCGGACCGCTGCAATGGTATTTGCCTGAGGGAGCCCATACGATCCGGTTCTCGGGCTATGAGCCGCTGGCGCTCGAGCGCATCGAACTGGCGCCAAGCGAAACGCCGGCCGGTTACGAGGAAGTCTCCGCCGGTTATCCGGCAAGCGAGGCTAAAGGCGAGGAACCGATTACGATCCAAGCCGAAGATTTTGCCTATAAGAACGATACGGCCATCAAATTATTCTCGGACCGCAATCCGCGCAGCGTGCCAAGAGCCAAGGGCCGGATTACGTACAATACGGTCGGCGGCGCAAGGTGGGTCGAGCAGAACCAAGAAATCACGTGGGACTTCGAGGTATCCGAGAGCGGACGGTACAAATTCGCTTTCCGCGTGCTGCAGAACGTCGTTTCGCAGAAAACGTCGTTTCGGACCGTTCGCGTCGACGGCAAAGTTCCGTTCCGGGAGTTTCAGGCTTACGAATTTCCTTATTCGCCAAGCTGGCAGGGACAGGTGCTGGAAGAAGCAGACGGCAGCCCTTACGAAGTCTTCCTGGATACAGGGAAGCATACGATTTCGCTGGCCGTCACTCATGCCCCCGTCGAACCGGTCATTGCCGCAATCAAATCGGTGTCGCAAGAGCTCGATGCGGTCGATTGGGAATTGCGGGCCTTGACGGGAGCGGTCGTGGACCGCAACCGAACCTGGATCATGGAACGGGATTATCCGGAGATGCCGGATAAGCTGCAGCGCATCGCGGATCGGTTGGAGCTGCTGTCGCAGACGAGCGTGCGGATCAACGGAAACAAAGATTCCGTAAGCCAGGGAATGGACACGGCAGCCAAGGACATCCGTTCGCTGCTCAAGAAGCCGGAGGAAATTCCGTATAACGTCGCGGAAATCGCGTCGATCCGGGAGAAGCTGAACCTGTTCATCGAGACGCTGCTGAAGCAGTCGCTCCAGCTCGACGAAGTCTACGTGGCCCCGATCGGGGCTGACTTTCCCGATATGAAGGCGTCTCTATGGAACAGACTGTGGGGCGGCATCCAAAATTTCACTTACTCATTCGATAGCAGGGACAGCATTACGAAGCTCGACGAGAAGAAGCTGAATATCTGGGTCCAGCGCGGACGCGACTACGTCGACCAGCTGCAGCAGCTGGCAGACGAATCGTTCACGCCGGAAACCGGCATCGAGGTGAAGGTCAATTTGCTCGCGAATCCCGAGCTGCTGCTCATGTCCAATGCCGCCGACGTTCAGCCTGATCTCGCGCTCGGATTAACGCAGGATTTGCCGGTCGATCTCGCCATTCGGGGAAGCCTTGCGAACCTATCCGAATTCGAAGGGTTCGACAAGCTTTACGAACAATTCAGTCCCGGTTCCTGGCTCCCGCTCAACTATAACGGCGGGCATTACGGCACGCCGGAAACGCAATCGTTCCAGGTGCTGTTCTACCGGGAGGATATTCTGAACAAGCTCGGCATCGCGGTTCCGCAGACGTGGGAAGAGGTCTACGATATCCTGCCGACGCTGCAGCAGAATTATATGAACTTTTATATCAATCCAATGCAATTCTCGCAATATTTCTACCAGAACGGCATCGATTTCTACGAACCGGACGGATTGAAGACCGCGCTGGACAATCCGGACGCGTTCAAGGCGTTCAAGCAATGGACGGATCTGTTCAATACGTATGCGATCGAGAAGGAAGTGCCGAGCTTCTATCAGCATTTCCGCGACGGCACGATGCCGATCGGCATCTCGGATTACAACATGTACGTGCAGCTCGCGGCGGCTGCGCCGGAGCTGAACGACCGTTGGAAGATTGCCGAAATACCGGGCGTCGAACAAGCGGACGGTACGATCTCCCGCTGGGCGGGGGGCGGACAGCGCACCGACGTCATATTCAAGCGGTCGGCGAAGAAGGAGCAGGCGTGGAAGTTTCTGCAGTGGTGGTTGTCCGCCGACGTTCAGCAGCAATACGGAGCCGACCTTGAAGCCATTAACGGCGTCGCGTTTCGCTGGAATACGTCGAACGTGCAGGCATTCAGCCGCTTGCCTTGGAAACGGGAGGACGCCGAAGTGATCTTGGAGCAATGGAGATGGTACAAAGATATTCCGAACGTTCCCGGGGGCTATTACCTGGAACGGGAAGCGAATAATGCCTGGAACCGGTCGGTTATCGGCAAGATGAACTACCGGGCTTCGCTGGAGCAAGCCGTGCGCGACATCAACCGGGAGCTCCGCAGGAAGCAGGAGGAATTCGGTTTCATCGATGCCGACGGCAAGCGGCTGAAGCCGTTCAAGCTGCCGAATGTCGACAAACCATGGGAAGGGATCGACCGCTATGTTAAGTAGATTATTGTCCTATCGGACGGCATACCGGGTAACGGCAAGCCGTGAGAAGGAGACGAACGTCATCCTGAGCAAGCTGTGGTCCGCCCGGACGTCGTATTTGTTCATCGCTCCATTCATGCTGATCTTCGGCGCCTTCATCGTCGTGCCGGTCGTCATCGCCATCGGCCTGAGCTTTACGTATTACAACGCGGTCGAGCCGCCTCGGTTTATCGGATGGAGCAATTTTCAATATTTGATCTCGCAGGATCTGCTGTTTTTGAAATACGCGCTTCCGAATACGTTCAAATTCGCGATCATCGTAGGGCCGGGCGGTTATATCGCGGGGTTCATCGTCGCCTGGCTCATCTCGCTCTTGGGCAAAAACATCCGCAAGTGGATCGCCTTGGCAGTCTACACGCCTTCGCTCACGATCGGAATCGCGATGACGGTCATTTGGCTGCCGCTGCTGTCCGGGGATCGGATCGGTTACCTAAACAGCTTTCTGCTCAGGCAAGGCTTAATCGACGTGCCGAAGCTGTGGGTGACCGACCCCGCGCTGCTCATGAATTCGATGATCGCCGTGTCGTTATGGTCGAGCATGGGCGTCGGTTTTCTGGCGATGCTGGCAGGCATATTGAACATTGACCCCATTCTGTACGAGGCCGGTCGTATCGACGGCATCCGAAGCAAGCTGCAGGAAATCTGGTATATCACGATTCCTTCGATGAAGCCTCAGATGCTGTTCGGCGCCGTCATGGCGATCGTCACGACCTTCAAGACGGGAGCGATCGGGGTGGAGCTGTCGGGCAAAAACCCGACGCCGGAATACGCCGGGCATTTGATCGTCAACCATATTCAGGATTTCGGCTTTATCCGTTTCGAGATGGGCTATGCGGCGGCGATTTCGGTCTTTCTCCTGCTGCTCATGTACGCATCCAATAAGCTCGCTTGGGGATTGTTCGGAAGCAAGGAGGAGTAATCATGCTGAAATCATTCTCCGTATCGAGAATCGCGTTTCATCTGGCCATGGCCGCCTTCGCGGCGTTCATGCTGATTCCAATCATTTATATCTTTAATCATGCGTTCAAGCCGTATCACGAGCTGTTCGTCTATCCACCGAACTTCTTCGTCAAGGAGCCGACGGTTCAGAACTTCATCGAGCTGATGTGGGTCACGTCGAATTCGATCATTCCGCTTTCCCGTTACTTGTTCAACAGCTTCCTGATTACGGCCGTGACCATCGTGTCGGTAACGGTCGTCAGCTCCTTATGCGCCTATGCGCTCGCCAAGCATGAATTTCCGGGCAAAAGATTGGTGTTCTCGTCCATCGTGCTCATGCTCATGTTCGCGCCAGAGGTCGTCCAGATCCCGCGCTACTTGGTGGTCAGCCAGTTGGGACTGATGAACACGTATCTGGGGCATGTGCTGCCGATGGTGGCGCTGCCGGTCGGGGTCTTTCTGCTCAAACAGTTTATGGACCAAATTCCGTCGGCGCTTCTGGAAGCCGCGCGCATCGACGGGTCGACGGAGTTCGGCTTGTTCTTGAAAATCGTAATTCCTGTCTGCATGCCGGCCGTCGCGACGGTCGCCATCCTGTCGTTTCAGAATTCATGGAGCAACCTGGAGACCTCGACGTTCTTTATGCAGGACGACGACATGAAGACATTCCCGTTCTTCCTCTCCACGCTGACGAACAATTTGGCGAACAACGTCGCCAGGCAAGGGGCGGCGGCGGTCGCGGCATTAATCATTCTGGTGCCGAACTTATTGTTCTTCATCATCCTGCAGCGGAAGGTCATCGATACGATGGCGCATTCGGGAATCAAATGAGGAGGGAGGGCGCATCATTGAGCAGGCGATGGCATTGGAGTACAACAACGATGATCATGCTTGTCGCACTTCTGGCGGTGTCGCTGTTTCCGCCCGCGGCAAGCGCATATTCCCCGTACCAAACGTTCTATAAGGACGGGTACGGGCAGCTCGTGCAAATTCAGAACGCCTATCAGCCGGAGGGGATGCTCGGGCCGGATATCGGCGCAGACAAGGCAGCTCCTCAGAAAGCGGCCGTCCAAACCGCGGCGGCCGGCGAAGCGCCGATCGGCACGCTCAATCAACCGCAGGATCTGTTCGTTGACGGCAGAGATCATATCTATATCGCGGATACGGGAAATAACCGGATCGTGCATCTGGATGAACAGGGGCGATTGGTTCGTTTCATCGAGGTCAAAGAAAGTCCGCTCAGCAGCCCGAACGGTCTGTTCGTGGATCAGAACGGCGATATTTACGTGGCGGATACCGGCAACCAGAGGGTCGTCAGGTTGGATGGGCAAGGAAAGCTCCTGCGCGAGTACAAACGGCCGGATTCGCGATACTTGCCGGAGTCGTTCAAGTACGAGCCGACGAAGCTGGTCGTCGATAAACGCGGTTTTCTCTATATCACGACGTTAGGCGCGTTCCAGGGGTTGCTCCAGCTCGACCCGGAAGGCCGTTATCAAAGCTTCTTCGGCTCCAATAAAGTGAAGTTCTCGCTGTTCGATTCGTTTAAACGGGCGTTCTATACGAGGGAAATGTATAGCAGGGAGCTAAGCAAGCTGCCCGGGGCAATCGTGAACGCGGCGATCGATCCGAGCGGTTTCATCTATACGGTAACCAAGGAAATCGACAATGAGCAAGTGAAGAAATTCAATATCGCCGGATTGGATCAGCTGGAAGGAGGCGGCGAATTTACGCCGGCTTCAGGCAACAAGTCGTTCGGCGAGACTGCCTGGTGGGCGCACCGGAAAGCCGAGCCGCAGCTGCAGGATATCAGCGTCGATGCGGACGGAAACTTTACGGTCATCGATTCGCTCTATAATGCCATCAGCCAGTATGATGCCGACGGAAACCTGCTCTTCTTCTGGGGCAGCGACGAAATCGAGGGAACGACGAAGCTCGGGCTCGTCAAGACGCCGGCCTCGATCGCGACGACTTCGACGGGGGATTTATTGGTGCTGGACAGCGTCAACAGCCTTATTCAGCGGTTACGGCTGACCGAATACGGTTCTCTGGTCCATCAGGCGAACAGGCTTACACAAGACGGCCGCTACGAGGAAAGCGAGCCGCTCTGGGCCGAGGTTTACCGCCAGAATGCCTACTATACGCCGGCCTTGATCGGGCTTGCGAAGTCAGCATTCAAGAAGGAGCAGTTCGAGCTGGCGGAAGACCTGTTTCTGAAAGCAGGCGTGAACAAAGGCTATTCGGACTCCTTTTGGCAGAACCGCCTCTTCTGGTTCCAGGAGCATTTCGGGTTTCTGATGAATGTCATTGCAGCGGCGGGGATACTCGGTTTCGCTGCCGTAAGGCTGTCGCGTAAATATGGTTGGGCCGCAGCGAGCTCCGGGCTGCTTCGCCCGCAGAGCAGGTTGTATGCACAGCTTCGGCATGTGCGGACACTTGTCAGGCATCCGATCGAAGGGTACCATGCGATCCGATACCAGAGCGGCGCAGGGCTTGCGAGCAGCTTGCTCATGCTTGCGCTCTCGATCGTATCTGCAGGCGTCATCAGCTCACAAACGAGCTTCATCTTTAATCCGAAAATTTATCTCGGCGTTAAGCTGGGGCCGATCTTGGTCCAGTTTGCCGCGCTTTGGCTCGGGTGGGTGGTAGCGAATTACTTGGTCAGCTCCCTGATGCGCGGGGAAGGACGGCTGCGGGATGTGTTTTATGGGAGTTCCTACGCCTTATTTCCGATTATTTCGATCGGTATACCCCTAACAATAATCTCTCATGGTTTCACGCTAAGCGAGGCGTCGATCTTCGGGTTTCTCGAGCTGGCGATGTACGCGTGGACGTTCTTGCAATTTTTCTGGATGGTGCAAGGGATTCACAACTACAGCGTCGGGGAAGCCATCCTGAACATCGTGTTTACTTTGCTGGCGCTGGCCATCATCGCGACGCTGATCTTTATTTTCTTCAGCTTGAGCGGGGAATTGATTAACTTTATTTATTCCATCTATCAGGAGGTGATCATCCGATGACCGGCAGCAGACTAAGGCTTTCCTTCCTTATAACGGGCATCGTGATCGTTGCCGTCCTGGCAGGGCTTGCTCTTCAATTCCATACGCGGGAAGACGCCGCTTCGGAAGGAACGGCAGCAGCAGCCGAGAGCGACAATTCCGCTGCGGCAGCCTCCTTCAAGCCCAAGGCGGGTACCGCCCCATTTAAATCGGAGCTTCCGGCTGACGGCAGGTTTCGTCAAATAGCCGAGAACGTGAACTTGACGCTTTCTGCCGACAAGGAAACCGGGCACTTCCGGGTCGTGAGCAAACAAACCGGCAAGGTTTGGTTCTCGTATCCCGATCCTGCCCAGTGGCCGAACGAGACGATCGGCGGAGCATGGAAAAATAATTTGCTTTCGCCCGTCATCGTGGAATACATGGATTTATCCAACTACAAGTCGGCGTCAAGAACGGTCGGCTTAGTTGATGAAGGCGGTTACGTTGAAGATTTCAAGGCGACGGAGAACGGCTTTGCCGTCACGTTTGTATTGTCTAAAGGCTCTATTAAAATTCCGGTCGAGGTGACGCTGAAAGAGGATAGCGTCGAGACAACCATCCGCGACGAGCAAATCGTGGAAGCCGGTAAGTTCAGCCTCCTGAACGCCAAGCTTTACCCGTTGTTCGGGGGGCAGTTCTCCCAAGGTCAGGACGGCTACATCTTCGTGCCGGACGGCTCAGGCGCGCTGATCCGGTTCAAGACCGACCGCGTCCTCCCGCAGCTCACGTTCAATCAACCGGTTTACGGATATGACGGTTCCTTCTATTTCGATCAGCCGAACCGCCAGCGGCTGTCGATCCCGGTATTCGGCCTGAAGTCCGGCGACCAGGCATTCGCGGCCGTCATCACCGAAGGGGCCGAATATGCCAACGTGTTCGCGGCTCCCTCCGGCTCGATTGGTCTGTCGAACTGGGTGACGGCCGAATGGCAGTACCGCAAACGCTTCTTCCAAAGCGTCAGCAAGAGCACGGACGCGGGTTTCTTCACGTACAGCGAGCAGCGGTTCGAAGCTCCTCGCCGTACCGTCCGCTATTACTTGCTGCCGCCGGATCAGAGCGATTACGTGGGCATGGCGGCCAAATATCGCGATTACTTGACGGCGGGCGGCGCGCTTCATCCGATTTCGGAGCCGAAGAAGGATATTCCGCTCTACATGGATATCGTCGGCGGCGACATCGAACAGGGCTTGCTCTTCGATTCCTATTTGACCGCCACGACGACGAAGGAAGCGAAGGAGCTGGTTGCAAGCATTTATGACCGGGGCGTTCATGACTTGGTCGTGCAGTACAGCGGCTGGCAGCAGGATGGGTACAGCACGCATGGCGGTTACTTTCCCGCGGAGTCGAAACTCGGCGGCAGCAAAGGCATGAGAGCATTTATCGATTATGCCCATACGCTGGACATCCCCGTTTATTTAACGGCCAATTATACGATCAACAATAACGGGGACGACGGCTTCTGGTATAGAAGGGATGGCCAGCGCGATCTCTCGGGCAACACGCTGTCCGCTAGAGAGGATACCTGGCTCGTGAGTCCGCGGTTTTACAGCAAGGTCATCGCCTCGGACCTAAGCGAGTACAAGAAGCTTGGCGCGGACGGCATCGTGTTCGACGGCGGCGGGATCGGGTATCAGCTGAACACCGATTTCAACGGCCGCTATGCGGCAAGCCGCGCAGACGGGATCGGCATTCAGCGCGATATTTTCAAGCAGGCGAAGGAAACGCTCGGTTCCGTCTCGGCCGTTAATGCCAACGCCTACGTATGGGAGGGGCTGAAGCACATCCCCCGCCTCGCGGATAGTTACTCCTTCGACGTGTTTGTCGATGAGGTGGTTCCATTTACGCAGATCGTGCTCCACGGTGCTGTAACGTACACGTCCGAGTGGGCGAACGTGAGACAGGAATCGCGGACCGAGTTTCTGCGCGGCATCGAATACGGGGCGTATCCGACGTACGTCTTCGCCGCGGCTCCGTCCGATAAACTGCGGCATGCGTATTCGATCTGGTATTACAGCCTGAATTACCGGGATTGGCTGGACAGTCTGTCGGAGGAATACGCGAGGGCGAACGAGGCGCTGCGCGATGTACAGGATAAGCGAATCATAGGTCATCGCTCCATCTCGGAGGACGTGAAGGAAACGACTTACGAAGGCGGACAGCGCGTAATCGTCAATTATGGAGCGAGCGCGTACGCGCAAGGCGAGCTTCGCGTGCCTGCGCAGGATTTTGCCGTAGTCAAGGGAGGGTTGGGTCCATGATGATTCGAAAGGCCAGGCTGCACGCATCGACGATCCGTAAAATCGAAGGCTCGATTTTCATCGCCCCTTGGATATTCGGCTTTCTCGCTTTCGTCGCGTTTCCGCTCGGTTATTCCTTGTACATGAGCTTCCACCAGGTTCGAATTACCGTCGATTCGGTCGTCTATACCTTTCTCGGCTTCCGCAATTACAAAGAAATTTTGGTTTCGAACGGGAGCCTGCTTTACGAGGATCTCATCCCGTTCCTGCGCGAGTCGATCATGATGATTCCGATCATTCTCGTCTTCTCGCTGCTGGTGGCGATTCTGCTCAACTTGAAATTTCCGGGCCGCACGCTGTTTCGCGTCATTTTCTTTCTTCCCGTCATTTTCTCGTCCGGACAAATCGTCCAGGAATTTATTAATCAAGGGGAAGGTTCGCTTAGCGTCCTGCAGTCGCTGCATATCGAAGAATACTTGAGAGAATACGTTCCCGCGTCATGGGCGGATCCGATCCAGACCGTCATGAGCTCATTCGTGCTGGTGCTCTGGTATTCGGGCGTTCAGATTCTGATCTTCCTTGCGGGGCGCCAGACGCTGCCGCCGTCGATGTACGAGGCTTCCCGCATTGACGGTTCCGGGCCATGGAACACCTTCTGGAAAATCACGCTGCCGGGACTCGTTCCCTACATTTTCCTGAATCTGATGTACACGGTCGTCGATTTGTTCACTTTCCCGTCCAACCCGATCATCAGCAAGGTGAATACGGCCAATTATGGCAGCTCCAGCGCGCTGGCCTGGATTTATTTCACCATTATCTTGCTGTTCGTCGGTTTGACGCTGCTGCTCTACAGCAGGGTGGATAAGGCGCTCTCGGGCAGCACGAGTCAATAAAAGGAGGCGATTCGCCAATGGCCAAAATCATAATCGAACGAGCAAGGCGCGCGCCATCCGCTGTGATTGACCGGATCGCGGCATTCGTCCGGTTCCGGCTGATCGGAGGCGAAATCGATAAAGGCCTCCTGTTCAAGACCGTCATGTACGTCATCTTGATTAACGTTGCCTTCATCTATATGAAACCGATTCTGTACATGGTCACGACCATGGTGAAGGATGCCCGGAACATTCTCGACCCGACGGTTATCTGGGTGCCGAAGAGCATCTTCCTTGGCCATATTCGGGAAGCGATGCGGCTGCTCGACTATACGAAAAGCTTGGCGATCAGCGTATCGCTCGCCGGCGCGGTTTCGGTGCTGCAGGTTTTCTCCTGCGCGGTGGCCGGTTATGCCTTTGCCCGGCTTGACTTTCCGTTCAAGCGCTTCTGGATGGCGATGCTGCTGTTCACGTTCATCATGCCGCCGCAAGTCATCATTCTGCCGACGATCATGATGTTCAAGAACTTCGGCTGGCTGGACACCGTGCTGCCCATGGTCATCCCCGCTATTTTCGGGCATGGCTTGAAGGGAGCGTTGTTCGTCATCATTTACCGTTCCTTCTATTCCACGCTGCCCAAGGAGCTGGACGAAGCAGCGAGGATGGACGGGGCCGGCGCGTTCAGGCTGTTCTTCCGCGTCATGTTCCCGCTGTCCAAATCCGCGATCGTCGTTGTCGTTCTGTTCTCTTTCGTTTGGAACTGGAATGATTTCTACTTGCCGTCGATCTTCATGTTCACGGCCGAGAACGTGCCGTTGTCCATCACGCTGGCGAGAATGGCGGCGGAGATGGCGCGGGCTGCGGGAGCAGGCGAGATGTCGGTCTACGAGGAGTCTATTAAAATGGCGGCTTCGTTCTTAATTGTGTTTCCGCTGCTCATCGTCTATTTCTTCGCGCAGCGCTGGTTTATCGAAGGGGTAGAACGAACGGGACTGGTCGAATAACGGCGCACGAGCAGCCGGCCAGGCAAGTTATAAGGAGGTGATCGGCATGTGTCGTCAACAGCGCTGTTCCGGAAGCCCACTTAGGTTGGCCGTGTCAGCGCAATGAAAGGCTAGTCTTGCAACTACTAAATTTATAGGCGGTGTCATGAGATGAAGAAAAAACTTACGATGGTCAATTTACTGCTGGCGGCTACTCTGTTGGCCGCATGCAGCAGCGGAGGAGGCAAGAACAACGGAGTGTCTGCCGGAGCGAATGAGCCGGCCGGTAACGGTAACGCAGCTTCGACCGAGGGCAGCACAGAGGGCGAAAACCAGAAAAACGAATCCGCAGATTATAAGAAGCTTGGCGACGAACCGCTGAAGCTCACGTTCTACAACACCAGCGGCACGTTCCCCGACGTCGAATTCAATACGCTGATCGCCGAACCGATCAAGAAAAAATACCCGAACGTGACGATCGAGCGGATCACGCCGGCGGCGGAAACGACCAACGAGGAAGTATTGTCGACGTATACCCCGGACATCATCTATTCGTCTTCATCCTCCCATCAACAGATCATTCGCACAGGAGCCTATGAAGATCTTCGGGAGCTCATCAAGCGCCACAATTTCGATACCTCGCGCATTAAGCCGATTCTGTGGAACTATATCACGGAAATTACGGCGGGCAAGGGAGACCAAATCTACGCGATTCCGTTTAACGCCAATCAGCACGTCTTGTACTACAACAAGGATATCTTCGATAAATTCGGCGTTCCCTATCCGACCGAAAAGCAGCTGACGTGGGATGAAGTGCTGGAACTGGGCAAGAAGCTGACCCGTACGGAAGGCGGCAAGCGTTATGTCGGCCTTTCCGTCGATAACCTGACCGGTCTGGCGAAGAGCCTGGGCCTGCCGTATTTGAACAAGGAAACGGGCCAGGCGGCGCTCGATACGCCGGAATGGCGCCGGGTGTTCGAACTGCAGAAGAAAATATTCGAGATCCCCGGCTATGTCGGGGCCGATAAAACATGGAATTACGGACGCGACCAGTTTATGAAGGACCAGAACGTAGCGATCCGCGTCACCTGGCTGGCCAACATGGTAGGACCGCTTGAAGAACTGCGCCAGCAAGGGGTCGAGTTCAACTGGGACATCGCGCCTGCGCCGAACTTCTCGGATCAGCTCGGCAAGACGAGGGAAGCCCAAATTCACTCGCTGTCCGTAAACAGCAAGAGCGAGCATAAGGACGAAGCGTTCCAAGTCATCGAGGAGATTTTGTCGGATGAAGGCCAGCGGATCCTCGCGCGAAACGGCCGTGTACCGGCCATTATCAACGATGACCTGAACAAAGAATACGGACTCGATATTCCGGTGCTGCAGGGCAAGACGGTACAGAACGTGTTTATCGGCGAGCCGCTGCAAGAGCATTATGTTCATCCGTACGAGCTGGATATCGGCAAGCGCCTGACCGAGGCGGCCGAAGATTTGGCGATCGGCGGCCTGGATGTCAACTCCACAATCCGCAAAACCGAGGAAGCCATTAATAAAGATGTCGAGACGCTCAAGACGACGGTCGGCACGCCATAAGAGACGACGGGAGTCCGGGGCCGATAAAGCCCCGGCTTTTGCAATGATGCCAAAGAATGATACAGGAAGTGAATGCTTGTTGAAAAAGCCGAAACTATTAAGCGATTATATGA
Source organism: Paenibacillus sp. BC26 (assembly GCF_900116125.1). Classification (NCBI taxonomy): domain Bacteria; kingdom Bacillati; phylum Bacillota; class Bacilli; order Caryophanales; family Paenibacillaceae; genus Paenibacillus; species Paenibacillus sp. BC26. The sequence goes on along the minus strand of NZ_FPAD01000002.1, from coordinate 611,271 downwards.
AGTCCAAATGGGTTCTCTATGTCATCGCCGTCTGCGCCATCGGTACGGCTAACGTGATATTGGCGCGATTGCCGCGCACGATCGGCAGCTTCACGGATGAGCTCCACAAGGGCACGCTGGCCCAGGCCGATATTGCGCCATACAGCTTGCTGGTCGCGGCGATCGCGCTCGGATACGGTATCCTTGGCGGGAGCGGGCAGTTTCTGATCATGTATCTGGGACGGTTGTTCGAGCGGTTGACCAGGGGCAAGCTGTTCATTCAATTCACTCGGCTCAGCTTGAACAACTACTCCAAGTACGGGGTTGGTAAGCTGCTGAACTATCTGATCAACGACGTGACCGCTGTCCGGGAATCCATATCGATGGGGATCAATCATATTACGAACTCCTCGATTCTGCTCATTTCCGTAATCGTGTCCATGATGCTCAGCTCGATTCCGGCTTATGCGATTCTGATCAGCTTGATCCCGCTGCTCTTTATCCCGTGGTTCGTCGCATGGCTGGGACCGATTATCCGCAAGCGCTCCGTCCAAGTGCAGGAATCGCTCGGTAAAATGACGGAAACCGCAGCAGAGCAATTCAGCGGAATCCGGGTCACGAAGAAATTCGCGGCGGAAGCCATCATGACGGACCGCTTCGACGCGACGGTTGCCCAAATCCGCGACAACCAGCTTCAATTGGTGCGCGTTTCATCGCTTCTGCAGGCGGTCATTCCGTTTCTCGGCGCCTTGTCGATGATTGCCTCGATCGCCACGGCCGGATATTTGACCGCCAACCGGACGATCTCGCTCGGCGATTTCGTTACGTTGGTGCTCTACATCGGGATGCTGATCAATCCGCTTCAGCGAGTTGGCGACGTCATTAATGCGATGCAGCGCGCGCGGGCTTCCCTTGAACGTTTGAACGATCTGCTCGGCGTCGAACCGGACGTTCCCGATACCGGGACGTTTAAGTTGCAAGACCCGGCGCATGCAGCCATCGACATCCGCAAGCTGTCGTTCGTGTATCCGGACGGTTCCTCGCCGGTCTTGTCGGAGATCGATCTCACGCTTCCGCCCGGCATATCCGTAGGCATCATAGGCAAGACGGGAAGCGGCAAGACAACGTTAATAAAGCTGCTTCTCCGCATCTACGATCCTCCGGCCGGCACGATATTCGCGGATGGCCTGGATATTCGGAGCGTGACCTTGGAAAGTCTCAGAAGCAGCATCGGCTACGTCCCGCAGGACGGCTTCCTGTTCAGCACGTCGATCCGCGAAAATATCGGCTTCAGCAATCGCGGCGCGGCGCTGGAGGAGATCGAAAGGGCGGCATTGCAGGCGCATATCCATCAAGAGGTTCATGAGCTTCCCGATGGGTTCGAGACGAGGCTCGGAGAACGGGGATTATCGTTGTCCGGCGGCCAACGGCAGCGGGCGAGCCTTGCCCGCGGCTTGTTCAAGCAGGCGCCGATTATGATCCTGGACGACAGCGTAAGCGCGATCGATACGCTGACCGAGAAAGCGATCATCGATTCGCTGCGCGCCGAGCGGCAAGGCAAGACGACGATCATCGTTTCCCATCGGATCAGCGCGCTCAAGCATGCGGACCTGATTATCGTCATGGACGAAGGACGTATCGTCCAGCGGGGCACGCATGAGCAGCTCGTCGCGGCGGAAGGCGTCTATGCGCGTCTTTATGCCATTCAGGAGGAGGGGGATGCGGATGTCGAAAGCCATCGTTAACAATTGGCAGCAGGATCAGCGCACGGGCATCCAGCAGGATACCGACGCCGCGCTCGATTACGGCTCGGCCGTCAAAGCGCTTTATACGTACGCCAAGCCGCACCGATGGTCATTTGTCGTGCTCTTGTTCTTTATTCTGTTGTCGATCTCGGCCGATCTGCTGCAGCCTTACCTGGTCAAGATTGCCATCGATGACGTGCTGACCGCGGACCATGCGGATTTCCGGTCGCTGCTGCTGCTGTGCGGCATCTACTTCCTGCTGGCGGTTGCCGGCTTCGTGTTTACCTACCTGCAAAACAATTTGCTGCAGCGAATCGGGCAGAGCATCGTGGCCGGCATCCGCAGCGGCATGTTCAAGCACTTGGTGAAGCTGTCGGTTTCCTACTTCGACCGCGTATCGACGGGCAGCCTCATTGCGCACGTGTCGAGCGATACGGAAGGATTGAACCGGTTCTTCAATCAAGTATTGGCGAGCCTGCTTCGGGACGGCTTGACCTTGATTTTTATCGTCGTGCTGATGTTCAGGCTGGATGTTCGATTGACGCTGTTCAGCTTGCTGATCATTCCCGTGATCACGCTGATCGCCTACAGCTTTCGCGCTTATATGCGGGCGACGTACCAGCTCGTTCGAACCGCTTTGTCGCGGATGATCGCGTTCGCCGCGGAGAACTTGTCCGGGATGAATCTCATCCAAGTCTTTCATCAGGAGAAAGAGCAGCAGCGCCAGTTTACGGAACGCAACGATGCGTTTTACCGCACCAATTTGCGCGAAATCCGAACGATGGTGGTGTTCAACCGGATTTTCGACATCCTCGGCAACTTGTCCGTGGCGTTCGTCGTGTGGTTGGGGGGACGCGCGGTGTTAGGCGAACAGATCGAGTTTGGCGTGCTCTATGCGTTCATCACGTACATCCGCCAGTTTTTCCAGCCGATCAACTCCATTACGCAGCAGTGGAATACGGTCCAATCGACCATCGTGTCGGTGAATCGGATTTGGAGCGTATTCAAGGCGGCGCCGGATGTCCGCGATCCGGAAGAAGCCACGCCGGTCAAGCGGGCGTCGATCGCGGGCAAAGTGGAATTCGAAGGCGTCACATTCGGCTACAAGGAAGGCAGGCAGGTGCTGCATAAAGTGGATCTGAATATCCAACCGGGCGAAATGCTGGGCATCGTAGGCGCAACCGGAGCGGGCAAAAGCTCCTTGATCAGCTTATTGTGCCGGTTCTACGACGTGAAGGAAGGCAGCATCCGAATCGACGGCTTCGATATCCGCAAGCTGAAGCAGAAGAAGCTGCAGCGGATTGTCGGGCTTGTGCAGCAGGAGCCGTTTCTCTACTCGGGAAGCGTGCTCGACAACATCCGGCTGTTCGACGAATCGATCCCGGAAGAGACGGTGATCCGCGCATGCGAGCGAGTCGGCGTCGACCAGCTGGTGCGGCGGATGAAGGACGGCTACGCAACCCGGCTGACCGAGAACGGTACAGGGTTCTCATCCGGGGAGAAGCAGTTGATTTCATTTGCCCGCATCATTGTTTTTCAGCCGAAGATCTTGATTCTTGACGAGGCAACCGCCAACTTGGACTCGCACACGGAGCAGTTGCTTCAGTCCGCGCTTCGGGTCGTGTCCGAGGGCAGGACTACGCTGGTCATTGCGCACCGGCTGTCCACGATCCGCCGATCCGACCGGATCATCGTGCTGGATCAAGGCCAAATCGTGGAGGAAGGCAATCATGACGGATTGATGGAACAGAAAGGCTATTATTCCAGGCTGTATTTGAACGCGAGAGGTGTATTGGTATGAGAAGCGTTTATCGCATAGGCGTTATGGAAGGAGATGGGATTGGGCCCGAAATCGTGGCGGCTGCGCTGAATATCATCGCGGCGGCTGAGCGGCGTAGCGGGGCTGCGCTGCTTGATCCGGTGCCGCTGCCGATGGGGCTGCAGGCAATTCGGGAGTACGGCGACCCGTTGCCGCAGCTGACGAAGGAGACGTTGCTGGACTGCTGCGGCTGGATCATGGGACCGCATGATTCCGTATCGTATCCGGCAGAGCATCGTGCCGGGCGGAATCCGAGCGGGGAGCTGCGTCACGCCTTTGACCTGTTCGCGAATATCCGCCCTAACCGGACGATGTCCGGTATCGCCAGCGTGGCAAAGAGCGCAGATCTCGTCATTTACCGCGAGAACACCGAGGGCTTCTATGCCGACCGGAATATGGCGTCCGGAACGGGGGAGTGGCAGGTGACGCCGGATCTGGTCATCACGTCCGGCGTGTTTACGCGCCGGGCAGCCGAACGGATTGCCCACGCAGCCTTCCGGGCTGCGAGACTGCGCAGGAAGCGGGTTTCGATCGTTCATAAGGCGAACGTAATCAAGCTTGGTTACGGTTTGTTTCTCGGCGTATGCCGGGAAGTCGCCGCGCAGTACCCGGACGTAGAGGTGGACGATTACCATATCGATGCCGCTTGCGCCCGTCTGGTCCGCCGCGCCGCCGATTTCGACGTCATTCTGACGACGAACATGTTCGGCGACATCTTATCCGACCTTGCGGCCGAGCTAGTCGGCAGCCTGGGCATTGCGGGGGCTTTGAATGCGGGGGATAACTACGCGATGGCCCAAGCGGCGCATGGCTCTGCTCCGGACATTGCCGGAAGGGATATCGCCAATCCGATCGGAATGCTGATATCCTCGGCGATGCTGCTGGATTGGCTGGCCGCCCGCCACGATGATCGGCGCTTGTCGCGCGTCGCGTCGCGAATCTTGCGCGGTGTCGAGACTGCGGTCGCCGCCGGCGTCCGTACGGCCGATTTAAACGGGACAGCTTCCACAAGGGGGTTCGCGGAAGCTGTCATCGCTTTTATCGGAGAACAGGAGCGTTAGAGGATTTCGACCGGGAACAACTCGGTGGACAAGTAACGTTCGCCGGTATCGGGAAGCAGCACGACGATGGTTTTACCGGCATTCTGCGGTCGGTTCGCGATCTGACTGGCCGCAAAGACGGCAGCGCCGGACGAGATGCCGACGACCAGTCCTTCGCTCCTGGCCAGCAAACGCGCGGTATCGAGCGCATCTTCATTCGAGACGGTCACAATTTCGTCCGCGATGTGCCTGTGGAAGTTGTCCGGTACGAAACCCGGCCCGATCCCTTGGATTTTATGGGTGCCTTTCTCCCCGCCGGAGAGAACGGGAGAGCCGGCCGGTTCGACCGCAACGATTTGGACCGACGGTTTGCGTTGTTTAAGAACGTCGCCGACGCCGGATATCGTGCCGCCGGTTCCGACGCCGCCAACGAAGATATCGACCGCGCCGTCCGTATCCCGCCATATTTCTTCCGCCGTCGTTTTGCGGTGAATGGCGGGATTGGCCGGATTGCGGAACTGCTGCGGAATAAACGAGTTCGGTATGGCCGCCGCGAGCTCCTCGGCTCTCTTGATCGCGCCGGCCATGCCCGCGGCACCGGGCGTTAATACAAGCTCGGCCCCGAGGGCAAGCAGCATTTTTCTTCGCTCGATGCTGAACGTCTCGGGAAGCGTAATGATCAATTTGTACCCGAGCGCTGCCGCGGCGAACGCAAGCGCGATTCCGGTGTTGCCGCTTGTCGGTTCAATGATGACCGAGTCTTTAGTGATGACGCCGCGTTCTTCCGCGTCCTTGATCATCGCGTACCCGATCCGGTCCTTGACGCTTCCGGCGGGATTGAAATATTCCAGCTTGGCGATCAGAACGGCGCCGAGGTTGCGGTTGGCATTGAAATTTCTCAGTTCCAGCAGCGGCGTGTTTCCGATTAGTTGGGTGAGGTTAGTGGCGATCTTGGTCATATGCAGACACTCCTTTTATAGTGGATTAGGAAGGAAGCGAAGCTGCGGCGCCGGAGCGGATCCGATTCGCCGGACGTGGAAGGCCATAGTGCTCCCTTAAGGTCGTGCCCTCGTATGCGGTGCGGAAGATGCCGCGGTTTTGCAGCTCGGGTACGACCTTGTCGACGAAAATGTTGAGTCCGTGCGGGTAAATGGGGGGCATTAAGTTAAAGCCGTCGGCCGCATCCTGTTCGATCCACTGCTGAATAACGTCCGCAATCTCGATCGGGGTGCCGGTGTGTAGGAGGTGGCCGCGTGCGCCGGCGAGCCGGTTCACGACTTGGCGGAGCGTTAAGCTGGCATCGCTGTGCAGCATATCCAGGATGAGTTGATGCCGGCTCTTGCTGCCGTTGACGGAATCAATCCCTTTCGGGTCGATCAGTTGGGGGACCGGCTCGTCAAGCGGAAGTCCCGTCAAGTCGATGCCGAACCGTTCCGATAGCCGGGCTACCGCTTCATGGATATCGTGAAAAGCGTTCAGCTCATCCTCAAGCTCCTGCGCCTCGGCTTTCGTATCGCCGATAATCGGGCTGAAGCCCGGCAGGATGATCAGCTCGCTGTTCGATCTTCCGTACTTAGTCAGCCGGCCCTTTACATCGGCGTAGAACGCTTTTCCTTCGCCCAGCGTAGGCTGCGCCGTGAAGATGACCTCCGCGGTGCGCGCGGCCAATTCGCGTCCCGCCTCGGAGGAGCCGGCCTGCACGAGCACGGGATAGCCTTGGGGCGGCCTTGGAATGTTGAGCGGGCCCTTAACCTGATAGACGCTGCCCGAGTAATTGATTTCATGCAGCTTCTTCTCGTCGAACTGGATGCCGGCTTCCTTATCGAAGACGAGCGCGTCTTCTTCCCAGCTGTCCCAGAGCTGCTTCGTCACCTCAACGAATTCCTCCGCCCATTTGTACCGTTCCGAATGCTCCAGATGCGACTCTTTCCCGAAGTTGTACGCCGTCGCATCCGTATGGCCTGTCACAATGTTCCATCCCGACCGCCCGCCGCTGATATGGTCGAGCGAAGCAAATTTGCGGGCAACGTGGTACGGCTCATTGTAGGTCGTGCCTACGGTGCCGATTAATCCGAGGCGTTCGGTGACGACGGAGAGGGCAGATAGGAGCGTGAAGGGTTCCAGGCGCCGTCCGGTTCCGACATAGCCGTCAGCCATAAAGACGGAATCGAGCAACCCGCGTTCCGCGGTCTGCGCAAGACCTTTGTAGTAGGCGAAATCGAAGGTGAGCTCCGGCGTCGTTTTGGGATGGCGCCAGGCGGCGGCATGATGGCCGGCCTGCCGAAGAAAAACGTTCAAGTGCACTTGTTTGTTGGGTTTGCCCATCGTTATCCTCCTTATGAATGTATGTCTTGGCTCCCGTAATAACAAAAAGGAGACACAAGCGAACCTTGTGTCTCCAGGGGGCTGGTCAACTATTTATACTAATCCTAGCGGAATAATCAGCTATATCGTATCACCAACATGGAGTCGCGTCAACGCCGCAAAAAAAATGTTCTTCCACAAGTTGACATGCGTGGAAGTCGGTGCTATATTTTTAAGCACAGTATATTCATAGGATTACTAGTAATTAATCGACCGGACCACCGGAGAGACGCCAGACTTTGCGACTCTCCGGTTTTTTGTCTTAAATGGACGATACGGTCGAAGCAGCTGCCATCATTGTTTATTCCAAAACCTAATTTAAAGGAGCGTGCAGGCATGAGCATTTCATTGAAGAAGTTCGGAAGAACGGGTTTAAAAGTATCGGAGGTTGCGCTCGGTACGATGGCTTTCGGGCGTTGGATCGACGAGTCGAAGTCGGCGGAAGTGCTGGACACGGCGCTGGATGCCGGAATCAACTTTATCGATACGGCCGATGTCTACGGCAAAGGCACTGACCTAAGCAACCCGCAGGAGAGCGGTCAATCGGAGACGATTCTCGGCAATTTGCTGGGCTCCCGCCGAAACCGGATTATTCTGGCGACCAAGGTGCACGGCCGCGTCGGCAATGAGCCGAATGATCAAGGACAAAGCAGATATCATATCATTCGCGCGGTTGAAAACAGCTTGCGCCGCCTGAAAACCGATTATATCGATCTCTATCAAGTACACCGCTTCGACCGGGAAACGCCGCTTGAGGAGTCGCTGCGGGCGCTTGATGACCTTGTCCGTCAAGGCAAGGTTCGTTACATCGGGGCTTCCAACTATGCAGCTTGGCAGCTGGCGAAAGCGCATGGCATCTCGGCACAGCTGGGGCTGCACCGCTATGAGAGCATTCAGCCGGAGTACAGCCTGATCGCGCGGGGAATCGAACAGGAATTGCTGCCGTTCGCAGCCTCCGAACAGGTAGGGGTAGTCGTGTACAGCCCGCTGGGCCGCGGCTTGTTGACCGGCAAATACGAGTTCAACCAAGCGCCGCCGGCCGGATCGCGAGGGGCTGCGGGGGAAGCGAGAATTAAGCCGCTGCTCGAGAACGAACGAAACTTCCATATCGTTGAAGCATTGAAGCCGATTGCGGCTAGGAAAGGTTGGACGCTGGCTCAGCTTGCTTTGACTTGGGTCGTCAGCCAGCCGCAGGTCACGTCCGCCATTCTCGGGGCATCCAAACCCCAAAATATTACCGAATCGATTGCAAAGGTAGCGGAGAAGCTGACTGCCGATGAGCTTGCGGAAATCGACGCAATCACGCAGGGAGATTTCAATGTTTATAACGCGCTCCGCGAATCGGCTGCAGCCAAAGCTTAAGAGCAATAGGAATCATTAGGAGGGATTGCGATGACTAAACTGATAGCGGACGAGATCTGGCTAAACCGGATTCAGGAGCAGGTAAACGGATTGGAATACGGTTCGGTTCAAATCACTGTGCATAACGGAACGATCGTCCAGATTGAACGGACTGACCGTCAACGGTTTGAGAACAGTTCCTCCGGCAGTAAAAAGCAAGCTTCATCTAACCGGGCATAATAAAACTTAAAGGGCCGCATATTAGCGGCCGGAGGCTGTCGAGAAATTCTCGGCAGCCGTTTTTTATCTATGCTTCGAATCCTAACGGTTGCGGCATACGTTATTTGCAGCATGCGCTCAACGCGGCAACTGTTCGGAACCCCCTTTAATGAACCGTTAAATGTCCGAATAGTGCAAACGGATGTCCGGTTTATTCAACGACAGATCGGCCTTCAAACGTTATGATTTAAGTAAGCGTTATCATTTATCCTTAACGAGGAGGTCAGCACGATGGCGGCGAAAATGAGGGATTACAGTCTGACTGGACCGGAGAACAAGCTGGCGGTGGAAAAAGGGCTGGCAACCGCTGATTGGTATAGCAGTCCAATTCCGCGTCAGCGCCTGAAAGAGCTTATGAAGCGCAAGGATGGGCCTGCTATTCGCGATACGATGATCATGTTTGCATGGCTGGCCGGCACCGGGCTGCTAGCTTATTATTCATGGGGAACATGGTGGGCAATACCGGCGTTTGCCATTTACGGCATCAGCTATGCTTCGATGGCCGATTCGCGGTGGCATGAATGCGGTCATGGCACGGCGTTCAAGACGCCATGGATGAATGATGCGCTGTATCAAATCGCTTCCTTCATGGATTTAAGACCGCCGACGCCTTGGCGCTGGAGCCATGTGAGACACCATACGGATACGTACATCGTCGGTCGCGATCCGGAGATCGCAATGACCAGACCACCGGTATGGCGCATTCTATTCGGAGAAATCATCCATATCTATGGCGGTAAAAGAGATCTCGCAAGCGTGATTACCCATTGCTTCGGAAGGCTTACTGCCACGGAGAAAGATTATGTTCCGGTTTCCGAATTGAGGAAAGCCGTTTGGATTTCGCGGATTTGGATGCTGATTTTGCTTGGCATCATGACTTGGTCGGTTCTAATCGGAAGCATCTTGCCGCTTATGTTTATCGGACTTCCAACCTTCTACGGTCCGCTCTTGCTGTTGTTAGTTGGTGTGGCGCAGCATTTGGGGCTGCGCGAGGACGTGCTCGATCATCGCTTGAATACCCGTACGATCTATATCAATCCCTTCTTCCGTTTCCTCTACTGGAACATGAACTATCACATTGAGCACCACATGTTCCCTATGGTTCCCTATCATGCACTGCCCGCCTTGCACGAAGAACTCAAGTTCGACTACCCGGCTCCAAGCCCCAGTCTATGGGCGGCTCTTAAAGAGGTCATCGCAGCACTCCTGAAACAGAAGAAAGATCCTTCTTATGTGGTGGACCGCCCTCTGCCGGCTACTGCAAATCCGTATTATTATGGTCCGCAAGCCGAGAATAACCAAGCCTCTAATCAATAAACGGTATTATTTTACGTATGCTTGATTGACCAGAACGTCAGTTAATAGCTCCGTTGGAATGACGAACTCTACGATGCCCATCGATCCGGGGGCGACGGCGTACTTATCGAAGGAAATGACCAGTTTGTTGTCCGCGTTAATATAAAAGTTTTGATCCTTTTCGATGGATCTGAAATTCAGATCCGACTCTTGCTGGCCATTTCCGGCAACCCAGAAAAACGAGTTTGGGTCTTGTTTCATTCTCATCAGCATTTGTTCCTTAATGTTGTTGCTGACGAGAGCAATATACCGGTCGTCTTTGAAGAGGCTCGGCAGCGTGATGAGCACATGGTTCACTTTGTCTACGGTATCGTATTCGAACGTGGTGGAGGAAGAACCTACGGTATTGGCGACATAGCGTCCAACGGACAACAGGCGATCCGTATCGGCTTTGACAACATAACCGCTCTCCACGCCGGCTTCGCCACCGCCGTTTTGCTTCAAATCTTCCATTTCCGACATGAATGCATCGTACAGCCGTTTGCTCTCCGCGGCATATTTGTTGTTTAACTGTTGTTCTAACGACGCGTCACCAAGATCGGAAATGGCCGGCACTTGAATATGGGCTTTATAAGTCGGTTCTTCTACCTTATATTCACGGATAGTAAGTACTTTAGCGATGGGGCCGATGACCGGCCATTTCGAAGATGAGTGCGCAAACGAGGGACTCGTGTTTAACGCCGAAATAAACAATGTCGCGAGTGCAGCCGCAGCAGCGATCCATCGAATACGTATCGTCTTCTTACGGACATGCTTGCTAATTGCTTCATCTACTCTATTGTCCAGACCCTCGGGGATAGGAATTTCGCGATATTGTCGCTTCAGTTCGTTCAACTTGTTATCCATTTCCATCCACCTTACTAAAGTTTTCATCGTTCATGAACAAGCGCAGTTTTTTTAGCGCTTCGTACAAACGCGTCTTGATCGTATTGACGTTTTCGTTTAAGACACCGGCGATTTCTTCAATTTTCATGTCTTCGAAATAACGGAGCACGACTACGCTTCGATAAAGGGGAGGGAGCAGATTCATCGCATGTTCCAAATCGATATCCCGATAGGCATCTTGCGTACTTAATCCGTAGGTTTCGAGCGTCTCCTGGTCGAGCGGAACAACGTTTTTCTTTTTCCTCAAGAAGTCCAGAGCCGCGTTTATGACGATTCGGTAAAACCAGCTTTTCGCTAGGGAAACATCTTTGAGCGACTTAGAGGCGGCTAACGCTTTCTGAATGGCATCTTGAATAATGTCCAGCGCATCATCGGGATTTCTGACGTATGTGTATGCCAATCGATAGGCATTATCTTTATGTTGTAATATGCATTGCAGCACTTCCTTCGAAGAAGGGGAAGCAAACATGACGAATAAACTCTCCTTTGCGCTAAGGGACGTAAGTCTATGACGTTTCAGGCTTGCAAAAAGTTTGCTGCAGAAATATTTGCCAATGATGAAAACAAAAAAGAGCAGGTTGCCGCGGCAACTGCTCCTTTTTGTTTGATTAAGCTGTCATGAAGCGGTATGGCGTTCCCGGTATTGGCCGGGGGTAATGCCTTCTAACTTGCGAAAGGAACGGATAAAGTTCTGCGGATTGTTGTAGCGCAGCCTGGAAGCAATGTCCTTCACGGGGATATCGCTCTCTCTTAGCCATTTTTTGGCCATGCTGAACCGGTAGGTAGCCAAATACTCGCTAAAGGAGCTATTCGTTTCCTTGCGGAAAACGCTGCTTAAATAATTGGAATTGTAATTAAGCTTCGCGGCGCATTCCTCCAGCGATAGATCGGTATCGTAATGACGATGTATCAGATCGATGATCTTCTCCGAAATGTTGGAGTATTGGGCCTCCTGCCGGTCTCTGAAAATCCGCACCATGGGGAAGATAATGCGCGTCCAGAACCAATCCTCGATTTCCGGCACGGTATTCAATTCGAATAGCTCCTCAAATAACGAGCTCCGACCGGAGCCAATCTGATTCATGCTAATTCCGGACTCCTGTTTCACGACCAGCAAACTATTCAAGAGGCGCACCAAGGGGAAATGATACTCCTGTGGCGACATCTTCGCGGAGAAGACGGGAGACAGGAAAGCTTGAAGAATCTCCTTCGCTTTCTCTTTCTCGGCTAATTTTATGGCATCAATGAGGTCGTTTTCCAGTTGGCTCGGATAGCTCCTGATAAAGTAATGCTTCCCTGCATTTACGTGTTCATATTGGATAACGATGCCTTCACCGAGTTTTAGCCGGTATTTCAGTGCATCCAAGCCTTCTTGATAAGCGGCAGGAAGGAGCCCGATGTCGTGGAATGGAAGACTGATGCCAATGCTGACCGTCAGATGAAGAAAACTTTGAATCTGCTGCTGCAATTGCTCGGTCTGCATAAATAGGGCGGTTTTAAAGTCCACGATTTCTGCAGCGGCGCTGCCGAACAGCGTGACGACCGTGTGATCGATCGTCAACGAAACAAGCCGATTCTCGGGCGGTATGAGTTCTTCGATCATATTCTGGACGGCAAAGAGCAGCAGCTCGATGTCTTGTTTGCCGTATCTGGTTTCGTCCAGCGAATCGATTTGGAGAGTAACGACGGCCATCGAATGCCATTCTTCAAGCTGAGCGCTGAAGCCGAACCGCTCCAATTGCTCCGTGAGATCGCCTCGCTTCACATTCCCCTGGAAAGCTTTAGCCAAGAAGAACGTGCGTACCTGCTTGAGATGCTGGTGAAGCTCGCTCTCAAGCCTTGTTTTGGATTGAGCCAATTGCCGAATTTGTTCGCCGATCGCCTGGAATTCGTTCGTCCGATTCTGACGGATATCGAGTTTGCGCACGTCTATTTGCTTAAGAAGCCTTTCGATAGGCGAATACATGCGCCGTGATCCCAGCCATGCAAGCAGCATCGTAATGAGCAGCATAAACGCGCAAACCGCAACGGTGTACAAGCCGATCTTTTTGGACTCTTTCGTCAGGCTGGCTATGGAAGTGATAGACATATAGATCCAGCCGTTGGTCGGCGATTTGTAATAGGTAACGGAAAACGATTGATGATCGATATCCGACGAGAACTGACCGATCTGCTCGTTAAGCTTGTTTTCTTGATCGAATCCGATAGCCGACAAGGGCTTTCCGATGAAATCGCGGTCAGGGTGGACGATGATGCGGTACTGATCATCGATAATCAACGTCATATCCGACTGATCCGGGGCATGTTGAAGCAGCGACTGCAAACTGCAGGTTGGAATGTTTGCCATGATAAGTCCATAGGGATTAGGCTCGGTTACAGGAAGCTTCTTAATCAGGCTAACGCTGTACGTGCACATCGCGCTTCCGGCACTTTCCTCGCTGTAAAACAAATGGGACGGATTCATGACCCAAGCCGTATCCGATTTGGCTTCGATCAGCCCATCGAGCTGAGCATGGAAGGCATATTGATCGAATCGATATAAGCCGGAATTTTTGATCATCCAATTATGGCGCTTGTTGATTAAGACGACATCTTCTAGTTTGGTATCGAAGGATTGCATGTGCAATAGCTCATCCCGCAGATTGCCATAAAGATTGAAATCGCTTACAGTTAAGGAGCTGTTCATAGCATTTTTGAGCACGGCGGAGTTTATGACTTGGTTAAGCGTATGGTTGACAGTCGTAAGAATTTGCTCTACATTGGCATTAATTTGCTCGAGCAGCTGGATTTTTCCTTTGTTGACATCCTTTTGTATTTCATTTGACGAAGTTACATACGAGAAGATACCGATGAACAGAACAGGCAACGTGCTGAGCAAAAAACAGAAAAAGGTTAATTTGGTCAGAAAACTGAATGAGCGCATCAAGAGCCATCACCTTATCAATGTTATACCACCATTGTAGGCTACTTCTCAGCACTCGGACAATAATCATTAAAGCCTAAAGTAATCATTATTGCAGATTCGGGAGGAATTGATTTGTTGCATTGTCATTTATCCGGCCTTGCGAGCAGAACCATCAAAACGGTTATTCTCCTGATTACAGCGCTTGCGCTCGCTTCATGCTCCAATCCGTTTCGTTCGAATTCGATCGAAGCAGGCGATTCCAGACCGGTCATCACCATTATGGTGCCTCTTCATTTTCCGCAGGGACCTGAGGCGTCGCTTGTTCAGGAAATAGAAGATTTGACCGGCACGAAGCTCGTGATCGATTGGGTTCGCGACGAGATTTATTCCGATAAAATGAATGCAGCGCTAACGATGAATTCCCTGAAAAAAGCGACGTTCGTCAAGTATACCGATTATTACCTGTTAAAAAGCGCGATCCGTTCCGACCTGTTTTGGGAAATCGGTCCTTATTTGGATGCGTTTCCGAACTTAAGACGGCTGAATGGCGATATTCTTGATCAGACCGCTGTTGACGGTAAAATCTTCGGTTTGTACACGGAGCGCCCGTCCTCGCGGCAAGGCGTTATTATTCGGGAGGATTGGCTCGAAAATGTGAAGCTTGCCCCGCCTCGAACGCTCGATCAGCTCTATGCCGTATTGAAGCAGTTTACGTATGGGGATCCGGACCGCAACGGCAAGCGCGATACGATCGGATTAACCGACCGGAACGATCTTGTTTTCGGCGCATTCAAGACGCTCAGCTCCTATTTCGGAACACCAAACAATTGGATAGCAGCCGATCACCGTATGGTGCCCGAATTCGAGACGGCGCCATATATGGACACGATGAACTTCATGAAGAAGCTGTACGACGAGAAGCTCATGAATCAGGATTTTGCCGTTACGAGCAAAGACATTCAGCGGAATCTGCTTATCCAAGGAACGGCCGGCGTCTATATCGGGAGCATGACGGATGTACAGCGGCTGTCCAATGAAGCGAAGCAGTTCAACAAAGACGCAAGGTTTACGGTAGTCAACCGGATCGAAGGCCCGCAAGGGTACAAGGTGTGGTCCATCCCGAATTTCAACGGGCTGTTCCTGTTTTCGAAAAGCGCGATCCAGTCGGAGGATGAGCTCAAGCAGGTGCTCACATTCTTCGACCGATCCATGGAAGCCGACGTTGCGAATCTTATGAAATTTGGCGTAGAGGGCAGGCATTACAAGCTGCAGGGCAAGCAGGTTCAGCTGCCTTCTGAGAGCGAGCAGCTGCGTATCGACGAAGTCGGGCCGATGTATGTGCTCATGACCGCCGATTTGAGCAATCCGAACCTTCTGCAAGTTACACAGGAAGACCCGCTGCTGGCGCTTGCCGAGAAGCTCAGTAGCGATAACGAGAAGTTTATCGTCAAGGATCCGACCGTGAATTTGGAATCCGCGACGTTCGATGAGCGGAGCGAGGAGCTGAACCGAATCATCACGGATGCGACTTATCACTATATTTTAGGGCAAATCGATCAAGCGGGATTCGATCAGGAAGTCGACAGATGGAGGCGAAGCGGCGGCAACGCAATGATTGAGGAGTTCACGAAATCTTATTTTGAATAGAAGCGATAGGAATCCGCCTCGCGATTGTGAGGCGGATTTTTTGTTGTCATGGACAGACGCGATAATCATTTCTTCAGATAGTAGCCCGAAGTTTCGAAATGTGGTGTTGGGATTGTATCCGTAACGCGCCGCCCGATTGTATGGTTGACGTGCAGCTCCTAATAACAAATCGATGCGGAGGTCAAGCAAGATGAAGAGAAGGACTTTTGTTCAGATTGGCACGGTTTTGGTACTCAGCACGATGCTTTCGGCATGCGGTGGAAATAACGGCGGGAACGCCGTGAATGAAGCGAATAGCGGCACCGACACGAAAGTAAATGAAGCGGCAGGCACCAACGAACCTGCGACAAGCGAAACAACGGAACCGGCGGCGCCTGAGAACGAGGAGCCGACGGAGATTACGATCATGCTTCCGCTAAACGTTGCGCAAACGCCGCCTGACACCATTAAGAATGAAATCGAGAAGCTGACGAACACGAAACTGACGTATCAATTTTTTCCGGCGGACACCTATGAAGATAAGCTGAACGCGACCATGGCCACCGGGGCGCTTCCGCAAGTCACGTATTTGAAAAATCAAGCTACGTTTATGCAGATGAAAGGGGCGATTCGCGACGGCCAGTTTTGGGAGATCGGCCCGTTGCTTGGCGAATTCCCGAATTTGAGCAAGCTGAAGCCTTTGATTCTGAACAATACGAAGGTCGATGGCAAGCTGTTCTCGCTTTATATCGGCAGACCGCTTGCCCGCCAAGGCATTATTTACCGCAAGGATTGGGCGGATAAACTGCAATTGAAAACGCCGGAGACCGTAGACGACGTCATTGCAATGGCTAAAGCTTTCACCGAGAAAGACCCGGACGGTGACGGTAAACCGAACACGATCGGACTCGCGGACCGGAACGATCTGATCTACGGCGCCTTCAAGACAGTCGCCTCTTGGTACGCGACGCCGAATAATTGGGGCGAGAAGGACGGGAAGCTGCAGCCTGATTTCATGTTCCCGCAATACGCGGCGGCCATGGATTTCATGAAGACCATCCGCGATGCCGGTGCCATGAACAAGGATTTCGCGGCAACCAGCAAGACGGACCAAGTCAGCCTATTCACGAGCGGCAAAGCAGGGATGTACATCGGCGCGATGTCGGACGTTGACAGTCTGAACAAAGATTTAATCAAGAACGTCCCGACGGCTGCCATCGATACGCTGGCTCTGATCAAAGGGCCGAACGGCGAGTTAGCTACATGGGCGATACCGGGTTACAACAACGTGGTTCTTTTCCCTAAATCTGCCATTAAGGATGAGGGAGAATTGAAGAAAGTCCTTACTTTCTACGATAAATTGATGACGCCCGAAGTGGCTAACGTGATGTTCTGGGGAATCGAAGGCAAGCACTATACCGTCGAAAACGGCAAAGCGAAGGTGACGGAGGATTCCGATCTGATCGAGCGGGAAGTGAAGGGCTTCAAGGACAGTCTTGTCGGCGAATCGGAAACAAACGGCATGTACGAGGGCTATTATGCGCTCCCGGGCAGAATCCATGCGGAACAATTCACGAAGGAAAACGAGAAAATCGCCATCTTGGATCCGGCCGCTGCGCTTGATTCCCAGACCTTTACCGAGAAAGGCGTGGAGCTCCAGACTCTGATTACGGATGCTACGTACCAGTATATCTACGGGAAGATCGATAAGGCCGGCTTCGACAAAGCAATCGAGGATTGGAGGAAACGCGGCGGCGACCAAATTATCGAGGAGTATAACGCAGTCTATCAGAAATAGACCGGATTCACCCAGATTGGTAGTCAACTAGCTGAAGAGGCTGTCGGATCGCGTATGACAGCCTCTTCGATCCATGCGGGCGGAAGGGAGTAGCACGATGCGGGAATGGACCGCTCGTCCGGCAACCATGGGAACGACACATGCCGGAAGCGAGCTTGGAAGGCGGCTTCGTCGAAATATATGGCTCTATGTCATGATACTGCCGGGATTGCTCTATTTCTTGATTTTCAAGTATGCGCCAATGCTCGGTTTGGCCATCGCGTTTCAGGACTTTAAACCGTTTAAAGGGATCGCGGGAAGCGAATGGGTCGGATTCAAACATTTCAACCGGTTGTTCACGGAGCTTGACTTTCTGAACATCCTGAGCAACACGCTTATTTTGTTCGGACTCAATCTCTTGTTCTATTTTCCGGTCCCGATCCTGCTGGCGTTAATGCTCAATGAAGTACGGAGCAGCGGCTTTAAGAGGTTGTTTCAATCGCTTATCTATCTGCCTCACTTTATGTCATGGGTCATTATTGTGTCCATCAGCTACGTCATGCTGACGATGGACGGCGGCATCGTGAATTCCGTGTTAGGAGCGCTTGGGTTAGAGAAGGTGAATTTCCTTCTAAGCTCCGAATGGTTCCGTCCGACTTACATCATCCAGGTGATCTGGCGCGAGGCCGGCTGGGGAACGATCATTTATTTGGCTGCCATCGCGGCGATCGACCCGCAGCAGTACGAGGCCGCAAGAATGGACGGCGCCGGCCGGCTTCGACAGATCTGGCATATTACGCTCCCGGCTGTCCGCAGCGTCATCATCGTCTTGTTCATCCTGAAGGTAGGGGACGTGCTGGAGCTTGGATTTGAACATGTGTATTTGCTGCTCAATTCCATGAACCGCGAAGTGGCCGAAATTATTGATACCTACGTCTATACGGCAGGATTGAAGCAAGGGAAATTCAGTTACAGCACGGCGGTCGGACTGTTTAAATCGTTCGTCGGGCTGATCATGGTCATCGCCGCGAACAAGCTATCCAAGCGATTCGGTGAAGATGGCATCTACTAAGAACGACCGGGAGGAAACCGCATGATCCAGGATCGCACGTTCGGAAGCCGGCTGCTGAGCAGCGTCAATTTCATCCTGCTTATGATTATATCGCTAGCCACCGTTCTTCCGTTCCTCCATGTCGTGGCAGGCTCGTTGACGACCAGTGCGGAGATGGCGGCCAAAAAATTCATTATTTTCCCAAGCGACATCAGCTTCGAAGCCTATCGCTTCGTCTTCTCGACGGGCACGATATTCCGGTCGATCATGGTATCGGTATCGGTCACGCTGCTCGGCACTGCTTTTAGCATGTTGATCACTTCCTTGATGGCGTATGGCTTGTCTCGCAAGGATTTGGACGGCCGCAGGACGATCATGTTTCTGGTCGTCTTCACCATGCTGTTTCAAGGCGGGCTGATCCCGACCTTTCTTGTTGTCAAAGAGCTGCATTTAATCGATACGTATGCCGCTCTCGTTTTGCCGCTGACCGTCAGCGCATTTAATATGATCATTCTTCGCAATTTCTTCCAGAACATCCCGGAGGGATTAGAGGAATCGGCCAAAATAGACGGCTGCAGCGACTTCGGCATTTTGTTCAGAATCGTGCTCCCGCTGTCGATGCCGGCCATCGCGACCATTTCGCTTTTCTATGCCGTAACCTATTGGAATACCTATCTCAATGCGATTCTGTATTTGAATGACAGCAGCATGTGGCCGATTCAAGTACTGCTTCGCCAGATCGTCGTGTTGGCGAGCGGCTTGGATTACAGCTCGAGTCTCGACGGTGCCGTCCCTCCCCCCGACCAGGCAGTTAAGATGGCCGTTATCGTCGTGGCTACGCTGCCGATTCTGGCCGTATATCCGTTCCTGCAGAAGCACTTCGCCAAAGGTGCGCTTCTCGGATCGATGAAAGGCTAGTGCGGAGATGGATCACACTACAAGCAAACGGAGGAGCTGCGATGATAATGGAGGTAAGCATAAGAACGCCGATCGAGTGGGCGCGCTACGCCTGCGATTCGATCATGGACATCTATAGGCCGGAGGAACTTCCGCCTGCACGCCGATGGCACTATCATCAAGGGGTGTTCCTGTGCGGGATGGAGATGCTCGCGGAACGAGTGAACGAGCCCAAATACGAGGCGTATATCCAAGGCTACGTTGACGGATTAGTAGACGATTGCGGGAATTTGTACGCTGCCCGTGATGAATTGGATGCCATTCAGGCTGGTTTGCTGCTGTTCCGGCTGCATGAACGGACAGGCAAACCTAAGTATCGGCTGGCGGCTGACCGGTTAAGAGGGCTGTTTGACACGTTCAACAAGACGACGGAGGGCGGCTTCTGGCATAAGGATAAATATCCCTATCAAATGTGGCTCGACGGCTTGTATATGGGCGGCGTATTTGCGCTCAAGTACGACCGTGCGTACCGCGACGATCGGTTGAAAGAGATGGTACTTCTTCAGGAGCGCCTTATGCGCAAAGCGATGAAGGACGAACGCACCGGACTTCTTTATCATGCTTGGGACGAAAGCCGCGAGATGCCATGGGCGAATAATCAGACAGGGTGTTCGCCCGAATTTTGGGGAAGATCGCTCGGCTGGTATGGACTGGCCTTGGCCGAGTTTTTATCCGTTCTGAGAAGGGACGAGGAAGCAGAACCGTTGGCGGTAGTTCAGCGGGAATTCCTACATTCGCTGATCCGTTATCAGGATAAGTCGAGCGGCTTGTGGTATCAGGTGGTGGATAAAGGCCATAACGACGATAATTGGCTTGAAACTTCATGCACGAGCCTATTCGTGCATGCCATTGCGAGGGGCATTCGGCAAGGCGTCATAGGCGACGAATGCTTGGATGCGGCGATGAGCGGGTATCATGGGCTAATCTCCCGCATGGAGCAGGACGAACAAGGCAGGCTCGTCATGCCCGATATCTGCATCGGGACGTCTGCCGGCGATTACGAGAACTATGTGACTCGCCCAACCAGCAGGAATGACCTGCACGGCGTTGGCGCTTTCATTATGGCATGCGCTGCGATCAACGATTTGTTGGACAGCAACCGATGAAGGAGCGGATGTAGATCATGTCGATCTTCGATATAACCCGGTTTGGCGCGATCGGTGACGGAATCTTTGACAATAGCGAAGCCATTGCCGCAGCGGTTGAGGCTTGCTCGGATCTAGGAGGAACGGTATATATACCGGCGGGCCGATATTTGACCGGAAGAATCGTGCTGAAGAGCCGGATGACGTTGGAGCTTGGGGCAGGCGCCTTGCTGTTATTTCGCTCGGAGTTCGACCGCTATCCGCCCGTTCCGACGAGGTGGTCGGGGTATGAGTGCTTCGCGTTCGCGCCGCTGCTGCACGGAAGAGGCTTGAAGCAGATCACGATCAAGGGGCAGGGCGTCATCGACGGACAGGGGGATTCATGGTGGAAGGCGAATCGCGTACTGCGGCAGGGCGGGCAAATCCCAAGTGACGTCGCGCAGGAGCTGGCGGTACTTAATGAGCCGCTGATCCGTTCGTACACGAGTAATATCGTCGAGTGGGAGTCCCAGTTTCTCCGTCCGCCTCTGCTGCAATTCATCGATTGCGAGGATGTCCGCATTGAAGGGGTCACGCTGCAGAACTCTCCTTTTTGGAACGTGCATTTGGTTTATTGCCGCAACGTATCGGTTCATGGGGTTACGATTCGCAATCCGCATGACGCTCCGAACGGCGACGGCTTGGATATCGATTCCTGTTCTTATGTGCGAATTTCAGATTGTCATTTTGACGTCGGGGATGACTGCCTCTGCATTAAATCGGGTATTGATGAAGACGGGAGAAGAGTCGCCAGGCCATCGGAAAATATTACGGTGGCCAATTGCACGATGAAACGGGGGCATGGCGGCATCGTGATGGGCAGCGAAATGGCAGGCGGCATTCGCAACGTGGTCATAACCGGCTGTATATTTATCGGAACGGACCGCGGAATCCGAATGAAGACGAACCGCGCCAGGGGCGGATATATCCGAAACATATTGGTCAGCAACCTCTATATGGAGGACGTGCTGTGTCCGTTAACGATCAATGCCTTCTACCGCCACGGTGTCGATAAGTCCGACGTGTTGATCGGCAGTGCCGAGGCCAGACCGGTAACGGAAGCCACGCCTGTCATCGAACATATCCGGATAAGCGGCGTAACGGCCAAGCGCTGCCGTGCTTCGGCCGGTTTCCTGCATGGCCTGCCGGAGATGCCGATCCGAGACGTGCAGCTCAATCAGGTACATATCGAAATGACTGCGGATCAAGGTGAAGTCGGGGATGAGCCCGATATGGTATTCAATGCATTCGTCGCGGCAGGCGAGGGGATGCTGTGCAAGCATGTCAGGGACCTGGAACTGAATGGCGTGCGGATCGAAACAAGACAAGGCCCTGCGCTGCGTTTAGAAGACAGCTGCGATATTGAAGTGAAGGATTTCAAGATGAAGCAGGTCCATCCGGACACGCCCGATATCGTGGTTGTACGTTCGGTTAACGTAACCCGAACGCCGGAAATCCGCCACTAACAGCGGATAAAGGAACTGCTATCAGAATGTCGCTTGGAATCCGGATGCGCCTATCAATTGGGAGCCGGCGCTGCGAACAGAGCATAAATATGGAAACGAAGATAAAGGGCAGCCTCATTGGGCTGCCTTTTTCATGTATTCACGGCGACCGATATTGGGGGAATTAGGACCTGTCTAAGAAAGGAAACGACATCGATACCATGCCAAGAGACAATGAATCCCCCTGCTCATGCGGCAGAAATAGGGGGAAATTCGATCTTTTTGTTGCCTACAAAAAAATGGTATAAAGGGGAAGCATGGTTTTTGTCGAATGAACTGAGAGTTTGATTTCAACGAACACGGGGGATCAGGATGAGAGTATTCAAGCAATTTAATGCGGGTATATTTACCAAGCTTCTGTTAGCGTTTCTAATCGTCATTATACCGATATTTAGCATTAGCATTTATATCATTCAATCCGCCGAGAAGAACATGCGTGAAGAGCTGTCGCAATCTGTAGTGAACAATGTGCAATTCTACATGAGCTCTTTCGAGAGTGAAATGGCGCGCATTATCCAAATCAACAAAGAACTGATTTTTAACGAGGATTTTCAAAAAATTCGAACGATCGCCGCGGAAATGGATGATTACACGAGAGTTCAGACGATTCTTAAAGTCAAAGACAGGCTGAATCTATTAAAAACGTCAAGTTTATACGTCGAGAATGTCAAGGTTTACATCCCTTCTATGGAGAGAGGGATATTCTCCAACAGCTATGACAATCACATTCCGCTGGACGAGTTAAACGCTCTGAAAATGTCCGGCCGTACAGGAGGGAAGATCACCTATTGGGAGAAGGGGCTCTTTCTGAGCGAAGTGTATCCGGACCCTTTCCAGAAGCTGCCCTTAACGATTGCGCTCGGCGTTGATCTATCCACGAAGAAGCTTCAAGAATCGCTGCGTCAAATCGTCGACATGGATGGCGCAGGAGCCTCCTTTATTAACGTCAAACAGAACTGGTCATTCTCGGATGGAAAACACGATCAGCTCTTACCTGAGATTAAGGCGTTTCTGAACAACCCGGATCTCAAAGGCAGAGCAATCGATCAAAGCAATATTAGCATAAAAGGCAAAAATTACGTCATTACCTATGGATACTCGAAGCTGCTGGACACCTATTTGGTCGTTTATATCCCTGCTGATGAAGTGCTTGGTCCGCTGGATAAGTACCGTAAATTTCTATGGTTGTTGTCCATCTTATCCATCGTGATTATCGTTGCGTTCTCGTACTGGATCTTCCGCTTGATTCACCGTCCGCTCAAACGCCTTGTCAGTTCTTTCCGGAAGGTGGAACGAGGGGATTTGCAGATCGAGCTTGATCATAATTACAGCGACGAGTTCAAATATTTGTACGGGCAATTCAATGTCATGGTCAGTCAATTAAATAAGCTGATCGGCGAAGTGTATGAGGAGCGCATTCGTTCCCAGCAAGCGGAGCTGAAACAGCTGCAGTCTCAGATTAATCCGCATTTTCTGTATAACAGCTTCTTTATGCTGCAGGGACTCGTTCGGATGCGTGATGTTCAAACGGCGGAACACCTCCTCCAACATCTTGGGGATTATTTCAAATTCATTACTCGAACGGGCAACGAAACCATTCCGCTTGATCAGGAGATCCATCATTCCAAGTCGTATACAGAGATTCAGACGCTGCGCTTCTCCAGGCAGATCAGAGTGGAATGGGAGGAGCTGCCGGAGGCGTTCCGGAGGCTTCCTGTACCAAGGCTTATTCTGCAGCCCGTTATTGAAAACGCCTATGTGCATGGTCTGGAAGACAAGGTTTCGAATGGCCTGCTTTCAATAAGGTTTGCAATAGAAGACGAGGATCTATTGATTCAAGTAGAGGACAATGGCGAGAATATTTCGGAAGCGGCGCTTGAAGAATTGCGACATCGGATGCAACATGATCTGACGAAAGAATCAACCGGCATTCTGAACGTGCATCGACGTCTGCAGCTAAGATATGGCGAGCACTATGGACTTGCTGTATCTCGAGGCGCTGAGGGAGGCGTTCTGGTGGAGATGAGATTAACGACTAAGGGAGCTGAGAAGAATGTATAGATTACTCATTGTTGATAATGAACCGTTCATCGTAGAAAGTGTGCTGGATTTGTTTGAAAGAAAGGCGATTCCGGAATTAGAGCTTCTGAGCGCGTATTCCTCTGCGGAAGCGCTCGGCTGTATGCAAACGGTTAAAATCGATATTGTCTTGTCGGATATTCGGATGCCGGGCATGAGCGGCTTAGAGCTTCATCGCGAGATCATCAAATATTGGCCGCGATGCAAGGTGATTTTTCTAACGGGCTACAACGATTTTGACTTTATCCATGAAGCGATGCGTAACGGAGGCGTCGATTACTTATTAAAGACTGAAGGAGAAGAGGCGATCGTCGCTTCCGTTCAGAAAGCACTGACGGCTCTATCGGAAGCGGTCGAGGCTGAAGCGTATATTGCCAAATCGAAGCAGCAGATGCAGGCGATGACACCATTACTGCAGAAAGAGCTGCTTATGGAGCTTGTACAAGGGGGGGCGCTCGCAAATGGGATGCTCAGCCGAAGCTTCGAGGAAGCTGACATTGAACTTGATCCTACTAAACCTGTCGTAGCTATGATCGGCAGGATAGACGATTGGAAGGAGGACACGCGTCCTTTTGACAAATCGTTATATCTATTTGCCATTCAGAACATTGCAAAGGAATATCTAGCGGCGAAGGTACTTTTAATTTCGTTTGATTTTGAGAGAAAAACAAAGCTGCTGTGGCTGATTCAGCCCAATGAGCACACGGGAGATTTATCGGTTGCCGAGCTTGCCGAGCTAGAGCAGCGGTGTCTGGTTTTTCTTAAAGGAACGGCAGAGATGATGCAAGACTCTTGCAGTGTCTTGCTGAAGCTGAATCTATCCATTGCCATTGGCGCATCGTTCAAGGCGTGGGATCGCATAGCGGAGCAATTCGAGCATTTGCAGCAGCTCCTAAACCGGGGGCTTGGGCTAAGTCAGCAGCAGTTGCTTATAGAGCCAACCCTAACCATTACCTCTGCCGATCAATTAGAGCATGATCAACGAAAGCAGCTCAAGAGGCTGAATTTGCTGCAAACCTTGCTGGAGAACGGGCAGAAGGAGCAATTTATGGCTGAATATGTTGGCATTATGACAGCGCTGACAGAGTGCGCGGCTGCTAAGAATGCTATAAAGACGGAAGTTTATTTCACGCTCGTCTCCATCTTCTTATCTTATATCAACCGTTGGGAAGTTCAGAGCGAGGTTGGAGGCCGAGTCAATTTGGGGAAAATGACGGCCCTTGATTGTCATGATAACTGGAAGGAAGTCGTGGACTATTTCTATAAGCTGGCGGAGGCGCTGTTTGAGCACAAACAGGCAGGCAAAGGAAATCAGGAGCACGATGTGATCCGGATGGTGCAGCGTTATGTTCAGCAGAACATAGCAGGGGATTTGACGCTTAATCGCATTGGCGACGTGGTTGGACACAATCCTTCGTATCTATCTCGGTTGTACAAGCAAGTCACGAATGAAGGCTTGTCCGACTATATTATGACGGCGAGGCTTGCGAAAACCAAAGAACTGCTGGAAGAAAATCGCTTGAAAATCCATGAAATTTCTACTTCTGTCGGCTTCTTATCGGAGCAATCGTTCTTTCGCTTCTTCCGGAAGGCCTTGCAGATGACGCCTCAGGAATATCGAGAAAGCGTCGTGACGTCTAGAAATGCGAGTGCAAAGTAAAGAATGGCGAATAGCTGGCCGCCCCTTCGTCTACTTATAATCAACTTGTGAGCAAAACATTCAAACCTAGGGGGTTTACGAAATGGCAAGAAAGGAACGGATTACACTCTTCGCCGCTTGCTTACTTACAACTTCGCTTATGCTTTCGGCATGCGGGGAAAATAACAATGCGGGCAATGAAGCTTCGAAGCAGTCGACAGACAGTGAATCGACAACCGCAAATAACAGCGCAAATACAAATACGGCATCGACTAACACGGACGCTGAAGGCACGGTGGACCCATTCGGTAAATACGATCCGCCCATTACCGTACATTCGGTTCGCATGGCCCTCCCGGCAGATCGCTTTGAGAATGGCGATACGAATGAGAATAATGTTTGGACCAGAGAATATGAAAGCGCTCTAGGCATTAAGCTTGTTTATGACTGGCTGGGAGATCCAAGCGGAGATAGCAATAAACTGGATATCTCCATCGCTTCAAATGATATTCCGGATACATTCGGCGTCACTACGAAGCAGATGAACCAGCTGGTAGAAGGCGAGCAAATTCAAGACTTAACGGAAGTATGGGAGAAGTACGCTTCACCCGCACTGAAGGAATTGGCCAATCAAGACGGAGGCCTTGCGATCAAAGCGGCTACGTTCGATGGCAAGCTGATGGCGATTCCGAAGTTCGGCGGCAACATTACGAGCGCAGACATTCTGTGGATCCGTACGGATTGGATGGATAAATTGGGTCTGCAGCAGCCTAAGACTATGGACGAGCTGCTCAAAATTTCCGAGGCTTTCATTACCAAAGATCCGGACGGCAACGGCAAGAATGACACGTTCGGCTTGGCGATCAGCAAAGAGCTTAGTGGTTTAACTGGCTTCTACAACGGTTTCCATGCGTATCCCGGCATTTGGGTGAAAGACGCTTCCGGAAAGCTGACAAACGGAAACATCGCTCCTGAGATGAAAACAGCATTATCGGAGCTTCAGAAGTTGTATAAAGCCGGCTACTTGGATAAAGAGTTTGCGGTGAAAGATGGAGGAAAAGTGATTGAATCCATCTCCCAAAACAAAGTAGGCATCTATTTTGGAGCAAACTGGTACTCCTACTGGCCGTTCAATGACGCGAGAAAGCAAAATCCAGGCATGGAATGGAAGCCGTTCCCGATCGTTTCCGCAGATGATAAGCCGGCCATTCCGGGCGTAGGCTTCCCGGTCTATGAATATTATGTGGCGAAAGATGGCTTCGAGCATCCTGAAGTTATCGTGAAGATGCTGAACCTGTGGCTGGAACGCGCTTACGGCGAGACGGCGGACTGGACGAAATACTCCGTATCCGCAAAAGGAACAGAGCTCTTCCAATACCCGGTATTCCAAGTATTCGCTCCGAATAAGGACGTTCCGGATAACTACCTGGCGATTAAAGGGGCAGTGGAATCCAAAGATACGGCTACACTGAATCCGGAGCAAAAGTCGCTGTACGAGAAAATTACGGCGTTCATGAACGGCGATCAGGAACAGTGGGCTACCTATCGTCAAGCGGGTCCGACGGAATCTTCATTCGAGGTATTGGCCGGGTATAAAGATACCTTGCTTACGACGGGTTACCTAGGCGCCAATACGCCGACGATGGTCGAAAAACAAGGCGTGCTGGACAAATTGCAAAATGAAACCTTTACCAAAATCATTATGGGCGCTGCCCCGATCGATGAATTCGATAAGTTCGTCGAGCAATGGAAGAAGCTTGGCGGCGATCAAATTACATCCGAAGTGAATGATTGGGCAGCGAAGCAGTAATAGGAAGTGAATAGAAAGAGAGAGGAGAGTCCCTCACTCCTCTCTCTTTACTTTTATAGGGAAACTGGGAGGTGCCTCTGTGTATAAAAGGTTGAGAAAGGAACTTCCGCTGCATGCCATGATCTTTCCCAGCTTTATTTTCGCTCTTATTTTCAGTTATTTCCCCATGGTTGGGATCGTGCTCGCCTTTCAAAAGTTTGTTCGCCTTAAAGGCAAGGGGTTAATGGGCTTCTTCCATTCCAAATGGGTGGGCTTCGATAACTTTGAATATATTTTCATGATGCCGGATACGATGCTGGCGATCCAGAACACGCTCATCATTGCCTCTATTAAAATCGTTGTCGGTCTGATTGTACCGATTACGATCGCGCTGCTGCTCAATGAAGTTCGAAACGCGTTGATTAAGCGCGGCATTCAGACGCTGATCTATCTACCTCACTTTCTGTCCTGGATTATATTGGGCGGGATATTAATAGACATTCTGTCTCCCGAGTCAGGGATTGTTAACCAAGTGATTAAGAGTCTGGGTTTTGAACCTATCTTCTTCTTGGGCAGCAACGATTGGTTCCGGCCTGTTCTGATTATTTCGGATGTTTGGAAGGAGTTCGGCTTCAGTACGATCGTCTATCTGGCGGCGATTACAAGCGTGAATCCGTCCTTATATGAAGCGGCTGTCATCGATGGCGCTACACGCTGGCAGCAAACCAGGCATATTACGGTTCCGTCCATTTTCCCGATTGTGATCCTGATGATGACGTTAAGCTTAGGCAATGTGCTTAATGCCGGATTCGATCAAATCTTCACCCTGTATAATGCGACCGTATACGAAACAGGCGATATATTAGATACGCTCGTCTATCGTACCGGTATCGTCAATGCGCAATACAGTGTTGCAACGGCGATGGGGCTGTTTAAATCCGTCGTGTCCTTACTGCTGATCAGCATCTCGTATTGGCTCGCGTACCGACTATCTAACTATCGCATATTTTAGGGGGACAAACCTATGTTTCATCGTCCGTCGTTTAAATACCGTACGTTCAGCGTATTTAATCATGTTTTTCTTATTCTGTTATCGCTCTTATGTCTGGCTCCTATGGTGCATGTACTTGCGATTTCATTCAGCACCAGCACTGCCGCGTCCGCTGGGCTAGTCAAGCTATGGCCAGTAGATGCGACGGTGGCGTCATACTCGTTTATTTTTTCGAACTCTCAGTTTGTGAAGTCATTTCTCATTTCGATAGAGCGCTGCGTGCTCGGGGTATCGATCAGTATGTTCTTTACGATCCTGCTGGCGTATCCGTTATCCAAGGAAATGAAGGATTTCCGGTTTCGGACCTTGTACGCATGGTACTTCATGTTTACGGTTCTGTTCGGCGGAGGACTTATTCCATGGTATATGACGATTAAGATGTTCTCGCTCGACAACTCGATATGGGGGTTAGTGCTGCCCGGAGCGGTTCAAGTGTTTAATGCCGTTCTCATGCTGAATTTCTTCCGCGGCTTGCCGAAGGAACTGGAGGAGTCCGCTTTCATTGACGGGGCCTCGCATTGGACGACGTTGTGGCGCATTCTGGTGCCGATTTCCATGCCTTCGATTGCGACCATCCTATTGTTTGCCTTTGTCGGTCAATGGAACTCTTGGTTTGACGGGCTGATTCTGATGAAGTCGCCAGATAAATATCCGCTTGCTACCTATTTGCAGACGATCATTATCAAGCCCGATTTCAACAAAATCAGCATGCTGCAGGCGAAGCATATGTCCGAGATTTCCGACCGTACGACGAAGGCCGCTCAAATTATCGTAGGCTCATTGCCGATCCTGCTTGTGTATCCGTTCCTGCAAAGGTTCTTCGTCAAAGGAATCGTTGTGGGAAGCGTGAAAGAGTAGCACTGGAATCACAGGAATCATCATTCATACGTTTGAGAGGACTGTTCATTAACATGCATATGGAAAAGCTGGGGCGCAAGTGGCGCATATTCGTCATTCATCATTCTCATACCGATATCGGCTATACAAGAAGACAAGAAAGAATTGAGCAATTCCATGTCGATTTCATTCGGCAAGCGCTGCAAATTACGAAACAAATTGAGCAAGGGCAGAAAGCGGAGTGGAAAGGGTTCAAGTGGACGTGCGAAACCTTCTGGGCGGTCGAGAAGTTTCTGGAGGAAGCGACCGAAGAGGAAAAGCGTGACTTCGCGGAAGCGGTTCGCAGCGGCGATATCGAGCTGTCCGGTACTTATCTGAATATGACGGAGCTCGCCGATTATGATTTACTTCAAGCTATTCATTCCAAGGCTGCTGAGTATGGAAGAAGCATTGGCCGGCACGTGGATTCGGCCATGACGGCTGACATTAATGGCTATAGCTGGGGCTATGGACAAAGCTTGCTGGATTCCGGTGTGCAGCATTTATTCTCCTGTATCCATACGCATCACGGCATGTTCGCTCTGGGAAAGAAACAGACGCCATTCTGGTGGGAGACGCCAAGCGGAGAGAAATTGCTCGTCTGGAACGGGGATCATTATTTCTTGGGTAACGAGCTGGGCATGTGTCCGGATGCGGTAGGCAGCTACATCATTCGCGATGAGTTCCATACGCCGGCGATCGTCGGCAACCACGATGAAATTATGGATGCACGAATTGACCGCTATTTAAGCTTGCTTGAACAAGAGAACTATCCGTATGATTTCGTGCCGGTAACGGTCTCGGGCCTTGCGACGGACAACGGGTCGCCGAACGGAGCGATTATGGACGTCATCAATAGATGGAATGCCCGTCACGGGGAACAGGTACAGATTCGAATGGCGACCTTAAGCGAGTTTTTCCAGCATGTGAAAAGTCAGCCGATCGATATTCCTGTCCATGCCGGGGATTGGCCGGATTGGTGGACGGATGGCGCGGGTTCGACGCCGATGCATACGCAAATCTTCAAGGATGGTCAGCGCGTGCTTCGCAAGGTGAAGCGGCTTGATCCGGAGCAGCGTATCGTAAGTCGTCGGGAACTTGATGAAATTGAGCGTCAACTCGTGATGTACGCGGAGCATACATGGGGATTCCACACCTCCGTTAACCAGCCGTGGCACTTTAATGTTCAAATGCTTGAGGTGCGTAAACTTGCTTATGCCGCGAATGGAAGCCGCCTGGCTCATTCGGCGTTGGATAAAGTGCGAAATGCGAAAGGCGGCACACTGCTTCACCCAGGCCGAGCTCTTCGTTACCGCGTCGCGAATACGGAGCTGCAGCATTCCAGGCAGCTTGTCGAAATGGAATGGGAAGGCTTCGAGAATGAAACCTTCAAGCATGGCATCGAAGTCATCGATGAAAGCACGGGACTTGTCGTTCCTCATCAGCCCGGTTATCAAAGTGTCACGGTCGAAGCTAGTCTTGCGCCAGGGGAGCAGAAGGCGTATAGGCTTCGTCCGGCCAAGGTGTCAAAGGAGAAAACAACGAATAATTACCGACTGCTTGCTACAGATAACGTTGATGACGTCGATGACATGTTTTCAAGCGGTCGAACGGAAAGAGCCGTTATCGCAAACCAGTTCTCGATCGAATCCCCATTTGTTCGCATTTGCTGGTCGGAAGAGGAAGGCATCCATTCTTGGATCAACAAGGAGACCGGTGAAGAACAGATTCGCGATGACAGCAATCATGGTGCGTTCACACCTGTATATGAAGTGACACCTGGCGTTTCGGCTCGCGGTTCGATGGGACGCAATCGGAAAGGGATGAATGTTCGCCGATCAGCCGGTCGTCTCGTGAAAGTGAAACTACTAGAAAACGGACCGATGTTCGGTTCAGTAGAGCTGCAGTTTGAGCTTCCGGGCATAAGCTATTATTCCTTGTTCCTAAAGGTGTTCGCGACCATAAACCGTGTCGATGTCGCTGTACGGCTTCATAAAGATTCCGTCTGGGAACCGGAGAATGTCTATTTCTCCTTGCCGTTTACATCCGGAGCGGGAAGCGAAGAGACGCTCTGGATTGAGAAAGCAGGCGCGCTGGTTCGTCCGTGGGTAGACCAAATCCCAGGCACTCTGCTTGATTTTACGTGCATTCAAGAAGGACTTGCTTATGTGAGTGATAAAGGCTCGCTTACGTTGGCAACGCCGGATACACCGCTTCTGCAGCTGGGCACGCTGGAGTATGGCAAACGTCTGCTGCATACGCAGCAAACGGAAGATATAAAGCCTATGCTTTACATTTGGGCGATGACGAATTACTGGGAAACGAATTTCAAAGCGACGCTAGGCGGCTTCTACGAGTTCCGCTATAGCTTGGCATGGAGCGATTCGATTACATCCGCTGCCGAAGCAATCGGGCAGTGCCATACGATGGGCGCAGGGCTGACCGCTTGGCGCATTGGAGAGGACGAGCAGGATGAACGCGATTAAGAGAGTCCACGTTATTTTCAAAACGCATTTGGATATCGGGTTTACCCATATGGCGCAGGATGTGTTCGATCGGTATATGAACAGCTTTATCCCGCAAGCGTTGGAGCTATCCGAGAAGCTCGCGCAAGAGGAAGGACCCGTGAAGTTCGTATGGACGACGGGCTCCTGGTTAATCAAGCAGTATTTGCAACATGCGTCCGAGCCCATGCGCGCTCGTATGGAGGAAGGTATTCGAGAAGGCCGCATCGTATGGCATGGCCTGCCGTTTACGACCCATACGGAAATCATGGATGAGCGTTTGTTTGAATATGGACTGTCACTTGCGCAGGAGCTGGATGAGAAGTACGGACGCAAGACGATTGCTTCCAAAATGACGGACGTTCCCGGCCATACGATCGCCATTGTCCCGATGATGGCGGAGCGAGGCATCCAATATCTGCACCTTGGCGTGAACCCTGTAAGCAAGAATCCGTCGGTTCCGAAGCTGTTCGTATGGCGCGCATCGGATGGATCCGAAATTATCGTGAATTATGCCGACGCTTACGGCAGGCCTTTCTATCTGGATGGGATGGAAGATGCGCTGTACTTCGCTCATACGGGAGACAACGATGGACCGCCATCCATCGAGGAAGTACGAGCGTTGTATGATAGGCTTCAGCATGAGTATCCCGGCGCAGATATCGTAGCGTCGACAATGGATGCGTATGCCGAGAAGCTGCAGGCCGTCAAGCATCTCTTGCCGGTCGTTACGGAGGAGATCGGAGACTCCTGGATTCACGGCATTTCCTCTGATCCGTGGAAAATCGCCCGTTACCGCGAACTGCTTCGTTTGCGCGATCAGTGGGTAAGTTCTGGCGCGCTGGATCCGCAAGGCGAAGTTTACGCTCGGTTTTGTGATGATTTAATGCTCGTTCCCGAGCATACGTGGGGCTTGAATGAATCCGTTTATCTTGTAGACTTTAGCAGCTATTCACCACCTGCCTTAGCTGCCGCGAGAGAGCGGGATGTGATCGATGACACGAAGTGGAGAAAGTTCGATTATCTCCGTCAGTTGGCGAATCCGACCCGACGCTTCAGCGAAGTGGAGCGTTCGTGGCAAGAACAGCGCGACTATTTGTCCCGGGCTATTGGCGCCCTGCCGGAAGCTTTGGCGAGAGAAGCGGCGAGCGCGCTTGAGCGGCTTGATCCTTCTTCGGAACGCCAAGCGACCGTTCATGCCGAGCCTATGCTTATCGGTAAATCCTATGAGCTTGGGGCATTCCGCGTCGCTTTCTCTTCCGAGGGTTCCATCTGCTCTTTGATTGATGAAGCAGGGAAGGTTTGGGCGGATGAAGAGCACCAGTTGGGCAGCTTCATTTATGAAACGTTCAGCAAGGAGAGCTACGACCAATATTTTAACGAATATGTAACCAACCTGCCGCTCCATCACAGCTGGGCCGAAGCGGATCTGGGCAAGCCGGGAATTGAGTTTGTTGATCCGAAGCCGACGCACAGACTGTTTAAGGCGAACGTGGAGAGGATCGAATTGGACAGAAAGCCGGCGTGCGATGTTGTTAGCGTTGAACTAAAGCTGCCGGATTACGTGTGCGAGCATCACGGAGCTCCGCAACGGTTGAACATTCTGTATACCTTTCAGCGTAATGCTCCGATTCTTGATGTCCAGTTGGATTGGCAGGGGAAACAAGCCTGCCGCCTGCCTGAAGCGAGTTGGTTTTCCTTCTCGCCGCTTGTCGACAATCCGAATTTATGGGAAATGGATAAGCTGGGACGCCGTATATCTCCGCTGTCCGTAGTCAAGAACGGCAACCGGAATATGCACGGGGTGCAGTCCGGATTATTCTATGCCGGCGCGGACGGCGCAGCGGTCATCGAAACGCTGGATACGCCCATCGTTTGTCCGGGAGCGAAGAGAATCCTGCAGTTCGACAACGGCTTCGCCCCGCTTGACGGCGGATTTCACTTTAATCTCCATAACAATGTATGGGGCACCAATTTCGTCATGTGGTTCGAGGATGATATGAAGTACCGATTCCGTCTTACGCTGAAGTCGCACGGATAAGGGATAGATACAAGCAAAGGGCGAAAATTGGTCAACCCATTTTCGCCCTTTTTTTGAGAGGAGAGAATCTATGAACGCCCAATTGAATGCGGGTTCATTGGCTTTTAGTATGGATGAAGCGGGCAGAATAACGCGCCTTGAGGACGCGCTTCATGGTACAGGGTACGAGGCTGGCCAGGGTTCTCCATTGCTTCGAATCGTAAGGGACGGAACAATCGAATGTCCATGCCGCGCTTCATATGACGATGGAGAGGGCAAACTATCGCTTTATTTCGAAGGCAGCGGCGTGTGGGTGCATGTTGCCATCCGTTCGAAGGAGCTTTATACATCATTTGAAGTTACAGAGATAAGCGAAACAAATGAAAAAGGTGAGATCGATGCTGTTATTTGGGGGCCATACGAAACGACAATTGCAGGATCGATCGGAGAATCCGTCGGGGTGGTCCATAATCATAAATTTGCAGTGGGTCTATTCTCATTAAACGCTAAAACAATAGGCGGATGGCCCTCAGAGCTGAAGCCGCTGGCATTTGCCGAAAGCCTCTATGAAGATGGAAAGTTCGAATACAACGCATGCACGGCGTGGCCGACGAAGGAAGGCAGTCTGCTGCAAGCGTACGCAAGAAATCGTGCCAAGGGCGGCATTAGACCGGTATGGGGCATCAATGATATTGAAGTTGCCCCGTTAAATCACGAGGATGCCGCAATCGTGGGATCTAAAGTCGCCTTATTCGGATGCGCTGCCGAGAACGTTCTTGAAACGATTGAGGCGGTTGAGCTGGGCGAAAATTTGCCGCATCCAACCATTGAAGGCGTGTGGGGGAAAGTGTCGCCCGCTGCGAAGCAATCGTATTTGATCACCAATTTCACCGAAGAGACGATCACGGAAGCAGTCAGATACACGAAGCAGGCGGGGCTCAAATACGTGTACCATCCTGACCCGTTCGTACAATGGGGACATTTCGTGCTAAAGCCGGAAAGCTTTCCGAACGGGGATGAAGGATTGCGAGCGAGCGTGGAAGCGGCTGAATCGGCAGGCGTGCATGTCGGTGTACATACCCTTTCGAATTTCACGACACTGAATGATCCCTACGTAACGCCGGAACCGGATGAGAGGTTGCAAACCGTGGGTAAAGCTCGTTTAATCGAAGCTGTGAGCGAAGCCGAAACCTCCGAGCTGATCATTGACAACCCCAAGCCTTTCCAAGTCAGTCTTTATCGCCAAACGGCAATCATCGGCAAAGAACTCATCGAATATGGTTCCGTATCGGAAAGTGCTCCATGGAAGCTTCTTGACGTCAGAAGGGGAGTAAACATGACAGCCGCTGCCGGGCATACAGCGGGTTCTGGAATTAGCCGCTTATGGGATCATCCGTATAATGTGTTTTTTCCGAACATCGAGCTGCAGGACGACTATAGCGAACGGATTGGCCAGCTTTTCCGTTACACGGGCTTGAAACAAATTTCCTTCGATGGCCTGGAAGGCTGCTATGCAACGGGGCAAGATGATTACGGCGTAAACCGTTTTGTTAAACGTTGCTACGACGGCTGGGATAATGAAGTGATTAACGACGCGAGCATTGTCGTTTCCAATTACTCTTGGCATGTATTTACAAGATTTAATTGGGGCGAGCCTTGGGGGGTGGCGACACGCGAAGGACAGCTGGAGTGGCGGCTAAGCAACCAGCGTTATTTCGAAAGAAACTTTATCCCTCCGATGCTGGGATGGTTTCTCATCCGCTCTGCATCGAGTCGGTTCGAGGCCACGACGCCGGAAGAGATCGAATGGGTATTGTCGAAGGCGGCCGGTTTTGATGCCGGGTTCGCGTTATCTGCCGAAATGGCAGTGCTCGGTCGGAATGGAAATATCGACCATCTGCTTGAGAGCGTAAGCAGCTGGGAGAGAGCGCGGCAGATCGGTGCATTCTCTCCGGAGCAGCGTGAGAAGCTGAAGGATCCCAAGAGCGACTGGCATCTTGAGCAGCTTGATGGGGATCGGTGGAACTTGTATGCGATCCATCTGTCTGCTCCGCTGGAATGCAGTCCGGAAGAACTGCAGCCGGGTCAGCCGGGAGGCGCGGATTGGCCGTTTTACAACAGGCATGATGAGCAGCCGTTAAGGTTCTGCATGCGCGTTCAGTCAACGTACGGTAACGAGGAAGGCTTCATAAAGCGTCCGACGATCTGCGTGAATGGCTCGTATCTGACGTTTGAAACGGAAGTGCGCGCCGGTGAATATTTGTCCTATAACGGCGAGCGCATTGGCATCATAATGGACAAAAATTGGAATGTGCTGCGTACTGTGCAGGCTTCATCAGATGCCCCGATCGTTCGCGCAGGGAGTCAGACCCTTTCGTTCAGCTGTCAATTCGAAGGAGAGCCAAAGCCTTCTATAAGTGTCAAGGTATCGACCCGGAGTGCGCCTGAAGCGGTTCATGCCGATTGGAAGAACGGCTAACGGCAACACCGGCAGGCAATGTCAAGACTGCGCTTGTTTCGGCGAGTACGAAAGACCAAACGTCAAGCCGGCATCATCAAAGGTACGGGCCATAACGTATCCGCAAGGGTTGGCTACAAGAGCAGAAGCGTCGGCGATCTTCACCATGTTTATACAGGCAATCTTGAAGTAAAGTATGCAACGATAGTGCGAAGACATAGGCCGTCCCACGGGTTTCAACCGGGGGACGGCTTATTTACTATATATCCATACGTTTTTTTCATGGTCGACTATCATCGGAATCCACTCCGTTAGCGGGTTCCATGTCGTTATGGGGATGAAATATCCAATAGATTCCTTTCATTCCGCAACAATACCTTCACGTATTGCGAACATCGGTCTAACAGACCGCGAGTAATATGAATCTTGCTTTATCCGTTGAAACAAGATCAAGAGAGACATAAGGATGAATAAAGCGAGATAGGAAGAGAAGACAAAACCCGGGAAGGAAGTTTATTCAATCTCATGTGGAAGAAATGGCTTAATACTGGAATTGCTGCAACACTACTATTTGGCATGCTGCCATACGGCAAATCGTTTGCCGCATTGGAAGGAAACGCCGGTACATCGACCGAAGCACCGGCTTTTACGTACGAGAACGGGACGACCGGCAAGGACGTAAATGCCGGTGATAAGTATTACTACGTCCAGAACGACGAAGCTATCGCGGTCATTTCCAACAAAGTCGGGAATAACAATGCACAAGGCTCTTTCAAGAAAGGCTGGCCCGTCGATTTCGTTTCCAAGGATCCGAAAGCCAACATGAAAGAAACGCTCGACTGGGCGGAGCTCGTTCTCAGTCCGACGATGAACAACAAATATGCCCAAACGGGCTTGCAGCTGGATTTAAGCAATATCTCGGTCGACGGCGACTCTATCGTAGCGTCGGGTCAGTGGGATAGTAATGCGAAAATCAAAAGTGCAGTGAAATACGAATTGCTCCCGGACGCACCGGTAATGAAAATGACGCTGACGCTGAACAACACGGACACGAAGGATTTCGCGGGTTATTTCCTTTATTCGCTTGATCCCGACGTGCCGGGTGCGCAGGTTTCCTATGCGCCGGGGATAGGCTGGTATCCGGGTCTGCGGACCTCCGGTTGGAGCGAAAACTATATTTATGACGGTACAGATACCTCCTCGGGCGAGCCGGCTCATGCCATTGCATGGCTGGACAACCAGCCGACGGGCATTCACGGTAACGATATTTATTTTGGCGCTTGGTTTGACGCCAGCGTGAAAGCAGGAGAGAGTAGGCAGATCTCTTGGTACCACATTACGGAAATTCCGTCCGAGCGCGGTAACGCGTACGATAATTTCTCGGCATACGCCAAGGAGTTATCCGTACTCGATCCCGCTGTGCCCGACTACAGCAAGGTCAGCGGCACGATGACGGACACGACGACGGGCAACGGCATTAAAGGCGTGACGCTTGTCGCTAAGAACATCAACGCGCAAGTGGCAGGTACCGTGACAACGGATTCCGCGGGTAAGTATGAATTATATCTACCGGCTAATACGTATACGCTGACGGCCTCAAGACCGGGCTACGAAGCGAAGTCCAGCTCTGTGGAAATCACGTCCGATTCGACGATACAATATCCGATGGACTATGCGATGAAGCCTATATCCGTCAGCGCGGGAACCGGTGTTCACCTTCTCGGGTCGATGTCTGAAGGTTCCATGGATGACATCGTCTTGCAGAACTCGAAGGTTGCCATGGCGATTGCGAAGACGACCGTCGACTCTCAGTTGAAAAACTCGGTCGGCCGTCCGTTGGATTTTACCGTGCAGGGCATGGAGGATGATCTGGACTGGATAAATCTTCCGTACCTGCGGAAGGGCGCCATGCCAACTACTAACCCGTGGGACGTCGAGACGGTCACGTCGACGAGCGTAGACGTGGGCAGCGTCACGCCGGATGAAGCGTCCGTCAAGGTGAAGGGCACGTACTCCGAGGTGCCGGGCATTGAGGTGGAGACGACCTATTCCGTCAAAGCGGGTAAACAATGGATCGATGCCGAGACCGTGTTCAAGAACACGACCGATACGGACCTGACGGCTTTTGCCGGTGATGCGCTCGATCATGATGGACCGGGCACGATCTCGTATGTGCCGGGCGTTGGTCAATTGCCTACGCTGGACACCTATACGCCGTCCTCTCCTTGGTTCGCTCAATACGGCACGTCCGGACAGGAATACGGTATTATTTATGACAGCAGCTTCAGCGGCTTCACAGTCTTCGGTAATAACACCTACGTCATAAGCGAGAAGCAAATCACGGTTCCGGCCGGCGGTGAGTTCCGCATGCTGCGCCATCTCGTAGCGGTAGGGACGGAAGGGCTCGTGGACAAGAGCACAGCGATGAACAACGTCTACGACGATCTGATCAGCGAGCAGACGGGCATTCGCATGGACCTTGCCACAGATAAGAACAATCTGGAGACAGGCGATACGTTCAAAGCGACGCTGACGGTGACGAATGAATCGGAGCAGTCGGTGTCCGGCCTTGCCGTTAACCTGAAGCTGCCGGCGAACCTCACGACTACGGACGTGCTGGCGCAGCCGATCCCGGACATCCCGGCGCATGGCGCTCAGTCCGTATCGTGGAACCTGAGCGCAAGCAGCGGTGGGCACGGCAACCTGGAAGTCGACATCGACAAGGACGGCGCGGCGTATACCGTCAAGACCGAGCAGGTTTTCGTGAATGGTCCCGGCTGGTATGCCGGTGACAACCACACGCACAGCCGATACAGCGACGGCAGCGGTTCAATCAATGACAACGCAACGGTCGCACGCAACAAAGGATTGGACTTCCTGACGGCAACGGATCATAACTCCATTAAGCAGAAGGACGATGTTCTGAAGGAGAACCGTCCCGACTTCGTTGAACTGCTCGGCGAAGAAGTGACAACAGGCACCGGGCACTCGCTCGCGTACGACATCTCGAGTCTCATTAACTGGGCGCAGCCTGCGCAAAGTTATATCGACGAGACGCGCGCCAACAACGATGGCCAAGGGATGCATTTCATCGCGCATCCATACTATCCGGGTTTGGAATGGGAAGACTGGAGCGTCAAGAACTACAACGGCATCGAGGTTTGGAACGGTTTCTATCCGCCGAAGCATACGGTTAACGCCCAGGCGTTCGCCAAGTGGGATGAATTGAACAAGCAAGGCAGGCATATCATCGGACTCGCGAACTCCGATGCCCATAACCCGGGCAAGGTCGGCGATCCGCATATCAAAGCGTATATGGACAAGCTGTCCAAGGAAGACGTCTACAAGGCGATTCGCTCGGGCATGCTGTACGGCACGAATGGCGATATTGACTTGGCAATCACCGTGAACGGCAAACCGATCGGTTCCGATGTAACGGTCGATCCGGCCGGCGGCGAGGCGACGATCACGCTGAGCGGATCTGCTCCGGGCGGTTTGACGACCGCTCGCTTGATCAAGAACGGAACGGTAGTGCAAGAGTTTAAATCCCTAACCGGTACTAGCTGGACGCAAACCGTTCAGGATAACGCTGTGCCCGGTGACTTCTACCGGATGGAGCTCGAAGGCACCGGCGGCAAATTCGCGTTCTCGAACCCGATCTGGGTGACGGATGGCGTGAATGTACCGCAAAGCATGAGCTTTGAACAGCCGAATCCGAAGCTGCTCGAGAGCCAAACGGCCGTGCTTGGCGTGACCGGTACTTACATCGACAAGTCGACTCGTGCATTGTCCGCCACGGGCAAGTTGGCTTTCACAAGCAGCGACGCGAGTACTGTCGCGGTCGACAATAGCGGCAACCTGATTGCCGTGAAGCCGGGACAAGCAGTCGTGACCGTTTCCTTCGGCAACCTGCAAATCCTTACAACGGTCACCGTCGAGGCGAATCAAGCGCCGGTCGGCCAAGCAGGCTCGTATACGACGACAGTGGGGCATCCGGTGGACGGCGTGCTTGCCGCTGCTGACGCGAATGGCGACCAGTTGACGTACCAAATTGCAACGCAAGGTACGAAAGGCGTCGCAACCGTAACGAACCCGGCGACTGGCGCATTCACGTATGTGACTAACGAAGGCGCGCAGCCGGGAACGGATAGCTTCACGTTCACAGCAAGCGACGGCAAACTGACGTCGGCTGAGACGACGGTGACGATTACGATTAACGAAGAAGCGCCTACGAATACCGCACCTGTGGCGGCGGATGGCAGCTTCGAGACGAACCAGGACGTAGCGCTGACGGATGCAGCCCTGTCCGCGGCTGATGCGGACGAAGGCGACACATTGACGTACACTATCGTCACAAACGGCGAAAAGGGCTCGGCCGTCATTGCCGACCCGGCGACAGGAAGTTTCACGTATACGCCGCAAGCCGGTGTATCGGGCACTGACCATTTCACGTTTAAAGTTAACGATGGTCACATGGACTCGAACACGGCCACGGTGACCATTACGATCAAGCCGGGCAACCATTTGCCGGTCGCGGATAACATCTCGGTCAATACGACGACAGGCGTCGCCATCGACGTCACACTTAAAGGTACGGACGCGGACGGAGATCCGTTGACTTACGCGATCGTTGATAATGGAACCAAAGGCAATGCTGTCATTGCGGATCCTGCTGTCGGCAAAGCGGTCTATACCCCGTCGGCTGACGTTCAGACGGAGTCAACGGATACATTCACGTATCAAGTCAGTGACGGTAAGGGTACTTCCACGACTGCGACGGTTACGGTCTCCATCAAGCCGCCAGGTCCAGGACACCCTAGCGAACCAACGTCACCGACAACTCCGCAGCAGCCGAGCAAGCCGGAAGAGCCGGCCAAACCGCCTGTAGAACCGCCGGTGACAAGCGATCCTGCTCCTTCGAAGCCGGTCGACCAGATCTTCGGCGACGTTAAGGAAAGCTGGGCGAAGGGCTTCATTCAACAAGCTGTCGACAGCGGTCTGATTAATGGTTTCCCGGACGGCTCATTTAAGCCAAACCAAGCAATTACGCGGGTCGAGTTCCTGGCCGTCCTCGTCAGGGCGATGGGCTATGGGGATGCCGGCGCGGAGCTGCCGTTCAAGGATTTGGCGAATGCCCCGGGTTGGATGACAGACACTGTAGGCAAGGCGATTAAAGCCGGTGTCGTAACCGGCTACAACGACAATACGTTCCGTCCTAACCAGCCGCTAAGCCGGGCTGAGATGATCGCTTTGCTCGCGAGAGCGATGGGGTTGGTTGCTGACGGCACGACGTCGACATTCGCCGATGCCTCTTCGATTCCGACTTGGGCGCGCAGCCTAGCGGAGCAGTTAAAGCAGCAAGGCATCATCGAAGGTCGCGGCGACGGTAATTTCGTGCCGGATGCGATCTCGACGCGGGCTGAGGCCGTCAAGGTCATCATGTCCGCCCTGCAAGTGATCAAATAATAGCATTCATCGGTCCGGGAATACGGAATACTCCGTATTCCCGGCTGTTTCTTAGCCGGAAGGAGTATGTTATCGTGGGGAATTTTTTGCAATACTTGACCATGGGCATCGAACATATTTTATCGGGGTACGATCACCTGCTGTTTCTATGCGGACTGATTATCGCGAGAATGTCGAAGCTCGATATTTTGAAGGTGCTGACTGCCTTTACGGTGGGGCACTGCATGACGCTCGCTTTGTCCTCGCTGGAGCTCGTCAGTCTGCCGCCGTCGATCATCGAGCCGCTCATAGCGCTGTCGATTGTATACATCACCATTGAGAACCTGTTCCTCAAAAAATTGAACCACCGCTGGATCGTAACGCTCTTCTTCGGTTTGATTCACGGCTTCGGCTTCTCGGAGATTTTGCGCGGAACGCTGTCGGACGAATTCGTGGTGCCGCTCTTTTCATTCAATCTCGGCGTCGAGGTCGGTCAAATCATGGTTCTGGCTGCCGTACTGCCGTTGATCTGGGCGTTTAAGCAGACGAAACTGGACGAGCGAATTCTCGTATCCGGGGGATCCGCGGTAGTGGCATGCTTCGGGCTGTATTGGTTTGTCGAGCGCATGACGCAGCAATTTCTTTAATTGGCGGGGAGAGTCTATGAACGTAATGAAGATCAAGAGATACATGGCAGGCCTCCTGCTTGGGGCCGCTTTGCTTGCCGCTTGGCCGATCGCGGCATCGGCGCATTTCGAGCCGGTCGGTTATTCGGACGTTGCAGTCGAAGGCGCTACGGTCGAGTACGCGTTGTATATGGATCCCTATCAGCTTATGGAATTCGTTGATTTGGATCTCAATTCGGACGGTTACGTGGACGAAGCGGAAGTCAAAACCCAGGCGGAAGCATTGAAGGCGTTTATGGGAACCGGTCTGCAGCTTTCAAGCGGCGGAGCCACGGCGGAACCCGTAATTGGGGAAATTCAATTGACGGAGAAGGGCAAGCTGCCGATGGTACGAGCCGATTTGCTGTTTACGTTCGCGGAGTCGGTCGAGAATCTCGATATCGAGTACGCATTCTTTCAAAAGGAAGGCTTTGTCCACCATCTCAACATGGCTCATATTCAGTTAGCGGGAGAGACAAAGGACGTTGTGTTTACGAAAGCCGCTTCTTCATTTATCTGGAACCACGGCAAAGCTGCTGCGCATCGATGGTCGGCTGTGCCGTCGCAAACCATGGTCAAGTTTGGCGGACTAGCCGGTCTATCGCTGCTCTTGGCGCTCTGCGCGGCGCTGTGGAAGCGCCGCAGGACGCTGAAGAAAGCGTAGGCGTGCTGGACAGCCGGAGAAGCAGGGACTATCACGTCAGATTAGCTTTATCTTGTGAATGAAAAGCAAAAACAATCCGCGCTTTGCGCGGATTGTTTTTATTTTATTATGTTCTTAAGGAGTGATTTTCCGCTGGGAGAACGGAGAGTTTTTTACTCGAATTGCAACACGATCCGGAGCAAGTCCTGA
Organism: Paenibacillus sp. BC26; assembly: GCF_900116125.1. Classification (NCBI taxonomy): domain Bacteria; kingdom Bacillati; phylum Bacillota; class Bacilli; order Caryophanales; family Paenibacillaceae; genus Paenibacillus; species Paenibacillus sp. BC26. Next base: position 568,139 of record NZ_FPAD01000002.1, on the reverse strand, counting down.
ATCATTTGGCGAAGCTCGTCCGAGCTCTTGGCAACCGTTTTAAAGCCGCGTAATGCGCTTACTACCAGATGCGCCAATCTCGCAGGAGTGATACCACCTGCTGTAATAACGTTCTTCTCCAGCAAGGCAGCAAGGATTGTTTCTAATTTTCCATAGCTTGTGTCAAGCGCCGGCCGGGCGAACTGATAAGAGCTGTCCGTTATTTCCTTATGTTCCGGCGAACGCAGCGAATCGTCGAAGTTACGGATCGTCCATACATCAATGGCGTATAAAACCTGTTGCTCCTCCGTTTTATAGGCAGACAACCCTTCCTGGATCTCCTCTATGAGAATGTCGCCGTGGTAAACAATCGCAGCGTTGAACATTTCCTCCTTGTTTTTGAAGTATAGATAGAGACCTGCGCGCGAAATGCCCGCAGCCTCCGCAATTTCGTTCATCGATACCCGCTTATAACCGTACTTAAAGAACACCTCTAACGCCGTCGCAACAATATGCAGCTTCTTTTTGTCGTCCATATTTCCATTTTATACACTTTACACGATTTGTCCAATTGTATATTATAGACACATAGACGTTTTATGATTTTTGTCTAATACGATTTCAAAAGGAGCAATTACCATATGATGACTGAACAAAAACCGTTACATTCGGGATTCGGGCCCGATACGACCGCTCATGAGGTGCTGGCTGGACATGACCTCAGTGGAAAAGTCGCAATCGTTACAGGTGGCCATAGTGGCATCGGTTTGGAAACAACGCGTGCACTTGCAGGCGCAGGCGCCACTGTCATCGTCGGTGCTCGTGATGTTAATAAAGCACATGAAGTTCTTGCTCCTCTTAAGAATGTCGAGGTCATCAAGCTCGATCTTGCGAATCCCTCTTCGATTGACGCGTTCAACGCGGTATTCCGTAGTTCCGATCGTGCGCTCGATCTTCTAATTCTGAACGCCGGTGTTTGCTTCCCTGCAATGACTCATGACGACCGTGGTTTCGATACCCATTTCGCGACGAATTCGCTTGGACATTTTCAACTAACTGCGGGTTTATGGGAATCGCTGAAGCAGTCCGGGAATGCTCGGGTTGTCTCCTATTCGTCCATTGGCCATATGTCTGGACCCATCGATTTCGACGATTTGCATTTCACCATGAGGCCGTACAACAAGTTTGTCTCCTACGGCGAATCAAAGATCGCGTGCTCGTTGTTTGCTATAGAGCTGGATAAACGAGGCCGCGAGCACGGAGTTCGTGCATTTGCGGTTCATCCCGGCGCCATCCTGTCGGGTTTATCCCGAAACATGAGCAACGAGGAGTTGGCTGCTTGGGGTGTGAGACGGAACGAAGACGGCACTTATACATCCTCCGGAGGCTTCAAAACCGCCGAGCAAGGCGCCGCCACAGCCATTTGGTGCGCAGTCAGTCCGATGCTGAATGATAAAGGCGGCGTCTATTGCGAAGATGGCGATATCGCAGAGATTGTATCCGCAGACAGCCAACTTCATCGCGGAGTCCGTCCATGGGCCATTGATCCGGCGTCGGCCGAGAAGCTTTGGACAATCAGCGAAGAACTCCTGCACATTCCGCACGGGACGATTCCTGCGAGTCGTGATTGATTAACTAATTATTCTATAACTTAGGAAGACGGAAGGGATACAGAAAGACCCGATCATATTCGATCGGGTCTCGGGCATGTCTTCGGCACTGCAGAAAATGTACATGATTCCGTGCGACAACCGCATCCATTGGATGCGGTTGTTTGGCAGGTTCGTTACTCCGTTTCATCGGGCGAAATCCGTTTCGGTTGACCGGGCAAACGATTCGCCTGCTTTAACGCCTCGCGAATGACGAATTCCAGATGCCCGTTCACGCTGCGGAATTCATCGTTGGCCCATTGCTCAAGCGCGCGGTAGATGACGGGATCGAGTCGAAGCAGAAAAGCTTTCTTATCGGTTGAGATAAGTCATCACACCTTACGTATACAGCGTGCCCGCGTTAATGACCGGGGTCGCGCCTTTATCGGATACGATCGCCACCATAAGATTGTTTGTCATCGCGGCACGGCGCTCGCTGTCAAGGGTGATGCCTTTCTCCTCCAAGCGGCGCAAAGCCATCTCGACCATGCCGACGGCACCTTCCACGATGAGATGACGAGCGGCTACAATTGCGGAAGCTTGCTGACGCTGCAGCATGGCGCTGGCGATTTCTTGGGCGTAAGCCAAGTGCGTAAGACGGGTTTCCAAAATTTGAACACCGGCAATGGCCAAACGATTCTGCAAATCGGCCATCAATTCATTTGCGACCTCATCCGCGTTACCCCGCAAGGAGTGCTTATCGGTATCCGCGAAGTTATCGTACGGATATTGGGCGGCGATATGGCGGACAGCCGTCTCGCTCTGAATCTCTACAAACTTCTCATACTGGTCAACTTCAAAGGAGGCTTTAGCCGTATCGACGACCTTAAAGACGACAACAGCCGCGATTTCCACCGGATTCCCTTCCGCGTCGTTTACTTTAAGCTGTTGGCTGTTGAAATTGCGTACCTTCAGCGACACGTTTCGTTGGGCGGCGAAGGGCATCACCATCCAAAAACCGCTGTCCAGCACGGTGCCGACATATTTTCCGAAGAAGGTAATGACTTTGCCTTGATTCGGCTGCACGATAACCAGGGAACTTAGTCCAATGAGAAATATCAGCGTGAGTACCACGGAACAGGAGATAAGAAGCCAGTTAGGTGATTCACCTACTCCCGTGACTAAACAAACAATGATGCCTGCCAGCAGTACGGCAAGGATCAGCAGTGCAACAAACCCATTTACGTACCAAGCTTTCCTTTCGATCATCAGGGGACACCTCATGCTTTCTTAGATAGTATGTTGATATTTATATGATATCACATCTAGTAGTAATTTACATTTTTTCGTGAAGAAAGTTTCATTTATTTTGCAGGCCGTAAAGTTCTAACGAATCGTAGGCGCAAGCGACCAAAGCCTGTTGGGAAATTTATCAAGTAAATCTAGGCTTTGTCCGCATGGTTGTTGTATCATGAATTGAGGTGACTAATCAGGAATGGTAATCAAATCGATTCAGACCAATTATCATAGCTACCTGAGCGGGATCAAGGGCGACATAGACCCGATCATCAAAACAATGCGTAATCAAAATGGGGAACGATGGCGAGGCAAGGCTTGGAAAGGGCCGGTGAAAACGGTTAGCGGCTATTTCAAGCAGGCTAAGCTGCTCAAAGGGATCTCCTGGACGACGTTGCCCATAATCGGACCTATTGCAGCGGGAGTTACAGCGGGGAACTACGCGCAGTGGCCGCTCTGGATCGGTATTTTCGCAGCTTTGGCGCTAATGATCATCATCTATTATTTGCTCGTCCAAGCCTATATCCATAAAATGGCCGCAATCGGACAGCCTGAGTTTCATGTGGAAGCCTTCAAGGCTAAACGTCCGCGCGAGTACGAACAGGTATGGGCTCCCTTTGTGAAGAAGGACGACTTTACCTTCGAAGGCTTATATAATCTCGTTAATGCCGTATTCAGCCAGCATGACCAAGATCCCTCCAGCGTCGCTTACGTTGTGGCCTACTCGCAAAGCCAGCATGATTTTATGCAAACCAGCATTGCTGAGCTGAAGACTACCATTACCGAGCAGGAAGCGGCAATCGCTACACTGCAGGATGAATTGGTAGAGTCGGATAGTGCGGTCTACACGTTAACCAAGGTTCTAAAGGCCATCACGGAGAATCAATATCGATATGTGAATGACGCGCTCGCCTTTACCGATTTGGATTTCATATCCGGCTTCTCTTTATACCGGCAGGAAGGAAATACCCTTAAACTAATGATGGACAAGGGAACCACGGGAAAGAAAAGGGACCTTGATTTGGGTAGCGATCAAGATTTTGCAGCTGTAGCAGCGGCTAAGGATATGATGGGACAAGCCTACTCCAATAATCCGTATCCGGGGAGACATGTTGTTGCCTTTCGCATGGACATGCTGGAGGAGGAGACGTGGGTGTGGTGCTTTCACTTCGATGATGACGATGAGCGTGCCTTGTCTCTGATTTTGGATAATGATATCATAGAGTCAAGACAGATTCGCAGAGTGATTCACGCTTTCTGTCTGACGATCCAGAAACGAATGCTTTCTCAGAAGGAGGTTGACTTGGATGCCGGAGCACAGTAATGCGTCTGATTTTGCCAGTACGATTCGAGTGGTGAAGGATGTTTCCCAACAATCGATTATTCAGAAACGCCGAGAACAGCGTGAGCAGCTGCTGAAGCGGATTGGTCAACTCACTTCCACGACAGAGCAAACCATCGAACGTCTATATCAATTAACGCGATAATATGGAAGCCTTTTGGTAGAAGCCAAGAGGCTTTTTCTGTTTAATAGATCGAATTCCGGGCAACACTGACTACTATTCTCTCAAGAAGGGTGAATAGTATGAGTAAGAAGAAGATTGTTCCGTTTCGTCCGAAGCCCGTTCCCGTCAAAGACCGAACGCAAGAAGAGATATTAGACAATCGGCGTTCTCGCAGAGAGGCCATGCTGGAGAAGTTCAACCGCAAAACGAAATAGCCATCTCTAAATAAAGCCGCCAATGCGGCGAACATTCAAAGTCCTGATGGTCCTTAGCGGATTATCAGGACTTTGTTATTTGATGATGATCATGCAGGTCAGAACGTCTGAACCGGAGCAGCATCAATAATCTGGAAAATAAGTTATTGTCCTTCCATGCCCGACATAGACGATGAATACACCTATGGGTATAATGAGAAGTAATCCGTGAATGCGTTTACATCGTGAGATTGCCTATGAATGCGTGCAAACTTCCTTATAAAGGAATGGTGGTACTTTGACCCGTATATGGCTGCGAAAGATGATCTGGTCTTACCTTCCGATATTCTTCATCATGTTCTCCTTCCTCTTCTTCGTATTCTTCCAGACGCTCGTCGAGCAAAACAACCGGAATACCAAAGAATCCAGTAAAGTGTTCGCGGGGCAGCTGCTCCAAACCGTCGATGTCAGCTTGAAAACGCTGGACACGATGATGATTCGCGAGCTGGTATCCAGCAAGCTGCTGAATGATTTCTTCCTCGAGAAGGGCAGCGACAACGTATTTCTGAACTATCAGGTCGTGAATCGGATGCTGCAATTACAGCAGGAAATGTCGATCATCGACTCCTATTATTTGGTCCGCTATAAGGACGGCATCGTCTTCAGCGGGATGACAACCAAGCTGAACGAATTTGAAGACAACGCCTTTATTCGCAGCCAGCGGTACAGCAAGGAGAGTAATTCCTCTTCGTGGAGCGCGATTCGTCCCTATCGCGAGCTGGTCGCCCAGAAGCCCAAGAATGTGATCAGCCTCGTGCATAAGGTCTCCGTCGGACCCGGCGCCGACGGGCTCGTAGTCGTGAATGTCAGCGCGGCATCCCTTCGGAATATCATCAAAGAGATGTACGATCCGCAGCAAGCGTTCGTTCAGCTGTACGATCGCGAAGGCAAGCCGCTGTTCAAGCAGGGGGAGGCGTCTGAAACCGGGAAGGTGCTCGCAAGCCTGGCATCGCCGTATTCCGGCTGGACGGTGGAGAGCGGCATCGTGAACGGCAAAATGGTGTCCGTGATGTCGAATCTCTCCAGCATCTGGCTCGTGCTGGGATTGATTATTTTTCTGGCGGGCGGCGTCTCGATTGTGTACATCACGCGCAAGAATTATAAGCCGATCGAAGAGCTCGTCTTCCGCATTCAGGATCAATTCGGATCGGGGAAGCCGACGCTGGGAAGGCTCGCGGTGGATGAGTTTACGTTCATCGAGACGGCGATCAACAACTTTGCCGAGCAGACGAAGCTGTTTCGCAAAGAAGCCGAAGCCTCGGCTGCCCGGAAGCAGAATGCGATCTTCAGGGAGCTGCTGCAGTTTGAGAGCGGCGCTCAGGCGGCAGCCGATGACTTGTCGGCACTTCCGCAGCATGATAAGCAGCGGGTATTCGTCATTGAGATTGATCATCCGGAGCAAGTGTTCAATCAGTATAAAAGCCGCGACCAATCCCTATTCAAATTCGTCATCAGCAGCGCGGCCCATGAATTGTTCACGCAGCACGATATTCCGATCTGGCTGGAGTGGACCACCCCGCTGCAAATGACAGGCATTCTATTCATGCCGGACACCTCCTACGACAAGGCAGATTCGATCTGCGAGCACATTACCGCGTGGATTCATCAGCATCTGGCTTTCTCGGTGACAATCGGACTGGGGGAGGCGGCTGCCGAAGGGGCGGGCGCTTCCAACAAACAAGCCTTGGAGGCGCTGACGTTCAAAGCCGCGCTGGGCCACAACCGGGTCATCCATTATAGCGAGTCGCAGCAGGGCCCTTCGGCGAAAGCAACCAACAAACATCTGCAGGCGATCCATCGGTTAATTCAGCAATTTCGCCTTCATGAAGAGAACTGGAGAGAGAGCTTCGACGCCATGTTCAGCGGTATGCGAAGCTGCTGTCTGCCCAAGAGCGAGATCAACGAGCTGTGCCGTTATTTTGTCGCCCATATGGATCTGCAGCTCTCTCAAGCTTCCAAGGATTATTACGAGGTATGGATGTCCGAGGCTGCGGTATCCTTACGCCAAATCATTGACGATTTCGAAACGCTTGATGAGCTTCAAAGCCTGTTTAGTGTGACTTTGCAATCCTTTGCCGATAAAATGGGGCGCATGTACAGCGGTCGTCTGCATCACCAGCTCCTGCAGAACATTCGAGGCTATATTGGACAACATTACGCGAATCCGGAACTGTCGCTCGAATATCTCGGAGATAAATTCGGCATCAGTGCCAAATATATCAGCCAGCTCTTTAAAGAAGAGTTCGGCGAGAACTTCCTGGATTACTTATCTCAGCTGCGTATCGCCGAAGCGAAGAAGCGGCTGCTTGAGGAGCGAGATTCCATCCAGGAAGTCGGCGAGCATGTCGGCTACTTGAATGCGGCGACGTTCCGGCGCGTTTTTCGCAAAGTGGAAGGCATATCGCCGGTTGATTTCCGTAAGCGCCATGCGATGTAAATCATAGAGGCTGTCCGCGAGCAGAAGCATTGCTCATGGGCGGCCTCTATTGTCGTTCACAAGCGGAAATCGGAAAGTTGAGCGCTTGCGGAAAGTTGAGCGGTCCATGACGCAAAGCCAATAACGGCGCGGCTTTGGAAAATTGAACATCAGGTGGATTAGTGGTTGTTGCGGCCTGTATCCCGCGTCCTTTATCGTTGAAAGCAATCAAGGCCAACACTTCAATAGGGGATGTGATGGGACAACATGCCTTCATCGACAGGAGTCATCGAAAGGGAGAAATCGGAAGTTCGTGTCAGCGGCACCTCGCTCCTGCTGAGGGATCGGGGCAAACGCGTGAAGCGGCATTGGCAGCTCTATTTGCTTGTACTGCTTCCGCTTGCTTATTTGTTTATTTTCAAATATATCCCCATGTACGGGGCTCAAATCGCCTTTCGGGATTTCAGTCCGGTACGAGGCTTTCTCGGCAGCGAATGGGTGGGCTTAACGAATTTTAACACCTTCTTCAAATCGCCGAACTTCTGGCTGCTCATTAAGAACACGCTTGTAATCAGTCTTTACTCGCTGCTCGTCGGGTTTCCCGCACCGATTATTCTGGCCCTTGCACTGAATGAAGTGCGAAGCATGCGCTTCAAACGAATCGTGCAAATGGTGACGTTCGCGCCGTATTTTATCTCGACGATCGTCATGGTTTCCATGATTATTCTGTTCCTGTCGCCAAGGCTCGGTTTTATCGATCATATCTTGAGCGTGTTTGGCATGGAAGCCGTGAATTTCATGGGGATTCCCAGCTACTTCAGCAGCATCTTCGTATGGTCGAACGTGTGGCAGGGGATTGGATACGGCGCGGTTATTTACCTGGCGGCTTTAGCCGGAATCAATACCGATTTGTATGAAGCGGCCCGAGTGGACGGGGCATCGCGTATCCAGAAGGTGTGGCATATCGATATCCCGGGCATTATGCCTGCGGCAATCATATTACTCATCTTGAATGTCGGGCAGATCATGAACGTGGGCTTTGAAAAAATCTACTTAATGCAAAACCCGCTCAATACGAGCACCTCGGAGGTTATTTCGACCTACGTGTATAAGATCGGGCTGCTTGGCGCGAACTTCAGCTTCTCAGCCGCCGTCGATTTATTCAATTCGGTCATCAATCTCATTCTGCTGTTAAGCGTCAACTATTTCGCAAGACGCCTATCAGACAGCAGCTTATGGTAGGAGGGGTTCGCAGGTGGCGCGTTCAAACGCAATTCGGGAATCGTTCGGAGACAAGCTGTTTCTGACGCTGGTTTATGCCTTCTTGGGAATCATCCTGCTGGCTGTTCTATATCCGCTCTTGTATATCGTAAGCTCGTCTTTCAGCTCGCCGCAGGCGGTAATCAGCGGGAGAGTGTGGTTGTTTCCGGTGGACTTCAGCTTAGCCGGCTACAAAGCGATCTTCTCCAATCCGATGATCATGACGGGGTACGGCAATTCGCTCTTCTACACGGGCTTCGGGGTCTTAATTAACGTCACCTTGACCGTTATGCTGGCATATCCGCTGTCCAAATCGACGTTTTATGGTCGACATGCCATCATGGTGATCTTAGTGATCACGATGATGTTCAGCGGCGGTCTGATTCCGTATTACTTGACGGTGAAAAATATCGGCATTCTGGACACCAGGTGGGCCATGCTCTTACCGGGCGCGATGGCGGTCTGGCAGGTTATTATTGCCCGAACCTTCTTCCAATCCAGCATTCCCAAGGAGCTTGGCGAAGCTGCGGAGCTCGATGGTTGCTCAGATTTAGGCTTCTTATTTCGGGTCGTATTGCCGCTCTCAAAGCCGATCTTGGCCGTACTTGTGCTCATGTATGCGGTCGGACATTGGAATGCCTACTTCGAAGCGCTTATATTCCTGAAGTCGCAGGAGCTGTTTCCGCTTCAAATCGTGCTGCGCAATATACTAATCCTTAATTCCATCGACTCCAGCATGATGGTGGACGCCAATAAAATGTCCGCGATGCAGGGACTCCGCGACTTATTGAAATTCTCGCTTATCGTCGTCGCAACGGTACCGGTGCTCGCCATTTATCCGTTTGTGCAGAAGTATTTTGTACAAGGCATTCTGATCGGCTCCCTGAAAGGATAATCGGGCATATTCGGTCCTGGAGGTGATGCCGGCAATTAGCGGTAAGGATGCATGTGCGTGAAGAGAGAAGCATGATAAGATTGAAATTATCGAGGAGGCGTCTGTCTTGAAGATGAAGAGAAGCTCGAAAATGCTAGCTTTACTAGTCATGATCGCGTCAATCGTCACGGCATGCAGCAGCAACGGCACTAACGGTAGTAACGGCAGTGGAAGCGAGGGAGCGGATAACGGATCGGCCAACAAGGTGGATACCGGAAAAACGGTTACGCTGAATACGTTCATCAGCGTTTCTCCGAAGATCGAAGACATTAATACGAATGCAGTAACAACGTATTTGGAGAAGAAGCTCAATATCAAGTTCAAGTTCGATGCAACGCCAAGCGCAAACGCCAAGGACAAGAAGAAGCTGATTCTGGCGAGCGGCGATTATCCGGCCGTGTTCCTCTCCGGTGATTTCACGCAAGCGGAGCAAATCGATTACGGCAAGCAAGGTATTCTTAGACCGCTGAATGACCTGATTGACCAATATGGCGATGAAATCAAACGCGCGTTCACGGAAGACAAGGATCTGAAGGACGCGATTACAGCTCCGGACGGCAACATCTATTCGCTGCCGCATATTAATGACTGTTTCCATTGCTGGTATTCGCAGAAGCTCTGGATTAACAAGACGTGGCTGGATAAGCTGGGTTTGAAAATGCCGACGACGACGGACGAATATTTTGAAGTGCTCAAGGCTTTCAAGACGCAGGACCCGAACGGCAACGGCAAAGCGGACGAAGTCCCGCTGTCCGGTGCGTTCAATACCTGGCATGCCATTCCGTCCAACTTCTTAATGAATGCTTTTATCTATGATAATGATGAGGATTTCTTCTACTTGAAGGACGGTAAAGTGCAGCTGGCCGCCAATCAGCCGGAATGGCGCGAAGGTTTGGCCTACATTAACAAGCTCTTCAGCGAAGGGTTGATCGATAAAGAAGCGTTCACGCAGAATATCGACCAAATGGCGCAAGTCGGCAACCAAGAAGGCGACAATGTCATCGGCAGCGTGACCGCGGGTCACATCGGCATGGCCTTCAGTTTGGCTGAAGGGCAGAACCGTCATAAGGAGTATGTAACGGTACCTCCGCTTACAGGTCCCGGGGGAGTTGCTTATGCCGGCTACTATAAGGCATACGGCAATGGACAGTTCGCAATCACGAATAAGGCATCGGAGGAAGAAGCAATCGCAGCGATCAAAATGGCCGATTACATGTATTCCGAAGAGCATGCCATCATGAACGAATACGGCCTTGAAGGAAACTTCTGGGAGAAAGCTCCGGATGGCGAGAAGGATGTGCACGGCAATCCGGCCAAGTACAGCTTGAAGCCGAAATATTGGGATATCACGACGACGTCCAACGATACTTGGGATCAGATGGGCATCACGAGACGGACGCGCGAAATCCGTGAATCCTGGACGGCGCCGGCCGATATGTTCTCCCAGCAGGGCTATGAATTCCGTCTCTTCACCGAAACGGCGAATAATTACGAGAACAAGCAGCCGGAAGAGACGTTCCCGCTCACGATCTTCATGGATGAGAACGACGCGAAAGAAACGATTATGCTGCGCACGCAAATCAACGAGTACATCCGCTCCAACATGGCGCAGTTTGTAACGGGCTCGAAACAGCTGACGGATTCCGAGTGGGACAGCTACGTCAAAGGCTTTGAGGGCTTAAATCTGGCTCACTATCTGGATATCTATCAGAAGGCGTACGATAGCAAGAAGTAATAAGCGGAAGAGTAAAGGCTGTGCGGCTCCGAGTCATTTATCTCGGGCGCATAGCCTTTTTTGGGTTGTGGAAATTTATAACAATCGTTATGCTGTATGAAGCAGCGGTACGAATTCCACACCTGATTACGGATGCGTAAGGAGAGAATTACCTATGAGAATAGTGACGAGCAAATATTTGCTGATTGCAAAAATTGGGGTACTGGTCTGGATCGGCGGAGCAATTCTGGGAGGACTTTATTATTACAATACAATCGCAGATCTGGATAACTTCTACGCTGACCCTAGTCCTGCACCTCTGTTCATTTATACCTTTATCTCAGGATTTGGATTAATAGCAGCCATATTTTCAGGATTATTGCACGTCTCCTCAATGCGTAGATAGTACGTATAGTGCGGCTAATAACCTGTCAATAATTATGACTTAATGAATAAAGACGACAATGGTATACTGAAAAGAGGTATAGCAAATAGCCCGCTCTGATGATGAATAGTCCGCAGCGATTAAGGAGTATAGTTATGTTTCATACGGAAGAATACAAAGGCTCAAGAGCAGATAATTATGAACTGTTAATCCGCCAATTGCATGCGTTGCTGGACGGAGAAAGTGATAGCATTGCTAATTTATCCAACGCTTCGTCGTTGCTTAACCAGTTCCTGGATACCATCAATTGGGTAGGATTCTATCTATATAAGGGCGATGAGCTTGTGCTAGGTCCATTCCAAGGCTTGCCTGCTTGTGTGCGAATTCCGCTATCTCGAGGGGTATGCGGCAAGGCAGCGAGCGACAAGGAGACGGTTCGGGTGGCCAATGTCCATGAGTTTCCCGGGCATATCGCATGCGACGCAGCTTCCCAATCGGAGATTGTCGTTCCCATCCTCAAGAACGGGGAATTGCTGGGCGTGCTCGATATCGACAGCCCGATCCTAGAGCGCTTTGACGAGCTGGATCAGCAGTACTTAGAGAAGTTTGTGGATGCGCTGGTTTCGCATCTGTAAGAGATCCGAATGAAGTCCGCGTGATAGCGCGGGCTTTTTTTATGGGGATTGATCGGATACTTGGCTAGGCGCGATTCCGGCGATCAGACCAAAAATACAAAAACGATGCGCCAATCCTCCATTGCCCGAGGGAGAGACGATCTCTTATAATGTATTGAGATTAATTATCAATATCATTCATAGGAGAGAGGTACTAAAATGAATAGTAGAATGAAACGAGGAGCGCTCTATTGCGTGCTAATTATAGCCCTCATGATGCTGGCTTCATGCGGGAAGTCTGCGGGCAACAACAGTAACCAAGGGGCAAATTCCAATCAAGCTGTGTCGGATGAGGCTGCTTCCGAAGAAACGACAGAGGCAGCGGCTGAAGAAACAACATCTGAAGAAACAACGGAATCCGAAGAAAGTCAGGCTACGCGCATCTATAAAGATGCCGACGGCAAAGAAGTGGAAATCCCGGCGAATCCGCAAAGAATCGTCGTTCTCGAATATTTGGGCGAAGCGCTTGCTGTTGGGGCAAAGCCGATCGGTACTGCAGGTTATTTAATCGACGCATTCGCGGGCAAAGTGGATGGCATCCAGGACGTAGGAGATGTGCCGGTCAACCTGGAGAAAATTACGGCCATGAACCCGGATTTAATCGTTTCATTTGACGGGGGAAGCGACCGGGAGGATCGCCCGCAATTGGAGAAAGTGGCACCGTTCGTCTCGATTGCTTGGAACGGAACGTTATATGAACATCTTCGTGCGATGGGGGACATCGTTGGCAAGAAGGATCAAGCGGAGCAATGGATCAAGGACTACGAGGCGAAAGCTCAATCGGCCAAGGAGCAAATTTCATCCGTCGTTCCGGCAGGATCCACTGCGGTTGCCCTGGGCATCTTCGATAAATCGTTCTACGCTTACGAAGACCGCAATATCGGACATACGTTGTACCATGCACTCGGCTTCACACCTACCCCTAAGATTAAAGAAATGATGGAAGACGGGGAAGCGTCCGGCGCGAAGGAAATTTCACTCGAGGTACTGCCGGAATATGCGAAGGCGGATTACTTGTTCGTCATGCTCTACGGTGATGAGAAGACAGTAAATCAGAAATACGAAGATCTAAAGAAAATGAAGATGTGGACCAATATTCCCGCCGTAAAAGCCGGCCATGTGTATGTCGTAGGACCGGAGTGGTTCTATTATGATGCGCTTACGCTGGAGTGGGAATTGGACGAGACCGTTAAGATGTTAACAGCGAAGCCGGAATAAACAAGCGAGGTTTGTACGATGGAAACTGCGAGGATAAGAACAGAGCCTGGCACAAGCGATAACGTATTGTTCGCGCTGGACAGAGCCGAGCGTCACGTGTGCCGATTCGGTTGGAAGATGGAGAAGCGAATAACGGACGTTTATGCATTGATCGCGGTTTCGGAAGGACGAGGACAGATTGTTTTAAACGGCAAGGTGCGTTCCTTGGCGCCGGGCAAAGCATTCCTTCTGCCGATCGGAACTGTACTTGAGGCGGAGAGCGTGCTGACGGGAGATCTCGTATTCTGCGAGATCTCTTTCCGAGCGTTTCGCTTGGATGATCGCAAGACGATAAGCGCCAGCGGCGTTGCCGATCCGATCTTCGGGGTCGGCTTCGCGCGCGACGAGGAGATCCGTGCAACGCCGTTCTCCAAGCTTGTGCAGCTTGCCGAGGAGATTTGTGCCCGCGAGGCAGCTCTGGCCATTAAGGCTGAACCGGCTGCGCGAATCAAAAACAACGGGAAGCTGCAGGAGCTGGCAGCATTTCTCCTCGAGAGCTGCGTTCCCGTCAGCGGGGATGCTTCCGATTACGAGGTCAGTGATTCGCGGCTCGCAGTGGAACGATCCATTACGTATTTGCGCGAGGCATATCTGGAGGAGATCAGCCTTGCGGAGCTGGCGTGTAAGGCAGGCATTGGGCGATCGCAATACGCGCGGCTGTTCCGCGAATTGACGGGCAAGAGTCTCGTCGAATTTATGACGGACTTGCGAATTGACCGTGCCAAGGCATTGCTGACGACGACCGGAGGGAAGCTGCGGGATATCGCTAAGCAGACGGGATTCCGCGACGAGTATTATTTTAACCGACGGTTTAAACAGAATGTCGGGGTATCGCCGAAGCAGTACATGAATCGCAGCAAGGAACGGATGAGGGTGCTTTCCATGGAATACTTGGGCGAGCTGCTGGCACTCGGCGTGCGACCGATTGCGGCGGCCCGTTACTTAACGGAGAGTATCCCGGGCAGAGGGCCGATTCCGGATATGAGAGACATCGGCAACGTCGACGAGGAGCTGGCGACGATCATCGGTTTAAAGCCTGATCTCATCTTGCTCAGGGATGGGGAAAGCGACATGTCGGCGATGGCGAGCAGCTTATCGAGAATTGCTCCGGTCGCCCAGGTCTCCTGGGAAGATAACGTCTTCGACCACATGAACGCCGTTGCCGGTCTGATCGGGCGGGAACGAGAAGCGAAGGAGTGGGCACTGCAATATGAGAAGAAAGCGGAACATGCCCGTTCTGCTCTGAGAGGGTGCTTAGGCCAAGGGGAGACGGTCGCGCTGCTCGGCGTCTTCGATGACTTCCTGTGCGTATTCGCCGATCGCAACGTTGGACATACGTTCTATCATGTGCTTGGCTTTGAACCCCCGTCAAAGGTGAGGAAAATCATTTCGGATCGAACGGAAATCGGCGCGCGCAACATTGCAGAGAAGGAATTGGCGCAGTACGATGCGGATCGCATGTACATCATGGTATTCGGCGGAGCCAGGGCAGAGCTGCGTTATAAGGGCTTGACCGCTTGCCCGGAGTGGAAGCAATTGAGCTCGGTTCGGCGAGGGAAAGTTCAACGTCTGGACGGCCGCTGGTTTCCCTACGATGCCTACACGTTGGATTGGGAAATCGATGAGGTTATGAATCTACTGAGGGAGGGCTGAGTGACAGGATGGAGAAGAGTGAATGGAATACCGCGTTAAGCACGGAGCTTGCCAATTCCTTCAACATTGGACTTCAAGCACCGGAATCGCCGATTATCAGCATACAGCTAACCGATTTGTTGGTCGAATCGAATATGACAAGATTACTTGAAGCCCATATGCCATTAATTAAGACGACTTCTCTTGACGCGTCCGCAGTCTCGGTTGCGATTGGAGTGGGAAACTTAGCTTTTGCTCAGCAATACGCACTATCCGTGCATGGGGTAAGCATAGACTTTTCCTTAGCGAATGTTGAACTCCATCTTTACATGCAAGACGGCTATGAAGCGTTTGGCTATACGTTGAAGCAATGGGAGGAGCGCAGCCTGCCGGTGCAGGGGGCCGATAGGGAAACATCGCGTCAGCAAACGTTGTATGAAATCTATCAAGCTACCATTCGGCCAATCATAGAAGCCGCGAGCCATGCGGCTTCTATTCCTCCAAGAGAACTGTGGGGGCAGCTGCCTTCAAACCTGCGTTACTATATGAGCGTCTGGCAGGAATCGGCTGATTCGGAGCAGGTCCGCGTAAGACTCGAAGAAGATTATCTTTATCTGCGCGAAGGGCTGGAGCCGGAAGCCTTCGGGGCGAAGGTCAACCCCTATCGGGCTGATCCCCCTCTAACAGAGGATCTGAGTGAACCCGGCCGCATGATTCCTCTTAAAAATACCTGCTGCCTGTACTTCAAATGGGAGGATGGAGAATACTGCTTCGCTTGTCCCCGGGTGAAGGAGTCGGAGCGGGAAGCCAGAAGGACGGCATGCCGCGGAGCCTAAGACATGCAGCCCATTAAAGGCCTAATCATGAGCAAAACCCCTAGCTGCTTTGTGCGATGCTATGGGTTTTTGCTGCGTTATTCGGAGTGGCTTGAAAATCTTAGCATTGACGATGAGAATAATTATCAATAAAATCAGAACAGGGCAGTACGCTGCGAGCGGGACTAGCTGACAATAAGGATTCATCAGACTGGAGTAGTTTACCTTGTTATCATTCATGAAAACGCAAAACCCGGTGGAGCAGCCGGTCGAAAGTGTACGCATTCATGCGAGGCCGTGGACCGCGACTTTCATCATAATAGGCGGGCTGATCGGGCTTGCTCTGTCGATTGCTTTATCCGTTTCATTCGGAGCAGCCGATATCAAATTCGCAGAAGTGTGGGGCGCTATTTTTCATTACCAACCGGATCTCGTTTCGCATCAGATCATTCAGGAGCTTCGTTTGCCGCGCGTGCTCGGAGCTGCGCTTGTCGGCGCCAGCTTCGCAATCTCGGGAGCGATTATGCAGGGGATGACTCGCAATCCGCTCGCGGATTCGGGCCTTCTCGGCCTCAATTCCGGGTCGGGGTTCGCGCTGGCGGTGTGCTTTGCTTTCTTTCCGGGCTTGCCGTATACCTACTTGATGCTTTATTCATTCGCAGGTGCCGGACTTGCTGCGTTGATCGTATTTGGGCTCGGAGCAGCTTCACGAGGAGGACTGACGCCGGTTCGACTGGTGCTCGTCGGCGCGACTCTGTCAGCGATGCTGACGGCGCTTAGCGAAGGGATCGCCATTCAATACCGGATCGGACAAGACTTGGCTTTCTTTTACGCGGGCGGCGTGGCCGGCGTGAGATGGTCGCAGCTCGAAATCATGGCTCCTTGGTTCGCGGTTGCGGTGGCTGCTGCAATCATGCTGTCCCCGGCAATTACGATGCTAAGCCTAGGGGATGATGTCGCCAAAGGACTGGGTCTTAGAACGGGACTCATCAAATTTCTGGCGATGCTCGTCGTGCTTGTGCTTGCCGGTGCAGCCGTGTCGGTAGCAGGAGCGGTCGCATTCATCGGACTGCTGGTACCGCATGTCACTCGCAAGCTGGTCGGCGTCGATTACCGCTGGATCATCCCTTGCTCGGCGATTCTGGGAGCAGTGCTTGTTGTACTGGCCGATCTCGCGGCGAGGACGGTCAATGCGCCGGAAGAGACGCCTATCGGCGCACTGATTGCCATTATCGGCGTGCCTTTCTTTCTTTATTTGGCTCGTAAAGAAAGGAGGGAGCTGTAAGTATGAGTACGAGAGACATTATGGTATCTCCCGCTGAGAAACGGATGCATAAACGAAATCTTATTGTAGTAGGAGCTTTCGGCCTCGCGATCATAATCGTGTTCATCTTAAGCATGAACACCGGCTTTATTCGGCTTACTCCGATGGAACTGCTGCACACGATTCTGGGAGACGGGACGTCACAGCAAGAATTGATTTTATTCGATTTTCGATTACCTCGTATCGTCCTGTCGCTACTGGTTGGCACCGGTCTGGCGGTGTCAGGCAGCGTCATGCAAGCGATCTCGCGCAACGGATTGGCAGATCCGGGCATACTCGGCGTAAATTCAGGCGCGGGTTTGGCGGTTCTCTTGTTCGTCGTGTTCTTCCCGGTAGCGGCAAGTGCTCCCGTATATCTATTGCCGCTGCTCGCATGGGGCGGGTCGGCGTTCACCGCCGCACTTGTCTTTACGCTGGCCTACCGGCGCAATGCGGGGATATCGCCTACGCGGCTGCTGTTATCGGGCGTTGCGGTGACGGCGGGCATATCCGCTGTTACGATTGTGCTGTCGCTGCGGATTTCGAAAGAAAAGTTTATGTTCATCCAAACGTGGCTGGCGGGAAGCATCTGGGGGAAAGACTGGCAGTTCGTGCTCGCCTTGCTTCCGTTCATCGCAATCCTCTTGCCGTACGTATTCTACAAAGCAAGAACGTTAAACATCCTTAATTTAGGTGAGTCCATGGCAACGGGGCTGGGGGCGTTCGTCTCCCGTGAACAGATTCTCCTGTTGGCAGCGGCTGTCGGACTCGCGGGCTCCTGTGTTGCGGTAAGCGGAAGCATCGGTTTCGTCGGTTTGATTGCTCCGCATCTGGCTCGCAGGCTGGTCGGTTCGCGGCATCAGGCGCTGCTGCCTGTTACCGCACTTGTAGGCGCACTGCTCATTATCACGGCAGATACGATCGCCAGATGGGCGTTCATGCCATCGGAAATTCCGACGGGCATCGTCGTCGCCGTAATTGGTTCTCCGTATTTTCTTTTCTTGTTGGTGCGTTCGAAAGCCTAGTCATGCTCCGCATAAGAAACCGTCACCGCTTTATTAACTAACGAATCATATAAGAGAAAAGGACGGCCTCAAGTGGAGGCTGTCCTTTTTGCGTTTGCAAGCCAATTCCTCAGGCCTACCCATATACAAAGCAGCGGAAGGTAGCCGTACATGAGAATCCATCCCGACAGGTTCAAAGCAGAGTCCAGTTTATTGATCATCAAGGGGCTTTTCATAGGAAGCATAACGACAAACACGATACTGATGGTGATCCATAAGGCGGGCCTTGATCGGAAGCCGATTGTTTTCTTGAGAATGCGAGTCCCTCCCCACAAGCCGACGCAGCAAGGGGAAATAATGACGAAAAACCAAATGAAAATATACACATAATCAAATCGTTCCAGAACCGGAAAACTGATGATTTTGGATAACATAAGCGTTGGCCATATGATATGTCTCAGCTCCTGTAGATTTAAGAATGCGAAGCTGACCAAGGCGATCAGAAATGGAATAATCGTAGAATGAGCTACGGCAAGATGAGCCCATTTCTTGGACTTTTCCTGATTTTTGATGAACGGGTACAAGAGCAGCAGAAATTCGGCCCCCAGAAAGGTGCTTAATGAATGATAGGCTGACTCCGCATACTGATACCCCGTATGATTGAACAGCGGGAGAAAGTTCGTCCAGTGCGCATGCTTCAGCGGGTAATACAGGGACGGAATCAACATAGACGGGAGGAGAACACAGACAAGCGTAATCCCGGTTATGACCCTTAAGCCCCCGGTAACGATGTAAGCGGAAATGAGCAAAAACAAGACCGACAAGCTCCATAGTTGTGTATTGGGGAAAACCCAAACATGAATGACTTCCATGTACGATCTTAACTCATTTATGATAAACAGAAGGATATAACCATAGAACGCGAAAGTAAGCAATTTCCCGAGCCACTTGCCGAATAACTGGTTGTGAAGCGAAATGATATCGCCTTCGGCTGCATGCTTCATCAAATAAAACATCATGACAATAAGGAGATGAAAGCTTATGCCAACGAGCGCAAAGGAGAGCAAGGCGTCCATTTCAGCCCCTTTAATGATGCTGTTCTGAAATATTAACAAGGTGCTGCGCATTTGGGTACCGTGTATTAATATCCATAGGAAATATGGAGATAGGGTTAAGCTTTCCTTCACATGCGTTCCCATCCGGTTACAGGTACCCCCTTACGTCATTATTCTGCGATTCCCGCCTTGGTTAACAGGACATGAATGTGAACATCGAATTGGACATCATCGTACTCGGTCGCATAGAACCTCTGCTCCGTCCAGCCTCTTTGGCGAGACCTTGTCAAATCACCGATGCCCAGCGGGTCAACGCCTTCCTTCACGAATTTGCGCAGCAAGGCAAGAATATGGCTTTGTATCTGCTTTTCCAGCTGATCAGTCAACGACTTCGTGTTTGCTTCTTCGCCTAAAGAAAACCAATCCGGATATTCATTCACCATCCCCTTTAACTTGAAGGAATAGGTCACTTTCGTCTCTGATTGAACGGTGGCTACCTTCCTCTTCATCTTGCCGGAAGTTGTATGAAATACGGCAGGGGACTGCTTGGCGCCTTTCCTGATCTCAAACGGGATATCTCCGCGAAGTGATCGGCCTTGCAGCAATTTATAGTACACCATTTCTTCTTGGTTCAAGATCAGCTTCAACCGGTCGCCTTGAAAGATCGCGTATCCGGCGATTTCAATTTGCTTCTTGTCGTTTAACTTGAGATAAGGTACGGAAAAGTCCCGCCCCAATCCGTAATAATCAAATAAGACGCTCGATACGGTCGAGTGTGGGATCATTTCTTGCTTCATATTCTGATCGATCAAGTGATAAGGAAACTCTTTGCTGTCTTTGCCCAATAAACTAGTTGCTAAGGAGGCTACGGAGTCGTCAACGACGGCCAAGGTCACATAGAAGCTGATGATAGGGTCCCTGCAAAAGGTTTTAATAAACGTCTTGACCCCTTCGGCGGCTACTTCTTTGCTAAAGGCCAGCATTTTCAGTTTCTCGATCTGTATGGGCTGTGCGGATTGGAAGGCCATTTCTTTGATCATAACCCTTGTTCGCTTGGCTTCTCCTTGAAGCACCTTTATTCTTCCCTTATCCTCGTAATCAGCATAGAGTGCCGAGGCCTTGTATCCGGAACCTTGCTTATCGAAACCGAGTACGGTCAAGCTGCGAATATGGTCGACAACGACTGCATTGCTGCAGCCCGTCAGAACAATGAACGAAACGATAATAAGCAGACATTTCATCCTATTCATTGCTAATGTCCTCCTTATCTCCTTTTGGACGATAACGGACAAGCGACTTTGGCTTTAAATAATTTCTTCTGTTTGTCATATAGGACAGAGGAGCGCGGATGAAGCTGTCCGAGAAGTTGCCGGTACGAAACGGAAAGATCGGAGCCAGGTAGGGTACCCCTAATGATTTCAAGCGCAGTAAATGTCCTGCAAGCAATAGAAATCCGGTAACAATGCCTAATCCTCCCCATAAAGCTGCAAGCAGGATAAAGGGAAAGCGTAACAGCCGAATCGTATTCGCCATCCTGAAAATAGGGGTTGTAAACGAGGCTAGTGCCGTTAACGCAACGATAATCAACAAAATATTGCTGGTCAGCGCCGCGTGAACCGTCGCCTGTCCGATTACAATACCGCCGACGATGCCTAAGGTTTGTCCGATTTTGGCAGGCAGCCTTGCTCCCGCCTCCCGCAGCAGCTCGATTGTGATCTCCAGGAAAATGGCTTCAACAAAAGGCGGAAACGGAACGTGGCTGCGTGAGATGATTAGCGGCTCAAGAAGCGTTTCGGGCAGCAGCGCAAAATGATAGGTTAATACGGCAACATATAAGGGTGTGGCGAATACAGAGAAAATAACGCTCATGATGCGAATGATCCGAAAGAACGATCCGACGATCCAGGGTACGTAATAATCCTCAGGTGATACGAAGAAATCCAAAAAGCCGGATGGCCCCGTAATCACATAAGGCGATCCGTCCGAAAGAATGGCGACTTGTCCGTTAATAATTGCATAGACCACGCGATCGACTCTCTCCGTGGATAGAAACAAGGGGAACGGCGTGTTGGTATGATCCGAAATGATTTGATCCAGTATCGAGCTGTCGAAAACAATATCGGCATCTGCCGCAGTAAGCCGCTGCCGTGCCGTCTCTACGTGCTGATCGTTCGTCACGCCGTCGATATAAGCGATCATTACCGTGGTGTTGGACATGGACCCGACCGTTACTTCTTCAAAAACCAGCTCCGGTACGGCAATTTGCTGCCGAAGAAGGTGGATGTTGAGTTCGATATTTTCAACAAAGCCGACTTTGGGCCCGACGACGCTAAACTCATTCTCGGTTTCATTGGTCATCCGATGACCGAGATCCGCTTGATTGACGTTTACGAGGAGGAACGCATGCTCGGCTTCGTTTAGCTGCAGGACTACATAACCTTTAATCAGCTTATTTCCTACATCCTCCGGATCATGGGTCACTTTCACATCTACGAAGGGAATGATGTTTTTTAGATCGTCCAGATCATGAATGAGTCCGATGTGTTGTTGAATTTCCGAAATAATGTATCGGTTTATTTTCGTGCAATTCACAAGCGTTTCATAGTAGCTGATTTGAATGCGTACAGGAAAGTTGCCTTCAACCGGAGAAAATTGATGAAAATCACCGGATTTCAGTGCCAGCTCAAAAACCTCGGAGATTGTCTTCGGGGTTTTATGTTGTTGATTCTTATCCGTACCCGTAACAGAATCGCTATCCACAACAGGTTCATTATGCCGTTTCATCGTATGCTCCTTGCCTACACCTGTGGTATGATTAACACCATTATGTTACGGGATGCCCATTTCTATACAATGCGGCAATTTGAAGTCGGCCATGTTATCCCACTTGCAAATAGGGGAATATGAGACTAATATAGGTTTATGCAAATGAGGCAACAACGTTAGGAGGTGTGTGTTAAACATGATGACCAACATAGAGCTCTGCAACTGTACCAAGTTGAGACGTGCCGCACGTCATATTACGCGGTTCTATGATACCTGCTTGTCAGAGACCGGCTCGGGACTCCGGGCTACGCAATACGCGATTCTAGGCTACCTGAAGAACCGCGGGTCACAGACGATGAATGAACTCGCTGAGCTTATGACGATGGATCGGGCCACGATTGGACATAATCTACGGCCGCTCGAGCGTGACGGCTTGGTTCGGATCGAGGTAAGTGAACGAGATCGGCGTGCCAGAATCGTGTCCATTACCGATGAAGGCTTGAACCGAATGGAGATCGGAAGAATCGGATGGGAACGTGCTCAGGCTGAGTTTGAAGGGAAATTCGGCGCCGAACATGCAGCCTCGATGAGAAACATGATGGATGACGTTGTTGGTGTCAGCCTTCAAGCATAACGGATAGATAGCTGCATATCGACGATAGTGTAGGATTTGTCATTATCGTCGATTCGATGTGCGAACGTTTGCTAAATAGGGGCATATAAGACTATATAGCGTTATCCGATTCGAGCTCCTTGTAATAATCAGGTCATCCTGTAGCAAACTAAAGGTTATATGGGGGAACACGCCGGTTTCTTAATAAAAGGAGTGGAGAGATCTTATGAAAAAAATGCTTTGGGTTGTTCTAATCATGTCTTGTGGGGCCACTTATATTTCTTCGTTATTCCCTTTGTACGGGGAGCACTATAAGCTCAGCAGTCTGGAAATTACGATTTTGTTCGCCGTCTATGCGGCAGTTCTGCTGCCAACCTTGCTAGTTGTAGGCGCGAGGGGGAACGCTTGGGGATTGAAACGAGTCCTTCGTTACAGTATTTGGATTTCGATCGCCTCTACGCTGCTGTTTATTATTAGCTCTAACAGTTGGATGCTGTATGCGGCAAGAATCTTGGAAGGGATCGCGTATGGTGCTTTTACAGGTACAGCCAGCGCGTTTCTTATGAAACAAACGGCTAAAGAGAAAGTGGGGACGGCACTCAAGTTGTCCGGGGTCGTGGTGAATATCGGTTTTGGTCTTGGTCCGGCCATTTCCGGATTAATCGTGCAATATCTGGATGTTCAGCCGCTTCGTATGCCGTTTTGGATACTGCTTATCATGTTGTTCAGTTCCTTAATTGTGCTGGAGTTCATGCCGAAACACGAGGACTTAGAGGCGAAGAAGCAAGCTAAGGCTAAAATATCGCTTGGCGTTCCCGACAATATTAGTGCTCATTTCTGGTCCTTTATCGGACTTCCGATCTTTACCGTCTTTACATTAGGGAGCGTCGTGTTCTCCCTAATCCCATCCTTCGTTAAACATGTTCTTCACACGAACAACTTGTCTATTTCCGGATTGTTAATCCTATTGCTGCTGGGCGGAGGCGCTCTGATGCAATTCTTCCCTTGGCCGCGTAATCCGGTTACACGAATGCGATTGGCAATCCTATCTCTTGCCGTTGGATCGTGGTTGATCGTGTTCTCCGGTCAGGCAGAGAGCTTGTTCTTACTTTGGGCCGGCATCTTCATCCAAGGGATCGGTGCCGGATGGACGTTTCAGGTTGCTTTACGATTTGCCGGTCAATTGCCGAAGCCGGAAGAACGTCCGCGCGTGGTTTCTGCCTTCTATCTATGCGCGTATTTCGGATTTATCGTTCCGCCCGTTGCTGTCGGCATACTGACTCAATTTTTCAATCTGAACGTCTCCTTGGTCATCTTCAATCTGGCCGCTGCACTAATCGTCATTTATGTGCTCATTTATTCGGTCACTTTTAGTCGTTATTACACGAAGCTCACTTCACGATAAGGGAGCAGCGACCAGCCGGCTCATTGTAATAACCGCAGCGCATCTGATTAATAATAACGGCGTGAATGGCGCGCAGCCGGAAGGCTGCAATGTCTTCAATAAAACAGCCATCAACAGATGCGCTTAGGCGGAGGAATAGGAATGGTAAGAAGGCATGCAAAAGTGGTCGGCTTGTTGGCTTTGTCGTTGATGATGACGGTGTTTCTTTCGGCGTTCACAGCTTACGATAGTCGAAGTGATATGGCTGTGGTTTCAGCTATGCAGCATCTGGCTGACCCTGAAATGGACATCAAGAAATTCTCCGATCAGGAGCTTATTAAGAAGGTTCCCGGATTCAAAAACTGATACAAAAAGGTCAATGGCGTCACGCTTCATTATGTTGAAGGCGGTAAAGGTAAACCGCTGTTCCTTCTCCCGGGCTGGCCTCAGAACTGGTATGCCTATCACAAAATTATGCCGGAGCTGGTGAAGAAGTATCATGTTTACGTCGTTGAGTATCGTGGAATGGGCAGCTCCGATAAACCGCCGACCGGCTACGATAAGAAGACGTTGTCGTCCGATATTCATGCGCTCGTCAAAGAGCTTGGTTATGACAAGGTTCACATGGCAGGACATGATATCGGGGCACAGGTCGCATATGCATATGCAGCTCAATTCCCAGAGGCTACGACAAAACTAGTGATGATGGATGTTCCGCATCCCTTCGAAGGATTTCTGAGCATTCCGCTCTTACCGCCGCCGGGAGTATATGTGATGAGCGATAAAGAACGTCCTATTTATCCGTGGTGGTTTTCATTAAATTCCGTGCCGGACTTGCCGGAGAAGCTGCTGCAAGGCAAACAGATGAGTATTTTTCAAGATTGGCTCTTCTATTACTTGGCATTTGGCGGCAAACCGCCAATGACGCAAGAGACCAAAGATATCTACTATTCGGCCTACTCAAGTCCTGATGCGATCCGTGCAAGTAACGGGTGGTACAACACATTCAGACAAGATATCGATGATCTGAAAACCTATAAGAAGCTGTCCGTACCTGCACTTGGTATTGCCGGCTGGGATTCCACTGCCCATACGCTTGAAGAGTTTCTGAAGCAAAATGCAACTGACATGAAAATGGTCAAAATAAATAAAGCGGGACACTGGATCTCAGAGCAGAGCCCGCAAGAAACCGTGAAGCTGTTGACGGAGTTTTTCGGAACGTAACAACAACTGCAGCTAAGGGAGAGGAACTCGAATGGATTGGAGAGAAATTACGACGCTTGAAGAATGGAACGACATGCTTGCGAGGTCATCGGAGCGGGAACAAGTGATTTTGAAACATAGCACTACATGCCCGGTCAGCGCGAACGCGCTTCAGGAATATGAGAACTACTTGAAGGGCAGTCCGAACCAAGCGGCGGACTACACGCTTGTCAAAGTGATTGAATCCCGTCCGGTTTCCAATCGGATTGCAGAGGATTTGAATGTGAAACATGAATCCCCGCAAGTGATTGTCATTAAAGATAAGGCCAAGTATTGGACAGCCTCGCACTGGGCGGTTACGAAAGCTCATATCACGGCGGTACTGGACTGATGTGAAGGTGCTTCATTAAAGGCGAAACAAGAGCCGTAAATAATTACGGCTCTTGTTTGCGAGCGAACCTGTTGCACTTTGGCTCTGCTCCAAAGCGCTAACGAATCGCAGAGGTCTTATTTTACATGAAAACACCACTTTTCAATTCTAACGAATCGTACAGGTCTTATTTTGTCACTTTGGGCTATTTTTGCGGCAATTGAAGTGAAATAAGACCTCCTGGATTCGTTAGAATTTCAGGATGGTGGAATTGGGCCAAATAAGATCTCTAGGATTCGTTAGAATTAGGATGAAAGAAAAAACCGCCTCTACTTGGCCAAGAAGGCCGGATAGGGGCGGTTTTTCATTTATCCTCGTGCGCACGCTGCGGCGGATTATAGATTCGCTTTGCCTGCGTACACGTTAACGTGATCGATGTGAGCGACTTTGCCTTTAACCACCTTGCTAGGACCGACGAATTTCAATTCGTATTTCGTTGAAGGGTGGTAGACGTAGATTTTGTCCGTGCCGGTGAAGCGAACTTCTTTAGGCATACCAAGCGTTTTGATAACGGACTCGAATGTCAGTGACTTGATGCCAACGGTTTGATCGACAGACTGACCGAAATTACGCAGATCGTAGATGACGCCGGATTTGTTGACTCCGAATCCGTAGGCGCCTTTTCCCATGCCGAAATTGTACATTTCGTAATGGTTGCCTTTCAAGTCGCCGCCAACTTCCGGATCGCCCCATTTGTAGTGGACGGCGGAGATTGGCGTTTTGCCTGCGATCGCGTTCAGGCCGGGAATTTTCCCTTCTTTTGCAAGAGCGTAGATCGTCTTGATATAAGTGCTGCCTTGCTGCGCTTTAATGCTGCTGGTATCCGGTTTTGCCGCCGCTGCATGTACATCCGAATGGGCGATTGCCGCCATGGAGCCTACTGCGATCAATCCGGCTAGCGCTAATTTACTTCCTATTTTCAACGATGAGTTCGTTTTTGTATTCTTCTTCAACATGATGTATACACCTCTTCTTATTATTGTAGACTAGGACGGTTAAGAACAACTTGGCTTGGCTTGGCTTAGCTTGGCTTGGCTTGCCGTGCCTTACAACTACATATTAACGAGCCCGGCATCGAAATGAATGACAGAAAGGTAACGAAAAAGTAACAACAAAGTTACGATTATCGATTCCGGTTCATCTTGTCGTTTATGGGAAAACTGAACATACGGAAGGGAGCGTATTGAAATGACCACTATGTACGACAAAACAACGACAGGACTGCTTCTGGTGGATCCTTATAATGATTTCTTGGCACCGGAGGGGAAGATTTACCCGCGAACGAAAGAAGTAAGCGAATCCGTTAACTTGCTCGACCATCTCAGGGAAATTGTTGCTGCGGTTCGAAAGGCCGGTATCCGGGTGTTTTTCGTGCCTCATCATAGAGCGGAACCCGATGATTACGAAACTTGGAATCATCCGACTCCTTATCAGCTCGGGGCTAAAGCCAGACAGTCCTTTGCGAAAGGTTCTTGGGGCGGGGAATTTCACGCGGATTTTCAACCTCAGCAAGGCGATGTCATAATCAAGGAGCATTGGGGCAGCAGTGGGTTTGCGAACACCGATCTCGATCATCAACTCAAGATGCATGGTTTACAAAAAGTCATCTTAATCGGTATGATAGCCAATACGTGCATTGAATCGACCGGACGCTTCGGCATGGAGCTTGGCTACCATGTAACGCTTGTGAAAGATGCTACATCGGCTTTCAGCAAAGAAGCGATGCATGCGGCGCATGAGATTAACGGCCCTACGTTTGCTCATGCCATTCTAACAACGGAAGAGCTGCTTGCTGCATTATAAGAAGCGCGCACGGAAAGCTAAAGATTAGGAAGGGATCAGCATGAATGACAAAATCGTAATGCCGGTCTGGACGTTCGGCTTGTTCATCGTAGTGATGAATACGACGATGTTTAACGTATCCATCCCGAGTATCATTCAAGATATAGGCGTGTCGGCGGTGCTTGGATCGTGGATCGTTTCAAGCTACTCGATCGGATATGCTTTATCGACGGTGATTTACAGCAGACTCTCGGACGTGCTGCCCATTCGAAGATTGGTGGCAGTCGGTCTCCTGATTCTAGGGCTTTCCTCTATAATCGGGATTCTGGCGACGAACTTCGAAACGCTGCTGCTCGCTCGCATCGCACAGTCGGCCGGCGCCGGGGCGATGGCCGGACTCGGACTCGTTCTTGCCAGCCGGTATATTCCGTACGAAAGGCGCGGCAGAACGATATCCATGATATCGGCGGGCTCGGCGATGGCCTTCGGTCTTGGGCCGATCGTCGGCGGGCTGATCAGCGAGTACATAGGTTGGAACGGGCTGTTCGCCGTCACTTGTATCGTGCTTATTCTGCTTCCGATTCTGCTGAGGCTGCTCCCGAAAGAACAACCAAAGCCGTTTCGGTTTGATTTGATCGGCGCCATTCTAACGGTCGTGAATGCAGCGGCACTCTTGATTGCCGTTACGCAGCGCTCGGTTATCTGGCTGATTGCCGGCTTGTTATCGATCGCCGCTCACGCCTGGCATCTCAAACGCGGCAAAGAAACGTTCATTAATCCGCGGCTCTTATCGAAACCTGAGTATTTGAAACTGCTTGTTGTCGGTTTCAGCATCTTAGTCATGAATCTCGGGAACCTGTTCCTGATGCCCTTGGCCCTCGCCAATCTATTTCACAAATCACCGTTGGTGATTGGCCTCATAATTGCACCGGGAGCGGTGTTATCAGCCTTTCTAACGCGCTTCTTCGGACGTTGGATTGATCAATACGGCAATGTGCGGTTTCTGATTCTGGGGCATGGTCTGCTGGCGGCAGTCATGATACTGTTTAAAGAAGAGCTCGGTGCATCACCGTTAATTATCTTGATCGGATATCTGTTCTTCTCACCTGCGGCATCCGCTACTTTGGCATCGTTAAACAATGAAACATCACGTATATTGCCGGCCGAGCTGATCGGTTCAGGTATGGGACTTATGCAGCTCATCCAGTTTTTTGGCGGCTCGTTATCTGTTGCGGTATGCGGGATGCTGCTTGAATTTCATAAGAAATATTCATTGATGCACGCTTATGAATATGTGTACGGCGTTTTAATTGCCGTGAGCATTGGCTCTTTATGTATGCTGCTCTGGTATTCGCTGTCCGGCAAGCGCCAAGCCCAAGCTTCCGGCGGGCTTCGTTAGCTAGTCGGCTATCCATAACCGAACTTGTTTCTCTACCATCGGTGATTTCTCAGATGGCGTTGTCATTACGCCAATCCTATTATTCTAGAAACCGGAAGCGGCGGACAAAGGTTACATTAAACCTTTATCCGCCGCTATTTTTGTATGGAATTATGTAGAGGAAGGATTCTGATGTAATCGGAACAGCAGAGAAAGCTGCTTCGCGAGATAAAGCGGCGTATAGGGCATGTCATTACGAAGCCAGCAGACGATCGTGCCGATGAATGCGGACGAGCCATACCAGATGGCGATGTCGTTAGGGACGTTCACAGCCGGAGCGGTCGAGGAAGCGATTCGGCTCTCTGCTCGTTTGGAGATGATTTCAACCATCAGCTTCATCAGGCGATCGGTAAAAACAGATACTCGTTTGGATGCAAGAAGCACCGTATAAAATTTCGAGTTCTCCGCGATATGCTCCAGAATCCGGAGCAGAATCGTCCAATCTACCTCGACTTGAGGTTTCTCCGGTACTGCTCTTAAGATCGTATGAATTTCATTAATCATGTCATCCGCCATCTTATCCATCAAATCCGGGATATCCCGGTAATGAAGATAGAAGGTGACGCGACTGATCGTAGAGCGTGCTGCAATACCATTTACGGTTATTTTCTCCAAGTCATGCTCCTGCAGCAGATCGATGAATGCATCTCGAATCAATTGACGCGTTCGCAGGACGCGAGGATCGGTCCGTGGTGTTTTAACCGTCACAAGTTCACTCCCTTGTTCTTCCAACTTGTCCGCGACAATTATGCCCGCATCGTAAAAGATGTTTCGTTTGGACGACATAATTGGCGGATACGTAAACTAATTAACATTTCTCGAAAAGCTGTTGCTTGTGATCGAGAAGTACGGTGACTATAATCTTACATTAGGTACATTATACAACACTGTGTAAATTAGTTCGGAAAAGAATTTGAAGGGGTTGAGCAATATGAGTACTTCCGGCCTTGAAGTCAGCAGTATTAAGAAAGGTCCTCTGATGTTTGTTATGATTCTGGGGGCGTTCATCGCCGTCTTGAATCAGACGATAATGAGCGTTGCGCTGCCGGAGCTGATGGTCGACTTTGACATTGAGGCATCCACTGCGCAATGGCTGACAACGGGATACATGCTGGTAAACGGTGTTCTGATTCCGATTACCGCTTATCTCATGCAGCGGTTTACGACACGCGAACTGTTCCAGACCGCAATGATTATTTTTCTCGGGGGTACGATTGTTTCGGCAGTGGCACCTAATTTTGATGTTTTATTGACCGGCCGTCTAATCCAAGCTGCCGGTGCCGGTATCATCATGCCGCTGCTCATGACGGTAATTCTAACTGTATTCCCTCCTGACAAGCGAGGAGCAGCAATGGGCATGGTCGGCTTCGCCATTATTTTCGCACCTGCAATCGGGCCTGCTTTGGCGGGTTATGTAATGGAGCATTTCTCTTGGCGCACGATGTTTTATGGCATGATTCCAATTGCCGCTATCGTTATCGGAGTCGCGTTTGTCTTCTTGAAAAATGTAGCTGAACGACAATTTCCTAAAATTGATCTGTGGAGTGTCCTTCTCTCGACAATCGGATTCGGTGCCGTTCTTTATGGCTTCAGCAGCGCCGGAAGTAAGGGCTGGTCAAGCGCGGAAGTGATCCTCTCGATCATTGTCGGCGTAATCGCCTTGATCCTGTTCACGTGGAAACAGTTGGTATCCAAAGTACCGCTTCTGGAGCTTCGAACATTCAAGTATAGTATGTTCTCCCTGACGACCATTATTAATATTGCGGTCACGATGGTGATGTATGCGGATATGATGCTGCTGCCTCTGTATCTGCAAAATGCACGTGGCTACACAGCGCTGGAGTCCGGTTTGCTGATGTTGCCCGGTGCGCTTCTGATGGGCATTATGATGCCGATCACAGGTAAACTATTCGATAAATTTGGAGCGAAGTGGTTATCCATTATCGGGATGGCTATTACGATCGCAACGACAATAGGCTTCGTGAATCTAACGGATTCCACCAGCTATACCTATCTGGTTCTGATGTCCACAGGCAGACGTTTCGGTATGGCGATGTTCCTCATGCCAATTACGACAGCAGGTTTGAATCAGTTGCCTGCCAGACTTAATGCGCATGGTACTGCTATCTCCAATACAATCAAGCAAGTAGCCGGTGCAATCGGTACCTCCTTGCTGGTTACCGTAATGACGACCAGAACGAAGACGCATTTTCAGGATATGATGGCTGCCGGCGGAGATGCTACACAGGAGCATATGATCATGGAGTCGACGATTCAAGGTATTAATGATGCCTATCTAGTTATTATTGGGATTGGCGTTATCGGACTCTTGTTATCTTTCTTCATTAAACGTACAGGGCAGGCTGTCGAAGAGAAGGCAGCAACAGGAATTATCTTAGAACCTAAACCGGTTACTGTATCGAATAGATAACAAAGGAGAACTCGACCATGAAACTTCAAAATCAAGTAGCCGTTGTCACCGGAGCAGCATCGGGTATGGGCAAAGCAATCGCCGAATTGTACGCAAAGGAAGGCGCTAAGGTGATTGTTGCCGACCTGAATTTCGAAGGTGCGGAGCAAGTTGCCCAAGAGATCGTCAATAATGGCGGGACAGCCAAAGCCATTCGAGTTAACGTTGCGGTGCGGGAAGACATCGAAGGGATGATCGATGCTGCCGTCAGCGAGTTCGGCACATTGGATATTCTGGTTAACAATGCGGGTATCATGGATGGATTCGAGCCTGTTGCGGACATACTGGATGAGAAGTGGGATCGCGTATTCGATATCAATACGAAAAGCGTCATGAGAGCCATGCGCAAAGCAATTCCGATCTTCTTGGAGAAGGGGAAAGGCGTCATCGTCAATACCGCTTCGACCGGCGGCTATAATGGCGGACACGCAGGGGCGATCTATACCGCTTCCAAGCATGCGGTCGTAGGTTTGACTAAGAATACAGGCTTTATGTACGCCAAACAAGGAATTCGCTGCAACGCGATCGCACCGGGAGCGGTTATTACGAACATCGCAGCTTCGATGAAGAACATCAACGAGTTCGGCCTCAGCTGCTCGCAAGCGGTGCAAGGTTTGATTCCGCGCGCAGGTTCGGCTGAAGAAATTGCCAAGGTCGCGTTGTTCCTGGCTTCCGATGACTCCAGTTTCTTGAACGGAACGGTCGTTACTGCGGATGCCGGATGGACTTCTGCATTCTAATCGAACTTTTCAAATGATAGAGTAAGGCTAGCGATAAGAAGCAGTTTCCTCAAAAAAAAGAGGAGGCTGCTTCTTTTTTGGCTTATACTATAAGGACAATAGCCACTTTATAGAACGGTAGGTGATTGTGATGAACAGGACCATTGTTCTCGCTGCGAAGCTCTATGAACATCAATCCGAAACCAGACTGATGTTCTATTGCTGCATTCCGGAAGTAAAAGAAGGCTATATGGCGCTGAACGTGGGGCAAGGCAGGGCGGATTACGGATTTTGGAGCGGGCTGCGTAAGGTCGTTGGCATCCTGCATCGCACCTACCGAAGCTGCGGCATGCAGCTTGCCGTTTCCAAGTCCGCACTATCGTTGCACGGCTTAGCGGATAAAGATCAGGTTTCCGGACTGCTGAACGAATTTGCTTCCTATGCCCAAATAACTTGCGATCCCTATACAGAGCGGCTTGATTTGCTCAATGACATTAGCATTGTCGATCAGATACAGCCGGGCGTACTTAAGGGATATCCGCTTGAGGTGATCACTGCGGCGCAGTTGAATCCTCCCGTAATTGTGAAGGAGAAGGCCAAAAAGTACGACTACTACAATGAACTTGCGATGCCCGATGAAGGTGTCGTGCTGGACTTTGAGACCACTTCTCCTATCGTGGAATATGCCAAGATTATTGAAATCAGCGCATTGAAGTTTAGAAATGGCCAAGTCATCGACCGGTATCAAACACTGGTGAACCCCAAGT
Source organism: Paenibacillus sp. BC26 (assembly GCF_900116125.1). Lineage (NCBI taxonomy): Bacteria > Bacillati > Bacillota > Bacilli > Caryophanales > Paenibacillaceae > Paenibacillus > Paenibacillus sp. BC26. Next base: position 535,495 of record NZ_FPAD01000002.1, on the reverse strand, counting down.
CGAAGCTTCCCAAGCAAATTAGGGAGCTCACAGGCATTACAGCTGAAGACGTAGCCGATAAGCCGACATCGTTTCAAGCCGTGAAACAATTGAATAAATTCCTTGCGGGCACTCCGGTGTTGGTCGGTCATAATGTGCAATATGATTATCGCGTGTTAAAGGCGATGTGTGACAGAGCGAATATTCGAGTCTGGACAGGCAAGCTGCTCTGTACAATCAAGCAGGCAAGGCAGCTTAAGCTTCCTATCGAGAGCTATGATTTATCCACCCTCTGCGAATTATATGGCATTCAGAACGAACGACCTCATCGCGCATGGGCCGATACGAAAGCAACCTTTGAGCTCATGAAGTGCATTTATCAATCCCACCTCGTGTAGTGAGTGAGCAACAGATGGCTTGGAAACCTCGATGCCGAGAATTAAGGCGTTGAGGTTTTTTTGTTTGCGATGAGCATAAGAAAATGTTAACAAAGTATATTTATTGTTGGGTATGTGCGTGTTAAAGTATTGATAGTCGGTTGTAAAGTATTAATTAGTATACTTAAATAACCGGCGGATGAAAGGAGGTTATTAATACGCGGTTTTGATTCTGATTCTATTTTTGGAAGTGTTTACTCCACGGATGTGAGGCGACTATTCGAAAAGGGAAGAGGGAGAAAAGATGGCTCTATCGATAAGGATGGCTTTCGGATCGAAAATGCTAAAGGCAATGCTGTTTGCAATAGTTGTGGGCTGCTGCTTCTTTGTATGGAACGCGAAGGCTAACGCAGCGGACTATTACGTGGATTGCTCTGCCGGAACGAATGGAACAGGCACACAGGTATCGCCATACAACAGCTTTAACTCGATTAACAGCATCGGTACGATGAGTGCCGGCGACCGTATTTTGCTCAAGAGCGGCGTCACTTGCAATCAGCAAATGACGGTGACCGGGCAAGGAAACTCGACAAACTATATTACAATCGATTCGTACGGCGGCACCGCTAAAGCGAAAATCATCCGCAATGGCAATCAAGCCGATCGCGGCATTAAGCTGACCAATCCAAGCTATTGGAAAATCAACAATCTGGAGGTAGGCAGCGCCGGAACGGGCATTCTGGTTACCTTCTCGACAGCGGGGCATAATGATTTGTCCTTCACGAATTTATATTTCCATGATATCTACGGCATTCATCAAGGATCAGGCAGCGGCAATGATTCTACCGGGGACGCCATCTGGAACTCGGCAGGAATTGAGTTCACCTCCAAAACCTTCAACGCCTCCAACCCCGCAAGCACCTACATCGTTGATAACGTTACTTTCGATACGATAGAAGGCACGCGAAATCTCGATACGATTTCGATCGATTGGTACAATTCCGGCTATATGAATGCAACCGGCCATAAAGCAGCGGAGCATGTATTTATGAACAATCTCAATATGCACGGCGATAATGCGGGCGGAGGCACCGGTTGCGACGACGGGATGAGGCTGACATCCGTCCGGTATTTGACCATGATTAACTCGAAGCTCGACGGTGAAGGAGGCTGTCACTCGGATACGGGTACGGCTGCGATCTATATTGCTTTCGTAAGCGACTCGTACATTCTGAACAGTATGTTCACGAACGTGCCGAACACGTCCTCACCGGATATGGTGGCCTTCGATTATGAGTGCTGCACGGACAATCTGCAAATCAATAATAACTATATTGCCGGTAACGCAGGCGCCGGTATTTCGTATTTGGCGATTCATCCGGGGCTCGGTTTGGAGACAAACAGCGTGGCCGGCGGCAATGTCTTCATTAACAACGGCAGCGGCTCTTTCCGCCGTGCGGGCAACTCGGATACGCCGAGCGGCACGATCCGCGACAATCTGTATTCGGAGCCCAATAATTTCTTGTACCAGGACGGCGCCAATTACAGCGGATTTACGCTGACCAACAACCTTCAAATTACGAACAGCAGCAACATCTATCATGCGGCTAAGCAGTTTAGCTCCACGCAAGGAAGCAGCAATTGGTCGTATAAAGCCTATAACGGCTCTTCGTGGAGCAACCTCGGGTACTATGATACGACGGGAAACATTTGGCAGGCATCCTCTGTATCGAATGTGCCGCAGGTTTCCCAATTCGAAATGCATCCTGACACCGGAGTTGGAAAAATCGTTGCCCGCGCATGGACGGCGCCAACAAGCGGAACGGTAAGTATTCGCGGCCGCGTGCTGAAATCCGTCATTGCCGGCGGAGATGGCGTCGTTGCCCGCATTACGAAGAACGGGACACGGATTTGGCCGGCAGGCGGCGATCAAAGCGTCGCTTACAATGATCGCTTCGGCTATGAAAGCAACCTGGACGGCGTAACGGTCGCCGCGGGAGATGAGATTCGCTTCGAAATTACGAGCGGCGCCGCGGGCAGCAACCAGTACGATAATGTAAGCTGGTCGCCGGCAGTCGCATACACGGCTTCGAGTATTGCGGCGCAGTGGGATTTTGCGACGGCAGGCAGCACGGAAGGCTGGAATAATACGAATCAAATCAGCAGCAGCGTATCCGGCGGCATTTGGACGATCACTTCAAGCGGCGGAGATCCGTATTCCGTCGGTCCGAATAACCTTGGCATCGCGTCTTCTTACCGGTACCTCAAGATCCGATTGAAGAACAACACGAGCGATACCGGCGCGAAGCTCTTCTTCATCACGAACGCCGATTCGACCTGGAATGAAGCCAAGTCCAAGACGTTCACGACTGCAGCGAATATGGGCAGCTACACCGAGTACACAATCGACATGGGAACCGTTGCCGGCTGGAGCGGGACGATAAAATCCTTGCGCTTCGATCCTTTCTCAACCGCAGGCACGATGAACGTCGATTATATATGGCTGACGAATACACCTTAGAGCTTATAGGCGGAGAGTGGCTTGGCAGGGGAATGCAGAATGAGTGTAAAGTGAATTAGGCGAGGTAAGAAAAGCTGTAATGAGCGGTAAGCGAACTAGGCTAGGCAAGCAAACGCAGTAATGAGTGGTAAAGCGAACTAGGCGAGGCTAATGAAGGTGGCTGGGCAGGAGAAGTGGATCCTGCTCGGTCACTTTTTTATGTTGTTTGGGCTGTGTAGAAGGAAGCACGTTGTAGTACTCAGTCGCCGCTGTAGGTGGATAGACAAGTAGCTTGCCTGGGGATCTACATTGGCCACAATGTGGATAAAGAAAGGTAACAGTTACCCTAGATTAGCTAGAAATGGCGACAGCGAGTGAAAGAGAGGTAACAGTTACCGTAGTTGGGCTTGAAAAGTTAGTTAAGAGCAAAAGAGAGGTACCTGTTACCTCTCGTGCTAGCCGGTGGCTCCCGCCGCCCGCCGCGCCAATCCGCCCTTGCTGCACTCGCGGCTCCAGCTGCGCCGTCGCGCCAATCCACCCCAGCTGCATCCGCAGCTCATGCCGCACCAAGCCGCGCCAAGCCCACCCCAGCTGCATCCGCAACTCAAGCCGCGCCAGTCGTGCTCGCCCACCTTGCGTCCCCCCTACTTAAAAGGCGTGTCCATCAACTTTTGGTTGGTTTTTTGATAAAGTATACTATATAATCAAGTTATAGATTTATAAGTATAATGTACTGTCCGCGCATCGGGTAGGAACCGGCAGAAGGGGTGTATGATGATGAGAGAGACAATGCCGCTTTACAAGTTTATTGTGGAAGACATTAAAGAGAAGATCGGCAGCGGTCAACTGAAGGACGGAGATGCGATACCGACGCAGATCGAGCTGGCGAAGCTGTACGAGACGAGCGAGATTACGTCGCGCCGCGCGCTCAGCGAGCTCGTGAACGAAGGACTCGTCGTCCGCATTCGCGGCAAAGGGACGTTCATTCAGCTGCGAGACCCGCACAATACCGATCCTTCGGAGGGCGGCAAAATCGCGCTCGAACAGATCGTGTTAATCCATCCGTCCGCCTCGCCGCATCTGTTCAACCATCCGTTTTATGCCAACTTTATAAGCGGCATTCATGCAGCGTGCGAGGAGCACGACATTCGTTTCCAGCTGCTCGACGTAAGCGAAAGCGATGGAATCGAGTCGAATCCGTTGGTCGGAGCCATCGTGCTGCCGGGCGCACCCGGCGCGCAAAATATAATGATCTCCCAGCTGAAAGCGTGGAAAGAAGCCGACCTTCGCATGGTGCTGGCTCACTTTTATTTTCCGCAGCTGCAAATTCCATATGTCATCGTCGACAATCTGACAGGCGGCTACTTGGCCACTGAGCATCTGATTGCACTCGGCCACAAGCGCATCGGCATCATTGTAACGGGACACTCGCTGATGGATATCAACCAAGAATTCTCGCTGCGCCTGCAAGGCTACAAGCTGGCCCTCTCCCAGCACGGAATTGCCTTCGATGAGTCGCTTGTATCGGTAATGGAAGCCAACGAAGAGCTGGAAGAGATGGGCTACGAAGGTGCCAAGCAGCTGCTTGCGCTTGAGAATAAGCCTACCGCGATTTTTGCCACGAGCGATTACAAGGCTTTCGGCGCTATTCGCGCCGGCAAAGAGCTTGGGCTGCGCATTCCGGATGAGCTCAGCATTGTCGGCTATGACGATGTCATTCAAAGCCGATACACTTCGCCGGCGCTCACGACCGTTAATCAGAATACGGAGCGAATGGGCAAGCGTGCCGTGGAGCTGCTGCTGAAGCCATGGAGCGAGAAGGCGATTGAAGAGTCTTTTGTGAAAGAAGAAATCGTGCCGAAACTGCTGGTTCGCAGCAGCACCGCTCATTACTCCGCAACCTTATAAAAGTATACCTATATGCAACTTAAAACTATTATTGAAACCAAATAATTTACATTGTATACTTAATTCGAAAGCGGCGCCGGACTGCCACTACCCATTTGGATGCCGGACCGGCGCTGCTCCTACACCTCAACCTCAAGTTACCTCACTGACACAGATCACCATGATTGCCTAGCCCTAGCCAACTGCAAAACAAACTCCCGCATCTTTTCCAACAAACACTCACTACCGCTGCCGTACCGCCCGAAAGGAATCACTCAAGCAGAAATCCATCGGCTGCTTGATGTTTTTGGCATGCCATGCTTTTGTAAGCGCTTATATGAACGCAACTGCCAGGTGCTGAAATCACCCAACTAACAGATCAAGAGGAGGCTGCTTGTATGAAAATCGAGCATGTGCGCGTCTTTATTTTGAATGGTGAGAAAGCTCATGCCCAGCAAGTGAAGCAGGGGAGCGTTAACACGGAGGGCTCCTGGTTATCGGAAACGGTAATTGCGAATCCGATGTCCAACTACCCGGAATATTTCGATCGCAGGTCCAGCTGGCTTGGCATGGGAGGCCGCGTGATCGTGCAGATCATTGCCGACAATGGACTCGAGGGGTTTGGCGAGAGCACGGGGGGCATGGCGACGGCGTCTATCATTAACGAGCATATCAGCCGCATTTTGCTGGGGAAGGATCCTTTTCAAATCGAGAAGCTGTGGGACATGATGTTCAAAATCACGCTTCCTTACGGTCGCAAGGGCATTCCGATCATGGCCGTTTCCGCGGTCGATTTGGCGCTGTGGGATCTCATTTCCAAAGCCAGGCAAGAGCCGCTCTATGTCAGCTTAGGCGGCGCGACGAAGGACAAAGTGCAAGCTTATGTCACCGGCAACGAATCGACGAAAATAAAAGACCGCGGCTTCATGGGCCAGAAACTTGCGATGCCGTACGGTCCGTCCTCGGGCTGGGAAGGCATGAAACGCAATGCGGCATTGGTGGCGGAAACCAGGGATATTTTGGGCCCGGATATGGAAATTATGCTGGACTGTTATATGGCGTGGAACGTGGAATATACGATTCGGATGGCCGAGCTGGTCGCGCCATACCGCGTCAAGTGGATCGAAGAGACGCTGCCGCCGGACGATATTGACGGTTACGCGGAGCTAAACCGCAAGGTCATCACTTCCGCTATCGCGACAGGCGAGCACGAATATACGCGTTACGGCTATCAACAGCTTATCCAGGCCCGCGGAGCACAAATTCTGCAGCCGGACATTTGCTGGGTCGGCGGGGTATCGGAAGCGCGCAAAATTTGCACGATGGCATCCGCATGCAACCTCGAAGTGATTCCGCACGCAGGCGGACTGCAGCCTTGGGCGCTGCATTTGATTTTCTCGCAGGTGAACATTCCGTATGCAGAGTTTGCTTATTACCATGGCGCGGATAAAACCAATTATGATGTCGTGTTTGAAGGCGTACAGCTGCCGCAGGACGGATGGTTTAAACTGCCGGAGTGCATCGGTACGGGACTTTCGCTGCGCGAAGGGGCACTTGAAGTGCTGGATGAGTTGACCAGATAGGAGGCATTTCAAGTGAGCGTCTATACGATCAAATGTTTACGAACCGCGACGCACAGCGCGCCGAAGCCGGTTTTTCTATTCATGGAAGGGTTCGGGGAGCAGGTGCACGTGAATTGCTATTTTTGGCTGATTCAAGGTGCAGGCCGGAACATTCTTGTAGACACGGGAATGGGCGGGACGCATCAGCTCAGTTACGGCGGTGAATATGGCGAAGAGTTTCATAGACTCGATCAGAACAGTCATGCCGGGTTCCCGGTCGCCGAGGGGGAAGATACGATATCCTTGCTTGCCAAATGCGACGGGCTGCGGCCGGAGGATATCGATACGGTCATTCTGACGCATTTGCATTATGATCATATCGCCAACATTCCGCTCTTCGTCAACGCCAAGATTTACGTGAATCGCAGAGGCTGGGACTTTGCGGTCGAACGTGGCGTTCCAATCTTCGATACGTTCCCGCACGCCCTTCTTCGATACATGGATAACGAAATGCACGAACAGCTTACGCTCGTCCCGGACGAGGCGGAAATTGTCCCGGGGATACGGGTTATCCAAGTAGGCGGACATACGCGCTGCTCGCAAGCGGTATTGATTCAGATGGAAGACGGCATAGCCGCCATTACCGGCGATGTCGCATTTCTATACGAAAATTTGGAGCGAGAGCATCCGATCGGATTCGGGTTCAGCTCGGAGGAAAGCGTGTATGCGATTCGCCGGTTGAAGCGGGAAGCGGATATTTTGCTGCCTGGCCATGATGCGGCGATCTTGGAACATTATCCGGACGGATGGGTAAGGGGGAAACGAGCTTGAGCGGAAAATTGCAGGGGCAAATTGCAATTGTAACCGGCGGAAGCCGCGGCATAGGCAGGGGAATCTGCGGTGAGCTTGCCGATGCGGGAGCGACGGTTATTGTGAATTACACCAGTCATGAAGCAGCCGCCCAGGAAGTAGTTGCCGAGATCAAGCAGCGCGGAGGGCAAGCAGAAGCAATAGTCGCGGACATTGGGAAGAAGGCAGATATCGATCGCATGGTCAGCGATGTGAAATCGCGATACGGCCGCATCGATATTCTCGTCAACAACGCAGGCATTTGCCCATTTCGCGATTTCTTCGATATCGAGGAAGAGACGTGGAATCGGACGATTGCCGTCAATCTGGCAGGCGCTTTCTTCTGTTCGCAGGCAGCCGGGGCTGTAATGCGGGAGCAAGGGAGCGGGGCAATCGTGCATATCAGCACGGTCACCACGATGAGGGGCGGTCCTGAGCAGGTACACTATGCAGCGAGCAAAGGCGGCATGAATTCGCTGACTTCGTCTATGGCTAATGCCCTAGGCAAATACGGCATCCGAGTCAATGCCATACTATGCGGCGGTGTGGCGACAGACATCAATCTGGAGCAGCGGAAGCAAGCCGGTGCTCAGAGCGATGAATGGGCGTCGCATTTGCCGGCCAGACGCGGGGGAAGACCGAGCGATCTTGGCAAAGCGATTGTCTACCTGACATCGCCGGATGCGGAATGGGTAACCGGTGCATTGCTCGCTGTCGATGGCGGCGCACTAATCATGTAATAGGGGAAAGAGGAGATAGCCATGAAAGCAGTGATGTGGACAGGACCGGAGCAAATGTCGTTCATCGATATGGCTTTACCGGAGCCGAAGGAGCAGGAAGTGGTCATCAAAGTCAGCCATGCCGGCATCTGCGGCTCTGATCTGGAAGGGTATCTCGGTCATAACAGCCTGCGGCATCCGCCGCTGCTGATGGGCCATGAATTCGCCGGTGAAATTATCGGTGCTGCCGCAAGCTTCGCCTTAGGCGAGCGTGTCGTAGTGAATCCGCTGATCCACTGCGGAACATGTCCGCGCTGCGTTCGCGCGCAGTATAACCTTTGCGATCGCAGACAAATTATCGGCATCCACCGGCCGGGCGCTTATGCGGAGCAAATTACGGTGCCGGCGGCGCAAGTAGTGCGTATACAAGACGCGCTTTCTTACCGCCGAGCGGCACTGACCGAGCCGTTAGCATGCTCCTTGCGTGCCACCAGACGTGCGATGGCGATTGTTCCGTTCGGCAATGTAGCCGTTATTGGAGCCGGCGCGATCGGATTGCTTTGCGCGTTTACGGCACGTTTGCTCGGAGCGGGCAAGGTGTTCGTGCTTGATAATAATCCGCTGCGGCTGGAGCTTGTTTCACAAATGGGCTTCGACGGCGCGGTAGACAGCACAAGCGATTCGTCGCTTGCTGCCATGAAGCAGGCTACGAAGGGCAAAGGCATAGATATCGTCATCGATGCGGCAGGGTTTAGCGTGACGCGAAGTCTGGCGAAAGCCATTGTCAACACCGGCGGTACGATCATGAATATCGGGCTTGGCAGCGCAGAATCGCCGCTTCCGATCAACGATATGATCCGCTGCGAGACGAACGTACTCGGCTCGTTCTGTTATACGCCGCAGGATTTCGCCGATGCGCTGGAGCTGCTGACCGACGGGAAAGTGACCGAGGAAGGCTGGACAACAGAAAAACCGCTGGAGGAAGGCCCGAGAAGCTTCCAGCGGCTTGTGAAAGGTGAAATTCAATACGGCAAAATCATTCTCGCTGTCTAGGGGAAGGGGGTCGCAGAGTTTAATCGACTAAGCGATAAGCTCTGCAGCATGCTAGCTGTCTTTCATCTTGGCCAGAAACGCGGAAATCGCATAATGGGCGGCCCCCCGCACAGCGGACCTGTCGCCTTGCTCCGCATAGAGCAGGCGGAATTGCTCCCGGTGATAAGCGAGCGCACGGCTGCCGACCGTGGCCGCGACCGCCTCACGAATCCACGGTTCCGCGCGGCGCATCCGGTTGCCGATGATGACCACATTGGGATTGAATACATTGACGATGTTCGCAATTCCTGTCCCAATCCATTCCCCAATACGATGGAACAAGGCGATGACATGCTTATCGCCTTGTTCGGCTGCGCCGATAAGAGCATCCAGATCTGTATAGCCAAGCGGCTCCGCCTGTTCAAGCAGCGCATTCTCGGATGCGTACAGCTCCCAGCAGCCGCGATTGCCGCAGCGGCATGGCGTGCCATCCGCCATAACGGACAAATGGCCAAGCTCGCCGGAGAAACCGGCCGCCCCTTTATACAGCTCCTTGTTCAAAATAATCCCCGTTCCGATCCCGATGCCGACACTCACATAGATCTGATTGGCAATGCCTCGTCCGGCTCCATATTTCTGCTCGCCCTGTGCCCCCGCATTTGCTTCGTTGTCGATGGTAGCCGGCACGCCGAAGCGTTCTTCGATCATAGCCCGAAGCGGAACTTGCGGCCAGGATAAGTTAGGCGCGAACAAGATGGTGCCCTCGCCATTGACGATGCCGGGCACGCCTATCCCAATACCGACGAGACCATACGGACTGGCAGGCATGGATGTTCTCAGCTCTTCGATGCAATCCATCAGCTTCGGAAGCACGATGGCCGCCTCATGATTATCAATCGTCAGCTCGCGTTCAAGCACGACCGTTCCTTCCAGATCCGTCAAGATGCCGCGGATATAGTTGACTCCGAGATCGATGCCGATCGCGTAGCCTGCACGGGCATGGAACAAGAGCAGAAACGGCTTGCGTCCGCCGCTCGATTCACCCGGGCCAATGTCGAGCACGAGATGGCGGTCGATCAGATCCTGCACGAGGCTCGATACCGTCGCTTTGTTCAGCCCGGTCCGCTCCGATATTTGAGCACGTGAAAGAGGCGCGTGACGAAGCACCGCCTCAAGCACGATTGCCGTATTCATTTTTTTGACTAAAGTCAAATCTCCGGTCTTCTTAATGGCCATAACGTCCCCCGAATCCGCTTTGCGGATGATTTGGGTACGATTTTACCACGCGGAAGATGAAGTTGCACTTTTTTTATTCCTCGTCGTCGTAGACCTCCACGATCCATACATTGGACTCCGCATTGCCGTTCGCCGTATGTCTGCCATCCGTAAACGAAAAGCTCGCATGCGCTTGGTTCTCTAATTTGCGGCCCGGCGGCTCGAGTTTCACTCTGGCTTTGAACGAAACCGTCGCGAATGTGCCTGCGGGAATGGTGCCGATCGGAATACCCGGGAAGCCCGGAGTAGCATCAGGCAGCCGTTCGCCGTTGACCGATACGCTGCCCGGAATAAAGGCGGCTTCCATCGGGAGCGGATCTCTCAATACCACATTGTGCGCCGCATATGGCGTCGGATTCCGAACAACAAGGGAATAGGTGATGCGATCGCCCACAACGACGGAGATGGCGCTCGATGTCTTCTCGATATGCAGGCCGACAACCGTAACGATTGCGCGCGCTTCGAACGGAGCCGTTTCATTCGAGCTGATAAGAGCGGTATTCAAGACTTGCGAACCAATCTGCGCGTCCTGAGGCAGGATGAACCATAGCGCTCCTCGTTGATTCGCCCCCGGCGTCAGTTCATCCAAGTGGAAATCATACCGCGCAGCCGCATCGACCAAATGAATGTTATGCAAGGTGACGTTACCGCTGTTGACGAAGAACAGTTCCATTCGTAGCTTGCCGCCGGGAACCCCGATGGCAGGCAGTCTTTTGGTCAGATCAAGCCGCGGGTCCGGCAGAACGAGCACGGATCTGTCCGCGACGGCAGGAGGCGTTTCGCTTGTAGTCACCGTCACAACGTTGGTGATAATGGTGTTAGCCAGTGTGCCAAGAGGGACGACGTAGTCGGATCGAAGCGTAAGGGAATCGCCGATATCCAAAGTGTCGATCGTTTCATTGATGCCTACAAGCGGGTCATACAGCACCAAATTCGACAAAATCGCATTGGAAGTATTGGTCACCGTCGTTTCGAACGTAATCGTTCCTCCCGGCAGCACCTCCGTTTGCGCCGACGTCTTCTGAACCGCAATCGAATATACCGGCAGCACATCCAGATTCGTCATGGCCTCTTGCGGGGCGGTCTGATCGGAGACGGCCGCAACGGTATTAAATATACTGGTTCCGGCCGGCAATCCGAATGGTACTTGATAGGGGATGTTCAAGACAAACGAATGCTGTGGCTCCAGCAGCGAAATGACTTCGTTCAGATTGAGCAAGGTATCCGTTAACCGAATGCCCGTTAATGCCACGTTGCCTGTATTGGTTACCGTAATCATATAAGTGATGAAATCCCCGGGTTCCGCGGTGTTTGAACTTTCGCGCTTCACCAGATTTAAGGAAGGAGCAGCGGCCACGGTTACGGGGGCGTCGGCGGAAGCAGGCAGCGTCTGATCGGAAGTGACGGTTGCGACGTTGTTAATAATTGTGCCTGCAGGCGTTTGAGGCGGAATCGTGTAGTCGATCGTAATGGTTCGAGTCACGCCTGCAGGAATAATCGGCGCATCGATGAACAAGCCAAGCAGCTCATCCGTAATCTCCACATTCGTTAGATCAACGGCTGAGGTATTAATGATTTCAATGGTGAAAGTAACGATTTCGCCCGGAGCGGCGGAAGCAGGGGTGACCGTCTTCGTAATTGAAATGCTGGCCGGTGTATCCACGCTGATCGATGCGGACGCAGTGACAGGCGTCGGAATCTGATCGGAGGTTACTGAAGCCGTATTCGTAATGATCGTACCTGTAGGAACAGCCGGAACGACGAATTGGACAATGGATGGCACGCTTTGGCCGATTGCAAGCGAAGGAATCACTTCCACGAAGCCAAGTGTCGGGTCGGTAACCGTTACATTCGTCAGCGGCACGTTGCCGGTATTCGTGACCGTGATGGTGTAGTTCACGATGTCGCCGGGCAAAGCAGTCGACTGGTCGGCCGTCTTAGTCAACGTGACCGCAGGAATTCCATTTACAGTGATAGTGGCCGTCGCCGTCAGGGTTTCACCGATTGCATCGACGAATACGGTATTGACGATTACCGTGCCTCCGGGTGTACCAAGCGGAACCGTATAAGGCACGCTCAGCGTATAGGAGCTCTGCGGCGGCAGTTCGGCCAATGTCTCGCTGATCCCAAGGACAGGGTCCGTAATTTGAATATTTGTCACGAGCGCGGTGGAGTCGTTAAACACAATAATCGTATAAAAGACCGTTTCGCCCGGATCCGCAGTTAAGGTGCTCACAAGCTTCTGCACTTTAATATCCCCGGCAGGAATCGGCAGTACTTCTACGCTTGCGCTTGCCGTGCGATCACCGGTCTGTATGCTGCTCGCTGTAGCTGTGTTCGCAATAACAGAGCCGGGAACGGCATCCTCGGGAATGGTGAACGGAATCATACAAGTCTGAACAGCGTTAGGATCAAGCTCCGTAATTACCGTTTGCAGACCAAGAAGCGGATCCGATACCAACACGTTGAAGAGAGAGACATTGCCTGTATTTTCGATCTCAATGGTGTACGTGATGGTTTGGCCCGGCAGCGCCGTCGCGAAATTGACCGATTTCGTAATCGTCATGTCAAAAACATTCTCGGTGGTCACGGAAGCCGATGCTGAGACAGGCGGCGTCTGGTCCGAAGAAACCGTTACGGTATTCACATATACAGTCCCTCCGAGTGAATCGAGCGGTATCGTGAAATCGGCATCGATAGTCCGGGACTCTCCCGGCGAAAGGCTGTCGAACGTATAGTCCAAATTGAAAAATTCATCGACGAGCAGCACGTTCGTTAATACGACCGGGGACGTATTTGTCAGTGTAATCGTGAAGGTAACCGTCTCGCCCGGAAGAGCGGAAGGTTCGCTTACGGTCTTAGTCAGCGAAATGGTCGGCGGAGTTCCGACGGTTACAAAAGCGTCGGCGAACACCGGAGTCGGCGTCTCGGTTGAGGTGGCGTTCGCGATATTATGAATAATCGTTCCCGGCGGCAAGGCCGGAATAACCGAAGGCACGTTGAACACGGCCTGCCCGCCTATCGCGATAAGCGGAATGATCGTATCCACGCCAAGGAGCGGATCTTGGACACGCACCTGCGTCAAGCTGGTGTTGCCGGTATTGGTAACCGTAAATGTATAGGTGAGCGGCGTACCGGCTGGACCGCTGGTCGGCGCGACGGTTTTAGTTAGACTTAGCGATGGCACGGCTGTGATAATAACCATCTTCGTTGCCGTGGTTGGCTCCGTTTGGTCAGAGTCGGCTGTCGCGGTGTTCGTCAGGATGGTTCCTGCAGGTGTACCGGCGGGAACCGTATATTCAATGTCATACATGATCGTGGCGCCGGCAGGGAAGGAGGCGATCGTTTCCGTAAAGGACAGCAGATCGTCCGTAACGGTGACATTCGTCAAATTGGCATTGGAAGTATTCGTCACCGTAATGGTGTAGGTAATAATTTGACCGGGTACGGCTGTACTCGCATCCGCTGTCTTAGCCAGCGACAATCCGTATACCGCTGCGACGACGACTTCTGCCATTGCCGAGATCGCCGGTGTTTGATCCGTTAATACCGTTGCGGTGTTGATAATTTTCGTCCCGGCGGGCGTACCCAGCGGAACCAAAAAAGAGGCGTTAGCGACATATTGCCCACCAACCGGGAGAATAGGCACCGTAACGGAGAAGGACAATACCGGGTCGGTAATAAAAACATCGGTAAGCGGGATGTTGCCCGTATTGGTTACCGTAATGGCGTAGAAGATGGTTTCGCCGGGCGCGATAAGCGTCACGCTTGGTATTTTGGTAATCGTGATGCTTGGGGCTGCGAGGATGGTGACGTCTGTACTTGCTGTTTGTGTGCCAAGCGAGGATACGAGTGTCGCGGTATTGTGAATAATCGTGCCGGCAGGCGTGCCTGCGGGAACGGTGTACATGCCATGAAAGACGACCGTCGTTTGCGGATCCAGCTTCGCGATCGTTTGATTGACATGGAGCAGCGGATCCGTCAGCAGCAGATCGAACAGCGTCGTTGCTTTAGATTCATTGCTGACAGTAAGCGTGTACGTAATCGTCTGGCCGGGTACAGCCGTAGCGGTATCTGCCGACTTGGTTAAGATGACAGACGGTGTTTCCGTAATGAATACAGTCGCCGAATCGGTTAAAGGTTGCGGCAGATTGCTTGCGGTCAGCGTTGCGGTATTGACGAAATTGCTGCCAATCGGCGTGTTCGCGGGAATGACGAAGGGAACGGAGGCCAGTTCGCCGCTTGTCGCCGAAGGAAACGTCAAGTCCAGACCAAGCACGGGGTCGACCAAATGCACATTGAAGAGCGTAGCGCCATTCTGAACAACAAGCGTGAAGGTGTAAGTAACCGTATCTCCGGGTTCTGCCGTCGTTGGTAGAACGGTCTTGATCAGCTCCGCTACAATCGGGCCGACGATATTGATGGTGACAGCGGCGGATTGTATAGGCGTTTGATTGCTCTTCGCCGTTACGATATTCTGATAGCTGCTGTTAGGCGGACCGGCTTTAATAACGGAATTGATCGTGAATTGCACGGACTGCCCGGCCGGCAGCACCATGATCGTTTGATTGAAGTTAAGTTCAGGATCGTCGACGACAATATTCGTTAATGTCCCGGCACCTGTGTTAGTGACCGTAATGACGTACGTAAGCGGTGTACCCGGAGGGCCGCTTACAGAGCTTCCGCCATTGACGGTCTTCGCCAGCTGCAGCCTTGGCGTACAGAATACTTCCGGCAAACAGCCCGTAAAAGGAATGTGATGCTCTTCGATGGAGCCTGTCGTGTTCGTCAGGGAATCGACGACAATCGTGCCGTCGATGTTGCCGAAGCCGGACGCGCTCCAAGCGGCGAATGGGGCAAGCACGGAGCCTTTGATCGACAGATTGAGGTTGAACGCATTTGTCGCCTGAAAGAAATTCCATAGAATAACGGCTCCGTTCGCTGGGGAGGATTGACCGCCATTGATGAAAATCGCATAGCTGCCAAACCCAACATTGTTGCCGGTGATGTTCACAAGTACGGTAGAGCCGGGAGGTGTGATGATATTGATGCCGTTCGCGCTGGACAGCGAAACGCCGGATCCTGCCACGTTATTGCCGTTGATGGTGAATATATTCAGCGTCGGGCTGTTACCGCTTAACACGATTTGGCCGAAGTTAACGAAGGCGGTTCCGTTCGGGCTGAGTGACCCCCATGAGCTCGAGGCGCAGGTCAAATATTGCTGTGCTGCCGCAAAATCAACCGGCGTTCCACGGAAAGGCTGACCGGTAACGCCGTTATTGTTCGTCATCGTGTAGTTGATTATCGTACCGGTAGGACTGATGACGCTATTCCCGCTGAAATTGGTCCCGCCGATAATGTTCATATTGCCGCCAACGATTAAATCGGCACGCGTAGTCGAAGTGGGAAGTGCATTGCCGATTCCATAGCTGTTATAGGTAGCATTGCCGCCAACAGCGACGCGCCCGCCGGAATCGACGAACGATTGGGTGTGGTTGCCCAGAACGAACACGTTAAAATCATTTGCCACGCCTAAATTGCCGCAGGCCATCCACGTTCGCCTCCTGTTTGAAAAATAAACTATGTACAATGTATGCACGCAAGCCGGGATGTATGCCTGTATTTGGATTGGTGGATTTATTAAAAAAACATACTTTGTTTAGTAGACAAACTAAGTTTGATGATGCTAGAATAGCTGTAAGAGCGTTTTCAATACTTTTATTCTGGGAGGAATTATTCATGGCTTATTTTCAAAATATCGGTAAAATCGCTTACGAAGGCAAAGGTTCCGACAATCCGTTAGCATTCAAACATTACAATCCTAAAGAAGTTGTACTTGGCAAAACAATGGAAGAGCACCTGCGTTTTGCAGTTGCTTACTGGCATACATTCACAGGCTCAGGCTCCGATCCGTTCGGCGTAGGCACTGCAGTCCGCGGCTGGGATTCGGCGAATGAAATGGATCAAGCGAAAGCTCGCGTTGAAGCGAACTTCGAATTCCTGAACAAAATCGGCATTCCTTACTTCTGCTTCCATGACCGCGACATCGCTCCGGAAGGCGCTACGCTGGCAGAAACGAACAAGAACCTCGATGTAATCGTGGACTTGATGGAAGAGAATATGAAGGCTTCCGGCGCGAAGCTGCTGTGGAACACGGCGAATATGTTCACGAACCCGCGTTTCGTGCATGGCGCAGGTACAACATCGAATGCAGACGTGTTCGCTTATGCAGGTGCTCAATTGAAGAAGAGCCTTGAAGTGGGTAAACGTCTCGGCGCTGAGAACTATGTATTCTGGGGCGGCCGCGAAGGCTACGAAACGCTTCTTAATACGGATATGGCGCTTGAGCTCGACAACCTGGCGCGTTTGCTTCACATGGCTGTTGCATATTCCAAAGAAATCGGATTTGGCGCTCAGTTCTTGATCGAGCCTAAGCCGAAAGAGCCGACTAAACACCAATACGACTTTGATGCGGCAACGACAATTGCGTTCCTGCAGAAATATGATCTGAAAGAATACTTCAAGCTGAACCTTGAAGCGAACCATGCAACGCTTGCCGGCCACACATTCGAGCACGAAATCCGCGTTGCTGCTATCAATGGCATGCTTGGATCGCTTGATGCAAACCAAGGCGACTTGCTGCTTGGCTGGGATACGGATGAGTTCCCGACAGATCTGTACTCCACGACACTTACGATGTATGAAGTGCTTAAAGCCGGCGGTATTGGCAAAGGCGGCGTAAACTTCGACGCGAAAGTACGCCGCGGATCATTCGAAGACGTGGATTTGTTCCTTGCTCACATCGCAGGTATGGATACGTATGCTTGGGGTCTGAAGGCGGCTGCGAAGTTAATTGAAGAGAAAATCATCGACAACATCGTCGACAACCGTTACCGCAGCTTCAAAGACGGCATCGGTGCCGAAATCGTTGCGGGCCGCGCTACATTGCAATCGCTTGAGCAATACGCCATGCAAAACAATACCATTAAGAACGAATCCGGCCGTCTTGAGCGGATCAAATTGGTACTGAACGAAGTTATCTACAGCGTTTAAGTCGAGGGGGTCCATTCACGCATGTCCTATGTTATCGGAATTGACCTTGGTACAAGCGCCGTCAAGGCGCTTCTCCTGGATCGAAGCGGCACTGTAGCTGCTGAAGCTTCCCGTGATTATCCGCTGTATCATGAACATTCCGGCTGGAGCGAGCAAACGCCGGATGACTGGGTGGAAGGTACAATCGGCGCGCTTCGCGAGCTGGTGGAGCAATCCGGCGTACCGGCTGATGCGATTGAAGGCATCAGCTTCTCCGGCCAAATGCATGGCTTGGTGCTGCTGAATGCGGCAGGAGATCCGGTTCGTAAAGCCATTCTATGGAACGATACGCGCACAACGGCGGAATGCCGTGAGATCGAAGCGTTAGTGGGCCAAGAGCTGCTGCTTACGGTAACACGCAATCCGGCGCTAGAGGGCTTCACACTGCCGAAGATCCTATGGGTGCGCAAGCACGAACCGGAAGTCTTCGCGCAGGCGGTATCGTTCTTGCTGCCGAAGGACTATGTGCGTTATCGCCTTACAGGCGCGCTGCACATGGACTATTCGGATGCAGCAGGCACATTGCTGCTTGATGTAGCGAACAAATGCTGGAGCGGCGAGGTGCTCGAAGCGGTCGGTCTCCCGGCTTCCTTCGCGCCGGCGCTTGTGGAATCGCATGCGTTGACGGGCACTTTATTGCCTGATCAAGCAGCGGCTTCCGGCCTATCCGAGAGCACGAAGGTGTTCGCGGGCGGTGCGGATAATGCCTGCGGCGCCATTGGTTCCGGCATTCTGCAAGAGGGGCTGACGATGTGCAGCATCGGCACCTCCGGCGTTATTCTTTCATTCGAGCAAGGCAGCGGCAACGATTTCCGCGGCAAAGTACATTTTTTCAACCACGGGAAAGAAAATGCGTTCTACGCGATGGGGGTTACGCTCGCGGCTGGCTACAGTCTCAGCTGGTTTAAGAACACATTTGCCAAAGGCGAATCGTTCGACGAGCTGCTAGCCGGCATTGGCGACGTGAAGCCGGGCGCAAACGGACTTCTGTTCACGCCTTACCTGGTTGGCGAGCGTACGCCGCATGCCGATTCGGTTATTCGCGGCAGCTTCATCGGGATCGATGGCTCGCATGAGCGGATTCATTTTGCCCGTGCAGTCATGGAAGGCATTACGTTCTCGCTCAATGAATCGGTGGATCTGTTCAGACAAGCCGGTAAAACAGTGGATACAATCATTTCCATCGGCGGGGGTGCTCAGAATCCGATATGGCTTCAGATGCAGGCTGATATTTTCGGTGCGGATGTCGTATCCTTGGAGAATGAGCAAGGTCCGGGGCTTGGTGCGGCAATGCTCGCTGCATATGGCTGCGGATGGTTCCAAAGTTTGGAGGCGTGCGCAGAGTTGTTCGTGAAACGCGCCGCCGTTTATCATCCGGACCCGGCTGCTGTCAGCGCCTATGCAGGTCTGTTCCGCGTTTATCAGGACGTTTACGCACAGACGAAAGCGTTGAACGCCGGCTTGCAACCGTATCGCAATTAGATGTAGTTATTAAAGCCGCTTCTTTCGAACGTTGAGAGAAGCGGTTTTTTTGTTGTGCCTGATGGGGAAAATTTCTTTAATTATTTAACTTTCAGCAAAAATATGGTAGATTAACAAAATAGACATATGGCGCTAAAATGGAGGATTTATTGACATTTCCTTACTATGAAAAATGTCGAAAAATGTAATTATTAAAGCGATGAATTTCCAAGTATACTGGAAATGTTGCTGTTATTAATGGCATTAACCTAACTAGGGCAGAGGCGGAGATCAACATGGGGAAGAAGAATGGAAAGGTTAGATTTACGGTGGGGGCCAAGCTGATGATTTCCTTTATCAGCGTTCTGCTTTTGCTGCTTGTAAATGGGGTATTGAGTTCCCTCATGATGACCAAAATTAACGACAACACGAAGAAGATCGCGGACAAATGGCTCGTAGGCGTCGAGACGATCAACAACATCAACTACATGGCGGATCACGTGCTAACCCTGCAGTACAAGATTCTTCTTGAAACCAATGCCAGCTTGAAGAAGCAATATGTATCCGATACCGATGCTACGATTAAGAAAGTCGATGAGAGTCTTGCAGCTTATAAAGCGATTATGACGGCGGGCGATCAGACGGATCAGGAGCTGTTCACGAAGCTTGAAGAAGCGTGGAAAGGGTATCAGGACGTGACGAAGAAAGTGTCGGCGAGCAACAAGAATTCGCTGAGCACCGAAGAGATTGTAACGGTGATGAAGGATTCGGAGCATTCCTATGCGGCGATTCAGAGCAGCATTGATTATCTGGTCCGTAACAACCATACCGGCGCTGAAGAGGCGAAGACGGAGAACGCAACGATTAACTCGCAATCCCAGCGGACAAGCCAAATTGCGCTCGTTGTCGGTACGATTCTGGTCATTTTCTTGACCTGGTATGTGCGCAGAACGATTTCGAAACCGATTAAGCAGGCTGCTGTCGTTGTAAATGAAGTCGCAAGCGGCAATTTAGTTACGGAAGTGCCGAAGATCCGCAATAAAGATGAGATTGGCGCGTTGTTTAACTCGCTCTCCGGCATGATCATGCAATTGCGCTCTGCTATGCAGGGCGTGCAAGAAGCTTCGGCAGGCATAGCTTCATCTTCGCAGCAGATGCTGGCGATTTCGGAACAGAACGCAGGCTCGTCCCAGCAAGCCGCTGAATCGGTTGCGGATATGGCAGCCGGAACAGAGATTGCGCTGCAGCGTTTCGAGGAAGTAAGCAAGACGACGCAGGATCTTGGCGAAGGTATCAATCGAATCGCGGAGTCCACCTCGCTTGTTGCGAGCTTATCGGCAGATGCGAGCCGTCAGGCGGCGATTGGGCATGAAGCGGTATCGCAGGCGATGGTGCGGATGTCGGCCATTCATGAGACTGTGCAGCAAGCCACCGAGCAAGTGAACCGTCTTGAAATACATACGCGCAACATTGGCGGCATTTCTAAGCTGATCGGCGAAGTGTCGAAGCATACGAACTTGCTCGCTCTTAATGCGGCGATTGAAGCAGCGCGCGCCGGCGAGCACGGACGCGGTTTTGCGGTTGTCGCGGACGAGGTTCGGAAGCTCGCGCTTCAAACTTCGGAAGCCATCGAAGAGATTGAGCAACTGATTGAGCACGTCACGAGCGATACGCTTACCGTCGTGGAAACGATGCGCTCAAGCTCCGAGGAAGTGGAGGCCGGTCTGCGGAGTGTGCGCGAAGCAGGTTCATCCTTCGCCGGGATCGCGGCCGCGTCGGAGCGTGTATCCGGTCAGGTGCAAGAGGTAGCGGCAGCATCGGAGCAAATGGCAGCAGGTTCTGAGCAGGTCATCAGCTCGATGCAGCGTCTGCAGGAAATTGCAAGGAACAGCTCGGAGACGGCGATGACCGTGGCAGCAACAACAGAGGAGCAGACCGCATCCGCTGAGCAAATCGCCACTTCGTCACGCGCGCTGAGCGATATTGCGATTGAGATGAACGAATTGACAGCGAAGTTTAAATTGTAACAGCATGAAGAAGGACCGCCTCAGCAGTGTGCAATTCGACTGGTGAGAGCGGTCCTTTTTGTATGACTGGCAGGTAGTGAGGCAATGGAAGTAGAAGTATGGTCTTAAGCTCCATCTCAGTCTCCCCAAATTTCCCCGGGCTCCACGCCGAGCTCTGCCGCAATCAAATGGGCTGTCAGGCGCTGCGGCTTCTTGATTTTGCCGTTTCGGATATTGGAAATCGTCGTTAATGAGATCTGGGTGTTCTCGGCAAGCTGGGTGACGGAAAGCTTCTTCTCGACCATCAGCAGACGAAGCTTATAGGCCGGATCGATATCCGCATCGCGCATGTCGCTCTTAAAGGCTTGGGTTTGTTTGCGAATGGCTTGTCCAAACTTGGATAGGTGAATGGAATTCATGGCAAGCGTTAGAATGGCGTAGCATTTAAAGCTGTCATCGGCATTGTAGAAGGGCTGGATAAGGGATGTCGTGAGATAGCGGTCTTCAAACAGCCGCAATGTGTATGTGATTTGGCCCGACTGGCGACTTTCACGAAGTGAATTAAAGAAGTTGTGGACACGAGCTTGGTCCTCTTCGATAACAAACTCCTTGTTATGTTTCAGGGAAAGCTTGTACCGATCATAAGGGATGGAGTTGCGATAGCTCCGAAGGGACGTCATTAATCCACCGCTCGTGTAGATGACCGAGTTAACCACATTCTGTTTCAGCACCATTTCTTCAATCCATTTGTGCTCAGAGCGGTCAACAAGCTTCACGGTGTAGTAGACGGCGTTAATAATTTCAAGCTGTTGGATATGAACCTCAGCGAAAATAGGTTTATCTCCCTGCATCGTAAGGTTGCATTCCGCGTAGGCGCTGGTCTTATGCTCCGAGAAGGTGGCACAAAGACGGTTTATCAGCCCCCATAGCGTGTTGGCAGTATCAGGTTGTATCGTAGCTATATCTTGCCCGACCAATTGCTCAGACGTAAAGCCGGTTATAGTCGAGAAGGCATTATTAATCGTATGTATTGTACGTACACCTTGATTCTCATGAATGATCACGATTGCATCTGTATAATACGTAAATAAATCATCCATTATTATGCACCCCTGCACCTGTTGTTCGTTTATTATAACATATAATTAATGGAAGGGAATGGATAAACATGCTGCACATCACAAATGGCGATCACGCTGCCGCGTTATTAGGACAAACAAAGCTTTTCGAATCAGACCGTATTCTGCCTTGGAGAGAGAGCTGGATTGATGGTCCGTTGTCTCTGGAGTGGTGGGGGCAGGCTGAAACAAGCGAACGCGCGGAATGGATCGAACATGATTTTGGCGTGCCGGGCGAGCACTACCGATTAGAGTGCGAAGCGCAATTGGCTGTATTGACGAGCGCGGTAAAAGAAGGCGAGGACATCGTGCTCTGGTTCGAATATGATTTGTTCGACCAAGCGATGCTTGCGGCGCTGCTTTATTGGCTGTGGGGCGCGGAAGCTCGGCTAGGACAAGCTCCGAAACTTAGCTGGATTATCGCTGAAGAGGTTGCCGGCGTCGTTGATTTCCGCGGATTGGGTCAGCTGTCACCGGAGCAGCTTGGCGGGTTGTGGCCGGAGCGAAAGGCGGTTTCCGTCGATGAGCTCGCGGCAGGTGCTCGCGCATGGGAGGCTTATTCGGCAGGCGGCAGGGAACCGATTAAGGCGTGGCTGCTGAGCCAAGATGCTGCGGTTCTTCCCGTGATGGCTGCAGCGCTTCGGTTCCAGCTTCAACGGATTCCTAATGAGGCTGACGGCGATATTGGCATTGTGGAACGATTAACCTTGCAAGCATTAGCGGCGGGAGAAGGAGAAGGCGATTTGTCGTCGTTGAGGCCGGATCAATTATTCCGTACTGTTTCTGAGGCACTGCCGATGCTGGGTATGGGGGATTTGTCGTATTGGGCTGTGCTCAAGAGGATGTCAGCCGGCGAGTCGCCGCTCATTATCATTAATGGTGATGAGCCGTTGCCGGGTTATGCAGCGGTACATCCGATTGATTGGAGCAAGTGGCAAATTCGTCTTGCAGCGAATGGAATTGGCAAGCAGTAGGAATGACTTCTCGCGAAATGGGCATTCTAAACGGGAATGGACTATTTTGCCGGAGAAGGGTGTGCCTGAAGGATGCAGAATGATACTGCGTTATTTTTTCAATTCGGTGATAGCAAGACCGCCGCGCTCGCGTGCAGCACGCTTCAAGAGCTGGGTTATGAACCTGTCATCCAGCAGGATATGGGGGTACATATTCATTTGCACGGCAGCGATCTTACCTCCGCACTTGAGATTGCTCAGGCGCATGGCGGCCAGCTCGCGGTTCAGTCCTCCATACCGGATATCGAGCTCACGAATGACGCTTACAATATGGCGAATATTACGATACCGGCCCACGTGGTCAACGAGGACTTGATCGCCCAAGAAGAATCGCAAGCCGGCTTGAGCAATTGGGACGACGACGCCCCGCAACAGGACGAATTCTTCCCGGACGACGGTTCGTACGGATATTTCTCCGGCGATGTACATACGTAAGCTCGCCTAAGTTGCGAGTTCATGATAAGCCGACCAGCTTGCTGGTTGGCTTTTTTGCTGTGCAGCGATGATTAGAGATATCTAGTCCGGCGCGTTGGATGTGAGATGGGGAAGGCGAGTTGAGAGGGGATGAGCGAATGCGAGATGTTGAGTGTGGGAGAGCAGGAGGAGTGAATACGAGATGTTGAGTGTGGAGTGCGGGATGTTCGGGAGCGAGATGGCGAATGAGGAGAGCGTGATATGTGGATGCGAGATGCTTAGTGTGGAGAGTGAGATGCGCGAATTCGAGAGTTGAGTGTGAAGTGCGGGAAGAGCCAATGCGAGAAGCTGAGTGTGGAGCGGGATGTGCGGGTGCGAGATGGTGAGTGTGGAGAGCAGGATGGTGATGGGATGCGATGTGTGGGGCGGGGGTGCGGCGCGGATTTTTGCTCCCCAAAATTCTAACGAATCGTACAGGTCTTATTTGCACGAAAATAGCTCTATAAAAAATCTAACGAATCGTACGAGCCTTATTTGAGGATTTGGAGGTGTTTTGGAGCTGATTTCCCCACAATAAGGCTTCTATGATTCGTTAGAATCTTGGAAGCTCGAAATCCGAGCATATAAGGCTTCTACGATTCGTTAGATTTTCGAGGCATGCAGAAATACGGAAAACGGTTTGCGAAAAGTGGGAACGGAGGACGGAGAAGGCCGGTTTAAGTTGCCGTTCCATTCGCATGCAGGTACAGATGTCAAAATAACAACAGACACAAGTAAAGATATTCTATTAATGCGGTTTGCGAATCGCAGTACAATAACTTTGAAAACTTGAAAGCGCTTCAATCACGCGAAATTACATACACGCTATTCACATGAGCGGTAAAGAATCCATTGAAGGAGGCGTTGCTAAGGGGACAGGAACTGGCCCGAAACGCAAAGTGCTGCAAAAGGATAAACAGATTAGTTAAGCAAACAAACGGGAGGTTATAAAAGCATGTTCAGACGTATAAATGCCATTATTCTTACAGCCGCATTGCTGCTTGGCTTGATTAGCGTCGGCGTCGCTCCGGCGAGCAGGGCTTACGCTGCTGATGATCAAGTAGTGGTAAATTCCCCTACGCAAGAAGAGGTTATTAACGGCTTCGAGAATGCTGCAGATTGGTCGAAGAATTTCGATGATATTACGCTAGCGGCTGACGCTACAAACAAAACGGAAGGCTTGCAATCGCTTAGTGTGACCTACACCGTACCAGTCGTTGTTGACCCTGCGTCATGGCATACAATTGAATGGGATACTTCAGCTGATCCGCTAGACCTGTCTACGGCAACTCAGTTGAAGGTTGATATTCGCTCGGCGAACAACCAAACGGCAGGTGACCATGAGCCGATTCGACTAAAACTGTACAGTAAGTCTCTGGATAGGGCGATTTATGAGAATGCACTTCCAGTACAAACCTCAAACGAGTGGAGCACATTCGCACTGGATCTGAGTGAAATTCCCGCTGCTGATCGAGCTTCGATCAGTCATATTGCTTTCTATATTTTCAGCAAGGATGATGTATACGAAGGCAGAACAACGCTTCATTACCAGCTGGACAATTTACGAGCTGTTAAGCCGATTCAAATGCAGGAGCAAGTGATTACAGGCTTCGAGAATATCGCAGATTGGTCGAAGAATTTCGATGATATTACGCTAGCGGATGACACAACTAACAAAACGGAAGGTTTGCAATCGCTTAGTGTGAATTACACCGTGCCGGTTGTTGTTGACCCTGCGTCATGGCATACAATTGAATGGGATACTTCAGCTGATCCGCTAGACCTGTCAACGGCAACGCAGCTGAAGCTTGATATTCGCTCGGCGAACGATCAAACAACAGGCGGGCATGAGCCGATTCGATTCAAGCTGTACAATAAGACTATCGGTAGAGCCATTTTCGAGGATGTGCTTCCTGTACAAACGGCTAATGAGTGGACTACTTTCACACTGGATTTGACAAGTATTCCGGCTGCTGATCGAGCTGCGATCAGCCATATTGCTTTCTATATTTTCAGCGGGGATGATGCCTTCCAAGGCAGAACAACGCTTCATTATCAGTTGGATAATTTAAGAGTGATAAAACCTGTGGATACATTAATGAAAAGCGTCATTAATGGTTTCGAGAACTTAAACGAGTGGGGCGGACCTACTGACATAGCGGATACTGTGAACAAAACCGAAGGAGGGCAAGCTGCCGACGTAACGTATTTTGTACCTGATCAGAGTAAAGGGAATATATGGGTTGAGTATGGTTGGGATCTGAATGCGAATCCGATGGACCTGAGGCCTGCAACGGAGATTGCATTCGATATTCGGCCGGTTGGCAGTCAAACGGTGGGCAGTCATGAACCGATCTATTTCAAGCTATTGGATACGGTCGGCAATGTTATCTATGAACAATCACTCCCGGTATTGACTGCGGATGAGTGGACGAATTATAAAGTAAATCTAAGCAATATACCCGCATATAACCGTGCTCATATTAATAAAATCATCTTCTATATTTTTAACCAGGACGATGCGATTAAAGGCAGATCATCGCTTCGTTACTTGTTCGATAACCTGACGATACTTACAAGCCAGGTACAGCGCGTATCGGCAGCGCCAGGCTCATCCGCCGTATTGCCGGGTACGACAGTAACTCTTACAACCCCGTCTGATGGTGCAAACATTTACTATACTATCGATGGAACGGACCCGAAAACTTCTACAACCAAGACATTGTACAGTGCTCCGATTACAATCTCAGACGTAACGACGATAAAAGCAATTGCGGAGATCCCAGGTAAACCGCAAAGTGCAGTTTCTGTCTTCGACTACAAAATTGGTACCGGTATACCGGGAGAAGAAGTCTATGGAATTAAGTCCAATGTGGCAGATATCGGCAACAGCATGCTTGCGGGAATCCACCGGACGACTGCAGTGGGTGAAGATGGTTTTGTTAGTAATTGGAGCGGGCAGGCGTCTTTCGATCTGCCTTCGAATGCGAGTAAGCAAGTCCAAATACCGGGTTGGAAAGGGAAAGACGATTTGTCAGCGAATGCGGCGCTTGCCTACGATGACAGCAATCTCTATCTGCATGTTGATGTAAAGGATGCTGACCAGTTTGATTACGCAGGCGATGTCATCTGGCGTGGAGATAGTGTTCAGGTTGCATTTTCCAAAGATGGGGCTGTTTACGGACCGGAATATGGTTTCTCTTATGGCAGCGGAACGGCTAGCAAGTTCAGCTGGAACAGCGGCAGCGCTAAGCTTGGCGTGGATTCCATTAAGTTGAAAGTTAGCCGTGACAATACGAGTAAGGTCACAGTCTATGATTTAGCTATTCCGTGGTTGGCAGCATTGCCTGCAGCACCGGGGGAGAAGGTTCCTTTTACACTCCTCATCAATGACAACGACGGTGCTGACAGAAGAGGCTACATCGAATGGACGCCGGGGATCGGCAATGGCAAGGATGCAACCAGCCTTGGTTCCTTGATGCTCCTGGATCAAGGTCTAACCTGGAGCACGTGGATGCATGGACCACAGGATGTTCTTCAGAATACAGCGTACGATTATTCTGTCGCGATTGCTAACTTCGGAGTGAAAGCAGAAACGTTCCAAATTTCTCTTCCGAATGACACTGGTTCCGAAGTCCAAGAAGTTACCGTACCAGCTGGAAAAGTGCTTAAGAAATCAATTCCGGTCTCATTCCCAACGGTCGGCAGCCAACAATTTGAGGCCGTCATTACCAATAAAGCAACAGGTGAGTCCAAGCAAGAAACGATCGACGTAGCCGTTAAACGGGATGAAGAGGCTTTGATAAACCTATTGGATGAGCTGGATGAGAAGCTGCCGGCACTGCAGGAACTATTAGCGACAGCTAAGGCGCAAAACATCTCAGTTGATTATGAAACGGTGAATTACACCGTCATCAAGAACTTTATTCAATATGGCAAAGACGACATTACAAACCATTTAATATCACGTGCCGACTATGTCGTGAATGAGCTGGAACGTCTCTACGATGAAGCGACTGCTAATGTGCAGGCTTACCTGAGTGGAGAGAAAACAGCTTTAAGTGTTCCGAAGTATGTGACCGCTCGTTCGAGAATGGATGGATTCTCGTTTATAGGTCCAACGAAAACATCATCTTCAAGTACTGCCGTTGACAGGCCGATTTTCTTCACGGGGTACGGCCACTTCGATCAAGCTAAAGCCGATATTCCGCAGTTTAGCGATTTAGGCGCGAATATCATTCAGATGGAGCTTGGTCCGGACGGTACGGTGCTGGCACCGGCAGAGGGAAGCGAAGCCGATTACAGTATCTCAACAGACTTAATCACGAATAGCGTTATTCCAACATTGGAAAATGCAGCGGAGCATAATGTCGCTGTCAGTCTGCTCATCTCGCCGCATTATTTCCCGCAGTGGGCTAAGGATAAGTGGAAATTAGGTAATGAAAATGACGGATTCTTGACTTACAACGTTAACGCGCCGAAAGCGCGTGAAATCGTTGAGGCTTACATCAGAACCCTTGTTCCGCTAGTGAAGGATCAACCGGCACTGCATAGTATCATCATCAGCAATGAGCCTAAGTATGATACGAGAACGGATGCTTTTGCAGTAGCGCCATGGCACCAATTCTTAGAGAGCAAATACACAACAATTGCAAGTTTAAATGAAAATTATGGTACGGAGTACAGTGGATTTGATGCTGTTGCGATGCCGTCTGTCAAGACAGCCACATCTTATTACTACGACTGGACAGTCTTTAACAATGATTATCTCTCATCGTGGCATTCATGGATGGCAGAGCTGGTGAAGGAGCTTGCGCCTAACGTTCCTGTCAGTGCCAAAATCATGGCTGATTTGACCGGCGCTACAAGATATGGCGTTGATCCGGAGGATTTCAGCGAATTCTCGGATATGAACGGCAATGACAACTGGAACTATCTTGGCAGTGGGGTTAGCGGCTTCATTCGCGAGAACCGATTCTATGATTTGCAAGGTTCGTTTAGGAAGGCACCAATTTTCAACTCAGAAACTCACGTGATTGCGGATAGAGATAAGGTATATACGCCGGAGCAAGCCAAGCACGTAGAAACATCACTCTGGCAATCAGCTGTACATGGCAAGAATGCATCCACGATTTGGGTATGGCAGAGAGACTACAATCCGACCTCGGATTTCTACGACAGCGTTCTGACCCGCCCGGATGTGGTTCAGACGATCGGTAAAGTGAACTTGGATCTGAACCGATTGGCAAATGAAGTAACTGAACTGCAAAATCGTGCACCGCAGGCAGCCATTCTCTACTCGTTACCTTCCATGGTTTACTCGAATGCATACTTGGATTCGATGGATCGTGCGTACGAAGCGTTAACGTTCAGCGGTCAACGAGTTGGTTTCGTGTCGGAGAAGCAATCGCAAAATGGAGGTTTATCTGCTTACAAGCTGCTCATCGTACCGCAAGCTACGAATGTATCGGCTTCTACGTTGACAGCCATCAATAATTTCATTGCTGCGGGCGGAAAGGTCATTATGATCGGCGACAATTCGCTGAGTGCGGATGAGAACAACAAATCGCTGAGTGGTGCGGCCAGAGATGCTGTGCTTTCCGGTGCGAAGGTACTTGGCAGTGACATCGACAGCGGCGCGTTGAAGCAATCTGTCAGAGCGAGCTTGACTGAGCTGGGTTTAATGAACGTCGTTCTTAAGGATAAGGCGACGGGCGAACCGATCGACGGCGTAGAATGGCTGAGCACGAATTACAATGGCAAACTGCTTATCAACATTGCGAACTATGACCCGACTACAGCGTCCAAAACGATTACAATTGAAGTCAATGGTAAAGCTGTAGGCAATGCGCAAGAATTAATCAATGGAAGTACCGTTGATACTAGTAACTTCACGGTTGCGCTTGAGAAGCCTTACTTGCTTTCTATTGATCAAGGAAGCAGCGGAGGACCGGTTATCTTTGGCGGCCAAACAGAGGTCAAAGACACAGCAATTAAAGTAACGCCTACATTGAAAGAGGGAAAAGCTGTAGCTTCGATTTCGGAAGGCGAATTTGCCAAAGCACTTCAAGCTGCGAAGAAGGATGAACAAGGTAACAGCGTTGTAACCGTTACTGTTGGTTCTCTTACAGGTGCAAATGGTTACGTGCTGGAGCAGCCGGCTTCCCTGTTCTCGGAGAAGAATGCTGCGACCAAAATGGTGGTTCAAACAGGTGATGCCGAGGTTGTGCTTCCGCTGAATATGTTTGCTGATAAGGACATCGCAGGTGCGAAGACCATTTCGTTGTCGATCAGCCGTGTGCTGAAGGATGGCAAACCGGTTGTCGACATCAGCTTCACAGCCGATGGCAAAGCCATTCACTGGAACAATCCGAATGAGCCGGTGGTGGTATCCATCCCTTACACGCCGACTAAGGAAGAGCTGGAGCATCCGGAGCATATCGTGATTTGGTATCTGGATGAGGACGGCCATGCGGTTCCGGTACCGAATGCGAAGTATGATGCCGAATCAGGCAAGGTCGTATTTACGACGACACATTTCAGCAAATACGCGGTGGCGTACAGCGTGAAGACTTTTGCAGATGCAGCGAAGTACAAATGGGCGCTGCAAGCAATCGAGGCTGTAGCTTCCAAAGGTATCTTGAGCGGAACCAGTGAGTTGCAGTTTAGTCCTGCGAAGAACATTACAAGAGCAGACTTCGTAGATGGTCTGGTGAAAGCGCTGGGATTGACTGCGAAATTCGAGTCGAATTTCAGCGATATCGACAAGTCGGCTTCGTATTATGAGTCGCTTGGCATCGCGAAGGCAATCGGCTTGTCACTGGGAACAGGCGGTAATAAATTCAACCCGAACGGTGAAATCACTAGACAAGAGATGGCTGCACTTGTGGTCAGAGCAATGAAGCTGGCGAAAACTTCTCTGGCTGCGGGGGCGGACAGTGATTTGAAGGCATTCGCCGATGCTTCGCAAATTGCCGGCTATGCCGTTTCAAGTGTTGTTTCCCTCGTGAAAGAAGGGATCCTCGTAGGCGATGGAGGCAAAATCTCGCCAACAGGTCACTTAACACGAGCGCAGGCTGCAGTTGTACTCTATCGACTAATCACCAGAGAGTAGAAGATGAGCTTGAACAAGTCCACGATGAATGTCGTGGACTTGTTTTCGTTCGATGGCTGCCGCTCGGGATACCGCACGCAGCCGGGTCAGCGATCATTCGCTGCCGTTTCGCTGACCACACACAAACGAATCAATGATCATTGGCTGCCGGGTCACCCACGATCACCGCTGAAACATCAACCGCGCACAGGGGTGTTGGCGACCATCCGCAGCCGCATCTCCCACCACACACAGGCACATCATCTACCGCACATCGCCGCATCACCGACCATTCGCAGCTGGGTCACCCACCTCTCGCCGCCACTCTAACGAATCGTGGAGGGCTTATTTTGGAGAAAATGGCACTTCAGAAATGCTAACGAATCACAGAAGCCTTATTTAATCGAATTAGCCAGAAATGCAATGGATTTTGAGAGAATAAGACCTGTAGGATTCGTTAGAATTTCAAATCGATGTTTTTCCATCAAATAAGGCTCGTACGATTCGTTAGAATTATGGGGTTCGTAAGGTGTAGGTGCGATATCGTTGCTGACCGTTTGCCACAATAAGCAGCTGATACTCGACTAAGGTGTGAAGAACACGCCTTGCTTGATTGTCTGAAATTCGCAGATGGGAGGCCAGCTCTAGCGGTGTAAATGGACGAAATAACCTTCTTGCAAAACGAAGGGTCTCAGCTTCAAAACAATTCAAACGTTCGGGTACGTCCATGGCAAGGAACTTGCCGATAAAGGAAAGAATGAGCTGCTGACAGCGCTTGGGTTCATCTGTAATTGAAAGGTAAGCGATCGGCATGAAGATCCAATCGTCAAGTGCCAATAAACTATGCCGCCAGCACAAGTCCTTAAAGCGGCGCACATCGAGATCCCTCGCATGAGAGCCGTAACCTTGGATCTCGATTCCTCCTTTTACATCGCTGCCCGGCATATAGGCCAAATCGAGGTAACGATACCCGTTGTAAGCATCTCGCACCTCCCATTCGGGATATAGATGATTGAAGTTTCGTACAGCGGGAAACCAGACAGTACGTAAAAACTCAACAGTGCCGCGGCCGAGTCCATTCTCCAGTATTTCGCGTCTTCTGGGATTCTGTTCTTGGGTAATGTTAAACGCGATCCATTCCTCATAAGCTTCGTCAAATCTAGCTATAACTCCCGCATCCTTCCTATTAGCCGCATAAACGCAAATAGCCGCTTAGACACAATTGCACCCTTAAAAGGGGCTTTGTGCTAAAGCGGCGTATGCTTCACGACCGAAAATATATGACTAGTATAGCAAAAATGGAAGTCTATGTCATAAAAAAGACACGACAAGATTTCTAACGAATCGTGGGCCTTATTTGGATGAAAAAGGCGTCTCCAAAATTCTAACGAATCGTAGAGGGCTTATTTGGATGAAATAAGCACCTCCAAAATTCTAACGAATCCCAGAGGTCTTATTTAGCCGATATGGCCAGAAATGCACCTGTTTTTGAGCAAATAAGACCTGTAGGATTCGTTAGAATTTCAACGCGACGTTTTTCGACCAAATAAGGCTCGTACGATTCGTTAGAGGTGGAAGCATGGTGAGGTGGCGGAGAGCGTGGTGGTTAGGCTCGTACGATTCGTTAGAGTTAGGAGCATGGTGAGGAGGCGGGGGAGTGGAGAGGATGAGCGAGTTACCGGTTGGAAGCAGGAGAGGTGTGGCTGGGATGGATGCATGTGCTGCTACGCGACGAAAACTTTCACGATTTTACTAGAAGGAAGTATAAAAACTAATGAACCGAATGCCGTTCTCCCTTTATAATTTAAGTAATTAAGGTGAGATGAGGTTCAGGATGCAGAAGATGCGGACCAAAGTGCTGCTATTTCCCTACCATTGGATAACCAAGTCGCTCTATCGGAAGATATGGTTCTGCTTCTTCATTACGATATCGATCACAGTCTCGGCGCTGGGGCTCGATTATTATGTTCAGACCTCCTCGGACATCAAGCAGCGAGCGGTCGGCAATATGGAGCAGATCAGCAGCCAATCGGCCGCCACATTGGAATCTTATATGCTGAACGTGAAGAACTTCGCGTGGGACTATTTTGGCAATAAAGATTTCCAGCAGTTTGTCAGCAAAATGGGGGCCGATCCGGATGCGTACTCCCATTATTCCGCGAAATTCAGCCAGTTTCTGACCGACAACCCGGTGGTGGACTATATCATGGTCAGCCAATTGGACGGATATATGCTCTCCAGCGGCAGAATGAATGAAACGAATGAGCTGGATTTTGATTTCGAGCCCATCGAGAAGGCCGCCGTCGCCAAGGACGGGAAAGGGATCTGGGTGCCAACGCATACGATCGATGCGGCTACGAATCAACAAGTGAATACGTTAATGTTCGCGCAAGCGGTCAAAATCATCAATTTCAATATCGACACCCCGATCGTCGGCGTCATTTATATCCGGCTCTCGCCGGAATATCTGATGAAGTGGCTTGGCGATATTGCCAGTGATGAACAGGGCAACTACATGCTGGTCGACTCGGCAAGCGGGCAAGTGATGCTCTCGGATCATGAGCGGACGGACGCGCAGCTGCAAGGTCTCAATGGTCTTTTCCGGTTCAGCTATGGCATATCGTCCAGATATCTGTTCGGCGATGACCACGGCGTGGAGACGTTGTTCGTCTCCAACGAGCTGAACAATACGTCCTGGGCACTCATTGGAAAAGTCCCGCTGCAGGTGCTGCTGAAGCAATTGAACACGTTTGCTCTTCGTACGCTTGTAATCGGGATGATTTGCCTGCTCGGCGCGATGGTGATCGCAAGTCTCCTCGCCAGTCGCATTATTACGCCGCTTAAGCTGCTGAAGAATGGCATCATTTCTATCGAGCAAGGCAATTACGAGGTATCCGTGCCCGTTACATCTAAAGATGAGATCGGTTATTTTATCCGGCACTTCAATCAAATGGCGAAGGAGATCAACTCGCTCATCGTGAAAGTATACGAGACGGAGCTGGTGAAGAAGGATGCGGAGATCAAGTCGCTGCAATCCCAAATCAATCCTCATTTTCTATACAACACGCTTGGGATGATCGATAGTTTGGCCTCGCTTTACGAGGATGAACGAATAAGTCTAATAAGCTCCTCGCTTGCCAAAATGTTCCGGTACAACATCAGCGGCGGCCACATGTCCACGCTGCAAACCGAGATTCGGCAGCTCGAAATCTACCTGTCGATTCAGCAAATTCGTTTCGGAGCGAGGCTTCGGTATTCGATCGAAATTGAGGAGGGGCTGCACGCGACGCTAACGCCGAAGCTGCTCTTGCAGCCGCTTGTCGAGAACAGCTTTATTCACGGCATTGACCACCTGACGCAAGGCGGGGAAATTCGAATTCGGGCTTACAGCCTCTCGGACACCGACGCCGCGATCACGGTTTGGAACAACGGTCCTGCTATCGAACCGCATAAACTCACGGTGCTGCAAGAGAAGCTGGAACTATGCCAGCAGCAGAATTATTCGGATCACACGGCTTCATCCATCGGCCTGTTCAATGTGCTTTACCGCATCAAGCTAGTCTTCGGCAGCAGCTATGGGTTAACCGTTCAAAGCAGCCAAGATCAGGGGACGACGGTAACGGTTCTGATCAAAAAAACGCGAGTGGAGGAGCCTTCCTATGAAATTGCTAATCGCAGATGACGAACAGCTGATGCGGCAAGGGATCATGAAGAAGATTCAGATGTCCGGCTTGCCGATCACATCGGTCTTCGAAGCGGGAGACGGCGCGGAAGCGCTGCGAATGCTGCACGAGGTGAAGCCTGATATCGTCATTACCGATATTCGAATGCCGCTTATGGACGGGCTCACGTTCTTGAAGGAAGCGGCGCAAGCGATGCCCGAGCTGCAGTTCATCGTGATTAGCGGCTACGGGGAGTTTGATTACGCCCGCAAAGCGATTCAGTTCGGCGTGACCGATTACTTACTTAAGCCAGTCGACAAGGAAGAGCTGAAGGAGAGCCTGCTGCGGGTTATCGGCAAAATCCGGCAGCGCCTGGAGCAGTCCGAGGCAGGCGAACAGATCAAGCATCTGCAGAGCAGCGCGGAAGAGTCGATTCGAGAGCGGATGCTGAGCAAGCTCATCCAGTACGGACCGGGCGGCGTGCCCCAAGCGGAGAGAGACGAGCAGCTGCTCGCCTTGCGCCGGAGCTGCAGCTATTTTGTAGCGGTTGTCTTCGTACTGCAGGCGGTGAAGCTGCCCCATCTGTCCTTTCGGCAAGGTGACGAGAAGCTGCTTTCGTTCGCTGTTCAAAATATGATCTCTACCGTTCTCGAATCAACGGAGCGCAAAGGGGTGTTATTCCGTCATGCGATGCTGGAAAATGAGCTTGTTTACGTGCTTGGCGGCCACTCGCCCGTTGAGACGGATACGCTTCATCGGGAGCTGGAAGAGATTCTAGGCGGTATACAGCGTCATCTGAAGCTGGAAGCAACCATCGGATGCGGCGGCGCCGTCAATCAGATGGAAATGATTCAGCAATCTTACCAGCAAGCGAAGCAAGCGCTTCGCAACTGCATTATTCACGGTAACGGGCGAATTTATATGAACGACGCCGGCGAACAAGTGAAGGCCGGTTTGCATTCCGTTATCTCCAGAGAAGATGAGGCCTTGCTGCTGCGTTTCCTGAGCGAGTGCAACGTTGCGGCGCTGACAGGCTGGATCGATGAACGCGTCGAGACGATTGCCGCAGGCAAGCAGGTGTCCTTCGCCCATCTCGAAAGCTTCTGCGTGGAGTTTCATCTCCTGCTTCGCAAATATTTGCTCACCCAGACGAGCATCCCGGAGTGGATTATCGGCGAGCTGGATGATCTGCTGACTTGGCTGCATAATCTGACGCAGTGGCGGGACATGCAAGGACACTTAAGCGAAATGATCCACAATATCGCAGGCCATTTGTACAAACTGCGCCATTCCTCGGAATACAGCGTCATCGACGAGGTGAAGCTCTACATCGACAGCTCCCTGCATGAGCCGATTAACCTACAAACGATTGCAGACCGTTTCTACTTCCATCCCAGCTATTTCTCCCGCCGCTTCAAAGAACGATTCGGCGAGAGTTTCGTGAACTATCTGACCGCTGCGAGACTGCGCAAATCCGAACAGTTTCTGCGGGATTCCAATTTGAAAATCCAAGAGATCGCCGAGCTGGTCGGCTTCAAGGATGCTGCTTATTTCAGCAGCGTTTTCCGCAAGTCGACCGGTATGACACCGGTACAATTCCGCGCGACGGTATCATCAAAAATTTAATAGCGCATAAGTTCGTAATTTCCATTAACGTGTTCAGCCGATCCAGCTATGATTAACCTGTAAGCGGCGGCGGTAGCGAACGTGACCGTGCTGTTTACGCTCAGGAGGTAAGGGATGAGAGAGCACAGGATTTTGAACAAACCGGCAGCTCTTATGCTGGCAGCAGCCTTATGCTCAGTACTGCTTAGTGCGTGTAATTCCAATGATAATCTAGCGGGTTCGGCAGTTGGCGGGGATAACAATGGGGCTGTGGCAGCGGGCAATAATGATACTGCTGCGGACGCTTCCCTGGATAACACAGAGCCAATCATCGAGATTACCGCTTGGGATCAACCGGCACCCGATGATCCCGGCAAACCCTTCATCGAAAGCCGGTTCAAGCTATTCGAGGAGCTTCATCCGAACATTAAGGTTAAGCATGTTGAAGCATTCCAGACGAATGTGCGCGAGAAATTTATGACAGCGGTTGCAGGCGGAGAAGGGCCGGATGTAATGGAGCAGCCGTTCCCGGACATGCAGCTCTATATGCAGAAGGGAATTGCCGCAGACATCACGGATCTGATGAATCGCTCGCCGGATAAGAGCCGTTTCATCGACGGCGCATTTGATCTGGCCATGAAGGACGGCCGAATTTACGGCATTCCAAGCTTCATGTATTCGTCCGGCTTGCTCTATAACAAGTCGATGTTCAAGAATGCAGGGATCGTCAGTCCGCCGAAGACATGGGATGAATTTGCGGAAGCGGCCAAGAAAGTACAGCAGCATAATCCGGATACGATTGGTTTCGATATTCTGGGCATGGACTGGGCGGATTGGCATTTCGAATATTATGTGTGGCAAGCAGGCGGGGACTTGACGGAGCTTCAGCCTAATGGAACCGTGAAGCTGATGTTCAGCTCGGAAGCGGCCGTGAAGGCGCTCCAATATTATAAAGATTTGAAATGGACCCACAAAGTGACCCAGAAGAACGTCGTTCAAGATTACAACGAGAATTTGCGAGACTTCTATACCGGTCGTTCCGCAATGATTCTCGGCAGCTCCGACAGCTTCGGCAACTTCTTGAAGCAAGGGATGAAAGCGGAGGATATCGGCTTCACTCCTTTCCCGGTTGGACCCTCGGGCAGAGCGCCTTCGCAAGTGGGAGGGAACTTCTGGATGCTGAATCCGAAATCGACGCCGGAGCAGCAGAAGGCCGCATTCGAGTATGCGATGTTTTTCCTGTCCAAGGAACATATGGAGGCATGGGCGCAGTTCTGCTTGGACAACGGCTTTGCGATCAATCCGCTTTCGATCGTGAAAGACTTCGACGTAACGAAATGGGTCAAGGATTTGCCTCCGGATTATGTAGCGGCTGTTCAGGCAACGGCGAAGGATAAACATCTGGAATATTATTTGAAAAGCAGTCTGAGCAGCTATCTCGTAAAGCCGATTCAGAGGATTCTGCTTGATCCGAGCGCCGACCCGGCCACAGAGCTCAAAGCGGCTGAAGCACTTGCCCAGAAGGAAGTCATCGATAAGTATAACAGTGATATTTTGGCAGGCAGCAAATAGCTGATTTGATACGAGCAATTCATTACTGCACCGCGCCGCGCCGCATAGCGATCCGGTCATCCAGCGCGGTGCAGCAAGTAGGTGGTGAGGAAATGGTGAATAAATGGAAGATCCCGTGGACACCGATTTTGTTCCTGCTTCCTTCTATCGTCGTATTTTTCATATTCAAATATTATTTGCTGTTTAAAGCGGTCTATATCAGTCTCTTTAACTACGATATTATGACCCCGCCCGGCAAGTTTGTCGGCCTTGGCAATTACGTTGAATTTCTCGGCAGTCACACGTTCTGGGTTGCGATGAAGAACACGTTTATTTTCTTCGGCTTGTCGGTGCTGCTCGTATTCTGGGTTCCAATCGTACAGGCGCTCTTCCTCAGTCATATTAAACGGCTGAACGGACTCTATCTTGTGCTCTATCAAATTCCGAATGTGCTGCCGCTTGTTGCGGGAGCTCTGCTGTGGAAGTGGATGTATAACCCCGATCGTGGATTGTTCAACTATCTGCTCGGTAAGCTCGGGCTCGGCCCGTATGGCTTTCTGAATGACCTCCGCATGACTAAGCTCGCGATTGTGCTGCCCGGTTTCTTCGCCAGCGGAGGTATCGGGGTACTGCTCTACTATGCAGCCATTAAATCCATCTCATCCGAGTTATTCGAAGCAGCGAAAATTGACGGCTGCGGACCTTGGCGGCGCATGCTGATCATGATTTTGCCGAACATTTCGTTCGTCATCATCATTCAGTTCGTCGGGTTTATGTCAGGTGTTCTGCTGTCGTTTGATACGATATTCGTAATGACGCAAGGCGGACCGGCAGATGCCTCGCTGGTTGTGGCGCTCATGATTCAGAAGACGGCCTTCGAGCAATCGAGATTCGGGGTTTCGGCAGCGCTCTCCTTCTTCATGTTCCTCTTAATCGCCCTACTGACCGTTATTCAATTCCGCTTGCAGAGAGAGGACGACTGAACGCAGATGAGACCTAATCGTATTGTGGAAAAGGGCGAACGTAAGCTGGACGTCGCTTCCTATCTGGTTACGATCGTGTTCGTCGTGCTTGGACTGCTTCCGCTGGTTTGGCTGCTTGTAACGGCCATTATGGATAACGAATCGATTGAATCGACGACACCGAAGTTCCTCCCGAGAATTCCCCATACGATCGAGCTGACGCTGGATTACTCCGGCATCGGGAATCAAGAGCAGACGTTCTATGAGAAAGATGCGATGAAAGCGATTTGGTATCCGTGGCGTGCCTTCATGCGCGACAATATCGGGGAGATTACCGTCACCGGCATTAAGGATGGGCTCAAGCTGTACAGGGCGAAGACAACCGCGGCTGAGTTCTACGTGGGGCAACCCTTTATCGTGTCCAACGATCGTTTCTCCGACAAAATCATGAATACAAAGCTGACTCAAATTCGAGAACGCCGCTTATCAGACTTCGCGTGGTATGGGATATCGGAAGGGGAGGCTTATCGCGTGCAGCCCAATCTATCCGATGAGCCGCTGAGTGTGCAATTGCGAGCTTATTTCGACGAGAGCGGATTGCTGAACGGCAAAGTGGTGGAGATGGAGCAGTCTCGGAATTGGCTGCGTTTGTTCGATAGCTTCCGAAGCTTGAATCTGCTGGCAGTGGAGACTGCGGGCAGTCTGGGATTCTATCATTTCTTCCTGAACAGCCTCACTATCTGTCTGGTCGTTATCGCGTGGCAGCTCTTCTTCGGGGCGCTGTCCAGCTACGCGCTGTCACAGCTCATTCCGAATCGCAGAGTTCGATTCATCGTCCTGATGTATTTCCTCGCAACGATTATGATTCCAAGCGTGTCCGTGCTCATTCCGCAATATTTGCTTATGCAGAAGCTGGGCCTCGTGGACAATATTTGGGCCATCATTTTGCCTCATTTCGCATGGGGGTTCGTTATCTTTCTATTCAAAGGCTTCTTCGATCAGCTGCCCAAAGAGCTGCTTCAAGCCGCACGCGTAGATGGCGCTTCGGAGCTTCGGACTTTCCTGCGCATCGTCGTTCCGATGTCCGTGCCGGTATTCACAATCGTGGCAGTACTGACTTTCATTCCGGTTTGGAATGATTTCCTCTGGCCTTACGTGGTATCGAGGTCACCGCATAATTGGACCTTCACGGTGGCGATGAATGATATGCAAAGCGGGCAGAACCCACGGCCCAACTGGATCAGCGCGAGCGGCGTCATTTCGATTCTACCGCTGTTGCTCGTGTTTATGGGCACGCAAGGTGCGCTCGAGAAGGGGATTTTGTTTAGCGGCGTGAAGGGTTGAGAGGTGGATAACTGAAAAAATGGTGGCAATAGGGTTTTCCCTTATCGCCACCATTTTTTGATGTGAACACCATCTATACGCCTGCACCGGTCTGCATCGCAGCATGACTGCCTGCAGTGTAGCCGGTCGAGAAAGCGGCCGTGATATTGTATCCGCCCGTATAGCCATGGATATCCATTATCTCGCCGCAGAAGTACAGCCCTTCCTTGCATTTGGACTGCATCGTCTTCGGATCGATTTCTTTGAGATTCACGCCGCCGCCGGTAACAAAAGCTTCCTCGATCGAAAGTGTTCCGTTCGCATAGAGCGGGAAGGCTTTCATCAGCTTGCTGAGCTCGCGCCACTCTTGTTTAGGAATATTATCATAGGTGACATAGGGATCCAGCGTGGTTCGTCCGAGCACAATCGGCAGAATCCGTTCAGGCATGTAGCTTTTGAGCACATTAATAATGGCTTTCTTGGATTCCGATTTCGCCGCAGTCAAGGTTTGGTTGTAGAGCTCCTCTACGCTTAAGTCCGGGAAGAAGTCGATCGTCAGCTGAACGGGAGCTTTGGTTTTGACCCGCTGCTTCACGACGAATTGACTGCAGCGCAGCACAATCGGCCCGGAGATGCCAAAGTGCGTAAACAGCATGTCCCCTCGATGCGTAATGATAGATTTGCCTTTCTCATTGTGCACGCTAAGTGCGACGTCTCTTAGAGCAAGTCCTTGAATCTCCCGTTTCACGATAAAATCTTCCTTTGATGTCAAGGGTACCTCAGTCGGGAATAACGGCGTGATGGTGTGACCGGCTGCTTCCGCCCACGCGTAACCATCTCCGGTCGAGCCTGTGTGAGGCACCGATTTGCCGCCGACCGCGACGATTACCGCGTTACCTTCAATTCGTTTGCCGCTGGCAAGCTTAACGCCAAGCACCTTCTCTTCATCATAGAGCACACTGGCAACCGGGGAGTTGACGAGCAAGTCCACATCGTAGCGTTTCACTTGGCCAACCAAGGCATCGACTACCGTTTTCGCTTTATCCGAGACGGGGAACATGCGGCCGTTATCTTCCTCTTTAAGCGCGATGCCGAGCCCTTCGAAGAACTCGATGATCTGTTTATTGGAGAAGTTGCTCAGCGCGCTGTGGAGGAATCGCCCGTTGCCGGGGATGTTTTTGATCAGTTCGTCGGTATCTTTATTGTTCGTCACATTGCAGCGTCCGCC
Organism: Paenibacillus sp. BC26; assembly: GCF_900116125.1. NCBI lineage: Bacteria > Bacillati > Bacillota > Bacilli > Caryophanales > Paenibacillaceae > Paenibacillus > Paenibacillus sp. BC26. Next base: position 494,748 of record NZ_FPAD01000002.1, on the reverse strand, counting down.
GCCGGAGATGCCGAGCTTGCGCCCCAGCTTGTCTCCTTTATCGAGCAGCAATATTCGGGCACTGAGCTTGCCGGCTGCTACTGCTGCCATCAGACCGGCTGAGCCTGCACCGACGATGATAATATCATAGGGTTTCATTTCTACTATTCCGCCTTTTATGAAGTGGGACGATGTCCGCGAGTTTCGCTAATTATTTACTGAATATAACTGCAATTTACCGTTAATTATCATACTACCCCGAACATGCCGCGTCTACTCGTTAGTAAGTTTTAAAACTACCATTTAGAAACGTTGTAAAATTCCAAGACCTATGTTTTAATCGGATTAACAGCTTTTCTCTATTACATATACTGGGTTTCTAGGTGCTAGTAGGAAGGTGGGACTTGTTTTTGTGTGGAAGCTTATTCTCCTGCAAATTATCGTAGCTTTAATGCCCGTATTCGCCTTTCAAGTTTGGTACGATTATTCGAAACCGCGCAAAAATATTCCCATCATTCTCATCCTCATTTGTGGAGCCTGCGTCCTTCTTGGGCTGGAGGTCTGTGTTGAAATCAAAGAGTTCTACTTAGATTACCATTATGCACCTCTTCTGGTCGGATCGTTGTACGGCGGCATAGGCGTGTTGATCCCATTAGCAACCATATTCATCGTAGCAGAACTGTATATGATGGATGGATTTTGGGTTTGGATCGATGCTGTCGGCATGCTGTTGCTGTTATTTCCCATTATTTACAAGTACCACAAAGGCTTCCTGAACTTCTCCAGACAACGCAAGCTTAAGATCGTGATGGCTTCGACTGCCGTCATTTTGTTGATTCGCGCAAGCGCCTTCATTTACTATGATTGGGCCGAACAACCAGACCTGACCTCAACTGACCTCTTCTACTTTATCGGCCATGAGCTTCTCTACTTCTTGGTGATGTGGATGATGCTGACCTTTGCAGAGAATTTCATCCGCAGGCAGATGACCGCATACGAGCTCAACGGCATTTCCAACAACTACCGCATCGAGGTTCAGAAGCTGCAGCAATTTATTGATGAAACGCCGCTCGGCGTCATCTTCGTCGATCAGCAGGGAACGATAACCCATATCAACGAAATGGCGATTCATCTCTTGCGTGATAAAGTGGGCGGCAAACGGCGCCATGAGCTGCTTGGCCAGCCGTTTACCATCATGTACGATCATATCGAGAAGGATGTCCTTGGCAGGCTGCTCTATCAGGCGCTCAATGGGCATCGTCTGACGACGGAATATGTGCAGGAGCAGGGCAAAATGTATGTCAACTCCGGCATCTGCGTACGCGATATGCAAAATAACGAAATCATCGGAGCCGCTCTCATCGCCCACGATATAACAGAGCTTAGCCGTCTGCGCGACGAGATTGGGCGGATGGAACGCTTAAGCTTGGTCGGTCAGATGGCGGCGAGCATTACCCATGAAATCCGCAACCCGATGGCCGTTATTCGGGGTTTCGTGCAATTAATGCGGGAGCGCAGCCCGGAGCATCAACAGGAATATTTCCGCATTGTAATGGACGAGCTCGATCGAGCGAACAGTATTATTAACGACTTCCTTTCCTTGGCTCAGAATCGGATTATTGAGAAAGAAAGCTGCTCCCTGCATGATATCCTAAACGAGATCATGCCGCTGCTCTGGGCAGACGCCAATTTGCGGGGACAGTCGATTGAGCTGCGTTTGGCGGAGAGAATTCCGGCTTTAATGCTGAATGAGAAAGAGATGAAGCAGCTGATCTTGAACCTGGCCCGCAACGGGATGGAGGCCATGGATCAGCATGGCGTATTGACGATCCAGACGGAATCGCATACGGATTATGTGGAGCTACGAGTAAACGATAACGGCAGCGGCATTCCGAAAGAAAAGCTGGAACGGCTGTTTGAACCTTTCTTCACGACCAAATCCCGCGGTACCGGCCTTGGCTTACCGCTATGTCTGAGTATTATCGAGCGTCACGGCGGCGGCATTCAAGTGGACTCCGAAGAAGGAATCGGTACGACGTTCATCGTCAAGATCGACAGAAGTCGCAATCATAATGAAGCAGCCGCTGCACTAAGCGCCTACTAAGGAGAAACCGAACATGTCTGAAGCGATCGAAATCGGTCCTTTACGTCTGGATGCGATGCTGCTGGCTGGTCTTCTATCCGCGGCAGTCGGACTGGCCCTCTTTAAGTTATGGATCGCACGTTCATCCCTTCAAGGCGAAACCAATTGGCTTGATATTGGATTGAATGCGGTTATTTGCACGATTATCGGCTGGAAGCTGGCTTTTCTTATCCGGGATCCGGAGATCCTCTGGGAACGGCCAAGTGCACTGCTGCTCGTTCGCGGCAGTGGGGTTGATACGGCTTTTGGTTTTGTTCTTGCATGCGCGTACATCGGGTACGCAGGCCGGAAACGTAAAATCCCACTTAATAAGCAGCTGGATGTGTGGCCTTATGCGATTGTGCCCGGCTGCTTCGTGTGGACGTTGGTAACGGATATTCCTTACGGAATCCCTTATGCGCTGCTGATCGCTTGCGTATACGGAGTTTTGTTTCGCACCGGCGCTTCGAGTCGAATCGGGAGCGGGGAGTCAGCATCGATCAGTCTGCTAGGAACAGGTATAGGCGGATTGTTTGTCAGTTTGTTTGCGGCATATCCTCCGGGGACTTTGCCAGCGTTGACCTACGGTTTGACGACGCTGCAATGGCTGTTTATCGCGTTGTCCTTTATCGGTATTTTCATGCGCCGGAAGGTACGGATAAGCTGATTGTCCCCCGCGCATACTAGCGGTGGAAGGGGGTGCCAGCATTGGGAAACAAACAAAAGCAGCACAATGCCGGGGCACAGGATGCCGCAGCAAGCAACAAGCAGCGCAGCAGCGGTAAAGCTCCGGAATCGGAAGGTTACGACAAGAAATTAGACGGCCCTAATCGCCCTGCGGACTAAGGGGGACTTAGTATGAGCAAGGATAAAGAGCGGGATTTGGATTCCCATCCGCTTGCTTTCAGCAAGGATGATCCGGAGTTGGATCCTTTTGAAATTAACTTTCTGCCCGAGTTTCGCGATAACCGGGGGCCACGGGTGCCGTTTGTGAACAGCAGCGGCGTCGTTATCGGCGATCATAATTATGAATCGCCGAATTCACCGCTCAATCAGTGGACGGAGGAAACGGATCCGGCCGTTATGGCGGGCAGCGAGTGGGTGCATCCGTTCAAGGATATCGGTTTTCTGACAAGCGAGAATCGGGATTATTTTGAACAGGGGATCCTTCCGCAAGGCGGCATTTTTCTGCATGAAGATAAGAATGCGGCTTCCGGAATCGCGGAGAATGAGCCGGCTGAGGATAAGTAAAGCGGTAGATAGGAAGCAATCGGGCGCGGGTCCGGTTGCTTTTTCTTTGCTTTCAAATTGAGCGGGGCGTATAATAGAAAGAAAATTGAACTTTTAAGGAGCGATTATTCATGTCGATGTCTTTTGAAAAATACATGGTGGATATGGTGCAGCCAATGCGCGATGACTTAACTCGAATCGGAATTGAGGAGCTTCGTACACCTGACGAGGTTGCTGCTAAATTGACAGATTCCAAGGGAACTGCGCTTGTTGTCGTAAACTCCGTTTGCGGCTGTGCCGCAGGACAATGCCGTCCGGGCGTAGCGCAAGCGTTGCAGCATGACATTACTCCGGATCACCTGTACACGGTATTTGCCGGTCAAGATAAAGAAGCAACTGCGAAAGCGCGTGAATTCTTCGCGCCATACCCGCCGTCTTCGCCATCCATCGCACTGATGAAAGACGGAGAGCTCGTTCATTTCATTGAACGTCATCAAATCGAGAACCGTTCGGCTGCTGACATTGCTGCAGATTTGACATCTGCTTTCGAGCGTTTCTGCCGTTAAGAGGTGTAAGGAGACATGGGGATGAGCTTGCAGGACGAAATCATTAAGCAATTGGGCGTAAAGCCTGAAATCGATCCAGAGCAGGAAATTCGCCGTCGCGTTGATTTCCTCAAGGAATACGTGCGCAAGTCCGGCACGACGGGGCTGCTCATTGCGATCAGCGGCGGGATCGACAGCGCGGTAGCAACAGGTCTCTGCAAGAAAGCAACAGATGAATTGTCCGCTGAGACGGGCAAAGAATATATGACACTCGGCGTGTTCCAGCCTTACGGTGATCAGGTCGATATTGCAGACAGCTACGCGGTTGCGGAAGCGTTCAATCTGAAATATCGCGTGGAAACCAACATTCAAGAGGCCGTCGATGAGATTGCCCTTGAAGTGGAACACAGCATGAAGTCGATCGGCATTTCGCGCCACATCAGCCGCGGGGGCAAAGGCAACGTGAAAGCCCGCACCCGCATGGTGACGCAATATGCGCTCGCATTCGAGCTGAATCTGCTCGTTGTCGGGACAGACCATGCATCCGAAGCGGTCACCGGCTTCTACACCAAGTGGGGCGACGGCGCGGTCGATATTACGCCGCTCACGTCCTTGAACAAGCGGCAAGTCCGCCAGCTGGCAGCTGCACTCGGCGTACCGGGCGAAGTCGTCACCAAGGCACCGACTGCCGGCCTCTGGGACGGCCAAACCGACGAGAACGAGCTCGGCATCACTTATGATGACAACAGCTCTTACCTCGAAGGCAAACAAATCGACGATGCGACTCGCGAGAAGCTCGAGAAGCAATTCATTAAAACCGCCCACAAGCGTGACCCGATTCCGGGTATCTAATGCATGCAACCGCCCCGCCGATTCTCGGCGGGGCGGTTTTTGCTTAGCATTCAAACTAACCCCAGCCTCCCGTTTCGGTTGGTGAGAGTCGTGGAATCCGACTCTCACCGCCAAAACCAACCCTAGATTCCCCGTTCCGGTAGCTGAGAGTGGCGAAATGAAACTCTCAGCGTCCAAACTAACCCTAGATTCCCCGTTCCGGTAGCTGAGAGTCGCGAAATGGAACTCTCAGCACCAAAACCAACCCCGGATCCCCTGTTACGGTAGCTGAGAGTCGCAGAATGGAACTCTCAGCACCAAAACTAACCCCAGATCCCATGGTCGGTAGCTGAGAGTCGCAGAATGCAACTCTCAGCACCAAAACTAACCCCAGATCCCATGGTCGGTAGACTGAGAGTCGCAGAATGGAACTCTCAGCAACAAAACCAGCCCCAGATCCCATGGTCGGTAGCTGAGAGTCGCAGATGGAACTCTCAGCAACAAAACCAACCCCAGATCACTCGTCTCGGTAGCTGAAAGTCGCAAAATGAAACTCTTAGCACCAAAACCAACCCCAGATCCCATGGTCGGTAGACTGAGAGTCGCAGAATGGAACTCTCAGTAACAAAACCAGCCCCAGATCCCATGGTCGGTAGCTGAGAGTCGCAGATGGAACTCTCAGCAACAAAACCAACCCCAGATCACTCGTCTCGGTAGCTGAAAGTCGCAAAATGAAACTCTTAGCACCAAAACCAACCCCAGATCCCATGGTCGGTAGACTGAGAGTCGCAGAATGGAACTCTCAGTAACAAAACCAGCCCCAGATCCCATGGTCGGTAGCTGAGAGTCGCAGATGGAACTCTCAGCAACAAAACCAACCCCAGATCACTCGTCTCGGTAGCTGAAAGTCGCAAAATGAAACTCTTAGCACCAAAACCAACCCGGGATCCCCTGTCCCGGTAGCTGAGAGTCGCAAAATGGAACTCTCAGCGTCCAAACTAACCCCAGATTCCCCGTTTCGATAGCTGAGAGTCGCAAAATGAAACTCTCAGCACCAAAACCAACCCCATATTCTCCGTTCCGTTAGCTGAGAGTCGCAAAATGGAACTCTCAGCACCAAAACTAACCAATCTATTTCATTACCTTTGTGATTGCCAAAAAGTCATGGTACAATCATAGCAAATCATTAGGTTGTGAAGCACACACCGCTCGATTGGACTCGTCTGTCCGATTGTGGCGGTTTTTTTATGTTCATTTTGAGGGAGGATGAGTGGAATGTCTTTTCAAGCAGCGTATCAACAATGGATGGATCGTCAATTACTGGTGCAGAGGAGGGAAGGTAGACACAGGTTAGAGGAGGGACAAGGCCATGCGGAGCGGCTGTTTCTGCAGCAAGTGTGGTATCCGGCATTTCGGAGTTTCGATTATTTATTCGGTGAATATGAAGTGGCTGATTTCAAGGATGGCTCGCGGTATCTGGACTTTGCTTATATCCGTGAACCGATCAAGCTGGCCATCGAAATCGATGGGTATGGCCCCCATTCATCTAAAGTCACCCGCTGGTAATTCTCCGACTCCTTAATGCGCCAAAACCATCTCATCATCGACGGCTGGCAGCTACTTCGCTTCTCCTACGATGACATCACTGAACGTCCGCGCATGTGTGAGCAAATTCTCCAGCAGTTTATGGGCTGCTGGCTTGGCGGCATTCACGATCGCAGACGTTTGCGTGGAACAACGGAGCTTCTCGAGGCGGAAGTTCTTCGACATGCGCTGCGCCTAGATCGTCCACTTCGACCACGGGATGTGATGGAGATATTGGAGATCCCCAGAGTGAAAGCCTATCGGCTCCTTCATCAGATGCACCTGAATAATCTCTTGAGCCCAGCAGGCAAAGGCACCAAGACGATACGTGGCTTCCTAATCAATCGGGAAGTCGTCCGGGAGCGGCGCTGAGAGTTCCTGTCGGAGACTCTCAGCAACCGGAACGGCAGGACCTTATAAGCATTTCGCCATGAAACTACACAGGACAAGTGGTATGATAAGGAAAGCAACGCAATTCATCATGGATATGCAGCAGCACCGCGGGTCGAAGTTGGATGAGTTTAAATGAACCTCATGGGGAGGAAGCTCAACGAATGAATGCAGACGTGTGGAAACATCGCAATCCATTAGTACATACGCGTAAGGCACTGTCGGAGGGACAGTTGACGGTTGGTTTTATCGGCGGTTCGATTACAGATGCGCGCACGCGGCACAATTGGCCGGAGCCCGTCATTGCTTGGCTGGTCGAGCAGTACCCCGAAGCAAGAATTGTCGTCGAAAATGCGGCGATCGGTGCAACCGGCAGCGAGCTTGCCGTATTTCGTGCAAAACGCGATCTAATCGATCGGGGCTGCCAGCTTGTGTTTATCGATTATGCCGTAAATGATTTCGGCGAACCATCGGATCAAAGAAGACGCACAAGAGAAGGGTTACTCCGGAAGCTGCTTGCGGATGGAGACCGCGATATCGTGCTCGCACATACGTTTATGCAGACGATGTATGCGGTAATGAGCGAAGGCGGCGTGCCGGATTCGATCGCCGAGCTGGAAGAGCTCGCCGATTACTACGGGATCGGCTCGGTATGGATGGGGCTGTACGCGCTTGAAGAAGTCCGCAAAGGCCGGATGCGCTGGGAGGAGTGGCTGCCGGACGGCTTGCATCCAGCTCATAGAGGCAGCTTGAGCTACGGGCAGAGCATAATCGCTTTTCTGGAGAAAGAGCTGCTGGGAGAGTGGACTACAGCTGAACGCTCCGCCACCACTACCTCGGCGAACGAGTTCCTCCCCGCACCGCTGCATCCGCAGCACTGGGGAGCCGCGGAACTGCTGCCGCTCGCGCAAGTAACAACCGAAGGCCCGTGGGTCATCCGTCGCTGGCCGTTCTATGAATGGATCGACCAAGTGCTGGAGACGGCGGCAGTAGGCGCGAAGCTGTCTTTTACATTCGAAGGCCGCGGATTGTCGCTGGGGTTTGATTTTGGCAAAATGTCGTCCGAATTTCGTTACCGAATTGACGGTGGAGACTGGGTGGCCATGTCGCGCGAGCGCCCGGACTGGTGCGGGGATGACGGCTGGTATCGAGCCTGCTTCCTAGGTGACGAACTGCCGCAAGGCACGCACAAATTGGAGCTGGAAGTCACGCATGGCGACGGTCCGGAATGCAAGGGGACGAACTTTAGATTGGCACATATCGGCGTCATCCGCTAGCGTGTGCGTATCCCGGAGATGAACATGAACAGATCGTATTTATTAGCTAGATTGCTCATTATCATGCTGCTGAGCGTATTCTTGTCTTCTTGCAGCAAACAAGCCAAGCAACCGGTCGAGCTAACCGTATCGGCCGCAGCTAGCTTGAAGGACGCGCTCACCGAACTGAAAACGACCTACGAAGAGCAGCGCGATGTGCGAATCACGTACAATTTTGGAGCTTCGGGTGCACTGCAGCAGCAGATTGAGCAGGGAGCTCCGGTGGACCTGTATATTTCCGCGGGTCAGAATCAGATGGAGGCCCTCCGGAACAAGGGACTGGTAGGAGTAAGTCCGATTTTGCTGCGAAACGAGCTGGTCTTGATTGTGCCCAAGAAGCCCAATGATTCAACATCAACAAAACCTTCCGAGCTCACCGAATTAACCGACGCCTCCTACAAGACGATTGCGATCGGCGCGCCTGAGAGCGTTCCCGTCGGAAGTTATACGAAGCAGACGCTAACAGACGCGGACATTTGGGACGAAATCGAGCCTAAAGTGGTGTACGCCAAGGATGTGAGGCAGGTGCTGTCCTACGTAGAGACGGGCAACGCGGACGCGGGTTTCGTCTATTTGACGGATGCGAGGACATCGACCAAAGTCACGATCGCATTAACGGTAGCCTCTGAAACGCATAAGCCAATCGTGTACCCGGCAACGGTAGTGAAGGAAACGAAGCATCAAGAGGAAGCTTTGGAGCTGTTAGGTTTTCTGCAAAGCGAAGAGGCAGGAAGAGTATGGAAAAAATACGGATTCATCCTGCCCTAGTGCAGCAACATTCACAAGTAAGGCGGTAGACGGCAGTGATTATCGGAATTGGGCATGACATTTCATCGCTTGAGCGAATGGACAAAATGATACAAGGCGATAGCGGCGCCAAGTTTATGCGCCGAATTCTGACCGAACGCGAGCTGGAGCTTGCCGAAGCGGCTGGCGGGAAACGGCTGGTGGAGTTTACGGCCGGCCGGTTTGCGGTGAAAGAAGCGGTATCCAAGGCGTTTGGCTGCGGGATTGGAAGCAAGCTTTCTTTTCGCGATATTGAAGTGGATCGACATGAAAGCGGGAAGCCAGTGTGCCGATTGACTGATGGTGCTTGGGAACGGCTTGGCTTGATGCAAGCGAAGACGACCATCCATGTCACGATCACGCATGATCAGTCGCTGGCTTCGGCGTTTGTGATTGTGGAACGGCTGGACTGAAAACGGATGCATAGCATCGTCACCATTTGCCCATAATTGGAATATACCAATAGGGATTAACCAGGGTAGAGGGACGGTGGAAGCATGACGGCTCACTCTGAACGAAAAGATAAGCGCTATTACAAGAGCGGAGAACTTGTTCCGACCGATGGAGTGTACGGTGATGCTTGGGGCAGCTTGCTGCCGCTGGTTGCCGGTGATCTGTTTCCGGCTCATCCGAAGATGGGCGCATCCAAATGGTTCTATGAAAGCACATTGTCATCCGGTTTGCCCCAGATGCGAATCGGTAAGCGAAACATTCGCGAACCATAAATAAAAGACCCACTGCTCAAACAGCATCATGCGCTATGCATGTATCCGCTGTAGCAAGCAAGGGTCTTTTTATTATTTCTTGGCACTTAACCAGCTAGCCAGCTCGGCTACTTCGTCCGGAGTAAGCTTCCCCGAGAAGGCAGGCATACCGCCGCCGCCTTTATTAATTTGAGCGGTAATTTGATCCTTCGTCATTCGTTTGCCGACATGCTGCAGGTTGGTTGAAGCACCCATCCGGCCTTGCAGCTCCGATCCATGGCAGGAGATGCAATTGGATTTATATACCTTGGGCACGTTTGAGGCCGAAGTCGAAGTCGGTGAGGACGAGCCGCAGCCTGTAAGAAGTATCACGATAAGCAATGCAAGCAGCGGGGAAAAGCGCGAAAAATCAATGGTTTGGCTGGTAGAAGAGCGCATAGGCGGTCGTAATCCTCCTCGTGTTGATGAACTTACAATTGAATTTTTGGTCGATGAATCCGGGAAAGCATGGGCTTTACGGAGGTGTTCATTTGGTCAAAGAGTGCGCTATAATAGGGAAATGCGCGTACACTCGCAAAATCTGAAAGTGGGAGACGCAGGTGAAAATATAATGAAACACACCTACAAGACGATCATACAGAATTATTTTCACCGCTTTCAAGCGGATGTAACCATCGCAGCATACTCTGCGCCTAAGAACGGACAGGCCATGGAGCAAGTTTCAGAATTTTACAGGCTCTGGTTTATTATAGAGGGTGAAGGCGAGCTAATGCAAAGCGGACGCTTGTATCGTACCAAACCCGGACAGCTGCTGCTGCTGCCTCCCGGTAAGCAATCGTTTAATACAGGATCAGCGCCGAATGCGGTATACTGGTGCAATTTTCGAGCCTCCATCGGGGATATGGAAATATTCGATTTGCTTAAGCTGCCGATCATTGTGGAGCCGAAGGAGCAGGTTCACCTGCGGGCGTTGTTCGAACGATTGATCGACGTCTACAGATCGTCGATGATTACACGGGAGCTGCGCATTCGGGCAGCTTTGTTTGATATTATGGCTATTTATTTGGAATACGGCGGCATAAGCGAAGAGTCGCTTCAACAGGTCGAACCGCTCGAGAAAATCGACCGCGTGCTGGACTATATCGAGCACAATCTGTCCGAACAGATCGGCGTTGATGATTTGGCCAGACTCGCGTATCTCCATCCGAATTATTTTATCGGCTATTTCAAAAATATCGTCGGTTACGCACCTACTCAGTACGTGAACATGCGCCGCGTGGAGCGGGCCAAGCAGCTGCTGGAGAAGCCGGATTGCAATATTTCGGAGGTTGCTCAGCAGGTTGGGATGCAGAATCATTACTTATCGCGGATGTTCAAGCAGTATACGGGCGTAACGCCGAGCCGCTATCGGCAAATCTATTTGAGCAAAAAACAGAAAAAATCATAAATGTTGTGTAGGGCTGAGAGGATGAAACAATCATGGAATCGGAGGCTTCCCGATATTTCAGTATCGAACTGCTGAAGTGGTATTTAGCAAATAAGCGTGTTTTGCCGTGGCGGATGAATCGCGATCCTTACCGAGTATGGGTCTCGGAAATTATGCTGCAGCAAACGCGAGTGGATACGGTTATTCCGTATTATGAACGGTTTATGGAGAAATTCCCGACAGCGGCCGCGCTTGCAGAAGCGCCGGAACCCGAGGTGTTGAAATGCTGGGAAGGGCTCGGCTATTATTCGCGGGCTCGGAATTTGCAGGCTGGGGCGCGTGAAGTTCTAAGCCTTCACGGAGGCATCGTGCCGGATGATAAAGAAGCGGTAGCTGCATTGCGCGGAGTCGGACCGTATACGACAGGTGCGATTATGAGCATCGCGTTCAATCGGCCAGAGCCGGCGGTGGACGGCAATGTCATGCGCGTACTGTCCCGCTATTTCTGCCTAGAGGAAGATATTGCGAAGCCGTCCACGCGGATCGGCATCGAGAAGCTGGCCGCATCGCTGATTCCCGAAGGTTCAGCGGGAGACTTTAACCAAGCGCTCATGGAGCTGGGCGCGCTGGTGTGCACGCCGAAATCACCGGGCTGCCTTACTTGCCCGGTCATGATGCACTGCGAAGGCAGGATGGCTGGGAAAGAGCATATCCTGCCGATCAAGACGAAGGCGAAGCCGCCGCGGCCGGAAACGCGGCTTGCCGCCATTATTACGGGCAGCGGCGCGCATGAAGGCAAGCTGCTTGTGCGTCAGCGGCCGGAGAGCGGCTTGCTCGCCCAGATGTGGGAGCTGCCGCATGTGCTCGCGCTGCCCTGGGAAGGCGTCGGTGCCGCGAAGCGCAAAGGCCGCGGCAAAGCTGCTGCTGCAGCAGCGATCGCGTCGGCCGAGCTCGAAACCGCAGCGGCTTCTATCGCTGAGGCTGCAGCACCGGCAAGCGTTGGCAGCTTGATGGACCTCCACGCGGCCCAAGCGGATTATCTGAGCCGCATGTTATCGGCGGAGGAAGGTTTGCTTGTCAGGCCGACAAGCTGGTGGGGCGAAACCGAGCATGTGTTCAGCCACATCGTGTGGGACGTGCAGGTATTCCGCGCGGAATTCGGTTTCTGGCAGCAGCAAGCTGGGGTTGACACTGCAAGGGAAGCTGCCGTTGCGGATGCGGATGTGTCGGCCTCCACAGTCCAAATTGCCCCGCAAACTGCCCCCGCATACGGGCTGCCCGAGGGTAAAGCACCGGCCAACTATCGCTGGATCGGGCCTGAGCAGATGAAGGAGCTTGCGTTCCCGAACGTATTTGTACGTATTTTGCGAGATTATTGGCAGGGTTTGGATTGATTTTCGCAAAGGTCTCGTTCTACAATGATCTATAGGATTGTCCATAGTGATGAGGAGGCTGCTTAAACGTGAGTCAAATGCTGGAACGATTACAGCAAGAGAAGGTTGTAGCTATTTTTCGTTATATCGAGGATCAATATGCAGACCGGGCGGCCGAAGCGCTGATCAGCGGCGGCATTACCCTGATGGAAATTACGATGAATACCGAAGGTGCTGCCGGGATGATTAACCGCTGGCGCGATAAATACGGCGACCAAGCCGGAATCGGTGCCGGAACCGTTCTTGATCTGGATATGGCGAAGGAAGCCGTAGCAGCGGGCTCCCAGTTTCTGATCTCCCCGAACTTGGATGAGTCAGTCGTGGAATACGGTTATGCGAACGGTGTGCCGGTATGGCCCGGCGTCATGACACCGACTGAGATTGTTCGTGCATGGAAAGCCGGTGCCGAAGCGGTGAAGATCTTCCCTATGGGCACGTTGGGCTGGAAATACTTATCCGAAATCCGGGCTCCGCTGGACAAAATCCCGATGCTCGCAACGGGCGGCGTCGATCTGGACAACATTGCGGATTATTTCAAAGCCGGCGCATGTGCGGTCGGAATGGGCAGCAAGCTTGTGAATTTGGATTGGGTGCGCAGCGGGCGGTTTGATCTGCTTGCTGAGCGTGCACGCCAATTTGCGGATGCGGCTAAAGCGTTGTAAGTACCCGCTAGAATAGGATTGAAGCGTGGCAGGCTGCCGCGCTTTTTTTTATCTCCCCAGTCAATTTTACTGTTGGTCGACGATACATTATTAAGGGTGATGCGAATGGAAGTAAATGGAGAAGCGATCGAAATTCTCTCTCCTGCAACCAGTGAGGATAGGGACTGGCTGAAAGCCTTGTGGGTCAATGAATATGGCGGCGATTTCGTAATTAGCAGAGGCAAAGAACATAATCTCCGGGATGTGGAAGCCTTCATTGCTTGGAGGGATGGTGTCAGAGTCGGTGCAGCAAGCTACCGGCTAACGAATGGCGAATGTGAATTGACGAACATTCATGCCATTATCAGAGGCAAAGGAATTGAAAGAAAAATGCTAACATTTGTAGAAGAAATAGCAAAGCAGGCTGGCAGTCATCATATTTGGCTTGTCACTACAAATGATAATGTCGATGCCATGCGCTTTTATCAAAGGCTGGGGTATCGAATAATCGCTGTGCATCCCGGCGCAATTGATGAGGTAAGGAAGCGGAAGCCTGCAGTCCCGCTTGTAGGATTTTACGGGATTCCCATGCTCGACGAAATCGAACTCCGCAAATTCATATGAGGTCTGAACCGCCTTCACGGCATGAAGGCAAAAAAAGAGGCCTGCGGCATCTCCGCAGGCACTAGAGAAACATCTATTTTAAAAGGGGGGTCATGTGACTTATTATATAGACGGATTATGAAGAAAAGATGAGGAGAGTATGAAAGAAGTATGAAGGGAATATTACAGTTTGATTACGTGCTTCAACATGAAGCCAACGTTTCAGGGACCTGCTCAGATTGGCTGCGATACATGCCATCTCTCCCGTTACTCTTTGCCGTGTAAAGGGCTTTATCGCAAGTTGCATATAACGTCTCCAGTTGTGTGTGCTTATTCGGCACTACCGTGAGCACGCCCATGCTGATCGAATAAGGCACCGGCGGATCTTCGCTGAACGAGCCGCCAAGCGAGCGTTTAATCTGTTCAGCCAGTTGGGTGGATTCAGCTTCATTCGTTCCCGGGAGCATAAGTCCAAACTCGTCTCCCCCATAGCGGACAAATAAATCCTCGCTGCCCAAATGCCGCTTGATCCGTGATGCCAAGTCCTGCAAGACCAGGTCGCCAACGTGATGGCCATAGGTATCATTAATGGTTTTGAACCAATCAATATCGAATAGCAGATAGGAGACAGGTTTCCCCTTCTTCGCGTAGTGTGCGAGTGCCAACTTCGCTTGAAGCGTGAACGTTCTGCGGTTCAGTGTGCCTGTCAGATCATCGTAGCTCGCTAACTGCACTAGCTCTTGATTGGTTCTCTCCTTCAAAAGCAATGCAAATGCTATGCTCCCCAGAACGGTAAGCAGGAATATCCCCAATATCGAAATCAATTGAAAGATTCCCGGAATGAAGAAACTAGCTGATTCCACGGAATGTAAAGCAATTATCCCTCTTGCCACAAATACGACGATTGCAATCATATATAGACTACCGGTAACTCTCCTAAGCATAGTTGTTCCTCGCCCGAGAAGGAGGCGATAGGCTGGAATTAACATTACTGCAGTAACCCAAGAGATATAGGCAATTCGGACATCTTCCTTGTTATGCAGAAGGAGGATCAATTGAAAGCCGATAATGCTGCATATCGTCAAAATCGTATATCGAATATTGGTCTTGAGTCCAATAGGTTTATGAAGATTCAAGAGGGTTACCATTTCGAGGGCAGTCCCTGCTAATAGAATAGAGTTCGCGAAACTGATGGTTACGAAGTCCGGTACGATATCTCCCCGAAACGCCATACTAAACCAGGCTATAATTTGCAAGCATTTCGCGAATAGGTAGCTTTTAATAGACGCTAAATTCGTACGATCCAGCCAATAGGAGCTGCCAAGTGATAATGCTAATAAGTAACCGATTCCAAGCACAACGATAATTGTGCGTGAATCTAAATATAAATTCATGCTGTGCACCTGCTTAAATGGGAATATCTACTCCCTCTGATTATAACAAATACTGGGGGAGTGTATATACATCCATCTATGAAGCCCGCTACATACAGTCACGCAAGAGGGAGTTCGAATTCTTACAAAAGAATTACTGATTATAGCCGTTCCCTACTATTCTCCGCGAAAAGTCTCGTAAAAAACAAAGAGGCCTGCGGCATATCCGCAGGCACAAGAGAAAATATATAATAAAGGGGGGTCATGTGTTTATTATAAGGGCTCAATATGAAAGGAATATGAAGGGAATATTACAATTACATTACAAAGTTAAAATTTGGACGAGCGGGCAAGTTTTTTACAGTATAGGGCGACGTTTAGGTATAAGAATCGGAATTACTATTTTGTTACAAAAAAAGTGGACAAAAACATCGATTATTGATTAAACTGGTAGAAGTAAATGTTTCTTAAGGTGGTCATGTCCATGCTGGAGCTCTCGATAAATCAACCCGATAAACTCGTAAAGGTTGCCCATGCGCTGTCTTCACACACGCGAATTGGTATCATCAAACTGCTGCTGAACACTCCATCTCTAAATGTCGTGGAGATTGCTCATGCCCTGGAAATTCCCGTTTCTACAGCTGCCATTAATGTAAAGGTGCTTGAGGAAGCGGGACTGATCCTCACTGAATTGCTGCCGGCTACGCGCGGGGCAATGAAAGTGTGCAGCCGAAACTTTGATGATGTACGAATGATACTAAATCCGATTGCGAATTACACCAACGCGAATCAAACCTATGAAGTCGAAATGCCTGTCGGACATTATTTTAATTTTGAAGTCTTTCCGACTTGTGGTATTGCCGGAGTGGATGGAATGCTTATTCAAGAGGATGACCCGGCGAGCTTCTATAACCCGGCGTGCAAGGATGCTGAAATTATTTGGCTGCGTCAAGGGTGGATCGAATACCGGTTTCCAAAGGCGATTTCCGGTAAAGTCAAAGTGAATTCCATTGAGTTCTCGCTGGAGCTATGCTCGGAAGCTCCGAATTACAACAATAACTGGCCTTCCGATATTACGGTTTGGATTAATGATGTGGAAATTGGCTCGTGGCTGTCTCCGGGAGATTTCGGCGATCATCGCGGGAGACTTAATCCATCTTGGTGGGGGGATAACAGCACGCAGTACGGTCTGCTTAAAACGTGGAGAGTCAGCAACGAATATAGCGCAGTGGATAATGTCGAAACCTCTGCAGCTACGATACAAGACTTGAATCTGGACAGTAAACCGTTTATATCCTTCCGAATCGGGATTAAACCAGATGCCAAGCATCGGGGCGGTATTAATTTGTTCGGCAAAAATTTCGGCGATCACGCACAAGCGATTGTGATGAAAATTCAGCACAGCGCCCAATAGCCAAGCCCCCATTATTCCAGAAGTTTTGTATACACAAGACGTTCTGGACTTTTTTTGTTGAAACAAACAGATAAATTGAAAGAAAGCGTTGACATTGCTCTTTTTTAAGTTATATAATTCACTTAGAAACAACAAATATGTAACAAATTGAAATGAACTTTAAAAGGGGGAAAGGATTAAATGGAAAAAACGAATCAAAAGTGGTTTAAGGCTTCTCTGGCATTATCGCTCTGTCTTACGCTGCTACTTTCGGCTTGTGGTAACAGTAATAACGCTGGCAGCAGCAATTCGGAAAAAACGAACACCGGAACATCAAACACAGAGGCCGCAAACACAGAAACGCCCAAAGATGAAAGCTCTGAAATTAGCTTTATGGGATGGGGCGGAGATTCAGAGAAAGCCGTATTCCAGAAGCTGATTGATTCGTATCAGAAGAAGTACCCTAATAAGAAGGTTAAATACACTGTTGTTCCGCCGGGAGAGTACTGGCAGAAGCTTGATACATTGATTGCCGCCAAGAAAACGCCCGATGTTTTCTATGCCGGAGGCGCGCAGTTTAACAAATTTGCAAGCAGTGGGATTTTGCTGAACCTCACACCTTTCCTTGAAAGCAGCAATGCACTGGATCCGAACAATGTATGGAAGCAAGCGCTTGACCGTTACCGCTTCGATGGCAAGATGGTTGGAAGCGGCGACCTCTATGGGTTACCTAAGGACGTTGGTCCATGGGCGTTTGTTTACAATAAAGATCTCTTTGATAAAGCCGGATTGAAGTACCCAAGTGCCAAAGCAGGCGAGTACACCTGGGATAATATGTTGGACGATGCGAAGAAGCTGACGGTCAAGAACGATCGCGGCAAAATCGATCAGTTCGGCGTTGCCGGCTACTCCCTTGAGTCGGCCGTATGGGCGAATGGCGGTGACTTCATTGATTACACGACTGGCAAAATTACAATCGATGATCCGAAATTTACGCAAGCGATGCAGTTCGTTGCGGATTTGAGCTTAAAGGAGCATGTCAGCCTCTCCGTCGAGGATGATAAAGCGCAAAACGGATATGCACGCTTCCTCGGAGGCAAAGTTGCGATGTTTGCGATGGGACCTTGGGATCAACCCGGCTTCTGGAAGCTGCCATTCCAATGGGATATCGCAGCATGGCCGGCAAGTCCGAATACAGGGAAAACAGCTACATGGCTGGGATCTCTTGGATTCGTTGTAGCGAAAGATACGAAGTATCCTGAGGATTCTTACAACTTAGCTGCCTACTTAAGTGTGGATAAAGACGCGCAGAAAGAAAACTATGAGCTTGGGCAAGCGGTGCCGAACCTAATCGATATGGCGAAAGGCGAGTTCCTGCAAATGGATAAAGCGCCACAAACCCGCCAAGTGTTCATCGACATTATTGAAGATTATGGGCATCCAACCATTGATATGGGCTCCAAAAACACCAAATGGATCGATACCATGTGGCAAGAAGCGAGTAAAGTTTGGTCCGGTAAGATGACGGCAGCGGACTGGGCGAAAGAAACGCAGCCTAAGCTCCAGGAGATCTACGACAAAGAAAACAAGTAATATGAATGACGAGAGACGAAGAATAGGGGCTAGTTACCTTTCTTCGTCTTTCCTCTAAAGGCGGGTGGGATAATCTTGGAAAAACAACTCAAACAGCGTAGTTTTCGTCGCAAAGAAATCATGTGGACTTATTTATTTGTAGCGCCGCCGCTGCTCGGTTTTCTTATCTTTGGTTTGGCACCGCTCTTAACCTCCCTTGGGCTAAGCTTCATGGAGTGGGATATGATTACACCGTCAAGTTGGACGGGGATAGATAATTTCACAACGATGTTCGAGGATGAGAAGTTTTATAAATCCTTGTTTAATACCTTTTATTTGCTCATAGGGATTCCAATTGGCATGGTCATCTCGCTGTTTCTTGCGATCATGATGAATCGGCCGCTTAAAGGTATTTCCCTATTTCGCACGGTCTATTACATACCGGTTATTTCGCCCATTATTGCCGTATCGCTGCTCTGGCAGTGGATGCTGAATTATGACTACGGCATTATTAATGAATGGATCTGGAAAATATTCGGCGTACAAGGACCGAACTGGCTGGGCGATCCTCTCTGGGTAAAGCCTTCCTTTATTCTCATGGGGCTGTGGGGCGGAGTCGGCGGAACGATGGTTCTTTATTTAGCCGGTTTGCAGGGGATATCTTCCACATACTACGAAGCTGCTGAAGTGGATGGAGCAAGTCGATGGCAGCAAATTCGGCATATTACATTACCGCTTCTCTCACCCATTCATTTCTTCGTTGTCGTCATGGGGGTTATCGGAACGTTCCAATCCTTTAGTCAAATGTACATTCTGGCAACCGATGGTGGACCTGAATACAGCGGTGCTACAATCGTCTATTACATTTTCCAAGAGGCCTTTAAATACTTCAACATGGGCTTTGCCAGTGCAGTTGCTTGGGTGTTAGGGATTATGATTTTTATCATTACGTTAATCCAATTCCGCGTTTCCAAGCGTTGGGTGTACCAAGAATAAGGAGGTGGCAAGACTATGATAAGAGACAGAAAAATACTTCATTCCATCATCTATTTGCTGCTGCTCCTTGGTTCTGTGGTCATGCTTGCTCCATTTGCTTGGACGGTTTCCACCTCCTTTAAAACACAGCAGCATGTTTTTGACATTCCGCCTCAGTGGATTCCTGACCCGGCTACCTGGGATAACTACACCGATGTATGGACAAAGGCGCCGCTTCTTCACGGGTTTATGAATAGTGCTATCATTGTTGTTTTCGTACTTACCATTGGTTTGTTTGTCTCGGCAATGGCAGCTTATGCATTTTCCAAATTTGAGTTTCCAGGTAAAGAGGTCATTTTTATGGCGCTCTTAGGGACGATGATGATTCCTTATTCTGTCGTTATGATTCCGCAGTATATTGGTTTCTCCGAGCTGGGATGGGTGGATACACTGCTTCCTTTAATTGTGCCGGGACTATTCGGAAACATTGTGACCATCTTTTTCTTTCGTCAATTTATGCAAGGCGGCATTCCTACTGATCTCATTGATGCAGCAAAAATTGATGGCTGCGGATTCTTTCGTACCTTTATGACGGTTGCCTTGCCGATTTCCAAGCCGGCGATCGCAGCTCAGGCAGCACTCGGCTTCATGGGCATTTGGAATGACTTCCTGGGACCTCTCATTTATTTGCACACGCAAGAGAGACAAACCATTCAAGTACTCATTGCCAGTATGCAGTCTAACTATATCTCGCAATCCAATTATCCATCGTTAATGTCTGCCTCGCTTATCGCACTTGTTCCGGTCATTTTGGTGTTTTTCTTCGCTCAGCGGTATTTTATTGAATCGATGGCCATTACCGGCATCAAAGGCTAAGCTATGTCCTTGTCACGGAAGAAATTCTACCTAATCGGCCTAGTTGTCATCGCGTTACTCCTGCTTACGATAGCGATTCGTGACGGAGATAAGATAGAGAGGAGTATCCCAAACGTGCAGCTTAGTTTTGGTCAAACCTATACAAATGCGCTCCAGCTCGAGGATGAGTGGCCGGACTATGGGATCGGCGACCCCTATGTCATGCGCTACAATGGCAAATATTATCTGTATTGCAGCACGAAGGACTTTCGAGTGGGCATTAAAGCGTGGAGTTCGGATAATCTTGTGAATTGGCGGTATGAAGGACTTGTAACCGAGGACCCAATAAGTGAAGGCGCTTATGCGCCGGAGGTCGTTTATTGGAACGGTTATTTCTATATGTACACTTCTCCTGCAGGCAAAGGTCATTATGTCTTCCGCAGTGACAGTCCAACAGGCCCTTTCACCAAAGAAACGGACAATTTCGGTCTAACCATTGATGGTTCAGTGTTTATCGATGACGATGCCAAATGGTATTTCACACGCGCTGAGTTTGGCGGCATTACGGGCCATGAGATGGCAAGCCCACTAGAAGTTGAACTGGGCGGAACCAAGTTGAATACATCGCTTGGGCACTGGACCGAAGGTTCCATGATTATCAAGCGGAATGGTCGTTACTTCATGACGTACACGGGTAATCATGTGTTTAGCAAAGGCTACCGAATTAACTATGCCGTTGCGAAGGATTCACCGCTAGGAAGCTACACCATCCCTGAGAACAATCCGATTGTCATAAGCACAGATAACGCGTTCAATGGACTTGGCCACAGCTCTTCCGTGCTTGGTCCCGATCTGGATTCCTACTACATGTTCTATCATAATTTAATCGGTCATTCGGCAGAAGGACCTCCTGTCCGCATGCTTAATATGGATCGTCTCGTCTTTAATGGCGACAAGATGGCGGTACTTGGACCAACTCACTACAACAACCTCGTACCCAAGCTGCCGGACTTTCAAGATACGCTTGATCGTCAATCGCCATCGCCCGATAAATGGGAACAGCCCATTACACTTGGCAAAGATCTTCTGCTGCTGAGTAAAGCTGAAGCTGGAGGCCGATTTACTGCTGAATTTAACTTTTCGTTACAACAGAACGCAGATGCAGCAGAGAAGCAATCTTTTGCAGCGGTTTTCTCTTATTCGGAAGCGCAAGGAGCGTTTAGGGCTGTGAGAGTAGTCGGACCAGAACACGAATTGAATCTGGAAGAGTACTCAGGTGAGACGAGTCGCAGCATCAAGAGAATTCCGCTTCCGGAAGGTACGGATTTAAGAAAGCTTCATACGATTCGGATCCAGTCGGATGAAGAGGGAACAGAGGTGTATTGGGATGGCCTACTACTCATAGATGAAAATAGCCTGGAAGCCCGGCCGGGGAAAATCGGCTACCTCTATGACGGAGGCAGGTCAACGTCTCGTCTTATGTTTACCGCATTCTCGAATGCTGCCAGTGGAAGCAGTGACTTTGAAGCTTTCAAGACACTCCCTGGAAGCTTCGAGGCGGTTCATTACTTAGAAGGAGAAGACCGCGGATTTCATCTCGATAGCAAGGCCAAAGACAAAGCAGACTTCCGTATTGCGGACGGTGTTCTCAATCGAATTACCGATGACGGAAGCTACGCCGTAACGCTGCAAGAACAAGGGGATTGGCTGCAATATGCTGCTAATGTCGGCTCTGATGGAACCTATTTATTTGCAGTTACAGCTTCCCTGGCGGCGAAGTCGGGTGCAGAGTTTGAACTGAGTGTGGATGATGATAGCCGCAGATTCACGCTTGACTCCGATGATTTTGCAGATGGCACGCAATGGTCAAAAGTTCCAATTGGCTATTTCCAACTCACACCAGGTGCCCATGTCATTCGGATGAAGCTTATTCGGGGCGAATTGACCTTCCGAAATGTAGAAGCATCGCTAGTTATAGAGTCAATAGAAGAAGTATCTGACCTGCTTAACCGTTCGGAGATCGAAGATATTTATGGAGAATGGGCGCAGGAATCAGATGGCAGCTTCGCGAGTCAGGTTGAAGATCGTGACAGCAAATGGTTTGCGGGAAGCAGCAAGTGGACCGATTACCGCGTAGGCTTCGACATCATGCAGACGAAAGGAGATACGTTATCCGAAGGCGCAATGCTGCTGCGAGTTACAAATGAGTCGGATTTTCCAGAGCAAGTAAGAGATGCTTTCATGGGCTACGAGCTAGCTTTCCGGAATGACCGAGTGCTGCTCCGTAAAGTGAATTACGAGTGCAATGAAGAAGTAGCTTCAGCATCACTTCCATTAGAGAGAGATCAATATACAAATCTAAGCGTGGAGGTGAAAGGTGCGCATATACGAGTTTTTGCTGGTGAAGTCACCGACTCGCCGCTCATAGAGTGGCAGGATTCCAACGCTTTCTTGCACGGCAGGATTGGCCTGCGCAGCGCGTCACCGGATTGGCGGTTTGCCCATGTCATGGTTACAAGGCTTCCCGATAAGGAGTAAGGCAGGGATGCAGGGGAGGTGATGGCAGCTTCGTCTACAATACGATAGCAAACTTAGCAGTCTAGAGAGCAGCAGATTCCTGATTCCTGTTAACTACTAATAAGGAAGAGAGTGTGAATGATGTTGAATCTACGAAAAGTTTGTACGCGAATTGCACGAAACAGCTTTTGTCTTCTGCTGGCAGTTGCTATATTCCTGCCCTACAATGTCGCAACGGCAGCATCTACAGGAATGGCATGGCCCAATGCAACCGTCACGGCATTTGCCCCCGCATCAGGCGGCGCATGGTATCCACGCTTGGTAAAACTAAGTGCGACAGATTGGTTAGTGTCGTTTGATACGAATGTCGATGGCGGATTTACGAAAGTAAAAGTGGCCAAAAGCACAAATGCCGGCCAATCCTGGGGCGCTCCAGTCGTTGTGGCATCGGATGCAGCCGGCGATGTCGGCAATGCTCAGATGCTCAGACTTACATCAGGCGAGATCTGGTTAGCATACAGGGTTGTTGTTCAGTCGGGCAGCACGACGAATACGTACCTGAAAGTGCGCAAGAGTACGGACAACGGTGCGACATGGAGCGACTTGTCCGGTGGCCAAATTGCTTCTGCGACGGCAACCTCGTTCAAAGGACTGTGGGAGCCCCATCTTGGGTATATCGGCAGTACAATTGCCGTAATGTACGCGGACGACAGTCCGGCAGTTGCTGGCACCGGCGGAAAACAGAACCTCTATATGCGAACATGGAATGGCAGCGCCTGGAACTCTGCTACTATGGTGAGCGATGGCGTAGCGGCAGGTTCCCGTGACGGCATGCCTGTATTTGCTCAAATGAGCGATGGACGCTACATCACTGTATTTGAAGCCTCAGACGTGGCGGGTTACCCGTTTGTGATCAAATATAAGATTTCGAATGACGGCCTCAATTGGTCGGGAGCCAGACAAACACTCTACATTCCTACCAAGACCGGGAAGAAGGCAGGAGCACCATTCGTAGTCAAACTGGGCGATGGCAGACTGATGACATCGTTCCAAACTGACGAGGATAGCGCCAATACCGGAGATAATTATTCATCTATGCGTACGCTTATTAGCTCCAATAATGGATCGACCTGGCAATACAAACATAATGTGTTTCCGGTTTCCGACACGACTTCCTCCAATTGGAACGCACTAATGGCGGTAGATTCGAATACGGTTGTTGCTGCAACGAGCGCGAACTTTCCGAGCACGGGAATCTTCCTGCGGTTCGGCAATGCAACAACACCGACGAACAAGAATCTTGCGAATAACTGGGGCTTTGAAACGGCTAATGTCAATGGATGGACGACATTCAACGATGATTATCCGCAGCGGATTATTATCCACGGCTTAAATGACGGTATTGCAAGGGCACCTGGAGGCGGCAATTATTTTGTCGGCTTATCGGGTATTTCCGGACCTGCAACTGCGTATATCGGGCAAACGATTACGGGGCTGGATAACGGTACCTATACGATGCGAGCGTATGCGCGAAGAAGCAGCGGCCAGAATTCGGCGGTTATGGAAGTGAAGGATTATGGAGGCACCATGCTTCAAACTTCACTTCCGGTTACAGGCACATGGACACAGGTCACGATCAGCAATATTCAAGTTACAAATGGCCAAGCAACCATTGGTTTCTACGTCTCCAACAACAATGCCAATCAATGGGCGGATATCGACAATGTAGAGTTTTTTAAGAATTAACAGGTTAAAGGGAGACCCGTCTGAGCGTATTCAGACGGGCTCCGCTTAAGTAATACAAGCAGTTGACCAGCTTAGAGAGAAAAGGAGATGAAGCCGTATGGAAAACGTTATTCCTCGAAAAGAATATCCCAGACCGCAATTTGAACGCGAGCAATGGCTGCCCTTGAATGGAACTTGGCAGTTCGCCTTCGATGATCGTAACACGGGCGAGAAAGAGAAATGGTATCGAGACGAAAGCTGCGCCTTTAATCAGACGATTGTTGTTCCATATTGTTTCCAAAGCGAGCTTAGCGGAATTGGGGACACCTCGTTTCACGATGTCGTGTGGTACCGCAGAGGTTTCTTGATTCCTGCAGCCTACACAGGCAAGCGAATGGTGCTTCATTTCGGTGCCGTCGATTATGCCGCCAAAGTATGGGTGAATGGCGAGCTTGTTATGACACACCAGGGCGGACATACTCCTTTTAGTGCGGATATTACGAGTGTATTAATAGATGGGGAGAACATGGTTGTGGTTCGTGCCGAGGATTATAGCCAAGATGTAACGCTTCCCAGAGGCAAGCAGTATTGGAAAGAAAATTCGGATATTGTCTTCTATACCCGTACTACGGGGATCTGGCAATCGGTGTGGCTTGAACCGGTTAGTGAGCTATCGCTGCGCAGGGTAAGGATGACACCTGATATTGACCGTAATGTGGTTAGTATTCGCAGCTTTATTGAGGGCGATATGAAGGGGAAGTATGTTGAGCTGCAAACAGAGGTAACGTTTAAAGGTCAGCCGATTTGTAGAGACCGCATGGATATCGTCGCTGAAGAAGAGGAACGGCTTCTCAAGCTGAATGATTTTAACGATCATGGAATGGGCCGCTGGTGGACACCGGAGAAGCCCCAATTGTACGATGTGAAGTTTACCCTTGTTGTTGACGGCGAGATTATGGATGAAGTGAAAAGCTATTTCGGCATGCGCAAAATTTCGATTGTCGATGGAGTCTTCTGCTTAAATAATCGACCGTATTATATGAAGCTGATCTTGGATCAGGGATATTTTCCTGGGGGCGTATTGACGGCAGCGACCGACGAGGCTTTACTTGAAGATATTGGCTATACGAAAGCGATGGGTTTTAACGGTGTACGGAAACATCAAAAGCTGGAAGACCCGCGCTATCTGTATCACTGCGATCGTTTGGGATTGCTGGTATGGGGTGAAGGCGCTAATGCATATGATTACTCCGAGAAATATGTAAGCCGGTTCATTCAGGAGTGGCAGGAAGCGATTGAAAGGGACTATAACAGTCCATCTTTGGTTGTATGGGTACCGATTAACGAGAGCTGGGGTATTCCGAACGTTCTTAACGATGTACGGCAGCAGCAGCATGGACTGACGATGTATCATCTGACACGGTCGCTTGATACGACGCGTCCGGTTATCTCGAATGATGGATGGGAGCATCTGAAGTCAGATCTGTTCACCATTCACGATTATGAATGGCGAAGAGAAGTACTGCAGAGCCGATATGAGACGAAAGAACAAACCGTTGTAAGCAATCCACAAGGAAGATGGCTTTCGGTACCTGGATTTCAATACGGCGGCGAGCCTATCTTAATGAGTGAGTTTGGCGGCGTTTCGTTCATGAAATCCGCGGCAGAGGGATGGGGATATTCGGCGGCAAAGGATTCACAAGACTTTCTAGAGCGAATTGTGAATATCATTCATCCTATTCTAAATAACGGCGTCTTCCAAGGGTATTGCTATACGCAGCTTACCGACGTCGAACAGGAGAAGAACGGCTTGCTTACTTTTAATCGTGAGCCAAAGCTTCCGCTTGAAATCATAAAACAAATTAATGCAGGCATTAATCCTAAGCTGCCGGTTCAAGTGAACTAGCCGATAATGGTGGAGTGTTACCTATCCGATGTTATCATCCAAGAATATAGTTGAAAAGTTAATTAATACCGTAGAAGGTAGTCTCAAGTATAAGATTGAGGGTATGCACACTTTTGCATCTGAGTAAACTTAGATCCGATGCATTCCAATCTGAAATAAATAAAAAGAGGTATCTCAATTTTGAGATCACCTCGTTTTTTTGCGTTTTGTTGAACTTCTAAAGATGAATCGTCTAATGAGGGGGCGGGAGTAGTCATGAGTGGCTACTGTTCTAACGAATCGTACAGGTCTTATTTACTCCAAAACATCTCCAAAAAAAATCTAACGAATCGTACAGGTCTTAATTGATAGATTTGCAGGTGTTTGAAGCGAAATTCCCCGAAATAAGGCTTCTACGATTCGTTAGATTTCCGTAGGCCCGAAATCGGGCTAAATAAGCCCTCTACGATTCGTTAGCATTTCAATGCGTTAGCTTTTCGAGGCAGGCAGGATTCGCGGAGTGCGGTAAGCGAGATGCGAGCTGTGTGGAACGCTGCGTGCTGAATTAGAGTTTGGAGCGTACTATGATGTAGGAGATTCCGGACGGAAAATTGAAAGGGATTCCAATAGTGGATCACATGAAGGATGTTGATTAAAGAGCAACGGTCTTGTTTGCGCGCGGACAATTGGAAAAAGATACATATTATTTGTTGGATTGGGCCATATTTTATGGAAAGGTGGTATGTCCCATGAAGCCAAAACTGCTCGGGCAAATTCAAGCAAAAAAGTCTGTATGAAACGTTGGATTTTTTCTACCGTGAAGGACAGTTCCCCATCAGTATTTTCGTGGCCATTACGGATGGCTCTGCCCAAGATATCGTTGAAATGGATGTAGAGGACCGATCGCTCATCAGTGAATATTTGTACGATCTGTTGGAGAGTAACGAGGAAGAAGGGCTTATTCCCAGTGAATCGCCTCTTCTGATGTTCTCGATTATGAGTACTCCCGGGTTTGATAATGTGCTGCCTCTAATTGAGGCCATGCACCGGAAACAACGGGCAAAAGTCAGCGGACTGGCGTTATTTCATGGAAAGCAGATGACCGGTAGACTGGATTCCGAGCAAGCCCGTACCTTTGTTATGCTAACCAGACACATGTCCTATGGGACTTTAACGGAACAAGTCGGTCCTGAACAAAGTTATTTGACGTTTATATATAAGCGGGCAAAGCATAAGGTGAAAATATCCATGCAGAATCCGATTACTGTGGATATTGATATTACACTTAATTGCTTCTTAACTGATAATCCTAGCGGTACGCCGTTAAACAAGGCAATCATTGCGGATGTTTCTCGAAGTTTGGAAAAGGTGCTGAGCACACGCGCGGAAGCCATGATTCGTAAACTTCAACAAGCCAATTGCGATGGGCTTGGAATTGGTCTTCAAATGAAGGCACTGCATCATAGGGAATGGAGTAAATTGGATTGGGAGAAGGAATACGCGCAGATTAAAATCCAGCCTCATATTCGAGTTAAAATTAAAAATCACGGGTTGCTGAATTAGTCAATTAGCAGCAGCCACAGATTCATCAAAAGTTAACTTTAACAACAAGGATTAAAATGATATTATAATACCGATTTTCGATGATACGACAAAAATTAGAGAGATGCTATTCTATGGAAACCTCCCAATCAGCTATACAGAGCAAACCTGATAGAAAATGGAAAACACGCATGGAAGTACTGGTCGTATCGACCAAACTCGGACTTACTTCCTTCGGAGGGCCGATCGCTCATTTAGGTTACTTTCATAACGAATATATTCGCAAACGGCAGTGGTTGGATGAGAGAAGCTATGCTGATCTGGTAGCACTATGCCAGTTTCTTCCGGGTCCGGCCAGCAGTCAGGTCGGCATCGGAATCGGGGTTATACGCGCCGGTATTCTTGGAGGTTTATTAGCCTGGATCGGCTTCACGCTGCCTTCGGTTATTGCCTTAGTATTATTCGCCTTGTTGTTAAAGGGATATGATATCAGCCACGCGGGATGGATTCACGGATTAAAAATAGTGGCCGTGGCCATCGTAGCTCAAGCCATTGTAGGCATGGGGCAGAAGTTGACGCCGGATAAAACCAGGGTAACCATGGCCATTATCGCAGCTTCTGTCAGCCTGTTGTGGCAGTCGGCGTTCACCCAAGTGCTGCTTATTGCGGCAGCGGGAGCTTTTGGTTTAGGGATGTATAGAAAAACAACGACTGTTAGGGATGCTCCCACCCTTCCCATACAAGTCAGCCGCGCTTTCGCTCT
Source organism: Paenibacillus sp. BC26 (assembly GCF_900116125.1). Lineage (NCBI taxonomy): Bacteria > Bacillati > Bacillota > Bacilli > Caryophanales > Paenibacillaceae > Paenibacillus > Paenibacillus sp. BC26. Next base: position 466,558 of record NZ_FPAD01000002.1, on the reverse strand, counting down.
TTTTTGTTTGATCTTGTATTTCGGTCTATTAATCGCGTTGCCATTGCTCGGCCAAGTTTTCGGTTCCGAATGGCTTTCGTATTTTGATCGTTTTTATCGGCCGGGCTCCCTCGTATTTGGCGGGGGACATGTCGTTTTGCCGCTTTTAGAACATGAATTGGTAACTACGGGTTGGGTTAGCAAAGAAGACTTTCTCGCGGGATATGGTGCGGCGCAGGCAGTCCCCGGTCCACTGTTTACTTTTGCGTCATACTTGGGAGCAATGGCCAAAGGCGCCTCTGGGGCTATAGTCGCTACAATAGCTATATTTTTGCCTGCCTTTTTACTTGTCTTCGGGGCCTTGCCCTTCTGGAACTCCCTTCGCACAAGCTCTTACATCCAGGGTGCGCTTATAGGTATAAATGCGGCAGTAGTCGGTATTTTGTTGGCCGCGCTGTACGATCCGTTGTGGACGACAGCGATTATCGGACCCCAGGACTTTGCACTTGCATCGATCCTGTTTATCATGCTTGTCTACTGGAAAGTTCCGCCCTGGGCGGTTGTCATTTCCGGAGCGGCCGGAGGTATATTGCTAAGTATGATTTAAGAGAAACATTACTAGAAAGGACTATTACTTAGGAGATTCCGTATGGTAAATTGAAAGGGGTTCCAACAGAGCAGCAGCGACACGGCTTGGGTGAAATTATGCTGGGAAAATGAGGAGGAGTTTCATGAAGAAATTGACTGCATCAGTCGTTGGCGGAGGAGCCGGCGGGCAGCTCAGCATGAATGCCTTACATAATTCAGAGCATTACGAGTTAGCAGCGATTGCAGATCTTCGGCCGGAAGTGTGTGAGAATCTGCAAAAACAATTTCCCGGCATCCGCACTTATTTGGATCATAACGAGATGTTTAAGGATTGTCCGACTGATATCGTATGCGTGAGCACCTTCCCGCCTTCTCATGAAGAAGTGACGCTGGATGCGCTCAAGCTTCCGCTTAAGGGGATTCTCGTGGAGAAACCGCTTGGACATACGGTGGCGTCAGGACGGAGAATTCTGGAGGAAATCAAGAAACGCGATTTGCCAATGGCCGTGCCGCATGGCCTGCTTGCGAAGAAGACGCCTCTTGAAATCATAGAGCGAGTTAGAAGCGGAGAGATTGGCGAGCTGAAGCTCGTGGAAATTCAAAATACGAATTGGGATATTATCAATGCCGGCATCCACTGGCTGCATTTCTTCGTGCAATTGACGGGAAATGAGCCGATGGACCATGTGATGGGGATCTGCGAATCGAGCACGCGTACCTATCGTGACGGCATGCAGGTGGAAACGACGGCTGTCACGTATGGGCAAACGCAAAGCGGTGTCCGGGTAGTCATGAATACCGGAGATCATGTGCGGATTAACACCGAGGGAAAAGACACGTTATTCCGCCTTATCGGAACCGCGGGTCAAATTGAATTCTGGGGCTGGGCGAACGGCTACCGGATTCTGAATGCGGAGTTTCCGAAAGGCGAGCTGATTATCCCCGAAGAGCTGGCGGTTACGGGGCATCAGGCACATCTCGAGAGAATGGCTGGAATGATCGAATCCGGCGAGCGGAATTATTCGATCCCGGAGAGTTCTCTGTTGGCGCTTGAAATTGTGGAGGGCGCGTACATATCCAGCCGACATCGCTGCAAAGTGACGTTCCCCGTTGATGCATTCGAAGCACCGGCTGAAACGGATTGGAATCCGGGTGTTGCATATAGCGGGACCGGCGGTGGCCGAGACGGCAGGAAGCTCTAATGACGACGGAGGGATTATAGATGAGTCGAATACGGTTTGGGATTGTTGGCGGCGGCTGGCGGACGGAGTTTTATCTGCGCATTGCCAAGGAGCTGCCGGAACAGTTTGAAGTGAGCGGTGTCGTAGTCCGCAACGAAGAGAAAGCGAAGAAGCTGGCCTCGACGTGGCAAGTGCCGGTATACCGCACTACCGCTGCGATGCTGGAGAAGGCTGATCCGCTATTTGTCGTGTCGTCTGTTCCATGGGATGCGAATCCCGGTGTGATCGAAGAATTAGCGTTAGCAGATATGCCGGTTCTGTCCGAGACGCCGCCGGCACCGGATGTAGAAGCCCTTATTCGTTTAAATGAGAAGTATGGCGACAGCCGAATTCAAGTTGCGGAACAATATTTATTTCAGCCGCTTCACGCAGCACGTATTGCCATTGCGCAATCCGGGAAGCTCGGGACGATAACCCAAGCACAGGTCTCGGCGGCGCACGGGTATCATGGCATTAGCCTGATCCGTCAATTCCTGGGCATTACTTTCGAGAACGCGGTCATTCAAGCTTCGCGGTTTCGGTCGCCGCTCGTGAATGGACCGGGACGGGAAGGTGCGCCGAAGGAGCATCGACTTACGCAGTCCGATCAGGTCATAGCCTCGCTCGCGTTTGATGGCAAACTGGGAATCTATGATTTCACAGGTGATCAATACTTCTCATGGATTCGCAGTCAACGTCTGCTGGTGCGCGGGGAATCCGGTGAAATCAGCAATAAGGAAATCCGTTATTTGAAGGATTATTCGACACCGATTGAGCTGGAGCTCCGCAGACAAAATGCAGGGGAAAACGGGAATCTCGAAGGCTATTATTTCAAAGGCATCCTGGCCGGAGAAGAGTGGGTTTACCGGAATCCGTTTACTCCGGGCCGATTGACGGATGATGAGCTTGCCATTGCAACCTCCCTGGCGAAGATGGCTGAATATGCGGCCGGCGGGCCAAGCTTCTACGGTTTAGCTGAAGCCTCGCAGGATCATTATTTGAGCATCAAGTTGAATGAGGCACTCGAAACAGGGGTGCCGGTACAAACGGAAACGCAGCCATGGGCAGCTTCCGTTATGCGGTGATGTAGATTGCAATTGAAACGATGAAGGCCAGCAGAGAACCTATGGTTCGGATGCTGGCCTTTTTTTGGCAGTGCAAATTTTTAGTAAATGAGTGATAATGTGACAAAAGGCTACAGGAATGTACAAGCAGAAGGGAAACATGAGGGGATGAGGCATCGTGAAAACGAAGTTTAGACTTGCAAATCTGCATGTGTATCAGAAGGTTATTCTAATATTCATCTTATTGATCGTACCCCTGCTCTTGATAAACCTCCGAATGAATACAACAGGCGCAGCCTTCATCAAGAAAGAATATACGAACTCGATTAACTCCAACGTAAAGTTTTATTCCCGCCAGCTCAATGATCAGATCGCATTTATTCGTAATTTGCAGCTTCAGTTTCTGAATGATTCGGACCTGCAGAAGCTCAGTTTTATCGGAAAACGGCTGGAAGGCTACGAACAATTTCAACTGGTGAATCGTGTACGGGAGCGCTTGCTCTTGATTCAGAACTCCAGCGAATTTCTGGTAAACAGCGGCGTGTACGTGAAGTCGCTGGAGAAAACCTTCTCCGTCAGGGCCGGTATTAGGGATTTGCCTAATGCGGAATATGAGGCCATTGCGTCCTACCGAGAATCCGAACAAGCGCAGCCGGTATACAGCAAGAGCGGCAGGCTCTACTTCATTGCCTCCAGCAACAATGGCAGAATCGTTTCGTACATGGAGATTTCCAAGCCGAAGCTGGAAGAGACGCTGCGCCGATTTGTGGAGAATTACGAGGATTCCGGGGCAGCGCTCACCAATGATGATTTTACGACGACAATCGCCGTGAAGATGGACAGGGATATTTTCAGCCAAATGCAGAAGCAAGTTGCCGGCACGATCGCCATTCCGCCGGATGATCCTACCCGTACGGATACGCTGAGGCTTGGCAATCATAAATACTTGATTACATCAAGCGATATTCAGATGCTCGGCATGACGATCTTCACCTACATCAATCAGAATGAAGTGCTTGGACCGATCCGGACGTTCAACTTCTGGTATATTATCCTGTCTACGGTTTCCGTAGGCGTGCTGGTCGTATTCTCCTTCTCGGTCAACGTCATGATTCATCGCCCGCTCAAACGATTGATTGAAGCCTTCAAAATATTAGAAACCGATAACTTGAATATATCCATACGTCCGCAAGGCGATATCGAATTCGGATACCTCTATCGAAGCTTTGACCGAATGGTAGACAAGCTTAGAGGCTCCATTCAAGAAAACTATGAGCAGAAAATCGCGCTGCAGCACTCCGAATTGAAGCAGCTGCAATCGCAGATCAATCCCCATTTTCTATACAACAGCTTCTTCAATATCTACATGATCAGCCGAAGCGGAGATGCGGAGAATGCGGCGACGCTGGCGCAGCGGCTCGGCAGCTACTATCAGTTTATTACTCGCAGCGGCAGCGACGAGGTTACGCTTGACCAAGAGTATCGCCATGCGGTGGATTATTGCGATATCCAGGGCATCCGCTTCTCGAATCGAATTACTATTGAAGCGGCGAAGCTGCCCGAGGTGTGCAAGCCATTGCTGGTGCCGAGATTGCTGATTCAGCCGGTCGTGGAAAATGCTTTCGAGCATGCCTTCGAGGATGGGATGAGGAGAGGCAATGTGACCGTCAAAGTGGAATACGAGGAAGACACGCTGTGCATCTCCGTCGAAGATGACGGCGACACCTTAACGGACGAAGCGCTTGAGCTGCTTCACGAGCGGCTTGCCGATGTGTCTGCTTCCCAAGAGAAGACCGGATTGTTCAATGTTTGCAGGCGTATCCGGCTCAAATTCGGGCAGCGCAGCGGCATCTTCGTTTCCCGAAGCGCACTTGGCGGGCTAAAGGCGGACATGATCATTCACTTTAACGAGATGGGAGATTGAGAGATTCCATGTATCGATTACTCATTGTAGACGATGAACCAGCTATCGTGGACGGCCTTGTACAGCATTTTCAGCACGTGGAATCCTTAGAGCTCGACGTGTGTAAAGCGTATTCGCCGCTTGAAGCGCTTGCCATCGTGAAGAAAACCAAGATCGATTTGGTCATCAGCGATATTCGGATGCCGGGGAAGAGCGGCTTGCAGTTGGCGGACGATATTCTCTTCTACTGGCCGGCTTGCCGGATCATTCTGCTTACGGGTTACAGCGAATTCGACTATGTGTACAGCGCCATTCAGAAGAATATCGACAACTACATCCTGAAGACGGAAGGGATCGAAACCATTGTCTCGGCAGTCCTTGCTGCCATCGACAAGCTGGATCAAGCGAATCAAATGCATGCGGCATTGGAGCAGGCTAAACAGCAGCTTACGGTCGCGGAGCCGCATCTGAAGAAGCAGTTTTTTGAAGCGCTGCTGCTTGGGGAGAAGGCACTGGATCTATGGCAAGCGCCTTATTTTGCAGGACTTGCAATGAAACTGAGCAGCACCGACCAAGTGATGATGATCGTCGGAAGGATGGATCGCTATGACCATGTACCGACGACTTATATGGATAAATTGAAATTGCACTTGTCCATTCAAGATGTACTGCGGCAGCAATTACCACCGCACTTTTATGAGGAAGCCGCCGTACATGATGGCTCCCTACTCGTATGGTTTATTCAGCCGGCAGAGGATGCCGGCATGTTGAAGAATGGTGAAGGCATCACGCAATGGGAGGATATATCGGAATACCTCAAAGGGATGCTGGAGCCGGTACAAGATCAATGTCGGCATGCTCTTAATGCGGATGTATCGTTTGCGATCAGCCGCTCTGCGGTGGAATGGGACGGTGCGGCAGCCGAATTCGAACGGTTGAAGTCGTCGATGAAGAAATGCTCGCTCTTCGGTCAGCCGATGTCCATTATTCATCTGGGCGATATGGATGATGTCCTTAAGGCAGAGCGGCCGCATCCCGCTGCGGAGTTGTCCACGGGTATGTTCAACAAGCAGCTCGACGCGTTGCAGCGGAGCTTGGAGGCGGGCGATGAGCCGGCTGCTGCGAAGCTGACCTCGGAGCTGTATGCCCATGTTGAGATGAATGTATCTTCTAATTCGCTCATCGGCATGGAACGTTATTATCAATTCGTGCTTGTTATTATTACGCAAATGACGCAGGTTCGCCCATCGGACGTACAGGAGGCTGAAGAAGCTTGGACGCTTGATCTTAATGCTTCCAAGGAGCAGCTGTTAGAGCTTGTCCATAAGCTGTGTGCGCAGAAGAAGGAGCAGCAGAACAAGAGCGAGCATCTCATTATCGAGCGCATTCATCGGTTTATCGCGGAGCATTTGGGCCGCGACCTGTCGCTCGCGAGGATCGCGGAGGCGGTTTATTTTAACCCCTCGTATCTCTCCAGGTTCTATAAACAGCTGACGGGAAGGACGCTGTCCGACTATATGAATGCGACAAGAGCGGATGCCGCGCAGCACATGCTGGAGGAAACGCAGATGAAAGTGAATGAAATCGCGCTGCGGCTCGGGTTCGAATCGCCCTCTTATTTCACCGCCTTTTTCCGGAAAATGACGGGCAGCACGCCGCAAGAATTTCGGGAATCGGTCCTATTGCGAAGAGATCGTAAAGAAAACAGAAGCATGTAAAGATGTTTATAGAGCGAGCCCCCTGCCGCTCAATTTATGATGAAATAGCAAGGTCAAACGCAGTGACAACAACTTTAATGGGGGGAAACAAAATGAACAGATGGGCAAGTTCTTTTCTGATTATCTCATTAATCGCCACCATGACCGCATGCTCAAGCAATAACGGCAACGCTGCAAACGATCAAGCGAGCGAGACGGACAACGCTGTCGCAACCAACAATGCAGCGACAACTACGGAACAGACAGACGATGCAGCAACGGAGAACGTCGACCCGCTGGGTAAATATCCGGAGACGTTAACGGTTACCGAAGTACTCGGGTACGGTCCGCCAGAGGATCCGAAGACACCGGCAGGCTTAACGCCGGACCAGAATGCGTACTTGAAGGATCTAAAGGAACAGCTGAACATCGATTTGAAATACAAATGGACGGTGCCGACCGACCAGTACGAGCAGAAGTTCTCGCTTTCCATTGCGTCCGGCGATTTGCCCGATATTATGGATGTCGATATTCGCAACTTCGAGAAATTCAAGAATCAAGGCGTGCTGGCCGATTTAACCGACGCCTACGATAAATACGCTTCGCCGACGCTGAGAAAGTTTATGGAATCCGATGGCGGGCAGGCGATGAAGTCGCTGACTTCGGACGGCAAGCTGTACGGGATCCCGGGTTTCGAAGAGCCGTTCTTATCGACGCAGATTCTATGGATTCGCGCCGACTGGCTGAAGAACGTGAACCTGGAGGCTCCAAAGTCGATCGATGATTTAGAGCAAATCGCAACGGCTTTCGTCAATAACGATCCGGACAAGAACGGCAAGAAAGATACGTACGGCCTTGCGCTTCAGAAGAACATTGTAAACTGGGGATTCGATACACGCGGCCTGTTCTTCGGCTTTAATGCGTATCCGAGCGGATGGATCAAGGGCAGCGACGGCAAGCTGGTGCCGGGCGAGATTCAGCCGGAGATGAAACCGGCGCTCAGCAAGCTGCAAAGCTGGTATAAGAACGGCATTCTCGATAAGGAATTCGCGCTCAAAGACGAGAACAAAGTCGTCGAAGACATTGTCGGCAGCAAAGTCGGCATGCTGTACGGCGAATGGTGGCTCCCGAACTGGCCGCTTAATCTGAACAAAGATGCGGATCCGAATGCAGAATGGATTTGCGTACAAATTCCATCCCTTGACGGTTCACCGGGTAAATCGCTGGTTCCGAAAGTGCGCATGGGACATATCGTTGTCGTAAACAGCAAGTTCAGCAACCCGGAAGCGGCCATTAAGATGATCAACTTCTACATCGAGATGAACACGAAAGCCCATTACGACACGAACAAACCGGAGAATGGCTATGTTTATAACTGGTTCGTGCCGCGCATTTACAACCCGGTCGAAATTCAAACGATTCATGATGAAGTCAACAATGCGATTGCGAACAAGGTGAATTCGGTGAGCGAGGACATTCCTTATTACGTCAACATCCAGAAGCCGCTCGAAGCTACGCAGAAATTCCTTGCAGGCGACAAAACCGGATGGGGACTTTACTCCAGCCGTGTTTCGAAGGACGGAGGCTGGGGCCTCACGAGTCAAATTCGCGACAGCAATCAATTCGTGTATAACGAGTTCTACGGGTCTGCAACGGAATCGCAGGTCGAGAACGGCGCGCAGCTGGATAAGCTGATGAACGAAACGTTCACGAAAATCATCATGGGCGAATCGATCGACAGCTTCGATAAATTCGTCAGCAGCTGGAAGGCGCTCGGCGGCGACGATGTAACGGCAGAAGTGAACGAGTGGCACAGCAGCGCATCGAAATAAGGAGAGTGGCAGAAACGGCGGAAGACGCTTACGCAAGTAAGCTCTTCTCCGCCGCTTCTTACCGGAGCTGGAGGCGGAACCTTGATGAAACAGCAGACAATGCGAAGAAGCCGGTTCGTCCGGCAATTGCCATTCCATATCATGCTCATACCCGGAATTATCGTTACGCTTATTTATGCCTATGGCCCGATGTTCGGCATCGTCATGGCTTTTCAGAAATTCGATCCCGTGCTCAGCTTCTGGAAATCCAAATTCGTCGGCTGGAAAAACTTCCGCTACATGTTTCACCTGCCGGACATGAATCAAGTCATCTGGAATACAGTGGTTATATCCGTGCTGAAGATCGCCTTTGGGCTGGCGGTACCGCTTATTCTTGCCTTATTGCTCAACGAGATAAGCAGAGACTGGTTTAAGCGAGTGATTCAAACGAGTATCTTCCTGCCGTTCTTCCTCTCGTGGACGGTGCTTGGCGGTGTTATTCTGGAGCTGTTTTCCTTGAAAGGGCCGATCAATGATTTGCTTGCCGGCACGGGGATTGAACCGATTATGTTTATGGGCCAAGGCGATTGGTTTCGGGCCATCATAGTAGGCTCGGAGGTTTGGAAGGGCATGGGCTACAATATGATTATTTTCCTGGCAGCCATTGCGGGGATCAATTCAAATTTGTATGAAGCGGCCGAGGTAGACGGAGCGGGAAAATGGAAGCAGGTCGTCCATATCACGCTGCCGGGCATGGCGCCGATTATTATATTGCTCGCTACGCTTAGCTTAGGCAATATTCTGAATGCCGGATTCGATCAAATTCTGATCCTGTATAATCCGGTCGTCTATGAGAGCGCGGATATTCTCGATACGTTCGTCTACCGGCTCGGGATATTCAACCAGCAATATGCGCCCGCTGCTGCCGTCGGATTGTTTAAGTCCGCGATTTCCTTAGGATTGGTAGGCTTGTCCTATTACTTAGCCTATCGGTTCACCAAGTATAGAATCTTCTAAGAGACTGGAGGAGATGACATGGTTTATCGAGCATCGTGGAGCAGAGTGCTGTTCATGATCGTGAATACGATCGTGCTGGTAGGAGTGACTTTGCTGGGCATATTACCGTTCATTCATCTGCTTTCAGTCAGTTTAAGCTCCAACATTGCCGCAGTGGCTGCACAGGTTAAGTTATGGCCGGTCGGCTTTACATTGGATGCCTATCAATATCTGGCGCAAAAGGTAGAGTTTATTCGCTCCTTGAAAGTATCCCTGGAGCGCGTTATTCTCGGCACGGCAATCAGCATGTTTTTGACCATCATTACCGCATACCCCTTATCGAAGAGCAGAGAACAGTTTGATTTCCGAACGCTGTACGTGTGGTTCTTCGCGGTTACGATGTTTTTCGGCGGCGGCTTGATACCGACCTATATTGTTGTCAAAGAAACCGGGCTGATTAACAGCATCTGGGCGCTGATCGTTCCGGGAGCGCTGAATGTGTGGAACATGGTGATGCTGCTCAATTTCTTCCGCAATATTCCGAAGGATATGGAGGAAGCGGCGACCATCGATGGGGCAGGTCAATGGGCGATTCTGATCCGCGTCTATCTGCCGGTGTCCTTGCCGTCGCTTGCGACCATCCTGTTGTTCACCATCGTCGGCCATTGGAACTCCTGGTTTGACGGCATCTTGTACATGAATTCACCGGAGAAATATCCGCTTCAGACGTACTTATCGACACTGGTGACGGCTATTAATAAAGCAGCGATATCCATCGACGACTTAAAGCGGCTCGAGGAAGTCAGCGAGAAAACATTGCGAACGGCGCAAATTTTCTTAGGTGCTTTGCCGATTATGCTGGTTTACCCGTTCCTGCAGCGTTACTTCATTAAAGGCATTACGGTTGGCAGTGTAAAAGAGTAGGAGATGAGCATCTGATGAGCAAAGTGAGGATTGCCTTGATCGGAGCGGGACTGCGCGGGCAAAATTACGTCGATTATGCGCTGGCACATCCGGATGAGATGGAACTGGTAGCAATAGCGGATCCTAATCTTGATCGGCGGGATCGCTTGAAGCAGCTTCACGGGGTAGATGAGCGCAAGTGCTATGACGATTGGCGCGAATTGCTGGCGCAGCCGAAGCTCGCCGATGCCGTGCTGATCTGCACGCAGGATAAGATGCATTACGAGCCGACGATGACGGCGCTGGATGCGGGTTATCATGTTCTGCTTGAGAAACCGATGTCACCGGAACCGCTCGAGTGCCTAGAGATGGGGGCGAAAGCGGAGCAGTCAGGGCTCATCTTCTCGATCTGTCATGTGCTGCGATATACGAATTTCTTCCGTTCTGTGAAACGGTTGCTAACGGAAGGCCGGATCGGACAATTGATGTCGATCCAGCACAATGAGAATGTGGGGTATTGGCACCAGGCACATAGCTTCGTTCGCGGCAATTGGCGCAATGCCGAGGAATCGAGTCCGATGATTCTGGCAAAGTCTTGCCATGATATGGACATTTTATTGTGGCTGGCGGGAGCGGATTGTACGCGTTTATCCTCCTTCGGCTCGCTCTCGTATTTCAAGGCTTCCAATGCTCCGGAGGGAGCACCGAAGCGATGCACGGACGGTTGCCCGGCGGCTGATGAATGTTTATATTACGCGCCAAACGTCTACCTCGGGGATGCGGAAAGCTGGATGGCTGCGGCCATTAGCGATGATCCCAGTCCTGAAGCAAGGCTTAAGGCTTTGCAGGAAGGGCCATATGGACGCTGTGTGTACCAGTGCGATAACAATGTAGTGGATCATCAAGTGGTGAATATGGAGTTTGCCAATGAAGTGACGGCGGTCTTCACCATGAGCGCATTCACGCAGGAATGCAGCCGAACGCTCAAGCTGATGGGCACGAAAGGCGAAATTCGCGCTTCCATGGAGAAGAACGAAATCGAATTGATTCGTTTCGGAGACAGCTATGAGCCGGAGAAGATTTCTCTCGAAATGCCTGGGGGCTATTCAGGGCATGGCGGTGGAGATTATGGGTTAATGAGCGACTTTATCGGACTGGTGAAGTCAGGCGCCGCTGCAGGCGATAGTCTCACTTCTGCGGCCAAATCGGTGCAAAGCCATATGATGGCCTTTGCGGCGGAGGCTTCGCGCTTAGAGAAACGCGTGATTGGGCTGGATGCATTTAGTAATGAGTATTTGCGGGTTTGAGTTGGGATTGTGGGCTGCCGAGTGAATGACTCGGCAGCCTTTTCGTTAATTAGTCTTTCGCAGCAGACTAATCTAATGTTCGTTGGGCATCTGGGGAGGACTCATCATCGGAGGAAATGTTGCCTAACAGGCAGCATTAACGGAATTTCGCCAAGTAGGAGGTTGAAGTGTTGCTGATTATGCAACATTTCAGCCAATAAGTGGATTTATGAGGCTCATTCCTATGCAAATGCTGCTTCCTAGGCAACATTCGGCGGAGTAAGGCGCATAGTTGGCCGTTTTGCTGCAATTTGTGCAACATTTCAGCAATTACCTGGCCATTTGGTGCGAACCTACCCGGCAACAGTGGCATTGATCGACGTTATCCTTCTTGTCCCGCAAAAAGGACGGTCTCAAAAGTGGCCATGCACACTTTTGAGACCGTCCTTTTACTTAAACTCGCTTGACCATGCGGCGGTAGTCGCTGTCGCCGATGCGCAGCATGTCGTCTTCCTCGTAGCCGCTTGCGAGATAAAGCCGGTAAGCCCGCTCGTTATACGTTTCGACGATTAATGCCGCACGCTCGAAACCGAGCTGTGCCGCGCGCTGCTCGGCGGCCGCCATCAGCAGCTTGGCGATGCCTTGTCCGCGATAGTGCTCATCCACGGCCAACGCGTCCAGATAGAACTCGCCATCTCTTGCCTCACGGACAATAACGCTGTTTTCTTTGCCGGGTCTGCCATGAAGCTTGGCGAGGAAAGGCTCGTCCAGCTGCCCTGCATCATTACCGGAATAGGCTACGACCATGCCGGCAATCCGGCCTTCCTGTTCGGCGACGATCACATTGTCGAAGCTGACCCGATTGCCCGGCTGCTTGTAGAAGGTAGTCAGCAGTTCTGCTGCTTCGATTTCATCCGATGCTCCCGTAAGCAGATAAGCAATCGATCCGATCGCTTCCAGTAGAAGAGGAATGACCTCCGGGGCGTCGTCTCTTGCTGCAATACGCGTAATCACTGCGATAACACTCCTTGTGACGCGATTATTTTCCCAGGAGAAACTCTCCCAATACATCCACGATAATCTGATGATCCAGCTCGCCGGGCAGTCCGGAGGCTGTAATCGTCCCTACTACGCCGACATTCTTGATGATAAGCGGGAAGGATCCGCCTTCTGCCGCATAATCTTTCGGATCAAGGTGAGACGCTTCAATGGAGTTGCCGTTTGCTTTGAACTCGACATGCATGAAGTAGGAGCTGTGACCGAAATGGTGAACAACATTGCGCTTACGCTGAATCCACTGATCGTTGTTTGCATTTGTTCCGTTCATTTTGCTATGGAATAATAGCTCGCCGTTTCTGACAATCGTGACCGCGATCGCTTTGTCCTCTTGTTGTGCTCTCTCAATTAGCTTCGTACCGATTTGAAAAGCGGTTTCGTTCGTAAACGCGGAGAATTGAAGCTCGTTCTCCTGTTGCTGCAGTTGCTCTAGCAAAGCTTGATACTCACTCATATATAGCACTTCCTATCGGGTGATTTTTTCACCTCTTATACTATGCTTTAACCTAGGCTTCGTCAAACCGGGGCTATTGTTTGTAACCGCTAAGGGTTGGTCTATTCGGACAATAGCTTAGGCAGGAATGCAATTCCGGCGCACGAATAGGATGGAATAGAGGACGACCTGATTTCCTCACATTGAAGGAGTGATCGGAAGTGCCGGAATTTACCCAGGGCAGCTACGGCGGAGAATCGATACGATTAGCTAACGAGCATATGCGGATTGACGTGCATAAGAGATTGACCGGATGGGGATGGGCGGAAGTTTTTTCGGCAGATGAGCGGTTTATGGGGGTGCTGGAGCATTTCGGCGAGGTGCTCCTGCGAGATCAGGAGATTCCGATTCGAATGGAATCGGAGTCGTACGAGCGGACGCAGTCGGATGAAGGAGAATCGCTGACGTTCAAAGTGAAGGCATTGGTCGTGCAGCAGAAGCTGAAAGGCACTTCGTTCGATACATGGATTCAGTATCCTTTCGATGCGGCCTTGATGGATGGCGAAGTAAAGCTGACGTTAGTGCGCGATCAGCCTGTATTGAAGCTGGCCTATTCGTTTGTCTCGCATTATAACCTGTTTGTGCGTTATGTCAGAGGGCCGTGGGTCAAAGTCGGTGCCGATTCGTTCGGGGCGAAGAAGACGGATGCCATCTTCCCCGGCGTGGAATGGCTGGAAGGCGAGGAGTGGTCGAGCGGGACGAATTGGTTCAAGGACCCGTGGGCACTTAGAGTCGCGCCTCATCCGAATAAGGTAGCTTTCCCGGTGATGGCGGTCAGTCATGAAGGTACGGCGGTCGGCTTGTCTTGGGACCCGGCGCTGCATGCAACTCGTTGGTTCAACTATCGCGTTCATGTGCAGCAGCCTGTATTCGCTTCTCCGAACTTTATAGACAGAAGGAATCATCATCTGCTCGGACTGATGGTACCGGATGCGCAAATCGAGCATGCCGAGAATCAAATCTATGCGGCAGAACCATTGGAACTCCATCCGAAGCAGGTTGTTGCTTGGAACGCTGAGCTGGTTGTCATTCCGGGTCGATCGCTGGATGCGGTAACGGATTGGATCACCCGCTCCGCAGGGCTTCCCGTGCCGGCAACACCAAGGTGGTCTTATGAGGACACGCTTGATCGCATCGCACAAGCTTACGATGAGCGATATTGGCAGCAGGGACAAGGCTTCGGGACACCGCAGTTTGAGAAAGGGTATTCGCACCGCGTGCCGCGTTTCGCAGAAGCCTACATAGAACGCCGCAAAGGGACGGCGATAGCTGCATCGCTGCAGGAGAAAGTCGAGCAATGCAATGCGATGAGTGCGGCGAGTGATACAGGGATAGGCGAATCCACTGCCGAGGATCGCTTACTGCAAAAGGGATTGGAGCTGCTATCGCATCAAAGGGAGGACGGTGCATTCCCGTTTGATCCGGATGGGCGGCATTACATGAAGGATGACTTTGTCGTGGCGAGAGCTTTCCTTGAACCGATGGGTCTTGCCGGGGATACGGCGCTTGATCTATGCGTCGTGCCGGCGATCGAACTGCTCCGGCTGTGGCAGGCAACCGGCGATGAGCGCTTGAAGGAAGGCGCCTTGCGCGCCATCGACTATTGCTTGCCGATGACAAGGCCGGAGGGCGGCGACTTCTGGGAGACGCCGCTGCATAGTCCGAACCTGTTCGCGGCAGGCCATGCTGCTATCGCGAATTGGCTCGCTCATCTGGCAACAGGCGAACAAGTCTATAGGATAAGGCGGTGTACTGGATTCGGTCGGTGCTCCCTTTCACCCACCTATGGCAGCCCGCGGATAAACCCATGCTGTACAACACGAAGCCGTGTTTCTGCTCAAGCGATTGGTATTTTGCCAATTGGGTGCGCGATCATGTGCAGTGGGAAGTGCTGGAAACGTTCGCGGAATCCTATAGACTCGGCATCGATTGGGCCGTCATAGATCCGGCCATCGACTGGACGCGTTATCGGGAGGGGATCACGAATGCGGCGATGCGCTGGATGATCGATCACCGGGATGCCACGTGGATGCCGCATAATTTGCAGCATACGAAGGTGTATTATGATCACGGCTTGCTCGATGATTGCTTCGCGGATACGCATAATTCGGTCACCGGCTTGTATGGGGGGATGGCGATTATGCCGGATGCGATCGCGGTCAACTTGCTGGCGATAACGGAAGGTTAAGATGAAGCCCACAGTTGCGCTCTGAACTGTGGGCTTCTATTTGTCTTGCGTGATTCGGAGCATGCCGCTATGATCATTCCTAGAGTAATTAAGGGAAGACTGCCTAGTGATTGCGGATAGGAGGACTCATCGGAATGAATAAATGGAACACGCTCGGTTCCCGATTTATTTTGTTATTCTGTGCGATTACGATTCCGCTGTTAATCATCTTGTTCCTCGTAGGGAGCTACGCGAAGAGCGTCGTGCTCACCCAGGTGGCGAATTCCTATCAGAATCTGGTGAACTCCAACTTGAATATGATCGACAGAAGCTTGGAGGATATCACGACGAATATGGTGGATATCGTGAATAACAGCGATGAGTTCCAGCGATTCGGCCAGCCGGGATTAACCGATTCGGATTATTATTTTGCGCAGATGGAATTGATTCACCGCAATACGACCTATCAATCGTACTACCATACGGTCGATATGTTCTTCGTTTATTCGATGCCGAATGCCGCTCTTTATTCCACGAACCTGGTCGGCGCGGCTTCGGGCTATTATGAACCGGTCAGGGCATGGATCGACAGCTCGTTCCAGCGTCCGGATATGCTCAAGCAGTATTTGTACAAGTGGTCGGTTATTCGAATTAAAGACCAATATTTCTTGTATCGGCTGGTCAGCGATGACTTAACGAACAATGCCTACATCGGCGCCATTATCAACATCAACAGCTTGAAGACGCCGCTGGGCAACTTGGATGTAAAAGGCGGCGCAGGCGTCTTAATCGTAGGCGATGACGGCAGCGTACTATCGAACCCTTCCGCACCGCTTTCTACGATTACGAAGCTGCCTCCGGACAATATCAAGGCGACCGGTTCTTTCACCGTGGAGGATGGAGCGTCCAAGCTGCTCGCGGTGAACAAGCATTCGGGGACTGCAGGCATCAGCTATGCAGTCGTGGTTCCAAACTCGGAGCTGCTCAGCGGTCTGAGCAGGTTTCAAGCCGTCATTAACTTTCTGCCGCTGCTCGTATTCGCGATATTGGTGCTCTACTTATTTATTTTCCGGAACATTCTGTTCAATCCCATTCGTCATCTGCTTGGCGCCATTCGGAGAATCAAAGAAGGCGATATGAGCACGCGGCTGCCGAATTCGCAAATTGCGGAGTTTGCGATCATTAACCATACGTTCAACAACATGGTCGAAGAGATCACCCATTTGAAAATCGACGTGTACGAGGAAAATCTGCGCGCGCAGCAAGCCGAACTGAAGCATTTGCAGACGCAGATTAATCCGCATTTCTTCCTGAACACGATGAATATTATTTTCCAATTGGCCGATTTGAAGCGGAATGAGCTGGTGAAGAAAACCGTTCGTCACATGGTTCAGTATTTCCGGTTTAGCTTGCGAACGAAGCGGGATGCGATCATGCTCGAACAGGAGCTGGAGCATATTCGCAACTACTTGGAGATTCAGAAAATGCGATTCCAGGATTCCTTTAACTTCGAGATTCATGTGCCGGATGACTTATTGCGCGCTAAACTGCCTTCCCTGATCGTGCAGCCGTTCGTAGAGAATGCGATGATTCACGGCATGAGCGTGAAGAACGCGCCGTTCATCCTGCAGTTGTCGGCAAGGCGCGTACAAGGCGAGCAAGAGATGATGGAGATTGCAATTGAAGATAACGGCAAAGGCATGACGGCCGAGAAGTTAGCCGAACTGAACGATGACGGATACGCCCCGGATTCGGAAGACAATCATATCGGAATATGGAACGTGAAGAAGCGATTAACGATGCAATATGGAAGCAAGGCCGAGTTGGGATTTTATCCGAATGAACGAAATGGCGTAAGGATTCGTCTCCTGCTGCCGATTGACTACGCGGAGGAGTGAGGTTTGCGGTGAAACGGTGTACGATGCTGATTGTCGATGATGAGAAGTTCGCCATTGAAGGCATTATGAATTGCAAGGATTGGGAAGCGCTTGGCATTGAGGCGGTTTATGCGGCCGGCAGCGCTGATGAGGCTAGAGCGGTTATGCTGGAGAATCCGATCGATATTCTAATCTGCGATATCGAGATGCCTGATGAGGATGGACTTTCGCTGGTCCGCTGGGTGAAGGAGCAGTACCCGCTGACGGAATTTGTGTTTCTGACCTGCCATAGCGAATTTACGTATGCGAAGCAGGCGGTGCATCTTGGGAGCTTCGACTATTTGCTGAAACCGGTGGATAGCGAGGAACTGGCGCAGGTTGTCGGGCGTATGATCGAATCTATCCGCGAACGAAGAGAGCAGTCGGATTATAACGAGAAGTATCAGAAATATTACGCGTTATATAACAAACAGCAGCCGCTGCTGGTCGAGCATTTCTGGCAGGACATGTTGTCTCGCCGGATTTTGTCTTTCGGGGATTTCCTGGATCGGGCGCTGCAGGACGCTCAAGTAGCGCTGTCCTCCGGCGATTATGTGCTGCCCATTCTGATCAGTCCGGAAGAGTGGACGAAGGTGCTGCCGGAGCGGGATCAGGAAATTCTGGAGTACGCGGTGAAGAAAGCGGCGGAGGAAATGCTGCTGGCAGGTCGGCGCGGGCACGCGGTTATGGACAGGAACGGATTCCTGTTCGTGTTGGTGTACGGTGGCGAAGGTGAAAGTGAAAGCAATGGCACTGGCGCTGGTGATGGTAATAGGGTTGGTACCAGCAATGGTGAACGCGAAGGCGATAGCTCGGATTGGTGGGTCCAAGCAGCGGAGCGGTTTAAAGCGGCATGTCTGTCCTACTTCTACTGTCAGATCTCCTGCTACATCGGATATCGTGCGCCGCTTCAGGAACTGCCGGGATTGTGCGATGGTCTGAAGGACATGGAGCGAAATAATGTGACAAAGCCGCATTCGGTGCTGCTCTTTAATAAGGCTGCTGTTGCGGGAGTGGTGGCTGCGTCAGCTCCTTCGAATGAGCCGGTTAGCATTAATATTTCCGAGTGGATGAGTGCGATCTCGAGCGGCAACCGCGATAAAGTAATCGCATTAATCGGGCAGCATGTGGCGAAGCTGGAGCAAAATCCGAATAGTACGCCTAAGCAGCTTGAGGCGTATTTGCACGAGTTTCTGCAGGTTATTTATCATTTCCTATACGGCCGCGGCATTGCCGTCAGCCAGATCCCGAATTTCACGATGTGGTCGACGGCGCAGATCCGCACGCTCGCCCAGTTCAGGTACTGGGCCGTCCATTTGGTATCGGCGGTGATGGATACCGTGTTTCGCGATAAAGAAGCGGATGGTTTCGTGCAAAAAGCGATTTACTTCATGCGCGAGAACGTTGAGGAGGATATCTCCCGCGAGGATGTGGCTGCTTACGTGAATCTTAATCCGGCCTATCTCTCACGACTCTTCAAGAAGGAGACGGATCGGAACTTGATCGATTATCTCATCGAAACGAAGGTAAACCGCGCGAAGCATCTGCTCGATACAACGGACATGACCGTCAGTGCAATCGCCCAGCAGGTTGGCTATTCGAACTTCTCGCATTTTACGAGGACGTTCAAGAAGCTTACCGGCGTAAACCCGCAGGAATACCGGAAGCAGTCGTAGATGAGCGGATGCAATAAGGAGTGAAAGGGACATGGCCGATGGCGGCCATGTTTTTTTGCGCTGCAGTCAGCTGCCGCTGTTTGCATCGGCAATGCAGCGATGAAATCAGAATTTACTCAGATGGTTACGCGCGAGAGTAGCTCCCAGAGCAACACATTGGTGGGATACCGGGGAAATTAGCGCAAGAGTAGCTCCCAGAGCAACACATTGGTGGGATACCGGGGAAATTAGCGCAAGAGTAGCTCCAATGGCAACACATTGATGGGATACCGGGGAAATTAGCGCAAGAGTAGCTCCCAGAGCAACACATTGGTGGGATACCGGGGAAATTAGCGCAAGAGTGGCTCCCAGAGCAACACATTGATGCACACCTAGAGATCCACATGGTAGCTATAGCAGCAATTTTCGAGCAAGAAGCACACTAGGAGATCTACATGGTTGGCCAAAGCTGCAAATCCAGCACAAAAAAGCACACCCAGAGATCTACTTAGTAGCATAAACAGCAATTTTCGAGCAAGAAGCGCATCCAGAGATCTACATGGTAGCTAGAACAGTAACTTCCGAGTAAGCCAAACGGCATTAGCCGGTTTTTTCGCATGTCCACGTGAAGATGTCACAAATCGACTAGGCGAGGGTGACAAAAACGGTAGGGGCGCGGTCCGATTCTCGGTATGATGATCACATCAACAAGCAACAGGATGGTGAACAGCATGGGCGCAGATCGGCCGATGACAACGGCGGCGACGGCAAGAGAGAAAGGGAAAGGCAGAGCGGGCAATCCGCTGCGGGCGCTGCTGAAATATCACGCGCTTTGGCTATTGGCTTTACCCGGCATTTTGCTGCTGCTGATTAATAATTACATGCCGATGTTCGGCATATTCCTCGCATTCAAGAGCTTGAACTTCTCCAAGGGCATATGGGGCAGCGACTGGGTTGGCTTCGATAACTTCAAGTTTCTGTTCGCCACCAATGATATTTGGCGCATCATCGCGAACACGGTGCTGTACAATATCGCTTTTATCGTCATTAATACGGCACTCTCCGTGCTGCTCGCACTGCTACTCAATGAGGTGAGAAGCAAGGTGCTGTCGAAGTTTTTCCAAAGCTCGATGCTCCTGCCGCATTTTATATCGATGGTGGTGGTGGCCTATCTCGTGTTCGGTTTCCTCAACCCGGATCTGGGGTTCATCAACAAAGCGATTCTGGAGCCATCAGGGCACGAGGCAGTCTCATGGTACATGTCACCGACGTACTGGCCATATATTCTGATCATCGTGAACAGCTGGAAGTCGGTCGGCTTCGGTTCGATTATCTACTTGGCGACGATCGTCGGCATCGATAAGGAATATTACGAGGCGGCGATGATTGACGGAGCCGGGAAGTGGAAACAAATGACGAAGATAACCGTTCCGTTCCTGATCCCGATCATGATCATCCTCACGCTGCTGTCGATCGGCAAAATCTTCAATGCGGACTTCGGCTTGTTCTATCAGGTAACAATGAATTCGGGCATGCTGAAGGAAGTCACGGAAGTCATCGATACCTACGTGTACAACGCGCTGCTTGTCTCCGGAGATACCGATTTGGCCTCATCGGCCGGGCTGCTTCAGTCGGTTATCGGATTTATTTTGGTCGTATCGGTCAACATGGTTGTGAAACGAGTCAGCAGCGATAAAGCTTTATTTTAAAAGGTGGGAGAGCATGAACAACAGCAATCGGATGAACCCGATCATCATTGTATTCTTTATCATCGTCAGTCTGGCGAGCTTGCTTCCGTTCTGGCTCATCCTCATGGTGTCGCTTACGGGTCAAAATGCACTGGTTAAATACGGATACAGCTTCTGGCCACAAGATTTCGATCTGGCCGCTTACCGCTTCCTCATGCATGATGCGGAACCGATCCTTCGCGCATACGGCGTTTCGATATTCGTCACCGTGGTCGGTACGGTCGTGAGTTTGTTTGTAACATCGGCGTTAGCATACACCTTGTCGCGGAATGATTTTCCGTTCCGTAACCTGCTCAGCTTCTACGTACTGTTCACGATGCTATTCGGCGGGGGCTTGCTCCCATGGTACCTTGTGTACACGAAGTTTTTGCACTTGCAAGACACGCTTCCGGCTCTCATTATCCCCGGCTTACTGGGCGGATTCAACGTGTTCATTATGAGGACGTATTTCACGACCAGCATCCCCCCGTCCTTAGTGGATTCGGCACAAATTGACGGGGCGAGCGAATATCGGACGTACTTCAGCATTATTTTGCCGCTGTCGCTTCCGGTGCTTGCGACGATTGGACTGTTCGTCATCGTGACGTACTGGAATGACTGGTTCACGAGCTTGGTGTTTATCAACAATGACAGGCTGTACAACCTGCAATATTTCCTCTACAACACGCTCATGAATGCCCAATATCTGCAGGCCATTGCGAGCAAAGCGCATATTGACGCGTCGTCCACGCAAATTCTTCCGCTCGAAGAGCTGCAGATGGCGATGGCCATTATCGCGGTGCTTCCGGTTGCGATGGTGTTCCCGTTCTTGCAGAAATATTTTGTGAAAGGCCTAACGGTAGGCGCTGTGAAAGGCTGAATTCGGCAACAGCCGATTTAGTATATAGACATCATACAGAGCATTCATTATGGGAGGTTACAGAAAATGAAACAGGTATCAAAAGGTTCCTTCGTTCTGTCATCGCTGCTCCTTTCACTCTCACTCGTAGCGGCAGGCTGCTCCAGCGGCAACAACAACAATGCAGCTAACAACGAGAAGCCGGCGAATCAGGCTCAAGAGAGCAGCACGAACACCAACACGGGCACCGCTAATACGACCGAAGCTCCGAAAGCGCTGGAGCCGTACGAGGTTGTCATGGTTTATCCCGATGGCAAGCAAAATGACCTTGGCGTCGTGCAAACCGCGATGAACGATTACTTGAAACAAACCTATCCGGATATGAATATGACGGTGAAACTGAACCCGATCGACTGGAGCGCCTATGCCGACAAGACGAACCTGATGATGTCTTCCGGGCAGAAGTTCGACTTGATCTGGACGGCAAACTGGATGAATTTCGATGCACAGGTGAACAAAGGCGGATTGCTTCCGCTAGACGAGTTACTCGCTCAGAATGCGCCGGATATTGAGGCAATCGAAGGCAAGTTCCATGATGGCGCATTGCGTAATGGCAAAATCTACGGCGTTCACGTGCATCAAGAGCTGGGCAATCCGCAAGGCGTAGCGATCAGCAAAGCACTCGTAGACAAGTACAACCTGGATCTGAGCGCGCTAAAATCCGGCGAGTTCAAAGACCTTGGCCCCATCTTGAAAACGATCAAGGAAAATGAGCCCGGCGTAACGCCTGCCGTTGGACCTTCGTTCCCGCTCGGCGCTTACTATGGTTCTGGCAGCACAGCGAATATCGTTGGCCCGATTGGGCTTGATCTGAGAGATACAGATCCGAACAACACGTACAAAGTCGTGAATACCTATGCGACACCTCGTTATATGGAGCTTGCCAAGCTGACGCGTGAATGGTTCAAAGCGGGTTACATCAATAAGGATGCAACAACGCCAGGCGTCGATATCTGGAAGAAGTTCCAAGCCAAGACGGCATTCGCGTCCATCGGCAGCGACTTGGATATCCTGGCAGGCACCGAAATCGGTTTGCCGCAGCTGATGCCGAGCAAAACAAGCAGCGTAGGCAGCGACATCATTCAAGTGCCGCTTAATATCGACAGACTCCAAACGACGAAGCTGGCTGCTACGATGCAAGGGATTTCGCAAACCTCGAAGGACCCTGCCCGTGCGATGATGCTGCTTAACCTGTTCTACAAAGATCAGAAGCTGCTGAGCTTGTTCAACTTCGGCGTCGAAGGCACCCACTACGTGCTGAAAGACGGTCAAGTTGCGCTGCCGGATGGCAAGACTCAGGATACAGTCGGTTTCTATCACGACAACATGTGGCAAATCGGGAATCAAATGCTGAACTACACCCGTGTAGGCGAAGATCCGAATAAGTATAAAAACTATGAAGAGTTTAACGCGAAAGTATCGAGCAATCCTTCGCCAATCTTAGGCTTCGTATTTAACTCCGAGCCTGTGAAGAACGAGCTGATTGCCGTTAGCAAAGTACAAAGCACCTTCGATCCGGGGCTGCAATCCGGCCAGCTTGATCCGGAGGTAGAAATTCCGAAGCTGATTCAGAAGCTTCAAGGTGCAGGCATTGACAAAATCATTGCCGAAGCGCAAAAACAGCTGGACGAATGGCGTGCGGCAAACGGAAAGTAAGGGTTACAGCCAAGGGGTATAATCCAAGCGATTATACCCCTTCATTTATCAAACCGGCAGTATTCGATCTTATGGCCGGTACAACTAACAGGATGGTGTTCAACGATGATCAAAGTAACCGTTTGGAATGAATATTTGCATGAAATCAACAACCCTGCCGTAGCGGCTATTTATCCGAAAGGGATTCACGGCGCGCTCGTCGAAGGCTTATCCAGCGAGCAGATCACAGTGAAGACGGCGACACTCGCCGAGCCGGAGCACGGCTTGTCCGAGGAAACGCTGGCGAATACCGACGTTCTTATTTGGTGGGGACATCTGGCTCACGATCAAGTGGATGATGCGATTGTGGAGCGGGTATACAACCGGGTATTGAGTGGAATGGGGCTCCTTGTATTGCATTCCGGCCATGCTTCCAAGATCTTCAGCAAGCTCCTTGGCACCCCGACAGGGCAATTGAAGTGGCGCGAAGCCGATGACAAAGAGCGTATCTGGGTCATCGATCCCGCACATCCGATTGCGGCGGGCATCGGAGAATATATCGAGCTGGAGAAGGAAGAAATGTACGGCGAGCATTTCCATATTCCGGCACCGGATCAGCTTGTATTCGTCTCTTGGTTTGAAGGGGGAGAGGTGTTCCGAAGCGGCGTAACCTACAGTCGCGGACAGGGCAAAATCTTCTACTTCCGGCCGGGTCACGAAACCTATCCTACCTACTACAACGAAGAAATTCTTCGCGTCATCACGAATGGCGTGCACTGGGCGGCTCCGAGCGGGACAACTGCTCCTGTATATGGTCATTCGGCACCGCTGGAGCCAATTTCGGTTAAAGCGTAATTTGTACGTTAAGAGGGGGAGCAGCAATGAGTAAGTTTCGTATCGGTTTGATCGGGCTTGGCGGTATGGCTAACGCGCATATCCGCTGGATGGCTGACGAAAGCGAGCGTTTCGAGGTCGTAGCCGTGAGTGACGTCAGCACGGAGGCATTGGCGCGAGTTGGCAGCCAGCTCGGCCTTGATGAGAGCAAAAGGTATGCTGATTTCAAAGCGTTGATTGAGGATTCCGATGTAGATGCGGTCGTATCGGCAACGCCGAATCATGTGCACGCGGCCATAATCGAAGCGTGTTTGAAGGCGGGCAAGCCGTTCTTGGCGGAGAAGCCGTTCACGCGCGTGTTCGAGGAAGCGGGGCCGCTGCTTGAGCTGTATAAGCAGCAGCCGGTAGCGGCAATGATCGGGTTTACGTACCGCTATACGCCTGCTTTCCGATATGCTCGTGAGCTTGTGCTGCAGGGCAAGCTGGGGACGATTCGCAGCTTCTCCGTGCAATATTTGCAGGGCTGGGGGGCGGCGCAGTATAAGGTTCCTTATGTGTGGAGGTTCGATAAGAACATTACCGGTACCGGAACGCTTGGCGATCTCGGTTCGCATATGATCGACTTGGCGCGGTTCCTGTTCGGCGAGTTCGAGGAGCTGTCGGCACAGCTGAAGACGATTATTACAGAACGTCCCGATTCGGCAACGGGGCAGATGGTTCCGATTGAAGTCGATGACTTTGCCAGCTTCCAAGCGCGGATGACAGGTGACGTGATGGGCGTCTTCCAAACGTCCCGTAATGCGATCGGCTCGGGCAACCAACACGAAGTATCCATCTATGGCGACTTCGGAACGATTCACGCTTCCACGGAAAATCCGGATAAGCTGATCTGGATCCGCGAGGAGGAGCCGGGCCAGCTGTCCAGGTCGACACTCGATGTGCCGAGCTCGTACAAGGTCTCCCAATATTCCGATTTCCTTGCGATGCTGGAAGGCAAGGAACCGAACGGTCTGCCGGGCTTCATGGACGGTTACCGCAATCAACAGGTACTGGATGCGATCATTCGTGCAAGTGAGACGAAGACGGTTGTGCGGTTGTAAACACAACTCTTTGGATAATAGACAAGAGCCGCAAATGCCGCGGCTCTTCATAGTAGGTCAACCGGGATATTCCGGTTGGCCTTTTTTTTATTCTAACGAATCGTACGGACAGCGACCCTCTCTGGGAGAAAGTTTTATGCAATTAGGGTGAGATTTGTATTCGGTTTCAAGAAACTCGTATTCATAGGATAAGAGAGCGCTTATGATGGATGGAGACTCATTTAAGGGGGAAACAGTGTGAGCCAGCAATCTTATAGTCAATCGTATTCGGGGAATCGTAATTCTCATATCGCTTATCCGCTTGGCGGAATCGGAGCGGGAATGTTCTGTCTGGAGGGAACGGGAGCGATGTCCCATTTCTCCTTGCGTCATGCACCCGATATTACGCATGAACCTATCATTTTTTCGGGCTTGTGCGTGAAAGGGGAGCATGGCAATATGGCGAGAGTCATGGAAGGCCCGATTCCTTCTTGGAAGATCTACGGCAATAAAGCGGAATCGATGAATCCAGGCAGCGGGCTGTTTGCTAAACACTTCGGCCTGCCTCGCTTTGAGAGCAGCTCGTTTCACGCAAGGTTTCCGTTCGGTACGGTTGAACTGAATGATAATCGGCTCCCTGTCGAGGCGTCGATTACGGGTTGGAGCCCGTTTATTCCCTTGGATGCAGATGATTCGAGTTTGCCGGCAGCGGCGCTCGAAATTACGTTAATCAACACAACCGATCGCCCTGTCGAGCTCGTGTATTCCCTTCATGCGGCCAACTTCATGGCGTTTAATAAGTCAACGAAACAACGGGTTTACAGCGCGAAGTCTGGCAAAGGTTTTGTGCTGGAGCAATCGCCGGCGGAAGGAAAGCCATGGGAAGAAGGATCGTTCAGTGCCTTCACGGATCATCCGAACGCCAAAGTCGACTGTGCATGGTTCCGCGGTGGATGGTTCGATTCGTTAACGATGGTTTGGAACGCGATTAAGGAAGGCCAAAGCGCGGAGAAACCTGAAGTAACGGAAGGGAAACCAAGTCCGGGAGGAAGCCTGTTCGTTCCGCTTACGCTTGCCCCTCATGACCGCGAGGTCATTCGAATCATGCTGTCCTGGTATGTGCCGGAGACAAAGCTGATTGAAGGCGTAGAAGCAGCTAAAGATCCGAATTGGGCCGGAGAATACCATAAGCCTTGGTACGCCGGCAAATTTGCGACCATTTCGGAAGTTTCCGAGTACTGGTTCCGCCATTACGATTCGCTTCGCGAAAGAAGTCTGAAGTTTAGCAACACCTTCTACGGCACTTCGCTACCTGCGGAAGCCAAGGATGCAATAACCGCTAACTTGACGATTCTCAAATCGCCTACCGTCTTGCGCCAGACCGACGGACGGATGTGGGGCTGGGAAGGTCAGCAGCTTAAAGAGGGCAGCTGCAGCGGTTCTTGCACGCATGTGTGGAACTATGCGCAAGCGGTGTCGCATCTGTTCCCGGATTTGGAGCGCAGCTTGCGGGTTACGGAGTTTACGGAAGGGCAGGATGAACGGGGACATCAGAATTTCCGGGTTCCGCTTCCCATTCAGCCGGCAAGCCACAAGTATCACGCGGCTTCGGACGGCCAGCTTGGCGGCATCATGAAGGCATACCGTGAATGGAGAATCAGCGGGGACACCGAGTGGCTCCGGAAGTATTGGCCGCAAATCAAACAAAGCCTGACATATTGCAAAGAGCTTTGGGATCCTGACGGTATCGGGGTTTTAATCGAGCCGCATCACAATACGTACGACATCGAATTCTGGGGACCGGATGGCATGTGCTCGTCCATTTACATTGGCGCGCTGAAAGCAGCTTCGCTCATGAGCGAAGCGCTGGGAGAACCTGCAAACGAATACGAAGAGCTATACCGCAAAGGCAGGAATTACTTGGAGCAAGAGCTGTTCAATGGCGAATATTTTGAACAGAAGATTATTTGGGAAGGGCTCCGCGCGCCGGATCCGGCCAAATTAGTTCCCCAAGGGAATGATAGCTACAAGGCGGCGGAGACATTGGAAGGACCTGAAGCCTGGAATGTTAACTACTCCAAGGAAGCCCAGGAGCTACTGCAGCAGGAAGGACCTAAGTATCAATATGGAAAAGGCTGCTTGTCTGATGGGGTCATCGGAGCGTGGATCGCGGAAATGTGCGGGCTGGGAGATATTTTGGATCGCGATAAGGTCAAGTCCCACCTTCTAAGCATCTATAGGTATAATCTCAAACGCGACTTATCCGAGCATGCCAACCCGCAGCGTTCCGGCTTTGCACTCGGCCAAGATGGCGGACTTCTTCTGTGTACGTGGCCAAGAGGCGGTCAGCTGTCGCTCCCGTTCGTATACAGCAACGAAGTTTGGACCGGCATCGAATACCAAGTCGCCTCGCACTTAATGTCGGTTGGCTGCGTGGAGGAGGGGCTCGACATCGTCCGCGTGTGCCGAGACCGTTATGACGGAAGCATTAGAAATCCGTTCGATGAGTACGAATGCGGTCATTGGTATGCCAGGGCAATGGCATCCTATGGCATCATTCAAGGCTGGAGCGGCATTCGGTATGATGCGGTGGAGCGCGCGCTCTATGTTTCACCGAAGGTATCGGGGGACTACAGCAGCTTCTTGTGCACGGCTTCCGGGTACGGAATTGCCGGAATCCGGGGCGGCGAAGTATTTGTTGAAGTAAAGGATGGCACGATAGAAGTAGATGAGATTTACTTGGTTGAAAGAATAGCGGCATCTTAGGGCAGCTGCGATTCCATGTCTCATCTGCAGTTTGGTGAACGCCGTTTCACCAATTAAAGCTTTCCAAGTAGGAATGAATTTGTTATTTTATAGCTTAGCAAGCGCGTTCTTACCAAAGCTAAACAGATTGGATGGGATAAAGTGAAAGTTAGTGCAGAAGAGTTAGCATCCGGTAAATTGTCGCCCGCGACAATTGAGCTGGCTGTGCAGTTAATTCAAGTAAATGGTTATGTGTTGATTGAAGAAGTGCTGCCACGGACGCAAATCGATCAATTGAACAACAGAATCGGCGATTTTCTCGAAGGCTTCATGGCGAAGAACGAATTCAGCCTCGAAGAAGGCTTCCATGATGGCACGAATCACATCGGCATGTATTTGCCGTTTGAGCAGCCGTTCTGCGATGAATCGCTCATTGC
Source organism: Paenibacillus sp. BC26 (assembly GCF_900116125.1). Lineage (NCBI taxonomy): Bacteria > Bacillati > Bacillota > Bacilli > Caryophanales > Paenibacillaceae > Paenibacillus > Paenibacillus sp. BC26. The sequence goes on along the minus strand of NZ_FPAD01000002.1, from coordinate 438,448 downwards.
GCATCCGTTCGTGATGGATATTGTGGATCAAATTCTGGGCTCCGATTGCGAGCTTACTTATTTTGCATCAAACACGTCGATGCCTAAAGGCACCAAGTCGCAAGACGTCCACGCCGACATGGGCGCTCGATTCGGAAGCCGTTTTGGCGTGAACGTGCCCATTACGAACCTGGTCGTGAACTACCCGCTCGTAGACGTCAATGACGAGAACGGTCCGATGGAGGTATGGCCGGGCGGTACGCACCTGCATCCGGACAGCTGGTACAGCTCCAAAGTGGTGAACAAGCCTGAGCTTGCTCCGCATATGCTTTCTTTCAAAGCCCATATGCCTGCCGGCTCCATCATGATTCGTGACGACCGCATGTGGCACCGCGGCACGCCGAATCGCTCCGACAAGCCAAGACCGAACATCGCGTTGATCTACTCGTCTACATCAACGGCTCCTTACCAAGGCGGCCTGCAAATCCCGCAAGAGACGTACGATCAATTCTCGGATCGCGCGAAGCAGCTGGTTCGCAAGCAGAAGATCGGCGCAGAAGTCATCAAGCCTTATTAATAGCGAATTTGCGCAGCAGAAAGCACCTGACCATATGGTCAGGTGCTTTCTGCGTTTCGTCGCCTATACGCCATCCGCGAACAAACGATATTTCAGCGGCGTTACCCCCGTCAGCTTCTTGAAATCACGGATATAGACGTTCACGTTCTCGAAGCCTACCTCGTAAGCGACCTCGGAGACAGAAGACATCGATTTCTTCAGCAGATGCTTCGAACGGTCAATTCGCAGACGCATCAGATACTCCTGCGTGGAGGTACCGGTCATCCGTTTGAAGAGTCGCGAGAAATAGCTCTCGTTGAAGCCTGCATGCCGCGCGACCTCGGCTACGCTGAAATCGCCGCGGTTCAGCTGCGCCTCCATGAAACGGATCGCCGACTCAATCACCTGCTGGTGATATTCCGTCTTGCGGGCTCCTTCGCCGCGGTTGCGATTGAGCGTTAGCTCCGTCAGAATGCGCATAATGAGCACCGGAATCGCAAGATCGCTCTGATGATCGCCTTCTTCGACGTACCGCATGATTTTGTCAAAACAGCTGTTAAACTCCGAGAAATGCTGCAGCGTAACCGGAGCCAAGCCGCTCGGGTTGATCGTATCGTAGAAGGCAGGCACGCCGCTCCCCTTGATATGCAGAAACCGATATTTCCACACTCCCGAATCGCCGGTCCGATAATGATGATGGCCGAAACAGTTGATCAAGGCGACTTTGCCGCGGTCGAGCACGACCTTCTTTCCTTCATAGGTGAGAATGCCGCTTCCTTCATCGGTGAAGATGATTTGGTAATTTTTCTGCTTCTCGCGCTCGGTGTAGAACTTCTCTGCGAAATGAACATGCCCAACCGTACACAACTGATAGGGCAGCTTGCGCGAGACAGCGAGCGGCGTGAAGGGAAGGATGACTGGCTCCTCAATATTGTCAAAATAATACGACGTCCGCATGCCCCAGCTCCCCTTCCTTCTCTAAAGTCAAATAGCGTAGATAATAGGTAAAGAATCGTCGCTGACAGCGGTGTTGAAAGCGCTACAATTAGATTATACACACAGAAAGCCACGCAGCAATCGAGAATTCCCGAGAAAGTAAGGAGGAGTAGGATTGGCGGAGAGCTTGAACCCGGCGGGGGATTCCCCGGAAGCAGCGAGCACCCTACACCGCAGGAGGTCAATGCCTGGCAGATGGCGATTGCCGAGGTGATCCGAGAAACGGAAGCGCATTTGCCAAACAAGCATATGATTGCAGGGCAGGAAGCATTCACCTATGAACCTTGGGAGCAATCGTCGGACTTGTCGTTTGGTGAATTCGGCATCGATATCGTCAACATGCACCCGCTGCCGAACACGACCTACGGGGGACGCGGCCACCATATGGGCGAGTTCATGTCGAAACAGCTTCGGTTGCGTGCGGTGCGGGATTATTGCTTGGCTACTTTGAACGAAAGCAAGCCGCTTAATCTCGATGAAGATAACGTAGCCAGTCAATACAAGGATCCGGATGGCTGGACCATTCACCGCAAGCGTGCTTGGGTAACGCTCATGAGCGGCTGCCACTATGACTATATCGATTTTTCGATTATTAATTACGTTGAAGCCGGAACGCCGGCTTCGCAGCGGCATATTCGGAGTTGGATGAAGGATTTGTCTGCGTATGTCCACTCTATCAATCTGGCAGAGGCACGACCGCTGCCGGACGTTGTACTTGAGGAGCCGAAACACACGGTGACTTGCACATTGGGAATTCCGGGCGAAGAGTATAACATCTACGTGGCAGACGAGAGAGAGCTGACGGATGAAGGCGCAGGCTCGCCTATTGTATCGGAGGAGCTGCTCGTTGATTTACCGGATGGCTGCTATCGAATTCGCTGCTTCGATCCGGCAACAGGTTTATATTCGCCGGCGATGCGCATTAGCGGTGGAGCAGGGATGATTATCCGGCTGCCGGATTTTCAGCATGATCTGACGATTCGGATCAACAAGGAACCGCTGGAGTAGAGCGGGAATTCAATTAAAGAAGGGATTGAACGGAGTAATGGCAAGCAACAGCATCATGCAAAATCAAGTTGCGGAATGGGAGTACCGCTCCGTTACGGCGTATCCGGATCCTTTTCACGATATCGGCATGCAAGTTGTCATTACCTCACCGGATGGTAGAGAACGGACGGTGCCGGGCTTCTGGGGCGGAGATCAGACGTGGAAGTTCCGTTACTCCTCTGATCAGGTAGGCGTACATCGGTATCGAACGATTTGCTCGGACGGCGCTAATGCCAGTCTGCATGGGCAAGAAGGCACGATTGAGGTGGAGGCCTATACAGGCGAAAATGAGCTGTATCTGCACGGCAGTCCGAAGGCTGCCGCAAGCCGCAGCTATTTGGCACATGCCGATGGCAAGCCGTTCTTCTGGCTCGGCGATACATGGTGGATGTCTTTGACGGATCGACTGAAGTGGCCGGAGGATGTGAAGTGGCTGGCTCAGGATCGAGTCGAAAAAGGCTATACCGTGATTCAAGTCGTTGCCGGACTCTACCCCGACATGGGGCCGTTCGATCCGCGTGGCAGCAACGAAGGCGGTCAGGCATGGGAGGAAGGGTTTACACGGATCAATCCGGCGTTCTTCGATGCGGCGGATCCGAAGATCGAATGGATGGTGGAATCCGGGCTGCTTCCGTGTATTGTGGCATGCTGGGGGTATTATTTTGATTTTGCCGGACGAGATGTCATTAAGAAGCAGTGGGAGTATTTAATCGCCAGGTATGGTGCTTATCCGGTTGCTTGGTGCCTCTGCGGTGAAGCCGATATGCCGTATTATCAGTGGGATGCTTTTAAAGATCCGAATCAGAAGCCGCTCTACGTGGAGCGCATGCGCAAAGAATGGACGGAGATGGCGGCTTATGTGAAAGAGACCGACCCGTTCGGCAGATTGCTCACGATCCACCCTACCCAATATGGGCACAACATGGTGGAGGACGCTGCTGTTCTTGATCTTGATATGCTGCAAACCGGGCACGGCGCTTATATCTCGCTTGAGCCAACGGTACGTATGGTGCGGGAGTCGGTCGCAAGGGAGCCGCGCACGCCTGTGATCAACTCCGAGGTGTGCTACGAAGGCATCGGCGGAACAAGCTATCAAGATATTCAGCGTATCGCGTTCTGGACCTGTATGTTAAACGGAGCATGTGGTCACACCTATGGCGCGAATGGGATTTGGCAGGTCAATTCGGAGGATAAACCTTACGGCGCATCCCCGCATGGGGTGGCATGGGGGCATTTGTTCTGGAGAGAAGCGGCGCAGCTGCCCGGCTCGCGGCAAGTCGGACTTGGCAAAAAGCTGCTGGAGCGGTACGCGTGGTGGTCCTTCGAGCCGCAGCCGCAGTGGCTGAATCCGGTCGCGGAGGATGTGCCTGTGACGGCGAGGCCTTTTGCGGCGGGGATTCCGGGGCAGGTGCGCGTCATCTACGCGCCATTCCTGCTCGCATTCGGCGGCGTAGAAGTACTGGGCATCGAGCAGGATGTATCCTATCGCGCGTTCATGTTCGATCCGGCCACAGGCGATGAGCATGATTTCGGGCAGATTATCCCGGATGCGGACGGCAGATGGAGCACCGGTGCATTTAAAATCTTCCAGGACTGGGTGCTGGTCTTGGAGCGGGTATAGCTTGTGCTTGTGGAGGGGCTGCTCCTTTGGTCATCGTATGATGACCGGGGGCAGTCTTTGTTATCGTGGGGCAATGAGCGCTACGAGTTACCGCTCTTTGGCGTGAAACGGTAGATTCGTGTGAAGAAGCGGTAGTGGATACCGCTCATGAGCGTGCAAGGGTTGGTTTGAGCGGATGAGAGGTACTGGTTACCGCTCATGGGTTGTTGAATCGCTTGTTTGGGGATCTCATAGGGGCTAAACTCGGAGGAGCAAACAAACGGCGCAGATGCTTGATAGACAAGTAGCTCACATGGCCGAGAATCGGGTTAACCGACTCTCAGACTTTCACCTATCTACCCAATTTAAGTCCGCGACGGCTTTCGCCATTCGCTGGGCGACATGCCGAATTGTTTTTTGAAGGTGCGGCTGAAATAGTGAATGCTCTGAAAACCGCATGCTTGTGAGACATGCTGCACGGTCATATCGGAATGCAGCAGATACTGGGAAGCAGCAGCAAGTCGAAGCTCGTTTAAGTAGCTGAAAGGTGTTTTGCCGGTATGCTGCCGGAACAGGCGCACGAGATAGGAAGGATTGTAGTGGGTGTAATCCGCGATCGTCTGCAGCGAAATCGATTGTGGGAAGACCGATTCCAAGAAACGCAGCACCTCCGTGACGAGCATCTCACCCGAGGAGTAGCTGGGAGCCTGCGGAGTTAATGCCGTGATATTCGGGATGAACACAAGCAGTTTATGTAAATCGGATAGCAGCGCTTCTTGAAAAATAGCAGGGGCAAACGAGGTTTCCGCCAGCATCAGCATGCGGACTGCCTCAAAAGCAGCGCGCAGCGCCGGATAAGGCGCACTGCTCCAACTAATGTCCGATTGCATGCTGTTCCAGCGATAAATCAGATCCACACTCGGCAGCGCAGCGGCATCCTCTTCATGAAATTCGACGAACCAATAACAAAGTCGATGAGACCGCTGGACAAGCTGATGAGGCGTATTCGGCAGAATAACAAACAAAGCAGTTCCGTTCGCATGGTACGTCATGCCCGCCCATTCCAGATCGGCCTCGCCGTCCGTAATGCAGAGCAGCTCACCATACGGATGAACGCCTCCGGCGCGGCTGCCGACACCGCCTTCAACCTCAGCCAAGCCATGTTTTCGAATCCTCATCCGATGCCCCCGCTTTCAACATGTCAATGATGTGCAAATCATATCATGCGCCACAATGCCCGTAAACGGTTAAAAGCATCGCTTTACGCTCACCATCACTATAGAGTGCAAAGACATCCTGCTTGTAAGCGCTTATCCTAAGTAGTAACAGGACCAGCCAAAAACAGGGCTTGGCCATAAGGAGATGAACGCTCATGAAAGCGATCCAAATTACAGGTGTGAACCAGTATGAATCGATTGAAGTGCCTGTACCCGAAATCAAGGATGATCAAGTGCTCGTCCGCATCCATCTCGTAGCGACCTGCCCCCGCTGGGATCTGCACATGATGGGCGGTAAGGATATGTTCATCCAAAATCGCCAGCCGGATTATCCACTGCCCCCGGGTTTCCCCGGTCATGAAGCGGTAGGGGTAGTGGAGGCGGTCGGCTCAAGCGTACAAGGCTTCGCTCCCGGCGATCGCGTAGTGGCTCTGGAGCATGTTTCGCCAGGTTTTGGTGCGTACGCACAGTTCATGGCTTACCGCGAGAACGATCTGTTGAAGCTGCCTGATCACATTTCGGATAAGCGAGCCGTCTCTTTAGAGCTGCTGAAATGCGTCATGTACGGGCTTGATCAATTCGATGATCTGCAAGGTAAGACGATGCTGGTTGCAGGCCTCGGCCCTGCGGGTATTCTGGCGATGCAGCTTGCCTCCCTATGGGGAGCGAAAGTGACGGCAATTGATGTGAACAGAGAGCGCGTTGAATTCATAAAAGGGCTATCCCTGCAAGGCGAGGCAGTACATGCGGATGATCTCGGAGACCGCAGATTCGATCTGGGTTATGATTGCGTAGGCTATTCGGCATCCGTGCAGAACGTGCTTGACCGTACCGACGAGCATGTCATCATCTTCGGCGTGCTTAAGGGCGATATTACCTACCCGGAATCGTACTGGTACAAGGGGACACGATTGGAATCCTATCGTTATCATCCTGTTACGAAGCGGGATCGCCATCTGCTGCTGGATGCTTTAAGCAATCCGGTCTTCAACACGGAATGTTTGCAGACCGAGGTGCTCTCTTTTAAGGAGTACAAGCGCGGTGTTGAGCTTCTAAAGGCGCAGAAAGCGATCAAGATTTGCTTTAATGTACAGGAGGATTTCTAATATGAAAGCATTGGCAGTCGTATTCGAAACAAAAGAAGTGGTGAGCGTTCGAACCGTAGAAGTGCCTGAACCAACTGATCGTGATGTTGTCATTGAGCTCGAATATTCCTGGATCAGCATCGGGACCGAATCGTCCTTCTTCCGCGGGGAGCGTATTTCAGGAGAGGTTCCGTACACGGAAGGGGGACCGTGGCCTTTCCCGCATGTACCGGGTTATCAAAAGGTAGGGAGAGTCATCTCGGCGGGTGCAGAGGTTACCCATGTAAAAGCCGGTGACCGCGTATTCGCTTCCGTCAGCAAAGTTGACGGCATGTACTTTGATTTTGGCGGGCACATTAATCCGTCCGTTACAGATGGCTCCCAAGTGTGGAAGTTATCGGAGGATGGGCCGGAGCCGCTAGCCTATTCCGGTACGGTGCTGACGCAAGTCGGCTATAACTGCGGTATGCGGCCGCCGGTCACTGCAGGCGACATCGCTGTTGTAATCGGCGACGGGCTCGTTGGCCAATGGGCAGCACAGACACTGGCTCATCGCGGCGCGCAGGTGTATCTGCTCGGGCATCGGGAGGAGCGGTTGAAGCTTGCTCTTGCAGGGGGTTATGCTATTCCGCTCAATGGCCATAACAGCGATCCCGTTCAAGTGCTCGAGAGCGAGAACAAACAGCTCGCCATTGTGATCGACACGGTGGGCAGCCTCGAAACGTTCCGCAAGCTGCAGCCGCTGATGAAACACGACAGCCACCTTGTTTCGGCAGGCTACTTAGGCGAAGCGGGCCTAATCGATATCCAGAAGCTGCGGGAGCAGGAGATCACGCTTCATACCCCATCCGGCTGGTCGGCAGAACGAATGGCAGCTACAATTGCGGCCATTGAAGAAGGTTGGCTGACGACGGAGCAGCTTATCACCCACCGGTTTCCTGCCACCGATGCCGCTGAAGCATGGGAGCTAATTACCGCTCCGAAGAGTCCATGCTTAGGCGTCATTTTGGACTGGCGGCAGGTGTAAATTATCTTTCAAGAGCCATCTCAAAAGTGTGCAGGGCAACTTTTGGGATGGCTCTTTTGTATACTCCATTAGGGTGAGGGATTGCAGCTGGCGCCGGCATTTAGCAGAGCAGAATCCGTTACCGCTCATTGGCGGGAAACTGGCAAAGTAGCATCAAGAGAGGAACTAGTTACCGCACATTGGTGGGAAAGCGGGGAAGTAGCAGCAAGAGAGGAACAAGTTACCGCTTATTGTGGGAAAGTGGGGGAAGTCGCATCAAGAGAGGAACTAGTTACCGCACATTGGTGGGAAAGCGGGGAAGTCGCATCAAGAGAGGAACTAGTTACCGCACATTGGTGGGAAAGCGGGGAAGTAGCATCAAGAGAGGAACTAGTTACCGCACATTGGTGGGAAAGCGGGGAAGTCGCATCAAGAGAGGAACTAGTTACCGCACATTGTGGGAAAGTGGGGGAAGTAGCATCAAGAGAGGAACTAGTTACCGCACATTGTGGGAAAGTGGGGAAAGTAGCATCAAGAGAGGAACTAGTTACCGCACATTGGTGGGAAAGCGGGGAAGTAGCATCAAGAGAGGAACTAGTTACCGCACATAAGCGAAAGAGTAGCCCCCAGAGCAACAGATCAGCAGCAAGTTGAAGGAATAAGCGAAAGAGTAGCTCCCAGAGCAACTGATCAGCAGCAAGTTGGCGGAATAAGCGAAAGAGTAGCTCCCAGAGCAACACATTAGCAGCAAGTTGGCGGAATAAGCGAAAGAGTAGCCCCCAGAGCAACAGATCAGCAGCAAATTGAAGGAATAAGCGCAAGAGTAGCTCCCAGAGCAACTCATCAGCACGCAAATCAGCGGACAATCGCCTGTCGATCCCTAGTATTTGTCCACTAATTTAGCTATTGCAAACGCTGTCATTTTGACCTATACTGAGTCCATAATCAACCCGAAACGTTTCGATAGAGGATGTGCAAGTTGTGACCACCATTAAAGACCTGGCTAAAGCAACGGGATTGTCGGTTACGACTGTATCAAGAGCGCTTAACGGATACAGCGACGTCAATGAGGAGACTCGCAAGAAAATTAAGCAGGCTGCCGAGGAATTGAACTATCGGCCCAGCGCTGCTGCCAGAAGTCTGGTGATGAAGAAATCAAGAACGATCGGCGTCATCATCTCCGATATTAACCGGGAAGGCGTCAAGGATGCGCTCGCTTACGAAATCCTGTGCGGCATCAATGACCGCTCGACGATGCTCGATTATGATATTTTGCTGTTCAGCACGAGCTCCAAGAAACAGCTGAAGAAATCCTATTCGGATCTGTGCAAGGAGCGGGGCGTAGACGGCGCGATCGTGTTCGGCCTAAGGGTGAATGATCCGTATCTGGAGGAGATTGTGCGCAAAGCCGATTTTCCTTGCGTGCTGATCGACATACCGGTCGAAAGCAAGAATACAGGCCATGTCACAACAGATAATGTATACGGGGCAACGCTGGCGGTCAATCATCTACTGGAGCTTGGGCACCGTAAGATCGCGATGATCAACGGGCATAATGAAGCGGCAGTCAGCATCAGAAGGCTGCAGGGCTACAAGCAAGCACTGGAGAAAGCCGGCATCCCCTACGATCCGGACCTCGTCTTCGACGGCAACTTCTCCGAAGACGGCGGCTGCGAGGCGATGTATCGCATCCTGCTCAATCATCCGGATGTCACGGCGGTGTTCTCGGCAAGTGACCTGATGGTGCTCGGCGCGCTTCGCGCAATGGAGAAGCTGAAGCGACAAGTTCCGCAAACGCTGTCCATCGTCGGCTATGACGACATCCCGGTAGCCGCCTATTGCTCGCCGAAGCTGACGACAATCCGTCAAGATAAATACGAGATGGGTTATCAGGCTGCACAGCTCGTCATAGATATGATGGAGAACCGCCAGATTGACCGCAAAATAGTGTTGCAAAATGAATTAATTATCCGCGAGAGCACGAGAGCGATACCTTAGAAGCTAGTGGTAGTGAGCGAATTGAGGAGAGCAGCAGCGCTCTTTTTCAGAAGGGTATCCGAAACGTTTCGGAAAATAAAGAATCAGTTTAAATCCAACTATCTTGGAGGTGAACGACGAGTATGAACACAAAGAAGAAATGGTGGACCAGGTCCAGGCGCGAAGCGCTGGACGGGTATGTATTTATGAGTCCCGCGATACTCGGCCTGTTATTCTTCATGCTGGGCCCGATCGCGGCATCTGCCTATTTCAGCTTTACGGACTACGATATTCTGAGCACGCCTAAATGGGTAGGCTTGGACAATTATATCGAATTGTTCCAAGACTCTCTGTTCTGGCAATCGCTTAAGGTAACGATGATCTACTCCGTCGTAAGTGTGCCGCTCGGGCTGGTCGTCTCCCTGGCACTGGCGCTGCTGCTCAACAAGAACATTAAGGGGATCTTTTTCTTCCGAACGATCTTCTACTTGCCTGCGGTTATGTCGGGTGTAGCGGTTGCGCTGCTGTGGAAGTGGATATTCAATCCGGATTTCGGGTTAATCAACTGGGCGATCAGTTTAATCGGTTTCGAGGGGCCGAAATGGTTTATCGATGAGCAATGGGCACTGCCGCCGATCATAATCATGGGGTTATGGGGTGTTGGCGGCAGCATGCTGGTATACCTGGCCGGACTGCAAGGCATTCCAACGGATCTGTACGAGGCTGCCGAGATTGACGGAGCGAACAAACGCAAGCAATTCCGGCATATTACGCTTCCGATGCTGTCGCCGGTTATTTTCTTCAATCTGATTACCGGCATTATCGGAGCGCTTCAAGTATTTACGGAAGGCTTCATCATGACGGCAGGCGGGCCGAACAACGCGACGCTGTTCAGCGTGCTGTACTTATACCGCAATGCTTTTGACTACCTGCAAATGGGTTATGCGTCTGCGCTGGCTTGGGTGCTCTTCCTGATCATTCTGGCGTTCACATTAATCATCTTCAAATCATCGCCGATGTGGGTCTTCTACGAAGGGAACAGGAGGTCGGGAAAATCATGAACACGATCACACCAAACGATGTGCCTGTCCGTAGAAAGCTGACTCGCAGTCAATCCGAGCTTGTGTCCAAACTATTCAGCTATCTGCTGCTCTGCCTCGGCTCGATTATCATTCTGATTCCTTTCGCGTGGATGCTGTCTACTTCATTGAAGCTCAAAGCGGATGTCTACATCTTCCCGCCGCAGTGGATCCCGCAGCCGATGCAATGGCATAACTTCGTGGAAGCTTTTACGACTTTTCCGTTTGGATTATATACACAGAACTCGGTCATTATTGTCGTATTCGTGATGATTGGAACGCTGCTCTCTTGCTCCTTCGCCGCCTATGGCTTCTCAAGGCTGAATGCGCCGGGACGCAATTTCATCTTCCTCGTGCTGCTGGCCACAATGATGCTGCCGAGCGCTGTCACGATGGTGCCGATTTATCTGTTCTTCAACAAGCTTGGCTGGGTAGATACTTTCCTGCCGCTCATCATTCCGGCTTGGTTTGGAAGCGCCTTCTTCATCTTCATGATGCGCCAGTTCTTCATGGGCATCCCGTTCGAGCTCGAGGATTCGGCGCGAATAGACGGTTGCAACACCTATGGCATATGGGCGCGAATCATGGTTCCGCTCAGCAAGCCGGTGCTGGTTACGGTTGGCGTGTTTACGTTCATGGGGACTTGGAACGATTTTATGGGACCGCTCATTTATTTGACGGATGAGAATAAGCGCACATTGGCGCTCGGACTGTCCTACTTCCAAGGTTCTGCCAGAAGCGCTCCTGATCTTCATCTCCTGATGGCCGCATCGCTCTACGCGATCGCTCCATGCGTCATTCTGTACTTCCTATGCCAGAAGATTTTCGTCAAAGGCATGGTATTTACCGGCGTTAAAGGTTGACAACCATAACGTAAAACAGAGAAAAGAGGGATCTGTATGTTTCGCAAACGTAAGCTGGCTTTAGTTATGACGCTCGTCATGGCACTGTCGACGGTCTTGTATGGCTGCGGCGGGAATGACAACGGCAACACGGGCAGCAAGGATGAGAAGGTAGAACTGAATTTCATCCGTTGGTCGAACGGCCCCGCTTTAGACGAAGAAGAGAAAGATAAAGTGAAACGCTTTAACGATACGCACCCGAACATTCAAGTGAAAATGACGCTGCTGCCTTGGGACGAAACGTTCAAGAAAATCGAGCTGTCCCTTGCTTCGAACTCGCCTGTAGACTTGTTCTACTGGGATGTGCCCGCCTATGCATGGTACAAAAAAGGACTTATGAAAAATCTTCAGCCTTACTTCGATCGCGATCTGAACATGGCCGACTACGACGAGAAGCTGCTCGAGCCGTTTAAATTCGATGGCAGCAACATGTATGTTGCACCGGAAAACTATCAAACGCTCGTCATGTACTATAACAAAGACCTGTTCGACAAAGCGAATGTCGCGTACCCGAACGAGAACTGGAACTGGGACGATTACCTCGCAGCGGCCCAGAAGCTGACCATCAAAGAAGGCGACAAAACGGTGCAGTTCGGCACAAGCATGTCCCTAGGCGCATGGTGGGGATGGATGGCGCTTAGCCAAGAGCAAGGCGGGGCGCTGGCACCGAACATTCACGATCCGGAGAAGCTGTCGTTTAATACGCCGGAGACGAAGAATGCGCTGCAATACTTGCAGGATCTGATCTACAAGCATCATGTTGCGCCGGATGCGGCACAATCGAGCGCGCTTGGCGGCGACTTCTTGACAGGCAAAATCGCCATGTATGTCGGCGGTGACTGGGATCTGGGCAATCTCAAAGAGAAGAAGGACCTGCACTGGGATATGGCGCCAATGCCGAAGTGGGATGACAAACGCGTCGTTCCTTACTGGATGGGCGGCTATGCCATGACTGAGAAGTCGAAGCACCCGGATCAAGCATGGGAATTCATCAAGTGGACGATGACCGAGAACCAAGAAACGCTGGCGAAACAGCAATCGTGGATTCCGATCAACAAAACGGCTCTCTCGAAGGTGGAAACACCGGCATGGGCGCCGGAAGGCTACCAGACGGCTCGCTTCGACTGGATGAAATACGGCAACATCGGCGATATCTATCACCTCAGATGGCGTGAAGCGCAGGATAAAGCGATCACTCCGCTGGTCGATCAAATTTTTGCAAACAAAATCACAGTCGACGAAGCGCTGAAGAAAATGGATGAGCAAGTGAACGAAATTATATCGAAGAAGTAGGGAAGAGGAGGCTGTGCCTTGAAGTAGAACTTCTACTTTAAGGCGCGGCCTTTTGCCTGCAGACTCGAATAGGAGCGTGTGGAGAATTGAACCGAATAGAGCATGCCATTAGCGGGACGGATTTTGCGGTTTATGTAAACGGACTGAGGATAGATGAGCAGACGGAAGGTCTTCAATTAGTAGGCGTAGATAAGAGAGCCGCGGCAGAGGGAGCGCTGCATAACGTCTCCGTCTATCGTTACAGCAATTCGTTTGATGTACATATAGAGAGTCATATCATAGCTTACGAGGAAACCCCGCTGGTAGAACGATGGGTGTCGGTGCTTAATGTCGGATCAGATTCCGTGACGATTGAACGTGTGGATTCCTTCCGGCTGGCGCTTCCCGAGGATTCGTGGACGCTTATGCATTATAAGAGCGAGTGGGGAGCCGAATTTGAGCCGGTGCGCATGGAGCTGGCTAATGAGGATGTTATTCTGCAAACCAGGCAAGGACGTTCGTCGAAGGACATGCATCCTTGGATGAGCCTCATCGGCAGCGGGGGCGATCTGTTAACGGTATCGCCAATGTGGTCAGGCAACTGGATATTGCGCTGTGAACGAATCGGAGTTAGCGATGAGGGAGCAGGAAGCGTAAGCGATGAAGGCTCCAGCCTCTTCGAAGTAAGCGGCGGATTAAATGATTGGGAATTCGCCAAAGTGCTGCAACCCGGGGAAACCATGGAGGGCATCCATGTCGCTATCGCAGCGGGAAGCGGCGGTGAGCTTAACAGCACCTCCATCCCATTTGCTCGCGTGGGACGCAAGCACTGGTATGTAAGCAATGCGTTCTCCCGTTCGCTGCCGGCAGAATGGAATCATTGGTGGAGCTACGAGGACAAGACGATCAACGAGGATGTATTCCGTGCCAATGCGGCGGAAGCGGCGAAGCTCGGGATTGAAATTTGTACGCTTGATGCCGGTTGGTTCGGTCCTTCTGAAGCGGCTTCGGAATGGTTCGAGCATCGCGGCGATTGGGAAATGGTGAATACGACACGTTTTCCGAGCGGCATTCGTGCACTGTCGGATTACGTGCACAGCCTCGGCATGAAGTTTGGACTATGGTGCGAGATTGAAGCGCTGGGCAAAGCCGCTAATCTGTCGCAGCGCCATCCCTCTTACCCTGCACGCAGGGATGGGGAGCAGCTCGGTTATCTTTGTTTTGGCAATCCGGAAGTGCAGGAGTGGGCTTTCCGTACGTTGGATGAGCTAATTGTCGGCTACAACTGCCAATGGATCAAACTGGACTTTAACTTGGATCCGCAGGCGGGCTGCAGCTGCACCGACCACGGACACGGTGCCGGAGACGGACTGTTCGAGCATTACAAAGGGTACTATCGCATGCTCGACCGCGTTCGTGCGAAACATCCGGAAGTGATTTTGGAAAACTGCTCTTCCGGCGGACTACGCATCGATCTTGGGATGATGCGTCATACGCATACAACCTTTCTAAGCGATCCGGACTGGCCGGAGCACAGCCTCCAAGTATTCTGGGGAGCGACCACGATGCTTGCGGCGGAGGTCTGCTTGCATTGGAGTTATTCCGAGTTTCTGTGGAACTATGAGAAACAGCAATTTCATCCCCATTCACCGGATTTAAAGCCCTACCAATTCGACTACTACACCCGAGTTGCCATGCTCCGCGGCTTCGGCATCTCGCAGAAGCTTCCGCAGATGCCGGAGTGGATGCGCGAACGGCTTGCGTTTCACATCGACTTTTATCAACGGAGGGTGAAGCCTTTTGTCCGCTCGGCTGATTTGTATCGGTTGACCGGCCAGCCGGTGAGGGGCGGCCTCGGCGATTGCTGGTCTGCTTTTCAATACAGCCAGCAAGGCGGCGGGGAGCATTTGCTGTTCGTATTCCGTCTGCCCGGCGCCGAAGCGACTCGTGCCATTCGCATGCAGGGACTGGATGCGGCTGCTGCCTATCAATTGACGTACCTATCCGGCGATAGTCAGGAGGAGTCGATTGTACGCACAGGGGAGCAGTTGATGACGGAGGGTATTCTATTCAGCGGGCTCGAGATCGAAGAATCGGCTTTGCTGACCATCAATAGACTCACGGCGTTGGAATCGGTTTACAACTAATTTCCCATATTTTCCTCCTTTGCTTTATTCCATCCATTCCACTTTGCTATAATGGATCTATGTAAAGCCAAGAGGCAGATAGAAGGGAGTCAAATGGACATGTACCGATTCATCATACGATTGGCCTTCGTCTCTTTGATTCTATTCATTGGGCTTGGTTCGGATTATCCGGAGAGCAACGCCCAGGTGGCTTCGATTAGCACGACACTTCCGGAGCTTCGATCAGAAATATTGGAGCAGCTGCTCGAGCAAAAGCCGGAAATCTCCCTTTCCTACGATGGGGATCGCGCAGAGCTGTCGAAGCAATTTCCGGCGCTTATACGCGATACCTTCGCGGCGAACGATTATATTGCTTATATTGTGGATTCATATCTCTATACGATTCGTACTTGGGGGACGTCTGCCAAGATCAAGCTGACCATTACATACCGTGAAACAGCGGAGCAAACCAGGCACGTGGACCAACTCATTAATCAAGTGCTGCCTTCAATTGTTGTGGATAAAATGGATCCGCTCGAGAAGGTGACCTACATTCACGATTGGATTGTGGAGCATGTGGCTTACGATACTACCCTGCAGCGATATACGGCGATGGATGCGCTTGAAACCGGTTCGGCAGTCTGTCAGGGGTACTCGCTGCTGGCCTACCGGATGCTGTCGCATGCAGGCGTTGAGTCGAGAATCGTGGAAGGCAAGGTCGATTCCGGCAGTCATGTGTGGAATTTGGTACGCCTGAATAACGGCTGGCATCACATGGATGTGACTTGGGATGATCCGCTTCCGGATCGTCCGGGTAAAGTCAGCCATACGTATTTCTTGGTAAACGATCGCTTCATGAGGCAGGATCACAGCTGGGAAAAGGCGTATCCGATGACGCGATAGCGGGTTTAGTGCGATAAAGGGAAAGCAAAGAAAAGGAGCAAAGCGTCTTATAGCGCTTTGCTCCTTTTGTTGTAGCGACCACCGCGGCCTCATGGTGTGGCGTGAAATGTTGCAAAACATGCAGCATTTACGGCGTTTCGGCATTCGATTGGTCGAAATGCTGCTCGTTATTTATATGCAGCATTCTCGGCAGAGCGGGCATGTCGGGTTGGCGGAAGCGTTTAGTCGCTGCTGGGTTTGTTGTTTCGCTGCGCCGTCATCTGCTGCCAGACGGATCCGGCAGCTTCCTCGCCACGCTCGATGCGTTCCAAGGCGATGCGCGCTTGCAGGCTGACCTCGAATTCCGGGTCAGCCGCAGCTGCTTGCAGCGCCTCTGCCGCGGAGTCGTCGCCGACCTCGTAGAGGAAACGGGCGGCCCGCCAGCGGACGAGCTTGTTGCGGTCGCGGAGCGCTTCAATCATGGCCGGGATCGCGGCGGGGTCGCCAAGATCCGAGAGCGTGTCGCCGGCGGTGCGCCGCACGGACGCGGATGCGTCGCGCAGTGCCGCGATCAGGAGCGGCATCGCCTCCGGCAGGCGCAGCTCGCCGAGATAGACGACGGCCAGTCTCCGGATGGAGACGTTGTCGTCGGTTATGGCTTTGGCGAGCAGCGGGAGCATCGCCGGCTCCGGCGCCGTGCGCGAGAGCGCCTCGTAGCGCACGCTCCACTCCGGCGATGCGAGCCGCTCGGCGAGCTGCTCTGCCGTCAGCGGCGCCGGCCGCGCAGCCGGTGCCGCAGGCGAATCGCCCTGCGCGGCGCCGAGGGCGATCGCTGCCGCGATAAGTTCCTCCAGCCGCTCCTGCGGATAAGCGGCTTCAAGCTCCCTCACGAGCTCCGCTGCAATCTCATCGGGCTCGCCGTAGCGGACCCCGAGCTCCTCCAGCACTCGCTCGCGAATCATCGAGGAGGCGGCAGCCCGCGTCACCGCCTCCGTGAACTGCGCGGGCAGCGCCGCACGCGCTTCGCCACCCGGCGTGCGCACGCGCACTTGCATCGGGATGCCCCGATACAGCTGCACGAACGCGTGCGCCTCGCCGAAGCTCTCCGCGCCGGGCCCAGCTGCGCCCGTGCCCTCGCCGGAGCCTTCGGCAGACCCGGCCTCATCGCCGCTCTGCAGGATGCGCCGCGCCTCGGCCAGAATCCGCTCCCAGTCCGCCCCCGGCTTCCGGTCGAGCGCGATAAAATCCGTCGTGCGGAACAAGCCGCGCACGCCTTCAATGCGAAGCAAGCTGCGCAGCGGTTCAACCGCGCCGTCGGCATCGCTCAGCGCGAGGCTGAAGCGCTGCCCGGCGGGAAGCTTTTCATTCACATTCAATTTCATTGTATTTGGACTTGGCGTCGGTTCAATACCAAGTAATTTCATGCGGTTTTCCCCCATTTCCGTTCATACTTAGACTATATTGTAAACCATTTGGCAAGGGATCCACAATTGAGATTCAAACTGTTGAACGCTGTTTGCTTAATCGATTTAAGCTTGGTATCTTTGAAATAAAGAATGGTTGTATCATGCAGCCGATAGAGACAGGAACAGACAACACGACGGGAGACGTGAGCAAGCCATGCGCTTTGAAAACTTAAATCGGGAAGCGACACCCAAGACGTTCAAGGAAGTCAGACAATGGCGGCGGGAACGTGCGGGCAAAATGAAGCTGAAAGACTATTCCTATGCCGTTCCGACCGCAGATCCGGACTTGATTTATTTGCATTCCAATTCGGCTGAGCCATCGCTTACTTGGATCGGTCACTCGACATTTCTTATTCAGCATTCCGGACTCAACATCATTACCGATCCGATCTGGGCCGAGAAGCTCGCGTTACAACGCCGTCTGTCTCCTCCGGGTCTCGCGATTCAAGATGTGCCGCCTATCGATGTCGTCTTAATTTCTCATTCTCATTATGATCATCTTCATATGAAATCACTCGAACAGCTCAAAGGCAGTAAAATGATGATCGTACCCGTCGGCTTGGCTGCTAAGTTACGACGCAAAGGCTTCTCCTCCATTATCGAGCTGGAGTGGTGGCAGTCGGCCACAATTAGCGGCATTACGTTTACTTTTGTACCGGCACAGCATTGGACGCGCCGCACCTTGACGGACACGAACACGTCGCACTGGGGCGGATTTATCATAGAATCAGAGCTGGCTCCAACGGTATATTTTGCCGGGGACAGCGGGTATTTCGACGGATTTAAGGAGATTGGCAGCCGCTTCGACATCGATGTTGCGCTGATGCCGATCGGCGCGTATGAACCGGAATGGTTCATGCGACAGCAGCATGTGACGCCGGAGGAGGCGCTCCAAGCGTTCCTCGATGTAGGTGCGAAGCGGTTCATACCGATGCATTACGGCTCGTACAAACTGGCGGACGACACACCGCGCGAAGCCTTGGATCGGCTGGAGGCGGAGAGCAAGCGGCTCTCGCTGGCGCGAGGAACCGTAATGATACTCCCTCACGGGGAAACCGTTCGATTAAATGATAACAAGTAGGCAATCATATGCGATTTTATGCTATAATGGTGTGATGAGTAGAACTTTTAGTGAAGGACGGGATTGTGCAAAATGATTAGTACAAGCGGCATAACGCTACGTTTCGGTAAGCGTGCGCTATTTGAAGATGTAAATATTAAATTTACGCCTGGCAACTGCTACGGCTTGATCGGTGCAAACGGCGCAGGCAAATCGACGTTTCTGAAGATTCTTTCCGGCGAAGTGGAACAAACGAGCGGCGAGGTTCATATTACACCAGGCGAACGCTATGCGGTCCTGAAGCAGAACCATTATGAGTACGATGATTTCCTCGTACTCGAAACGGTTATTATGGGTCACAAGAAGCTTTATGAAGTAATGAAAGAGAAAGATGCGATCTATGCGAAAGCGGAATTCACCGATGAAGACGGCATGCGTGCAGGCGAATTGGAAGCGGAATTCGCGGACATGAACGGCTGGGAAGCGGAGTCCGAAGCAGCAGGCATGCTGAACGGCCTCGGTATTACGCCGGATCTTCACGATAAGCGGATGGCTGAGCTTTCCGGTAACGAGAAAGTCCGCGTGCTCTTGGCGCAAGCATTGTTCGGTTCCCCGAACATTCTGCTGCTCGATGAGCCTACCAACCATCTCGACATGCAATCCATCGGCTGGCTTGAGGATTTCCTCTCCCGCTATGAAGGCACTGTCGTTGTCGTATCCCATGACCGTCACTTCTTGAACCAAGTGTGTACGCATATTGCGGATATCGATTTCGGTAAGATCCAAATGTATGTCGGTAACTACGACTTCTGGTATGAGTCCAGCCAATTGGCGCTGACGCTCATGCGCGATAACAACAAGAAGAAGGAAGACAAAATCAAGGAGCTGCAAGCGTTCATTCAACGTTTCAGCGCGAACAAATCCAAATCCAAGCAAGCGACTTCCCGTAAGAAGCTTCTTGATAAGATTTCCCTGGATGATATTCGTCCATCAAGCCGTAAATATCCGTTCATCAACTTCAAGCCAGAGCGTGAAGCAGGCAAGCAACTGCTGCTGACTGAAGGCTTGACGAAGACTGTTGACGGCGTGAATCTGATCGACAACCTGACGATCACGGTTAACAAAGGCGACAAAATCGCACTTGTCGGACCGAACACATTGCCGAAATCAATTTTGTTCCAATTGCTTGTGGGAGAGATTGAACCGGATGCAGGTTCATTCCAATGGGGAATTACAACGACGCAAGCGTATTTCCCTAAAGACAACTCGCAGTATTTCGATGGCGTAGAGATGAACCTTGTCGACTGGCTTCGCCAATATTCGAAGGATCAGGATGAGAGCTTCATCCGCGGCTTCCTTGGCCGTATGCTCTTCTCCGGTGACGAGGCGCTTAAGAAAGCCAGCGTACTGTCCGGGGGCGAGAAGGTCCGCTGCATGCTCTCCAAAATGATGCTGTCCAGTTCGAACGTTCTGCTTATGGACGAACCGACGAACCATTTGGATCTCGAGTCCATTACCGCGCTTAACAACGGCTTGATCGATTTCGACGGCACGCTGATCTTCACATCGCACGACCATCAGTTCGTTCAAACGATTGCGAACCGCATCATCGAAATTACGCCTAACGGTGTAATCGATCGTATGATGTCTTATGATGAGTACCTCGAGAGCGCTGAGATTAAAGCGATTCGCGAGCGTATGTACCCAGCGGAATAAGCTGCAATCTATTCAATCCCATTAGCGGGCTTTTTCGAACATTACGTTCGGCAAAGCCCGCTTTTTTGCTGCGTGAAACGTGATTTGTTGTTCTTCCGCGAATGTCCGATACATAAACTAAAGTAATAGCCCGTGTAAGGTTCTGTCGTATATTAGGTCTTTGGATGTGCATGACCTCTCAGGGCGGTTTATGTTAAAATGACAATAGTAGATGAATAGTTGAAGGAGTCGATCGTTTATGTCCTTTTTCGATAAAGTTAAACAAGGCGCATCGGAAGCGGCGAAGAAAGCACAGCAAACCGTTGAAATTACGAAATTGAAAGCACAGATCTCCGGTAAAGAAAGAGAAATCGATAAAGTGTATGCAACCATCGGTGCGGCGGTTTACCGTGCGCATCAAGCACATGACTTGGCTTCTGCCGAGCATGAAGTGACAAACTGCTGCTCACAGGTAGATGAGCTGCAAGTAGAAATCGGTCAGCTTGAAGAGCGTATCAAGATGATTCGTTTCGAGAAAACGTGCAGCTGCGGCAAAGTGGTCGCGCTGGATACGAAGTTCTGCCCGGATTGCGGATCTGCACTGGGGGATGAACCGAAGAATGAAACGACTGTCGGCGAAATTGTCGTCATCTGCAACACATGCAAAACCGAGAATGAACTGAACGCCAAATTCTGCGTGTCCTGCGGCTCCGGCTTATCCGCCTCCGGTTCCGGATACTAGCACCATACTGATGTAGTAAGAGCAGTCCCAATGCGCCTATCGGTGTACGGGGACTGCTTTTTTTAAATGTACAAGTGCCGTTACGTTGCAAGGACATGCTCATAAACTAACAGAAGAGCTGTCAGGCGAAGGAGGTAATAGAAAGTGGCATACGAAACAACGGACCGAGATTTCAATGCTATGCTTCATAAGAAGCTTACGAATAGGGAGAGCTTACTTGATATCGGAAGTGGGCCTTGCGTCCTGCTGGACACTTTTCCTTATTCATATATTGTCGCGCTTGAGATTCATCGGCCCTATTTGATTAACCGGGCTACGCATGCCAGTCATATCATCCCTTTAAATGCGGATGCCAGGGAGATCCATAAGCTGTTTGTGCCAAAGTCGTTCTCAGCGGTGTCATTCATCGATTCCATCGAGCATTTCACCAAACATGATGCCCATTTGCTGCTGCAGAAGGCGGAGATGATTGCCAAGCACCATGTCATCATTTATACGCCACGAGGCTTCTTCCCGCAGCAGTATGTGGATCACTTTGGATTGAATGGCGAGAAGTTCCAAACGCATCGCAGCGGCTGGGAGCCGGCGGAACTGGAGCAGCTGGGTTATGAAGTTACAATTCTGAAAGGCATGCATGATCAGCGAAATCCGGCATTTGTTCACGCATTTGGATTGGAACATACGCCGATTGATGCGCTGCTGGCCATAAAGTATTTGGGATAAATAATATTTTGTAATGAGATCGATTCACGCTAGTGCTGTTATGGTTACTATTTGGATATATATAGTAATGTCCTTGCGATATCCTACACTTGGGAGGCGTTGGTTATGCTCGTACCCGTGGAATCCAAACAAATCGCATTCTGTTCGTATAATGAGGACGAGGCATCTTTATATCTGTACTACCATACAGGGGATGTGGCTATTTTCTCGTCGATCGGCAAGCTTGATTATCAGTCCGTCATCGATTCTCCAAACCGTTACGACACCCTTATGCTGATTACCAAGAAAAGCCAAAGTGAATCGGAGCTCCATGCATTTCTTCCGGAAATGGAAGGGAATTAGCAATAAGCTCATACGAAAGCCGCATTGGAATAATTTACATGATTGCGGAAGACGCAGGAGAAATTAGTACTTTAGACTTTCATATAGGACCGAACCACTTCGGGGTGAAAGGAAGCGTTCACTTAGGAAGTGTGTGGGTCTGCAGGAAGACATCTCCGAGAAGGAGATGTCTTTTTTGCGTGATCAAGTTCGAATGCTAGTGCTATTCGACTAGTATGCAGGATGACAAATGAGACATGTGGACGATATATGCATCTTACGCGCGCACGTACAATTGACACTAGGGTCAAAACACCTACAGCACGACCATCACAAGAGGAGGATATCAATCAACATGAAAAAGTTTACAGCATCGTTACTTGTCCTGATTCTAACTGCTTTGCTTGTCATGCCAGCAGTGATGGGCGCCTCACCGGCTCCAGCGCCTGTCGTCGGAGAAATTCAATCCAGTGTCAGTTTCCGCAGCGCACCGTCTACATCTTCAACCGTCTATAAATACTTGAAGGCGGGCGATAACGTTGTCATCTTGGAGAAAACGAACGCGAGCTGGTACAAAGTACAAGACGTATTCGGCACGGTCGCTTATGTCTCTTCTTCCGATAAATATATTGAAATCATCTATAACGCATCGATCGTTTCATCCGTTTCGTTCCGTAAATCCGCTTCCACAGAAGGCACGCGTCTACGCTACTTGAGCAAAGGCGAATCGGTCCTTATTACAGGCCAGCCGAACAGCGCATGGTATGCCGTAACCGATTCGCATGGCGTTAAAGGTTATGTCAGCTCCAGTGAGCAATACATATCGATTGGCGCAAGCTTCTCCCTGCCTAGCGGCACGAAGCCCGGCTCAGGCTCAGGCGGCGGCACGACGCCGAACGCGCCGCAGCTCATTGAGAACGCGATTGCAGCCGGTATGAAATATTGGGGAACGCCTTATGAGTTCGGATCCGATCGCGATAACACTAAAACATTCGATTGTTCCGACTTCGTACGCACGGCATTCCGCGAAGGCGCTAACCTAACGCTTCCTGCCGATTCGCGTAAGCAAGGCGACTACGTAAAAGCGAAAGGCGCAACGAAATCCGATTGGCGTTCATTGAAACGCGGCGACCTGATGTTCTTCATGGAGTACAAAGGTTCGAAAGCATCTAACTATGCAGGCGTCAACAAAGCGACTGAAACGATTACGCATGTAGGCATCTATCTTGGCAATGGCCAAATCCTGCATACCTATTCCACGGCATCCGGCGGCGTTCGCACAAACGACATCGCAGGCGGACAATGGGAAAACCGCTTCTTGTTTGGCGGAAGCGTATTGTAATTGAATTGAAAAACCGGAAGGGCTTGAAGCCTTTCCGGTTTTTTTTTTGACCGCATAGAAAAAACCGTCACTGCAGAAACTGCAGGACGGCGCGGGAGCATTCCATGGGGTTGTATTGTTGGTTGCGTTTGTTTATAAGATCAAGCCGGTGCTGTCCGGAGGTATAAGGCTCTTGAATAAGGGCGAACCATTTATCGATCGTTTCCGAGGAGATCAGCATCTCGCCAAAACCGCTCGCAACGAAGTATTCGCAATTGACTTCTTCTTGTCCCGGGATCGGTTCGTAGAACAGCATCGGGATGCTTTTGCTCAAGCCTTCCGTACATGTCATGCCGCCGGGCTTCGTAATCAGCAGGTCGGATACGTCCATCAGCTTGTTGATTTCTTTGGTAAATCCAAGCACCTTAATGTTCGTATGTTGAAAATTAGGGTCAGCGAGCATTCGCTCACGAGCCTTCTCATTGTTGCCTACACAATAGATCAGCTGAATTTTATCGCGCCAACGGGTCATGTAGCTGAGCAAATCATCGCTGTACATAATCCCCCAGCCACCGCCCATAATAAGGACGGTTGGCAATGGCTTCAAATCAAACTGGGCTTGCAGCTCCGATTTGTCATGCGTTTGCCAGAAGTTCGGATGGACCGGAATGCCGGTAACCTCGATTCGACCCGGCGAGATACCGCGGTCGGTCAACTTGGTCTTTACCTCATTGGTGGAGACCAGATATTTGTTCACCTCGGAGCTTGTCCATGTGCCATGCGCATCATAATCGGTAATGAGCGTATAGAGCGGGACTTGCAGCCCAAGCCTCTTCAGCCGTGAAACGACTGCGTTAGGTACAGGGTGCGTGCATACGATCAGATCCGGCTTCAATTGGGCGATGACCTGCGATGTATGCGTGTAAAAAATACGATGCAGCGCCAACTGAGCGAATCGGTTAAGTGATTTTTTATATTGTCTGCGGTATAGCTTTCCGAGCAGTTTCGGCTGTTTAGTCACTGTTTTGCGATAAGCGGATACAATCAGCGGGCCGATGACCGGGTTAAGAAAATTGCCCAGTTCAATGACGCGAGTCTGAATTGTAGAATCAAGTGAACGAAGACCTACCGCAAGCGCGTAAGCCGCCTGGGTATGCCCGGAACCGAACCCTTCGGAAAGGAGCAATACTCTTTTTTTTCGCACATTCTCACCTGCTTCTTCTACCGGTTCAGGAATCCCTAAGAACTCTCCTTCTCATATTACGCTGTTTTCCCTTTGAAGCACAAGATTGGAATTAAGACTTGCGTATGATTGCATCCTTATTTTATGCTAAAAATTAGGCGGTTCGCGGTAGCAGCGAACACGGACCAGAATGGAGTGGTTGTAGAATGCAGCAAAAACAAAGGTTTATTCCGGAACAAGGCTCTATCGTAACGTTTACCTATAAATCCGGTGATTATGCAGGGGAAGTTATGGAAACAAGCGGACCGCGCGCATTGATTAAAGTGCTGGCGGTATTAAAGCACCCCGAGCAGGGAGATTTGCATAATCCCTACAATCCCGATGTACCCATGTTCCACGAACGCAGAGCGCTGAGCTACACGGAGAAAACGAATGTACCTTACAGCGATATCAGCGGACTTTATCCGGGAGAAGTGCCATCGTACAAAGAATCGTTAACACGGGCAGTGGCCGCGGAGATCGAAGCGATCGACCGTCTGAAGCGCTGGGCGGAGCGGGGACTGGAGCAGTTGAGGCAGTTGGAGAAAGAGTATAAGTAAGATAAGGCGAGTGCAGCTTGGCAGCAGGGAGAAGAGTAATGACGAGAGCAGCTTAGGCAGCCGGAGGGGGATGCGGTATGAATAGGAACGAATTGGCGAAGGGGATTTATAACAGCTCGCATTTGTCGGGAACTTTTACGCTGCGTTCCGGTCAAGTTTCGGAAACGTATTTTGACAAGTATTTATTTGAAGCGAACCCTCGTTTGCTTGGCGCAATAGCCTGCGAACTGGCCTTATGTATTCCGATTGGCATCGATGTGCTTGCAGGACTCGAGATGGGCGGTATTCCGGTTGCGACGGCACTGTCGCTGGAAACGAATATCCCTGCCGCTTTCGTACGAAAGCAAGCGAAGAGCTATGGGACATGCAAACTCGCCGAAGGCGCGGAAGTGCGCGGTCAGAATGTGTGTATTGTGGAAGATGTCGTCACAACCGGTGGACAGATCCTGCTCAGCGTTGCAGAACTGCGAGCAGCCGGGGCGATTGTCGAGGACGTTGTATGTGTCATCGAACGGCACCCGGATGGCCGCAAGAAATTGGAGGAAGCAGGACTGAAGCTGCATGCTCTGTTTACAATCGAGGAGCTTGAGGCTGCGGGAAATGTGGAGGATGTTGCGCTTTCGGGTGAGGGTTGGAGCGATTAAGTGAGTGAATTGAATAGTTGTTGCGAAATACTGACTGGATGACCGGATTGCGTTTTTGGTCATTCGGTGCTATTATGACCTATATCATGTTGAAGAAGGAGGCTGCAGCGCAATGGAACAGAAGAAACCGGTCGATCGCAGAATGCAAATTGTGGAGGCCGCTGGGAAATCGTTTGCCATGTTTGGGTATAAAGCGACGACGATGGAGCTGGTTTCCAAAATCGCTGCAGTCGGCAAAGGTACGATCTATACGTTTTTTGCAACGAAGGAAGACTTGTTTAATGAAATCATCGGGCAGCTGGCTGCCGAGCTTCGGAGCTTGGCGGAGCGCACGATTGATCGAGAGCGGAATTTCTTCGATAATTTAGCGGCAGTCCTGCACGAGCTGTTGCTGTTTCGCGAGAAGCATGAACTCATCGTGAAATTGTCTCAGGAGATTCGTGATCTGGGCACGCCAATGGCAAGGGATGGAGCGGCACGGCTTGAACAAGCCATTCAAGCTTTTATCCAGCATGAGATTGAGCTTGCCATTGCGAAGAACGAGCTGCGCGGAGTTGATCCGGCGCTGACTGCTTTTGTGATCTTGAAGCTGTATGTAGCCATCGGCGTCGAGTGGATCAGAAGCCATCAGCTGTCTCGCGAAGACCTTGCTGCTTATTTTACGAGCTTGCTGCGCGAGGGTGTCGGAGTGAAGTAAGAGCTTTGTCATGAAGCGGCTGCGTGAAGGTTAGTGTCCGAAGGTTGTGGCTGCATGGGTAGTTGCTTAGAAAAGGTATGGTTCGAGGGGAATGGCTCGCTGAGACTGCTTCGTAAGGTGTTGATGCAGAGTAGGTGGTTAAACAAGCTATAGCGTCGAATAAGTTTAATTCGTGGACAATGGCTAGTTGGGAAGGCGGACTAGTCCATTTTTTTTGAAGTGAATTGACCGAAAAACTAAATTGGTCATTTATTCTGTTTTGGAGGGGAAACGCAATGCGAGGTTTATCATTGTTTGGCAAGGAATTTAGCCGGATTGTCCGCAGTCCAAAGCTTCTTATCCCGATTGTAGGTGTGTTGTTCATACCGATTATGTACAGCGGGATGTTGATTGGGTCGTTTTGGGATCCTTACGGGAAGCTGAGCGAACTGCCGGTGGCGGTCGTGAATGAGGATGCCGGCGCGCAGTTTGAGGGGAAACCGCTGGCTGTCGGACAGGATTTGGTCGATGAATTGAAGGTTAATAAGGAATTTGATTGGGTTTTCGTGAGCCGGGCTGAAGCGGAGAAAGGCGTCCGGGACGGGGATTACTATTATGTGATCGAAATTCCCGAGTCCTTCTCGAAGCAAGCGACCACGCTGCTGGACGAAAAGCCGCAGCCTGCGGCAATCCGATATGTGTCCAATGATAGCGGCAACTACTTAGCGGCCAAAATCGGGCAAGCTGCGATCGAGAAGCTGCAAACTGAAATTTCGCAGCAAGTGACAAAAGCCTATGCGGAGGCGGTCTTCGACAGTATCGGCGAGGCATCTGACGGCATTGTCCAAGCGAGCGAAGGCGCAGGCAAGCTGAACGACGGCGCCTCGGATGCGGAGAAAGGCGCCAAGCTGCTGCGCGATAACGTAGCGAAGCTGGCTTCCGGCACGGAGCAGCTCGCCGGAGGCGTTAAGGCGCTCGGCAGCGGCGCCGGTCAATTAGCGGCCGGAACGGCCGCCGTTCGGGACGGCTCGGCGGCGCTCGCAGCCGGGCTTGGCAAGCTCGAAGCTGCCGGCGCACAGCTCGGCGGCGGCGCTAAGCAAGCCGCCGAGGCCGGTGCGAAGCTGGCCGACGGGCTTGCCTCGGCGGAGCAAGGCGGCGTGCAGCTCGCCGGCGCAGCCGCGAAGCTGTCGGCGGCGCTTGAGGCGTATGCCGCCGCAGCTTCGCCGGATGCAGCGCAGGATCCCGCGCTGCAGGAGCTGCTCGGCGCAGCCCGCGCGGTATCCGCGGGCGCAGCCGAGCTCTCCGGCGGCAGCGCGAAGCTTGCCGCCGGCGGCGCGCAGCTGCAGCAGGGCCAGCTGCAGCTGCAGCAAGGGCTTGCGGCGCTGCACGCGCAGCTCGCAGCCGCGCAGCAAGGCGGCGCCAAGCTCGCCGCAGGCGCCGAGAGCGCAGCGGCCGGTGCCGCGAAGCTGGCGGATGGCGCAGCCGCCGCTGGCCGCGGTGCGGCAGAGCTTGCCGGGGGCTCCGGCAAGCTGGCCAGCGGCTCCGCCGCGCTTGCGAGCGGCGCGGAGCAGCTCGCAGGCGGCACGGCCGAGCTGTCGGGCAAGCTCGGCGATGCCGCGAAGCAAACCGGGGGCATCACCGGAACCGATGCCCTGTACGACATGTTCGCGAATCCGGTACATGTCGATGAACAGAAGTTGACCGAAGTGCCGAACTACGGTACGGGCTTCACACCGTACTTCTTGTCACTTGGCCTGTTCGTAGGCGCATTGCTCTCCACAATGGTCATTCCGATGCGCGAAACAGGGCTGAAGCCACGCTCCGGCTGGAGCTGGTTCGTCAGCAAAGTATTGCTCTTTATCGTAGTTGGCGTTGTGCAAGCTTTAATTGCAGACGCGATTCTGCTCTACGGAATCGGCCTTAAGGTCAACCACTTAGGCGCATTCATCGGCATGTCGATGCTGGCAAGCGTCGCTTTCATGATGATCGTGCAGTTCCTTGTTACATTGCTCGATCAGCCGGGGCGCTTTGTTGCCGTTATGCTGCTCATCCTGCAGCTGACCGGCAGTGCCGGGACATATCCATCTGAGCTCATCCCATCCTGGCTGCAGCATATCAGCGCATGGCTGCCGATGACGTACACAATCAGCGCTTTCCGCGAAATCGTGACAGGAAACGAGCTGTTGACTGTAGGCAGCAAAGCGATGTACACAGCAAGCTTTGCAGTCATATTCGCAGCACTTTCACTAATCGTCTTCCTCATACTGCATCGCAAAACAAAACGCGACACAATAGAACTCGCGGCAACGGTGTAGCTCTCAGAGCCACACATCATCAAATAACCGAGGAATTTTAGCAATGTGTAGCTCTGGGAGCAACACATTACCCGAATTCACGCGAAATTAACGAAAGAGTAGCCCATAGGGCTACTCTTTCTTCTTCATCTAACCAAAGATAAGCTCAAGATTGGCTCCCAAAGTAACACATCATCACAGCATGCTGGATTCAGCTAAATACAAAATGTAACCACCAGAATAACGCTTCATAATATAAAGGTGGATTAAGCTCAAGGTAGCTTCTAAAGCAACACCTCATTAAATAACCGCGGCATTCAACCAATGAGTAGCTCTCAGAGCAACAAATTAGCTGAAATCAAGCGAAATTAGCTCAAAAGTAGCTCCCAAAGCAATAGCTTCCAGTGCAATTATGAAGGACCAACCGTCGAGATTATCCCAAGAGTACTCTCAAGTGATAATGTGCAGTTAATGAAATCACAATATGTTAATGCGAGCAGTTGAAGAGAGGTATCCGTTACCGTACAATCGTTTAACACTTACCATTTTAGTCCAAGAGAGGTACCAGTTAACGCACATTAGCATGTAAACGTCCAAAATGACAAAAGAGCGGTACTGGTTACTCTACAGGGTTTGCCATGTGTACATCAGGAGATTCACAACGAGCAATCCCCCAGCATAACCTCAAAAGTAGCACACCAGGAGATCCACAACGAGCATTTGCCCTAGCCCCTCACGCCACGCCGCACCGCAATCAGCGGTCCAGCCGCACACCAACAAAAAAAGCACGAATTCACCACCTCGGTGAATTCGTGCTTTTTCAACCCCTAAGACTGGATAAACACAGTCCCAATCGGCTTGCGATAAACGACCTGATAACCAAGCCCTTTGGACAAGGCCGCGAGCGGCAGGTAGGTCACGGAGCTGCCGCCGAATTGCTGCAAGTAAGCAGGCGTCTCAAGCGGTACCGTCTGACCGTTCACTTTCATCGTATCTGCGCCAATGGTGAAGGCAACGACCCTGTCTCCGGATTTAATGGTAGCGGTACGTGTCGGACCGTCCCAAACGAGTGTTGCATTCAATGCTGCCGTGACGTCGCGCATCGGCAAGAATGTCGTGTTGTTTTTCAGAACCGGCTTATTGCCGCCTTTGAGTGACTTGCCGTTTACGATAACGCGAAGCGGCGATCCGGCTGCCAGCACTTCAGGGTCGCGATAGTCGCCCCAGATTCCTTTGGCAAAAGCTCTTCCCATCACGTCGTAACCGGATTGCTTCGGATGAATGTCGCCTTTGATGATCGAAGTGTAGGTGAGCTCTTTGCCGCGGAACGGTGTCGACACATCGACAGTTCGCACATCGAAGCCTTCTTGCGTCAGCTTCGCGGCAATCGCTTCGGTTTGCTTTTTCAATTTATCCACACCGTTGGTTAATACCGCATATTGTTCTTGTGTAATGGTTTGATTAATCGTGGAAGGCTTCGGCGCAGGCAGGTATTGATCGGCAAAAACAACCGTAGCTTTCGGGTTCAATTTAAGTATGGTGCGAAGCGACGCTTCTAATGAAGGATAATAACCAGCCAATAAGGCATCTAACCGAGTTTGCAGTGTCGAAGCACTGATATCATCCTGTAAGATGTCGTTGAAAATCGGCGTAAAATCATTCCCGCCAATCGTGAGCACGATCAAATTCGCTTTCTTCAGATCCTCGCCCAGCTGCTCGCTCTTCGAGACGGTTGCTTCTGCGAGCGGGTAAGTCGATAAATTCGGCTGAAGTTGATCTGCCGTTATACGTGTTCCGGAAGCGGCGGCTTCCAGTAGTTTTTGCAATCCGGGCGATTTCAAACCAAGGATCCCGTAATTTTGCAGCTCGGCACGGCCCTGATAA
This sequence comes from Paenibacillus sp. BC26, assembly GCF_900116125.1. Lineage (NCBI taxonomy): Bacteria > Bacillati > Bacillota > Bacilli > Caryophanales > Paenibacillaceae > Paenibacillus > Paenibacillus sp. BC26. The sequence goes on along the minus strand of NZ_FPAD01000002.1, from coordinate 408,116 downwards.
AGCGCCTGCTCGTACACACGGTCTGCGTAGCCGTAAGGAACGGAGCTTTCCGACATGCCGTACTCATAACCAAGCGTCAAGGAATCGCCAACCGCAACAATACGCAGCGGCTGGTTAGCCTCTGCCTTCGGAGCGGCGATTGCCGAAACTGCCATAATAGGCGTTGAAAACGAAGCTCCTGCGGAAGCCCAAGCACCGCCGTTACCGGCTGCACCAACCAACATAGCAGCGGCCGTGAACGCGATTGTCCATTTTGGCAATTTCCTGAATTTACTATACATATTCACCGCATCCTTTTGCATAATTATGCGTTTTATTTGGTGGTATCAATTTTCAGATATTTTTTTGAATTGATGCTGTGACGTGGTAAAGAACGCTTATCACAATAATAAAAATATTAAATTGATATCGTAATGCACTGGTGTTAAAATAATATAATAACTTTTTTCAAGGGATGAATTATTGGAACGCAACCTTTTTATTAAACTGCGTGTACACCTTCATTTTAAGCGATATCGCTTTCGAAATGAAGCCGGATTCCATGAATAAGAATCCATTCCATCCGTTTATTTAAAAATTTCTCATAGAAAGGTTGCATCCAAGTGAAAGAGAACCGTTTAGGATTGCCGCCGAAGCAAGGTCTATACGATCCGCAATTTGAGAAAGACGCCTGCGGAATGGGCTTTGTGGCTAACATCAAGGGAATTAAATCACACACAATTATTCAGCAGGCGCTGACGGTGCTCGAGAACATGGAGCATCGCGGCGGTCAAGGCAGCGAGCCTAACACAGGAGACGGAGCAGGGATTCTTTTGCAAATCCCGCATGGCTTCTTCTCACGTGAACTCAGAGAGCTCGGTGTCGAATTGCCTGCAAACGGCGAATATGCCGTAGGTATGCTGTTCCTGTCGCAAGACGAGAACATTCGCGTGAAGCATGAGCGCGAGCTCGAAGCCATCATCCGCGAGGAAGGCCAGACGCTGCTTGGCTGGCGTACCGTTCCTACAAATGATGAGAAGCTGGGTCACTCGGCGAAATCGGTTAAACCGTATGTTCGTCAAGTGTTCATCGGCCGTAGTGCCGAGCTTCAAGATGAGCTTGCTTTCGAACGCAAAATCTATGTCATTCGCAAACGCGCGGAAATTGCGATTCGCTACTCCGGCGCTGAAGGCGCAGACAGCTTCTACTTCTCCAGCATGTCCAGCAAGAAAATCGTGTACAAAGGGATGCTCACAACAGAGCAGGTTCGTTCGTTCTATGTTGAGCTTAACGACGAAGCGATGGAAACAGCTATCGCGCTTGTTCACTCCCGTTTCTCCACGAACACGTTCCCGAGCTGGGAACGCGCGCATCCATACCGTTATCTTATTCATAACGGCGAGATCAACACGCTTCGCGGTAACGTGAACTGGATGCATGCCCGTCAAACGATGGTTGCTTCGGAGCTGTTCGGCGACGATCTGGACAAAATCAAACCGATTATCAATCCGGACGGATCGGATACGGCGATGTTTGATAACACGCTTGAATTCCTTTACCTATCGGGCCGTTCGCTGCCGCACGCGGCAATGATGATGGTGCCGGAGCCTTGGTCTAACCACGAAGGCATGAGCGACGAGAAGAAAGCATTCTACGAATACCACAGCTGTTTGATGGAGCCGTGGGACGGCCCGGCAGCGATGGCATTTACGGATGGCACGCAAATCGGAGCTATTCTTGACCGTAACGGTCTTCGTCCTGCCCGTTATTATGTAACGAAGGATGACGTCATCATTCTTGGTTCTGAAGCCGGAACGGTTCCGATCGATCCTGAGAATATCCTTTACAAAGATCGTCTTCGCCCAGGTCGCATGCTGCTTGTCGATACCAAAGAAGGCCGCATCGTATCGGATGAAGAGGTTAAAGCTCAAATCGCAGCGGAGAACCCGTACCGCGAGTGGCTTGATGAGCATCTTATCGGTCTTGATGAGCTTCCTGATGCTCCTGAGCTTCCGGAACCGGATCATGAAACCGTTGAGAAACGTCAGCAAGCATTCGGCTACACGTTCGAAGATCTGCGTAAAGTACTTGAGCCAATGGCAGGCAGCGGCGTAGAGCCGATCGCTTCCATGGGTTACGATGCACCGCTTGCGATTCTGTCCGAGCGTCCGCAGCGTTTGTTCAACTACTTTAAACAAATGTTCGCGCAAGTTACGAATCCGCCAATCGACGCGATTCGCGAAGAAATTATTACAGCTACAGGCACAACGCTGGGTCCTGAACGCAATCTGCTCAATGCCGAGCCTGAAAGCTGCCGTCATATTAAATTAGCTTCACCGGTATTGTCGAACGAAGAGTTCGCGAAGCTGCGCCATGTGCGCCGTCCGGGGTTCAAATCCATTACGCTCCCTACGCTGTTTAATGCAGCTGAAGGCGAAGCAGGCTTGCGTTTTGCGATTAAGCAAATGTGCGAAGCGGCTGACCGCGTAATCGGCAAAGGCCATAATATTCTTATTCTGTCTGACCGCGGCGTAGACCGTGAGAATGCGGCGATTCCGTCGCTGCTCGCTGTTTCGTCCCTGCATCACCATTTGATCCGCGAAGGTACGCGTACGCGTGTCAGCATTTTGCTGGAATCCGGCGAACCGCGCGAAGTGCATCACTTTGCATTGCTACTCGGTTATGGTGTAAGTGCCGTGAATCCTTACCTTGCATTCGAAACGCTCGACGATATGATCCGCCAAGGGCTGCTCAGAGGCGTAACGCATGAGAAAGCGGTCAAGAACTTCATTAAAGCAGCTACGAAAGGCGTCGTTAAGATTCTATCCAAAATGGGTATTTCAACGATCCAATCGTACCGCGGCGCACAAATTTTTGAAGCTGTAGGCTTGAAGGAAGAGCTCGTCGATGAGTACTTCACTTGGACGACTACACGTATCGGCGGTATCGGTCTCGACGTTATCGCAGACGAAACGCTGAAGCATCATAACCGTGCTTTCGCAGAGCAAGAAGGCCGCGTGAAAGAGCTTGATTCCGGCGGCGAATATCAATGGCGCAAAGACGGCGAAGACCACTTGTTCAGCCCGCAGACGATCCATACGCTGCAAATGGCTTCCCGTTCGAATGACTATAAGCTGTACAAGAAGTTCTCCGCGCTTGTTCAAGGCGAAGACAAGAAACATCTGACACTGCGTTCGTTGCTTGATTTCAACTACGATGCAGCGCCTGTTTCGATTGATGAAGTCGAATCCGTTGAATCCATCGTGAAACGCTTCAAGACCGGTGCGATGTCATACGGCTCGATCAGTAAAGAAGCGCATGAAGCACTAGCTATTGCGATGAACCGCATCGGCGGCAGATCCAATACAGGCGAGGGCGGCGAAGATCCGGCGCGTTACATTCCGGATGCTAACGGCGATTCCCGCCGCAGTGCGATCAAGCAGGTTGCTTCCGGACGTTTTGGCGTAACGAGCAACTACTTGATTAATGCCGACGAAATTCAAATTAAGATGGCGCAAGGCGCGAAGCCGGGTGAAGGCGGCCAGCTTCCGGGACGCAAGGTTTATCCTTGGGTTGCCGAAGTTCGCGGTTCAACACCGGGCGTAGGACTAATCTCCCCGCCTCCGCATCACGATATCTATTCCATTGAGGACTTGGCTGAGCTTATCCATGATTTGAAGAACGCCAACCCTCGTGCACGTATTAACGTGAAGCTCGTATCCGAAGCAGGCGTTGGTACGATTGCTGCCGGCGTTGCCAAAGGCCGCGCAGATGTTATCCTCGTCAGCGGCTACGATGGCGGAACAGGCGCTTCGCCGCTTGCATCGATCCGTCACGCTGGTATGCCGTGGGAGCTTGGACTTGCCGAAACGCATCAAACGCTGATGATCAACAACCTGCGTGACCGCGTAGTTGTTGAGACAGACGGCAAAATCATGAACGGCCGCGACCTTGCGATCGCAGCTCTTCTCGGCGCCGAAGAATACGGCTTCTCGACTGCACCGCTTGTAGTCCTTGGCTGCATCATGATGCGTGTCTGCCAATTGGATACTTGTCCGGTCGGCGTAGCTACGCAAAACCCTGAGCTTCGCGCGAAGTTCATGGGCGATCCTAGCCACGTAGCGAACTACATGCTGTTCGTTGCGCAAGAGCTGCGCGAAATCATGGCAGAGCTTGGCTTCCGTACGATTCAAGAAATGGTCGGCCGTGTAGATCGTTTGCAAACGAAGGATCTTATCGAGCACTACAAGCTCAAAGGCATCGACCTTAGACCACTTCTGCACCAGATGGAAGTTCCGCAGGATGCGGCACGCTACTGCACGCAGGAGCAGGATCATAAACTCCATGAATCACTGGATATGCAGCAATTGCTGCCGCTCGCATTGCCTGCGATCGAAACCGGTGAACAAGTCCGCGCAACACTGCCGATCACGAACATCAACCGCGTAGTCGGTACGATTGTAGGCAGTGAAGTAACTCGTCGTTACGGCGCGAAAGGATTGCCTGAAGATACGATTTCGTTCCACTTTGTCGGCTCCGCTGGTCAAAGCTTCGGCGCATTCGTACCGAAAGGGATCACGCTTTCCTTGGAAGGCGACTCCAATGACTATGTCGGTAAAGGACTTTCCGGCGGTAAAGTCATTGTAGCTCCATCCAAGAAAGCAACGTTTAAGGCAGAAGAGAATGTCATTATCGGCAACACGGCTTTCTACGGCGCGACAAGCGGCGAAGCTTACATCCGCGGTATCGCGGGCGAGCGCTTCGCAGTTCGTAACTCCGGCGTGAAGGTTGTCGTTGAAGGTGTTGGCGACCACGGCTGTGAGTACATGACAGGCGGCCGCGTCGTTATTCTCGGAGGCACTGGCCGTAACTTCGCAGCCGGTATGTCCGGCGGTGTAGCGTATGTCCTCGATGAAGCAGGCGATTTCTACAAACACTGCAACATCGAAATGGTTCTTCTGGAGCGCGTAGAGGATCCGCGTGATTCCGAAGAGCTGCAAGGCATGATCCAGCGCCATGTGGCGAACACAGGCAGTGCGATCGGCGATCGACTGCTCTCCGATTGGGAGTCGTCGAAAGCTAAATTTGTCAAAATCATCCCGAAAGATTACAAGCGGATGCTGGAGCAAATTGAGAAGATGGAACAAACCGGCCTTGCCGGCGATGATGCCCTTCTTGCCGCATTTGAAGCTAACATGAAAGAGCTTGCTCGCGTAGGCGGTAACTAATACTTCTAAGCCAAAGACCGATAACGGGAAATCCGTTATCGGTCTTTTTTTGCGTTTGGACTTCGCCTCGATGAAGAAGTGCATATCCGTAGTACAAGTTGGACACAAGTCCCGTCAAGCGCTCAGTACAGATGCTTGTATTGTCGCATATGATACGTTGATAGTTTGATTCTCAACTAATAGAGGAGGTAGATAATATGGGAGTAACTCAAATCTATGCGGGCCCTACACTTCCGGAAGAAGGATTGCAGCAATTTGATGTTTTTATGGATGGGATTATACCAACCTATCTGCAATCGCTTCTGGCAACGAATAAGGACGTAGATTTGTTGATGGTTGCAATGGAACAATTCTCCGATGTCTATGTAGCTGCAGGAACGCCTGGAACACCCGAGAATGCCGCTTATTTACGACTTTCAAACAATGTTGCTCCGCCAAGTGAGGACGGAGATATGCTTAAATCGGTTTATGATGTGAATAAGGACGGTATTGTTGACCAAGCCGCTAAACTGCAGGTTGCCAGAACGATATCGTTAACGGGTGATGTGACAGGAAGTGCGGCTTTTGACGGATCCGCGAACACATCCATCTCTTCGACGATCCCAACCGCAACATCAAACGCCAAGGGACTGTTAAGTGCAGCAGACAAAACAAAGCTGGATGGAATAGCTGCGGGGGCAAACAATTACACCCATCCTGCAACGCATCCTGCTACGATGATTACCGAAGATGCGGGACATCGCTTCGTTACGGATGCGGAGAAAGCAGATTGGAACAGTGTTAAAGGCGATATGATGCGCACCGTTTATGATGCGGATAATGACGGCGTCGTCGATCAAGCAGAGAAGCTGCAAACGGCACGGGCGATCGCCATTAACGGAGATGTAACAGGTACGACTACTTTTGACGGTTCAACCAATGTCACGATCAATGCGGCTATACCTACCGTTACGCCAAATTCGAAAGGGCTAATGCCCGCAGCGGATAAAGCGAAATTAGACGGTGTTGCGGCCGGAGCAAATAACTATACGCATCCGGCCACACATCCGGCGACCATGATAACAGAAGATGCCGCGCACCGGTTTGTCAGCGATACGGAGAAAGCAGCTTGGAACAGCGTCAAGGGCGATATGATGCGCTCCGTTTATGATACGGATAATGACGGCGTCGTCGATCAAGCAGAGAAGCTGCAAACTTCGCGGACGATCGCCATTAACGGAGATGTAACAGGTACAACAACCTTTGACGGCTCAACCAATGTCACGATCAATGCGGCTATACCTACCGTTACGCCAAATTCGAAGGGGCTAATGCCCCCAGCGGATAAAGCGAAATTAGACGGAGTAGCGGCCGGAGCAAATAACTATACGCATCCGGCTACACATCCAGCGACGATGATAACAGAAGATGCCACGCACCGGTTTGTTACCGATGCGGAGAAAGCGGCTTGGTCCAATTCATCATCGGATGGCGGCTTGCGCGGGAATGTACTAAACTACGGTGCCAAAGGTGACGGCTTTACTGATGATACCGCTGCTTTTCAAGCGTGCTTGGATGCGAACAACTTCGCTTATATTCCGACTGGCACTTATAAGATAAAAACGGTTTATGTAAACAGAGGGGCAACCGTTCGCGGTGAAGGATTCAGTTCCGTTATCCAGCCTTATACAGGTGCTACGGGTTCCATATTTTCCCTCAAGGGTGATTACGTTCTCTTCGAGAAGTTTTATATTCATGGCGGCGGAGTTAATATTCATGCCTTTGCCGACTTTGACGGAGCGCGGACCGCTTGGTTTTCGCGGTGTCATTTTAACGACCTCGTTATTTATAATATAGGTGGGGATGCTTTCCATTTAACCGGTCGCGGACTGGATTATATTGTTGACCGAATTATGACTGACGTCATCGGCGGGTATGGGTTTTATGGGCGGAATTTATCGGATAGCTTAATGACAAATTGTCATTTTGGCACATGCGGTAAATCAGGCGTGTCTTTTGACGGTGGAAATTTCCGAATTGTTGGTACGAAAATCTGCATGAATGGTAAAACCGCGCCGGGATATGCAGGGCTAGAAGCAAGCAATACGCTGAATGTGAATTTATCGGGTTGTGAGATTCAGCAGAATGTTTATGACGGCGTATTATTTACAAACGTTTACGGATCGAGCATTACAGGAACCGTAATCGACAGCAATAATCAATTTGGTTTAACCGGTCCTTATGCGCAAGTGAGGTTGATTAACTCTTCATTTAATAAGATTGACTGTACGATGGTCGACGGTCGCTTTAAAAATGATACCGTACCATACAATACGCCGGGACTGAATGGGATTGTGCAAGATGACAAATGCTGCTACAACAAATTCGACATTAATTACTACCCGTACGAGCTCGTTTACTCAAATAAAGCAAATCATGTAACGGCTCCATTCACGGCGACAGTTAACGACATTTCGTCCGTTTTTAAAGTAAATAATACGGATTATTTCAACTTCCCTTCGACATCTGCCGTTATTGGAAGCAATGCCACAATCGGAACGGGGGCGAATCAAGGCAGCAGCGCAAATTTTGTCATCGCGGCTTCGTCCCTGAATGGCGGTACGCAGCTTAGCTTTACTCAAACCGCAAGCAAGACATTAGCAGCCAATGGAGAATATTATTTCAACAGAGTAGCGCTCAATATGGCAGGATTTACAGGGGCAAACAGTCCGGCTGGCAAAAGCAGGGTTTTCATCGCCTATGATTCAAAGGTACTCGAAACGCTTCCCGGGGGGCTTAGTGTGTATATCAACATCTCCGAATCCAGCACAGCACATCCAACGCCTATTACTACAGGCCAAGTCCGCATTATCAATGTGAATAAAAACTCGCAATGGATGCCGATCGCAGCGTATAAGCCTTTAAGCTATTCAAGAGAGGCCGGCTTCGTCGTCAATCTGGAAGTCAATATTAGTTGCAATCAAACTACAACATTAGCAGCCTCTGATATTGTCGCATCCGTACGGAACATTCGGGTTGGATTTTATTAGATTTCTGGAATAAAGAGGAAAAATTAACATTTCAATTTAGACCGCTATTCTTATAGAGCGGTCTATTTTTTGTTTGTAAACGAATGTTAAAAAATCCATCTCCGATAGGAAAAATATACCGTTAATCGACAAAAAAAGATTTTAATTGTGAGAGAAGTCCCACAGCCTTCGACATCATTTTTGGATGAGGTTGGATATAATTAGTGAAGACAAGTAGAACAAGTTGTAGAGAGATACATAATACGGGTGAGGTTCAGGTAATTGGAGTAATCAGAGTGGCAGCTTAGTCCGGACAGAACATGTTAGATTCATTATAAATAGAGGGAGTCGGAGCTGAGGTATGATGAGAAAATTTGAGGATCAGAACAATGAAGCACAGACAACAAAGGAGATTCTACAGTTGGATGTACGCACCATAATGGAACAACTTGGAATTGACCTTTCTAAATGGCCCTCAGACTTACCGCCGCTTCAAAGTAATAAATAAGATAAACAATAAAAACCATAGTCGATGAGGACTATGGTTTTACTATGTTATGGAAGCGTTATTTCATATTTCTCTCTGCGCGAACGAAAGCAACGAAACGTCTTGTTTCTTCCAACGATAATTTCTTACCGTCAATGGCAAGCGCAAGTCTGCTAAGCAAGTCTTCTTCGGAGAGCTCAAGTTGGTCAACAAATTCACGAACAGGCTCGTCCAACGTGATATGAGGCACGTTCGTTCTTCCGACAAGGTAGTCGACAGAGACTTTGAATAAATCGGCAAACTTAGATAGTGTTTCCGTATCCGGTTCGCGGCGGTTTTTCTCATAATGGGATAAAGCTGCGCGTGAGATTCCCAGTAATCCCGCTGTCTGTTCTTGTGTCCAACCCCGATCGTCCCTCAGTTTGGCAATACGGTCACCAATATTCATATTTCTCCTCCTAACAGGCTATAACTCCATATTAATACGAAACGCTTACAATTGCATTCATTGCTACGAAATGTCACATCGTATCTGAAAGCATGAAAAAACTATTGACATGCTACGTTCCGTATCGTAAAGTAAGTCTTGAAAAGAGATACAAATTGTATCAATCAATTGTTAATATTCATTACCCATAGAAGCACCTGTTATACCTGCCGACATTCACAATACTCCAATTTTTTCGCTAAAAGGTGAGAGATCAGCGCTATGCGCAAGACGCCCGGACCCGATACAGCTGCATCCGATGCGCTGGTAATATCTAATACCAATTAACTGGAGGTATTTAAGTGGAACTTAAGGATTACATGAAGATCATTCGCAAGAGACTTCTTCTTATCTCGGCAATTGTAATGGTGGCATGCGGGTTAACGGGGGTTAAGACTTATCTTTATACCGACCAGGTATATCAAGCGACTGCGAAACTGATTGTCAGTCAATCCTTTGAAGTTGGCGGAACCAGAACAATAGACTGGGACGTCATTCAATCTAATATCAGGCTTATAAGCTCCTATAAAGAAATTATCAATTCGTCAGCCATCTTGAACAAAGTGGTAAGTAATTATCCGGATTTAAAAGCTTCGCCCGGTGAACTAAGCTCCGTGTTGCAAATTAGCGCAGCGAGCGATTCACAGGTTATGAATATTAACGCCACGGATATTTCCTATGAACGAGCGGCTCATATCGTAAATGCCGTAGCTACCGTCTTCAAGAATGAAATCCCGTCCATTATGAAGGTCGATAACGTTACGATCCTGTCTGAAGCCACTCCAAGCGCAGATGCTGCACCGATCAATAAAAGCCCCATTTTCTTTATTGCATTGAGCTTTATCGTATCTCTGATGTTGGCAATCGGCTTTGTTTTCTTACTCGATTACTTCGATGACACGATCAAGAGCGAAGAAGATGTGCTGCAGTCGCTTGAGCTGCCGGTACTGTCGCATATTACGAAAATCAACAAATCGGATTTGAACCCCCGTAAGACGAGGGTATCTGAAAAAAAAGTAGGTGAAGGTACATATGTCACAGCAAGACAATAAACAGCGTCATCTCATTTCGGCTATTAATCCCATGTCTCCAATCTCAGAAGCGTATCGTACCTTGCGTACGAATATTCAATTCTCGGCGATTGATCAGCCCATGAAAGTGCTGATGGTTGCCTCTGCAAGTGAAGGAGAGGGCAAGACCACCACAGTTACGAATCTTGCCGTGACCTATGCGCAAGAAGGGAAGAAAGTGCTTCTCATCGATACGGATCTTCGCAGGCCTACGTTACATCATGTATTTCAACTCACGAATCGGTCGGGACTAACCAGCGCGATTCTCAATCAGCAGGTGCTTGCGGATGTTATCCGGGAGACGAGTGTAGAAAATCTCTTCGTCCTCACGGCCGGTCCAATACCGCCAAATCCTTCCGAAATTTTGGGCTCACAACGGATGCAGCTGCTCGTTGAAGAACTGAAGGGCCTGTACGATGTCATTCTCTTCGATACGCCGCCTGTCCTTCCGGTGGCTGACAGCCTTATTGTCACATCCTATTGCGACGGAATCATCCTTGTCATTCACGCCGGCAAAGTGAAGAAAGAGCTTCTAAAAAAAGCGAAAACCAGCTTGGAGCATGCAAAATCCCGCATATTAGGTGTCGTTCTCAATAATAATGAGCGCTCTAAGCATGATGGGCAATATTACTACTATTACGGCAGAAAATAATAGATAGCAAGCAAGTGAACATTCCTTGGGTGATGTCTACTGAACCTGTATCACACGTAGGCACTCGATCATGCTGTGGGCTGGCTTGCCAGCCTTAGACGTTCATCGTCAAGGGTGTGATGTGAGGCAGGGTTTAATGCCCTCAAATACTGCGGCCATAAACGGCTAAAAAAACGAGCTATGTTTTTAATGCTAATAAAGGTATAGCTGGTTTTTTTAACAGCAGCTACTTCCTTAAGAAATTAGAATAATAGGGGTGAATGATGATGAAACAGGTTAGAAAAGCGATCATTCCAGCTGCAGGTTTAGGGACGCGATTCTTACCAGCAACGAAGGCTATGCCCAAAGAGATGCTTCCAATTGTGGACAAACCTACCATTCAATACATCGTGGAAGAAGCTATAGCCTCCGGGATCGAAGATATCATAATCGTTACGGGGAAAGGAAAGCGCGCAATCGAGGACCACTTCGACATTGCTTTCGAGCTGGAATCCAGCTTGATGGAGAAAGGGAAGATGGAGCTGCTCGGAGAAGTGCGCAAATCATCCAGTGTAGATATTCATTATATTCGGCAAAAAGAACCCAAAGGCTTGGGACATGCGGTATGGTGTGCTCGTAAGTTTATCGGGAACGAGCCCTTTGCCGTCCTCTTAGGGGACGATATCGTCGTTGCCGATGTGCCATGTACCAAACAGCTGATTACGCAATACGAGCAAGTACAGCGATCCGTGATTGGGGTCCAAGCCATTTCCATTGAACTGATGGAACGTTATGGAGTAGTTGACCCTCTGGAAGCGATTGGGAAGCTCTATTCCGTCAATCGTTTTGTAGAGAAACCTAAATTAGGTACAGCCCCTTCCAATTTAGCCATTATGGGCAGATACATTCTGACACCTGAAATCTTTGATTTCCTGGAGCATCAAGAAGCCGGTGCAGGCGGAGAAATTCAACTGACGGATGCGATTCAGAAGTTAAACGAGTTTCAAGGCGTCTATGCCTACGACTTCGAGGGCAAACGTTATGACGTTGGCGAGAAGTTAGGTTTTATTACAACCATTTTGGATTTTGCGCTGCACAATAACGAGTTACGCCTTCCGCTGTTAACGGCGCTTGAGGAGATCCTTGAAAATGAACGTTTAAAGAAATATAAATTGTAGGACAGGTGGGAAAGAATGAGTTTATCCACACAACGCAATGATGGGGATGTCGTGCTCAAAACCAAACTTTCGACTTCAATCCAATCGATGGAGAGAGCAAGAGGACTTGTTCAGTACTTGATGGTGAAACGGGCCATGGATATTGTATGTGCAGCTATAGGACTGCTTTGCTTAATTCCTTTGTTCATGATCGTGGCCATTATGATAAAAGTAGAGGACCCGCGCGGTCCTATTTTTTTTCACCAGGTTCGGGTCGGCAAGAATGAAAAACCGTTTCGCATGTATAAGTTCCGGTCGATGGTATCCAATGCAGAAGTATTGCTTGATGGGCTGTTAAGTCAAAACGAAATTGACGGCGCCATGTTCAAGATGAAAGAAGACCCGCGGGTTACCAGAGTTGGGAAGTTCATCCGTAAAACCAGCATTGATGAACTGCCACAGCTATGGAATGTCATTAAGGGCGATATGTCCATTGTGGGCCCCAGGCCACCGTTACCCAGAGAAGTAGCGGAATATACGACATATGACAAATTGCGGCTTAAAGCAATGCCCGGCTGCACCGGCTTATGGCAGATCAGCGGCAGAAACGGATTAAGCTTCGGCGAGATGGTGGAGTTAGATCTGGCCTACATCGAGCAAAGAAGCATCTTCTTTGATATCAAGATTATGTGTAAGACCGTTAAAGTAATCGTTGGCAGGAAAGACGCTTTTTAACATGATTCGAGGTGCAAATATGGATAAAAGCTCGACTATATATGTTGCCGGCCATAGAGGTCTGGTAGGCTCTGCAATTCTAAGGGAATTAGAGAGAAGAGGGTACGAGAATCTCCTTTACCGTTCCAGTAAAGAGCTGGATTTAAGGGAAAGGGATCAGGTTCAGGACTTCTTCGACAACCATCGCATTGATTATGTGTTTCTGGCTGCAGCTAAAGTAGGCGGTATCGTGGCCAACAATGATTTTCCGGCAGACTTCATTCGAGATAATTTACTTATTCAGACGAATGTGATCGATTCCGCTTATCGTGCCAACGTGAAGAAACTGATGTTTCTGGGCTCCACATGCATTTATCCTAAATTTGCGCCGCAGCCGCTCAAGGAAGAATATCTGCTAACCGGCGAGCTTGAGCCGACGAATCAACCTTATGCGGTTGCCAAAATTGCCGGGATCAGCATGTGTCAGTCCTATAATCGTCAATATGGAACGAAGTTTATCTCCGTCATGCCTACCAATATGTATGGGCCTAACGATAACTTCGATTTGAAAACTTCACATGTGCTGCCGGCACTTATCCGGAAGTTTCATGAAGCTAAAGTTACTCATGCAGAGCAAGTTGAGGTATGGGGAACGGGACAGCCAAGACGCGAATTTCTGCATTCGGATGACCTCGCAGAAGCCTGCATATTCCTAATGGACCGTTACGAGGATAGTGAAATCGTGAATGTGGGCGTAGGCGATGATATTTCCATTCGGGAATTGGCGGAATTGATCAAAAGCATCGTTGGTTATCCGGGAGAGATTCGTTTCAATACCTCGTTGCCGGATGGAACGCCAAGGAAACTGGTTGATGTCTCAAAGATCAACAGATTAGGCTGGAAGGCTGCAATTTCCTTGGAGGATGGCGTTAGATCGGCATACATGGCTTTCCAAAATGACTATTTAGTTAACAAATAAAAAGATCATGTGGAGGAAAATACATGCAAAAGCGCGCACTGATTACGGGGATTACCGGCCAAGACGGATCCTATTTGGCAGAACTCTTGCTTGATAAAGGCTACGAGGTCTATGGGCTCAGAAGAAGGACCAGTACCCCAAATTACGAGAATGTCAGCCATATTAAAGATAGAATCAAATGGATTTCAGGAGACCTGACAGATCTGGCTTCCCTCATTGAGGCGGTCAAAGCATCTGATCCGGACGAAGTGTATAACCTTGCCGCACAGTCCTTTGTAGCGGCTTCGTGGCCGCAGCCCTTATTGACAGGCCAAATCACGGCATTGTCTGTCACGAATATGTTGGAGGCCGTAAGAATTATGAAGCCTAATGCGAGATTCTACCAGGCATCGAGCAGTGAAATGTATGGAAAAGTGGTGGAAACGCCGCAGAAGGAAACAACGCCTTTCTATCCTCGCAGTCCATACGGCGTATCGAAGGTATATGGGCACTGGATCACGGTTAACTATCGCGAAAGCTTTAATATGTTTGCTTGCTCAGGCATCTTATTTAATCATGAATCGCCTCGCCGCGGTCATGAGTTTGTTACGCGCAAAGTAACGGATGCGGTTGCGAGAATTAAGCTGGGTCTGCAAAAGGAGCTTCGGATGGGGAATCTCGATTCTTTGCGCGATTGGGGATTTGCGGGGGATTACGTGAAAGCCATGTGGCTGATGCTCCAGCAGGATGAACCGGAGGATTACGTGATTTCAACGGGTGAAATGCACTCCGTTAAAGAGCTGCTTGAAGTGGCATTTTCCTATGTAGGATTAAACTATGAGGATTATGTTGTCATTGATCAAGAATTCGTGCGCCCTGCCGAAGTGGATTTATTGCTCGGAGATTGCACGAAGGCGAAGGCGAAACTGGGCTGGGAATTAAATGTTGGCTTTCAGCAGCTGGTCCATATGATGGTAGATGAGGATTTGAAGCGAGTCAGAGCTGAGGATCGTTACAATCAGCTCATGCTAACGCACTAAATTTCTACATAGCCATACAAATATAGGAGTAATGAAGGGCATCCCTAAGATGCCCTTTTTTGGTGCGAGGAGGTATCTCGTGATAATCCGAACCGTTGATAAGTCGAAGATCCCTACATGTAACATTCTAGGGGTGAATATAGCCGCAATAAATATGGAGTGGCTGCTGCATTATTTGAAGGAAAACATCGAGAACTTAGCCGGTGACTACATTTGTGTTTCCAATGTTCATACTACGGTGATCAGCTATGAAGAGCCGGAGTATCGAGCTGTTCAAAATGGCGGGATATTAGCCATTCCTGATGGCGGCCCGCTGTCCACCATTGGCAGAAAACGCGGCTATGAGAACATGGCCAGGACGACCGGTCCCAGTCTGATGGAAGAAGTTTTTAAAGTTTCGCTGGAGAGAGGTTACCGCCACTTCTTTTATGGTTCTACGGAAGAAACGTTAAAGAAGCTCTACACCAAGCTGAATGAAAGCCATGCAGGCATTGAAATTGCCGGGCTATACAGTCCTCCCTTCCGACCGATGTCGGATGAAGAGGATAAAGCCATAGTAGAGATGATCAATGCCAGTAAACCTGATTTTATCTGGGTCGGGCTGGGAGCACCGAAGCAGGAGAAGTGGATGGCAGCTCATCAGGGCAAGGTGAACGGCTTGATGATCGGCATTGGTGCCGGATTTGATTATTATGCAGCTAATATCGCCAGAGCTCCGGAATGGATGCAGAACAATAATTTGGAATGGCTGTATCGGCTGATCCAGGATCCCAAACGGTTGTTTAAGAGGTATTTTCATACGAACACGAGGTTTATATGGCTTGTAGCGAGAGGGAAATGATTGCACTTATTTTATGAAATATAGCATTGAGGTGCTTGGAATGAATTTATTACTGTCCGCCTATGCATGCCGTCCGAATATGGGATCAGAACCAGCTGTTGGTTGGAATTGGGTAGAGGAGTTGAGTA
The DNA here is from genome assembly GCF_900116125.1 of Paenibacillus sp. BC26. NCBI lineage: Bacteria > Bacillati > Bacillota > Bacilli > Caryophanales > Paenibacillaceae > Paenibacillus > Paenibacillus sp. BC26. Next base: position 392,388 of record NZ_FPAD01000002.1, on the reverse strand, counting down.
AGTATCATGATCTATGGGTCCTTACCAACTATACCAATCAAAGAGACATCGAGAGCTACAAAGCCAATCATCCCGAGGCATTAAAGAATGTAACGTTTATTTACGTGCGAGTAAATAGGGCATTTTGGTACAAAGAATGGAAGAGATTTGAAAGAATGTATTACTATCTATGGCAAAAAAAGGCGCTGCATGCAGCTAGAAAATTAACACAGGAAATAAACTTCGACTTTGTCCAACACGTTACATATGTTTCATGCATTTTACCGAGCTTTATGTATAAACTCGGCATTCCCTTCATCTATGGCCCGATTTCAGGAGGGGAAAATATACCGAAAATCATTCAGTATCCAATGAGTATGAAAAGCAAACTAATAGAAACCGTCAGATCCCTTACGCAATTAATTCCGGTAGTTGCGCCAAGTGTTCAAAACGCTTTTAAGCATGCGAAACTGATTATTGCCGTTACAGAAGAAACGAAAGCATTAATTCCAAGCGAATATAGAAGTAAAGTGAAGGTTGTTCAAGCGATTGGTCTTAAGAGTGAATTCTTTGAACCCGAACCGCCGGCCAAACAGAATCCGGTGTGCAAAATTTTGTGTGCGGGCAGGATGCTTTATTGGAAAGGGTTCGAATTGGCTGTGCAAGCTGCGATTCAAGCATTAGATCACGAGGCAAGAATTGAGCTTACCGTATTAGGGGATGGAAACGAAGAGCATATCAATAAGCTTCGAACAATGTCAGGTAAGTATCTTGATCGAGAAATAAAATTTGTAAGACGAGTTGAGTATGATCAAATGAAATCATTTTATGATCAATTCGATATTTTACTAAATTGTAGTTTGCGCGATTCCGGATGCCTTGTCGTTATTGAAGGAATGAGTCGTGGTTTACCTGTTATTTGTGTGGATACCGGTGGTCCCCGAGTCAATACGAATTCTTCATGTGCATTAAAAATTGCACCGGCACCGTATTTACAGCTTGTTGATCAGTTAGAACAAGCCATTCATCAATTGGTAAATGACGAGGAACTGAGAACTTCGTTGGCCAAAGCAGCTTATTTACATTCAAAAACTGCTTTCGGAAATGAAAGAAAGATACAGGAACTCTTAGAATATTATACGCTGCCTAGTGTAGATGCTATGTAATATTTTTGTGCAATCGATAGGATTCTTCAAAAATACGTTTACGGTGGTTGTTGTCCATGAGAAAAAATAAAAGAATCTGCATGATCGTACAACATCCCATGGTAAAAGGCGGCATTTCTGCTGTTGTGAATGGGTATCGTGGCTCCGTTCTCGAGCATGAATTCCAAATTCGATATGTTGAATCTTATACGGACGGTGGGAAAATCAAAAAACTCTTTAAAGCCATTACGGGGTATTTTGATTTTCTTAGAGTCCTGTTACTGGAGAAACCGGAACTTGTACATATACATTCTTCATTTGGGCCGAGTTTCTATCGCAAGCTGCCGTTCATCTATATGGCCAGCTGGTTTAATGTTCCCATAATCAATCATTGCCATGGGGCGGATTTCGAAACGTTCTATGTAAATGCCAGTCATAAGAGAAAAAAGCTGATTCAAAACGCTTATAACAAATGTACGGTTATGCTTGCACTTTCTAATGAGTGGAAAGAACGGCTAAGCATGATTGTGCAAGAAGAAAAGATTGAGATCATTGAGAATTACAGCAGCATTGATGGCGATGCCATTCATGAAAGAACGAGCCGAAACAGCAATATGCAGATTCTGTTCTTAGGAGAGATTGGCCAAAGAAAAGGGTGCTATGACATCCCCGCTGTTGTGGAGAGAGTTGCCCACAAGTTTCCGAAAGTGAAATTTGTTCTGGGCGGTTCGGGAGATATGGAATCGGTACGAAACGCATTAAGGGAAAAGGGCGTGGAGCAACATGTCGTTTTTCCCGGCTGGGTAAGAGGCAAAGAAAAGGATCGATTGCTTCGCGAGAGCGATATCTTCTTTCTGCCTTCGTACAACGAGGGAATGCCGATGTCCATTCTGGATGCAATGGGTTATGGAATGCCCATTGTTAGTACGAATGTAGGTGGCGTACCCAAAATCGTTCGTAATGGGGAAAACGGATACGTTTGTGAACCCGGGGATGTAGAGAGGCTAAGCGATGCATTAATGAAGCTGCTCTTAAATGAAGATATTTGCAAACAATATGGCGATTCAAGTGTGAGCATCGTTAAACAAGGCTATTCGTTTGAGTCGCACATAAACAGACTAACCAGCTTATATATCAGCCTAATGCCCGGAAACACTAATAAACAAGTAGGGGTTTGAGTGAATGAAAAAAGTTCTGTTTGTCATCCCAACCTTGACAACCGGCGGGGCAGAGAAGAGCTTAGTCAACCTGCTGAATCTGTTTGATTACACCAAGTATAAAGTGGAGTTGCTGTTATTTAAACACGAAGGCGTATTTATTAAACAGGTACCGAAAGAAGTCCATATTTTAAGCATACCGAACACGCTGAAATATGCTTTTAAATCGCTTGATACGGATGGCATTAAACAAATTTCCTCGCTAAATGCCAACCTTAGAAGATACCTAGGTGTGTTTTACACGAGGATTAAATATAAAAGTAATCAAAATAAGGGGTTTCAAATTCGGTGGATCAAGCTATACCGACAAGCGATTAAAGATTTACCCGGCGAGTATGATGTAGCGATCTCATATATGCACGGTGAAGCCATGTATTACGTGGCGGACAAGGTTAAAGCAAGGAAGAAAATGATATGGATACACAATGATTACAATGCAGAAGGCTTTGATAAAGCATTAGACCGGCCTTATGTTGCGCAATTCGATAAAATTGTTTCCATATCTGAAGAGTGTGTCAAAATATTTTGCGATAATTTTCCTGACGCAGCCGCCAGAACGGTTCATATCCCGAATCTCACATCCTCATCATTAATTAAACAGATGGCGCGTGAGTTTCAACCTGTTGAATATGTGGAGGCCAGAGGAAGTGATCCTGGTAAGGTGATTCTCCTGTCGATTGGCAGGCTCGTCACTCAAAAAGGATTTGATGTGGCCATTCAAGCGGCAAAACTAATGCAGGATCAAAACATCAATTTTATCTGGTATATTATCGGCCAGGGTGAACTGAGAGAGAAGCTGCAGAAGCAGATTATAGAAGCAAATGTAGAGCAGCAATTCATCTTATTGGGAATTAGGGAGAATCCATATCCCTACTACTCCCATTGTAATATTTTCGTGCAACCGTCTCGATACGAAGGGAAATCAGTTGCATTGGATGAAGCGAAAATTCTGGCGAAGCCGATCATTGTATCTAATTATGACACCGTGAAAGATCAGATTATCGAGGATGCGGAAGGGATCATTGTCCCTCTGGAGCCTCAGCAAATCGCGGAAGCCATTATAGACTTAATGAATAATCCCCTAAAGAGCATGCAGCTCAGCGAGTATTTAATTCAACATGAGTATGGGAATGAAGAATTAATTGACATGTATTATAGGCATATCGGCTAAGCTATCGATGGCATTTGAATCTTGTTTTAAGGAGATATAGATATGGCTGTTAAAAAGTATCTATTTGTAACGAGTTCCCTTTCAAGCGGCGGCGCAGAAAGAGTTGTTTCCATATTGGCAAGCGGTATCGCTGAGAGGGGATATGACGTTCATCTAATCCTTTATGAGAGAGTGAAGAATGAATATCCGATCTCTGACAAAGTGAAAATTCATCTTCTTCCCAAAAATAAAGGTGATAGCCGTATCAAATATTTTGCTAATAAACTCGCAGCGATGAGGCGTACGATACGTGAAGTCGACCCCAATGTCATTATTCCCTTCTTACCTGATCAAGTGAACCACTTCTTTATCGCATCGCGATTTATGAATATTCCTTTCGTTGCTACAGTCAGAAACAACCCATATCAATATCCGGATTCGAAAAGTAAGAGAACCGTTGGGAAGATCGTTGCGTTGTTATCATCCGGGATATTGCTTCAAACGGAAGAACAAGCCGGGTTTTTTCCGGAATTTGCAAAGCGTAAAACGCTCGTTGTTCCGAATCCGGTTAGTAATGAGTTAATCGATTGCCATTATCCGAAACGGGATTCCATTCGAGAAATTGCAACATTCGGGAGATTAAATAGCCAGAAGAATCAGGAGCTGTTAATCGAGGCTTTTGCAATGGCTTATAAAACCAATCCTTCTTTAAGGTTGAGCCTGTATGGTGCGGGAGAAGAATCTGAAAGATTAAAGGATCTGGTGAATAAGCGGAGCATCGAGGATGTCGTAACGTTTAGAGGGAGAATATCGAACGTTGCTGAGGCGCTGGTATCTACCGATTTGTTTGTTTTATCGTCGAATTACGAAGGCATGCCGAATGCATTAATGGAAGCGATGGCCGTCGGATTACCTTGTATCTCGACCGATTGTCCGACAGGTCCTAAGGACTTAATTAACAACATGTCAGATGGTATTTTGGTTGAACGGAATAACGTCAGTGAGCTGGCAGCAGCAATTAACTACTGTGTGACGAATCCCGTTTTTTGCTATGAAGCTGGGAAAGCAGCCAAGAGAAAAATGAAAGAAGAGTATCAGGTAGATATCATAATCGATAAGTTTATTAGAGAAATAAACGGGATAAAAGGGTGCTCATAAGATGAAGCCAAATGAGATGAAAGTGGATTTAAAAGGAATTCTATTTACTGGCATTATTGTGCTAATGCTAATTAGCTTAGTGATTCCGGGGATAACGGGGTCATGGGTCAGAGAGGCGAATTCAACGGCCTTTACATATGCACCTCATTATTCAAAACTTACATCTCTAAGCTCATCGATGTCGATCTATTTACTTTATATCTTGTTGATTGTTTGCATATGGAGTAATCAGAAAAAGGGGAAGACCCTGCTCATTGTATATTTATGCTCGCTTGTTTTTATCGTTTGGGGATTATTTGCGTTTTACGAAGCGAACCTCCAAGAAGTTCTTCTTGATGATGTTTCGATTAACCTCATCCTCATCCCTTTGTTTTACATACTTGGGTATGAGAAGGCGATATTTGAGAGCGCCAAAAGATTAATTCCGTTTATCGTTGTACTCATGGTTGGATTGATTTTCTGGAGCAGCCTTTCTTTTGTATTCCAATATGGGCTCTCAACGGAAACAAGAACATCACCAAGTAAAGAAATGTTTGCAGTCGCGATTAGCGCATATTGGTGTTATTCACTCGGCATGTCTGAAAGTAAGAAGTATCATCGATCATTTAAGTATATTCTGGGCATTTGCTTATTAATCTGTGCTTTTCTTATTCGATCCAGAAGCTGGATTATACAGTGTATCCTACTGCTGTATGCTATGTTAGCTTTTAGCGCCGGCAAGAATGCTTTACTTCGGAAGATAGTAGCCGCTTTTACCGTAGTGCTCGTTTTCCTCTTAATTATCCTTCTATTGCCTAATGTTACAGGCGCTCTATTCGACCGTATTGGGCAAGATACGAGATCCGGGCAGTATGATACGTTCTTCTCGCAAGTAGACGCAACCAGTTTGTTATGGGGGCAGGGACGTAATGCGGGCTATAGCTTTCTTGGGATTACAAACTATCGATACTTTGATAATCAATTTATCTATATCATGTTTCATTATGGCATTGTTCCGGTGCTTTGTTTGTTGGGTGTTATCGCCGGCTTATTTAGAAAGATAAATAAGGATCGTTTTACGATAGAGGAACAAGCTTATATTGTCGGATGTCGGCTAATGAGCTTTTTTTTCCTGACAGCTCTAGGCGGGTTGTCCGTATACTTTAAATTCGGCTGGAATCTTGGAACGTTATTCGTGCTTGTTTTTATTGGACGCGGAGTTGCGATGATGAGCGAAGCAAGGGAGCGTAAGCGAGATACTGAGCTGCGACCAAGGAGTTCGGTGATTAAAGGTGCAGTGTATGATGGATCACGATTGAAAATGATTGAAAATAATTCCTAATCAGAGAGAGAGAAACAGGATAAAAAGTGGAGGACTGTAATGAATAAGCGAATCTTTCTTTTTGGATTTTTAAACTACCCGCGAGGATCGGCAGCTGCAAATTATACGCAGTATTTAAGTAATGCCTTGAAGGAGGCGCAATATGATGTTTACTTGATTACAAACATCAATGAAGAGTTTAAGCTTCAAGAGCAAGAAGGATTTATGTCCTATAATGCGATTAAGATTATTCCGTTTCATATTTCTAAAAGAAGAATTCTACGCCGATTAGAATTTGAATATGGGAAAGGACGTATCTTAGTTAATATTTTGAAGAAACATAATCTAACGAGTGAAGATATTGTATTGCTCTATTCGCCGGATTTGTATGTGCATCGAGAGGTTTTGAAGTATAAGGAGCAAGTTGGCTTTAAGACTGCCTGTGTTGCTACAGAGTGGTTCCCTACCAGCGCATTTAAGTCAAGGCGTGAAGGGAAGGCATATCATACTTATTTCGATCAGTTTCTCCCCCGCCATGACTTGCTTTTTCCCATCTCAAGTTATATACAAAACCATTTGATCGAGAAAAACTGTAATACGATGCGCTTGCCGATTATGGCCGATGTACACGAACATCCGATTGGAACGAAGTCGTTTGATAAAATAAAATTCATTTTTCCGGGCAACGGGCTCATGAAAGATGCAATTGAAGTTATCCTAAAGAGCTTTTGCAAGCTGGCTCCCAACGATAAAAAGCGAGTGGAATTACACTTATGTGGCGTCAAAGAGGAGCAAATTGAAAGTTTGCTGACGTCACAAGAATACGAAAACCTGAAAGAGATTCTAGTCATACACAAATGGATGCAGTACAAGGAACTGATTGCATTATATCAGGCAATGCACTTCTTAGTGCTGGCAAGAGAAGAAAACCAAATGACGTTAGCTAACTTCCCAAGTAAAGTGCCGGAAGTGATGTGTTATGGCGTAATTCCAATTGTTTCACGCGTTGGAGATTATACGAAGTATTATCTGGAGGACAATGTGAATGCTCTTATCTTTGATGGATGCGAGATCGATTTGTGTTTCGAACAAATATGTAAAGCTCTATCCATGACACAAGATGAAATATTGGAATTATCAGCAAAAGCAAGGGAATGTGTAGAAAATAAATTTGATTACCGGAATTGGGTTGGGAAAATTCATCATGCACTTGTAAATATGTAACAGCTCATTTATTAATGAAACCATCATCCATGCATGATGGTTTTTTGCTGGGTTTCTAACACACTTGGGAGGTCAAATAAATGAACGTTAAAGACATAATTAAGAGCAGCCCAATCTTATATACGGCATTATCGGCAGCATGGGAATCGCGGAAAAAAATCTCAAACCTGGTCCCGGACGAACCCTATATCAAAATGCAATACAAAAAACAAATGGGTAAGAAAATCGATCTCAGCAATCCAGAGACATTTAATGAAAAAATACAATGGTTAAAGCTTCACTGTCATAACCCTTTGATGACAAAGTGCGCGGATAAATATGCGGTTCGGAGCTACGTTGAAGAAAGGATCGGTAACGGGGTTTTGAATAAATTATATGGCGTATACCAAAAGGTAGAGGACATAGATCTAGCCATGCTGCCGAACTCCTTTGTTATCAAGGTCAATCACGGAAGCGGTCAAAATATTATTTGCAAAAATAAGGATCATATGGATTTTAATCATGCATTTTCAAAAATTAAAAGATACATGAAATCCAATCATTACTCTTACGGCAGGGAATGGGCATACAAAGATATAAAGCCATTAATTATCATTGAAGAGTATTTGGATGATCATGGCCGTCCGCCCGCTGACTTTAAGATCTTATGTTTTCATGGAAAGCCGGAAATCATTCAATTAGACCTGGATCGTTTTGGCGACCATCGGAGGAACTATTACAACGTAGACTGGTCCCAAATGGATTTACGGTTTATTGTAGATAACTCTTCCTATGAAGTGCCGAAGCCGGATAATCTGGATGAAATGATTTGTTTTGCTACAAGACTGGCAATTGGATTTCCTTTTGTACGGGTCGATTTTTATAATTTTGATGGGAAAATATATTTTGGTGAAATGACTTTCTACCCGAATAACGGCATTGGAACTTTCTATCCCGAAGAGAACAACAAACTGATGGGGAATAAACTTGTATTACCTATCCAGTAAGTGCTGATAATTTTGAGAGAGTAGAATACTCGAAGGGAAGGTGGAAAATGCTTTTTCAAAAAGTGATCAACCGGTTGTGGATCCCCCTTGTTACAAGGTTCTACTCTCGTATGAATCGTATAAAGTGTAAGCTATACCAGGTGGAAATTGGTGAGCATTTCGTTACCAGAGGGAATATCTACATTAAAAATGACGGCAAAATCAAAATAGGCAGTCATGTTACGATGAATTCTGCTGGTTGGGCGAACCCGATAGGGTTGGGAGACAGAATGTATCTGCAAATCATGCGGGGCGGGACATTATCTATTGGAAATTATACAGGCATCTCCAATACAGCCATCACAAGCGAGAATGAAGTGCAAATCGGTAATCATGTTTTGATCGGTGCCGGATGTAAAATATTTGATACGGATTTCCACCCATTAGAGGCCAGATACCGTTATGGTTCTAACAAGGATAATAACAAAACCAGAAATCGGTCGGTTGTTATTGAGGATGGTGCTTTCATAGGTGGAGGCAGCTTTATATTAAAAGGAAGTCACATTGGTAAAAACAGCATTATTGGTGCCGGTTCTGTAGTGGCAGGGAAAATCCCGCCGAATGAGATTTGGGCGGGCAATCCAGCTAAATTCATTCGAAAAAACGATGAAGCGATTTAACTTATACAAAAATATGTCTTATAGGATGTAGTGAGGATAGCATGGGAGAGAAAACGCTAAAGAATAAAGTGATGTCTGGGGTATTTTGGGCTTTCAGCGAGCGCATTATTTCGCAAGGCGTATCATTTGTTTTATCGATCATCTTAGCTCGGCTGCTCATGCCCAGTGAGTATGGAATCATCGCTCTCGTTCTTGTATTCACGAATTTGGCTAACGTATTTGTTTCTAATGGAATTGGGGAGACCCTAATTCAAAAGAAAGATGCGGATGAAACTGACTTTTCCTCACTTTTCTACTTCAGCCTAACGGTATCGGTCGGCTTGTATACGATATTATTTTTTTTGGCTCCGTATATCGCCGTCTTCTATGATCATTCCGAATTAGAATCGGTATTGCGAGTAATTGCCCTGATTATTCCTCTCTCATCGATTATTACCATCCAGCAAGCCTATGTATCGAAAAAAATGATGTTTAAAAAGATGTTTTTCTCGACAATCGGAGGCACGTTAGCTTCCGGTTTGATCGGCATAGTGATGGCGTATTATGGCTATGGTGTCTGGTCACTGGTTGCCCAATACTTAATCAATGCAGTAGTGAATACTATTGTGCTTTTCTTTATTGCACAATGGAGACCGAAATTAAAGTTCTCAATATACTCGGTTAAGCAGCTGGTCGGATTTGGATGGAAATTGGTGGTTGCTAATTTTATTAACGTTTTCTATGCCGAGTTAAGAAGTCTAATGATCGGTAAACTGTATACGCCGGCTGCGTTGGCTTTTTACAATCGTGGGAATCAGTTTCCGAATCTGCTCATTACCAGTATTGATACCGCGGTTGGGAAAGTGCTATTTCCGGCGATGGCGGAAGTAAATAACGATACCGCTCACTTGAAAAATGTAACCAGGCGATCCATGAAAGTTACGGCCTATATTATCTTCCCGCTTATGATTGGCCTCATGAGCATTGCTCCTTCTCTAATAGAGCTATTATTGACTCGAAAGTGGATGGAAGCAGTGCCGTTCCTGCAAATTTGCTGCGTATTTTGGTTATTTCAACCTGTACAAACGGCAAACTGGCAAGCCATCAAGGCCTTAGGAAGAAGTGACATGATCATGAAGCTGGAAATATACAAGAAAATTATTGGCGTATCTTTACTGCTGATTAGCATGAACATAAGCGTCTATGCAATAGCGATGTCTAATGCTGCTTTTGCAGGTATCTCAATGCTAATCAATATGATGCCAAATAAAAAATTGATGAATTACTCCATGCCGGAACAATTCCGTGATTTAGCACCTTCCTTATTGCTATCGCTAGTCATGGGAGGGAGCATCTACACGATCTCGTGGTTATCTCTTCCGACAATCGCCATTTTGTTACTACAAATTGGATGCGGCGCAATCATCTACGTAGTGGCTTCCCATTTATTTAAAATAGATAGTTATGTCTATTTATTGAATATGTTATCGACTAAGCTGCGGAGAAGAAGCACTGCGTTAACCTCGACCCAAGGAATTGTGATTAAGAAGTGGTAAAGAATAAGTCGTTTCATCTAACAGTAAAAGGGTGAACTTACATGGAACTACTGATTGCAAGCGATCTGGTCCCAACTCATACGAATGAAGAATTGTTCAACAACGGAGATATTCGCGAATTGCTTGGAGAAGATTTGTTCAAGATTTGGATGTCTGCGGATATGAGAGTGTTTAATCTGGAGGTTCCGCTTACGGATCAAGAAACACCGATTGCAAAGTCCGGTCCGAATCTTGTGGCTAAGACAAGTACGATAAAAGGCATAAAGAAATTGGACCCTACACTAGTGACTTTAGCTAATAACCACATCTTAGACCAAGGAACGCAAGGGTTTCTTAGTACAAAGAGTTTACTGGACCAATACAACATTCCCTATGTAGGTGCTGCCAGTAACGTGGTTGAAGCTGCCAAACCTCATATCCTACATATCGATGGCATTTCCGTTGGCATCTATGCTTGCGCGGAGAACGAATTTACGATAGCCACGGCTACAGCTGCAGGCGCGAACCCATTTGATCCTTTAGAAAGCCCTGATCATATCCGAGAGCTTAAACAACAGTGCGACTACGTAATCGTTCTGTACCACGGCGGGAAGGAGCAGTATCGTTATCCATCGCCTAATGTTCAGAAAGTGTGCAGAAAAATGGTGCAGAAAGGCGCAGATCTGGTGATCTGCCAACATAGTCATTGTATTGGAGCATTTGAAAGCTACCTGGATTCTACAATCATCTATGGACAAGGCAATTTCATATTTGACTATATGGATAATGAATATTGGCAATCCAGTCTTTTGATTAAGATACATATTAATGAACGATTGGAAGTGGATTATGTACCCCTAGTCAAACAGAAGCATGTGATCCGAGCAGCTCAAGGCAGCGAAGCGGATGACATTCTGAATGGCTTTTACAGCCGATCCAAGGAAATAAGCCAAGAAGGTTTCGTGGAGCGGCGTTATCAGGAGTTTGCCGATACAAATACAGAAGCCTATTTAAAGGCTTTCTCCGGATTAGGCAAATGGATGTCCAGAATTGATCGAAAGCTGCTGAAAGGCCGGTTATTAAGGAAAAGGTACTCCAAACCTAACTTGTTAGCGATGCAAAATTTTATAGAGTGTGAAGCCCATCGTGAGTTGTTGTTAGCGGGTTTGAAAACGAAATAATAGGAATGCCACTATAACCTTGGATTACTAATGGTAGAGGGGGCTTAATATGTTTAAGATCGCAGTAGCGGGAACCGGATATGTCGGATTAGTTGCAGGAGCATGCTTTGCGGAAGTCGGACATCAAGTGACTTGCGTGGATATAGATGAGAATAAAGTAAAGGTTATGCAATCCGGCATTTCCCCGATTTATGAAGAGGGATTGCAAGCTTTAATGCAGCGAAATTATGAAGCGGGGAGAATTAGTTATACGACAGATTACAAAGCATCCTACAGAGATGCCGATGCCATCTTTATCGGTGTAGGAACACCGGAGCAGCCGGATGGATCTGCTAATCTTACCTACATAGCAACAGTTGCCAGGCAGATTGCGGAATCGGTGGAGAAGGATTGCTTGGTGGTCGTGAAATCAACCGTTCCCGTAGGCACGAATGATAAGGTTGAGCAATTCATACGCGATTTCTTAGTCCATAACGTGAATGTGGAAGTAGCATCAAATCCGGAATTTCTGGCGCAAGGCTCGGCCGTTCATGACACCTTGCACGCCGAGCGAATTATTATAGGAACGGAAAGTAAATGGGCTGAAGAGCTGCTTATGCAGATCTATCAGCCTTTTCATTTGCCTATCGTAGCTGTAAACAGAAGATCGGCAGAGATGATCAAATACGCCTCCAATGATTTCTTGGCGCTTAAGATATCCTACATGAACGATATTGCCAATCTTTGTGAACTCGTCGGTGCGGACATCGAGGATGTTGCAAGAGGAATGAGCTACGATGAGCGGATTGGAAGCAAGTTCTTAAATGCCGGAATCGGTTACGGCGGTTCATGTTTTCCGAAGGATACCAAAGCATTGGCGTACATTGCAAAGCAGCAAGGTTATGAATTGAAGACGGTCAAGGCCGCAATTGATGTAAACAAAGAGCAGAAGACGCTCTTATATAGGAAAGCCAGTAAGCGGCTCATTACCTTCAATGGGCTGAAGGTAGCCGTCCTGGGCTTGACCTTCAAGCCCGGAACGGATGATTTGAGGGAAGCGGCATCGCTCGAGAATGTTCCTTTATTGCTGGAGCAAGGCGCAGATGTATGGGCGTTTGATCCGGTCGGCGCGGATAACTTTGCTAAAGTACATCCGACAGGTAAGAAGGGAAGCGGCAGCATGACGTATGCCGCTACGATCGAGCAGGCTTTAGAGGGAGCAAATGTCTGTTTTATTTTTACGGAATGGGGAGAGATAAAAGCAGTATCTCCGGAGATCTATAAAAACTTGATGAGAACTCCTCTAGTCTACGATGGAAGAAATATATACAGCGTTACCCAGATGCAAGCGGCAGGGGTAGAGTATCACTCCATTGGAAGAAGGCCGGCAAGAATAGATAGGTTGAAGGAGTCGAAGAACATTGAATTACAATACTCTCGATAAGAGTAAGACGTATCTGATTACCGGGACGGCAGGGTTCATTGGTTATTATCTGGCCAGAAACCTCTTGGAACAGGGCTGTCGAGTAATCGGGATAGATAATATCAATGATTATTACGACGTCAACCTGAAATATACGCGCTTAGAACTGCTGCAGCCATACAAGAAGTTTACCTTCATTAAAGGCGATATCTCCGATAAAGCGCTCATTATGAATATGTTTGAAGAATATAAGCCTCATGTTGTGGTGAATTTAGCCGCTCAAGCCGGTGTAAGGTACTCCATAGAGAACCCCGATGTCTATATGCAAAGCAACATCATTGGCTTCTACACGATACTTGAGGCATGCAGACAATATCCGGTAGAGCATCTCCTTTACGCATCCTCAAGCTCCGTCTACGGTGCCAATCAGAAGGTCCCATTCGAGGAATCCGATCGCGTGGATCACCCTGTATCCCTCTATGCCGCGACTAAGAAGTCTAATGAGTTAATGGCTCATACATACAGTCATCTGTATAGAATCCCCACTACGGGATTGCGTTTCTTTACGGTGTATGGCCCGTTAGGCCGGCCGGACATGGCGTATTTTGGATTTACGCAGCACTATTTTTCGGGTAAGCCAATTAAGATTTTTAACAACGGTGATTATGAAAATGACTTATACCGAGATTTTACCTATGTAGATGACATTGTGGAAGGGATCGAGCGCTTGCTCGGCAACCCTCCTGTAGCGGAAGAGAATGCTCCTCATCAAGTCTATAATATCGGCAATAACAGCCCGGAGAAATTAATGACATTCATCGGGACGTTAGAGAAATGCCTGAGCCATTCATTAGGCAGGGAAGTGTTATTCGAAAAAGTATTTGAACCGATTAAACCCGGCGATGTGCCTGCTACTTACGCATCAACGGAATTGTTGGAGAAGGTCGTTGCGTTTAAGCCGAAGACGTCGATTGAAGCAGGATTGCAGAACTTCACGGACTGGTATTGCGAATATTACCGCTTGAATTAATCCATAGATTGGGAGTGGCTTTCATAAGCTGCTCCCAATTTTCTGTTTCATGGAAAATTCGTTTCATAGAGAGAATGGAGGAGTGAATGATGAAACTCATCTTACTGTCCGGCGGTTCCGGAACAAGGCTCTGGCCGTTATCCAACGATGCAAGATCGAAGCAGTTTCTGAAAGTGCTCGAAAACGATGAGCAGCAATTGATTTCGATGGTACAGCAGTTATGGGGACAGCTCGAGGCAAGCAATCTAAGCGAGCATAGTTATATTGCCACCAGTCAAAGCCAGGTTGAAATGATGCAAAGTCAAATCGGCACAGACGTCCCGCTAATTATTGAACCGGAACGCAGAGATACGTTTCCTGCGATCGCATTGGCTGCCGTATATCTCTACTCGGTTAAAGAGGTTCGTTTGAGCGAGACGATCACCATCGTGCCCGTGGACCCGTTGGTTGAAAATGGTTTCTTCGAGACCATTAAGGAATTGGAAGAGGTGTTAACCGAATCTAAAGCGGATTTGGCCTTGATTGGCGTAAAGCCGACTTATCCATCTTCCAAGTATGGATACATTATTCCGGATGCGGCAGATGAAACCTACGAAAGTGGGTATAAGCGCGTCCGTAATTTCCGCGAGAAGCCGACGGAAGCGCAAGCCGTGGAGCTGCTGGAACAGCAGGCGCTGTGGAACTGCGGCGTGTTTTCCTTTAAGCTCGGCTACCTGATATCCCTATTGGAGCAGTTGAATTTGCCGATTCAATATGATGAACTGCGAAAGCAGTATCAAGTCCTTCCTAAGATTAGTTTTGATTATCAGGTTGTGGAGAAAGCAAGAAGTATCGTGGTGGTTCCCTATGAAGGGGGCTGGAAGGACCTCGGTACCTGGAATACGCTGACCGAAGAAATGAAAAATAACCAGATTGGCAAAGGAACGATCAGCGAGGATTGCAAGAACACGCATCTGATTAATGAAATCGATATCCCCGTTTCCATTGTGGGCTTATCGAATATCGTGGTTGCAGCCAGTCCGGACGGAATACTGGTTTCGAGTAAGAGCGCAAGCACGAGAATTAAGGATTATATCAAATATAATCAAAAGCCGAAATATGAAGAACGCAAATGGGGCTGGGTAAGAATTCTGGACGACCAGATCTATGAGGATGGTCGATGCGTGGCTACCAAGCGAGTCGGAATCCGTGCGGGAGAAAACCTTAGCTACCGCATGCATACGTACCGAGAAGAAGTCTGGACCATAGTGAACGGTGAAGGGGAGTTTCTGCAGAACGGCAATTACATGCATGTAAAGGCAGGCAACATCCTTCATATTCCCATGAAAACGCTCCATACATTAAGAGCGGTCAAAGAGATTGAGATGATTGTGGTTCAAAGCGGTCAAAGTCAGGAAGTCAATCGAATCGTCGAATTATATACCACCTGGAAAGAAATTACGGAAAGCTGCATCAAAGTGTAATGTTCGGAACAAAGGCCTTGCTTACCGATACGGTAGGCAAGCCTTTGTTGCGTCCGCCGGTTCACAACCAGCATTCCTCAACACTACGGTGTAAACTATGCGATCAATAAGGAGTCTTGAACATGAAGCTGAAGCGATTTCTGGTTTGGGCGAGTGCTGGTGCCGCGGTAATTCTTGTGATTGCAGGCGGAGTAGTGTGGTATTTATACCATTCTGTTGAACAGGCTGCGGCGAAGATGTATGAAGATGTTAAGCCGACGAAAACGGTCTATGTCAGTAAAGATGTCGAATTGAAAAAGGCTCCCCCTGAGCCGGTCCAAATGAAAAAACTAGCCCCCTTCTCCGTTCTTGTCCTAGGCGTGGATGAGCGCGAGAATGATCGGGGGCGTTCTGATACGATGATTGTGCTTACTGTTAATCCAGCGAAACAGTCTATATTAATGTTCAACATTCCTCGCGATACACGCACCGATATCATCGGTCACGGTACGGTTGACAAGATCAATCATGCCTACGCGTTTGGCGGCTTGGAGATGTCGATCCAAACGGTAGAGCACTTTCTGGATTATCCGATCGATTATTATGCCAAAGTGAATATGGAAGGTTTCGCGCGATTGATCGATTTAATAGGCGGCGTCGAAGTGGATAATCCGTTTGCTTTTGACTACGAGGGTCGTTTGTTCGAGGAGGGCCACTTGATGTTAAATGGGTCGGATGCCTTGAAGTACTCTCGCATGCGTTATGATGATCCGCGCGGAGATTTCGGCCGCAACTCCAGGCAGCGTGAAATTCTGCAGCAAGTCATGAACAATGCGATGAATATCTCAAACGTCACTCGCCTGCATTCGCTTCTGGGGGAACTCGGAAACAGCGTGAAGACGAATGTTACCTTTGACGAGATGAAGAAATTCGTTACCGATTATCGGCCTAAAATAAATAAGATCGATACAGTTGAGATAAAAGGATATGGGAAAACTATAAACAAGGTTTGGTATTACTTGGTGGACGACAGCGAGCGAGATCGCATTCATAATATAATTAAAGATCAACTTCAGCAGCAGGTGCCTTCCAATGCGCAATAAAGGCCGGAACTACTGGGTTAGTTTGATCGTCTTGGGCTGGATTGCCGTCATCTTCATCCTATCATCTCAATCCTATCAGGAGCAGAACATTAAACCTGCCCTGCACCGGATCGTGACGGAGGATACAATTAAAGAGGTGCTGCCGGATATAACTTTCAATTATCACCACAGAAGCTATTCCTCTCATAGAGATCCTTATGTATTCCTTGAATTTATTATCCGTAAAGGCGCTCATCTGTTCATGTATGGTGTTCTTGCCATTGGTGCAGCCATCGTTACGAAATTGAAGGATCATCTCGCCGGAAGATGGCCGTTTCCTCTCCTTATTGTCCTTATGATCGCTTCGCTTGATGAATTAAACCAGCGATTATCTCCGGGGCGAACCTCCAATTCGCAGGACGTCCTTGTTGATATTACAGGAGGCTGCATCGGCTTGTTTGTTTATATGGCGGGTAGTTATTTTGGAAGGTTCGTGAAGAGAGGAGCGCGTCTGTAAATGATACCATCTTCTATTAAAATATTAGCTTTGCTAATCGGATTGATGAACAACACGCCTACTGAAGTTTCCGTTTATACCATTGTTGAATGCCCTCATGAGCATTGTTATGAGGCAACCGATGGATTGGAATCGCATTGTTTGTTCAGCGAATCTAATATTCAGCAAGAGACACCGTTATACATAGGTGATAAAGTATATGCTATTTTTCTTCAAAATGAGGAACATAGAGTCGTTCGAATTATTAAAGCGGATCAGTAACCATGTAGAAACGGCAGCTGAGTCTATTATTCTAGGAGGGACAAGGTGAAGAAACGAAGCTTCTTAAGACTGCTCCTTTGTACGGCAGCGTTGCTCACGTTGATCTGGATTTGGAGCGGAAGGGGAACGAGCTTTTACGAGCATGCAGATGGGGCAGTCGGGCCTATAACGGTCAACTTGACCGAAACATCGGAAGCTTTCAAAAACCCGATCATGGGTTTCAGGCCGTCGCGCGGGGTCAACGAAACATCTTTCAGGAATCGAGAATACGCAGATATATATAAACATTATATCAAGTACACGGATCTGGAGTATGATGCAACGGACTCCGTACAGAAGATCATTGATTGGAGTAATAAGGCTTGGGCGGGCATTGAGAAGCGAAATATTAAGGTCGTTCCGCGAGTCGTCATTGTTTATCCGGGCGCCGGGGAGTATTGGCCAAAAGGGGTTCCTCATGGCGATGCAGTCAATCAATGGCTGTCAGACGAATTGAAATCGCGACTTGTGGCGTTTATCGCAAAGCTTGGACAAGCATGGGATGATGACCCGCGAGTAGCTTTCGTGGAAATGGGGCTATACGGAAATTGGGGAGAGCACCATGTTTATCCGTTGAGGTTTAAGGACCGTTCCAATCAAATTCCGCTCAGTTTCCAAATTGCGCTCGGCGATGCGTATGAGGCCGCCTTCCATAACAAGAAAGTACTCGTGCGCTATCCGGGTACGTTCAAGGATTACGATTTCGGCATTCAATGGGATTCCTTCGCGCTGCCGGACGATGCTTCAGGCGGGAATGGAGAGATTAGGCGCGATACTTGGCGGACGCAAATCAACAGCGGTGAAGTAGCCTACAATTGGGGCGATCAGACTAAACTGGGCGGCAGTCCGGATGGAACGCTCAGCAATATGGCAAATACGAATTATGTCATTGACTGGATCATGAATACCCATACCTCGAGCTTGGGATGGATCTCGGATTATTCAACAAGAAATTCCGCTGTCGATGCAGGGGCTAAGGCGATGCAAAAAGTGCTCGGTTATCGTTACGTATTGAATGAGGTCACGTTTACCGGGAATGTAACGCCGGGCGGAACGATGAACGTGTTGTTCCAAGTGACCAACAAAGGGTCGTCACCGTTCTACTATAATTGGCCGGTTGAGGCGAGCCTGCTGAAGAGCGACGGATCGGTTGCCTGGAAGGGACTGTTCCAAGCTGATATTCGAAATTGGCTGCCCGGCACGGATTGGAACAGCACGACACGGGCATACAATGAAGCTCCTGTTACGAATACGGTTAATGGCATGTTTACGATTCCGAAGTCAGTGCCGAGCGGAACCTACACGCTGGCGCTGTCCATACTGGATCCGGCGGGCTGGAACCCTAGCGTCCGCTTCGCGAATACGAACTATTACATCGGCGGCAGGACACCGATCGGCAAGGTTGGTGTCGGCAGAAACCCTACCGATCAAAACCTCGGATCGTTCGCAAGCTTGAAGTCGGATACGACACTTGGTTACAGCCTGGGGAGCAGTGCGTATACCGGAGCTGTCGGCAGTCGATTCAGCACGATTATCGTAAATGACCGCGCGCTTAGTTTTGAAGCCAAACCAAAGATAATTAAAGGGGTCACGATGGTTCCTTTCCGTCAAATTTTTGAGGCTTTGGGCATGATGGTGGAATGGAACAACGCGACCAAATCTGTACTTGCGTCCAAAGGGAATTTAACCATAAAGATGACGGCCGACAGTAATAAAGCAAGCGTGAATAATAAGGAATTCCAGTTGACCCCGGCTCCGTTTGTTACGCCGGAAAGCATGTTTTATGTGAATCTGCGATTTGTAAGTGAAGCGGCCGGTGCCAAAGTGAACTGGGACAACGATAATAAAGTCGCCACGATTGAAACCGCAGATTAAGCTTGACACGATACAAATTGTATCATAGATTAAGAGAGACGATTATGATCACATTCGTTTTTGGAGAAGGGCAGGCCCAGGCCTGCTCTATTTCCTGATCCTATTTTTCTATCTATTGAAGAGACGTGCCGGAGGTGATCTGATTCATGAGCAATCTTGTCTACATGAAACCGAAGAAAGTAGGTCCGATTCTACTTTATCGCACTGAGGATGGCACTTTGATGGCAGAGGATAAGGAGGGACGGCAGTACCAGCGCGTGAAGCTGGTACGCGAGCTTCCTCATTCGTTTCCGGATCGCTTCATTTCCATTCGAAGTGAACTAAACGAGGAAATCATTCTGCTGCATGAAATTGGGCTCTTGGATGATCGCAGCCAAAGAACGGCAAGGGAAGAGCTGCAGAGGCAGAACATGGTGCCCGCTATCAAGCGAATTACTTCGATTCGGAAACATAATACGGAGTGGAACTGGCAGGTGGACACGGACTTCGGCCAGCTAACCATTACGATGGATAACCTGCTCGATCACGTCCATGCAATAAATGCCGGTCGCTGGATTATTACGGACATGGATGGCCGCCGTTATATGCTCTCGAAAGTAGAGGACATGGATGCGGAGAGCCAGCGTTGGTGGATTAATAGCAGGGACCCTTTTTTTTACTAACGCAGATACGTTTTGTAACAATTATCGAAACGAGGCGTAGCGAAAATGGAGACGGAGATGAAGCCGCGGGAGCATGTCCGAATGAAGCTGTTAGGCGGCGTACGGGCTGAAATGTCTATTTGTCACATAGAAGGACAAGAAGGGAATGCGAGCAAGCCAACGCCGATCCTTCTGCAAAATATGAGCCCATCGGGCTTGCAGGTTCTGTGCCATCTCCGATTGCCTGTCAACCGCAGCTATATGCTCCAAGTGAACGTCACGCTCGGAGAGTGGCAGTTCAGTCTGCTGGCACATATGGTTTGGCGGCGGCCGGAAGGCAATCACTACATTTACGGCTGCGCTTTACTTCCGGATGAGGGAATCCGCAAAGGGCTGCTTTGTGCATTGCTTGCCAAGCTGCAGGCCATGAGTCCGAAACAGCAGCGCATTCATGAATTGTACAAGCGCATGAACTATAGAAAAGAATCAAATTACGCGCGACTGGATGTCAGAGGTTAAGCAATGGGCGATGGGGAGAGGTCGGCGGTAAGCTGATTGAGATCCCTCATTGCCCAGGTTTTTTTTGATTCCTTATTGAAAGCGCATACACGACAAAATTCTTTCTTTATTCACGTTCTCCTTATTGACATGTAGCGATAATTGTCGTATTCTATCTACGATACATTTCGTAACATTATTATCATAATTGCTACATATAGTATTCGGAATCCGATTAATAAGGGGCGATTGACATGACGAATAAAGAACAGTTTCATTGTGTAGGCTGCGGAGGGACGTTAACTAGCATGGAGGCGGAGTTGGTGTTTTTAACCGGCTTTTACCGGGTCATTCATCCGCTTGGTTTATGTAAATCCTGCTTCATTCCTTTTCAGGAAAGCGAGCAGCAAAGAAATTCACCGAGCGCAGCTGCGCCAAATTTGACTGCACTTGATGACTTTGAATTTAACCGTTCCTATACCCCGGATCAACTGCTAGTTACGCATACCTAAGTAGTTGTGATTTACGTAAAACTTCCAATCTCTTCCTTACTTCGTTATACTGGTGGAGATGTGAAGTTTGAATGCGTACCATTCAGCTTCCCTAAAGCAGGAGGGGATAGATGTGGATTATCGGACCGAGCAAGATGAGCAGCAGCCGATCGTTCGTCTTCAGCAGGTAACGAAAGTCATCGGAAGGCGCACCATCATCGAGGATCTTACGTTGGATTTGCCGCGTTCAGAGGTATTCGGATTTCTCGGACCTAACGGAGCCGGGAAAACGACAACGATCCGGATGATGGTAGGTCTAATGAAGCTGACCAAAGGTGACGTTCTTATTGAAGGGCACAGCATCCGGACGGATTACGAGAATGCCATTCGTCATGTCGGAGCTATCGTAGAGAACCCTGAAATGTACAAATATTTGACCGGCTTTCAAAATCTGCTGCATTACTCGCGGATGGTGCCGGGGATTACGAAGCAGCGCATAGACGAGGTCGTCGAGCTTGTCGGGCTGAAGAGCCGGATTCACGATAAGGTGAAAACCTACTCGCTCGGCATGCGCCAACGGCTTGGCGTTGCACAGGCTATTATGCATAAACCATCGCTGCTCATATTGGACGAGCCTACGAATGGGCTTGACCCGGCCGGAATTCGCGAGCTGCGCGATTACTTGAGGAAGCTGGCTAAGGATGAAGGCATCACCGTCTTCGTCTCAAGTCATTTGCTCAGCGAGATGGAGCTGATGTGCGACCGCGTTGCGATCATCCAAGCAGGCAAGCTCATCGATGTTCGCGGCATTCGTCCCGGTACATCGCTTGCGGACGAGGCGAATCAAGTGCTCTTCGAAGTAGATCAGCCGGACGCCGCAGTGCAGCTGCTGGCAGAGCACGGCGCATCTCGCGAAGCGGATGCGGCGCTTGTAAGGGCAGATCGGGAAACGATCGCGCGGCTCAATGCCGAGCTTGTCGAAGCGGGTATTAAAGTGTACGGCATTCGCGTCCTGAACAAGTCGCTGGAAGATCAATTTCTAGAGATGACGGGAGGTGAGCAGGTTGTTTGATTTCCTGCAGCTCGTACGCAATGAGAATATGAAAATCTACCGCCGTATCGGCACCTGGATCATGCTCGGCATTATCCTGCTGATCGTTATCGTCGTCAGCACGCTGTCGAAATTGTTCTCTGAACATGATACGATGTGGACGATAATGAACGGTATCGAACAGTTTACCTATTACCTCATTACCATCTTCACGGTCGTGGTCTCGGCAGAGTGTGTGGCCGGCGAGTTCTCGGCAGGCACGATCAAGCTGCTGCTGATTCGTCCGTGGAGCCGCTCGAAGATCTTGCTTTCCAAATACATCGCGCTGCTGTTGTTTGCACTGACACTTTCCGTAGTCATGCTGGTGTCATCCTATTTGCTCAATTTGATCTTGTTCGGCTATAACGACAGTGCAACGGCGAATGAGGCGCTTGGCGTGCTAAACAATTCCCATCCGCTGTCCTACATGATTCAAGTGTATCTCCTTGATTACATCGGGCTGATCATGATTGTGACATTCGCGTTCATGCTCTCGACGATCTTCCGCAGCGGCGGCCTGGCAATCGGGTTATCGATGTTCATCTATTTCTTCGGGCTGATTGCAAGCGGTTTGCTCTTCAATCTCAAGTATGACTGGGTTGAATATTTGCTGTTTCTTCACCTGGATTTGAAGCAATACCTGCAAACCTCGGTCATCAAGCACAATATCCATGAATTGACCATGGGCTTCTCACTGGCGGTGCTGGCGGTTTACTATATTGTATTCGTGGGCATCACTTGGCTAATCTTCAATAAACGCGATGTTGCCACATAAATGAAGGGAGCCGCTGCAAGGTCGCCATGACGGGACCTTGCAGCGGCTCCTTTATTGTTGCACTACGGCGGGAAAATCGGCATTACAGCGAGGTGGAAGTATGAAACGCCGAACCTGCGCTAACCGGCCTGCCGGGATTTCTCCTTCGCTTGTGTTTCCTTCACCTGCTGCGGTTGTTGCTGCTGCTGGAGCGCAGGTTCGGCACCGTCCTGCAGATGCCGTGTCCGCTGCTCGACAGCGCGCTCCATGCGGCAATTGCCGTTATAGATGCCACCGTCTTGAATCAGCATCGTATGGGCAAGGACATTGCCGAACAATTGACCGGAGGCGGTGATGGTCAGTCTTCCTTTTGCCACAATATCTCCGAAAACCTTGCCTGCAATCGTGAGGTCGCGCGCGATAATACCCGATCTCGCCACGCCGCATTCCCCGATAATGACATCGCCTTTACAATCGATATCCCCCCGGTATTCGCCTTCGATTCGAATGCTGCTTTCACTAACTAACTTCCCTTCTACATGCGTGCCTAGTCCGATCAGAGTTTCGGCCGAACCGGACCGTTTGGACTCTTTGAACATCGCTGCGATCATCCTCCCTCTCTTACGGTAGGTCATATAGCTATTTATTCTTGGAAGCTTTAAAACATGCCAATAACACATGTATACCCGCTAGAAGGGGGGTGAAAGCTAGTCTAAGAACGAATGGCTGTTACTGCATAAAAAGGGGGGCTGGACTTGGGGTGGATACTCGCCGCACTGCTCATATTTATCTTTCAAATCGCTACAATTCTTGCACTCGAATACCGTCGTCCGGCCAAAACCGTCGCTTGGCTGCTAATCTTGTTCGTGCTGCCGGTAATCGGCTTTGTGATGTATTATTTTCTCGCGCAAGCGTTCAAGCGTCAGCGCGAATTTCGTATAAACAGCCGTTCGACCGAGGATTCGAGGCGGCTGGCGTTGTCCCGGTGCGAGCAGGTGCACCGGCCGAGCGACATGCACGGCGAGGAATTCGCCGAACAGGAGAGACTCTATCACATGCTGCAGCGGCTTACCTTGTCGCCGATTACAAGCCGCAATGAATCTGCTGTGCTGACAGATGCAGAGGCCGCGTATAGTGCTATTTTTGGGGCAATAGAGGAAGCCGGGCATCATATCCACATCGAATTTTATACGATCCGAGACGATCGCGTCGGACAGCGGCTCAAGGAGCTTCTTATTCGCCAAGCGAGGGCAGGCATTGAGGTGCGGGTCATCTATGATGGCATCGGCAGTGTAAGTTTAAGCCGCAGTTACGTGAAAGAGCTTGAGCAGGCAGGTGTAGATGTGCGATGCTTCTTGCCGCCGAGAATGGCCTTTTTTGATAAACGGATGAACTTTCGAAATCATCGCAAAATCGTCGTTGTAGATGGGCGGGTCGGATATCTCGGCGGCATTAACATCGGTGACGAATACCTCGGCGGTAATCCGAAGCTCGGCTTTTGGCGGGATACGCATCTGCAGCTTCAAGGAGATGCGGTGTATTTTCTGCAGGAAGTATTTCTGCAGGATTGGTGGTATACCTCGAAGCAGCAGCTGGCGGATCCGATCTATATGCCTCCGCATTCATGCACCGGCAGCGAACAAGTACAGATCGTAGCCAGTGGACCGAACAGCAGAGACGAAGCCATACTGGAATGTGTGTTTGCGGCGGTGTCGGTTGCGAAATCGCGTATTTATATCGAAACCCCTTATTTCATTCCGGATCCCAGCTTGTTAATGGGGCTTCGTACGGCAGCGCTGAGCGGTGTCGATGTGCGAATTATCATTCCGTATGTGCCGGACACGAAGCTGGTGCTGTCAGCCACTCTATCTTATGTAGAGGAAATGCTTGCGGCAGGCGTGCGGATTTATCGGTATCGAAAAGGTTTCATGCATGCGAAAGTACTCATTATCGATCATTTGCTGGCATCGGTTGGGACGGCAAATATGGATATGCGGAGCTTCTTCAGCAATTTCGAAATCAATGCACTGCTGTTCGATGTGAAGGCGATCGAGCGCTTAGAGGCGGATTTCATGAAG
The DNA here is from genome assembly GCF_900116125.1 of Paenibacillus sp. BC26. Classification (NCBI taxonomy): domain Bacteria; kingdom Bacillati; phylum Bacillota; class Bacilli; order Caryophanales; family Paenibacillaceae; genus Paenibacillus; species Paenibacillus sp. BC26. Next base: position 367,675 of record NZ_FPAD01000002.1, on the reverse strand, counting down.
GATATGGAGGATAGCGGCGAGGTCACGCGCGAGGCGTTTATGAAGCGACCGCTTCGGCAGAAAGCCGGAGAGGCTGTCGCGCGTATGCTCTCGCCGCTGTTATAGGGCTGTTACACGTTTTGCAAGGATGGTCGGTTCAGTGCCACGATCGGCGTTAGCCGGTGTGCGGTCTGTGTAATCTGGGCATAGAGCAGGTTGGCGCCCATCATGCTGTAGACGGTTCCGTTCCCGCCGTAACCGAGACAATAATAGACACTGCTCCAGTTCGGATCCTCTCCGATGAAGGGCAGGTTGTCACACGAGAGGCCGAAGGTAGCATTCCATTCATGGGCAATCGGTGCATCGAAGGAAGGGTAAAAAGCTTGCACGCGAGTGAGCAGCAGGTTCGCATGTTTGCTTCTCGCTTTTTTCTCTTCCATCGGCACGGGGGATTCTTCATCATAGCCACCGGCAATTACCCGGCCATCATCGGTAATGCGCATATAGAAATAAGGACGGGCGGTTTCCCATATAAAATAGTCCTTGTACTGTGGCTGTAGATGAGCTTGCGGCTCAGTTACGATGACATAGGTGCGATCCAGATTGGACTTGATAAGCCGTCCGTGCAGCTCCTCCGGCTCGTAGCCAATCGCATAGATGACATGTTTGGCCTGAATGACAGCCTGCGCCGCGGTGCGAAGCACATGCGTTCCGTCTGCTTCCGTTTCATGGCTGACCACATCGGTATGCTCGTGAACGGCAAGCTTGTAGCGGTTCACCGCCGCCTCGATTACGGCATGCACGAATCGAAACGGATTCACCTGCGCATCCCCGCGAGTCAGGATAGCACCGGGCTTGCTGAATGGGAATGCCGCTGCAATTTGCTCCGGCTCCCAGTAGCTCACGTCGAAGCCATGGCGCTTCAGTGTCTCGTATTCGCGCTTCAGCTTGGGTAAATCCTGCTCGGTGCTTGCCACGTATAAGCTGCTTTTCGGACCAAATCCGACATCCGCTTGGAGCTCGACGGCGACTTCTCCCAGCTGCACGATCGCTTCGGCGCAGCCTTTATAGAAGAGAACCGCATCCTTCTCGCCAATTTGGTCGATCAAATCGCACAGCATAATGTCATTGCAAAATTGCAGCAAGCCTGTGTTGGCCGTCGTGCTGCCGCCCGCGACATCGCCTCGTTCGAGGAGTACGGCTTGGATGCCTTGCTGGGCCAGCTTGTACGCGCAAATCGAGCCCGACATCCCGCCTCCGATAATCACAACTTCAGTTTCCGTAGTGCCGCTTAACACAGGGTAGGTTGCTTGGTTTTTCAGCGTCTCCGGCCAATAGAGATGGCCCTTATGTAGTACTTTCATCAGTATCATACCTCCAGTAGCTACTATGCCCATTTTTGGACGAGAAAAAAGAGGGATCGTTCACGATCCCTCCACTTATTTTGGCTGGACAAACATGCTATTCTTGAATCGGATCGGGTATGAGACCTTCATCCTGAAGCTCGCTGTTTGTCTTCATATGTTTCATGTCATAGCCGAGCCGTTTCATGTCCTGGTAGTCCTGAACCATTGAACCGTTCTTGGCGTTCGAGACTGGCTTCGACTTGCTTCCGGCTTGCCCGCAGATTGGATTTTCCATGATTGATGACTCCTTTGGTATACTGGATTAAGCGGTGGCACCAGGTGCGCTCGCTTTAACCTTATATGGCAATAAGGTGTATACTTGACTTCTATATACCCACAGACATTAAAAGTTGAAACGTGAAACCGAAGTTTGGGCTTTCGAATAGGCTATAGGGCAGGAGTTGGATGGGGAAGGGCCGAGGGCAGGAATGCTGAGGGCTGAAGGGCTTGAAGGGCTGGAAGGCAGGAAAGCCGGAGGGCTCAAGGGCTGAAAGACAACAAAGGCCGCGGTTCGGCGAGGATGAAAGACATCGAGAGTGGAACAACAGGATATAGGATGAGCGGATGGATAGTTTGGGAAAACATAATTGGGGAGTAGGATTGGGAAAAATGCCAGGGGTGAGCACGATGATACAGACAACAACAACAGCAGCGAGCGTACTGGGAGTTCCGCTCGTTCAGACGACAAGAGGCGAGTGGGTAGAAAATGTTCACAGCGGTCACGCGGCAGTCGTGACATGGGATGGTGAACTAATCGCGCAGGTTGGGGATGCGTCCATATGGACGTTTATGCGCTCTACCGCAAAACCCATTCAAGCTTTGCCATCCGTGCTTGGCGGCGTCGTTGATACTTACGGATTGAAGGATGAGGCAATTGCGCTGATGTGCGCATCGCATCAAGGTACGCCGGCACATATTGCCGTGTTGGAACAAATGCTGGAGCAAACCGGCGTTCGGGAGGAGCAGCTTGTATTTGGTCCGATGCTTCCGGCCAGCCAGGAAGCTCGCGATGAGCTGCTTCGTCAGGGCGGTAAGCCGCGCAAGCTGTATCACGTATGCGCCGGCAAGCACATCGGCATGCTTGCGCTATGCAAGCTGCGCGGCTGGCCGCTTGAGACGTATACGCAGCCGGAGCATCCCCTTCAGCAGGAGCTGCTGCGTACAGTCGCGATGATTGCGGAGCTTGCACCGGAGGAGATTGGCAGCGCCATCGACGGCTGCGGCCTGCCGGTGTTCGCGATGCCGATGTGGCGGCTCGCGCTTGTTTATGCGCGTTTTGCCGCTTGGGGCAGCGAAGCGGCAGCGCCGTTATCAGGAGAGAGCGGCGCTGCGGCGGCCGGAGTAGTCGGCGTTTCAGCCGGAATTGCAACGGCTGGCGGCGGAGATGTTGGTGGAGCCGAAGTGAAAGTGGCGGAAGCGGGATTAGCAGGGACACGCGAGGCTGGCTTTGAAAGCGGCGCAGGAGCGCCTGTGTTGGAAGCCATTGCGGCGGCTGCGAAGCGAATCTCCGCAGCGATGATCAGCCATCCGACACTCGTGGAGGGACCGGACCGGCTGGCCAGCGTTATGCTGGGTGATGGGAATGTCGTTGCCAAGAGCGGCGCGCAAGGCGTCTTCGTCTTCGGTCTGCGCCAAGAGCGGCTCGCCGTCGTCATTAAGCTGGCCGATGGCGGGGAGTCCCCTTGGCCTGAAGCAGTTTGCGCCATCCTTGAGCAGCTGAATCTCGGCAAGGCACTCATCACGCGCATCCGCAGCCAGATCTCACCCGAGATTCGCAACGACGCCGGCCAACTCGTCGGGCACCGCGAATCCTGTTTGACGCTGACGCTAAACGCCTAACCGCTGACTTCCGCAGACAGAGTGGCACTAGAAGCAACACATTGTCGCGGAACCGTTGGTTTCGGCAGAAGAGTGGCTCTAGGAGCAACACAATTGTGAGAAATCGTCGCTTTGGGCAGAAGAGTAGCTCTAGGAGCAACACAATGGGTGGGCAACCACTGGATTGAGCATAAGAGTGGCACTAGGAGCAACACTATGGTGCGAAACCGACGAATTAAGCAGAAGAGTGGCTCTAGGGAGTAACATATGGTGCGCAACCGTTGGTTTCGGCAAAAGAGTAGCTCTAGGAGCAACACAATGGTGCGAAACCGACGAATTGAGTAGAAGAGTGGCTCTAGGAGCAACACAATGGTGGGGAACCGACGAATTGAGCAGAAGAGTAGCTCTAGGAGCAACACAATGGTGAGAAACCTTCGAATTGGGCAGAAGAGTAGTACTGAGAGCAACACAAGAAGCTCACCCAGGAATCTACATGGAGGCTTTAGCAGCGAATCTCGAGTAAGAAGCACACCTAGAGATCTACATGGAAACCAACGCTAATCAACCCATCCGCAGGTGAACCGCCGATGTGACAGGTACTGCAATGTTAGTTGAAGTGCCGCGGATAGAGTGAATTTGGAAGTATTAGAGGTAACAGGTACCGCATTTGCAGCATAACAAAGCTAATTAGCTCGAAGAGGGGGAACGCATTACCTCTCTTTCGGAGTAATCGCCTGAATTACACTCATGAGCGGTATCGGATACCTCTTTAGTTTGAGCAGCTTCTACGCCAAGGAACAGCAAAGGGTTACTTCGTTTCATCCGGAATCGTGGATGAAGGGGTAACCCTATTTTGCGTTTCAAGTACGTACAGGTTGTTTAAAGCAGAGTAAGGCAAGGTGCTACACCATACAAAACAATCAAACCGAAAGGGTGAGAAATTATGTTGGGATATGCACTTATGTTTTTTATCATCGCTATTATTGCAGGTGTTCTAGGGTTTTTCACACTGGCGTCAGCGGCAGCAGGCATAGCGAAAATCTTGTTCGTCGTGTTCCTGGTACTGTTTGTGATATCGTTTATTTTTGGCCGCAGACGCGTTTAGCGCTGCGGACTTAGCACCCCGCGACCACAATCGCGACTAGCCTAACACATCAATCCACAGCCGCGACCAGAGCGCAACTCACAGCGCCGCAAGCAAGCTTGCGCATCGCTACAGCCGCCGCATCGCTTCGCGATAGGCGGTCGGCGACTGCCCATAGAAGCGGCGGAACTGCTTCGAGAAGTACAGCGCGTCTTGGAAGCCGACGGACGCCGCGATCTGCTCGATCGTCAGCTCGAGGCGCTCGCGCAGCAGCAGATGCGCTTTGTCGATGCGCAGCTTCAGCAGAAACGTGACAGGCGTGATGCCCGTCTGCTGTTTGAAGATGCGCGACAAATAAGCGCGGTTGTAGCCGAGCGCATCGGCCATGTGCTCAATCGAGATCGGCTCGGCGTACTGCGTCGACAGATACCGGATGACGTCGCCGGTAAGCGCCTCGCTGTCTTGCCCGCGCTGCGCCGAGCCGGAATCCATGTCGGGACCGGCTGCGCCGAACTCCGCGAACAGCAGGTACAAATAACCGACTGCGCGCAGATGAGCCGCTCCGCCCCCAAGGCGGAAGGTGCGCTGTATGCTGCGGAACAACACGGCGACGCGCGGATTGGTTCCCGTATCGACGATCGGCATCGCCGAATCAAGGCCGGCACCTGCCACCAGCTGCTCGGCATGCCGGCCTTCGAATGCGATCCAGCGGTACCGCCACGGATCAGCTTCGCTCGAGGCGTAACTGATCAGCTGCCCGGGCGGGATAAGAAAGGTCTGCCCGGCCCGCAGCTGATACTGTCCGCCGGCATAGGCGAAAGTGCCGGAGCCGGACAGGATATGATGCATCAAATAAAAATCATAGACTTTAGGCCCGATCAGATGATCGGGCTTTGTCTGGCTTTCCCCCGAGAACAATACATATAAATCACCATGTTCGTAAGGAACCGGATTCGAGAGTACGGTATAGGTAGGCTGCAGCGACATCGCGCTGAAACACCTCCATTTTGGTATGAAGAGCTTACAGGTATTGTAACACAGCCAGCTCTTTAATATCGTTAACAGGTCACAAAATTCCATGTGAAGTTCACATCAAGCCATTTTGTTCCGCTTTCTGTTCCGCTATACTAAACCTATAAAACAAACAACTAAAATCCAAGAAAGCGGTGTAGCACAATGGCGAACATCCATGAATTGACTGAGCGGTTTCTAAACACATACGGCAGGGAGTCGACAGAGCAACTAGCGGTATTCCACGCACCGGGCCGCGTCAATTTGATTGGCGAGCATACGGACTACAATGGCGGCTATGTTTTCCCGGCTGCACTGACCTTCGGAACTACACTGCTTATACGTAAACGCGGGGATCAACAGCTTGGACTTGCTTCCACAAACTTCGATCTTCATAAACATATTCCGATTGCGCCGATCGTCCATGACGAAGCAGATGACTGGATGAACTATCCGAAAGGCATCGTGAACGAACTGGAACAGCGCGGCATCACATTCAGCCAAGGCTTCGACCTCTTGTTCCACGGCGAAATTCCGAACGGAGCTGGTTTATCATCCTCGGCATCCATCGAAGTGGTTACGGCTTATGCACTTCTAACCATGTCGGGCCATGCAACGGACACCGTCCAAATCGCGCGTCTCGCACAGAAGTCCGAGAATGAATTCAATGGCGTCCAATGCGGCATCATGGATCAATTCGCAGTTGCGAACGGCAAGAAGGATCATGCGATTCTGCTGATGTGCGACACGCTCGAATATGAGCTGATTCCGTTTAATTCCGGCGATTATCAAATCGTCATCGGCAACACGAACAAACGTCGCGGCCTGGTGGACTCCAAGTACAATGAGCGCCGCAGCCAGTGCGATCAAGCGGTTCAGGATTTGAAGGCAGCATTCCCTGAGCTCACATTGCTCGGTCAGCTTTCCTTGGAGCAATTCCAAGCCAATCAGCACCTCATTCAAGATGAAATCGTACTGAAGCGTGCGAAGCATGTTGTGGAAGAGATCGACCGCGTGCTCCAATCGATGAAAGTGCTTAAAGAAAATGATCTTCAAGCATTCGGCCAATTAATGAACGCTTCTCACGATTCGCTACGCGACCTGTACGAAGTAACAGGAGACGAGCTGGATACAATGGTAGCTGCGGCACGCACCGTTGACGGTGTTCTCGGCTCCCGCATGACTGGCGCAGGCTTTGGCGGCTGCACGGTATCCCTGGTTCATAAAGACAGCGTAGAGACGTTCAAAGCGGAGGTTGGACGCATTTATACAGAAGCAACCGGACTAACACCTGACTTCTACGTGTGCACCATCGGCAACGGGGTCGAACAACTATAATCATTTCGGTCATTAACACCATCATTACACAGATATAGAGGAGGAGAGAACTATGGCAGTTCTAGTAACAGGAGGCGCAGGCTACATCGGGTCGCACGCGGTTGCGGCATTGCACGAACGAGGCGAGGACATTGTAATCATTGATAATTTGCAGCAGGGGCATAAGGAAGCGGTGCTTGGCGGTAAGCTTTATGTAGGCGATTTGCGTGACGGAGATTTCTTAGACACGGTATTCGGAGAAAATTCGATCGATGCGGTTATCCATTTTGCCGCAAACTCGCTCGTTGGCGAGAGCATGAAGGATCCCGGCAAGTACTACCATAACAATGTGTACGGCACGCTCTGCTTGCTTGAGAAAATGAACCAATACGGCGTCAAAAGAATCGTTTTCTCGTCAACCGCAGCTACCTACGGCGAACCGGAGAACATTCCGATTCACGAGGAAGATCGTACATTGCCGACCAATACGTATGGCGAAACGAAGCTTTCGATGGAGAAAATGATGAAATGGTACGACACGGCATACGACTTGAAATATGTGTCGCTTCGTTATTTCAACGCAGCGGGCGCACATGCAAGCGGCCGAATCGGTGAAGACCACAATCCGGAAACGCACTTAGTTCCGCTCGTACTCCAAACGGCACTTGGCCAACGCAGCCATATCTCGATTTTCGGGGACGACTATGCGACGGAAGACGGTACTTGCGTACGCGACTATATTCACGTGAGCGATCTGGCGGACGCGCATGTACTTGCCGTGGAACGGCTGCGCAAAGGCGGCGACAGCGCGATCTACAACCTGGGCAACGGAACAGGCTTCTCCGTGAAGCAGGTCATTGATATCGCACGACAAGTGACAGGACGGGAGATTCCGGCTGTCATGGAAACACGCCGTGCCGGCGACCCGGCTGTACTCGTGGCTTCTTCGGACCGGGCGCGCCAAGAGCTTGGCTGGAATCCTTCCCGCAACAAGCTGGAAGACATCATTGGAAGCGCATGGGCTTGGCATCAAGCCAATCCACGCGGCTACAACAAAGACTAGTATGTACGAGTGCCGCGAGAGGAGCAAGTGCGATGACTGACCTTCAACATCGATCCAACACGAGTACGGAAACCGTACTCCTTCACATAGAACGGCTTGTTCAATTTGCGGTGCAGCGCGGTATGATCGAGCCTCCGCTGGATGTATACGCATCTAGGAATGCGCTGCTTGAATTATTCGGATTTAATGAAGCGTATGAAGGCGTCGTTCCGGAGGAACGGCTCGAGAGCGCAGTTCCTCTGCTGGAACCGTTGCTGGATTACGGCGCTTCAATCGGATTGATCGCCGATAATACAACAACCTTCCGCGATTTGCTGGATGCGCGTATTATGGGACTGTTGATGCCGCGTCCTTCGGAAGCTGCCGCGAGGTTTCGCCGCACTTCAGAGACGGAAGGCGTGAGCAAGGCAACCGATGAGTTCTATCGCTTGAGCATCGATTCCAACTATATTCGGATGGATCGAATCGCGAAGAATCAGTACTGGGAACAGCCGACGGCCTATGGCAATCTGGAGATTACCATCAATCTCTCCAAGCCGGAGAAAGACCCGAGGGAGATTGCCTTGTTGAAGTCGCTTGCGCCTACTAAGAGCAACTATCCCAAATGTCTGCTCTGCGCCGACAATGTAGGTTATGCCGGCCGAGCGGATCACCCCGCTCGTCAGAATCTGCGAATTGTACCGCTTGAGCTGCAGGGGGAAACCTGGTACTTCCAGTACTCGCCGTACGTGTATTACAACGAGCACAGTATCGTGTTCCACGGCAAGCATGTCCCGATGCGGATTTCGGCGCTTACGTTTGCGCGGCTGCTCGATTTCGTTGAAGCCGTTCCGCTTTACTTTATCGGCTCCAACGCGGATCTGCCGATTGTAGGCGGCTCTATCCTTAACCATGATCATTTCCAAGCCGGACGCCATGTCTTCCCGATGGAGACAGCCGCAGCCGAGCAAGTGTTTGCGCATCCGCAAGAGGATGGCGTTACTTACAGCATCGTAGCGTGGCCAATGTCGGTCGTGCGTTTGAACGGCACGGACAAAGCGGCTGTGCTCCGTGCCGCAAGCAGCATGCTCGATGCATGGCGTGCATATAGCGACGAAGAAGCGGAGATTATCGCATTCTCTGAGAAGAATGGCGAGCAGGTACCGCATAATACGATTACGCCAATCGCAAGACTGCGTGATACCGGCGAATACGAGCTCGATCTCGTGCTTCGTAATAACCGCACAAGCGATGAGCATCCGGATGGCATTTTCCACCCTCATGAGCATTTGCATCATATTAAGAAAGAGAATATCGGCCTCATCGAGGTCATGGGACTTGCGGTTCTTCCGGGCCGTCTCAAAGCCGAGATGGAACAAATCGCCTTAATCCTCACCGGTGAGCAAGCGTTTGACAGAGCTTCCCTCGCGGGCGGCCCGCTTGAGAAACATGCAGATTGGATTGGTTCTATCGTAGAGATCCACGGATCGTCGCATACATCGGAGCAAGCCGAGGCGCTGCTTCGTGATGAAGTCGGACGCAAGTTCCTTGAAGTGCTTATGGATGCAGGCGTCTACAAACGTACTGCCCAAGGTGCGGAAGCTTTTGCGCGATTCCTTCTCTCGCTCGGTTTAACCCGGGTCTAAACGACAAAAGCCCATCCCTTCTGACAAGAGGAGATGGGCTTTTTCTATGCACAGGTGAGAGAAAATAATTATATTCGAACAAAAAATATCATATATTTTGTAAAAATTATAGAAAATGAAGAGGGATATCGGTTGTAATGGCGAAAAACATATAGAAAACGTATTTCAAAGTCGGGGGGATGTTTAATGCCGCTTCCAATTATTCCTATTGATGAATTTCTGGCGCTGTCGACAGATGATCAAGTCGAGAAGCTGAAGCAGTGGAAAATGGACTATACGCTCAAGGATATTCGCGAAGCGTGGGGGTTCAAGCATTCAGCTCAGTATTACATGCTGCTGAAGAAGCTGCGGATCTACGAGCGCGTCGTGAACAAGTCAGACAAATTCTCGCCGGAGCAGATTTTAACATCCAGAACCGGCCCGGAGGCATATACAGCAGGTGTTTACACGTACAGCGAACGTTCCGTTCCGGCTGATCAATTCGGCTATGAGCTGAATGTAACGCTGAGCGGCCCGGAGCTTGCAGATAAGCTGGAGCGGCTGGCCCATTTTCTGAAAGGCGAACACAAGCCGGTTTCCATCAAGCTCTCGATCTCCGCATCCAAGGCCGCTCAAGCTGCCGATGATGAAAGCGCAGACATCTAGCCTCTTCCATCATTCATAGCGGAACAATAAAAAAAACCGAGCGCGTCCCGTCTCGGTTTTTGTATTTTACTCCTACTTCTCGCGAAGCTGGCCAAGCTCGGATACGATGGCTTCCACTTCGCTGATGCTGAATTTATCTTTGCTTGCGACGATATCGTAGATGTCCTTCAGATCCTCGTATCGCTCTAAGCTGAAATTATTCGCTTGCATGGCAGCGCCTGAAGCCATGCGCAGCTTATTCTTTATCGTATCAATCATAAACGCGACGTTGTCTTGGGTTGCTTCCGATAGGTTGTTCATTGGTTGATAGCTCCTCTCCATACTTGTCTGTGCTCGTATTGTAACATGCCTCACATGGCACATGCTACGCCAAATAAGCTGTTGTTAAAGAGTGGAGGATAATGGATGAAGATTCGTTTGCTTCATAAACAAGTCGATACGGAGCAATGCCCGCTATTATACGAAACAAGCTTCGAACAGGAACAGGAGCTGGACAATTGGCGGATTTGCAGCGGGGAGTGGTGGATCGAGAACGGTTGGCTGCATGGCAGGAATCCGCTGAATGCGCCTGGCGTGCTGCTGAGCAAGCAGGATTTTCCCGGCAATGTGCTTGTGGAATTTGAAGCCCGGACCGTTCTGCCGAGCACGCACGACATTAACTTGATGTGGAATACCAGCTGGGATGAGGAGAAGAACATGCGTGGCGCCGCTTACGTAGCCGGACTCCAAGGCTGGTGGGAAGGCAAAATCGGTCTTGAGAAGTCCCCTGACTATGTGCTTAACGCCGCTACGCCTTTGTTCGATTTTGAACCTGGCCGCAGTTATCGCATTCAGGCCGGCAGCATTGACGGCCATTGCTTTGTTTGCGTGGACGGCAAGCTGCTGCTCGAGCTGACCGATTACGATCCGATCGATTCTCGGCTGCATACGAAGGTTGGCTTCGAAGCATATGCAAGCTTCATCCAAATCCGCCATGTACGTATTCGATCCATCGAATGGCAGCCGCTCGTGCGCGCGTATTCTGCTGAATTTTGAGAAGAAGAAGTAAATAAACAGCAATGCCGCTGTTTTATAATTAGAGCAGGTTCAAACCACGAAGGTTTACCAAACGGAGGTTAACATAATTATGACTTCACCTAAATTAGGTTTAATCGGCATTATGCACGAAGAAATGAAAGCGGATTTATGGGGGACGCTTCGCGGGATCGCGGACGTCGGCTATAAAGGAATTGAAGGCGCTGAGCTGCTGCTTCCGGGCGATACGGCGGAGAATGTGCGTCGGTTCCAAGATCTCGGACTGCATGCCATCACGCTAAGCGCCAGCCGTGAAACGCTGCGCGGCGAGCTGGACACGATTATTGCGAATGCGAAAGCGGTACAGACCTCCCATGTATCGGTTTGGTGGGGGCCGTGCAACTCCAAAGAAGAGCTGCTTCAGGATGCCGAGCTCTACAACGCAGCCGGCGCGAGGCTGGCTGAAGAAGGCATTAAGCTGTGCTACCACAATCATGAGCATGAATTTCTGACATCCTTTAATGGCGTGTCTGCGATGGATATCCTCGTGGAGTACACCGATCCGAAATCGGTATTTTTCGAAATGGACATTGCCTGGATCACGATGGGGAAGGCGGATCCTGTCCAAGTGCTGCGCAGGATGGCCGGACGCGTACCTTCGATTCACATCAAGGATGTGTTCAGCACAAGTGAGAAAGGCCTCTGGACCGCGGTCGGGACAGGCGTTGTCAACATTAGCGATTCCATTCGTGCGGCGCGCGAGATCGGCGTAGACTGGATGGTGGTGGAGCAGGATAATCTGCGCAATCTTACCCCGATGGAAACCATCACTGCGAGCTACTTGAATTTGAAAGAAGCAGGCTTGATCTAATATGGCAAACAGAACGATTGTTTCGGGGAACTGAGGCAATCGTTTTCTTATGAGAATCTAACATGCGGAGGCGGAAGGCAGATGACGATTAAAGTAGGTATCGTTGGCGCAAGAGGACTGAGTACATTGCAAGGATTTCGCTGCATCGAGGATACGGAGGTAGTGGCGCTTTGCGATCTGGATGGCGATTACGTGAAGGAAGCGGCAGCGAAGCATGGAATTCCCCGCACCTACCGCGTTTTCGAAGATATGCTGGAATCGGATATTGACGCCGTTGTCGTTTCAACGCCAATGCAGCACCATGTCCCGCAAACGATTGCTGCCATACAAGCCGGCAAACATGTGTTGAGCGAAGTGACGGCAGGTGTCACGATGGACGAATTGTGGTGGCTGAAGGAAACGGCCGAGTCATCGGATAAGGTGTACATGATGGCAGAGAACTACTGCTATATCCCGCAAAATCAACAAATTTTGAATATGGTCAAGCAAGGGTTGTTCGGTGATGTTTATTTCGGCGAAGGCGAGTACTTGCATGATGTTCGCAGTTTGGCTGCGCGGTTTAACCGCGAAGGCACGGCAGCAGGCTCGAAACCGACTTGGCGCAGCTACTGGCAGCTTGGCAAACGCGGTGCCTTCTATCCAACCCACAGCCTTGGACCGGTCATGCAGTGGTTTCAAGGCGACCGGATTCAATCCGTGTCCTGTTTCGGAACAGGCTGGCATACGGATAAACGTTTCCGCCAAGAGGATACTTCCATCACGATGTGCCAGATGGAGAGCGGTAAGCTGATTAAGCTGCGAATCGACTGCATATCGAAGCGTCCGCACAATATGAGCTATTACACCCTCCAAGGGACAAAAGGCAGCTTCGAGGCGCCGCGCGGCTTAGGCGATACCCATAAAATTTGGCTGGAGAGCATGGGCGATCCGGAGGATCATGCGGCTTGGCGACCGCTAAGCGACTACAACGATTATTTGCCCGAGCGTTATAAAAACGTGACCGAAGAGCAGAAGGCTTCGGGCCACTGGGGAGGCGATTATTTTATCGTGGAAGACTTCGTAGAAGCGGTAAAAGGGAATCGCAAGCCTGCCATCGATGTTTATGATGCCTGTGAATGGACAGCGGTTGCGCTTCTATCGGAACTATCGATCATGAACGGCGGCCGGACGATCGACATGCCGAATTTCAAGACCAGCTCTTCTTTCAAGGATCAGATCATTAAACTATAAAAAAGGAGCAATCAACCTATGAGCGAACAACAGCATCCATCCCAATTGTTTATGGTGCGAGAGGATCTTTCCACATTGCCGGCACTTTCACTTCCTTCCGGATATGCTGTACGCAGCCTGCAGCCGGGTGACCAGAAAGAATGGGAGCGCATCATTAATGATTCGTTCGGCGGAGAGCATCCGTTCGAGAAGGAAATGGCTTCGGACGAGCCGTATAAACCGGAGCGGGTATGGTTCATCACGGATGAACGGAATGTGCCGATCGCTACAGCATCGGCATGGTACCGTCCCCAATACAAGGAATCGACGGGCTACTTGCATATGGTAGGTCTTCTGCAATCGCAAGGAGGCAAGAAGCTTGGGCTGTATGTCAGCTTGGCTGCGCTGCTCCATATGGTGCAAGAAGGGTTCACCCGAGCGGTGCTGAACACCGATGATTTCCGTATCCCTGCCGTCAAAACATACTTGAATCTCGGATTCGTACCCGTCTTTACAGACGGCGGCCATCATGAGCGTTGGCAGGCTCTGGCGAACAAACTGAATTGCCGTATCGAGGCCATTCAGACGGATGGTACGCCACTCGTACTGGAACCTAACTGTTAATCGATATCAGCGCTTCGTTGCGCCGCTAGAGTAGATTTGAAGCGGGAGCTGCATTTCGTTACAATGAAGTCAGCTAGGTTTGAAGGAGTCGTTCATCATGGGAAGTCGGGCGAAAGCGCGCAGACACCGAAATGAAGACCCGGTTATCCGGGAGCGCGCAGGCATCGACGGCACGGAAGCACTGCTGCGCGAAGCGGCAATGCTCCAGCCTGACCGATCGAAGGTTCTCTTCGTATGTATCGGAACGGATTGCTCTACGGGCGATTCGTTTGGTCCTTGGGTGGGCACGATGCTGAAGGAGGCCGGCTGGCCGCATGTGATCGGAACATTGGAGCATCCTTGCGATGCGGATCACTATGAAAGGCTTATTGCCGAAATTCCGCCTTTTATGACGGTGGTTGCCATAGATGCCTGTTTGGGTAAGAAGAATGAAACGCCGAGTTATATGATAGGCAGAGGTCCGCTGTTCCCGGCGCAGGCGGTCGGCAAACGGCTGCCGCCTATCGGCGATTACAGCATTGCCGGAATCGTAGCGCCGCATAGTGTTAAACCCTATTGGGTGCTGCAGCATGCTTCTTTATTCGAAGTGATGGGAATGGCCCGCATGCTCGCGGATACAATAAATGAGGTATGGACGCTGCAAGAGTTAAATGAGAAGGGAAGAAGCCGCATGACGAAGAAGCCGCTTTCTCTGGCGAATAACGCCTTTCAATTACCGAATGGCCAAACGATTGCTTATTATGATTCTACACCGCAAGCCGGCGAATCGTCGGCCGATACGGCTATTGTACTTTTGCATGGATTCTGCGGAAGCTCTGCCTATTGGGTAGAGGTAGTGTCCGCGCTATCGACCCATGGGCGTGTAATTGCGCCGGATCTTCGCGGTCATGGCGGGAGCGCGGCTCCGAACCAGTCTCCCTACGAAATGGAGCAGTTCGCAGAGGATCTCTTACTGCTTGTGCGCGAGCTTGGCATCGAGCGCATCTGTTTATTCGGACATTCGCTCGGCGGCTACGTGTCGCTCGCTTTCGCGGAACGGTATCCGGAGCTGCTGAAGTCGTTTGCACTCGTGCACTCTACCGCCAAGCCGGACAGCGAGGAAGCCAAAGGAAACCGGGATAAAGCGGCGAAAGCGCTGCTTGCCGATGGTATCGACCCTTTTGTAGAGGGACTGGTACCGAAGCTGTTTGCGCCGGCTCATAAAGAAACGATGGCTGCGGCCATATCGGATATGATCGAGATTGGACGAGGGACGTCTGCAGCCGGAGCCGCGGCGACAGCGCTCGGAATGAAGGCCCGCCCTGACCGGACCGGCGTGCTGGAGGGACTGGATGTACCGCGACTGCTAGTTGCAGGATCTGAGGATGGCGTCATCGCTCCCGCAAACACGTTTACGGTAGATGGGCCGCATGTCACGCAGGCACTCCTCGAAGGTTCCGGTCATATGAGCATGATTGAAGCACCGGAGCAGCTGGTTCATGAGATGATCGCGTTTTTGAAGTCGCTTTAAGCGGCAAGCATGAAGTGGAGAGGGGATGCGACCGTTGTTTCAAAGGGATTATTTTATGCGGATGATTGAGCAGATGAGCGAAGTAGTCGGCCAAGTCATGGGGCTGAGACAGCAGCGCAAGCAAGAGGAGGCCCTCCTTGTCATTGACGAGCTGCTCGATCGGCAGTTTCGGATGAACGGGAAGCTGATTCGTCAGCTGTCGGATGCCGATCTGGTTCGCATGATGACGACGAACGGAATCGTAGAAACCGCCAATCTGCATGCAGTTGCGCTGTTAATTAAGGAAGAAGCCGATATTCTTACCGAGCTCGGCAGGCAGGAGCAGGGGTATCCGCTGCAGCTGAAAGCTTTCCATCTCTTCATGCGGTTAGCTATTCTGGATGCGCCGGCGCTTCTGCGCGCGCCTTCGGAAGAAGCGGCAGAGCTCGAAACGAAGCTTGGTATCTATGAGCTGCCAAGAGAAACGAAGCTGCTCATGTGGGAGTGGCATGAAAGCGACGGGCGCTACGACGAGGCCGAGAATGTGCTGCATGAGCTTGCAGAGGATGGGGCAATCGAGGCAGAAGAAGCGGTAGAATTCTATCGCCGACTTCTGCTGCTGCCGGACGAGTCGCTTCTGCAAGGCGGCTTACCTCGCGATGAGGTGAATGAAGGGTTAGAACGGATGAGGCAACAATCGACGCAAGCTTAGGAGCTGAATGGACACAGATGGAAAGCAAGGAACAATGGCAATCGGATATTGAGCAGTGGGTGGGCAGCGGGCAGCTGCGGCAGGCAACCTTCAGCCAGCTGCGCCGCAAGGACGGTCAAGTGCCGGCTAAGACGGTCATTCGTCCGATTGAGCTCAAGGGAACGCTGCACTATCAATTTCAATATTATATCGACAATAAAGTGACTCATGAGAATGTGCCGCAAGCGGATGCCGCGGAGCGGATCGCAGCTTGGCTGGAGCAGCATTACCGGCAAGCGTTGTTCAAGACGAATGACGCAGATGTGCAGGTGCTGTTCTCGAAGAAAGGTAAAGCAGCGATTGTCACGAAACCGGCTACGGCCAAATCAGAGTCGGAATCGCTATCGCATAACAGGCAGAAGCAGCGCGTCGTGCAAGAGGGCGAAGCTGCGCCGTTCATGGTCGAGCTGGGCATTATGACCAAGGACGGTCAAGTGATCGCGAAGAAACAGGATAAGTTTCGCCAGATCAACCGATTCTTGGAGATGGTTACGGATGTGCTTCCGCATCTGCCGGCTGATCGCGAAATTACGATTGTGGACTTCGGCTGCGGCAAGTCCTATTTGACGTTTGCCCTCTATCATTTGCTGGCTGTGAAGCAGCAGCGAAGCATCTCGGTGGTCGGGCTTGATCTGAAGGCCGATGTCATCGCATTCTGTTCCGAGCTTGCACAGAAGCTCGGTTACGATAAATTGAAATTCCAAGTCGGCGATATTGCGCAGTACAAGGATCAATCCAAAGTGGATATGGTCGTCACGCTGCATGCTTGCGATACGGCTACGGATGCGGCTCTGGTAAAAGCGGTAGAATGGGGGGCTTCCGTCATACTTAGCGTACCATGCTGCCAGCATGAGCTGTTTCGGCAAATTCAGAACGAGGCGATGTCACCTCTTCTGTCGCATGGTTTGCTCAAGGAACGCTTCTCTGCGCTTGCGACGGATGCCATCCGCACGCAGCTCTTGGAAGTGCTCGGCTATCGCACGCAGCTGCTGGAGTTTATCGATCCGGAGCATACACCGAAAAACATGCTGATCCGTGCAGTCCGTACAGCGGGAGGAGCAGCTGATTCGGCGCGCAAATGGCAGGAATATGTCGTCTTCCGCGATATGCTGCAGGTGAAACCTTACTTGGAGCAAGCGCTTGGCGAACGGTTAAAGCAGGCGAGTAAATAATTTTTTTCTCCATGTCAATAAAGATAACAAGTTTATTGTCGATTAATTAAACAGTATGATAGAATATAGTTACTTGTAAGTAGATTGTCCCAGTTCTTCTATACGTTTAATAATATGATTGTGATTTGGGTGAAGCGAATGGGACTAATGACAGGGCTGGATTTGAGCCTATTTCTTTTTTTATTCACCATTTTCATCTATGTATTTGCATTTAATGTAATCACAACACAGCATAAGGTCTATTTGCTATTTCACTTCTTCATGATGATTTGGCCGCTCGGTCAAGTCGGCGTCCACACAACGGATCAACCACACCTCCAGATCATATACATTAATATTTCCTTTGTTGGTTTATCGATGCTTGGCTTTGGGTGGCTCCTGTTTACGAAATTCCTGGTGAACGTCAGTTACAGGCCGAGTCGCAAGACCCTCATTTATATGCTGCTGCCATCCGTGCTCATATCGATCGGCGTGTTATGGAATCCGTGGGATAGTTTTGTTTCTTCGGTGGATAGTACTTACGGCGAGAGGGTCTATGGTCCTATTTTCTGGATGATGGTAGGCTTGTTAATTTCGTATTACATCTATACGGTTCGCATCTTACTGAAAGCTTATCGTTTGCGTAAGCTGCCGCAGGATCGAGTGCGAATCGCCAATGCGCTCACAGGCATATTTATTATGATGGCGTTTCCATTGCTGGATTTGGTATTGAACGTCATTCTTGATCCGTGGCTGCCTGTTATTCCCGGTCTTACGTCGCTTGGCATCGTGCTGTCTGATCTGTACTTCGTATTCTCCTTGAAGAAGCATCGTTCGTTCGACTTGGTGAAGATTGCGCAGCAAGATGTAATGGATACGTTGTCCGTAGGCATTATCGTGCTGGATGAGCATGACAATGTTATTGAAATGAACCGGATCGTCAGCCCGCATCTTCAAGTTTTTATAGGCGATACGCTTAATATGGAGGAGCTGCTTTCTTGGTTTAATATCGATAAAGCGAATGAAGATGAGTTTCTGTACTCGTACAGAACGGATCCTTATAAGCGTATCCAAACCGAAATCATGATTGAACAGGACGACTCGCACAAGCAGTACTTCTCTCTGCATGTCGGGCCGATTATTGTGAATGAAGGCCGAATCGGCAAAGTCATCACGTTTCAAGAGATTTCCGAGCTTAAGTCTCTGATCTTCAAATCGCAGGAGCAGTATGCCTCCATGCAAGAGCGCAATCGTGCGCTCATCTTTATGCAGGACGAGCTGTTTCAAGCGAATCGCAAGCTGGAGCAGCTGGCGATTACGGACAGCCTGACAGGCTGCTTTAACCGTAGATTTCTGATGCAGCAGCTGGAGCATGAGGTGCTGACGAATGTCCGTTACAAGATTCCGTTTGCGCTGTTATTGTTTGATATTGATTTGTTCAAGCTCGTCAACGATACGTACGGTCATGTGATCGGAGACGAAGTCATCCGAAGAACGGCCGATGCCGTTCGCGGAGCACTCCGCAGAACAGATATATTGGCACGTTACGGCGGCGAAGAGTTTACGGTCTATTTGCCTCATACAAACAGAGAGCAGGCAGACATGCTTGCTCAGCGTATACGTGAGGTTGTTCAGAACAATGAGATCGCCATTGGAAGAGGGCGTTCTCCGGTATCCGTAACTATTAGCATGGGAATGCTTGTGGTGGAAGAGCAGTCTGATCTTCAGATTGAAGATGTCAAAGGATACATAAGAGATTTGTTCTCGAAGGTGGATTCCGCATTGTACAGAGCCAAAGACAACGGTCGCAATCGGGTCGTTAATTTATAAGGGGGGACTGCGAATGGCGCGTAACGGACGTCTTACAGCTTGTGCGGCATCATGTGGAGCTACACTGGCTACAGCGAGTTTATGCCTGCTTGCAAGTAAGACACCTACGCCGCTCGCTGTTCTAATCGGTACCGCCGCTTTCGCAGCGGCAGCCTTGCCTATCGGCTTTCTCTTAGGACTCAAATATGACCGTATGAAGGAAGCTTCTATACTGGACAGTTTAACCGGACTGTATAATCGGAGATTCATCGAGACGAATTTCAAGAAGCTGGCGGCTAAGGCGAATCGTAAACGGAAGAAAATGACGGTCATGATGCTGGATGTCAATGATTTCAAAGAGGTAAACGACCGTTTGGGCCACAGCCAAGGCGACCAAGCTCTGGCGCTGATCGCAGGAGCACTTAAGGCATGCGCAACCTTCGGCGAAATTATCGGCCGCTGGGGCGGCGATGAATTCATCATTATTTGTCCCTATGCAGATGACAAAGGAATCGACCGAATCGTAAAGCTAATTCACGAACAGCTCTTTAGCATTTCATTGCGGACCGGATTACGGCTGTCAATTTCGGTCGGTCATGCTTCATTTCCGGAGCATGGCATGGAGATTGGCCAGCTGCTGCAAGCTGCTGACAAACGGATGTACGCAGAGAAATATGTCCGTAAGGCGCAGTTGACCGAACCGGCAGCGTTGCAAGCTTAATCCGTGAGCAAGCGGTAAAGGCGGGATTAAACACCGATGAGAAAAGTTCACATCAACTCCGTTAAGCCGGGAGAAAAGTTAGCTCGCCCTATTTTGCAGGAGAATGGGAACATATTGCTAGGCGCCGGTGTGGAGTTAAATCAACGATTTATCGACAGATTGGCTGGTTTAGGCATCGACATGCTTTTCATTGATGATCCCCTGACAGAGGGCTTAGAGCCGACAACGGCTATTCAAGACAGCACGCACAAAGCGGCATCGGATACGATTTACAAGACGATGAATTCGCTAATGGACCAACAGGTGACCAAAGGGCGAACGATCGCCCCCGAGCTTGGCCGCACTTTCCGTAAAGTATTCGGCGATATTATGCAGGATCTCATTCGGCGTGAAGATGTTATGGTCAGCTTGACCAACATTCACGTGGCGGACAGCTACTTGTTCCACCATTCCTTGAATGTCACGATACTGGCAGGCATCATGGGGTTGGCCAGAGGATATAACCGTACGCAGCTCGAAGAGCTTGGCATGGGCGCGATGTTATTCGATATCGGCATGACGCGGCTGCCCAAAGAGATTTTGACCAAGACGTCCGCATTAACGCCAAGCGAGCGGATGCTCATGGAGAAGCATACCGAGGATGGCTTCAACATTATTAGAGCGCAGCATGATATTAGTTTACTCTCGGCTCACTGCGCGCTTCAGCATCACGAGCGCTACGACGGCACAGGCTATCCGCGCAAGCTTAAGCGGGAGGCCATTCATGAATACGCTCAAATCGTCGCCATCGCAGATGTATACGATGCGCTTACCTCTCCAAGGCCGCATCGGAAACGATATACCCCATCGGAAGCGATCGAGTTTTTGTTTGCTGCAGGAAATACCTATTTTGATTTAGAATTGATCAAAATTTTTTGTAAGCATATTTCGATTTATCCGGTCTCCACAACGGTACTGCTCAGTTCAGGGCAAGTTGCTGTCGTAGCTATGAACGATCCGCTCGCGGTTCATCGTCCAACGGTTCGGATTATCCGTGAGTCTGATGGAACTGCACCTGCTTCAGCCTATCAGATCGACCTCAAAGACCAACATAAGTTAATGATCGTGAAAGAACTGTAGGTAGGTTAGCATACTGCTGACAACTGCATATCATCGATACTGGCAAACTTATCGAAAGATAAGGACGCAAAGTTAAAGGGTCTAATGTCCGCTAATAATGAAGTAGCGAACGAATGACAGCCTGACTGCCGAAATGAACACCCGAGTCTGTCTCGGGGTACTGAAGCGGCTCCGTTCTTGTATGAGGAAGCGCTTTTTCTGTTTTTATGCAAAGTATTGCGGTTGCCGGAGTGTTCTTCATATGTAAAGGGGGAATGGATGTGACAGGCATGAATGAAAGAATTGGTTTCAATAATAAACCTACCTTTGCTATGAAGGCATTGCTGCACAGCCGTACTATGGTTGAGAAAGAAGGGTATGTTGCTACAGGCGTACTTGCCCATGCAGAAGGCGAAATGATGGAAATCGAGCTTACGGAGTTCAAGAACTTCGAGCTCGGAGATCCGGTTAGCTTAACCGTGTATTCACCTGTCGGTATTCACCGTCTGCAATCGACGATTATTGCAAAGGCGGAAGGTTCCATCGCGGTTATTTTTCCGATCCGTTCATTGGCGGGACTGGATGAGAAGCGGGAATCGCCGCGTATCGATATCGAGGCAAGAGGTACGATTTCGCGAACATACTCGCAAGAGATAGAAAACTCCAAAGGGGAGAAATTGACGATAGAAGCTACAGACAGCTTCGATATAGAGCTAAGAAATATAAGCGACACCGGCATAGGTTTTTCCTTAATGAGCCCTCCAACGCTCGCGAATGGGGATATCCTCACGACGAGCCTATCACTGGGCTTTAAGTTGGAGTGCGAAATTGAAATAATCCGCAAGGACGATGGAAGTGAGTGGAAGTTTTACGGAGCTCGCTTTCAAGGGTTAGACGAGCAGCAGCAGAGGGCGCTTCGGGCGTACTTGCTGCGTGTGCAGATTGAAGCCTATTTCAAGCTTAAGAAGGAGAAGGCATCGGCTAAGAAGAGCAGATAAACGTGATTTCGGCGTTGCTGGCATAAGAAGACGTTTGAACGGATGATGGTGATCCGGCAGCGTCTTCTTTTTTTATAAGTCAGCTCGTCAATTATGGTACAATTGGAAAAATAACGAAAAGAATGCGGCGGGGTTTGAGCAAAAGGGGAAGTGGTTATGCGAAGTGGGCTGACGGGACTAGCTGCGCTGGCCGTGGCGATCGTGCTGGCTGGTTCGGCTTATCATTACGGAATGTTCTTTGATACAATCTTTTATCGGTGGGAATCCATCCTTATCGTCGTCTGCGTGTTCATAGTAGGAGCAGATATAGCGGCTCACTCTCGGAAAGCGGATACGCGGCTTAGGAAGGGCGTTCCGGCGGCGTTTTATGGACTGCTTGCGATTGCACTGCTATATGCAGTGGCGCTGATCCATCGTCCTGCTTCCGTGTTAGGCAGCTTCGATGAGGCCTTGCGATGGACGGCATATACGGCTTTTGCCGTCACCTTGTACAGCTGGTTCTGTTCAAGCTCCGATACGACTGTGCGGCGACACCGCCTAAAGTGGCTTTCTGCGGCCATTCAGGGCTCAGGCGCTTTCGTTATCACGGGAGCGATCGCGGGATGGATGGGGTGGGTTGCTTTTCCCGAAATCATCATGACTACCGGCGATGCAAGACTGTCCGCTGTTGGAGCGCGTTTGTCGGGGTTCATGCAATATCCGAATTTCTTAGGTGCCGTAGCCGGTGCCTATCTCTTATTCTATTTGCTCTTGCTAATCAGGGAAAAGGCTTCGGTATCGTCGTTTATCGGGGCTGCAGCCGGGGTGCTGCCTGCTGTCTTGGTACTGCTGCTAACCGAATCCAGAGGAGCTTGGCTCGTGACCGCCCTGGCATGGGTTGGCGGCCTTCTGCTGCTGCGCAGTAAGGAACGCGTCACTTGGCTTATCTTTAGCGGCTGGGCATTGATAAGCGGCGGGGCTGCATATCGAGCTGTCGTTCATGCAGGATTACGCAGTGGGGATGCCGGTGATGGTACTAGCAAGTTTGTACAGGATGGGGCAACTTCGCAGGAGACCGTATTGCTGATTCTGATAGGTGTGGCTGCACTTGCCGGATTTACTGCTTTGAGATGGATGCAGGCACGAGGACGAGAACAGCTGCTCAGCCGAATAGCATGGGGCTGCTGGCTTGCAGGATTATTTGGCATGGTCATGCTCCTTCCATCGGTTATTCAAGGACGTTTAAGCGGCGGGTTTCAGACGGCCGGCGCGCGCGGGTTATTTTATAAGGATGCATGGCTGCTCATGAAGGAAGCGCTGTTCTTCGGCCGTGGCGGCGACACATGGCGGATGTTGTTTACCCAAGTGCAAACCGCGCCTTACGTTGGGAATGAAGTACATAGCGGTTACATTGAAATTGCGCTTGATCTGGGTCTTGTCGGGCTGTTGGTTGCTGCCGTGGTCTTCTTTGTCTTGCTGCGCGGCGTATGGCGGTCGAATCCGATCGGGCTTCTGCCGATTAGCGTGCTGCTGCTGCATGCGGCGGTGGACTTCGATATGTCCTTCGGGTATTATTGGCTCTTGCTGCTCAGCTGGGTGGTCTACTATTCGGGCGAACCTACGGGGTCGATCAAGCACGCCATTCTAGCAGCTCTGCCGCTGCGACAGCTGCGCACTGCGCTGCTTGTCGCAGCCGCAGCAAGTCTCACCGCCGCCGCTGTGTTCAGCGTGCGGTTCGACCGCGCCGTGCAGTACCGCGAGGCGGCTGTGTCAGCCGCTCGCAGTGCTGCTGCGCAAACAGCCGCGCTTCGCGCGGCGCTCGAGTTGAATCCGTATTGGACGCGGATTCGACTCGAGCTTGCCGCACTGGCACCGCCGCCGGAACGGGCGGTGCTGCTGGCGGCCGGACTGCGCTATGAGCCGCAGTCCGTGCCGCTCTTGTGGGCGCTCGGCGAGGCTGCGGCCGAGCAGAGCGATGTGCACGGCGCGGCGGCGTATTGGCGCCTCGCCTTGCACTATGATCGTTACGACCGCGACAAGCAGACGGACGCGGTCGTCACGATGGCGCAGCTCGCCGATGGCATGCGAGCTGCTTCGCGCCTCGCGGATGCAAGGCTGGCCGCGCAGACGGCCGTCACCTTCTTCGAAGCGTATGAGGCTCAGAAGAACAACCCCGGCGTGAACGGCCGCAAGTTTGCCGTCACGGCAGAGTCCCAGGCAGCGGCGGATCAAAGCCGCCTGCTGCTCAAGCAGCTCGGACCGGCGGCGGGCTAAGCATTCTTTAATAGGCACGCTTTTTCACTTTTTGCATATTGCGCATTTCTCATGCTTCACATTCGTATGCTTCACATTTTTCACGTTTCACATTTTTCACGTTTCACATTTCTCAAGTTTCACATTTCCCATGCTTCACATTTCTCAAGCTTCACATTTCACAACTTACCTATTGCACAATTCCACCTATAGAAAGGATAATTTCACCTATGAATACAGCCGAATTTCAGCAGTATGTAAAAGAATGGAGCGCGCTCAAAGGGTTCGACCAGAGCTCCATCGAGCAGAGGATGTTGTACTTAATGACAGAAGTCGGCGAGCTGGCCAAAGAGGTGCTGTCCGTCTCGTTTCATCCGGATGCGGAACGTAAAGAAAACCTAGGGCACGAGATGTATGATGTGGTGTGGAATATCTTCGATTTGGCAAACATGCTTAATATCGATCTGGAGCAAGCCTTCAAGGATAAGATGGAGATTAATAGCACGCGGACATGGGTTTAGTATATAAAACAGGCTCATCGCCCGTGAGGATTGTCCACTCTTCCTCGTCAGGCTCGGCATAAGCTGTAAGCAACCCCCGAAAGGAGTGATGCTTATGGCATTATCACGCGTCAGACCGAAATATTATTTGCCAAGCTCCGGTAAAGTCATCCGGACAACCGTACCCAAAACATTAAATGAAACCACAACCACAGGTCCGACTTTCAGTCGTCTAACGGTTGTTTGGGTAGCTCAAAACGGCGTGCCGTTCCTGACAACCGGCTTCTTTGCTCGCTTGTTCCGGAACAACCAGGTCGTCGCCACAGCTTCGTTCGACTCTTTTGGCGTCGTTCGCTTTAACAACATCGGCACATTGACGAATGTGACTTACACGATCCGCACCTTTAATTCAAACGGTGTGCTGTTTCGTACGCGTACCATCCCTTCCGGTGTCCAAACCTATGCAATCATTGGATAAGTCAGATGTCAGCCCACCCCTACGCAAAACTCTCATTAACGACAACAGCAGCACGGCTCCTCAGAGAGAGCTGTGCTGCTGTTTATGTTTCAGGACGTGCTGCTGCGGCGCGATAAACAGGGGTGGGAGAGGCGTTCATCATCCTCCGAAGGCATCGCGGAATGCCGTACACAGCTTAGGCTGCTCCACTTCCCATAACGCGGCGATATCGGCGCTGACGTTCTCGTCGAACCAGTCGGACAGCAGCTTCCGGTTGCTGGCATGCTCATGAATCCACTGCAGATTGAGATAAACCTTTTGTACATAGAGCTTCTCGGCGAGCTCCATTTTGTCCTTGGGAATGTACACGCCAAGCCGTTTCACGGTGCGGTAAAGCTCATTCTCGCAAGCGCGTCTGATTTTGCGTGCGGAAGGGTACTCCGAGGTGTGCTTCTGGGTGGAAGGTTTCATCGTAACCGACTCCTCTCTACCCCCTATATATGCACAAATGCACATACTGGTCACAGTCCGCAAAAGTCCGTTTCGTCCCGCGACTAGCGCCTCTCATCGCTCCTCAGCACCTTTCAGCCATGCACACTCCACAGCCTACTGCACCACAATATACCCTATCATCGGCCCGCCGCTCGTCAGCGACGTGTGGGTCAAACATACAATCGGATAGGTTCCGCGTTGGTCGGCGGTGAAGCGCACCACCGTCGTTTTGCCCTTATTCACTTCTCCTTTAATGCCAAGCTCCTGGATGACAAAAGGATGCGATTTCCCGTTAATGCCCGTAATGCGCAGCTCGACATGCTCGCCTTTATTCACGACGAGGGTGCCGGGATCGAAGCGGTATACCTCCAGCTCCTTACCGTCATCGGTTTTGGTTTTGAATTCTCCGGTTACAAGCTGATAGACGCGCGACTCCTGCTGCAAGGCGTTTGCCGTTCTGACATGGTTCCACCTTAAACTTGCGGCCGCAAGGATGATGATGAGAACCAATAGGGTGAATAACCAGAGCTGTTTTCTGCTGACGACAAAAATATTCGACATGTAAGCTCACCCAGCTTTCCTACAAAAGTTACAGCTAGTCTATGCGTGGGCTTGGCCATGAATGCCTGCGGTGGAGGCGAGGTAGGGAAGTATGCTAGAATATCGTAAGAGAGGCTTCGTTTCCGGCTGGAAATCGATAAGTCTCAATATAGGAAATGATAGGAGTTGACGGAGTGGCCTGGTTTCATGAAATCGTTGATTCATTGCTGCAATGGATAGAGGGCTTAGGGTATTTTGGGATTGTCATCGGCCTCATGATCGAAGTTATTCCGAGTGAAATTGTTCTGGGCTATGCCGGTTACTTGGTGCATGAAGGCAAGATTTCTTTCCTAGGCGCAGTCATATTCGGTACTGTTGGTGCAGTGGCGCAGCAATGGATCCTCTATGCTATCGGACGCTATGCAGGCAGACCATTCTTTGAGAAGTACGGCAAATTTATCAAAATCAAACCGAAGCATCTCGATATCGCCGAACGTTGGTTTCTACGTTACGGGTCAGGCATTGTATTTACGGCACGTTTTGTTCCGGTCATGCGTCAGGTTATTTCCATTCCTGCCGGGATGGCGCGGATGTCCTTCATGCGATTTACCGTGCTTACTGCGCTGGCCTCCATTCCATGGTCGATTCTGTTCGTTTACTTGGGCCGCTCGCTAGGCGCGAACTGGCATAATATCGACGATAAAGCGGCTCCTTACGTACAGCCGGCTATTCTTATCGCGCTTGCGCTGCTGATCGTGTACGTACTGTTTAAAGTGATGAAACGCAAAGGGAAGTCCATTTAGTACCGGAAGGTTTGTGCGCAGGCAGAAACATTTGATACAATGTAGTTTAGGAATACGATTCCAAAGGAGGCAATTTCTAATGGCCAAGAATGTAGCAAGCAAGTTGAACAAAGGCATTAGTCCTCGGCAATTTCTGGATTCCATGCAAAAAAATAAAGAAGCGTTTCAAGATTGGGGAAACCGCTTTGAATGGGCTAGCGAGGATGATCGCGAGTTTTTCGAATCGATCAACAACCGCGACGATCTGCGCTGTTTGATTCTAATGGCGGAGTGGTGCGGCGATGTCGTTCGCAATGTACCGGTTATTTTCAAAGCGATGGAACTGACAGGCATGCCTATTGACGTCCTTATTATTGAAGAGCATATGGAAACGATGGATGAGTTTCTGACAATGGGCGGACGGGCAATTCCGATCGTGATCATTGCGGACACAGGCGGTCATGTGCTTGGCCAATGGGGTCCGCGTTCCGCGTACGTGCAGGAGCCGATGACAGCGTTCAAACTGGCGAATCCGGACCGCGAAGCTGCCGATTACCAAGAGAAGATCGCCATCGCGCGTCAAGAAATGGGCCGCCGATACGGTGAAGGTACGGCGTATCAGCAAGACATCATTAAAGAGCTGCGCACGCTGTTGGCATCGGTCTAATCATTATGTTCAAGATTGAGACATTTACGCTGGGTCCTCTGCAAACGAACTGTTACCTTCTCACCGAGGAAACCGGTAAACGCGCATTCGTCATTGATCCCGGCATGGGGCCGAAGCGGCTCATTGAGCGGATCCGCGAGCGCGGACTTATTATTGAAGCAATTGTTTTGACGCATGCGCATTTCGACCATATGGCAGGCGTTGACGAGCTGCGCCGTGCCTTCGGCTGTCCGGTTTATCTGCATGATGACGAAGCGGACTGGCTGACGGATGCACGCAAGAACGGCTCTGCCCGCTGGGCGGATGTAACGGAGCCGCTGACGACGGAGCCTGCCGAATTCGGGCTGTCCGAAGGGCAGAAGCTGGAGCTGATTGGACATACGTTCAGCATTCTGCATACGCCGGGACATTCGCCGGGCAGCGTCAGTTTGCTGTGCGGCGAGCATTTGATCAGCGGCGATGTTCTCTTCAAGCAATCCGTCGGCCGCAGTGACTTGCCCGGTGGGAAGGAACGCGATTTGTACGATTCCATCCGTTTGAAGCTATACAAGCTGGATCCTGCGGTTCGGGTTTATCCCGGACACGGTCCGCAGACGACTATTGGTTATGAAATGGCAAACAACCCTTTTGTGCCGGCCTAACAGCTGGCCTTAAGGGTTCTATTCCGTTAATTGATGGAGGAATTGAAGCGTGGCTGAAACGAAACAGAAGTTGAAGGATGAAGAGCTTGAGGGAAGCGGGTCCGGCAAGATCGAGCTGTCGCCTGAAGAGAAAGCAGCGGAACAGGAGCGTATCGTTAAACGGGTGTCCGCGGAGCTGAACTTGCCCCTTGGCAAAGTGAAATCGGCGGTATCGCTGCTTGATGAAGGCAATACGATTCCTTTTATCGCGAGATATCGGAAGGAAATGACAGGTGAACTGGATGAGAATGAGCTTCGCGGCATCGAAGAGAAGCTGCAATACATGCGTAACCTGGAGAGCCGCAAGCGCGAAGTTATTCGACTGATCGACGAGCAGGGGAAGCTGACGGAAGAGCTGCGCGGCTCCATTATCGCCTCCGTGAAGCTGCAGGAGATCGAAGATCTGTACCGTCCCTACCGCCAGAAGAGAAAAACCCGTGCCAGCGTAGCGAAGGAGCGCGGTTTGGAGCCGCTGGCGCAATGGCTGCTGTCGCAGCCGCGTCAAGCAGATCCGGCACGCGAGGCTGCACGTTACATAGACGAAGCAAAAGGCGTTCCGACAGCCGAAGACGCGCTTCAAGGCGCAATGGACATCATTGCCGAGCAGCTTGCCGACGATGCCAAGATTCGCGCTTGGGTGCGTCGTTATACGTTCGATCAAGGCATTATGCGGACCGAAGCTAAGGATGCCAAGCAAGAGACGGTGTACGAGATGTATTATGCGTATCAAGAGCCGCTGAAGAAGCTGCCGCCGCATCGTACGCTTGCCATCAACCGCGCGGAGCGTGAA
The DNA here is from genome assembly GCF_900116125.1 of Paenibacillus sp. BC26. Classification (NCBI taxonomy): domain Bacteria; kingdom Bacillati; phylum Bacillota; class Bacilli; order Caryophanales; family Paenibacillaceae; genus Paenibacillus; species Paenibacillus sp. BC26. Next base: position 338,852 of record NZ_FPAD01000002.1, on the reverse strand, counting down.
GAAGTGCTTCGGGTTACCTTGGAGCTGCAGGCGGATAAAGTCCATGACTATATCGACCGCCAATTGATTCGACCGCAGACAGCGCCGGCTATCCGCACCATCTTGCTGCAAACGATTGAGGATGCTTACAAAAGATTAATCGCTCCATCGATCGAACGCGAAGTGCGCGGCGAATTGACGGACAAAGCGGAAGAGCATGCGATCAGCATCTTCTCGACTAACCTGCGCAATTTGCTGCTTCAACCGCCGGTTCGCGGCAATGTCGTGCTTGGCGTAGACCCGGCCTTCCGGACAGGCTGTAAGCTGGCTGTCATCGATGAAACGGGCAAGCTGCTTGAAGTAGCCGTTTCCTACCCGACGGCGCCGCACAATAAAGTGGCCGAGGCTGAGAAGCTGATTGGCGGCCAGATCGACCAATACAAAGTCGAGCTGATCGTCATCGGAAACGGTACAGCTTCACGCGAAACGGAGCAATTCATCGCGGAGTTAATCGGTAAACGCAAGAAAGCGAAACTCCCTGGAGCGGATGCACTCAAGTATATAATCGTTAATGAAGCAGGGGCGAGCGTTTACTCGGCGTCCAAGCTTGCTGCGGAGGAATTCCCGAAGCTGGATGTCGCCGAGCGAAGCGCGGTTTCGATTGCGCGCCGTTTGCAGGATCCGCTTGCTGAGCTCGTGAAGATTGAGCCCAAAGCGATCGGCGTTGGCCAGTATCAGCATGATGTCAGCCAGAAACGTTTGGAAGAGACGCTTGGCGGCGTCGTGGAATCTGCGGTTAACCATGTCGGAGTCGATGTGAATACTGCGTCTCCATCGCTGCTGTCTTACGTAGCGGGGATCAATGCAACAACGGCGAAGAACATCGTCAAGTATCGCGAGGAGAAGGGCAAGTTCAGCGATCGCAAAACATTGCAGAGCGTGCCAAGACTCGGTGCCAAAACCTACGAGCAGTGCATCGGCTTTATCCGAATACCGGAGAGCAGCAATCCGCTCGATCGTACGCCGATTCATCCGGAATCTTATGCCGTCGTAGATAAGCTCTGCAAGGCGATTGGCTTGAAGCTGGATCAATTGGGAACAGACGCGTTCAAAGCGGCCATTTCCGCTATTCATACCGAAGAGGTCGCGCAGACGCTAGGGGTTGGCATTCCGACGCTGAGAGATATCGTGGACAGCCTGCTGCGCCCGGGCAGAGATCCGCGTGAAGAGCTGCCGGCACCGATATTCCACACGGACGTACTTAGCATCGAGGATTTGACGGCGGGTATGGAACTGCACGGCACGGTCCGCAACGTGATCGACTTTGGCGCTTTCGTCGATATCGGCATTAAGAATGACGGGCTCGTCCATATTTCGCAGCTGAGCAACAAATTCGTGAAACATCCGATGGATGTCGTATCCGTCGGGGACACCGTTACGGTTTGGGTGCTTAGCGTCGACCTTAAGAAAGGCAGAGTCAGTCTGACGATGCGCAAGCCGGATTAACGGCACGGCAAAAAGGGTGTTATCTTCGAGCAGTCACGACATTAGCGTCACTGCAAAGAGATAGCACCCTTTTTCTACAAAATCGCTTACAAGCTTGCGGAATCCTCATCAGGCCGTTGACTCGTACGGTAGAAATACCAGCAATCGTTCAATAGACGAATTTGCCTGTGGTCTTTCTTCAGAAAAGCGCGCATCAGTTGATTGCACAGCCATTGCGGCATAGCTTCGCCCTCCTTCCAGCCATCACTTGTTGTACTAATAAGTGTATGGAAGTGGGCGAATGTCCGTGCAGGTCCAACTGGCGCGAATGTTCAAGTTTTTGCAAAAAACACGCGAAGTCGAAGCTTAGATGTCGAGTTCTTCCTCGTACCACTGCTCTAATTGTGCCTGCAAAGCGCGAATTTCAGTGAGCAGCGAGATAAGCGGATACGATTTCTCTTGAACGGATGAGAAATCCTTCTCCAGCTGATTCATGTAGTCAAGGCCGGAGTGGATGACAATGGACTTGTCATGAAGCTCTGCATCCGCACATTCAGCAATCGCGTAAGGCAGTACCGGCACTTCGGAAGCGGTGAGCTTGTCGATTTCTTTATGCAGGCGCAAATTAAGCGCGCTTAATTGATACGCATGCGAGGCAGGCATTTCCACGAACGAGATGTCTTGTCCGTTTTTCATTATGATATAACGCATTTCTGGCATGACAGCTTCTCCCCTCAATCTTTACTACTTGACAGTGTAGCGTATTCGTCCTTTAAAATTCAAGTATTATGAGTTACAAATTCAAGGGAGCGCATCAGATGCAGGATAATCAGCTACAGGAATGGGTGGAACGGGTTTCCTTGCAGTATTTCGGGATTCCGTTTCGGCACCAAGCGACCTTTAACGGTAGATTGAAGTCTACGGGAGGACGCTATTTTACGAAGTCGCACAATATCGAGATCAGCCCTCATCAATTGACCAATTACGGTGAAGAGGAAACCGAGAAGATCATCAAGCACGAGCTATGCCATTATCATTTGCATATATTGAAGCGCGGATACCAGCATCGAGATGCGGATTTCAAGCAGCTGCTGGCGAAAGTAGGCGGAACGCGATTCTGCAAATCTCTGCCGGAAGGGGTAAAACGCAAGCAGGAACCCTATCGATTTAAGCTCGTTTGTCGCAGCTGCGGGACCGAGTATTTGCGCAAAAGAAAGACCGATCCGCGCCGCTATGCATGCGGAAAATGCCGTGGAATTTTGTTGCTTTATAAGCTTGACTTCAATTCTAAGACATGATACATTATTTCTTGTCACTCATTACTATTCCCTGATAGCTCAGTTGGTAGAGCACTCGACTGTTAATCGAGTTGTCACAGGTTCGAGTCCTGTTCGGGGAGCCATTACTTTTGGAGAGATACCCAAGTGGCTCAAGGGGACCCTCTGCTAAGGGGTTAGACTGCGTAAGTGGTGCGAGGGTTCGAATCCCTCTCTCTCCGCCATTTCTTTTGAATGGAACGCACTTATTAGTGGACATTCAATTCTCCAATCTCGTTAGCAGCGAGAAGGAGTTAGCAACAAGAGGCCCGTTGGTCAAGTGGTTAAGACACCTCCCTTTCACGGAGGTAACAGGGGTTCGAGTCCCCTACGGGTCACCATTTTTAATTTCGATATGGACAATCACATATCACTTCGCGGTCGTGGTGGAACGGCAGACACACCATCTTGAGGGGGTGGCGCTCACAAGGCGTGAGGGTTCAAATCCCTCCGACCGCATCCCAGTTTTATAAGCATGAAACCCTTGATATTCAAGGGTTTTTTTGTTTTATAACAGATGGAATAATGATGGAAACCTTTCATTAAGCGTCAAACAGCCCACACCATGCTTTCATGGTGTGGGCTGTTGTAGGTTGTAGCTATAGATAGATCGGTATGCCTGTTTAGTGAACAGCTAGCAGAGCTCTAGTTTATCCTCCCATTCATCTTGCTTACATATTGCTTCGGCGTACATCCATTAAATCGCTTGAACAGCTCATAGAAATGAGCCATATTTTCGATCCCTACGGACTCGGCAATTTCGTTTACACTGCGGTTTTCGGTAACGAGCAGTCGTTCCGCTTTAGAAATTCGTTTTTGATTCACATAATCCGTAAAGGACGATCCCATCTTCTTTTTAAAATACTTCGAAAAATAGGAGTAGCTCATGCCAGCAAGTTGACTTGCCGCTCCCATGTCTATTTTCTCTGTCAAATGTTCATCCACATAGGTGACGAGTGATCGAATCACGTCTACATCCGCATCCACATGCGAGTGTGACGTTAACAGCTCACGCGTATCATAGCGAAGCAGCATCAACAACAAATACTTGATATGCATACTAACCGCGATTTCGTAGCCCTTCTTTTTATCCATAACCTCTGCATGTGTTTCAGAGATCATCCTCGCAATGTCTTTTCGCACACTTTCGTTTTCCTGGAAAATGTAATTCAGTTTCTCTAGGGGATGAAGGATCTCCAGGAAATGCCGATAGTACATCATCATGGCCGGATCGAAAAAGGGCCGGAAGTCAATGTGAAGCACAATGTAACTGAGATCGTTGTCACTGAGCTTTCTTCCCGTGTGCAGTTGAGAAGATCCAATCACCATCACATCTCCGGCATTAAGCGTGTAGGTATGATTCGGTGTTTGAATTTCGTGGGTTCCCTTCTCGACTAATATGAACTCAACCTCATTGTGATAATGCCAGGTATTTGAGCGCGTCGGCTCTTTACTTGAGTCCGTAAATCTCCACACTTTCATGCAGAGTGAAGGGTTTTGATAAGGGATCGGTTCTTTGAAAATACGCATGATACCTCGACACCACACTTTCAGTAAGCACGAATTTGGATATAAAAAGCATAAATGCCCGCATTTCGGCTAAGCGACAATATGTATATCATATAGCGTAGTTAGTCGTTATGAAAGATGAAATTAAGGAGTGGAGCAGGATGAAAGCAGCCATTGTCGGTTGCGGGGGGCTCGGAAATGTGCACGCCCGCGGTTACATGAATATCCCGGATGTAAAGCTGGTAGGCGTCTGCGATATCGATTTCAGTTTAGCGCAAGAACTATCCAATAAGACGGGAGCAACGGCTTTTGCCTCATTTGACGTCATGCTGCGAGAAATAGAATTCGATATTCTCAGTGTGACATTACCTAGCTATCTACATAAAGAATTTACATTGAAAGCAGCCGCTGCCGGCAAGCATGTGATCTGTGAAAAACCGCTTGCGTTACATCTAGAAGATGCGGCAGAGATGATCCGCAGTTGTGAACAACATGGCGTTCGGCTATTTGTCGGACATGTTGTGCGATTTTTCCCTGAATACGTTCAAATGAAGCAAGTGATCGATGATGGGAAACTAGGGCGTATTGGTGTAGTCCATGCCAAACGCATTGGCTCTCACCCCGGACGTTGGTTCTTTGATGATGATAAAAGTGGCGGCGTTATTACCGATCTCATGATTCACGATATTGATTTCTTCCGCTCTGCGATGGGCGAAGTCAAGTCTGTCTATGGATTAAACCAACGTGCGGATGACATTGATTACGCATTGGTTACGCTGCTGTTTGAAAGCGGAGCCGTTGCGAATCTGGAAGCTTTCTGGGGCTATCAGGGTCCTTTCCAAACAGCTGTAGAAATCGCCGGAAGCAAAGGCATTATTCGCAGCGACAGTCAGAAAAACAGCTCCTTGCAAATTTGCAAAGCGCCTTCCGACTCGGAAGACCGACGTTTCGCGGAAGTACCTCAAAGTCCTGGATTCACTAGCCCTTATAACTTGGAATTAGCCCATTTTATCCAATGCATACGAGAAGGCACGGAACCAATCGTAACTGAGAACGATGCCTATAAAGCGTTAGAAATTACCCAAGCTGCACTGGAATCTGTACGAACAGGCAAATGTGTCCATCTGCAACGGAGCATGGCGCCAGGGGAGGTAACACCATGAAGAGATTAAAAATCGGAATGATTAGTTTTGCTCATGGCCATGCTCATTCGTATTTGAATGCACTTAGGGCAATGGCCAATGTCGAAGTCGTTGGCATCGCGGACGAGCTTTATAGCCGCGTTGAGAACGTTATCGGCAAATACGAACTGCCTTATTTTGAGGAGTATCAGGATTTGCTGGCCGCAGATGTGGATGCGGTTGTGATCTGTGCGGAAAACAGCCGCCATGCAGAGATCACCATAGCAGCAGCGAGATCCGGTAAGCATGTGCTTTGTGAAAAGCCTCTTGGCCTCTCCGTTACAGAGATGGAAGCTATGATTGCTGCGTGTAAAGAAAACGGAGTCCAGCTTATGACGGCGTTTCCCTGCCGCTACTTGGCAGCTGTTATTAAAGCAAAGGAAGCCATTGATCATGGCCAGATTGGCGAAATCTTAGCCATTAAGGGAACTAATCGCGGTTCACTTCCTTCAGGCTGGTTCCTTCAAAAAGAGCTTGCCGGCGGCGGAGCTTTATTAGATCATACCGTTCACGTCATGGACTTAATGAATTGGTTTACCCAGTCTGAAGTGAAAGAAGTATACGCCTATGCTGCCACGTTATTTCACGAAAAGATCGATATTGACGATGCCGGAATGATCCATGTCAAATTCGCAAATGGGGCTGTAGGCGTCTTGGATACAAGCTGGTCACGGAACTCCGCCTTCCCTACGTGGGGAGATGTCACCATGACGGTCATTGGGACAAAGGGGACGCTTTCGATCGATGGTTTTGCGCAAAAAAATGATCTGTATAGGGAAGAAACCGGCAAAGGTGAATGGACCTATTGGGGAGACTCCATGGATGATCTCTTAGTAGAATCCTTTGTCCATGCCTTGCTGAATGGCGAACAGGTGCCCATTACAGGCGAAGATGGCTTGCGTTCAACGATAGTTGCCTTAACTGGGTACAAATCAGCAGCGAATGGGCAACCGGTATCTTTAGAGTAAACGTAGAGAGAAGGAAAGATCATGAAACCATTGACAGCTGTACTTCTTGGAGCAGGATCCCGGGGTGCTCGAAGCTATGCGCCTTATGCGCTCGATTACCCGCATGAATTGAAGTTTGTCGCAGTAGCCGAGCCGGATAAAGAAAGACGCGAGAAGTTTGCGCAAGAACATCATATACCCGCAGAACAATGCTTTGCTTCTTGGGAAGAAGTGCTCGAGCAGCCGCAACTAGCGGATATTATGATGATTTGTACACAGGATCGTATGCACCACGAGCCGACGATTCAGTCTCTCAATAAGGGCTATCATGTTCTGCTCGAGAAACCGATGTCGCCGGACCCGCGAGAATGCATCGAAATGGAGCAGGCTGCAAAGGAAAATAACCGTTTGCTGACGATATGTCACGTGCTGCGTTATACTCCCTTCTGGTCAACGGTTAAACGGATTATTGACGAAGGACGAATTGGCGAGGTGGTATCCATTCAGCTGAACGAAAATGTCGGCTATTGGCATATTGCACACAGTTTCGTTCGCGGCAACTGGAACAACTCCGATACGTCAAGTCCGATGATTCTATCGAAATCCTGCCATGACATGGACATATTATCCTGGCTGATGGACCAGCCATGCGTTCGCGTCAGCTCGTTTGGCTCGTTGATGCATTTTCATTCCGGCAACGCGCCGGAAGGCTCTGCGGATCGTTGTTTAGACGGATGCGCAGTGGAAGCGCAGTGCCCTTATTCGGCGCCGAGATTCTATCTAGGCGATGGCAAGGGCTGGGCTTGGCATTTCACGCAGGATGCCAGCAGAGAAGCGATCGTAAAAGGGCTGCAAACATCCCCATACGGGCGGTGCGTGTATAAAGCTGATAATAATGTGGTGGACCATCAGGTTGTAAATATGGAGTTCGCGAACGGTGCCACGGCTACCTTCAGCATGTGTGGATTCACAATGGAGCAGGAACGGATCATACAAATCATGGGCACGAAGGGTCAAATCAGCGGCCATGACGATAAAATCGTCGTGCACGATTTCGTAACGAAAGAGAAGAATGAAATTTCGATTCATGTGCCAAGCAGCGGCCACGGCGGCGGGGATGCAGGGGTTATGAGCAGCTTCATTAGCGAAGTCCGCACGTATACAGGCGGGGAAAGCTTGACCTCCGCAGCGGCTTCGGTACGCAGTCACTTGATGGCGTTTGCGGCCGAGGAATCACGCTTAAACAAAGGGAGATCCATCGAGATTGCTGAATTCGGCAAACAAATTATGGCTGCGTCTTCCGTTCGTAAGGATATATCCATTGGTTATAGGGAAACAAGTAAATAATCGTATACAAAGTAAAAACGGGTAGATAGAATTTCATTGCCCTTAGCTCTATCATAATTAATGAAGTCGGATTAATGTAGAGAATCATTTAGGGGGACACACACAATGAAGATGTGGAAAAGAACAACGGCTTTTGGTTTTGTCGCATGTGCGCTTGTGCTTTCAAATGCTTGCAGTTCCGGTAACACGGAAGAAACAACAAAAAGCGCGTCTAACTCAACGTCAACTGCCAGTTCAGATAAAAAAGTAGTCGAGTTGACGACAGTTCGCAGTAATCCATCCGATATTAAATGGGACCCGGGCGAGTCGATGGACAAAAACGCCGTTTACGACGCCTACGAGAATGATTTGGGTATTCGTATTAAAAATGTGTGGGTTGCAGATTCGAAACAGGCTGAACAAAAGCTTAACATGATGATTGCATCCAATGACATTCCCGACTTCTTCTCTGTTAATGGCCAGGTTCAACTGCAGCAATTGATTGACGCCGATATGATTATGGATTTGACTGAAGTATTCGATAAATATGCCAGCGAAGAAACGAAGAAGCATTTTACGAAAGATGGCGGAGTTCAGATGAAATCTGCACAAGTAGATGGCAAGCTGCTTGCCATACCGCTTTCGGACAGCCCGTATAACTCGTCGAATTATTTATGGATTCGTAAGGATTGGTTGACCAAGCTGAATCTGCCCGAGCCGAAAACGATGCAAGACGTATTGAAAATTGCCGAGGAATTTACGAATAAGGACCCAGGGGGGACAGGTAAATCGTACGGTCTGGCGTTGCACAAAGAACTGATGGACGATTATGGACTGAGCGGATTTTTTAACGGGTACCATGCTTATCCGGGCATTTGGCAGAAGGATGCGGACGGTAAGCTCGTTTATGGCAGTATTCAACCTCAGACAAAAGTTGCTTTGAAACAACTGCAGGATATGTATAAAGCAGGTCAAATCGATCCGGAATTCGGTACGAAGGATCCGGATAAAGAAAATGAACTGGTTGCAGCCAATAAAATTGGGATGGCTTACGGCGGTTTCTATTTAAGCGCATGGCCAATAGCAAGCGCAGCGATCAAAGACAACAAATTGGTTCAGGATTGGCAAGTCTATGGACTGCCATCGATTGATGAGACTCCTGCCAAAACACAGATCGGTTTAGGCGTTAACGGGTATGTTGTCGTTTCGAAAGACTGCAAAAATCCGGAAGCAGTCATTCAACTGATAAACCAGTGGGTCAAAGTACAGCTCAAAATGTCGGATCAAGAGAAAGTGTACTATAACGGGAAAGAACTTGAAGATAAAGGCAAGCTCTATTTTAAAGCCAATCCGATCCGCGTGTTAGCGCAGGATGGTTATATTCAAGCAGGCATTACGCTTCCTAAAGCGATTGAGTCGAAGGACCCTAGCGGTTTGAATAACGATCCGGACTTGATCAATCGTTACGATGCGGCACAGAAATACTTGAATGGCGACATTAGCGGCTGGTTCCATTGGATGATCGCCAAACCAGGCGGTTCCTTCTCGATCATGACGCAATATTCGAAAGAAAATCGATTCGAGCAGGATCAATTCTTTGGAGCGCCTACACAAACGATGCAGGATAAAAAGGGAATACTGGTTGCAAAAGAGAGGGAAGTATTCACCAAAATCATTATGAACCATGCTTCCATTGATGAATTCGACAAGTTCGTAACCGAATGGAACAAGCTTGGCGGCGAAGAGATGACGAAGGAAGTCAACGATTGGTATGCGAAGCAACAATAAGCAAAGCTAGTTATAACCTTATAGGAGTGGGAACCCTCCTATCTTCATTTTTACTATTGATCATAAATGGGGTGCAACGAGTGTTGGGTAAAAGATTGATCCGGGAGTGGCCGCTGCATCTGATGATTTTTCCAAGCGTCATCTTCCTATTTATTTACAGCTACATCCCCATGTTTGGGATTACGATCGCATTCGAAAAGTTTATTCCCTCGAAAGGGATCTTGCATTCACCTAAGGTAGGATGGAAGAATTTCCAATTTTTCTTAGAATATCCCGATCTTCAACGCGTATTGTTCAATACGATTAGCATCGCCTTAATGAAAATGGCGGCTGGTTTGATTGTACCGCTGATCGTATCTCTCTTATTGAACGAGATTCGTAAGGTGCTGTTCAAGAGGGTATTTCAAACACTCGTTTATTTGCCGCACTTTTTGTCATGGGTACTGCTCGGAGGTATTTTGATCGATATTCTTTCACCTTCGACGGGGATTGTGGCGAAGGCGCTGGGCATGCTGGGAATCGAGCCGATTTACTTTCTGGGGGACAATCGATGGTTTCCTTTTGTCATCGTCATTTCTGACGTTTGGAAAGAGTTTGGCTTTAGTACAATTGTTTATTTGGCAGCGCTTACGTCAATTAATCCTTCTTTATATGAGGCCGCTTCGATGGATGGTGCAGGAAGATGGAAGCAAACATGGCACATCACACTGCCGGGGATGCTGCCCGTCATTATCTTATTAGCGACATTAAGCTTAGGCAATGTACTGAATGCAGGCTTTGACCAAATTTTTAATTTGTATAGCCCTCAAGTGTACGAGAGCGGAGACATTATCGATACACTCGTCTATCGACTTGGCATGGAACAGTTCCAATATGGCGTATCGACGGCGATCGGTCTGATAAAATCGCTCGTATCCCTGGTTTTCATATCGCTTTCGTATTTCCTCGCTTATCGGTTAGCCAATTACAGAATTTTCTAATGAGGACGGAGGCAGCATTGTGATACACCAACTAACGCGGAGCAGATCTCTGTTCTTAATCATGAATTACATCTTTCTTGGCGCACTCTCCTTGCTATGTATTCTACCAATGATTCATATCCTTGCTTTATCCTTTAGCTCGGGCTCAGCTGCTTCGGCAGGGTCAGTGTCTCTATGGCCCGTTGAATTTACGACTGAAGCTTATCAAAATATTTTTAACAAACCGCAGTATTTTACTGCGTTCATCGTTACGATGAAAAGAGTGCTGCTAGGCACGTCCATCAGTATGCTGTTAACTGTGCTGGCGGCGTACCCCTTATCCAAGGAGTCCGGTCATTTTCTCTTTCGAACCGGCTATGCCTGGTTCTTTGTCATTACGATATTGTTTAGCGGCGGCTTGATTCCGTGGTATATGACGATTAAAGCCACGGGACTTTTGGATTCGATTTGGGCGCTTATTTTGCCCGGAGCCGTACCGGTATTTAATGTCATTCTGTTGCTTAACTTTTACCGCGGTTTACCTAAAGAATTGGAAGAGTCGGCTAAAATAGACGGAGCTAACCATTTTGTTACCTTGTTTAAAATATATTTGCCGCTATCTGCCCCTGCGCTGGCGACGATTGGCTTGTTTACGATAGTAGGACATTGGAACAGTTGGTTTGACGGGCTCGTGCTGATGAACCGCCCCGAAAATTACCCGCTGCAAACTTTCTTGCAGACAGTCATTATTAAGAAAGATTTCAGATTCATCTCCGCGGATGATCTCGATATGTTGAGACTATCGGATCGAACGAGTACAGCCGCACAAATTTTTGTTGCAGCCGTACCTATTCTGATCATATACCCATTCTTGCAGCGTTTTTTTACAAAAGGAATTGTAATGGGAAGCGTGAAGGAATAAGTGAGCTCAGGATGGCAGCCATTCACAATTGCTTAAGCTAATGCGCTCATGACATAATTAGCGAGGAAATTGTACTTCCGAGTATGAGTTGAGCAGGTGTGGATATTATGAACTTCATGAATAAGTTGGCATCGTTGAAAACGCCTTCTATTTTTATAAAGCTGTTTCTTACGTTCTTCCTGGTTATTACGCCTCTTTATCTCATTACCTTGCGAATTAACGTGAAGGGATCGGACGGAATCCGGTACGAAATGTCGGAGTCTACGATGGCCAGAACCGATTATTTTATGAATATGCTGGAGAGTGAGATTGGTCGGATATCGGATTCGCTTCCGGAATATGTCGTCGATCAGGATCTTCAGAAACTAAGTTCCATTGGTGATGAAATTAGTCAGTACGAACGAATAGTACTTGTAAACGCGCTGCAAAGACGGCTGTACTTAATGAAGTATTCCAGCCTGTATATATCCGCAGCCAAAGCTTACATTCCCTTGATCGGAAGGACGGTCACGCAGGCTGATTTCGATGAAGGTATCAATGAGCCGGAATTCCAAGCCTTGAGGAAGCAGAATAGCGGCGGCCCAATCATTTACTGGAACGATCGATTGTTTCTGAGTCTGGCGTATCCGGCGAATGTGAAACGAAGCCCATTGTTCGTGCTCGGCATCGAACTGTCGACTAAGCAGATACAGGACATGCTTTACACCGTAGCAAGACCCGGTCAAGGGAATGCGGTACTTATTAATTTGAAGCAGCATTGGGAGATTGGCGATCAGAGGAACAAAATCGAGGTCGAGGAAATTAAGTCGTTTTTACAGAGTCAGCAGGACAAGGATGTTCAGAGCGGCTTGACGACCATGAGCCTTAATAAGAAGCGAACCATCGTATCTTATCGATTCTCACCCGCGATCAATTCTTATCTCGTGACGTTTACGCCGGAAGCCTATATGCTCGGTCCGTTGACAACGCTCAAAAACTGGTTTTGGGTGATGTCCAGCGTTTCCGTCATCATCATCCTATTTTTTTCCTACTCCATTAATAAAGTGATCCTGCGTCCGATGAGGAAGCTTATTTACGCCTTCAATCGAACGTGGGACATTCACACGTATCCGATCTTGCCGGACAATCGAAAGGATGAGTTCGGTAATCTATACCGGGGATTTAACAAAATGGTAGAGCGGTTAAGATGCTTGATCCAGGAGGTTTATGAGCAAGAAATCAGAAGTCAACGCTCAGAATTGAAGCGACTGCAGTCACAAATCAACCCGCATTTTTTATTTAATTGCTTCTTCGTCATGTCTCGGTTGATCAAGAGAGTAGATACGGAACAAGCCTATAAATTCTGTATGTATATGGGTAACTATTTCCAAATCGTAACGCGTGACAAGACGGATGAAATTCCGTTGGAACTAGAAATCAATCATGCTCGGACCTATGTGGATATCCAGGCTGTTTGTCTGGGTGATCGAATAAAAGTCGAGTTTCAGATACCTGAATGGATCGTAAACGAAGGGACCGTCATTCGCTTTGTCCTTCAGCCAATCATCGAGAACGTGTACAAGCATGTTTTTGAGCATCAAGAAGGCGATGGGAATCTATGGATTCATTTTGAAAAGAACGGCGATGAGATTTTCATGCATGTGGAAGACAACGGCAATGGTTTGGGTGATTCCATGATCGAACGATTGAACGGGAAAATCACCACTGAGATGGATGAAATCGATAGCTCGATTGGCATCGTTAACGTTCACAGACGCATTCAGTTACGTTACGGAGAGGACTGCGGTCTTACTTTTGCAAGATCTCGTCTTGGCGGACTGCACGTGCAGATTAAGCTTAAGACATGGCAGGGAGGGGAATCAGATGTATCGATCGCTCGTCGTTGACGATATGCCCATCGTAGCAGATGGCTTGATAGAGCTGCTGCAAGGCTTGACGCATTTAAACTTGAAATTGTATAAGGCATATTCGGGAACGAAGGCACTCGACATTCTGAGAACTGAAAAGATCGATATCGTGCTGAGTGACATCAAAATGCCCGGTATGCAAGGCATTGATCTGCTAAAAGAGATTAAGGTGAGCTGGCCAAACTGCAAAGTGATCTTTCTAACGGCTTACGATGACTTTGCTTATGTGCGCAGCGCGATTTCGCTCGGTGGCTTTGAATATATTTTGAAAATTGAAGGGGACGACAAAATCGTCCGGACCGTTGAAAAAGCCATCATTAGTCTGAACGAAGAAAACGTCGCTAGAACGTTAATTCACGCTGCTGACAGGCATACGACTTTGGCCGATACAGCTCCACAGGAAGCCTATGCATGGGAGTTGCTAAGCGAAGAGAAAACGAATGAGACCGACCTAATTAACGCATTCGTGGGGATGAACCCCTCTCTTCGAGCTGATTTGCCTGTGCAGATGGTGATGGGGAACTTTAAAGAGTGGGACTGTGTGAAGGATCAAGATAAGGCTGGGCTGCTCGCCACCGTTCAAACTATTATTGAGCAATATACGGGGGACTGTGCCCGTTTATTTATGAGTAGCAGCGATGATTCTCAGTTTCTGCTCCTCATTCAAGAGCATGGCGAAGGTTATGACGGGGCTGAACCCGTTTCCTTTATTCGCAACAAGTTGGAACCGATTCGCCAAACATGCCGAAAATTACTCGATATCCAGATCGCTTTTGTTCTGCACGATTTACCGGCAGGTTGGAGTGGGTTTCGTCATGTTTTTGAGAATTTGAAGAAGGATATCGTCCGTGGAACAGATAGTTCATTGGGAATGATTGAAACGGGAGCACTTAGTGAAACTACCGTACAATCGGACAAAGATGAGAGCGGTACGAACTATTTTCAGTTGTATAAAGTCCGGTTGCTAGACAATTATTTAGCGAGTGGAAACGAAGTTGATTTTACGAAATTGTTTCATGAGTTGAAGGCTTTTCTATTAGAGGATTCGACGTTTCGGCTGCACAAGTTGGAATGCCTTCATGCGCTTCATGCCATTCTTGTATCGAACATCATGGCTTGCCAAATGACGGATGAGCTGGAGATGGCATTCGAGATAAATAAAAGGATTCACCTTAGCGGTGACGGATCTTGGGAAGAGCTGCAGCAATATAGGCAAATTGCATCTTCCATTTTCGAGTATAAGCGAACCATGGCAAGCGAGAATTCGCCGGAGTGGATCGATAAGGTGCATGCGTATATCGAGGCAAATTTGGCTGATGATCTGACACTTCCTATGCTGGCCTCGCAGGTGAACTTTAATCCTTCTTATTTTTCCCGATTCTATAAGCAGAAGACGGGGATTTCGCTATCTGATTACATCGCGGATATTCGTAATGCAACGGCGAAGGAATTGTTGAAGTGCAACAAAATTAAAATTCAAGATGTCGCCATGAAAGCCGGCTATCAATCGAGTATGGCGTTTATTCGGTTTTTCAAAAAGCAAAATGGGATGACACCTCAGGAGTTTAGAAGAAAGATGTCATCTGCCATTTTTGTTTCTGACGCGAACAATAAATAGTTTTAGGCTTCCAATCGAGCAAGCTCCTTGCGCACGATAGGTGCGACTTTCGTGCCAAGCAGCTCGATGGCGCGGAGTGTTTCTTTATGAGGCATCGTGCCGACGTTCACATGAAGGAAGAAACGCGTCACGCCTAAGTTCTTGCGCAGGAGAAGGATCTTCTCCGCGACATATTCGGGGTCGCCTACGTAGAGAGCGCCTCGCAGACTGCGAGCTGCATCGAAAGTGGCACGACTGTAAGGCTGAGTCCAGCCGCGTTCACGCCCTATAACGTTCATTTGGGCTTGAGTCGGGAGGAAGAAGGCATCAGCGGCTTGTTCCGTTGTATCGCTGACGAAGCCGTGAGAATGTGTCGCGATTTGCAGCTTGGCTGGATCATGGCCTGCTCGAACTGCCGCTTCCTTATAGAGATTAACTAATGGTGCGAAGCTCTCCGGCATGCCGCCGATAATCGCAAACGCAATGGGCAGTCCAAGCATCCCGGCTCTTACTGCGGATTCCGGATTGCCGCCGCTCGCGATCCAAACCGGAAGCGGATCTTGAACGGAGCGAGGATAGACGCCGAGATTTTGGAAAGCCGGTCGATGGCCGCCGCGCCAGCTTACTTTCTCGGAGGCGCGAATCGCTAACAGCAGCTCCAGCTTCTCTTCAAATAATTCATCATAGTCATGCAGATCATAACCGAATAACGGGAACGATTCGATAAACGAACCACGGCCGGCCATGATTTCAGCACGCCCGTTCGAAATGCCGTCCAGCGTTGAGAAGGCTTGATAGACACGTACAGGGTCATCCGAGGACAGAACGGTCACCGCGCTTGTGAGTCGGATGTGCTTCGTCATAGCTGCTGCGGCAGCGAGCACGATGGCAGGCGCAGAGCCGGCATAATCCGCGCGATGATGCTCTCCGACCCCATAGACATCAAGCCCAACCTGATCGGCGAGAACGATTTCTTCAACCGCGTGCCGCAATCGCTCCGCGTGGTTAACGGCTTTACCGGTCGTAAGATCATTGGTTGCTTCTAAGAACGTACTGATTCCGATTTCCATATTCGCTGTGGTAGTAGTGGTGGTCAATTTGTTTCTCCTCCTTTATTAGTACTAGTGTACTCAGATGTGCGAAAGAAAAACAAGCTAATATGGAATAGTTAGTAGGATTTTGGGGGAAGGTATCGGTGCGCAGGAAGCAAGATTATTTGGGTATAATTGTAAAATATATGAACTAAAATAAATCGCAAAATAATACTTGCTATTGCCGTATGGTTTAGATATAATAACACTTGTCGTTTGAAAAGCATGTCGAAAAACGACGATAATTAGGCCCGTTGGTCAAGTGGTTAAGACACCTCCCTTTCACGGAGGTAACAGGGGTTCGAGTCCCCTACGGGTCACCATTTAAGAGCCATTAGCTCAGTTGGTAGAGCACCTGACTTTTAATCAGGGTGTCGTAGGTTCGAGTCCTACATGGCTCACTTTTACCTCATTCGATATGGACAATCACATATCACTTCGCGGTCGTGGTGGAACGGCAGACACACCATCTTGAGGGGGTGGCGCTCACAAGGCGTGAGGGTTCAAATCCCTCCGACCGCATCCTAAGAGAAGCCTGAAATTCCTTGATTCATAAGGGATTTCAGGTTTTTTGCCGTTTCTGCTTCATCCGATTCTGATATGATGGATATGATTCCCTTTATTTAACAAGGAGGAGTTCTCGTTATGTCCATTAAAGCTGTCTTATTTGATTTTGACGGTACACTTGCAGACACATTGCCCTTATCGTTCAGTGCCTTTAAAGCCGTGTTTAAACAGCATGATCATAGAGAGGTTACCAACGATGAGCTGATATCCATGTTTGGTCCCACGGAAGAAGGCATTATTGCGGAGAACTTTACAGCCCAAGCCTCCGTTCTACAAGCTATTGAGGATTATTACGCGTTGTATGAGAAAGGGCATTATAATAATTTTCCCGATGAGCAGGAGCTGATAGATTTACTTCAACACTTGAAGGAGCAAGGCGTGAAGATCGGAGTGATTACCGGAAAAAGCAGACGGGCGTTTGTGATCTCTTCCGAGGCTTTACAATTACGACGGTTCTTTGATGTCACGATAACGGGCGACGACGTCGACAAACCGAAACCGGATCCCGAGGGTATTCATAAAGCGCTGCAGCAATTGGGTATAGATAATGCGAGTGCCATATTTGTTGGAGATAGTAATGCTGACATCCTCGCGGGGAAAGCCGCGGGGCTTCGAACATACGGAGTCCGTTGGTTATCCACTTATCAGAGTTCCGTATATGATCGCATACCGGATGGCGTCTTTAACCGTGTGGCTGAATTTTATGAGCTTCTTGAGACAAAACAGTAATTCAGGGCATAGGGAGAAGTGACGCGGGTAGAGGTCGCTTCTCCTTTTTTTGTAAATTCCGGCATGCGAGAATGCTGCCGATTATGGTATTATATAGTTGGTGATACGTTTCACCAACCGAATAAAAGTGAAATGAGAGTGGACAAACGTGAATAACTCAGTCGAAACGAGCAAATCTCTTTCCAAAATCTCATTAAGTGGTGGTGGCCTGCAGTTTACCTTTTTGAACAGCGGTGACCTGTACCAGGCTTCACACGGAGATGTACTTATCAATCAAGTTCTCTCGAATGCCATCGATGGATCGTTTAACAATGTGTTTCTACGATTATTCGCCGAAGACGGGACGATTACGGACGTTGTTCCACTGCTGGGCATTCGATCCCAAAGCCGCTTTGCATATTCAGAGCATGCTGCCGTCTGGGAGGGCTCGGCGAAAGGCGTTTCCTACAAGGTTGTTTTCCGGTTATCGGATCGCGGCATCTGGTTCTGGGATATTGCCTTAACCGGTGACGGTGTTCAGGCGGATCTTGTGTATGGACAAGATATCGGCATAGCCAATCGCGGCGCTGTTCGTTCCAATGAATCTTACGTGTCGCAATATATCGGTCATTCCGTGTTCGAGGATTCGAGCAAAGGTTATGTCATTTGCTCCAGACAGAACCAACCGCAGCAAGGGAAATTCCCGTATATACAGCAAGGGGCGCTGACAGGTGCGATTGGTTACGCCACGGATGGATTCCAGCTGTTCGGATTGTCGTACAAAGAAACCAACGAAGCGGCAGGTCTAAAGCAGCCATCATTAGCGAATGAAGTGTACCAATACGAGTTTGCTTATGCAGCGCTGCAAACGGAACGGATCCAATTGAAAGGTTCAGCTCGCGCCGTGTTCTATGGCTTGTATAAGGACAATCATGCCGATGCGGTTGCTGCGCTTGAATATGGTGACGAGATTGCGGAAGCTTGGGCATGGGCGGATTCAAAGTCGCCGTTGGAAGCTGTTCAAGCGGCGGAGAAGGTTTCGCTTCATTCGACGATTGGACAGCCGCTCATGTCGGCATCGCTGACCGAAGCCGAGATTGAGGAGCGTTACCCATCGCGCCAACAGGAAGAATGGGATGGAGAGACATTGCTGTCCTTCTTTACGCCTACGCATGAGCATGTTGTCCTTAAGGAAAAGGAGCTTCGCGTAGAGCGCCCGCATGGCCATATTATGATGACCGGCAATAACGATCGGATGAACGAGCAGGTTCTGGCAACAACCTCATTCATGTACGGGATCTTCAATTCGCATATCGTAGTCGGCAATACGTCGTTTAACAAAATGATGTCCAATGCCCGCAACGCGCTTAATATGATGAAGACATCCGGTCAACGCATCTATGTCGAGCTCGAAGGAAGCTATCGCCTGCTGACATTGCCATCCGTCTTCGAAATCGGCTTCAACTATGCCAAGTGGGTCTATAAATTGCCGCACGATCAAATCGTTGTGACGAGCTTCACGACGCTCGATACGCCTGAGGTTCAGCTGCAGGTCGTTTCCGAGAACGGCAAGTCGTATCGGTATTTGGTGACGAATCAGGTAACGATGGATAATAACGAATACGAAGTGCCGTTCCAGCTGGAGCAGGAAGGCGAAGTCCTTACATTCCGTGCGGATGATCGTTCCTACAGCCGCTCCGTTTATCCGGATTTATGCTACCGGATGAAGCTCGCGGGTGCCTCCATGAACATCGGTGACGAGCGGCTATTGGCTGAGCATGTTCAGCCCGGCGATGCTTCATTGGTTGTTTTGCGTGTTGATGCAGCCGCGAATTGGAGCTTAACGATTCAAGGACTTCTGAACGGGGAAGAGCAGCCGTTTGTTACTCGCAATGCGGAAGAAGAAGCCGCTCGTTACCGTGACTTCTACGATAAGGTCATGAATGGCTTTGACCTTTCCTTAGTAGATGGAACCGTATCGGACGAGCTGGAGAAGGTGAACACGCTCGCTTGGTGGTATACGCACAACATGCTCGTTCATTTCTCAACACCGCATGGTCTTGAGCAATATGGCGGAGCTGCTTGGGGCTCGCGCGACGTATGTCAGGGGCCGGTTGAATATTTCATGGCCACGCAGAAGTATGACGTCGTTCGGACGGTTCTTCAGACGGTGTTCTCCCATCAATACGAGGATACCGGTAACTGGCCGCAGTGGTTTATGTACGACAAGTACAGCAAAGTGCAATCGGAAGAGAGCCATGGCGACATTATTGTTTGGCCGCTGAAGGTCATCGGCGATTATTTGAACGTGACCAAAGATTACAGCATTCTTGAAGAGCAGCTTCCGTATACGAACCGGCATACCTTTGCCTTTACGGAGCAGACGGATTCGCTGCTTGGGCATGTGCTCAAAGAAATCGAATATATTAAAGGGCACTTCCTGCATGGCACGAGCTTGTCTTCCTATGGCGACGGCGATTGGGATGACACCCTGCAGCCCGCTAATGCACAGCTGAAGAAGTATCTGGTCAGCAGCTGGACCGTATCGCTGACTTATCAGGTGATGAAGCAGTTAGCTGCGGCGCTTGCCGATTACAATAAGGAGCTGTCAGACGAGCTCAGCTTACTGGCTGCAGGCATACAAGCCGACTTCAACCAATATATGCTGCCAACCGGCACGATTCCCGGCTTCTTATATATGGAGAATCCGGAACAGGTGAAGCTGATGATTCACCCGGATGAGAGCGAGACGGGCATCCAGTACCGGCTGCTGCCGATGACCAGAAGCATGATCGGCGAGCTGCTCACCAAAGAACAAGCCTATGCCCATTACGATATTATTAAAGAAAAGCTGTATTTCCCGGATGGCGTCCGGCTTATGAACAAACCTGCTGCCTATAACGGCGGCGTAAGTACCCGCTTCAAGCGTGCGGAGCAAGCATCTAACTTCGGACGGGAAATCGGATTGCAATATGTTCATGCGCATATCCGGTTTGTAGAAGCCATGGCGAAGCTTGGATTCCGGGATGAAGCCTGGAAAGGACTGCAGGTGATCAATCCGGTTGGTCTGCGTGACGTAGTGCCAAATGCGGAAATTCGTCAAAGCAACGCCTACTTCAGCAGCTCCGACGGCAAATTTAATGACCGTTACGAGGCGCAGGAGCGGTTCGAGGAGTTAAGACAAGGTAAAGTTCAAGTGAAGGGTGGATGGAGAGTATATTCCAGCGGCCCGGGAATCTACATGAACCAGCTCATCTCGAACTGTCTGGGCATTCGCCAAGAGGGCGGAGATCTCGTCATCGACCCTGTGCTTCCGAACCATCTGAACGGACTGCGGTTCGAATTCCGCTTGATGGATCAGCCGATCCGGTTCGTCTATCACCTGGATGGTGGTGGCGCTGAACGCCGGGTAACGCTTAACGGAGCAGAGGTTTCGCTGCAACCGACTGCGAATCGTTACCGTCAGGGCGGCGTCCGGGTTAACCGCGAAACGCTTCTAGCCGGATTGCGTTCCGAACAGAATGTAATTGAAATTTATATGTAATACACAAAGCGAATCGATATGCTATCGATTCGCTTTTTTTTATGCCATATCGGGACATTTTATTGTATGAATATAGTAGAATTATCCTAAAAATTGTGATATATATGATAGTGAGGTAGTTCTAATGGAATAGTGTGGAAGACCTACCATAATAGTTATGATGCGAGGGATCCGTAATGAAGGAGCATTCGCGCAGCGGCAGCAAGATCTTTATTCAGCAGGATGCTGCATCAACAGTCATAAATGAAGCACTAATTGATTATTATCTGGATACCCGCAATTTTCAAGCGATAGCGAAGCTGCAGGAGCGTAAGTCCCAAGCTTGCAGCACCTGTTGGATTAGAGCTAAGGTGTGCTCGGATGGCACGTATTATATCCCTGAGCAGGTGATGGAGCAGATTCAGTGCAAGATCAACGAAACAGCGGCATCCGGCACGGTTTACATTGCAGATCCGATTTATTTCATCGAGCAGATGAAGGATCAGCTTGTAGCGGAGTACCTGGCTAGTGAAGGAAACTTGTATTATTTTGATCCCGTTTAGCGAGGGCAGCCGTCGAATCGTTTCGAAGGCTGTCTTCTTTTTGCTCAAAAAAAATTTACTTTGGAGAAGGTGTTAATCTATTCCATGTCGAAGAAGCAGGGGAGGTTCGACTATAAACGACACATCGAGTCAGAGGAGATTGGAGTCTATAATGAGCAAATTAACGCAAGTGAATTGGAAAGAAGTATCACTGGGCGAAGGTTTCTGGGGAAAATGGCAGCACACCAATGCTCGCGCTACGGTAAACGCAATTTACGACCGCTTCCATGAAACAGGCCGAATCGATGCCATGCGCCTCTCATGGGAAGAAGGAATGGACAATAAGCCGCATATTTTCTGGGATTCCGATGTAGCGAAGTGGATGGAAGGCGCCGCTTATATTTTGTATTACCATCCGGATGAAGAGATTAGCAAGAAACTGGAAACGGTCATTGACTATATCGAGCAGGGACAAGACGAGGATGGTTATTTCAATTCGTATTTTTTGACATGTGAACCGGTGAATCGTTTCAACGACCGCACCGCACATGAACTGTATACGGCAGGCCATATGATGGAA
Source organism: Paenibacillus sp. BC26 (assembly GCF_900116125.1). Taxonomy (NCBI): domain Bacteria; kingdom Bacillati; phylum Bacillota; class Bacilli; order Caryophanales; family Paenibacillaceae; genus Paenibacillus; species Paenibacillus sp. BC26. Next base: position 316,925 of record NZ_FPAD01000002.1, on the reverse strand, counting down.
GCCGCTGTTGCCCACTTTTATTCAACGGGCAGTAAGCGCTTTCTGAACATCATGACACGATTTGCCGATTTCATTGAAAAAGCGTTCAAGCTTGAAGGAACAGCTAAATATTCGGCACCGGGTCACCAAGAGATTGAATTGGCACTTGTTCGGTTGTGGCAGGCTACGGGAGAAGATCGTTACTTGGCGCTCTCGAAGCATTTTATCGATATCCGCGGCACGCAAGCGCATGATCGGATTTTCTCCGTAAGGAATGGCACTTGGCCGGCGAGCCCGCCGCTTAACAGCCAATTATTATATAACGATACGTATGCGCAAGATGATGCCCCGGCGCGTGAGCTTCCTGCGGCTGCAGGCCATGCGGTGAGAGCGATGTATTTCTATTCGTCGATGGCGGACATCTCCCGGGAGTATGACGATAAGGAGCTGTACGAGGCTTGTTTGCGTCTATGGGATGATGCAACGCTGCGTAAGATGTACGTAACCGGCGGGGTGAGCGCGGAACGATTCGGCGAAGCTATCGGCGCGGCTTATATGCTGCCTAATCAGAGCTCTTATGCGGAGACTTGCGCTTCGATCGCCATGGCATTCTTCGCGCAACGGATGTTCTCCATTGAGCCGGACGCGCGTTATGCGGATATCATCGAGCGTCAGATGTATAACGGCGCTCTGGCCGGCCTCTCGCTGGATGGGACGGGGTTCTTCTACGATAATGCGCTGCAATCCGTGCCTGCGCACAATGATTTCTTGAAAGGGGTTCATGATACACGGAATTTGTTCCCCAACTATCGGCGTGAGCGTGTATTCGAATGCTCGTGCTGCCCGCCGAACATTCTGAGGTTCATTGCTGCGATTGGCGAATACGTCTATGCCACGCAGGAAGATACCTTATATATCAGCCAGTATGTGCAGAGCAAAGCGAATATTAAGCTGGCTTCCGGAACGATGCAAGTTGAACAAACGACGAATTATCCATGGACAGAAACCGTGCAGGTACAAGTTGGCGGCGAGGCTGTCGAAAGCGCAGCGCTTGCATTCCGCATGCCGGGCTGGTGCACGAACCCAACGGTTTCGATCGACGGCACAGTGGTGTATAGCAACAACACAATCGCTGACGGTCTCGTATTGAAAAATGGGTATCTGCATGTCCCTGCAAGCTTGATGACGAACGGTACCGTTTCGCTCAGCTTCCCTATGCCGGTTGTTGAAATTGAAGCGAATCCGCTCGTCATGGAGAGCGCCGGTAAAGTCGCGCTCATGCGCGGACCTGTTGTGTACTGTCTGGAAGCCGTGGACAATCCGTTCCATATCTTCGATATGACGATTCTGAGCCAGCCGGAGTACAGCCATTCTACTCGTGACATTAACGGCGTGCCGATGGTCATGCTTCATGGGAATGCGGCAGTACGCATCAGAGACGACTGGAATCAAACGCTGTATCGTCCGAGCGGCTCCAAATATACGCACGTATCGTTTACGGCGGTCCCTTATTTTGCGTGGGCCAATCGTGAACCGGGCGAAATGGCGGTTTGGCTGCAGAAAGAATCTAACTTATCCGGATAATCGATCCATACCGTATTTAATGGCTGCCCTTCGCGGGCGGCCTTTTTACGATCGTGTGGAAGCTTGTGTCGATAGGAAGTTGTATCCAAAAACAATGTCGATTACACTAGAAGAGTTCGCATATATATCTGGTCTACATAAGGAGTCATGTTCTTACTTATGCTCAGGAGATTAATTCGTAAAATGTCGCCCGCGAGGCTGATCGTATCTGTTTATGTACTGGGGATTCTCTTCATCACGCTGCTGCTCATGCTGCCGGTCAGCTGGAAGCCCGGCGTGCGTCTGTCCTTTATTGACGCTTTATTCACGGCTGCCAGCGCCGTGAGCGTTACGGGGCTCACGACGGTCAGCACAGGGGATACCTTCAGCGTCTTCGGCGCGGCTGTTCTTATCTTTGCTTTCCAATTCGGCGGGATCGGCATCATGACGCTCGGCAGCTTCTATTGGTTCTTACTGGGGGAGAATATCGGTCTGCTGGAGCGCAAGCTCATTATGATCGATCAGAACCGGAACCAACTGGCCGGACTCGTTCAGCTGATGAGGCTTGTATTGCTGCTTACGCTTGCGATCGAGCTGCTTGGAACGATCCTATTCAGCGTTTATTTCTATACGACCGGAGAGTCGGATACGATATGGAGTGCTATTTTCAATGGCTTATTCCACGCGGTTTCCGCGTTTACGAATGCGGGCTTCGACTTGTTCGGGGATTCGCTCATTCGATATTCCGACGATTATTTCGTTCAGACCGTATCGATGGCGCTAATTGTGCTTGGTGCCGTCGGATTCCCCGTTCTTGCCGAAGTGACGGAATGGGCGAGGAAGAAGAACAAACGGTTCCGCTTTTCCTTATTTACGAAGGTTACGATGGTCACGCATGCCGTGCTTATCGTGCTCGGCTTCTTAGTCATTTGGCTGACGGAAGCGGGCCATTCGTTCGCGAACATGCCGCTCCATCAACAGCTGATGAATGCGTTGTTCACTTCCATTACGTCACGCAGCGCCGGCCTTACCATCATCGATATGTCGTCGCTGCATCAGGCGTCGCAGCTTCTCATCTCGGTATTGATGTTTATCGGGGCAAGCCCATCCAGCGTTGGCGGAGGTATCCGTACGACGACGATCGCCGTTATAGTGGTTGTGATGATCAATTTTGCAAAAGGCGAGAAAGAGGTTCGGCTGTTTAACCGCTCCATTAGCAAGGATGACGTTTATAAGAGCTTCGTGTTTTTTGCTATGTCCGTGCTGCTCGTCATTGTGGGTATATTCGCCGTGCTTATGGCGGAAGGGCATCGATACGATCTCTCGGCCGTACTGTTCGAGGTCACGTCCGCGTTCGGTACGTGCGGGCTGTCTACGGGCATTACGGGGCAGCTGCATATTTCGGGCAAAATCACGCTTATTCTGCTGATGTTCATTGGACGAATCGGGATGTTCTTGTACTTCTCCTTGTTCACTTCCGGCAAGAAGAAGCCGGATATCAAGTATCCCGAAGAGAAGCTGATTATCGGATAATGTAAGGCTTTAAACCATTTGAATGTGCTTGCGGGACTGGCTTATAATCGTATGGACAACGTGCTAAAGGGGATGACGAAGAATGAGTGGATTGTATCATGTACTTGGAGCGAAGCAATTCGATCGGACTGAATTGGATGAGCTGTTCGAATCGGCGAAAGGGATGGAACAGGTAGCGCGAGAAGGCGGCAATCAGCGGTTCCCGAATAAAATAATGAGCACGCTCTTCTTCGAAGCGAGCACGCGTACCCGCTTCTCCTTCGAATCGGCCATGCACCGACTGGGCGGCCGCGTCATCGGTACCGAGAATGCGAGCCAATTCTCGTCCACGATTAAAGGAGAAACGCTGGAGGATACGATCCGCATCATTTCGGGGTACAGCGATCTCATCGTCATGCGCCATACGGATATCGGAGCTGCGAAACGCGCGGCAGCGGTATCTAATGTGCCGGTCATTAATGCGGGGGACGGCTCCGGCGAGCATCCTACTCAGGCACTCCTTGATTTGTATACGATTCAGAAGGAATTCGGCCGCATCGATGGCTTGCATATCGCCATGATCGGCGACCTGACTTATGGCCGAACCGTACATTCCTTAAGCTACCTGCTGGCGAATTATAAGGATGTGCATCTGACCTTTATCTCACCGGATAATGTGCGCATTCCTTCCTATGTGAAGCAGTACTTGGATGAGAAAGGCGTATCTTATGAGGAGACGGTCGATCTTGCGGGCATTGCGAAGACGGCCGACGTGTTCTACCAGACTCGGATTCAGAAGGAGCGGTTCCCTTCGCCGGAGGAGTACAGCAAGGCGGAAGGCAAATATATTATCGACCGCAAGCTGCTGGATGAGATGAAGGCGAGCGCGATGATTCTTCATCCGCTGCCGCGTGCCGGCGAGATTCATCCTGAGGTAGACAGCGACCCGCGGGCGGCTTACTTCAGACAAGCGCAGAACGGATTGTATATCCGGATGGCGCTCGTGGAGAAATGTTTTTCTTAGTAATCGAAAAGGCTGTATCCGGCAATGCGCTACAGGGCGCTTTCCGGATACAGCCTTTTTTACGTTGCTATTGTTTGGTAAGAATGATTGGACCTTCATCCGTAATGGCGATGGTATGCTCGTATTGAGCGGAGAGTCCGCCGTCCATCGTGCGTGCCGTCCATCCATCGGAATCGATCTTGCTTTGCCATACGCCGGTGTTCAGCATCGGCTCGATGGTCATGACCATTCCGGCTTTCAGCCTAATTCCGCGTCCGGATGGGCCATAATGCGGCACCTGCGGTTCTTCATGCATATCCTGCCCGATGCCGTGGCCGATAAATTCACGTACAACGGAGAAGCCTTCTGCTTCGGCATGCTTCTGGATCGCGTTCGATACATCGCCCATGCGGTTTCCCACAACGGCTTGCTCGATCCCTTTGTACATCGCTTCTTCGGTGACCTTCAGCAGCTTCTTCGCTTGCGCGGATACTTTGCCTACCGCGTAGGACCAAGCGGAATCCGCCAGCCAGCCATTCAAGTTGACGACCATGTCGATCGTGACGATATCGCCTTCCTTCAGCGGCGTAGCCGAAGGGAAGCCGTGGCAGATAACGTCGTTGACGGAAGCGCAGGTAGCGTAGGCGTAGCCCTTATAACCTTTCTGCTCAGGCTTCGCGCCGTGCTGCTCCATAAATTTCTCGGCAAATTGATCAATTTCATTGGTTGTGATGCCGGGTTTAATCATGTTCGCGATTTCGCGGTGGCAGGCTGCGAGAATTTCGCCCGCTTTGCGCATATGCTCGATTTCATCTTTGGTTTTAATTATGATCATGTTACACCTCTTTAATGGCTTATTATAATGAAAAAAACGCCCTTCGTAAAGAAACCGGGTTTGCGGCACGGTGTGAAATTCATCTAGCGGTCTGAATCAACATTTGACATAATAATAGGTAAACGAAGTTACCACGCTAAAGGGGGAGCAACTGTGAAAGGCTTCGGTATCTATAAGTCGAAGAAATATCTGCAGCGTGTTTTAATCTCCATCATGCTTTCCATGGTTGTCGTGCTCATGGCACTGGCCGTAGCGAATACGTACGTGCTGGAGGACTCCGTCAGGCGCAACCAAGAGCAGTCTAACCTCAAGGTACTATCGCAAATTCAATATAACCTCTCTTACATGAACGAAATTATTACTCATTTGTCCAACTACGTAAATAAAGACAATCAGCTTGCGACGCTCCTGTTCGACATGAAGCTGCCTAAGATGGATTTTATACGCGGCTATCAGCGGATGTCGAGCATTATGGAGAGCGCTTCCTTTCTGCATTCCATTGCAATTTATAATCACACGCAAAATGAAATTTACGGCACGACAAGCGCCTTCCTGCTGGACGGCGGCAAAACAAAGTCAAGCATCCGCGAGTGGCTCTTTAATCCTTCAAAGCCCCATCCAACGTCAAGACTTATTCCTGTCAGCCTAGAGAAGGCAGACGGAGGGATCGATGCTTTTGCTTTTCTCGTTACGAACTCGCTTAAACCGTTCTCCAGGGCGGAATCGGCGATCATTCTGTACATCAAATCCGATTGGGTGTTCGAAAGCTTGAAGAGGATGGATGCGGTCAGCAATGACAAAGAGGGCAATGAAATTTACATTGCCGATCAAGACGGCCATCTGTATTCTTCCGACGATGCCGTAACCGACAAGGAAAAGGCCAAGCGAGACCAAATCAAACAGCTGGTGCAGCGTGATAAGGGGTCGAACAATCAGCTTTCCGGCTTTGTCGTCGGGGATATCGACGGTAATAAGCAGCTCGTATCGTATATGGATGACGGGGTTCGAAATTGGACGATCATCTACGTGCAATCTTACGATTTGCTGATGAAGGATGTCCGGGCGACGCGGACGAAATCATTTGCCATTACGGGCATATTCCTGGTGCTGTCGATCGGCTTGTCGGTCTGGTTATCTTATAAACTGTATACGCCGATTGAACGGATGCTGCGCCGCATTCGCCTGCAAGCGCCGCGGGACGAGCAGAATTTAAGCACCTTCGATGGCGACGAGTTCCATCTGATGAGCGACAATTATATGAGGCTTTCCGACAAGCTGCAGGAAATCAGCTCGGAGCAAATCGTGAGCAAATATTATTTGCGCAAGCTGCTCACGGACAGCAGTCTGTTTACGCACCATGATATGCTCGAGGTGATCGAGAAGCATGGGCTTGGCATCTCGGTTAAGGATGAGCTGCTGGTCTGCGTCCTGCGGATCGATGAATTTCAGGCCTTTGATCGCAATACGACAGGAGCTGCGAAGAAGCTCTACAGCTTTGCGATTGTTAACATCGCCCATGAAATCATGGCGAAGCAGCATCTCTGCGAAGTGGTCGAGGTGCGAGGCGACCATGTGGTGCTGATCGTGTCGAATCAGTCTGCCGACGCCGGAGAAGGCGGTCATGCAGATCGGGCATCGGAACCGGCAGCAACGCTTACCGAGCAGGTCGTGCCGATCATCAAAGAGATTCAACAAACGATTCTCCATTTCTATGGGATCTCACTCTCATGCGGCGTAAGTGATCCGATTCCGCAATTTCCGTATATTTCGTCGGCTTATAATCAAGCACTGCAATTATGCAGCTACAAAATTATTTACGGCCATATGGCCACGATCATCCCCGAACAGATCAGAGAGAATTTGCTGAATAAGCAATCCGCCACCCCGGATGTCACGGAGCGCAAACTATCGGAAGCGCTGAAGAAAGGACAAATGTCCGAGGCGGGCAGCGAGCTTGAGAAGGCATTTACTCTGCTCGCAACATTCGGATATGACGATATGCTGAGGGCCGTCTCCAACTTGGCTTGGGTGGTGAAGAATACGGCGGCCGAAATCGCGAATAACCGAGTGATCAAATTTGATGTCGATTTGGAGTATGCGACTCAAATTACGCAGGAGAAAGAAACGCTGGAGGAAATGTACATTGCGCTGCTGTCGCTTTGCGCGAGAATCTGCGAAGGCCAGCGCCCGGCTACGATGGAACGCAACGATATGATTCTGGAGACGATCAAGGAATTGGTTGAACAGAAATATGCCGATATCAATTTAAGTCAACAGTCCATCGCGGCTACCGTGAAGCTGTCTTCGGCATATATCGGCAAAATGTTTAAAGACAGCACCTCGATGTCCATTACGGAATATATGAATGAGGTACGCTTGAAGCATGCACAGCAGCTGCTTGAAACGGATGATTATACCGTCATCGAAATTATGGAGAAATGCGGGTATTCGAATCCGAGCTATTTCTTCCGATTGTTCAAAGGAAAGTTCGGAAGCACGCCGAAGGAATATCGGATGAAGAAATCGATCTCATAACGGACAAGTCTATGGACCGCCGTTCCCAATTCGCCTCTCAAGGCAGTGGGAACGGCGGTTTTATTATGTCTCTAGGCCTGTAAACTGCATAAATTCGAACATTTTACACGTGCCGGATACAGCTTTTCGAAAATCGTATTCTATATTTCATTGCCCCGGCATGGCAACATGAAGGTCAGAAGGAGGAGGTCACAAGTCATGAGGAATTCGGGACAAAGCAGCAAAGGAAACTGGCTGGGTCGTGAATGGCGGCACTTGCGCAAGAACAGAGAGCTGCTGCTGCTCGCCGTGCCGGGCATTCTTTACAAATTAGTAATCAATTATTTCCCGATGGTCGGTTTGATTCTTGCATTTAAGTTCTTTCGGTATGATCAAGGCATCTTCGGCAGCAGGTGGGTAGGCTTCGATAACTTTAAGTTTCTCTTTAAATCGCAGGATGCACTGCGTATCATTCGGAACACCTTGTTGTATAACTGCGTGTATATCGTGCTTGGCACGGTAACCGCGCTGCTCTTCGCACTGCTGCTTAATGAAGTATCGGGGCGAATGGTGAAGATTTACCAGACTGCGATGTTTCTTCCTTACTTTATATCGCTCGTCCTTGTCGGCTATATAGCCTACGCCTTTCTGGAGCATAAGAGCGGTTATTTGAACAATATTCTGCAGAACATGGGGATGGAGCCGCATAAATGGTATTTTGAGACAACGCCATGGATCTTTATCCTGCCTTTGGTATCGGTATGGAAGGGTGTCGGCTTCTCCACACTCGTCTACTACGCCGGCATTATGGGCATTAACAGCGAATATTACGAAGCCGCCAGGCTCGACGGTGCTTCCAGAGTACAAATGATGACGCGAATCACGCTGCCGCTGCTGAAGCCGCTTATTATTATTTTGTTCATTCTCGGTTTAGGCAATATTTTCCGCGGGGATTTCGGTTTGCACTACTTTGTACCTAATAACGTGGGACTTAACTTCGCGACGACAGACATTATCGATACTTACGTTTATCGTGCACTTACGAAGCTGGGTGACATTAACTCAGGCGCAGCTGTCGGATTCCTGCAGTCTGTGGTCGGCTTGGTGACCATTGTATCGGCGAATTATTTGGTGCGTAGAGTCGATAAGGACAGCGCTTTATTCTAGGAGGAATTGTGATTATGTCGAATGCGAAATCCATGCAGCAATCCAATTGGTTCATCAATGCATTTTTCCTTATTGTCAGCGCGCTCATTGTGCTTCCGTTCCTGCTCGTCATCGCAGTATCGATTACCTCCGAGAACAGTCTCGTTCAGAACGGATACCGCTTCATTCCGAGCGAGTTTAGTTTGGAGGCATTCCGGATCGTGCTGAAGGAACCGACCATTATGCTCCGCGGCTATGGCGTCACGATTGCCATTACGGTGATCGGCACGGTGATTGCGCTGCTGCTTACCGCGCTGACCGCTTATCCGATTTCGCGGAGAGATTTTCGTTATAACCGCCCGCTCACGTTCTATGTGTTCTTTACCATGTTGTTCAGTGGTGGATTGATACCGTTCTATATTTTGATGACCCAGTACTTGCATCTGAAGAACACGCTCGGCGCACTCATCGTTCCGCTGCTGCTCAGTCCCTACAATATTCTCATTATGAAGGGCTTCTTGGACAAGATCTCGCTTGAGATCATTGAATCTGCCAAAGTCGACGGCTCCAGCGAAACACGGATATTTATCCAAATCATTCTTCCCTTATCGACGCCCGCACTTGCAACGCTCGGACTGTTCATTTCTTTCGCCTATTGGAATGATTGGTTCACCTCCTTGCTCTTTATTGATAACGATAAGTTTGTGCCATTGCAGCTGCTGCTCGTTCGGATTTTGTCGCAGATCGAGTTTCTCGCCAACTCACCGCTGGCTGAAGCGGCCAGTAAGCTGCAATTTTCCAATTTCCCTACGCTGTCAGTTCGAATGGCGATGGCGATTCTGGCAGGTGGACCGATGCTCGTGATCTTCCCATTCTTCCAGAAGTTTTTTGTGAAGGGCATCACAGTAGGATCCTTGAAAGGGTAACGGCATTTCATGAAAGGGGGTGAGCGGGAAAGGGACGGAGAAGTTTGTTATTGCTTAAATACAAGGTATGGGGTTAACTAAAAACGGAGGTGTCTTTCGAGTGAAAATGAAATCATCGTCTACTGTGCTTAAATGGTGTTTACTACTTCTATGCTTCAGCATCATTGCCGCTTGCTCCAGCAATAACAACGGGAATAACAAGAACACGAATGCGACCGAGAATACGGCTGCAACGGATACAACCAATACAACTACAGAACCGGCTGCGAACAATACGGCAGAAGAGCCGGCCAAAGAAGAGCTGCCGGAAGTGAAATTGACGTTCTACTATCCGAGTAACCCGCCAGGTCCGGATCAACAAGCCGTCAATGATGAAATCAATAAATATTTGAAAGAGAAAATTAACGCAACGGTTGATTTGAAGCCGCTTTCTTTTGACGAATACGATCCGAAGCTGAATACAATCATGGCTGCCGGCGAAGAATTCGATGTCGCGTGGGGCTCCAAGTACTGGCTGCTCAGCTATCAAGCGAATATTGATAAAGGCGCACTGCTTGAGCTTACCGACGACATGATCAGCAAGTATGCACCTGAAGCACGCGCCAATATTCCGGATAAATTCTGGCCGGATATGAAAGCCAATGACGGTAAAGTGTATGGTTTCCCGGTTTACCAGGTTGCAGCTAAAACGAAGAGCTTGGTCATCCAGAAACGTTTTGCCGACAAATACAACCTCGACGTTAGCACCATTCATACGTACAAAGACATTGAACCATTCCTGAAACAGATTAAAGATGGCGAACCGGATGTTATTCCGTTCGGTATGGGCATGAACTCATGGGGCATCTATACAAGTCCTGACTGGGTTGGCACGGATGGATTGGCCGTATCGTACAAGAAAGACGACGCGAACTATTCCATTCTGACAGGCGAAGAGCAAATCAATACGAAGAAAGAATACTACGAAACGATGCACAGGTGGTATAAAGCAGGTTACATCAATGAGGATGCTCCAATTCTCAAAAACTTCGGAGACCTGGAGAAGAAAGGCAATGTCGCGGTCGGTATCGAGTTTACAACAAAGCCGGGCGGCGAGATTGATGAAATGAACAATAACGGCGGCAATGAAGTCATCTATGCTCCGATTTCCGACAGCTACTTCACAGGGGTTGCCAGCGCTATGCAAGTCATCAGCAAAACAAGCAAAAACCCTGAGCGCGCTTTGATGTTCATCAACCTGTTAAACTCAGATAAATACCTGTACAACTTGATCTGCTACGGTATTGAAGGCAAGCACTATACGAAGAAAGACGGCGACTACATCGAGCCGATCAAAGATTCCGGTTATGCGCCGAATGTAGACTGGGTATTCGGTAACCAGTTCAATGCCTTCCTGAAAGCGCCTCAAACCGCAGATGTATGGCAAAAAACAATCGATCTGAACAACAGTGCCATGGTTGCGGCATCGTATGGCTTCTCCGTAAATCAAGATCCGATCAAATCGGAGCTTGCGAATACAAATGCGGTTAACAATGAATTTGCAACGGCACTGGAAACCGGTGCCGTGGATCCTGCCGAAATTATGCCGAAATATATCGAGAAGCTGAAAGCGGCAGGTCAAGAGAAGATCGATCAGGAGATTCAGAAGCAATGGGATGAGTTCCTCGTGAAGCAAGGCTTGAAATAAGAATACGGATTCGTAGAAACGGGTAACAAAGCCAAAGAGGCAGGGGGAGCAGCACGGTACCTCTGTCTCTTTTTATATGGAATGGGAGGGTTATTCAGATGGAGTTGTTTGTTTCGATTAAGGATGGCGATGATGCCAACACGGGGGCGACCGGCGAGGCGGCTGTTCGGACACTCGAGCGGGCTAAAGAGCTGGTGCGGATGAAGCTGGCGGAAGGCGTTAATCAGGATATTACCGTATGGATTAGCGGTGGGCGGTATGAATTGTCGGTACCGCTGCGTATCGATGAGAGGGATTCCGCTCCTGATGGATACTCGGTGACTTATCGCAGCCGTGTGTCGGGGGATGAGAGCGGCGTTACGATTAGCGGTGGCACCGCGATTACGGGCTGGGAACCTTACGATGGCAATATCTTTCGCGTCCGTCTGGACGCTGGAAGTGCGATTCATACGCTCTATGAGAACGGTGAGCGCGCATTGGTCGCGAGGAGTCCTAAGCAAGGTTATCACGTGGTTGCCGGTAAAGGTGACGGGGATTCGAGAAGCGGTTTTCGATTCCTTAAGGATGACATCCCGACGTTCGAACATCTTGCCGGCGGTGCGCAGGTTCATATATGGCCCGGGGAAGGCGAGTGGAATTGGTTTACGGAGACGAAAACGATCGATCGCATTCGCTGGGAGGAAGGGCTGATCTCGTTCAAGGAACCTGCGCCATGGGGGATCGACCAGGGCTCGCGGTATCGCATTCAAGGCGTGCTGTCTCTCTTAACGGAGCCGGGGGAATTTTACTTCGATGCCGCCGGCGGCGAGCTCTATTATTATCCAAGGCAGCTGCCAATCGAAGATCAGGTCATTGTGGCTCCAACTATGAAACGGGTGATCGAGCTGGCAGGCAGTTCGCCTGACAACCCGGTGAAGGGCATTGTGCTTGAAGGCTTGACGGTGGAGTGCTCCGATTATGCTCAGGAATATCGAATGCCGGAGAGCAACTGCGAGCGCGCGGAGAGCAGACACGGACTGCTCTATCTAGAAAATGCTTGCGGAAATTCAGTGAGGGGCTGCCACTTTCGAAACAGCGGCTTTAGCGGCATTGTACTGAATGGGTATTGTCAGGGCAATGAAATCTCGGGTAATCTGATCGAGCATACCGGCTACAATGGAATCTATGTCATCGGCATCGCCCCGGGAGAAGGCGAATATCTGAGCGCGGAGCAGGCCGATGTGAGCAAAGGGAATCTCATTTCGAATAATTTGATCCGTTTCGGCGGTGAACTGGTGGGCCATAGTTCCGGCATTCAGCTCTATCAGAGTGGCAGCAATGAGGTGTCCCATAACGAAATTCACGGCATGCCGAGGTATGGCATTTCGCTGAAAGGTTTAAGGCAAGGGGCGATGGAGCCGTCCTATTACGGGACGGAAGTTACGTGGGAGAATCATTGGGACTTTACTCATACGAGGAACAACCTGATTACTCGCAATAACATCTGGGATGTGATGAAGGACAGCCAAGATGGCGGGATGCTGGAGTCTTGGGGAGCGGGAACCGGCAACCGAATTATCGCCAATCGGTTCCATCACAGCGGCATCTATTTCTCCTTCGGCTTCTGTATTTACTTGGACGATGCATCGGATTACTATCAGGTCTCGCATAATGTGATCCATGATTTGTACAGCGCCGGCAGCGGAGTATTGTGGTTCGTTATTTTCTCCAAAGGCATCGGCAACCGCATCGAGAACAATCTGCTTGTGCGCAACGACGCACGAGCAGCCTTCGGTACACAAGAGATGGCCGGCGAGGCGAATCGCGATATAACGATACTGCGTAACGTTGCCGTGAACTCCGGTGACCAGCTGTATCATTTCATCAATTGGAAGGATGATCGACTGCAGGAGGCGGACTTCAATCTCTATGCGAACGGAGCGAAGGAGCTGACGGTGAGCGGAATCTACGGGGATGACAAAAGAGGACTGGTACCGATCCCGTGGGAAGCATGGCGCAATATGATGGACGGCAAATTTGACGCCCACACCTTGAACTGCGATCCGATGCTGATCACGGAAGGGGAAGGCGGCAGCGTGCAATTCTCGCTGGATCCGGCGTCTCCTGCCTATGGACTTGGCTGGGAAACGATTGATATGCGCGGCATGGGTTTGAAGGAGAGCTTTCCGTTTCCGCAGGGGTGAAGCGGGAGTGAAGGTTACGGGGACTGCTAAGCCATGAGGCGGCGGGATGCGGGGGGCGGGGCGAGAGCGAGAAAGAAAGAGCGAGAGAGAGAGAGAGAGAGAGAGAGAGAGAGAGAGAGAGAGCAAGAGCAAGAGCAAGAGCAAGAGCAAGAGCAAGAGGGCGATCACCTAGATTACGCAACTCTTGCCCAAGCCACACCGCAGTATGGCTAGCACGAACGCTCGCCCCAGCCATACTGCACTAACACTGACACGAACGCTCGCTCCAGCCAAACCGCAGTAACGTAACACTAATGCTCACCCAAGCCAAACCGCATTAACGGTAACACGAACTCTCGCTCAAGCTAGACTGCATCATAGGTAACACGAACTCGCTCAAGCTACACTGCACTAACGCTGGCAAAAGCGCTTGCCCCAGCCATACTGCACTAACACGAACTCTTGATCAAGGCTCACCGCACTTACGCTAACCTTATGCCCGGCCTCACCACGCTAACGAATCGTAGAGGTCTTATTTTGGAGAAATTGGCACTTCAATAATGCTAACGAATCACAGAGGTCTTATTTGGACCGAAACAGGCAGAAATGCACGAGTTTCGAGCGAATAAGACCTGTAGGATTCGTTAGAATTTCAAAGCGGTGTTTTTAGCTCAAATAAGGCTTCTACGATTCGTTAGCGCGGGTGAAATTAAACTTTGTGCTACCAAACTGCCATCGACAACCGATTAATTGCCAACTACCAGCACCAACTGACCACCAACCAACTAATTGCCAACTACAAGCACCAGGCGACCACCAAACGCTAGACATTTGCACCAAGCAAATTATTGCGGTTGAGGTTTCTTCTTATTCTTCAGCTCGCTCATAATTTTGCGGCCTGTCGGCGTTTGGGCTAAGCCGCCGCCGGCCGTTTCGCGGTGGATCTCCGGCATGGCTGAGCCAACTTCGAGCATAACCTGAATGACTTCGTCGGAGGGAATTACGCTGCGTACGCCGGCGAGCGCCATATCCGCGGCAGCCAGTGCGGTAACGGCGCCGAAGCCGTTGCGCACGATGCACGGAATTTCAACGAGACCGCCGACGGGATCGCAAATTAATCCGAGCGTATTCTTCAGCGCGAGGCCGACGGCATGGATCGCTTGCGCGGGAGTGCCGCCTCTTAGCTCCACGAGCGCGCCGGCCGCCATGCCGATGGCCGAGCCGACCTCGGCCTGGCAGCCGCCTTCGGCGCCGGAGACGAAAGAATTGTTGGCGATGACATAGCCAATGGCGCCGGCGGCGAATAAAGCATAGACCAATTCTTCGTCAGCCAAGCCAAACCGCTCCTGGGTGCTGACGAAGACGCCGGGGATGATGCCGCAGGAGCCCGCCGTTGGCGTTGCGATGATGCGGCCCATGGAGGCGTTCACCTCGGACACCGCGAGCGCATACGCCATCGCATCGCTGGCCGATCCGCCGAGGCTCGGCTCAAGCTCTTGTCTCTTCGCGAGCACACGCTGCGCATCAAGGCCGGTTAGCCCGCTGCGCGAGGTTGTATTCTCGTGCAGGCCGCGGCGGACCGCTTCTTTCATGACGCCGTAATAGGCGGTCATCTTGGCGAACTCGTCCTCAGGCGACTTGCCGGACTCTGCACTTTGCTCCTCCAGCATCAGTCTGCCAATGGAAAGACCGCGCTGCGCGCACAGCTCGCCAAGCTCAGATAACGTCCGAAAATTCATGATGTCCCCGTCCCCTCTGTTTGACTAAGATCAACAGTATAAATGGTCTGTACGTGATTGATTTCTCTAATGGTGTCGAGCAGCGGAGCGGACAGTGCGGCATCCAGCTCTAGCACCGTCAGCGCATCGCCGCTGCGACCTTTACGATCGACGGACATATGGCCGATGTTGACGCTTTCCGACTTCAGCAAGGAAGTCAGATCGGCAATAACACCAGGCCGGTCAGCGTGCCGGATAACAAGCGTCGGATAGTTCCCGGTAAGCTTAACGGCAAACTCATTTAATTCGACGATTTCGATATTGCCGCCTCCAATGGAGGTGCCGATCAAGGATAATTGCTGCGGGACAGGCTGATTCACGGATAGGACGAGTTTTACGGTATTAGGATGGGAGAAGAGTCCTTTGCCCTGTTCGAAGGAAAT
The DNA here is from genome assembly GCF_900116125.1 of Paenibacillus sp. BC26. Classification (NCBI taxonomy): domain Bacteria; kingdom Bacillati; phylum Bacillota; class Bacilli; order Caryophanales; family Paenibacillaceae; genus Paenibacillus; species Paenibacillus sp. BC26. Next base: position 301,437 of record NZ_FPAD01000002.1, on the reverse strand, counting down.
CGCTACGCCTCGATCACTTGCGATAGCGAGCGCCTGCGGAATGCGATAATCGTCCGTGGCGAACCCAAGCAGCCCGCTAACGATCGCAATATCCGTTCCGTGTCCTTGATAGGTAGCAGCGAAGGAGCCGAAGAAAATAATTTCGGCCTGATCCGGTACGCCGCCAAGAAGCTGGCTGGCCACAAGTCCGATACGGACTGCGCCGGCGGTATGAGAGCTGGATGGCCCCACCATGGAAGGGCCGATGATGGAGAATACGTCTTTGAATCGCATGCGGGCAGCCGCCTCCCGTGTAAGATAAAATGGCAACGCAATCAGGCTATTAGGACTTAAGCTATTGTTTCCAAGTATAGCGATGTGAACTCCTATTCATTACCGGGTATTCACGTTCGTTTTTTAGCTCAGCCGATAGGCTGCGGGGGACACGCCGTACTTCTGACGGAACACCCGATAAAAATAAGAATAACTGCCGAAACCGCATGTAACCGCGATCTGCTCCAAGGTCATGGTGCTGTATTTGATCCGATCGATGGCCATGGATAATCGGACATTTTGGGTATACTGAATGATGGTCATGCCATAGCATTCCTTGAACAGATGGACGGTGCGCGATACACTGAGGCGTGCACACTCGGCAACCTCGGCAATCGTAAATGAGCGCGCGGCGTTCTCGTCGATGAAGTTTTTCATGCGTGTGGCGACAAAGGATTTCCCTTGAAACACCGACTGCGTCGTAATCGCACGGTCAATGCAGAGGCAGAGCGAGCGCAGCAAATAATCGGACAGCTCTTGATCCTCTGCTTCAAAGCGCCGTTTCTCCAAGATAAGCGCCTGCCAAACCGATAGCCACCGCTCATCCGGCACAACCTTTACCCGCTGGGGGCGATCCTTGCGGCTCCACCACTCGTCGAGCCAGCTCCCTCGGCAGATGACGTAGTAATCGCCGCTTGAAATCTCGGTTTGCGGCTCCTCTTCTTCTTGAGAGTGGCTTGGCGCAATGTTCAGCTGATAGTAGTCACCGGGCTTAAAAAGCAGCAGATCACCGGCTTCAATCCGCTGCATCCGGCCATCGACGAGCGCTTCGCAGCTGCCATCCATTTGCAATCGAAACACATAGGCTCGTAATCCGTCCCGATTGATGATCTGAAAGGGCTGTGAATGATAGGAGTAATTACAGCTCATAATTTCGGTAATCAAATGTCTCTCTCCATTTTGCAGCAAAATTGTACATGTCACTGTTATATAATACATCTACGAACGCCTTGATATCCACTATAATGATTGTCAGATTGGTCAACTAACCGGGCTTGACGCCGACCAGGCGTTCATCCGTCATCATGAAAGGAAGATCACTAGTGAAAATCGGATTACAATTGTTTACACTGCGTGACGATACAGCTAAAGATTTCAGAGGCACGCTTCGCCAAGTAGCGGCAATGGGGTATGAAGGCGTTGAATTTGCAGGCTACGGCGATATTCCGGCTGAAGAAATGCGCGACCTTCTGCAAGAGCTTGGCCTTGAAGCATTCGGAAGCCATGTTGGCTTGCAGCAGCTTGAAGAGAACATGGAAGAGCAAATCCAATATCTCAAAACAGTTGGCGCACGTTATGTGATCTGCCCATGGTTGTCCCCCGAGCAATTGGCCGGCGGAGAAGCGTTCTGGCGCGAGCTGATCGCGAAATTCGCAACCTTCGGCGCTCGTTTGCGTGAAGAAGGTTTGCAATTCTGCTACCATAACCACGACTTCGAATTTGCCGCTGAAATCGATGGCGAATACATTTTCGATGCGATGTACACGAAAGTGGATGCTGATCTGCTTAAAGTGGAAATGGACATCGGCTGGGTGCAATATTCCAATCAAGATCCGCTAGCTTATATTGCAAAATATGCCGGCCGTCTGCCTTTGCTTCACTTGAAAGATTTCCGCAAAGAAACATCCGTTAACCATATCGACACCGTCGAGCTTGGCAAAGGTGATCTTGCGCTGAACGATATTATCGACGCGGCTAACAAAGCAGGCGTTGAATGGTTGGTTGTGGAGCAGGACAGCTGCGCTAACCCGCCGCTTGAATCCGTACAAACAAGCATGGAATGGCTGAAAGCAAACGGCCATAAAGCATAATTATTGATCAAAGGGAGAGTTACCGAACATGAAGAAAATTAAAGTAGCCGTTGTAGGCTGCGGTGCGATCGCGCAGCGCCGTCATATTCCGGAATATGCAGCTAATCCGAACGTAGAGTTCGTTGCATTCGTAGATCCTGTCATCGAACGCGCAGAGGAATTTGCAGAGAAATACAATGCGAAAGCGTTCGCAAGCTATGAAGAAATGCTCAGCGTGATTAAACCGGAGGCCGTCAGCGTTTGTACGCCAAACTACCTGCATGCTCCGGTTACAATTGCAGCTGCTAATGCAGGCGCACACGTCCTTGTGGAGAAGCCAATGGCTTCCACGGACGAAGAAGCGGCTGCAATGATCGAAGCAGCTAGCAAGAATGGCGTTTACCTGATGGTTGGTCACAACCAACGCTTGATGCCTCCTCACGTGAAAGCAAAGCAGCTTCTACAAAGCGGCGCGCTTGGCCGTGTATTGACGTTCCGCACATCCTTCGGCCATCCAGGTCCTGAAGGCTGGAGCGTTGACGGCAAAGGCAGCTGGTTCTTCCGTAAAGAAGAAGCAATCATGGGCGCTATGGGCGACCTGGGCGTACACAAATCCGACTTGATCCGTTACCTGCTTGACGATGAAGTTGCGCAAGTTACGGGCTATATCGGTACGCTTGATAAAGAAGGCACGGATGTTGACGATAACGCGACTTGCTTGCTTCGTATGAAGAGCGGCGCAATCGGCACGCTTGTGGCGAGCTGGACGTACTACAAAGGCGAAGACAACTCCACTGTATTCTGGTGCGAGAACGGCGTTATGAAGATCGGCACGGATCCGAAGGATCAAATCATCGTTGAGCTTCGTAACGGCACAGTTGAACGTTACAATGTAGGTGCCATCAGCACAAACGATAAACAAGAAACAAGCGGCGTTGTCGATGCGTTCATCGAATCGCTTCTGACAAACACCAAACCGAGCATCTCCGGCGAAGAAGGTCGCAAATCGCTTGCCGTCATCCTGGCTGCATTCGAATCGCAAGCGACAGGCCGCGTGATTTCCCTCTAATCCGTTTCTTACACAACTACGATGACCCGCAGGCAGCACACTTGAACATTCAAAGTGACTGCTTGCGGGTCATTTTTTCGTCCTAACACGCTAAGATCACCTCATCATAATTTTAAAATTCCTTATTGTGGGCGTGGACTTGGAACGCTATGCTAAGCTTGTGCCGTTTGTGCTGATTTTCTTCAAATCCGATTCAGAGAGGAAAGGAATTGAATATGAACGAAACGAGAATTAGACGACTTATCGGACCGGAACCCCAATCATATTGGGATGATCTCGAATTTAGCGGACGCAATGAATGGAATGATCGCATTCTCTCGCAGCTGGTATTCGCTCAGGAACTGTCGAAGGTGAATGGACTAAAGTATGATGCGGTGATTGCAGCTACGCTTGATTACATAGAACAGCGCATCGCGGAGGATGGAGCCATCGTAAAGCAAGCAGCGCTTGAGGCGGAGCGCATGCTCGAAAGCCTGGCTGCGGATGCGAAGAGTTACGACGTTATTGCAGTGTCCCATGCGCATATCGATATGAACTGGATGTGGGGCTGGGACGAGACGGTTTCCGTCACGATCGATACGTTCCGTACGATGCTCAATCTGATGGAGGAGTATCCGGAGTTTACGTTCTCCCAATCGCAGGCATCGATTTATCGCATTATTGAGCAGTATGCACCTGCAATGCTGGAGGAGATTAAACAGCGAGTGAAGGAAGGACGCTGGGAAATTACAGCCTCGCACTGGGTGGAAGCGGACAAGAACATGCCAAGCGGCGAGAGCCTGGCAAGGCATATTCTTTACACGAAACGCTATCTCAGCAAATTGTTTGATATTGAGCCTGACAGCTTGAATTTGGATTTCGAGCCGGACACGTTCGGACATAGCTTGCAGGTGCCGGAAATCTTAACGAATGGCGGTGTGAACTATTACTACCATTGCCGGGGCGCTGAAGGAGATCCGCTTACCCGCTGGGAAGGGCCGTCAGGTAAATCGGTCATCGTCTACCGCGAGCTGACCTGGTACAACGATTTTGTCCGCCCTGTTTTCACGTCTTATGTACCGGACATCTGCCGGAAAACCGGCTTGAACACTTATCTGTATGTATATGGAGTAGGAGATCATGGCGGCGGGCCGACGAGACGTGACTTGAACCGTCTGCGGGCGATGCAGGAATGGCCGATTTGCCCAACGATACGCTTCGGCGGTTATGCGGATTATTTCAAAGAAGCAGAGCGGATCAAGGATCAGCTGCCGGTAGTGAAAGGCGAGATGAATGTCGTCTTCACAGGCTGTTACACGTCCCAGACGCGCATTAAAAACGCGAATCGAGTCTCGGAAGCAACGCTTAACGAAGCAGAATTGTTCAGTTCGGTAGCCGCAGCAGCACATGGAGCCGTTTATCCGGGAGCCTCTTACGAGGAAGCATGGCGCGGTGTCCTGTTTAATCAGTTCCATGATATTCTGCCGGGCTCCGGCGTTATTGAAACACGCGAGCATGCGCTGGGGTTGTTTCAGAATACGATGGCGATTGCCGGAACGAACCGAAAGCTCGCGCTTGAACGCATCGCGGCCGATATCGATACATCGGAGATTGAAATCGGCCATACAGCTGCAAATACGGCGCAAGGTGCGGGTGTCGGCTTTGGGACACGCGATTTCAAGATTACGCAGGTAGAACGCGGAGCCGGAAGCAATCGCATCGTCCATATCTTTAATTCTTCCCTCCAAGCGAGGGAGGAAACGGTCGAGATTCTGCTCTGGGATTGGAAGAGCCCGGTGAAGTCGATTGTCGTGAAGACGGCTGCGGGCGAGACCGTGCCGAGCCAGGTGCTGGATAGCGGTCGAAATGCCTATTGGTCGCATGATTACTTGCGATTACTTGCGCGCGTGAAGGTGCCGGCTTGCGGCTACGGTACCCTGATTGTTGCCGAAGGAGATGGATACTCCTCGCAAATCGTCATTGGGGATCCGCGGGTTGACCGGGATGAGGATTATTCGCTCGAAAATGAATTTGTGCGGGCTGTTTTTGATCCGAGAGATGCGTCTGTCATCTCCTTGACCGATAAGCGATCCGGTGCGCAACTGGTTGATCCGTCCAGACCGGCAGGGTTATTCCGACTTATTCAGGAGGATCCGAGCAAAGGGATGGCGGCCTGGTGGGTCGGGCGATTTATGCAAATCGACAGCCTTCATGAGCGGGTCATCTTGAAAAAGACGGTATCCGGTGATTTGCGGCAAACAATCAGCTATAAGATGAAGTTCAAGACATCTTCATCGCTTCATGTCACGGTATCATTGGATGCAGGGAGCAGAAGCCTTGATTACCATGTAGAATGCGACTGGCAGGAAGCGGGAAGCAGAGAGGTTGGCATTCCGCAGCTGCAGTTTTATTTTCCGGTTGGCTATACGAGCGAAGCCTATAAATATGATGTTCCGTTCGGGACGATTGTTCGGGAAGACAGGGATATCGAATTACCGGGCAACAGCTTTGTGCAGGCATTGCGCGCTGATCATGACAATAAGCCAACCTTGTTCATCGTCACCGGCAACAAGTACGGTTTCCGGGGAACGGATAATTCGATGTCCGTCTCGCTCATTCGCGGTTCGTATGAACCGGATCCTTATCCGGAGCTTGGCAATCATCATCGGATCAAGCTGTCCGTTTGTTTGGCGGAAGCAACGGCGTCGAGCCGCGACGTCATTGAACAGGCTTACCGGCTTAATCACCCGATGAATGTGCTGTCAGGCACGAAGCGGTCAGGGTCAAAGCCTGCTGATGCGGGGTATATCGAGCAGTTGGATGATGCGGTTGCCGTATCGGCGATTAAAGTCCCGGAAGGAAATAGCGGGGCGAGCTGGATTATTCGGTTGTACGAAGCGGATGGTAAGCGTGCGACGGCTTCATTTAAGCTCTTCCAAGGCGCAGTAAGGGCTTACGCGGTTGATGTGAACGAGAACCTGATTCCGGATGATCATTCCGTTGAGCTTGCAAGCGATCGGCTGAACGTGGAAGTAGCGCCTTATTCGCTTACGGCCGTACGCATCGATTTCTAAACGAACTCATACTCATCATAAAAGGCTAGCCCCGGCATCGCAACGATGCAGGAGGGCTAGCCTTTTCATTTACTTCTTATACACGAGAGGATTGAGGGGGGATACGGCAGGCTCGCCTGCTTTGACGCCCGGGAACCACGACTTCAAATCGGATTCGCGTGCGCTGCTGTCCGGATTCGCCATCGTATTAACGCCGTCTGCGACATAGATGATTGTCATCACTTCGCGCATCGTACCCGTTGGATTGCCCGGTGCGGAATGCAGCGTCCAGCCGGCATGGAAGGTCGCATCGCCTGCGGACATCGCGCCGTAGTTTGTTTTCGAAAGGCCTTTGCCTTCAATGTAAGAACCGAGCGTCTTATGCGATTCATCGGAGATGAATTGGCGGCTCATATAGCCGGAAGTATGCGATCCATCCACGAAGGTCATCGAGCCGACTTCCTCGGAAATCGGGACAAGCGGCATCCAGAGCGTAATCGTGTGTGGCGTTTCAAGCGGCCAATAAACTTGGTCTTGATGCCATGGCGTATGACCGCCGCCCGGTTCTTTGAACAACGCTTGATCGTGATAGATTCGAACGCCGTCCACGCCCATAAGCTCGGCTGCGATTTTGGCGAAACGGCGTGCCAGAACGAAACGTTCAATCCCTTCATTCATCTTCCATAGGTTTCCAATTTGAATGAATGCTTTGCCATACGTGTCACGCTCTTCAACCGGTTTCGTATGGTTATTGTGCTGACGCACTGTTTGTTCGATAAGCGGCTCGTAGAAGCTCATTTCATCCGGGGTCACAATGCCCTTCAGAAGGATATGGCCGTTCTTCTGATACGAAGCGGTTTGTTCTGCTGTCAACGTATAATCGCTGTCAAGCTGCGGAAGCTCAGCGAGGTTGGATGGATTTGTTGTGCTCATGATCATCTAATCTCCTTAGTACTGCTAAGATGCTTCTATTATAAAGCAAGGTTCCTGCCTCTGACTTTGTTTCGATCTCTCAATTATTTTGTCAAAAACAACTGCGGCTCGTATATAATTAAAGCAAATCATACCCGCTTGCGGCTAAGGAGCTTGTATAAATGTATCTATCTGAAATGATGGAGAAACAGCCAATCGTTCCCTATATCCGAGAGAGCGATTATGCCGTTCGAAAGCCGTGGTTATCCGCGGAACGGAGATTGCTTGATTATTTGCTCGTTTATTTTCAAGAAGGGGAGTGCGTGTTTCAAGTAGACGGAATCCCCTATGAGTTTCGACGAGGCGATTTTTGTCTGATCCAACCGAAGAGCTTGAATGTGCTGGAAGGGAAAACGAATACGATTACGCCATTTGCCCATATGGACTTCTTCTACGATTCATTTAGGGAAGAGCGATTTCCGACGCGCAGCGGTCAAATCGATTTGGAGCCGTACAGCCATCTCATTCAGCCGAGGCTGAACGACTTTCATGGCGTTACGATCCCGGTTAGACTGCGGCCGAAACATCCGATCGCGCTGCGGGACAAGTTTCTCGCCATGGTGGAATGCTGGCAGCATCGCGATCCGCTGATGCAGCTTCGGGCACAATCCTTAGGGACGGAAGTGATCCTTACCATTTTGGAGGATCATACGGATCTGAAGCAAACGGAGAAAGCAGCGCCGCAGCGGATGAATTGGATAACATCCTTCCTATCCTTGAATTTGGCGGAGCCGCTCACGGTCAGCGAAATGGCAGCGAGAGCGAGTCTGTCGCCTTCGCGTTTCAGCGCAAAGTTCAAGGAGCAGCTTGGCGTTTCGCCGCATCGGTACTTGCTGCAGCTGCGCATTCACCACGCGCAAGAGCTGTTGACCGGATCGGACAATTCAATAGAAGAGATTGCCGCTTACTGCGGTTTTGCCGATGTGCATCATTTTACGAAAGCCTTCAAGAAAGAAGTCGGGGATGCGCCGGGGCATTATCGCAGCAAGCGGAACTCATAGAGAGCCCTTCCGCACGGTACTTCTCGCCCCAGCCGATTCTCGTCGAGATTTTATTCTAACGAATCCTAGGAGCCTTATTTGCTCGAAAATCGCCTGGATTTTAGTCTAACGAATCGTGAGGGTCTTATTTATAGAAAATGAAGCAGAAAGGGGCATTTCGGTGCCTAATAAGACCTGTAGGATTCGTTAGAATTTCAAATCGACTAAATTGACAGAAATAAGACCTGTAGGATTCGTTAGAATTTCAACTTCAAACTAACTACGTTTCGATTCGTGACATCGTGCCTCGTGCCAAACGACTTCATTCTCCTTCAATAAAAGAAAAGCTGTCTCAAAGTGTCGTGTGACGGACTTTGGGACAGCTTTCTGTTAACAAGTGATCAAGGTTTGATAAACTGCTGCGTCCAATACGGACTCATGCTGCCGCCGGGAGCATAACCGACGCCCAGTTGGGTGAAGTTAGCACTGAGGATGTTAGCGCGGTGACCCGGGCTGTTCATCCAAGCGGTCATTACAGCTTGAACACCTTGCTGACCTGCTGCAATGTTCTCGCCGGCATAAGAGTAGTTGATGCCGAATTGTTTCATCATATCGAACGGACTGCCATAGGTTGGCGAGTTGTGGTCAAAATACCCTTTGTCGCGCATATCGTTGGATTTGGCTTGTGCGACCTTGGACAAGGATGCATTCAGCGACAGCGGCTGCAGGCCGGCTTTCGACCGTTCTGCATTGACCAGCTGCAGGATTTGCTGCGAGATGGAGGAGCTGTCCGCTGAGTTAGAACCGCCGGCATTACCCGCGTTGCCGGTATTCCCTGCGTTTCCGGTATTACCGGTGTTACCAGTATTACCGGTGTTACCGCCAGATCCCTTATTGCCGCCCGGGTAGGTAACATTCGGATACCCTGTGCCCGGATTTGCTGCCCCGCCGCCGCCTGGATTCCAAGTACCGCCATAATATAGCTGATACCATGGAATCTTGCCCAAATCAAGGTTCTGAGCTCTCAACGTGCCCGGCTGATTCGTCCGCAGCATTCGATGACCTGTGTTCAGCGGCAGAAGATCATCATTGGATTTGATGCTCAGTCGCTGATGATTGAGGTCCGTTCTGCTTGCGGAGTGGTAGGTGTTGTTTGGCGTAACGTTGCGATCCGATACCCCATTGTAGATAAGAGCGCCAAGACCGAAAGCTAATACAATTCCGAATAATGTACCGAAAAATCTTTTCATTTGAGTAACCAGCTCCTTTCACACCAACTAATATGTTCAGCGGGGAAAGGAGCTATTCGAGCGGAGAGCTAGGCAATATCAAGCAAATTGCTCAAGGATGAGGACATCGCGGCCATTTATGACAGCTTGCCCAGCGTATGTGTTTCCGGTAATGAGGTCGGTGCCTGACTCCGATCCAAGCTCGACTGTGACGGCATCCGCATTATGGTTCAAGACGAATAAATAAGCCCGATTATCGATCACTCTGCGTGTTACTTCGACGCCGGGCTGCTTGCCCGGCAATGGGGCAATTCCATGCTGCTTACATAATACATCAGCGAAACCTTGCAGGAATGGTTCATCCGGACTGGACGCGACATACCAAGCTTCTCCGCTGCCGACCTTATTCCGGGTAAGCACAGGCATCCCGGCATAGAAATCTTCGCCATATTCGGCGATTACATCCGCGCCTTCGCTGTGGATGAGATCGCAAAGCAAATTGCAGCGGTACGTGCCCTGCAGCGAACCGAGTGTATCTTTCAAGATCATGGAGTTGGTGCTGCTTGGAAGCAAAGCATCGATTTCTTCAGCCCAAATGCCAAGAAGCTGGCGAAGTTCTCCCGGATAGCCGCCCAACGTTACCATATCGTTCTCATTGACGATGCCGCTGAAGAATGTCGTCACGAACGTCCCGCCGCTGCCGACAAAAGCTTCGATTCGAGCAGCCATGCCCGGCTTGACCATATACATAACCGGAGCGACAACGATGTCGTAAGCGGATAGATCGTCCTCGAAGGACACGATGTCCACTTGATACCCGCCTTCATAGAAAGCACGGTAGTATTTATGAATTTCATCCACGTATTTCAAATCAACGGTCGGGCCGCTCGAATATTCAATGGCCCAGCGATTCTCCCAGTCAAACATAATGGCGATGCGGCTCGGCAGTCTGGATCCGAGCAGCTTCGTGCCCATAGCGGACAGCTCGGCTCCAAGCTGCGCGCATTCGCGGAATACGCGGGTATGCTCATGGCCGACATGCTCAATCAGTGCGCCGTGATATTTCTCGCAAGCACCGACAGAGCGGCGCAGCTGGAAGAACATCACGCTGTCGGATCCGTGCGCGACGGCTTGATAGCTCCATAGACGCATGATTCCGGGACGCTTCAAAGTGTTATACGCTTGCCAGTTCTGCTGGCTCGGCGTTTGCTCCATCAGCAGAAACGGTGCTCCGCCTTTCAGCCCGCGCATCAGATCATGCGTCATCGCAACGTAGCTGGACGGGGTATTCATGGACGGGTAGTTATCCCAGGCAATGATGTCCATATGTTTGGCCCATTTGAAATAATCGATTTGTTTATAGGTTCCCATTAAGTTCGTTGTAACGGGAATATGAGGTGTGTATGCCTTAATCGCGTCATATTCCAGCTTGTAGCACTCAAGCATGCTATCCGAATTGAAACGGCTAAAGTCGAGCGAGATGCCTTGGAAACAGGTTTTGTCATACGACCATTGCTCCGTAAGCGCGCTTGGCAGCACGATTTCGTCCCACTCATAGAAAGTATGTCCCCAGAAACGGGTATTCCATTGTTCGTTTAGTTTGTCCAACGTAACGTATTTCTTCTGCAGCCAGCCGCGAAATGCGATTTCGCATTGATCGCAGTAACATTCGCCGCCATATTCATTGGACACATGCCAGAGCAGCACGGCAGGATGATGCTGATAACGTTCGGCAAGCTTCGCGGCCAGCCGAGTGGAGTAGGTCCGGTAAACCTCACTGCTCGGGCAGGAGTTGTGGCGGCCGCCGAATTTATGTTTCCGTCCTTCGAAATCGGTGCGCAGAATTTCGGGATAACGCTTTGCCATCCAAGCGGGATGTGCACCGGTGCTCGTAGCCAAACAGGCATAAATGCCGTTCGCTTGGAGCATGTCCATAATACGGTCAAGGGTGTCAAAATCATACGTATCTTCGCTTGGCTGGAGCATCGCCCATGAGAAAACATTTACGGTAGCGATGTTCATGCCGGCAAGCTCCAGCATGCGCATATCCTCCGGCCAGATGCTGGAATCCCACTGTTCGGGATTATAATCGCCGCCATATAACATTTTGGGCAGTTTCGAAGTATCCATATTCGCAAATTCCTCCAGTGAAGTGAATGATAACAGCTTTATTTTATGGTAAGATGCGGATTAGAGATATATAAAAAAGAACAGGCAGGATATGATAATATGGAACAAATCATCGAGCGGAATAAAGGGTTCATTGACGGTCAGCAGCGCAGCCGATACATGTTCACGCTGGGTGAGTACGAGCTGCCGCTTTATGTAGATAGTATTGGAATCAATCCGGACCAAGAAGCCGTGGACCGGACGAAGGGTTATCCGTGCTTCCACTGGCTGCAAACGATAGAGGGCGAAGGCGAGTTCGAGCTGAACGGAATCAAGTATTCGCTTCCGCCCGGCAACGGCTCCCTCTTATTCCCGGACGTTCCTCATTTCTATGCGGCGAAGCCGGGCAAGAAGTGGTCGACCATGTATGTGACGTTCGGCGGCGTGCTGGCGGCATCGATGCTGGCCTCCTTGGGCATCCGCCAAACGGAGTGGCTGAATTGGAATGAAGACGCGCCGATCACTTCGCAGCTGGAGAGCATGATTGAACAAGCGCAGCATGATGAGGACAGGACAGGGCTGAATGCGTCTGCGCAGCTGTACCGATTTCTCACGATGATCAAGATCTATGGGCAGAAGGGCGGACGTTCCTCCGTATTTCAACATTTGGAGAAGCTGGACCCGCTCTTGCACTGGCTTGATTATCATTACGGGGATCCCGATATTAGCCTTACCGATATGGCGGAGCAGCTCGGAATCAGTTCCCGCTATTTAAATTCACTATTCCGGCAGGCGTTCGGCATTACGGCCTATGCCTATTTAATTCGACTGCGAATGATTAAGTCCAAGGAAATGATGAGCCTCGGCGACAAAAGGTCGATTAAAGAGATTGCGCAATTATCCGGCTATCGCGATCCCAGCCATTTCATTGCCGCATTCGGCAAAGCGGAAGGGATTACACCGGAGCAGTTTCGTAAGCTGCACGGCTTGACGACGACCTGACAAGGAAACGGAGCGGAAGTGATTGCAATGGATATGAAGCCATGCACGGCATGCAAAATTGAGAAGCCGCTTACAGCGTTCACCAAGCGCGCGGGAAGCAGCGGCAGACGCGGGATTTGCCGAACTTGTCTGCGCAAGAGGAACCGGCAGGCTGCACCGGGAGAAGCAGCGTTTGAAAATATGGACGAGGCGTTACAGTTTCCGGAAATCGAACGTGAGGATGAGCATGTCGATGAGGATGAAGCGGCAGAGCGATATGCAAATGCCGAGGAGGATGCTCCTGCCAAGCCGGCAAGGAAGCGGAAACGCCGCCGCAAGAAGCGCCATGCGGTGTCCAAGCAGACTGCTGCAGTCCAAGATGGACAGGCAGCCTCTGTATCGCCGGCAACAACCGACGCTGACCGTGACCGAGCGAACGATGACTCGACAGGTGCCCAAACGCAAACGGCCCCTGCCGTTTCGGCCGCCGAAGCTGTCCCGGCACCTGCAACAAAGCGCAAGCGCAAACGCCGTCACAAACGATCCAAAGCAGCGAAGATCAAAAGCTTAAAAGCGGAAATCAGCGGGGTTGAACAGGTTGCGGTGCGTCCGCCGAATCGGAATATCATGCCGATTAAGGGTGCTTTTACATACAAGACGTCGCTCCTTAATGATCGTGGCCGCGGACATATTCGGCTGCGTGGTCACCGTGAAACAGGCAAGCGCTGGTCAACCGATATTCCGACGGAGATGGCCGTGCGGATGGTGGAGGAAGGTGCCGCCGGCATTATCAATCCGGGCTTGATTCACAAGCTCTATACGAAGACGGATTTCCGGCTGCTGGTGCTGCAGCGCGACGACTATATTTGCAAGTACTGCGGCCGTTACGGGGACACGATTGACCATGTGCTGCCGAAGTCGAAGGGAGGCCTTTCTTCTCCGGCAAACTGCGTCTGCGCATGTGCGGCCTGCAACCTGAAAAAGGCGGATAAATTGGACTTTGTTTTCGATGATTTTTAACACCGAAACGATTGGTTTCCATATTTTATGAGGTGTATTTTGTTATTTCCCCGTGTTAACATGGGTGGCGTCGAAAGGTCGGCACACACGATAACCATAACAAGGAGGAAATATTCATGAAGATGCAACCATTTCGTATAGGTGTAGCTAGCGTACTCGCAGCCGGTTTGATCGTGGCTGGAGGAGGAGCAGCCCTGCAGAAGGCAGAAGCAGCCACAGTGAACAGTTCCGTCTCGTATAAGGTTACGAACAGCGACACGATGTACAAAATCGCAACGAAATACGGGATCAGCCTCAGCAAGCTGATTGCAGCGAATCCAAACATTGCGAACCCGAATATCATTTGGGCGGGCATGACAATCAAGGTTCCGGTTACGACAGGTTCCTCGAACGGCGGATCGTCGAACAGCGGATCGTCAAACACCAACACAGGTACTAGCACGACAGATAAGAGCACGTTTGCCGCTCAAGTCGTTACACTCGTTAACAAAGAACGCGCCAATGCAGGTCTGGGCACGTTGAAATCCGATACGCTCTTGACGAAAGTCGCTTTGGACAAGGCAAAGGATATGTATACGAACAATTACTTTGATCATAATTCGCCAACTTACGGTTCGCCGTTTGATATGATGCGTGCTTATGGCGTTTCTTACTCGTATGCAGGTGAGAACATCGCGAAGGGTCAGCGTACGCCGGCAGAAGTAATGCAGGCATGGATGAACAGCCCGGGTCATAAAGCGAACATCCTCAGCAAGAACTTTAACAAAATCGGCGTTGCTTATTACAACGGCGAGTGGGTACAAGAATTTACGTCCTAATCCAATATGAATAGCTAAGAGCGGCCGACCATCGGCCGCTCTTTTTTGCGTTAACGTTGACGTTGCAATAACCATCGGTTATTCTGTGACCAACGGTTACCAAACTAAACAAACATGAGGTGTCCCTCCTATGACCACAAGAAGGCAGCAATTAACGGAAGAGATGAAAGCCGCGATTCGTGCGGCAGCAGCAGCTTTGTTTGCGGAGAAGGGGTATTCTGCAGTAACGATGCGCGAAATTGCCAAAGCAGCAGGCTGCTCGCATACCGCCATTTATTTATATTTCAAAAATAAAGAAGAGCTGCTTCAGCAGATTGCGATTCCGTCGCTGCTCACGCTCGAACAGAAGCTGCTGGACGAAATTACGAAACCGGACACGGCCGCCTTGGATAAATTGCTCGCCGTATGCAGCGAATATGTTCTCTTCAGCCTGACGAGCGGCAGTCTGCAGACAGTCCTGTTTATGTCCGCTTCGGTACGCGTCGATGATCCTCAGCCGGAGCTTGAAGTCAACGTCATCCGCAACAGACTGTTCGCCCACATTATGAAGGTGTTACATAGTGCGGTCACTGAGGGGTCAGAGGGACTGACACAAGAGGCAGCCTTAAACAACGGCCGAATCTTGTTTTATTACCTGCAAGGCTTTATCGGCACTTACAGCAACCATTCAGAGCCGACAGAGGGGCTGCTTAAGCGCACAATGCCGATTTTCAAGCAAGGCATTCAAACGCTGATTCGCGGGATGAAGGAACATTAAAACTTTCTCACTGTGCAGGGTTTGTCAGAATTAGAGGCGAAATCCTTATGAACACTTCATCACCCGGAGGGTATGAGACATGAGGCGGAAAGCCGTATATTATAACAAGTCGCTTGCTTTGAATGTGAAGAGGAAGCTGGGTAAAGGGAATCATGGTGTGGACGGAATGGACGATGTCGATGCCAGGTCTGATATGCACAATTACCAACGATTGATCAAATATTTGCCGGAGCCGATTTTTGTACATGACGGGAACGATATTCTGTTCGCCAATCAGGCAGGTCTTAAACTGTTGAATATTTCGGAAAGCGACTTCTCCACGGGTCATATGAGCTTCCGTTACATACACCCCGATTACAGGGAGCGATCCGCAGATCGTGTGAAGGCAATTATGCAGACGGATGAGCCCAACGAGTTTCTGGAATGCAAGCTGATTGCGGAAGGCGGGGAAATCATCGACGTCGAGGTATCCAGTACACGCATTCGCAATTACTTGAATAAAGGCACGGTCGTGCAAAGCGTATTCCGTGATATGCGTGAGCGGAAGAAGGAAGAGGAAGCGCTGATTCAGTCGGAGAAGCTGTCTGTCGCCGGTCAAATGGCCGCAGGCATCGCACACGAAATCCGCAATCCGCTTACGTCGCTGATCGGCTTCTCGAAGTTTCTGAAGACGAAGATCGACCAGTATCATGAATATTTCGATATTATGCTCGTCGAACTGGACCGCATCAATTCGATCGTGCAGGAATTTATGGCGCTTGCCAAGCCGCAGGCCAATCAGTTCCGTAAGCATGACTTGGTCAAAATCATTCAAAGCGTACTGACGCTGCTTGAGACGCAGGCGATTCTCCGCGACGTACAGATCGTCTCGCGTGCGGATGCCACTTCAGCGGAGCTGCTCTGCGACGAGAACCAGCTGAAGCAGGTATTCGTCAATGTGCTTAAGAATGCGATCGAGGCCATGCCGAGTGGAGGCGTCATTACGATTGACATGAAGCTGCATCAGCAGAGCGAGCTGATCGTCGAAATCATCGACCAAGGGATCGGCATCCCGCATGACCAGCTGCCTAAGCTGGGCGGTCCGTTCTTTACTACGAAAGACAGCGGAACGGGGCTTGGTCTTATGATTTGCTATCGAATTATCGAAGGCCACCATGGACGAATGGATATTACGAGCACCCCTCGGAAAGGGACCACGGTCAGCATCTTTCTTCCGCGAAATGTATAAATCATGGTAATTCCGAGTGCTGTTCCTGTATTTACCGGTAGGATTCACTAATCCGGATATGGTATTCTATTACGCGAGCCGAAACGTAACGTACGGGGGATCTTTTAGGGAGTGGCATAACTGCCCTCCGGCCTGACATTCCGCTTGATCGGAATGCAGTGCTGAACGCGCAATTGGCGCTGGGGTGAATCGCTTATTTCACGAAGCGTAGGGTTGAACTCCTCAATCCGAATCCGACAACTAACCTCGCAGGCCGCATGCGATAAGGAAGATTATGACACGCTGTTAAGCTGTGTGTCCTTCATCGCGATGACGGAATAAATCCACACCTGTTGGACGTGGATGACATCCGTAAATCAAAAGGAGGCAATACAACTTGATGAAACAGGTATGGAAGAAAAGCGCGATTATTGCGGCGCTGAGCTTTGCTGTTCTTACACACTCGGCAAGCGCAGCATCGACCTACAGCGCGAAAGACGGCGACACGTTCTGGGAGCTTTCCAAGCAGTTTGGCATTTCCCTTCAGCAAATGCTGAAAGCTAATCCGATGATTGATCCGAACAACATTTATGCAGGGCTTACCATCGTGATTCCTGCTTCGAAAGTTGTGAAGACGGCGGAAACCGCTAAGGCGGCGCCGAAAGAGAAGGCCGCGAAAGCGAAAGCTGCACCTAAAGCAGCACCAAAAGCAAAGGCAGCACCTAAGGCAGCTTCAAAAGCAAAAATGAAAGCGAAAGCGGCACCGAAAGCTGTAAAAGCTGCGTCTAAAGCAGCAGTAGGGAAGTCGATGAAAATGACCTCCTTGGACAAGAAAGAAGAAATCATCACAATCGGCAACAGCAATTATAACTATTCGGAAGTTGTTCAAGCTAAAGCAAGTGCTTATACAGCCGCTGCTTCGGAGAATGGCTCGTGGGGCGCAGTGGACTACTTCGGTAACCCGCTTAAGCTGGGAACAATTGCAGTTGACCCGAACGTCATCCCGCTGGGCAGCAAGGTCTATGTAACGGGTTATGACCATGGCGGACTACCGGTTGGCGGCATGATGGCCATAGCAGCAGACATGGGCGGTGCCATCAAAGGCGACCGTATCGATATTTTCGTACCGCAATCGCAAGAGCAAGCCAAGATGTTTGGCTTCCAATACGTGAAAGTATTTGTTCTGGAATAGCATATTGCGATGCAAACGGCAGCCCAGTGGGGCTGCCGTTTTTTTACCTCGTCCGCGTACCGCGAGCTTCTGGTTTATTTAGCAGCTCGGGCAGCGTGACGATCTGATACCCTTTGCTGTGGAGCATCCGGATAAGCCTTGGCAGCGCAGCGACCGTCCCTGATAAATCCTGTCCTTCGCCGCCGCCGGCATGCTGCAAAATAATCGATCCGGGCTGCAGCGTTCTTTTGATATTGATGAGAATGCTGTTGCTGTCGAGACTCTTCCAGTCGACGGAATCTACATCCCAATTAACCACGATGTAACCTCTGCGCCGCAGCCAATCCACTTGCTGAGGGGTAATCTCGCCGTAGGGTGGTCGAATAAATTTCGGACTGTATCCGGCAAGAGGACGCAGAATCCAATCGGTTTGCCAAATTTGCTGCTCGAAAGCATAGCGGGAAATGCGCGAGAACACCGCATGATCATACGAATGATTGCCGATAATATGGCCTTCCTTACGCATGCGCCGTACAAGAGCGGGGTGCTTGGCTGCACGGTTGCCGACGACGAAGAAAGTGGCTCTTACTTTATAGCGAGCAAGAATCTCCAGCACCTGAGGCGTATAGCGCGGATCAGGCACATCATCGAAGGTCAGCGCCACTCTGCGCGACCCTCGCGGGCCCCAGACGACGAACGAACCGGGAAACTGCTGCTGCAGCTTTACCCATGACATGGCACTGCGTTTCTTCTTGCGTTTCTGTTCGCTGTTGAAAGAAGGTTCGGCGTGTTTGGTACCGACACCACCGGCGCCGATCCCGATCGCGTTTCCATGATGTTCAGCTGTTTGCTGTGGCTCGCTTTCGCTGACGCTGCCGACTCGCGGCAAGTCGGCAGGCGAGGAGCCGGCATCGTCAGCATGCGACGAGGAGCTTAATAATGCGGTCCAGGCAAGCAGCAGCACTAACACCCGCTTTGTTACAGGCATCCCGAACATGTTCCCAGTCCCTCCGCTCCGTGCGATAATGTACTTGTGCAGCATGCCGTACTCGGTCGATCTCATTTTGCCCTGCCATCCTTTGATCATGCATGAAAGATCCCTCTTTACACGGTTAGTCTCAAACACGTAACATGTAAGGGAATAAGTTGAAAAGGGGATAGAACATGCCAGCCATTGATATGCCGCTTCATGAATTGAAAACGTATACAGGAATCAATCCGAAACCTGCTGATTTCGATGCATACTGGGATCGCGCATTAACGGAAATGCGCCAGACAGATGCTGCAGTCGAGCTTATTCCCAGTGCTTTCCAAACGCCGCAGGCGGAATGCTTCGATCTCTATTTCACCGGCGTCAAAGGTGCGCGTGTTCATGCACAATATGCGCGTCCTCGGAACGCGGCAGCGCCACATCCCGCGGTTGTTCAATTTCACGGTTATACCGGACATTCCGGCGATTGGACGGAGCGTCTCGCTTATGTATCCCTCGGCTATTCCGTGTTCGCAATGGATTGCCGCGGTCAAGGCGGCAAGTCCGAAGACACCGGCAGCGTTAAAGGCAATACCCATCACGGTCACATCATCCGCGGTCTTGATGACGAGCCGGATCAGCTGTTGTTCCGCCATATCTTCCTCGACACGGCTCAGCTGGCAGGCATTGCGCTGCATATGCCGGAAGTTGATCCGAGCCGAGTCTACGCCATGGGCGGCTCGCAAGGCGGCGCCTTGACGATTGCCTGTGCGGCGCTTGAGCCGAGAATAGCGAAGCTTGCGCCTGTATTCCCATTCCTCAGCGACTACAGACGCGTATGGGAAATGGACCTGGCCAAGGACGCCTACCATGAGCTGCGTACGTACTTCCGCCATTTCGATCCGCAGCATGAGCGTGAGGATGAGATTTTCACGAAGCTGGGTTACATAGACATTCAGCATTTGGCTGACCGAATTCAAGGTGAAGTATTGATGGGCGTAGGTTTAATGGATACGATCTGCCCGCCATCCACACAGTTTGCGGCCTATAACAAGATCGGCTCGAAGAAGCGGCTTGAAATTTTTCCGGATTTCGGCCATGAAGGATTGCCGGGCTTGAATGATAAAATTATGCAGTTTTTCTTAGCGGAATAGGGAGGGTACGTTCATGTTGTTAGAGGTGAAGGATAAGCTTGTCATGATTGGGGATTCCATCACAGATTGCGGCCGAGCGCGGCCTGTAGGAGAAGGGCTGTTCGATGCAATCGGCAAAGGGTATGCAGGCCTAGTGGATGCGTTGCTGACTGCAGCCTATCCGGAACGCGGCATTCGCGTTGTCAACGTTGGGACGAGCGGAAATACAGTGCTTGATTTGAAGGCGCGCTGGCAGACGGATGTGCTCGACCAGAAGCCGGATTGGCTGTCGATTATGATCGGTACCAATGACGTGTGGCGTCAATTCGATACCCCTCTGATTATAGAGTCGCATGTGTACCCGGAAGAGTATGCGGCGACTTTAGAAGAACTCGTAATACAAACAAGACCGAAGCTCAAAGGGCTCGTATTGATGACGCCGTTCTACCTTGAACCGAATCCAAACGATGCCATGAGAGCTCAGATGGATCGTTACGGCGCGATCGTTCGAGAAATAGCAGCTAAGCATGATGCGTTGTTTGTGGATACGCAGGCTGCATTCAACCGGGTCATGGAGCATATCTACCCGGCAACGATTGCATGGGATCGCGTTCATCCGAGTCAAGCCGGTCATGCGGTGCTCGCAAGAGCTTTCCTGCAAGCGGTCGGATTTGATTACTCGCAAGGGCTATCCTAAATTATCATCTGCCGCTACGACAGAAGACCTCCCGATTCAACCAGAGATGGCTGGAGCGGGAGGTCTTCTTTAGGTTTCATATGTAGTGAATTAGATTTTGAAGATCGACATCGTACGCTGCAGCTGCATAACCGTCTGCTGCATTTTCTCGGTTTCCGTAACTACGGCCTGCACGGAGCCGATTTGATCGTTCATCGAAGCCGATACTTCCTCAGTGCCTGCCGCGGATTGCTGCGTAATGGCAGAGATGCTTTGGATGGCGCTTGAAATTTTACGGGCGCTCTCCATCATTTGATCGCTTTCGCCGGAGAACTGAGCAATCTGCTCGGTAATAAACTCAACGCTTGTAACCAGTTCTGAGAAGATCACTTCAGAGTCCTGAAGCATTTTCATTTGGAGCTGAACAACCTCTTCGTTGACTTTAATGTTCTGGATGGCTTGTTTTACGCCGGTGTCGATGCTGCGAACAAGGTTGAATACTTCCTTCGTCGAGGAAGTGGATTCCTCTGCAAGCTTGCGCACTTCCTGTGCAACGACTGCGAATCCGCGGCCATGCTCACCGGCGCGCGCCGCCTCGATGGAAGCATTCAGCGACAGCAGGTTCGTTTGCTCAGCCAGGTCCGAGATGGTGCGGGTAATAGCGGAGATGCCGGCTGCTTTGCGCGCCAGCTCTTCAATAGCTTCGGATACCTGAGAGGTTGCTTCAACGTTGCGGGACATCCCTGTCGATTGGCTCTCAACCGCTTGCCGTCCGCGCTCAACCAAACTTAGCGTCTGTTCGGAGCGTTCGTTCATTACTTTCGTGGAGTGCGCGTAAGAGGATACTTTGTCCTCGATTTCGCGGATGGAGTCCGCCATATCGCCGACATCCTCGGAAATTTGATTCGCTCCGGTGGCAAGCTCGCCGGCAGATGCGGCTACTTGCTCCATCACTTTCTTCAAATCGATATTCTTATCAAAAATGCTGCGGCTTGTATCATTGACGATTCTAGAAATGGTCGAGGTTTCTTTCAGAATGTCGCGAAGCTTGTCTACCATGCTGTTGAAGGAATGGCCAAGTTCGCCGAGCGAAGCGGACGAGGATACATCCACCTTCTGCGTGAAATCGCCCTTCGCGATACCGAATGCGATGGAGGTCATTTCATCGATCGATGATGTAAGCGCTGTCTCAATAACCCTGACAAGTGGGAATGTGGCAGCTGCGGCAAGTACAATGATGACTAATCCCAGTATGAGACTTCCGCCAGTAAGTGCAAGGCCAAGCAACAGCGCGATGGAAAATGTAGCTACAATCGTGTAGCAGCCGACAAGGAGCTTATTTCGGATAGATAAAGAATGGAACCATTGCATCGGGAAGCTCTCCTTTATATGGAATAGTTATATTATAGCACCACAGTACTTTTTGTCTATATTCGTCTACATCGGGGTGATTATGTCGAAAGAAGGAGAAACGCTTGTAAGGTAGATGTCGAAAGAACTAAAAGTTTGTAATGTTTTTGTATAATTATTATTGTGCGATCGAAATTCTTGTCTTATAATGGGCCTATTGGATGACTTGGAAAATTCATCTAAATACAGGATCTCGGAGGCGGAAACCTATGAATTTGGACGCAATGCCTTTAACTCGACAAGTGGACTTCGTCTTCAAGCAATTGACTGATGAGCTTCTTAACGCTCAAGCCGGAACTGTAATCATTCAAATTCGAAATAATGCAGTCGGCAAATATGGCATTCGTCATCATCCGATTGAAAGCAGAAACGGTCAAATCGGGCAGTCCGAGCAAGGAATGACGCAAGAGCAGATACAGGCGTTCAGACAGATGGCGATCGATTCCATCAAGCTGAAACGGAATTGGACGCACGGAGAAATCATGTACGATTTCTCGGTTCGTACCGGCACAGGCGCCTGGTCGGCAAGCATACTGTTCGAGAGCAACTACAATATGGCAAGCAGCATGTTCCGTTATACACCTAAATTCGCGCAGCATTCTTTCCGGGATGCTCCTTAATAGACACAGCAAAAAGCTGCCTCGGCACTCTGGGGCAGCTTTTTATTTGCCTAAATGCGGCGGATTAACGCGAAGCTCTTCCTGCAAGTTGCGTTTCTGCAATTTCAACTAATCTGCGAGTAATGTTACCGCCGATATAACCAGCATCACGAGTTAACATGTCGCCATAGTATCCGTCTTGTGCGAAAGAAATGCCAAGACTTCTTGCAACTTCGTATTTCATTTGATCAAGCGCTGCGCTAGCCCCGGGTACGACCAACGAACCACTGCTGCGGTTGGAAGCCATCGTAATCACCTCCTTTGTGTACCCTTAGTATGGATTCACTGGAAGCTTTTATACGATGCCGTTGGCATTATTTTCAATGTAATTTTTTCCAATTTTCTCCGATCACAACAGGAAGCCAAGTGCGAGCGGAAGCAAGAATAAGCCATAGTAGAAGACATTTGCAATCGTGGAGGAGGAAGGGTCGTGGTTGCAGTCGCATGCGGCTGCATCAACGCCGCGCCAGTTGTCCCAGGCAGAATGAAGCTGGTAGATGGCCGTTGCGAAGAGACCCATTGCAGAGAGCTTAACATAGAGGCTTAGGGCAGGCTCCACGTATTGAAGCAGGCTTCCTGTCCGGACCAAATAGATAATGAACACACCGAAGCAAGCGAGGATGCAGCTTCTGATCAGATGGTGGACGATGGCTCGGCGCTGGGCGGTAGAGATCATATCCACGCCTCCTTATTGTCGGAATATCAGTTTCTCTGTCACGATGGACAACAGCCATACGGCAGCTGCCAGATACAAGCTGATGGCGATAATAACTTTGCTGCGGAAAGCGGAGAAGAGCATCAGCAGGCTCTTCACATCTACCATCGGGCCGAACACCAGAAACCCGAGCAGCGCCCCCGGGCCTAAGATTCCTTGAAACGACGAGGCGATAAAAGCGTCCGAGGTGGAGCATAGCGATAAGGCGAACGCGGCGCCCATCATAAAGATATTCGCGGCGGCCGGATGCTCGCTAAGCGACAGGAGTACGGTCGGATCAACTGCGGATTGCACGATGGCCGTCAGGAAGGCGCCGATGATCAAATATTTGCCGATATCAAAAAACTCATCGGAGGCATGGTTGAAGGTGGCGTGGATACGTTCGCGAAAGCCGCTGTTCAAGCTGCCATAATTGTAGTTATGGCCGTAAGCCGACTCGCCGGAGCGTCCTCCGGTAAACGAATGCATGCCGAGCTTGAGGGGATTGCGTTTCATGAAACGAACCATAAGCAGTCCAAGCAGCATACAAACAACGAATGCAAGTCCGATTCGAGAGTAAGCCATGGAGGGCTGGGAGCGGAAAGCGCTGAACGTTGAAGCGAAAACAATGGGATTGATAATTGGACCGGCGAATATAAACACCATTCCGATGTATGGAGGCATTCCTTTGCGAATGAGACGTCTCACGACCGGAATCATGCCGCATTCGCACAGGGGGAGCAGCAGCCCGAGCAAGCAGCCGAATAGGACGCCGGCGACCGGATGGCTTGGCGTAATGCGCGCGATCATCGCGTCTGAGACGAATACCTGCAGAAGGGCGGAGAAGAAGACGCCCAGCAGGATAAACGGGAAGGCTTCTATAATAATGCTGATGAATATATGCTGGAAATCATGCATGGCTATTCGAGGTCTCCTTTCGGCGAGGCGAGGGAAAGGCCAGGCTATTCCCTACGATACAAGGTATGCGCGAAGTGGGCCAAGCAGGACAGCCGCCCGGAGACAATTTTGACGGTGTGAAAATAGGCGCAGAGCGCTCTTGACATTTCATCCGGAGAGAGTATAATTCACGTAAATGCAATGATGGGAATAAGTAAGCGGGGAATTGCTGCTTCAGAGAGCCGGTGGGTGGTGCGAACCGGTGCATGCGTCCGACTGCCGAATGGATCCTTGAGCAGAGATGAGGAAAGCGGTCCGAAGAGACCTGCCGTATGCGTCTTCGTTTCGCTTCTCGTTAGGAAGCTTGAGGTTTACGAAGCAGAGCAGATGCGCGTTCAGTCATCCGCTGCACGTAAACAAATTAGGGTGGCACCACGGTCCTCGTCCCTTGCGGCGGCGGGCTTTTTTTGCGTTCAATTTTGGCTGTTACAACTTCAAGCTTACAACCAATCAACCATAAGGGAGGAACCGACTATGCCACGCGTATTATCCGGCATTCAGCCAAGCGGTCAATTGACACTCGGCAACTACATCGGTGCGATTCAAAACTTTGTTAAACTGCAGGAAACCCATGAATGCTATTTCATGGTCGTCGACTTGCATGCGATTACGGTGCCGCAGGAGCCGGCAGCGCTAAGGGAGCAATCGGAATCGGTTGCGGCTTTATTCATCGCGGCGGGAATTGATCCCGCTAAAGCGAGCGTCTTCGTGCAATCCCATGTATCAGCGCACGCCGAGCTGGGCTGGTTGTTTACAACGCTTGCCTATATGGGCGAGCTTGAGCGGATGACTCAGTTCAAAGACAAATCAACAGGCAAAGACTCTGTCGGTGCCGGACTGTTCGTTTATCCGACTTTGATGGCTGCAGACATTCTCATGTACAATGCAGACCTTGTACCGGTTGGCGACGACCAGAAGCAGCATCTGGAGCTTACGCGCGACCTGGCGCAGCGCTTTAATCAGCGCTACGGCGATATGTTCACCATTCCGGAGCCGTATATCCAGAAAGTCGGCGCGCGCATCATGTCGCTCGATGACGGCACGAAGAAGATGAGCAAGAGCAATCCGAATCCGGGCAGCTACATTGCGCTGCTTGACCCGCCCGATGTGATTCGCAAGAAAATCAGCCGCGCAACGACCGATTCCGGCCGCGAGGTGAAGTTCAATCCCGCCGAGAAGCCGGAAGTCAGCAACCTGATGAGTATCTACTCGCATTGTGCGGGCGTTACGCTTGATGAAATCGAAGCGCGTTATGAAGGGCAAGGTTACGGCGCGTTCAAGAAGGACTTAGCGGAGCATGTCGTTGCCAAGCTGGAGCCGCTGCAGCAGCGTTACGCGGAAATCCGCAGCTCCGGCGAAATTCATGAGATTCTGAAGCAAGGCGCAGAGCGCGTGTCGGTCATTGCCGATAAGACGCTTCGCGACGCGAAAGAGAGAATGGGCTTCCTTCTGCCTCGTTCTTAAGTTCTTAACGTTGATTAACTTATAAGAAAGCTTAACGCCGCAAGCAAGGGAGACTTTATCCTTGTTTGCGGCGTTTCATTTTGGCATTCACGACAAACCCTGCTCCGATACTGCAGATGGTTAATATGAACATCAGCACGGCAACCCACCCATTATAGCTAATGGAAATAGCTGTGGCACTCATGAGCAAAACCGAAAAAATCGCGAAAAACAAGGCCATTGGCTTAGACATTCAGGCACTCTCCTTAACCTTATAAAATTGTTTTTAAACTTTAGCATATTCTTCTCGCAAACGAATCATAATAAGTTTGCAACACACCATCGTAAGAGATGAAAGGAGAATTTCCACATGGCAGGACAACAATCTCGTAGCAGCAATACGCTGGTCGTACCGCAAGCAACCGCAGCTCTTCAACAAATGAAGTATGAGGCGGCGCAAGAGTTGGGTATTCAAATTCCTTCAGATGGCTACTATGGCAACGTCTCGACTCGAGACGCAGGATCATTGGGCGGATACATCACTCGTAAACTCGTCCAAATCGCCGAACAGCAACTATCGGGATCATCCAACTTCCGTTAGAGCGCTGCTAAAGGAACAATAAATACCGAAGAGTAACAGCAGAAGCTCAAGGGCAGCCTTGAGCTTCTGCTTTGTTATGGTTATAGAATCAAACGTACTTATTGTTTCTTTCGAACCCGGTTCCTAAACGAAACAAGCGAAAAGCCTCTTCTATTGTGCAAGAAGAGGCTTCCGTAAGTCAATACGTATTCATTCTAAGCCGCTTCTGCAGCCGATCCTCGCTTAACCACCCGACGTAAGAGCCTAACGTTTTAAACTCTGTATCCATCAGCAGCACGCCGACAAAAGGATATTGCTTGCGATGACGATAGCGCACATCGGACCAGCGAACTTCATACCCCCAAGGATGCTCCTGCACTTCGGCACAAGCAAAGGAAGTGAAGTAGAGAAAGGCACGAATGGAATGATCGTTCTTGGACTTCTCAACGGCAGGGTGGTCGGAGCATTTGGCCCGGTCCATCCAGCGCAGCTTGCCATGCCGATAGTCACCGATGAGGAAGGAGTCGTCAGAGCGGCGTTTCACGACATTCCAATCATAGAGCGATATGGTTGGGATCAGGATATAGCGGTCGCCTGCCTCGTGTACGGTATCGATGCGAACGAGCTGCTTCTGTAGGGCGTAATGGGCTGCCGTTCGCCAGCAATAATAAACAATCAAGAAGGCGTAGAGCAGCGGAAATACAATTTGCGGATTACCGATCTTAAGTCCCCACATGACAATCGCAATGAGATGGGCCAAGAAGATAACCGGGTCGAAGATATGGATAATGTTCCAGGAAATCCATTTCTGATTGAACGGCCGCATCGCCTGCGTGCCGTACGTATTAAACAAGTCGACGAATACATGGACGACGACAGCGAGCAGTACCCAGCCCCCAAGATGGAGCCATGGAAGCTGAAAGCGAAATATCGTTTGGAGCAGCAAGGTGATTAGCGCGGTCCAGATGCCAATGGCCGGCAGGGAATGTGATGCGCCGCGATGGTTTCGAATGTAAGCCGCATTGCTCTTGAAGCGCAGCAATCCGTCAAGATCGGGTGCTTGCGATCCAAGCACCGTTCCGATCAGAACGGCGGCATAGAGCGTTTGGTCGGAGGCGACGGCCGGATCGACGGAGGCGAGCCCCGCGAGTCCCAGTCCCATGACCAAATGCGTTCCGCTATCCATACAGGGAACCTCCTCGTGTTAGCATATGCCTTGGTGTGGAAATGCTCATTTTGTGTAAATATAAGAAAGTATAAGCGGTACACCTTATACTAACCCTATATTCCACCGGAATGAAACGCGCTGCGCCGCCAAGGGGGAAGGCGATAGCCGTTTCACCTCGATACTTCTATTTGTACGCTTAAGTATTTTCCGAATCGTGGGCGATTATAACTAAATATTTGTTAACGCCTAATTAGGCCGCCGCGACGCGAACTAACTTGGTTATCGAAAGGATGTGCGGCACATGTATATTTGTTTTGTGGAGTATCATATTGCACCCGAGAGTGAAGCCCTGTATCGTAGCTGGATTGCGGAGAAGCCCGGCAATGGCGAGGCGTTCAAGCTGTATGAGGGCACCGATCAGCCCCTGCTCTTCGTGGAAGTATGGGAAGCGGCGAGCGAGCAGGAAGCGGTGGACATCAAAAAAGAACGCTGCGGGGAGCGTTCTTCATGGCATGCGATGTCACAGTGGGTGCCTGGCGGGAGCCCTAAAGTCCATGCGTGGACCTTTAAGCCGATTAACGGCCGGTCGTCGGTACCGGAGTAGATACCGGCGTCGTATTCGTAACCGTTTGGCCGTTAAACGTATATTCGTAGTTAATCGGGCCATCGAACGTAACGTAATCGAGATTAAGCGTAAGCAGTAAGTAACGCATTCCTGTCGACGGATCGCTGATAATGATATGATCGCGTCCTGCGGCTTCGATGATACCGCGGAATACTTTGGCGTTCCATTCCCGGTTGTTCTCGTACGTCATATAAAAGGTAGCCATTTTTCCGCGGTTCATCCGCAGGATATTCTCTACATAAGATTCTTCGGTAGCCGGAATGGTAACGACATTACCGCCGGACGGCGTAACGAAAGAACCGCTTGGTACCATTGGCGGAGCCATGGAAGCACCGGCTACGAAAGGTGTTGGCACCGGCGTCGGCATCGGTGTCGCTGTCGGATGCTGATAGTAGCCGTAACCATATCCTCCGGGAAATCCTCCCGTACTTGCTGGACTAACCGCTGTATTGTACCCATAACCGTTTGACATAAGAATTAATTCCTCACTTTCGCATTATCAACTTTAAAGGGATCTTCAATAAACTGCCGGGCACTCGCTTTGCTTCGGAGAATAGAAGCAGTGTGCCTTGAATTTACCGACGAGCCTCTGATCCCACCATGTTGGGGGGCAGCTGCCGGCAGGACGGAAGTACCATAAGGAGTTCGTTGACGGCCATATGCGTTCACCGTTAATGACGCGTTTGGCCAGCGCGATCTCATTGTCTCTGGCAGCTTGATAGAAATAGCCTTTCTGAGTTGCTTCGAATCCTCCGGGGCTCTGGTATACCATCTGTTGAATGGTGCGAATGTTCTTGAAATCGATGCAGTTTCCCAGCACACGGTTGACACCGACATTGCCTACCATCAACATGCCCTGGTTGCCTTCGCCTTCAGCTTCCGCACGGAGGAGCCTTGCAAGCAGTTTGACTTCTTCGGAGTTGGATTTAATAGCTGCCATTTCGCTCGGGTTCCACTTCCTTTCGATCAAATGGGCCATTGACCACATTGATAGTGTATTGAGATATGGGCAAAATGGTTCCATAAGGTGTCAAATTCATGAACAAGAACCGCGAACATTGTCAACAGCTTGTTTTTTCGGTATGATAAAGAACGATTTTAAAACAAACAAGATGGGTTTATTTTCACTCATAGGCATTGGAAGCGGGGAGACTGGCTGTGTTTAAAGAATATGTGGCCCTGACAAAACCGAACCTGGTACGATTGAATGCTTTCGCGGGGTTTGGCGGGTTTTGGGTCGCTTCCAAATGGGATATTGATTGGTTGCTGCTGCTCTACATGCTGATCGGATCGGTACTTACGATGGCATCGGCATGTGTCATTAATAATTATTGGGACCGCGAGCTGGACAAGAAGATGGAACGCACGAAGAATCGCGCGCTTCCGACCAATCGACTGAGTCCGACCAACGTTTTGGTGTACGGTATCGTACTTGGGATTGCGGGCGTTACCGTGCTGTTCACCTTGGTGAACCCGATTAGCGGCTGGCTTGGATTGCTTGGGTTTTTCGTGTATGTCGTCATTTACACCATGTGGCTGAAGCGCACTTCGACTTGGAGCACGTCCATTGGCGGCGTTTCGGGCGCAATGCCTCCGGTAATCGGCTACTGCGCGGTAACCGGCGTTGTGGATGAAGGCGCATGGCTGTTGTTTGCACTGCTGTTCCTGTGGCAGCCGGCTCATTTCTGGTCGCTCGCAATCAGACGGGTGGAAGAATACCGCGCGGCAGGCTTTCCATTGCTGCCGGTCATCAAAGGCGTTCATCGCACGAAGCTGCAAATGAACCCGTATATCCTGCTGTTGATTCCAACCGGCATTCTGTTCTTCACATACGGCTACGTCGGTTATGCGTTCCTCATCATTTCGCTACTTGGCGGCGTGCTCTGGCTGGTTCATACATTGATGGGGCTCAAGGCGCAGGATAACAACAAATGGGCGAAAACGAATTTTATTATTTCCATTAACTATTTGATGATTGTATTTCTGGTCATGATCGTCGATACGAACGGCATCGGTTAGGAGGGCGATTCATGCCTATTTTACGCAAATATGGATTTGTAATTGCAGTGCTGGCGTTATGTTTGGTCATGGCGGTTTACTTATATCTCTCTTCCTCGAAGGAAGCGAAACCGAATTTGGATCAGAATTTGAAGGCGCCGAGCTTTCAGCTGACGGATTTGGATGGCAAGCAAGTAACGCTTGGCGATTCGGAAGGTAAAGTACGCGTGATCTATTTCTTCTATGCCAATTGTCCGGACGTCTGCCCGCCTACGACTTATCTGATGACCCAGGTGCAGGACAAGCTGAAGGCAAGCGGAACCTTCGGCAAAGACGTGGAATTCATGTCGATCACCTTCGATCCGAAGCGCGATACGGCAGAGGCGATGCGGAAATTCGCCGGGAAGTTTGACATCGACATGAGCGGCTGGAAGTTCCTCCGGGAAGACAGCGAGGAACAGACGAAGCAGCTGATGAAGGACTTCGGGCTGGGACTTATCAAGGATGACGCAACGAACCTATTCACGCATACGGACACCATTACGTTCGTTGACCGGAAAGGCGTCGTTCGCAAATATTTAACGGGCTCGATCGACGAAACGCAAAGTCCGGAGAAGATCGTTAACGTCATAGACGCATTGGTTGAAGAGTAGCATGGCCATATTCTTATCGATATTATGGAACAACATCATCCCGTTGTCAGTCATGATTGCTATCGGCATCACACTGCATCGGGTTTTTTCTTTGGACATCAAGACCTTATCCAAACTGAACTTTTACTTGTTTTCGCCGGCTATTATTTTTAAATTATTGTATACGACGGAAGTGACGCTGAAATCGGCGATGACCGTTCTGCTGTTCTTCGTCGTATTCATGGTTCTGATGTACGCTTGCGTGGAAGCGGTCATTCGGCTGCGGGGAATTGCCGGGGGAAGGCGCGGGGCCATGCGAAACAGCGTGCTGTTCTATAACAGCGCGAACTACGGCATTCCGCTCAACGAGCTTGTATTCGCTTCGAATCCATTCACGCTGTCGATTCAAGTGCTGATCATGATGCTGCAGGCGCTGCTGCCGAACACCTACGGCATCTACAGCGTCAATGCGCATCGAATCAGCGGCAGGGAGATTATCCGGACGATCCTTAAGCAGCCGGTCATCTATGCAATCCCGCTCGGGTTTCTGATGCGAGGTTTTCATATCCCGATCCCGCATGCTTTATCCGTACCGCTTGATTATTCGGCTAATGCTTTTATCGGCACGGCGCTTGTCACGCTTGGCGTACAGCTGGGGAGCATGAAGTTTTCCGTTCACGGCTTCATGGTGAAGGAAGTGCTGATCTCCTGCACGATGCGCCTCTTGCTCGGACCGCTCCTGGCATTTGCCGTCGTGTGGATGCTTGGACTAGAAGGGCTGATGGCGCAAGCGCTCATCGTCTCCTCCAGCGTTCCGACATCGCTCTCCAGCGTTCTGCTCGCAGTGGAGTTCGACAACGAGCAGGAGTTTGCTTCACAGGCTGTGCTGGCTTCAACTGTGCTAAGTATCGTAACGGTTACGCTCGTAATTTTCGTACTGAACGTTTAGTTTGCTGCTATTATACGATTGAATCCTTAGAACCCATCTTCTTTACTCCATATGGCGGTGCCTTGAGCAGGATACACGATGTATTCCTCGAGGCCCGCTTTTTCTAACTGCTCGATTAAGTATTCCTCGGGCGTTTTCTCCACGCCCGGAAACCCTCGCCGCGTATGGATATGGTCGGCATCCGGGAACGCATCCCGCAGCATGCCTCTGATCCGTCTGCCGGAAGCATCGTTATCGGTGAAGATGTACGCATGACGGTCGCCGACCTGACGGCGCAGCTTCTCGATTTGATTGACTCCCGGCGTGCCCATCGTGCAGAAAATCGGCGTTTCCTCCGCAAGCACGCGGCGCAGCCGGCTTCTGTCGTTCTTGCCTTCCACAATGATGGCGATATCATCCATCGCAGTCCCCACCTCTTTCATTTCCACCATCTTATCCTATTCTGCGCAAACTTGAAAAACGAAAAACGGCTTGCCGATTGGCAAACCGTTTATGTCCGTATCTTTGGGGCGTGGATTAGTACCAGCCGCCACAGCCGCAAATTACAATGACCAGGAGGATGAAAAGCACCAGGATGGAACCAGCTGAGGTAAATGCGCCATGATGGCCATGTCCTCCGCGTTCAGCATCTACGAATTGAGACATTGTGAATGTCACCCCTCTTTCGCATGATGTCTAACAGGGCGTTTGGGGCTCTGCTTCACTTAGTAAAGCATTCCAGCCTCTTGCCACACTGTAATGTATGCCCCTGAGTGATAACAGCCCTGTGCAATTACCCAGTTCCGGAAAAATGGGCGCTGGAGCTTGATCCACCTGCCTTTGTAGGCGAAGCATAGAAGGGAAGCACGCAAACGGCGATCATGAGGCTTAAGAAAGCAATATAGTAGGGCGATATGACTTCGCGCAGCTGTCCGGCTAACATCGGCCCCATGAAGGCGCCGATCGAGAAAGCGATTGATAAGATCGAGAACATCCGGCCGTATCGGGTCCCGCCGCTCCGCTCGATGAGGAGCGAGGAGAGTGCCGGGAAGATGACGCCTTTGGCCATGCCGATGAATAACAGGAGGACCATGAAGGGAAGCGGGACACCGGCCGCGATGGCGAAATAGGTAAGTGCCAGCAAGAAGGCTCCCCATAGCGAGCGAAGAAACGGCGAGAGCTTGTTAAGAAACAACATGCTAAGCGTGAACAGTGCGCCGAGGCTGACGATGGAGAACAGCAGTCCGGTCGTCATCATGCCTTCCTTCGTGGTCGACATAAGCGGCAGCTCGAAGGAAAGGATGCCCTGCGCGCAGCTCATGGCAATCGGCAGGGCGAAGATCAGCCAGGGGACCGGAGGCTGCGGCCCTGCCGTGCCTCCCCGCATGCCGAGCGCTTCTGCGCTCGCTTGCGTGGCCAGTGCTTTGGACGCCGGCGCAGTCGCCTTCTGAGGCACTAATTCGCGGATAAAGAACATTGCGCAAGCAGCGGTCGCAATCAGTATCCAGCCGAGCACGGTGAATGCCGTCGTGAAGCCGATTTGGGCAACGAGATAAGCGCCGACCGCAGGCGAGATGACCGATGCGACGGTATGCACAAGGCCATTGCCGGCCATGAGCTTGCGCTGCCGGATTTGGCTTGTAGCGATGCGTGCGAGCAGCGACATGCAGGCCGGGGACAGAAAGGCGAGCACGAAGCCGCTGATCGAACGGAGGACAAGCAGCTGCCACGGATTCGTCACCATGGCTTGCAGAAGCAGGATGCCGCCTGCCGCGGCGAGGCTGAACACGATGAATAGCCGGCTGCCATAACGGTCGACCCCATAACCGGCTATGAGATTGCCCGGCAGATGGGTAATGGAGTACAGTCCCATCATCAGTCCGATAAAGGACGGAGCCGCGCCGATCGAGATGGCGAATGGAGTCAAGATGGGATACTGGGCATGTAAATCAAAGAACGCGACAAACAGAAACAAATAGAGCCAAATCGCAGTTTTCACGGGAAACCTCCTTCGGATTTGCATAAACGCGCAGCGATATCGGTGTGGACAGTATGTTACTACTTGTACGCTTGGCCGGGCTGTGATATGTCTCTCGGCGCTGAGTTGGTTTACGGTGGTAGGGTCATGGGTTATAATGTTTTGTATGTAGACTTTTTGGCGGTATAATGGAGGAGACCAATCGATGGGCTTGGATTTTAACTATGATTTGGACACGTACGTACAATTCTTCAAGGACAAATGGCTGTTCCTGGTAATAGCGCTTATTGTGCTGTTCATCGTTGTTCGTATTGTAAAGACGGTCGTGAAATGGCTGATCGTTGTGGCTATTCTTGCAGGCGTCGTATTCTATAGCGGACATTCGCTGGAAGAATTGAAGAATCTCGGATCCGAGCTAGGCACGAAGGTAGCGGACAGCGTGAAGCAAGAGGCAATCTCGGCGATGGCCGGCGAAGCGCAGGAGGCTACATTCACAACGAACAGCGACGGAACCTTCACGGTGAAGACGAAGAACCTCCAGCTTGACGGCACACCGGGCGAGAAAGAAGTGAAAGTGAACTTCCGCGGTACGCCGCTTGGCACTTGGAAGATCGATGCGGCAATTCAATCCTTAATTGATCAAGCAAAGAAGAACGTCTAGACAAAGGCTGTTTGAAGACAAGCCTAAACTGTTTAGGTGATGGAAGGAGGCTTCATCATGAATGCTTGGGTCGCTCCCTTATTGAAACCGGAACCGGTTGCGCTCATGGTGCTGATTATCCTGCTTGGCTCATTCATTCAAGGCATGAGAAGAGGTGCGTCGGGATCCGCGAAGCACCTTTTCTTTTTTATTTGGCAAGCGGTTTCGGTCGTGATTGCGCTTGTGCTTGCCGGTAGAGGCGCTTCGCGGCTATCGCCGGTAATCCGCGATTGGCTGGAAGCCAGAAACATCGTCGTGCCGCAGGAAGAGCTCAGTGCAGCGAAAGAACTATGGTATACGGTTGTGACCAGCCTGCGTGACTTTGAGCTGCTTCGCTTCGGCGCGCTGTTTCTGGTGCTGTACTCGCTCGTCCGCTACTTGCTTCGATTGCTTGAGCCGTTATGCTACATGCTCTATGATGCGCTGATGCAGCCTTCGAAGAACGCGGATCAGGTAATGCGCAGGGGCCGGCCATCCGCATACGGCAGGCTCTCCGGAACAGCGAGCAGGACGACCGGGGCGTTGATCGGCGCGCTGCTGGGCGGCGGACGTGCTTTCCTTGTCATTGCCGTGCTGTTTGTGTATGTCACGCTTGCTCCTCATGCGCTTGGAGCGGACGCCATTAGGTCGTCCGCGATATACGCGAAGACGGCCGCAGAGCTGCTTGACCCGGTAGCCGGCGATGTGCTGAAGCGCGGTCCGGTCATTACCGATGCGGTTCAGGCGGAGTTTCGCCGCGTGCTGCAGCGCAAATATGAGGTCATCGATGCCGCAGTGCCTGCCAACATCGAGGCTGCGGCGGCAGAAGTAACGAAACACGCGGATAATGACGAAGCAAAGGCGCGGGCACTCTATGATTGGATTGGCACGCGTATTGCATATGACTGGGATAAAGCCAATAATTATGTAGAGCACGGTGTTTGGAAAGAACAAACGCCAACTGAAACTTTTGATACCCGAAAAGGCGTCTGTATAGATGTGGCCAGATTGTATGCGGTGATGGCGCGTTCCGTCGGGCTTGACGTGCGGGTCGTTACGGGACTCGGCGCAACAGGCAACGGCAGCTATGGACCCCATGCTTGGAACGAGGTGCGTTTGGCAAGCAGCGGTGCTTGGATTCCGCTTGACGCGACATGGGCCTCCTCAGGCGATTGGTTTAACCCGGCTGGGTTCTCGAGCACGCATATAAGGGAAACTTGACCGTGTAGAAAGGAGATTTACAGTGGTGCAGGATGATCCGCAGAAGCGGGAGATTGTGAACCGGCGAAATTTTTCGTTCCGGTTGAACTTATTCTTTTTTGCTACGTTTTTTGTGTTCAGCGTTCTGATTGTTCGGTTGGCTATTTTGCAGTTTGTTGAAGGGCCCTCTCTGCGCGAGGAAGAAGAGAAGCGGGGCTCGAAGGATGTCCTTATCCCGCCGATTCGCGGCAATATTTATGACTCGGGCGGTTCGCCGATTGCGTATTCGACCTCGACACAATCACTCCATTACAGCATAGAGCCGGGAACGAAGAAGGCGGATTCTATCGCAATGGCCCAAAAGCTGTTTGAAGTTTTTCAGAAGTACGGCAATCCGAAGACCGCGGTGACATTAGAACAAATTATCAAAAACATGGATCTGGATTACAAGAAAAATACGGTAACCGTCCCTAGGCGCATCAAAAGCGGGCTGACGCAGGATGAGATCGCCTACTTCATGGAGAACCGCGACTTGTATCAGGGGATCGATATTGTAGAGGAAAGCATTCGTCATTACGATACGAGCAAGTTTGCCGTCCAATTGGTCGGCTACTTGAAGAAATTCGGCGGCGGCGCCGAGAACAATTTGTACAAAGACCGCGCCAAAACGGATGATCCGCGTTTGAAGTATTTGCAGCAAGAAGACGTTGGTTACGACGGGCTTGAGTATATGTTCCAGGATGTGCTGAGGGGCAAGAACGGATTGAAGACGTATCCGGTAAACGCGGCAAGCCGGGTTATCGGTCCGCCGGTCATTACGAAGCCCGAGAAAGGCGACAACATCTATCTCACGATCAACCGCCACGTTCAGGAAGTGACGGAACAAGCGATCATGGATCAGCTTCATTTTCTGCAGACTACGCCGGATCGCGATCGGCATGAGGATAATGCCAAGACCGGTTATGCGGTGGCGATAGAGGTTAAGACCGGCAAGATCATTGCGATGGCCAGTATGCCGGATTATAATCCGAACATCTGGGAAGGCGGAAAGATAAGCACCGAGGATTACGATATGATCAGCAATGTGCTGCAGAACGGCACAATCAGCCCGGTTATCGGTCCTTACAAGGACCCGAAGGAGCAGCGAAAGCATCCATCTTCCGTTGTTTTCCTTGGATCCACGCAGAAGCCATTGTCTATTCTGATTGGGTTAAATGAGAAGCTGTTCACGACGAATCAAACGTATACGGACACCGGTTCGTTCTATTATGGCCGGGAAGGCTCGACACGCCGCAGAATCGGTAATGCCAAGGGGCATGTGTACGGGGTGCTGGATCCGGCCAAGGCGATTGCGAAATCTTCTAACCCCTTCATGGCTAAGATGGTCGGAGATGCCCTATACCGGAAAGACTCGGATAAAGGCGTGGCGATCTGGGACAGCTACGTGAAGCAGTTTGGTCTTGGGGCAGATACCGAAAGCGGCCTGTTGAATGAGAGCAAAGGGGTTATCGGCTATTTCCACGAGGAAGAAGCAGCGAGTGCGCAGTCAGCGCTAATTCTGGCTTCCTTCGGCCAGATGGGGCGTTACACAACGCTTCAGCTTGCTCAGTATGCGGCAACGCTCGCCAGTCATGGGAAACGGATGAAGCCGCAGTTCGTGAAGGAAATCCGTGATGCGGACGGCAAAGTCGTGCAGAGCTTCCAGCCGGAAGTGCTGAATACGATCAATTTCCCGGAGAAATACTGGGATGAAATCGAGACGGGGATGTTGAATGTTAGCGTAACCGAGTTTAACAACGCGCCTTACAAGGTACTTCGGAAAACAGGAACCTCCCAGCAGCAAGTAAGCGGAGCTACTGTCGAGAATTCCGTGTTTATCGCGTCTGCTCCTGCGGAGGATCCTGTCATTGCGGTAGCCGTTGTTATTCCGGAAGGCGGCTTCGGCGCGTATGGAGCGGCTCCTGTCGCGCGTAAGATACTCGATGCGTACGATGATGCCATCGGGATGAACGGCGTGCCGAAGAAGCCGAAAACGCCGGTGAATCCGCCGACGACGGGGACGGGGACTACAGGCACTCCGGCAGGCACTCCTGCAGGCACGACCACGGAGAACGGCAAGACGGATACGACGCAATAATGATGAGCCTATCACCGCGATACAAGAGGGTTGTCCCGAAGTCAAAATTGGCTATCGGGGCAGCCTTTTTTATATGGGCCGGAAGTTGCACGCGAGAAACATTTTTGCATAAGATAAAACATGAAAGGATGCCATCCAATACCGCAAGGAGGGATCCATATGCGCCGTTCCAAGAAGCACGCCGCCATTCGTCGCCTGCTGTATGCTATTTTATTTCTTACCGGTACCCTTTTGGGGGTATAACAGCAAGATGGAACACAAAAAGCACAAGATTGAATAACGCGTTTCCGTGCAGGACTCACTATAATTAGAAAAGTATCCAAGCGCGATTACCGCTGGCGTTCGGGCAGGTTTGGATTCTGTTCAGAATGTGCTAGAATTGGTACATTGATCGCTTGCAGCAGCTGCAGTTTGCTCTATAGGGAGGGCTCCATGGGAACAATCAAGCTAATCGCACTCGATATGGATGGAACATTGCTGAACGATCGACAAGAGATCAGCAGTGAGAATGCAAAGTGGATTCACCGAGCGCTGGATGCCGGCGTTACCGTTTGTTTTGCGACCGGACGAGGTTTTCCGAGCGCGCTGCCTTATGCGGAGCAGCTAAAACTGGACACGCCGATGATTACGGTGAACGGTGGAGAAATTTGGAAGCGTCCGCATGTGCTTCATAAGCGCACGCTGATGTCGGCATCCACATTGAAGCGGCTTCACCAAGAAGCATTGAAGTATCCGGAATGCTGGTACTGGGCCTATTCCACGATGGACATTTACAACAAGGAACAGTGGATCGAGCCTGCCGACGATTATGAGCATCATCATTGGCTCAAATTCGGTTATCACACGGAGGACGCGGCAACGCGCGAAGCGATTCTGAGAGAGACCTCGAGCTGGGGCGGGCTGGAGATTACGAATTCCTCACCGTGGAATTTGGAGATGAATCCGGAAGGCGTATCGAAGGCTTCCGCCATTCGCGAGCTGTGCTCGCTGCTTGGCATCGACATGTCGCAAGTTGCCGCCATGGGCGACAGCTTAAACGATATCGCGATGATCCGCGAGGTTGGGTTAGGCGTTGCGATGGGCAACGCGCAGGAAGAAGTGAAGGCCGTGGCAGATGTCGTAACGGTGAATCATAATGAGGATGCGGTTGCGCGTGTGATCCGGGACTATGTGCTGAAGGGATGAGTACAGCATGGAGATAGCCGGTTGGATCTTAGTCATTATTTTGTTTGTGATTGGTATGGCCGGAGCCATTTATCCGATTCTGCCGGGGGCGCTTGCGATCTACGCGGCATTCTTCGTGTATGGCTTTTTTATCTCGTTCTCTCCGTTTGGTTTCTGGTTCTGGACGATCCAGTCGTTAATTGTCATTGCGCTGTTCATTGCGGATTATGCCGTCAGCGCTTGGGGCGTCAAGAAGTATGGAGGCTCCAGGGCCTCGGTGATCGGCAGTACGATCGGACTTATCGTAGGTCCATTCGTTATCCCGGCCTTTGGTATCATTCTTGGACCTTTGCTCGGGGCCGTGATCGGTGAACTGTTTACCGGCGCGAGATTGGACAAGGCCCTCAAAGCGGGGCTTGGTGCGGTAGTTGGATTGTTTTCCAGCATGGTCGCCAAATTCATGATGCAAGCGGCTATGATTATTATTTTTATCATTTGGATCTAATTTGAGGAGGCAGACGAAGTTGATTAAAGTTACAGTATGGAACGAGTTTATGCATGAGAAAACGAATGAGGCCGTTATTAAGGTTTATCCGGATGGGATTCACCAAGCCATTAAAGCAGGTATCGGCACGGATGGTTTCGAAGTAGCAACTGCTACGCTGGAACAGCCGGAGCACGGCTTGACGGAAGAAGTGCTTGCGAATACGGACGTTCTGATTTGGTGGGGCCACATGGCTCACGATAAAGTGGAAGATGAGATCGTTGAGCGTGTACATAAACGCGTTATGAACGGCATGGGTCTGATCGTGCTTCATTCCGGCCACTTCTCCAAAATCTTCAAGAAGCTTATGGGCACGGGCTGCGACTTGAAATGGCGCGAAGCCGATGAGAAAGAGCGGATCTGGACGGTTAACCCGGCTCACCCGATCGCTGCAGGCCTTCCGGAATATTTCGAAATGGAACGCGAAGAAATGTATGGCGAACACTTCGATATTCCGCAGCCGGATGATCTCGTATTCGTCAGCTGGTTCGAAGGCGGCGAAGTATTCCGCAGCGGCTGCACTTGGCACCGCGGCCAAGGCAAAGTGTTCTACTTCCGTCCCGGTCACGAGACGTACCCAACTTACTATAACGAAAATGTACTTCAAGTGATCAAGAACGGTATCCGCTGGGCAGCTCCATCCAATGCGGCAGCGCCTGTTCGCGGTCACCACCAACCGCTTGAGGTCATCAAAGCGAAATAATGATTGTGGTCAGGAGAACAAATGGTTAAAAAGGATTCTTTAATCAAAGGAACGATCATTCTCGCAGCGGCAGCGCTGGTGGCCCGGTTCCTCGGGATCTTCCAGCGCATCCCGCTGGATTATATGACAGACAGCAGCGGCGGCGGTTATTTTACCGTCGCTAATAATATTTATTTAATGCTTCTTATTGTAGCAACCGGAGGCATCCCGAGCGCGATCAGCAAAATGGTCTCTGAGCGTTATGCCCAGGGTCGTCCCGACGATGCGAAACGGATTTACAAAGCGGCGCTCTTATTCGGTTCCATCACAGGTGTGGTGATTACGGTGCTGCTGCTTGTATTTGCTCCGTTCTACGCGACGCATATCGCGGAGAACCCCGGTGCTGATTTGGCGGTTCGGGCCATTGCACCTGCGCTGCTGTTCTTCCCGATCATCGCGATGATGAGAGGATACTTCCAAGGCCGTCAGCTTATGGCAGCCGGAGGAATCTCCCAAATCATTGAGCAAATTCTCCGCGTTATTACAGCGGTAGGACTTGCTTATATCGTCCTGGCATGGGGATGGGGACAGAGCTGGATTGCCGCAGCGGCGACATTCGGCAGTGTATTCGGCAGTGTGGGCGCTTTCTGCGTGATGTTATTCTACGCAAGGAAGCTGCGGAGACATGATGCGCTTGAGAAAGCCGCTGCTCCTGCGGCGGAGACGAAATCGACATCTCGGGCGGCGCGGGCACCACTGTCGTTTAAGACGATTTATAAGGAAATGTTCCGAATATCCGTGCCGATCGTCATTACTTCGATGACCGTTCAATTTATTTATTTCTTTGACACTTCGTTGTTCATGAAGCTGACGCACGGGTATTACAATGCGGTCGATGCACGTCAAACGCTGGACTGGCTGGGCTTGAAGGCGCAGGCGCTGGCGGGCATTCCGCCGATTCTGGCGATCGCGCTCAGTCAATCCATGATTCCGGTCATATCCGCCGCCTATTCCGTGCGCAATATGCCAGAGGTAGAGCGTCAAGCATCGCTTGTCATGCGCATTGTAGTCTTTACAGGCGTGCCGGTGGCTCTCATCATGACTATTGCTGCTACGTCTATAAATGGTTTGCTCTTCGCGAATACGGGCGGTAGTTTGGCTATTGCCGCATTGACGGCGGGCACGATTTTCCAAATCACGATGATGACAAGCAATACCGTTCTGACCAGCATGAACAAACCGCATATGCCGATGCGGCATGCATTGATCGGTATTGTCGTGAAGGTTGTGACGAGCCTGGCTCTTGCGCCTTTCATGGGCGTATACGGTTTGATCCTGTCCTCTACGATCTGCTTTATGACGATCGCAGCGCTTAACTTCCGAGCGATTCGCAAGGAAATTTCACTTTCCATCCTCGGGCGGCGTTGGGCCGGTTATGCGATTACGATCATGGCGGCATCCGGCGCAGGCTGGCTCATCGATTATGTATGCAGACACTATATCGGCGGTATCCCGGCTAAGCTGACCTTTCTGATATCCTGCATCGCTGCGGGAGGCATTTCGTTCGGACTCTATGTCGCGCTGTTAGTGCTGCTTCGAGTCGTGAAGGCCGAAGACGTCCGGCAGTTCCCGGGTCCGCTGCGCAAGCTGTTAAACCCGTTGATGCGGGTTGCGTCGCGTTCTTAATGAACTGGATTGTTATTCCCACAACTTCCTCTTCATGGTAAAATGGACCTTAGTCTTTTTACCGTTGGAGAGGAGTTTTTTTGTTGAAAAATTGGCCTCGGTTGTGGAGAAATTCATGCTTACTGCTATTATCGCTTCTCGTATTCATTATGGCCGGCTGTCAGGCATTAGGCGGCGTAGATTTCAATGCCATGCTGAAGCAATCGCTGAAGGTTACCTCATATGAAGGCAGCCAGTTGGTGGAATTCAAGCTGCTTCTGAAGGACAATGCGCTTGCTGATGTTACAGACGAAGAGAAAGCAGTGCTCGATTTGGTATCCTCGGTCAAGCTGCAGCTAGATCATGTGATGGTCGCGCAAGACGGTGCCATGTCCGTTAAGGGCAAACTATCACTTGGCGAGAAGTCCATAGCGTTTAGCGCTCAGCTGGATGACAAGCTGACCGTGGTTGATCTTGAAGGGGCAAAACGCCCGATCGTGATACATATGGCTGACTTGGCCGGTCCGCAGGTAGATGACGGGCTCGGACTTCATGATGCAACAGAGGCTAAGCTGACGGAAACCGCCAAGCAGATGATGGATGTCGCAGGCGACTATGCGATTCATCATTTGCCGAATCCGAAGCATTTGTCTGTCAATGTCGGGCAAGAGCAAGTAGCCGGCGAAACCGTTAGCGGGATGAACATTCACGCGGAGCTGACAGGCATAGAGCTGTGGGATTGGGCGAAATCCTATGTAGAAGCGCTTCTTAGCGATAAGGATGGGCTGAAAGAAATGCTCACCCAATTGCTTGAGCTGGTTCAAAGTCAAAGCGATGCCCTGAAATCTTCCGGTGCAGAGAGTATATTCGGTTCGCTGCCTGAAGAAGAAATCGATGAGGAGAGCGTTCAAGAAGCGACCGACAGCGTGGTGGAAATGCTCACAGAGCTGAAGGACGGGATCGCCAAGACGGAGCTGAATGACCAAGAAGAGCTTAACCAGATCTTTACCAAGGACACGTATGTAAAAGGCGATCTGTTTATCGACAGCAAGCTTGATATTCGCAAGTCGGTGATCGAGGCCTCAATCAAACCGAATCTGGCAGCGCTGGACGCTCTGGCAGATAAGGAGGCTGCAGCTCAAGGAGCTGTGGCAGCCGATGGTGAAGAAATGCTTACTGCGGTTAATATAGGGGAGCTGGAAGAGTCCGCGCCGATTGAAGGCTTATGGCTTAAAGTGACGTCCGATCGGTGGAATGTGAACGGCCATGTTACGCCGGAGCAGCCGGTTGCACCTCGACTTTCGATCGACGGAGAGCAATTGATGGAGATGGAAGGCTACGAAGTGCTGCGTAACCTAGAGCCGGATTCCGTCCTATACGGCCTGCTTCGGGAACAAGGGCATATCAGTAAACAAGTGATCACGATGTATGCCGCATACAGTGCTAATCCGCCGATTATTACGCCTGACGGCATAACCTTGATTCCGCTTCGTCGAACGGTTAACGGATTCCATGCAACTATTCGGAAGGAAGCAGGCACACTAGTCGTATACGATGATGCGACAGGTTCAACGCTGGGGATGAGAACAGGCAGCAACAATGTTACACTAAACGGAAAGACCGTGACTTGGAGCTTCCCGCCAACGGTCATTAATGGTGTCACTTATGTGCCGGCACGTGATTTCGTGAAAGCGCTGGGCGGAACGCTGCAATGGAATACCGACGATTATGAGGATGACTATCTGGTCATTTCCCGCGAGCCCTAAACGATAGTTTGCACATCACATCTTGGCCGAATCAGGCTTCCACATTGAAAGGAGTACGACATTGCCATGCAGATCATTACAACGGAACAAGCATTTCGAGACGCGGTTAACCGCGAAGATAACGTCACGGTAGCGGTTTTCAAGACTACCTGGTGCAAGGATTGCCATTATATCGAGCCATTCATGCCGGATATCGAGGGCAGCTATGGGGATCGCATTCAGTTCCTGCAAATTGACCGCGATGATTTGCCGGACCTGTGCAGCGAGCTGAACATCCTTGGCATTCCAAGCTTTATCGCGTTCAAGAAAGGACAGGAGCTCGTTCGTTTCGTCAGCAAGCTGCGCAAGTCACGGGAGGAAATTGAGCAGTTTCTGGATCGGGCCGTCCAAGTGGCGGAAGCACTTCCAAGCTCATAACGAAAACCCGGGTCAGGGAAGCCCGCAATGTGTCCGAAATTGGCGCAGAGCGGGCTTTTCTGTCTCGAGATGAGGGCTGCCTGTGTTCACAGTTTGAACATGGTATTTGCCAACATAGTTCGTTATAATTGAGGTGATTCTTTCCGGAAGTTAGGTGGACATGTTGAATTCTAACCGATATCGTGCGCTTGCTATTGTAACGTGCATAGGGATGTTTTTGGTGTTGATTGCCGGCGCGCTTGTGACGAATACGGACTCCGGCCGCGGCTGTGGAACAGATTGGCCGCTATGTAACGGCAAATTTATACCGGCGTATACGCTGGAATCGCTAATCGAATACTCCCATCGATTGATTAGCGGCGGCATTGGCTTATTGGTGCTTGCGACCTTCATTGCAACGCTGAAGTGGTACCGCGATTACAAAGAGCCGATTATTTACGCGTCAGGCTCAGGTTTTTTCACCCTTTTGCAAGCTTTGCTCGGCGCTGCTGCGGTCGTATGGCCGACGACTCCTGCCGTACTGGCTCTGCACTTTGGGTTCTCGATTATGGCATTCATGTTCACGCTGCTGCTCCTCTTATGGACTGGCAGGATGAAGCGGGGTGAGCTGGCGGACAAGCCTGCCGCTCGCGTACCGCAATCCGTGTTTTACTTGTCGTTAGCCATTCTGATTTACAGCTATTTCGTGATTTACT
Source organism: Paenibacillus sp. BC26 (assembly GCF_900116125.1). NCBI lineage: Bacteria > Bacillati > Bacillota > Bacilli > Caryophanales > Paenibacillaceae > Paenibacillus > Paenibacillus sp. BC26. The sequence goes on along the minus strand of NZ_FPAD01000002.1, from coordinate 257,190 downwards.
TAGGTGCCTTTATCCGGCATACCGATTCAGCAGGCGGATGCATCGGCTGGCCGCTATGCAACGGCGACCTCATTCCTGATATGGAAGGCGCCACGCGTTATGTCTTCATTCACCGTGTCGCTGCTGCAGTGCTGTTCATTCTGATTACCTGGTTAATGATGCACGTGAAGCGGGTCGCAAGCGGCAACCAAGCGCTTCGCAATTCGATTTTTCTCGTGTTCGTGCTGGTCATCAGCCAAGTATTGAGCGGCGCGCTGCTTACGAAGACGATCGGCAATGAGGATTGGTTTGTTTTCACAAGCATCCTGCACAATATCATCATCTCTATCTTGTTCGGGATTCTGTGCGACTTTATGATTCGGGCATGGAAGTGGCGCGAAGGACGAAGGTAATGCATATCTAAGAAGACAAGTTGTAACTTCAGGAGGACTGCCTAGTGCTTAGAATGCTGTTTGGTGAACCGCCGCGTGTCTCGGAGGGCAAACTGCTGGAAACCGTGCAAGCGATGGAGCAGTACGCCGCTGCGCTTCATAAGCTGATCGAGCAGAGTCATGATGAGAATCACAAGCTTCGCAAATACGAGATTTACACGCTTGGTCTTATTTCCTCACTGGATGAGCTTGAACAAAGCCAATATGCAGCTCGCAAGTTCAGCGCCATGATTACGTCCGCTTCCTATACGGCCATGAAGCCCGAGGAGCAGATGAACTATCACCGTTACGTGTACTTTGACAAAAATGCCTTCATTCGGCTGTTCTCGCTGCTTGATAAGCTGGGGACGCTGATGAACGACTATCTCAGCTTACAAACGGAGCGGGTCAAACCGCATTTCTCGTATTTCACCGTGCTGCGCACGATGGTGCAGCGGAATGCCTATTCCGAGCTGGCGCTGCCTCTATACGAGCTCAAAGAGCTTATCAAGCCTACGATGAACCGAATCCGAAAACGGCGGAACACGGAGATCCACTTCATGAATTCGGAAATGCAGGATGATCTCAGACAAAGCCATGAATCATATTCAGAGCAGCACCAATTGGAGAATATTACTCAGCAGATGCGCGATCTGGATGAAATGATGGAGATGGTGCTGGATACACTTAAGCTGACCTTTCACCATGCTTATCGCCAGATGAGAAAATGATCTGAACTTGGGAGGGTGCCCATGGAGCTGAAAGGACGAACGGCTTTAATAACGGGAAGTGCGAAAGGTTTAGGCAAAATGACAGCGATGTCGCTGGCTCAGATGGGCTGCGACATCGTGCTGAACTATAAATCAAGCGAGCAGGAGGCGCTCTTGCTCGCAGCGGACATTACGCAGCAATTCGGCGTTCGTGCAACCGCAATCGGGGCTGACATCGCCGTTCAAGGCGATGTTGCACGGCTTGCAGCCGAAGCGCAGGCATGGTCGCAAACCGGCAGTATTGATATTCTGATCAATAACGCCGGCCCATTCATTCGCGAGCGACGGTTATTCGAGGATTATTCCGCGGAAGAAGTGATCGGTTTAGTAAACGGCAATTTGCTTGGCGTTATGCTGCTCGATCACCATTTGCTCGCAGGGATGCGTAAGAGGCAGTGGGGACGTATCATCCACTTTGGCTTCGGTCATGCCGGAGAAGGCCGTGCGTGGCCTCACAGAGCCGTTTATGCTTCCGCTAAGACGGGTCTGGTATCCTTCACGAAGACGCTTGCCGTCGAAGAGGCAGGCAACGGCATTACGGTTCACATGGTCTGTCCGGGCGATATTCGCGGCGTGAACAAGGAGCGGACAATCGCAGAGGTTTCCGGTGAGCTAGATGACGAATCGCCCAGAGGTCGTCCCGGAAGCGGCGAGGATGTCGCAAGGGTCATAACGTTCTTATGCTTGCCGCAATCGGATTATTTGACAGGAAACATCGTGGATGTAACCGGAGGTTTCGATCCGATCAAGACCTCCATCAAAACATCATCCAATTAAACAAAAGAGTCTTGCCGTATCCGCCTTAGAGGCCGGATAATGGCAAGACTCTTTATTGTAAATAATGGGTGAAGAGGTTAAGAGATTAGAATACTTGCATAACCTCTTGTACGCCTTCGACTTCTTCAAGCAGAGCGCGTTCAATCCCTGCTTTAAGTGTAATTGTCGAGCTTGGGCAGCTGCCGCAAGCACCCACCAAACGAAGTTTCACGATGCCGTCCTCTACGTCTACGAGTTCAACGTCGCCGCCGTCGCGCTGCAAGAACGGGCGCAGCTTGTCAAGAACATCCAAAACTTCATCGTACATTGTGCTTTGTGCATTTTCACTCATTGCAATCCACTCCTTTCTCCCCTATTATAGTACAAAGCAGAGCAATTGAAAATGGATATCAATCACTCAAGGCTAGGTGAACGAATAAAATGTTAAAAACGATGATAGAATTTTGTGCGAGCAATATGCACCATGGCACCGACCGTCTCATGAAAAAGCTAGAGGAAAATCCGGATTATGATGTAATCGAATACGGCTGCCTGGGCAATTGCGGCGAATGTTATTTGGCTCCGTTCGGTCTCGTGAATGGCGAAATTATCGCCGGCGAAACCATTGAAGAGCTGGAAGAACTTATGATGAAGGCCATTGTAAAGCAACAAGCTGATCGTGAAGCATTGGATCGCCTTATCGATGATATGTAACTGTTCCTACCAGGACAGGTTCCATATCTTACTAGTTTAGCCGAAATGATGCTTCGACATCCATAAGACACCGCTTTTGAGAACGCGAGGTACGCGGCCCATAAGAGGCGTGCGGCCCATGAGGCCGAAGCCGGCTTTTTTTCCGAGCGAGCCGAGAACGCCTTTAAGCTTGATTTTGCCAAGTTTGGGTGTTTTGCCGCTCCAAATTGCTTGCATGACTTCCGCAACTTGCTTGCCTTGTCCTTCCGCAGCCTGCGCGCTTGGCGAGAATGGCAGGGAGGCGCAGTCGCCGACGATGAACACGTCGTTATAATCCGGCAGTTGGTGGTGCTCATTAATGATGAGACGGCCCTGGGCGTCCTTAGGCAGGTTCATGCGTTGAACCAGCGCTACAGGTTGAATACCTGCTGTCCATACCGTTACGTCAGACAGAATTGGACTCGGATTGTTCAAATCATACAAGCTGCCTTCTTCAAGCTTATGCAGCGAAACATGTCCCCGCATTTCCACTTCATGCTCGATAAACCACGAAGAAACATATTCCTGCAGCTTACCCGGGAATGCAGACAGAATGCTCGGCCCGCGATCGATAATCCGGATATTGAGGTCAGGACGGCCTTCACGCAGCTCGGATGCTACCTCAACACCGCTCAAACCACCGCCAACGATCGTTACTTGCCCGTATGGCTTCACGTCGTTTAGCGCCAAATACGTTTTACGCGATGCGGAGAACGTCTGAATGCTGTTGGAGTACAGCTCCGCGCCATCAATACCATGATATTTGTCCGTACAGCCAAGTGCGACTACGAGCCACTCGTATTCAAGCGGATCTTGGCCGGCAAGTTGAATATGCTTCGCATCCAGGTCGATGTCGGTTACTTCGCCGTAAGTTACGATCAGACGCGGATCCGAAGGGAAAGCTACGCGCAGATCGATATCCGCGGCAGTTCCCGCTACCAAAGAATAATACTCCGTTTTTAACCCTTGAAACGGCATACGGTCAATTAGAACGACGATTGTGTCGTCTGGCAGTTCACCCTCGAGCAATGCATGGGCGACTGTAAGACCTCCATAACCGCCGCCAAGAATGACAAAACGCTTCATCAAAATCCCAACTTTCTCTGTGTGCATAAAAATCTTCTGCATTTCGTTTAGTGATGCGGCGCCGGAAGCCGGCGTCCGCTGTTTGCTCTTACCCGTAGTATACGCCTCTGCGACCTTAGCCATCAGTGCTTGTACTACCCAAAACTATGGCAAAACCTGCTTATTCGAAAACCTTCACTTCGTTGTAGAACGTATCGCGTTCAACCGGAATACGACCGGCGCCTTTAATGAGCCAGATCAGATCCTCGCGTGTGATGCCTTCCGGCGTCAGTGCGCCTGCTGCATGGCTGATGCGTTCTTTCACCATCGTACCGTGTACGTCCGAAGCGCCCATTGTAAGCGCAACTTGCGTAAGCTGAGTACCGATATTAATGAAATAAGCTTTAATATGCTGGAAATTATCAAGCAGCAAGCGGCTGATCGCAATAGCCTTCAAATCGTCAAAGGCGGAGTTGCGGCGGCGAATGCTTGCTTTCGGACTGATAGGCTGCATGGAGAGCGGGATAAACACTTGGAAGCCGTTCGTTTCATCTTGCAGCTCGCGAATTTGAAGCATATGGTTAACGCGATCTTCGGTTTTCTCTACAGATCCGTAGAGCATGGTTGTGTGCGTGCGAAGACCAAGATTATGCGCCGTGCGATGGACCTCCAGGTATTGCGAAACATCGGCTTTGTCAACGCGCATCTTCTTGCGGTATTCGTCGGACAGAATCTCGGCGCCGCCGCCGGTTAAGCTTTGCAGGCCGGCTTTCATGAGTTCTTGAATCACTTCTTTGTAGCTCAAGCCGCTAATCCGCGAGAAGAAGTCGATTTCAGCCGCTGTGTACGCTTTGAGCGCAACATTAGGGAAACGATCATGCAACGCTTGAAGCGAATCCACGTAGTATTGGAAAGGCACATGCGGATTATGGCCGCCGACGATATGGAATTCACGTACATCAGGATGAATATGCTTCTCCACATATTCGATCATTTGCGCGCCGGTAAGCGTGTAAGCACCTTCTTGACCTTCATCCTTGCGGAAGTTGCAGAACGCACAATGAGCTTCACAAACATTTGTGAAGTATAAGCTCATATTTTCGATAAAATATACTTTCCGTCCGTTCTTCTTGAGGTTGACTTCGTTCGCCATCTGGCCGATGGTGAGCAAATCGTCGGAACGATATAGAAATTCTCCATCTTCCCGAGTGAGACGTTCGCCAGCACGAACTTTCTCGACAATGGCTTGCATTCGTGTAGCATCTGTAGGTATTACGACATTCATAAGAGTATCCTCCCAGTCCGCCGGGCACTCATTTACAGGTCCGGTGTATAATGTATAAATTGAAAAAAAACAACATTGTGAAAAAAATTACTTACCCTCACTCCAAAAACCCCACACAAATAACTTCCCTTATTATAAACCTCATCATGAAGAGCGGCAACTATTAAGTCATGCCAGAGGACCTAAACGATGGAAGGAGCAGGAGGCGGCTTCCTTTCGATGCCGTGCAATTTGGGTTACAATAAGGAGCAGAGGCGAAACAGTTAATAAGAATGAGGTGGACTTCATGGCGAATACATATACGTATTCTCGCAAGGAAGAAGTAGCCAATGCGATCACGCATGGCTTGGGTGCTGTATTAAGTGTTGCTGCGTTGGTGCTGCTAATCGTGTTTGCCGCAATTAAAGGAAATGCTTCGCATGTGGTCAGCTTTACGATTTACGGCTCCATGATGCTGATGCTGTATATTTCGTCTACGCTCGTTCACAGCTTTCCGGAAGGAAAAGCAAAGAATGTGTTTGAAATTATGGATCATTCCTGCATTTATTTGTTCATCGCCGGAACTTACACTCCGATCGTGCTGCATATTGTGCAAGGCGCGGCAGGATGGACGCTGTTCGGCATCGTATGGGGACTCGCATTGTGCGGCGTTGTGTTCAAGGCCTTCTACGCTTCTAAGTTTCTCTTCACATCCACGCTGCTCTATATCGGAATGGGTTGGATCATCGTGTTTGCCTGGGGACCGCTGAAAGCGCATTTGGCGCCGGGTGGTCTGCAGCTCTTGATTATCGGCGGCGTGCTGTATACGGTTGGCACATTGTTTTATGTTTGGCGGAGCTTTAAGTATCATCATGCCGTATGGCATTTGTTTGTACTTGGCGGCTCGGTGCTGCATTTCTTCGCGATTCTGCTGTATGTGCTGCCTGCGTAACCATTACAATAGGGTTGTACGTGTATTGAGTCCTTCTGCAATGTGGAGTATACTATAAAATATATAGTGAGTTATTTGAATAACGAAATCAGAGAGAGTTTGACTCCGTCAAACTCCCAATTACAGGAGGGATACCATGATTAATATAAGCGAGACTGCAAACGAGAAAATCAAGGAAATGCTGGAGGCTGAAGAGTCACCGGAGTTGTTCCTGCGCATTGGCGTAAAGGAAGGCGGCTGCAGCGGATTCTCATACGGCATGGGTTTCGATGATGAGCTTAACGATACAGACAAAACGATGGAGTTCGGCGGATTGAAGGTTGTCGTGGACGCGGACAGCATGAAATATTTGAACGGCCTCGAAATCGACTATAAAGAATCCGCAATGGGCGGCGGCTTTACCATCAACAACCCGAACGCATCCGCAACTTGCGGCTGCGGTTCGTCGTTCCGTACTGCAACGGATGCGGGTAAGCCCGCTGAAGCCGGCGAATGCTAATCGAATAAGAAATGCAGAAACCTCCCGGAGATGGGATCTCCGGGAGGTTTCTTTGTGTTTTCAGACTGAATGTCCAGCTGCAGCTAGCCAGCCGCAATGGCCCGAATTTCCGCCAAGACCGCTTCATCAAGCACCACATCAATCGCCGGAAGAACGCTAAGAATATGGCTCGGCTTGCGTACGCCGACCAGAGCGCTCGTGAGCGCAGGGTGCGCAAGATCATAAGCGACGGCAAGCTGCGGCAGTGTGATATCATAACGTGCCGCGATTACCTTAAGCTTCTCGGCGCGGTCCACATTGCTGCGAAGGCCTTCGCCGGTATGTGCTTTGTTGCGTGAACGCCAATCGTCTTCCCCGAATTTGGTGTCGTACGTATAATTGCCGGACAGCAAACCGGAAGTCAGCGGACTGTAGGCCACGACGCCGATGCCGTTGGCTAAGCAGAATGGAAGCAGCTCTTGCTCTGCTGCCGGCCGCAAGATTGAATAGGGAGGCTGCAGCGAATCGACATGTCTGACCGTGAGCGAGCGCTCCAACTGCTCGACGTTGTAGTTGCTGACGCCGACGAATCTGACTTTGCCGTCTTGAACAAGCTTGTCCATCGCGCGCATCGTTTCTTCGGCAGCTACTTCACTATCCGGCCAATGCATTTGATACAAATCAATATAGTCCGTGCCGAGCCGCTTTAGCGAGGCTTCCGCTTCTCGGATAACGGAGTCGTATGCGCCGCTTTTCGTGATCGATCCGGCCTCATCCCAAACCAAACCGCATTTTGTCGCGATCACGACCTTATCGCGATCGCCGCGAAGTGCTTCTCCGAGTACGACCTCCGAGTGTCCAAGCCCGTAAACCGCTGCCGTATCATAGAAATTAATGCCTGCGTCAAGTGCTGCGCGGATGCTGTCCACCGATTGAGCATCATCTTGATTGCCCCAAGCACTCGCCCAGCCGGCGCCTCCGATTGCCCATGAGCCGAAGCCGATTACAGAGATCTCAGGACCATTCTTGCCTAACTTACGATACTTCATCGTGGATTCACTCCTTCATTTGGGTTGCATTCCCATTATAATCAACCGGAAAGCAAGAAGAAAGAAAACCGGGCGTGAATAAGGATCGGTAGTGATTTTGCGGAACAAATATCTCTGCTATACTAGTAGAAATTAGGATAAGAGACTAACCAGAACTACATCACATGTAAACCTGCCCGAGAGGAACGTGAAGATGCTTCAGAAAACAGCTGCGACACTGCATGCCAAAATGACCGAGAGCGGGGCGATTGCGCCCTCCGTCCCTGTCATCAAGTATGCGCTGGAAATTATGTTGAATACGATCTCGATTGCATCATTGGTACTTATTATTGGACTCGTGAGCGGCGAGCCGCTTAAGACTGCCGGGCTGCTAGTCGTCTTTGCGGTGATCCGCTTTATATCCGGCGGCTATCATCTGCCTACGAATGTCAGCTGCATCGTAGCTTCCACGGTTGTATTGTCGGTGCTGCCGCATGTCGTAATTCCGGAGCTTTGGATGTACGGACTTACGGCGGCTTCGCTTGTGATGATGGCCGTGCTCGCCCCTGCAAACTACGACAAATATGCGACAATATCGCCTAAATATTATCCGCTCATGAAGGTGATCGCTTGTCTGATTGTGGCATCTAATTTCTGGTTCGGCTCAGAGATGCTGGCTCTCGCATTTGCTGTTCAGTCCTGTTTCCTACCTTTTAAAAGCAAGCAGCTAGAAGAAGAGTCCTAAACCCGTTCAATCCTGATCGTACCCAGCCAAACACCCGGTAAGACGTGCATAAAGCGTCCGTACCGGGTGTTTTTCATGCGGCAAATGTCTCCCCATTCATTGCCCGGGCAATACCGGGCGCGATTTCTGCTCTATCAGCCTATTAAATAAGGCGAGTTGACCCTAACAATCATCCAAGAGATAGATGTCTGCGAGGCATATGCTGTCAACTATAGAACAGTTATAAAGAAAGGATGGGATTACGGAATGGGAACGGAACAAGGCAGACAGTTGGCAAGCAAATGGGCGAAAACGGAGGCATTATTGTCGCATAGTCGTATTGCGCCGCACATTCCTCCAACGCGTATGTTCTCGAAAGTGAATTTAAACAGCATGCTGCAGTCACATGGAATGGTCGTTATTAAGCCGGTACGCGGAGCCGGCGGCAACGGCGTCATTAAAGTGTCCAAAGATGCCGGAACCTACAAGTATACCTACTATTCCAAAACAAGCAGCTTTAGCACGTTTGACGGTATGTATCAGTCTTTGCTGTCGAAGAAGAGCTCCCGTCGCTATTTGATTCAGAAAGGAATCCGTTTGGCTACAATCGGCGGCAGACCTATTGATTACCGTGTGAAATACGTGAAGCAGGCAACCGGACAATGGGCGATTACGGCGATTGTAGGGCGCTTGGCTAAACCGGGCTTATTCGTAACGAATATTTGCCGAGGCGGTACGCTGCTCAGCGGTTCTGAGGGGATTCGAAGATCATTCTCGAGCGGTGCGGTTGGTTCCAAGAAGCGTGAAATGCGGCTGCTTACTCAGCTTTCCACCGAAGTGCTTGAGGGGCGGTTTCCGGGGATCGGACAGTTGGGCTTTGATTACGGCATTGATCGGAACGGGAAAATTTGGATTTTCGAAGTGAATACGAGGCCTCAATAGTAATTAACCGGATTTAATATAATAGATTAATAGGTTGATAGAGTGCCATTAAAGTTTTTTATCAAAAGTGGGTTTTTGTCGGGCTGTGTATAACCGTATCCACAATATCCTCATCGGTATTTCCTCATTATTCGACGATTACCCACATCTTACCAACATGCTGTCCACATGGTTGTGTGGATAATCGGAACGCTTGTTCCTTCCTATTTGGACATGCTAAGATGAATTTGGAATAAAGAGGGAAGGAGTGGAGAATATGGATCAGCTGTCAGACGACCTTTTGCTCGATGCCTATGACGCGGCACATAAGTTCGAATTGGATCCGGAATTTATTCTATTGCTTAGCGCGGAGCTGAAACGCAGACAACTTAAACCGGAAAATTATCGCAATACCGCCTAGAACTCGTCCCCGTTTCATTGCCACTTAGAAACAATTACTTCAAACGTCTTCGCACAGTTTGAGCAATATACGATATGTCCACAGCTCTGTTCCGATTGTGACAATGAAGGAATCGTCTCGTTATTTGTATACGTGTCAGGCTGATAAGGTGCATAAGGACCGGCAAAGTCTTCGAGCCGTCCGTAATCATCAGTTTGTAGGGAGCAAAGCGGACAGATAGCCGTAAGCTGCTCCAAGCCATTGCAGATGGGACATAACATAGATAAGGGTACCCTCCTTTGCCATTGCGACGTTAATCAGCATGTCAGGCTAAAGATTAGGATACCCTTTTTTGATTTGTAATACGTGCTGAAATTCGGTGGCTACAGCTTCATATTGCTGCTGTGTCCGGGGGAGAGTTTAGCGGATGGATCTACATAAACCTTGGCATTGTTGATGGCTGTCGGCGCTTCGCCGAAACCAACCGCAATAAGCTTCAGCTTCCCGGGATACGTGGTGACATCGCCTGCGGCGAATATTCCGGGAATGCTCGTTTCCATGCGAGAGTCAACAACGATGGAGCCATTATCGATCTCGAGTCCCCACTCGGCTATCGGACCAAGGGAGGAGACGAAACCGTAATTGACGATGAGGGCATCGACAACCGGAAGCTCAGTGAAATCAGCTGTTTTGCCATGCTGCAAGGTAATGCGTTCTATATGGTGTGTACCGTGCAGGGAAGTAATTTCATATGGTGTTAGTATGCGGACAGTGGAATTCAATAAATTCTCAACGCTATGCTCATGAGCTCGGAATTTATCTCTGCGGTGCACAAGCGTCACGCTTGCAGCGATTGGCTCGAGCATCAATGACCAGTCTACGGCCGAATCGCCGCCGCCGGTGACTACGACATGCTTGCCTTGGAACTGATTCAAATCGCTAATGAAATAATGCAGATTCTTCTTCTCGTATTTGGCCGCTTGCTCTAACTCCAATCGACGAGGCTCGAAAGCACCGACCCCGGCCGTAATAATAACGGCTTTGGCAAAATGCGAGGTTTTGTCCGTCACAATCTCGAAAGAGCGTTCATCGTGCTTAATGACGTTGACGACTTTCTCCTCCAGGTGGATGTCCGGTTGGAATAATTCCATTTGCTTCTTCAATTGCTCGACAAGCTCACCTGCGGTTACTTTCGGAAATCCAGCCACATCATATATATACTTCTCCGGGTATAGCGCGGCTAATTGGCCCCCCAGTTGAGGCATACTTTCAATGATCTTGACTGATGCTTGGCGCATACCGCCATAGAAGGAAGCAAACATACCGGCAGGACCGCCGCCGATAATCGCAATATCGACATGCGTGGGATTAGCAGAGTTGGACACAGTTGACACCTCCAAAAAGGTAACAAAATGAACGAGCACATGCTGCCTTACACTTGGATGAATCTTCTTGTACATTATATCTGTTCGACAAGCTATGAGGAAATAAGAAAATTGGATGTTATTCTAAATATTTTCGTATAAATTACCCTTGAACTTTACTGAAAAAGTTTGTAATATGTGAGGTATTAGTATTCGATTTGTCGAAAATAGACATGGACTATTCATAAAAGTAGGCTAAGGGTCACACACTAACATTATTCATTGTCTGTGTTTGTGTAATTTTTCACAAAGTCTGTAAAGAAAAAGAAATTACGAATGGATGGGATTCTGCGATGAGCAACATACCGAAAATTGTTATTCTTGGTGCCGGTTACGGCGGTATCTTGACAGCACTGCGTCTTCAAAAAGAACTGAACTACAATGAAGCTGATGTTACGCTTGTAAACAAGCATGATTACCACTACTTCACGACTCACCTGCACATGCCGGCAGCAGGTACAGACAAAACCGAAAACGCGCGCGTGAGCATCTCCAAGCTGATTGACGAATTCAAAATCGATTTCGTTAAATCGACTGTTGTTCAAATCCGCACCCAAGACAAGAAGGTTATTCTTGAAGACGGAACGCTCTCCTACGATTACCTTGTAATCGGCCTTGGCGGCGAGCCGGAAACTTTCGGAATTCCAGGTATGCTTGAGCATGCAATGAATATTCGCAGCATCAACTCCGTTCGTCTAATCCGCGAACACATTGAGTACCAATTTGCACGTTACAAACGCGAACCACACCGCACAGATTACCTTACTTTTGTTGTCGGCGGCGCCGGCTTCACAGGTATCGAGTTTGTGGGCGAGCTTGCTGACCGTCTTCCTGAGCTTTGCAAGCAAAACGACGTGGATCCTTCGCTTGTTAAACTATATAACATCGAAGCCGCTCCAACTGCGCTTCCAGGTTTCGATCCGGAGCTCGTTGAGTACGCTATGCAAGTATTGACGAAGAAAGGCGTTACATTCCGCATCGGAACAGCGATCAAAGAATGTACTCCTGAGGGCGTAATCGTTGGCGACAACGAAGAAATCAAAGCAGCAACCGTCATTTGGGCAGCCGGCGTACGCGGCAACCGCTTGATCGAAGAAGCAGGCATCGAAACGATGCGCGGACGCGTTAAAGTGGATGAGTCGCTTCGCGTACCGGGCCACGAGAACATCTACGTTGTAGGTGACAACTCCCTGATGTTCAATCCGGAAGGCCGTCCGTTCCCGCCAACCGCACAAATCGCTATGCAACAAGGCGTAACTTGCGCGCACAACCTGGTGGCATCGATTCGTAACCAACCGCTTAAGAAATTCGAATTCAAGAACAAAGGTACAGTTGCATCCCTTGGTAAAGGCGAAGCAGTTGGTCTTGCATTCGGCAAGAAATACAAAGGCGGCGTAGCTGCATTGCTGAAGAAAGCAATTGACGTTCGTTACCTGTACATCATCGGTGGTATTCCACTGGTACTTCGCAAAGGTAAATTCCTGTAATGCGACACTGCAGCGTGCAGGTTCGTGGTTTGCTGACGCGCGATGAACTGGATCGGTACAACGCGCTGATGGAAGTAGGCTCCTTCTTGGAGTCGCAGAACCGTTACGACTTGGCATATACGGTGCAGAAGGAAGTCGATATTCTCATTTTGCCGGGCATTGAACGGCTTAAGGAGAAGGGAAGGGAGCGCGACCGTCAGACGGAAGCGTATCTCGAAGCGAAACGTCTCCTCGAAGAGGACGATGAAGATTAAACAAATAAAGCGGATGAGGCGTCCTGAGACGTTTCATCCGCTTTTTTTCAATTTAAATGGCGAGTAGCGCTTGCAGCTTCTCATCGGTCATCCGGTTGCCGACATAGAAGTCGCCGAAATCACCGAAGCGCGCACTGACTTCATCGAAGCGCATTTCATACACGAGTTTCTTGAACTGCAGCGCATCATCCGCAAACAGAGTAACGCCCCACTCCCAGTTGTCGAATCCGACGGAACCGGTAATGATTTGTTTAACTTTGCCTGCATAGGTACGTCCGATCATCCCGTGGCTTCGCATCATCGTGCGGCGCTCGTCCATGCTGAGCATGTACCAGTTGTCGTTGCCTTCGCGGCGTTTGTTCATCGGGTAGAAGCAGATATGGTTCCATTTTGGCAGAATCGGCTTCAGTCGAGCGAGAATTTCCGGATTTTGCATAGGGTCGGTGCCCGGTGCTGCCATATAGTTGCTCAATTCCACGACACTTACATAAGAATGAGCCGGAACTGTGAATTGGGCAAAAGTCGTTTTGTTGAATGCATTCTCAATGGCATTGAGCTCTTCCAGCGTTTCGCGCAGATGCATCATGACGAAATCCGCTTTCTGGCCAATGATGGAATAGAACGCCGTGCTGCCTTGTTTGTTATCTTCAATCGTCTGCCATTCGCTTAGGAAGGATTGAAGCTCATCCATTGCAATGGCGCGTTCGCCTTCATCCGCAAGCTTCCAAGCTGTCCAATCGATCGAGCGAAAATCGTGCAAGGCATACCAGCCTTCGAGCGTTTGTGCTGCTTCACTCATAGTTATCTCTCCCTATCCGTATCTTTGTCGATTACATTGTAACGTAACGCGGCAAAGGAGAGCAAATGACGGACTTGTGACAACACGCCCGAATGAATTGACTTCGGATGTGCCATCTACTACACTATTCGTAGCGAAAGGGGTAGACGACTCGGGATGAACGGTGACGTTAATATTTTACAGCTTGTCATTGCAACAGTTTTGTTTTTTGTCATGATGTTTGGAATCGGATTTATTCTGAATATGCTGCTGAAAACAACATTTTTCCCCATTTACTTATTTATTCTTGTACTCGTCCCACTCTTTATTTGGCAAACCTGGGACGATGCGAAGAGCGTATCGGGCAATTTCACATCCTTTACCTTTGTTGATATTTTGCCGGCGATCGGTGCATTGATCGGCGCTTATGTAAGTGGTGCTACCATTCGGGCGCTGCGCAAAGGCGGATACAAAATGTTCTAACATGAAACATCAAACGGCATGGCCATACTAAGGAAAATTCGCAATCAGCATCTATAGACGCTGACAACGAAAGCCGAGGTGTTGCGCTATGCCGTTTTTGAATATTGGCGATACCGCACTGCATTATCATCAAGATGGTTCCGGGCAACCGCCAATCCTATTTGTGCATCCACCTTGTTTGACCAGCCGTCTGTTTACGGCTGTACAGGAGAAATGGACGGCGAGTTCCGGTTTAATCCGCTTCGATATTCGCGGTCACGGATACAGCGAGGCAGGCGGCGGAAAGCTGTCACTGGCGTTAATTGCAGAAGATATGAGAAGGCTGCTCGATGGACTTGGCGTGAAGCAAGCGTATGTGTGCTCCTATGGGGCAGGCTCGTTTCCGGCTCTGGCGGCCATGCTCGCTTATCCCGAGCGATTCGTCGGCGGCATCATGGTTTCCGGAGCGTCCGCTTATACGGATATTGTTACGCGTTCGAAGCTGCAGGCGGCATTCATCTCGAGCATTCTCAGCCCGAAGGGACCTATTGCCTTCAAGGCGGCTTGGTCGGAGGCTGGCAGCAAGTCATCCTTCGAAGAGCTGCATACGGAAGCAAAGCTTGGCGATTCGAATAAGTGGCGGGAGTATACGGCGGCTTGCTTGGATAGTTCCGTACAGAAACGGCTCCCTCAGCTGAAGCAGCCCGTGCTTATTTTGTATGGAACTGCGGATAAGACGGGGCAGAATTATGCGGCAGAACTGAAACGGCGGCTGCCAAACAGCGAACTGTACGGCATCATTGGAGCGGGTCGGCAGCTTCTAACGAAGGAGCCGGTGACGACAGCTTTCGTCATGACCCAGTGGCTGGCGAAACAGGAGCATCCTGAAATCGCGGATACCTTCCAGGAGCAGGAAGCGCTGCTTGATGAGCTGATTAGTAAAGGTGTTCAAGAAGGGGCAGGTAATCCGGCCTCACACCATTAGGTATGCGAAAGTTCCCTCAAGCGGGGGAATTTTCTTTTTTCTGTGCCTCAAATGCGGGCCGCTTTTATGGTAAACTAGTAGGAAGAATAAAAGGCGGATGGAGTCAAATGAGATGCGGATCGGCAATTTGCACCACTTTACAGAGCATCATCGATGCTACATCTTTCGCGATTTTTCGCTAAGCGCCGTTGATCGCAAAATGGTCGGATTGATCTATCAATCTATGATTGGAGCGTTCGCGGCAGGGTTCTATCAGTTTCTATATCAGCAAGTGCCGGACGACCGGGTCGGTTATTCGCCGCTTGAAGCGCAGCGCAAACTGCTGCTCGGGCTTGGCCTGGAAATGAACGAGCGCGGCAGGCAGGATCTCATTAATCAAGCATCTAAGCTGGAAGCGGTGGGTCTCCTGCAAGTGTCGAGGCTTGGCGTACCGGACAATGACGATGTTGTTTATGAATACGAGTTGGTAAAGCCTTTATCGCCGGATGAATTTTTCGGAAGTCCGCATTTGACATTGCTCCTTCGCGATAAGGTCGGCAAACATGCCGTTATCGCCCTCAGGGAATCCTTCTATGCCAAGGAATCGGATGAGCTTGCCAGCGTGGATCTGCAGCGAGATAATATAACTGTACCTTTCTATGAGCTGTTCCGATTGAATACGCAAGGCATTGATTTGGAGCTCGAACAGGCGCTGACCGAAGTTGCGCCGGCAAGACAGCCCGCACCGAAGCCGCAGCTGGAAACAGCAGGTATCGGGTACGGCGATATCATCATGCGTTTCCCTCGTAATGCAGCGAACAGGCATCATGTCGAACGGCTTCGCGGCGATCATGAGGCTGTTGCCCAGTTGAATTATGTAGCTTATAAATACAATTTAACCGTTGTTGATCTGGTCCGGCTGCTCGATGAAGACCATGTATTCTCAAGCAAAGGCGAATTGCTCATTGATGAGCTTCAGCTGCGGGCGAATCAGATGTACCGTCAGGATCGGAAGCGCACCGACGAGCGGCAGCGTCTGTATGGACGAGTTGCTGCAGCTAAAGCGGATAACAGTGCGGAGGACGGCGAAGAGCCGCCGGATGAAGTAGCCGTACAGGCGGAGCATTACATGGAGGTTCCGACTCAGCTGGCCGGACGCTGCGATATTCATCAGTACAACATGCTGATGCGGAACGAGCCGCATACGCGCTTTATTTCCCGATTTTTCCCGGGAGCTGTCCCGGAGTGGTTGATTCGGGAATTCGAAAAGATTGATCTTAATTATCGGCTTCAAGGGTCTGTTATTAACGTACTCATTCATTATGTACTTGGTCTTAACGATGCCCAGCGCGTGACTAAAACGTATATCGATGCCGTAGCATCCAATATGCTTGTCAAAGGAATTGACTCATTCGAGAAAGCAGTCGGCTATGTGCGTGAACAGGTGAAAATTGAAAGTGAAAAAGATCGCCGCCGCGACAATGTCCAGCAGACTCCGCGAGGGAACACGGGAGGCGGCTCAGGTGCGCCGCGCGGACGCCGCAAACCGGCGATTCCGATCATGCCCGAAGCGCCGAGCGGAGCGCCGCTCTCGGCAGAGGAGATGGAGGAAATCCGGCGAATGGCTCGCAAGCTGGATGGGAAAACGACGTAATTGAGGTGAAGGTTTATGGCGATGGAATCGCTGGGCGATTTGCTGAAGCAAATGCCGGGAGGCGGAAGCGCATTAAGGCAAGCGGATAAATTAATGGAAGAGCTGCTTGCCGATCCACTCGTCGGCAAACTTCGTTCCAAATATCCGGAGCTGGATAACGAGACGATCCGGTTGAATTTAAATAAAATTTATCAATGCACCAAGGAATTCCGGATTTGCAGCAACTGCCCGGGGCTCGATCAATGTCCGAATGATTTCGAGGGCCACTATACGGAGCTTAGCTGCGAATCGGTTGGCGGCCGCGTTCAATTGAACGACCGCAAAGTGACCTGTAAGAAGCTGATCGCCAGACAAAGCGAGAACAAGATCCGCAGCCGCATACGCAGCTTCTACGTGGATGACCGGGCTTTATTGGAAGGTTACTCCGCGGATGAGATCGTATCGAAGGATCTGGAACGAATGAAAGCGGTCGGTCAGATTATCAAGTACATTAACGTTACCAAAGAAAACGGACTCCAGAAGGAAGGGCTCTATTTAACCGGGTCATTCGGTACGGGGAAAACGTTCCTCATGTGTTATATGCTCCATGAGCTGGCCAAGGCCGGTTTCACTGGCGCAATCGTGTACATGCCGGAGTTTGTGGAGGACTTGAAGTCCCTGATGCTGGAGCAGGGGAAGCTCAAGGAAACGGTCGACCTCATGAAGGAGACGGATCTTCTGATCTTCGATGATATCGGAGCGGAGAACTTGAATCCATGGGTGCGGGATCATGTCCTTGGCGCCATTCTGAATTACCGGATGAATCGTAAGCCGACGTTCTACACGTCCAATTATGGGCTTGATGCGATCGAACAGCATTTCAGCTTTACGAACAAAGACGGCGATGAGCTGCACAAAGGGCAGCGGCTGATGGATCGGATTCGTCCGTACGTCCAGCCTGTTCATGTGACAGGCCACAATAAACGCGGTCTTCGTTGATCGCCATATACACAGAAAGAAGAGCCTGCCGTCATAGACGGCAGGCTCTTTGTATTAATCGCGGAACAGTAAGTTGTAGAGCACTTGTGCGGATTCTGCTCGTGTTGTATTACTTCGTGGGGAGAAGAGGTGATCACTGCCAACCATAAGCCCGGCATGCACGGCGGCTTGAACCGCATCTTTCGCCCAGCTGCTGATTGTATTCTTGTCTTGGAATGCATCGATATCAGTAGCGCTGCCACTGGCTTGGCCGTGCTGTTTCTCATAGACGCGAGTAATCATGAGCGCCATTTCTTCGCGGGTAATCGGCTTATTTGGTTCGAATTTCCCGGCGCTTGTGCCGGATGCGATGTCGTTCTCGTAGGCTGCGGCAGCCGCATCAGCGTACCAGCTGCCCGCTTTGACGTCAGTGAAAGGTGCGGTACCTGTCGCCTTCAGACCAAGAGCACGAACGAGCATCGTAACAAACTCGGCACGTGTCACTTTGGCTTTCGGACCGAAGCTGTCTGTGGAGATGCCTTGGACGATATGCTTCGCAGTCAGTTCCTCGATCACATCAGCTGCCCAATGAGTCGTTGGCACGTCGGCAAACTTCTTCATGTACGAGAACACGCCGTATTGAGAAAAATGGCCAATTTGGGCGGTCAGCGTGTTTCCTTTAAGAGTGCCGCCGATATACTCGACTCCGCCGAGATCGGAGAGATAATAAATGCCGGTCAGACGGGCATCCGCGCTGGCAGCCAGCTGAAGCTGGAGCGTGACCGGCTTTGTGAAGCTGCTCAGCTTCTTCAAGGAGCCGTCCTTGAATGCAATGCCAAGGGTCAGTTCAATGACTTGCCCTTGCGGTGTAAGGCCTGTACCGGCATCTCCGAGCTTGGCAACGGCAGAAGCGGCTTCGCTGCTCGTCAGCCTGCTGAATTGAAGCGAGAGACTCGCATCCTTATCGGAACCGGCCAGCACGGAGAGCGCATTCAGCACTTCCTTCGGCAGCGTGACGGTTCCATTCGGCAGCAGAATGCGGAAGCTGTTATCTTCAATGGTTTGCATGACGGTTGCGGGAATCCGGATGTCCGATTTGGCGGAAGCGACCTCGCTGGCATCCAATGTGGCAACACCGTTAGCGGCAGCGGAAACATCGGACAGCTCGAAATGAACGGTTGTCATACCACCCGGAGCCGGCGGCTCATCGGTATTAGTGGGAGGTGCAGCAGGAATTCCGTTTCCGTTCGAAGCAACGGTAAATGTCTTGGTCGAGACGTCAGTGCCTTGTCCGGCAATGATTTGATAGCTGCTGCCCGCTGCCGCATTGCCGGACAGCTGAAATGAAGCGGAATATCGGCCATCGGCCGATTTCACGATATCAAAGAAGAGGATAGTGCTGTCCGGACTGATGACCTTTATGATGACCTCAGCCGCATTGGTTGTGCCGCTGATCGATACGGAACTACCGGCAAAGACAGTGGTTATTGCGTCAATTGTTGTGCCGGCAGCCTGTGGAATGGAACTCTCCGCATACGCAGCCAACGGTGCTGCTACAGGCACAGCTAACGTCAAGGACAAGGATAGTGCCGTTAAGAGGATTGCTTTTCTCTTCAACTTGATGCTCCTTTCTAAAGGTGACCCGGACGGGGCAGCTAATTCAACGGAGTCCGCTGAGTCCGGGTTCACCGCCATGTAACCTGATTTTTATGGAGTCGTATTGATATTCGTGATGCGGCCTTTCACAGCCGCTGTAATCGTACCGTGATTGAACGTGTTCAGCACATAGTAGTAGAATGCATCGATATCGGTGGGACCGGCTGTCGGATTTTTACCTTGTGTCAGGACTGTATAGTTGTCGCCGCCGGCTGCCATGAAATTATTTACGACAGCTGTGTATTCTGCCGAGTCGGTTATTTCGGTACCGTCCTCTTTCGTTAACGCAACGACACGCTCCGCAATGGGCTTGCTGAAATCAGCCGTATAACGAAGTCCGGAGATTTGCAGTGTTTTCGTACTGGCTGCCGTTTCTCCCCATTGCTGTTGAAGCAGCGTCTTAATTTGTGCGCCGGTCAGCGTCATCTTAACCAGCTGGTTGCCGAACGGTTGAATGCGGAACAAATCGGAGTAGAGAACATTGCCGAGCGGCAAATCAGCGCGGATGCCGCCCGGGTTCATGAACGCAAAGTCGGATTGCATGGCATCCTTCATGGCATCGGCGATCAAGCTGCCAAGCGCGATTTCCTGCGTATACGCATTCTCTTTCTTATAAGCCGTCTCCGTGGAACCGACCGGCAAAGCAAGCTCGGGATGTCTCGCAAGGGCAGCCTGTACCAGAGCAGTCACTTCAGCATCCGGTGTAATGCCGGCTTGATTGACGTCAACGATGTTCGCTTCCTTCTTCACGATATCATGCGTTAACGGGTCGATCTCAAGATCCACGTCGGCAAATGCCGTACCGTAGGAGTAGGCTTGGAAAATGAGCTTGTTGTCCACCATTCCGTTTACTTTCGCATGGTTGTCGCCGGCGAAAATAACGTCAACCTCATCGCTTACGGCGTTAGCGAGATCAGCGGCCTCGCCTGTAATCGTTGTACCGCTCTGTGACGCAGGATCATGAGCAAGTACCACGATGGCTTTGACGCCTTGTGCGGTCAAGGCATCGACTGCAGCATTGACTACCGGAGCTTGATCCACGATATTTACCGGTGCCAAGGCGGCAGGAGAAACTTTGCTTGGCGTCAGCATGGTAACGACACCGATAAAGCCGATTTTTTCGCCGCCGACTTCTTCAATGACATACGGTGCAAGGATAAGCTCACCTGTCACTTTGTCGAGTACATTGGCGTTTACATAATCGATTTTGGTCTTGGAATGCGTGATGCTCGTATTAATTGGATCCTGACCGCCATTTAACTGAGCCATGAGTGCAGGTACACCTTGATCAAACTCGTGATTGCCAAGCGAACCGACTTTGAATCCGAGCAGCTCCATGAAATCAAGCGTAGGCTTATCGCGCTCAAGCGATGAAACCGGCGAACTTGCACCTACTGCATCGCCATTATGGACAAGCAAGGTGTTTGCTGCATTGGTTGATTTGTATTGCTTCAGGTAAGTTGCCAGGTAGGCAGCCCCGCCCAGAACGTTGCCGCCGACAGTGGTGGAATAGTCGAGCTGACCGTGGAAGTCATTGATACCAAGCAGTTGAACCTTCACATTCTCGCCTGGCTCTGTCGCATCTCCGTGAAGATCAAGCTTGTAGATGCCGAATCCTTTCTCGTCGGTACGGTCAAGCGAAGCGATCTTTGGATTAGCGCTCAAGTATGTTTTCGCAACCGGTGAAGTTGTAAAGGTAACGTTAACATCAGCATCAATAGGTGCAATCGACCAGTTGTTGTCGGCAGCCGGATCAATCGTACCCTGCTCCGTGATGTAATCCATAAGCACTTGACGATTCTCGCTGGCCGAATCCAGGACGAGCGGAGAACCTTTCACGCCCGGGAAGTTGCCTCCGCCGTTAACGCGGTAGTTATTGCTGATTACAATGAAGTCCTGATCAGGATCAACCGGCTGACCGTTATAGGCAAGGTTAACAATCCGGCTGGAGGCAGCGTCGTTAATAATCCCGTCTTTGGTGTACTTAGCCGGTTTCGTGACATCTACTTGATAAGTGACGCCATCGATGACATCGAAGTTGAATACCGGGAAGGACGGGTTAAGCAGCGACTGCTCGTCCGTCTTGTTTGGATCAATTTGATTGAACATACCCGCAGACATTTCGAGCCATTCCTTCACGACGGAGCCTTTCACTTTAATGGCCTTCAGCGTATTGTCGTAGAGATACAAGTCGCTGGCGCTCTTAATGGCAAGATCGCCTGCTTTGATATCCGTATATTCACTCGGACCATTGCGGCCGGCTTTGAACGGGGCGCCTACGGATAGAATCGGGAGATCCTTGTCCGGCGAGTTCTTCGTATTCAATTCTTGCTGTACGAACCACTTCTGCGCTTGCGTAACGATTTGCACGGAAGGGTCGTCCTGTACGAGTGCAAAGTAGCTGTAAATCGGAGCCGAAGTTTGACCGATCGCTTGGTTTGCATAGGCGATTGTCGCTGCATGTTCGGCTTTAATTGCATTGACGACCGCAGAATCCGCGTCAACAAGCGGAAGCTTCTTCACGCTGTCATAGATATACTTGTTGGAGGATTGCGAAGCAGTAACCTTCCATTTGCCATTGGTTTTGTTCAGCGTAAGGTCGATGATACCCAGATTGCCGCCGCCGAAACCGGCTTGTACGGCAGCAACGCCATTGATTGTGCCTTTCGCATTATCGACGCCCGGAAGCGGGTTGCCGCTCGCATCCTTAAAGAGCGGATCAAGTGCGCTGATGCTGGCTGCCGGGAAAACCTTATGGGTGTGCGAGAACGTAATGGCATCGATGCCTGCAACCTTACTCAGCGGGTATACCGCATCCTCCGCACCAGCGCCTGCCACTGCATTTCCGTTAAAGCCCGAGTGTGTAAGGGCGACTACGACTTCTGCGCCTGCCGCGCGCATTTGCGGAACGAATGTCTCTGCTGTCGCTACGATATCTTTCGTAATGACTTTACCGTCGAGATTTCCTTTATCCCAATCCATAATTTGCGGCGTCACGAATCCGATGAAGCCTACTTTGACCGTCTGGGTTTGACCGTTCTCATCTTTGAAGGTTTTGTCCATAATGACGTACGGCGTGTACTTATTCACGTCGTTGCTTGGGTCGGCATCGTGATCGTCCACATAGACGTTCGCATTGACATAAGGGAAAGCAGCGTCATCGGTAGCTTCGTTCAAATAATCAAGACCGTAATTGAACTCATGATTTCCGAATGTGGCAATATCGTAGCCCATCAGGTTCATCGCTTTATAGGCCGGATGTACTTCGCCGTCCTTAAGCGGCGCTACTTTAGCCATATAGGTGCCAAGAGGCGTGCCTTGAAGCAAATCGCCGTTATCGACAAGCAGCGCATTCTTCACTTCTGCGCGTGCTTGCTTTACCAGAGTGGCGGTTTTAACGAGTCCGACGTTCTCTGCCGGAGCATCCTTGTAATAATCGTAGTTCATGAAATTGGTGTGGACATCCGTCGTTTCCATGATGCGCAGCTTCAAGGTCGAACCCATCGTAACCGGATCAGCGAGGCTATTGCCCACCTCCGTGAGCGATCCGCTATAGGAGTCAACGACAAATACTTTGACTGACAGGCTGCTTCCCGTCTTATTGAAATGGGCCGTCATTTTCTCGCTGCCCACAATATCCTTCGTCAAAGCTGCAATTCCGATCGGCACGGCGCCATCGAACAGTTCAAAAATAACCGTTTCTTCGCCGGCATGTCCTACAGCTGACGGCGTTACCACCGCACTGGCCCGAACACCGCCTGCTGTATCCATGGCTGCGTTTGTAATTGTAAAAGGCCGTTCATCGGCAACGACGATCTTCTCATTCACTGAGGCTTCAATGACGGCTAGCGCATGTGCAGGGGTAGGGAGATAAGATGATGTCAGAAAGCCTGCGAGAAGGGAGGCGGCAATCGCAGCACGCGACATTCTCTTGCGAATTTGAACCATTTTCTAGTAACTCCACCTTTCAATTGGTATAAGAAAAGTGTAACAACTAAGGTATTAAATTGGGCTAAAGATATTATTCGATTCTTGTAAATCAGGATATGTATAGAAAAAAACCGTACATCCATTAGGATGTACGGTTTTTGATGCGCCATGTTATGGTTTGTAAATATCGTCGAACACGCCGCCATCGTTAAAGAATTTCGTTTGTGCTTTGTTCCAGCCGCCGAAGTCGCGGATGTTCGAAAGCTCGACGTTTTTGAACTTCTTCGTGAATTCTGCAGCGATTTTCGTATTTGTCGGACGGTAGAAGTTTTGAGCCACGATACGTTGACCGGCATTCGTGTAGAGGTAGTCGAGATAAGCTTTAGCTACTTCGCGTGTGCCGTGTTTCTCCGCGTTCTTCGTAACGACAGCTACAGGAGGCTCGGCAAGAATGCTATAGGATGGCGTTACGATTTCGAAATCCTTGCCATGTTCTTTAAGCGCAAGGTACGCTTCGTTCTCCCAAGCTAGCAGCACGTCGCCGATTCCGCGTTCAACGAAGGTTGTCGTCGAACCGCGGGCACCGGAATCCAGTACAGGCACGTTCTTGAAGAGCTTCGTTACGAAATCCGTTGCTTTCGCTTCACTGTTGTTGTTGTGTTTCAACGCATAACCCCATGCAGCAAGGAAGTTCCAGCGTGCGCCGCCGCTTGTTTTCGGATTCGGCGTAATGACGGACACTTTATCCTTCACGAGATCGTTCCAATCCTTGATTTTCTTCGGGTTCCCTTTACGCACTAGGAAGACGATTGTGGATGTGTATGGCGAACTGTTCTTAGCAAAACGTGATTCCCAGCCGTCATTAATCAGTCCGGCTTTTTGGATTGCGTCAATATCATAAGCAAGTGCCAGTGTAACGACATCGGCTTGCAGTCCATCGATAACAGAGCGCGCTTGGGCTCCGGAGCCGCCATGAGATTGCTTAATCGTAACTTTCTGTCCGGTCTTAGCCTTCCAATAAGAAGCGAAGGCTTTATTGTACTGCACGTATAGCTCACGCGTCGGATCGTACGAGACGTTCAGCAGCTCGATATCCGGTTTTGCCGGTTTGGTTACGGCTGCAAAGCTGGTGGAGGATAAGGATAGGATTAATGCCAGTACGGTGATCGTGAGTAGCAGTTTTTTCTTCATTTTTCAACTCTCCCTTTATTATAGTGCTCCATCCCGATCTGACTGATTGGACAAAAAAAGGAGGCCCAGGCAGAATGCACCCATGAAGAGAAACTTCAGGCTGCTGTTACTTTGCCGGGGCCTCCGGTGGACCGGTGGGCTCGATGGATTTATCATAAGCTGACAATTCCTACCTGTCAACTATGAATTTAACAAAACTTTAAATAAGCAAAACTGATCCATTTCATAAATATGTTAAAAAAAAGGATTGACAGGACAGCTTATCCATTGCTATCATCATCCCATAACCAACTAAACAGGTAGGATTAATTCTATTTCAACTACCGGTCAACACGGAGTGGGAAAGCGTTAGTTATCTGAAATAAGATGATGAGAGGTGCTTTTACATGACAAACATGAAAAAGAAGAATTCCAAGTTAACGCTCCACACGTTGTTGATCTTTATTGTATTCGCCCTTGCGCTGACAGGCTGCGGATGGGATTCCAATTCCCCGGCGAATACGAACCAAACCAATACAGGTGCTTCCAATAATACCAATGCAGACGGTACGGAGCCAGCGGCCGATAATGCGGCAAACACGGAATCTGCCGAACCGATTGAGCTGCTGAATGTTTCTTACGACCCGACGCGTGAATTATATGAATCTTACAATAAACTGTTTGCAGATTATTGGGAGAAAGAGCATGGACAGAAAGTAACGATCAAACAATCCCATGCAGGCTCCGGCGCTCAATCGCGGGCGGTCATTGACGGACTCAAAGCCGATGTTGTCACACTTGCTCTTGGCTATGATATCGATGCAATCTCCGAGAAAGGGCTGATCGATCCGGATTGGCAGCAGCAGTTTGAGAACAACAGCGCGCCTTATACATCGACGATCGTGTTCCTGGTCCGCAAAGGCAACCCGAAACAGATCAAAGATTGGAACGACTTGGTGAAACCGGGCGTGGAAGTCATCACGCCAAACCCGAAAACAAGCGGCGGCGCACGTTGGAACTACCTCGCAGCTTGGGGCTATGCGCTTAAACAGAACAATGACGACGAAGCGAAAGCACAAGAATTTGTTTCCGCATTGTTCAAGAACGTACCTGTACTCGATTCCGGAGCACGCGGCTCCACGACAACCTTCGTAGAGAAGGGCATCGGCGATGTGCTGCTCGCTTGGGAGAATGAAGCGCTTCTTTCCGTGAAAGAGCTGGGCCCGGATAAATTCGATATTGTCTATCCTTCGATCAGTATTCTTGCAGAACCGCCGGTAGCCGTCGTCGATAAGAACGTCGATAAGAAAGGCTCGCGCACCGTTGCGGAAGCTTACCTGGATTACCTGTACACCGAAGAAGCGCAGAAGCTTGTCGCGGAGAATTTCTACCGCCCGCAGCTGGCATCGGTAGCGGAGCAGTACGCGGAGCAATTCCCGGAAATGACCTTGCTGACGATCAACGATGATTTCGGCGGCTGGGCCGTTGCACAGAAGAAGCATTTTGCAGACGGCGGCGTATTTGATCAAATCTACGCACCCGGCTCATAAGCGAATCGACAGGAGCTGACTCTTCTTATGAAAAGTTCCACTTCAAGCAAAGCGAAGCCGCGCAGCATATTGCCCGGTTTCGGACTTTCCCTTGGATTCACCATTTTCTACTTAAGCGTACTGGTCATCATCCCGTTAGCCGGTATCTTCGTGAAAACATCCGGTTTAACGCCGGCGCAGTTCTGGCACACGGTGGCTAATGCGCGGGTGCTCGCATCCTACAAAATCAGTTTCTTCACATCCTTCTATGCCGCACTAATCAATCTAGTATTCGGACTCATTGTCGCCTGGGTGCTGGTACGCTACAAATTTCCGGGGAAAAAGCTGGTCGACAGCCTGATCGATTTGCCCTTTGCACTGCCAACCGCTGTTGCCGGCATTGCATTGACCGCAATCTACGCACCAAACGGCTGGATTGGTTCTTTGCTTGAACCGCTCGGTATCAAAGTGGCTTTCACGCCGCTCGGCATCACGTTAGCCCTGATTTTTATCGGTTTGCCCTTCGTGGTAAGGACGGTGCAGCCCGTTCTGCAGGAGCTGGATAAAGAGGTCGAAGAAGCGGCCGTCATGCTCGGCGCATTCCGCTGGCGGACGTTCCGCAGAGTCATTCTGCCGGAGCTGATCCCGCCGCTGCTTACGGGATTTGCCCTTGCTTTTGCCAGAGGGATTGGAGAGTACGGTTCGGTCGTCTTCATCTCCGGCAACATGCCGATGAAAACCGAAATCGCGCCGCTGCTCATTATGACGAAGCTTGAGCAGTACGACTACAAGGGAGCGACGGCCATCGCGCTTGTCATGCTTGTTGCATCCTTCCTGCTTCTTCTGTTAATCAACTACTTGCAGTGGCGGAGCAATCGCCGCGTTATTGCGGAATAGGAGCGTGTAAACTATGGCTGGTGCAGTTACGGTTCATTTATCCGAGAAGTCCGCGCAGCGTCCGAAACATATTAACGAGTCTGCCGGCATTCGAATAGTACTCATCTCTATCGCGCTGCTGTTCCTGGTACTTGTGGTGCTGCTGCCGCTGATGTCGGTTTTTATTGAAGCTTTCAAACGGGGAACAGAGGTTTACGTAGCTGCGCTGAAGGATCCCGATGCTTGGTCGGCACTGCGGCTGACCTTGCTGACAGCCGTCATTGCAGTTCCGCTTAATACGGTATTCGGCATTGCCGCCGCTTGGGCGATCAGTAAGTTCCGGTTTCGGGGCAAAAACGTACTTATTACGCTGATCGATTTACCTTTTGCCGTATCGCCGGTCATCTCGGGTCTGGTCTTCGTGTTATTGTTCGGCGCGCAAGGCTTCCTCGGACCGTGGTTGTCGGATCATAATATCCAAATTATCTTCGCGTTGCCCGGTATCGTGCTGGCGACAACGTTCGTAACGTTCCCGTTCGTTGCTCGCGAACTGATCCCGCTGATGCAGGCGCAAGGCGTACAAGAAGAGGAAGCCGCCGCAAGCCTCGGTGCCAAGGGCTGGCAAATCTTCTGGCGCGTCACACTGCCTAACATCAAATGGGGATTGCTCTACGGCATCATTCTTTGTAATGCGAGGGCGATGGGGGAGTTCGGCGCTGTATCGGTCGTATCCGGCCACATTCGCGGAGAGACGAATACACTGCCGCTGCACATCGAAATCCTGTATAACGAATATCAATTCTCCGCTTCGTTTGCAGTGGCTTCCTTGCTGGTCATGCTGGCACTGGTGACGCTGGTCGTAAAGAGCTTCATCGAATGGAAAACCGCTCAGAAAACCCCGAAAGAGGAGGGCTAAAGGATGCATATCGAGGTTCGAAACATCAATAAATCCTTTCAAGGCCACCAAGCCGTAAACGATGTCAGCTTCTCGATCGAACGCGGCAAGCTGATCGGTCTGCTCGGACCGAGCGGCGGCGGCAAATCGACGCTGCTTCGGATATTAGCGGGACTCGAGACTCCGGATTCCGGCGATATCTTCATTAACGGGAAGCGGGTCAACGATGTTCAGCCGCAGCTCAGAGGAATCGGATTCGTATTTCAGAACTACGCGTTGTTTAAACATATGACCGTATTCGATAATATCGCTTTTGGACTGACGATTCGCAAGAACAGTAAAGCGGAGATCAAGGAGCGCGTCGGGGAATTGCTCGACTTGACGGGGCTGCGAGGCTTCGAGCATCGCTATCCGCATCAGCTCTCCGGCGGTCAGCGGCAGAGAGTGGCATTCGCCAGAGCGCTTGCGCCAAAGCCGGATCTGCTGCTGCTCGACGAGCCTTTCGCCGCCATTGATGCGAAGGTGCGCAAGGAGCTTCGCACCTGGCTGAAGCAGCTGATCGGCACGCTGGGCATCACCTCCATCTTCGTCACGCATGACCAAGACGAGGCAGTCGAGGTAGCGGACGAAATGCTGATCGTCCAGCAAGGGAAGCTGGAGCAGCAAGGGTCGCCGGTTCATATTTACACCGATCCGCAAACCGCATTTGTGGCAGGATTTATCGGGCATTCCAGCGTTGTGGAGCAGCCTAGAGACCTTCGCGGCTTCAGCGGCTCTTCGCTTGCAGAAGGCGCTAAAGCGCTCATCCGCCCGGAGTTTGTCGAGGTAGGGCGCGAGCGGGAAATTCCGTTCCCATCCGCTGCCGAGAAAGGCAAGGTCCGGCATATCTTCTTCCGTGGCGCTCATTTGGAGCTTGATGTTGAAGTAGGCAGCAACAGGCTGTCGGCACACCGTTCACTGGATCAAGAGCCGCTTCAGCCGGGTGATGAAGTATCCGTCCTTATTCACCGTTTATACGTTATTACCGATAAGTCGGCGACGATCGTGGAGAATCCGCTTAAGATCGATCCGCTGCCAGTTCACATTTAATTCGTCCGGGAGGGATTTATTATGGCAAAGCCAATCGTGCTGGATCAAGAATGGTTAGAGCGCATAGCAACTCAGGTAAATGGGCTTGAATATGGTTCGGTTCTCATTACGGTTCATGACGGCAGAGTCGTCCAAATCGACCGTACAGAGCGCAAGAGGTTCGATGCGGCGACTGCCAAAACCGGGCAAAATGGGCAACAACGACAAGAACCTGCAAACAACAGCACGGATAAATTGAAGGCTGTTAACGGATAGAAGAGGGAAGTAAAAGAGAAGCGCCGGACTGCTCGTTGATAACGAGTGACCCGGCGCTTTTTCTGCTGATTAAGGAGGGAGCGAGTCGTGCAGCTGCCTGAGGCATCTTCAAGGACGAGCAGCTGAGGACCAATTGTGAGCAAAAATGTTGAACTACAGGCAACATTTCAGCAGGTTTAATGATGTATCTCAGCCATTGTTGCGCAAAAATCAACAATTGCTGAGAGGAAGAGCATGCTGGGGCCGTTTCACGTTGAAATGTTGTAAAATGCGCAGCACTTCCAACGTTCAACGGTCAAACTACTAGCAAATGCTGCTTTATGAGCAGCATTCACACGGCGTGCGTCCTCCTTATTAGCGTAACCCGTTTCGGGTTTAATCAACTGATCTAGAGAGGGTCTGCTTGGCTTTCGAAGCGGAAGCGGGCCAGAAAGCCAAGCGACCGCAAAGCACCGTTATCGCGGGAACCAGGAAGGGCCTCACGATAAACGTATCCAGCAGCACGCCGATTGCCGTTATGGTGCCGAATTGCACAAGCACTTGAATCGGCAAGGTTGCGAGCACGGCGAAGGTACCTGCGAGAATCAGACCTGCCGAGGTGATGACGGAGCCGGTCTGGGAGACGCCTCCTTTCACCGCTTGGCGCAGCGGCATGCGACGTGCTTTCTTCCAAATGCTCGAAATCATGAAGATGTTGTAATCCTCGCCGAGCGCTACGATAAAGACGAAGGAATAGAGCGGAATGAGTCCTTGAATCGCGTCCGTGCCGAACAAGTAATGAAGCACGACCCAGCCGAGGCCCAGAGCGCTGTAGTAGGATAACAAGACAGTTGCAATCAAATAAAGCATCGCGACGAAAGAGCGCAGGTAGGCAAGCAATAGAATCGCGATGAGAATCAGAATGACCGGAATGATAAGCTTCGCGTCATCGCCGGTGGTTTGCTTGGTGTCGTACTGTTCTGCGGTTTGGCCGCCAATCCATATGCCGTCCGCGGTGCTGGTGCCGGTGCCAGATGCAGAGAGTGCTTCTTCCGCCGCCTGCCGCAGCTCTGGGATGTGAGCGATCGCTTCGATCGAATATGGATTTACGGCTAGCTCGACTTCATAGCGCAGCAGATCCGGATTCGCAGCGCCCGGAACCGGATCCGTGACTTTCTTCACGAAAGGAAGAGCAGCTAATGCGGCTTTGATGGCTTCGCCTTGTTCGGCGGATTGGGTCTGCGCAATCACTTGTACCGGTGCAAGCTCGCCGGCATTGAAATGATCCGCGATGAGAGTGAAGCCCTCTCGTGAAGGAGAATCTGCCGGGAATGAAGAGAGCGTGTCGAATGTGTATTTGATTTGGGTGGCGAATATCACGCAAATGACCAGGATAATCGTCGTAATAACCGCGATCCGTTTCGGCTTACGGACAACGACTTCTCCAAGCCGGTCGCCAAGGGTCGGGCGTGTTTGCGGTACCGGCGCCGGTTTTCCTTTTTTCTTCGCCCTTGCGGCAGCCATTTCTTGCGTTCTAGGAATGAACGGGTAGAAGGATGCTCGGCCCAATAGACCGAGGAACGCCGGTACAAGTGTCAAGCTAGCGATCATCATGATCAGAATGGCTAAGCTGAACGGAATCGCGAAGCGCTGAATGCTGCCGAATTCAGCCAGCAGGAGCACAAGCAAGGAGAGGACAACGGTGAGTCCGCTCATGGCAATTGCTCCCGAAGAGCCGCTGAAAGCACGCTTTAATGCTGTGAACGTATGGCCTTCTTCCTTCAATTCGCTGCGGAATCGGGCAATAAGGAAGAGGCAGTAGTCGGTTCCGGCCCCGAACAGCAGCACGGTCATGATCGACAAGCTCTGGGAATCGTAAGCAATCCAGCCCTGATCCGCCATCCAGCCTAACAGCGGTGTAATAGCACCGTATGCGAATCCGACCGCAATGAGCGGAATGAGCGCGAGCACCGGTGAACGGTAGATGAGAAGCAGGAAGAGCAGGACCAGAAATACAGTTGCCAGCAGCAGGGAAACGTCAGCGCTCTTGAACAAGCCTGTCGCGTCAACTGCGATACCGACAGGTCCGGATGCTCGAACGGCAAGGCCGCTGCCGGACTCGTCGTTAAGTTTGGTTTGGAACGGATTTGCTGCATCCTTGAAAATCAGGGCTGTTGCTTGCTCGATCTGAGTCAGACCTTCTTTGAGTCCGTCGCTGCCCGCCGTCTTATCAAACAGGACAGGCTGAACCAACGTTGTGCCGTCCTCCGAAACTTGCTGCTTTAAAGCCGGAAGCGGCAGCTTATCAAGCGGCACGACACTTTCTTGATTAGGAACAGGATCGGCTGCCAGCTGCTTCGCCAGCTGCTGAATGCCGGCCAAATCCTCATCCGTAAGTCCACTCGCGCGGTACCAGGTTAAGAGTGCGGGAATGCCGGTTTCGGATGGGAACTGCTCGGCGATCAGCTTCTCGGCTTGTACGGATGGTTTGCTCGCATCGAAGTTAGCCAGCGTATCGTCCTTGAGTTTCGAGGAACTGGGCAGCGTCATATTGAGCAGAGCGACGATAAGGATCCAAGCGGCAAGCGTCAGCCATCGGCCGCGTTTGCCACCGACTGCTTGTGTGAATGTTTCGAGCCATCTAACTACCATGTGGATGCGTTCATCTCCTTTTGATTTTGCTTATCAAGTGATAAGCGATGAGTAGAAAAAAAGGGCTATTAGGCCGCCCTACACCGAAGGAGGTGGGGTGGCCGATAGTCCGTATAACAACACGTTGATGAGCAATTGCGCTTGTTCATCCCAATTTTTCTTCGTGCCTGCTGCGCCGGCGGCAGAGAAAGTGGAGGCCGAGGCCAGTGTCTGGTTGATGAGCCCCATCAATAGCCGGGCCGATTTCTCGGCATCCATCCCGAATTGCGCGGAGCTGCGCAGCTGTCCATCCCGCTGACCTGCTTCGAATATGGCGAGCAGCGGCGCAAGATAGGCGCTGCGCCACAGCTCATAGATGATTCGCTGGGACTCCGGGGCAAGCTCATGCCGGATATCGTGAAACATCCGGCTGAGATCCTCGGGGTGATTCGCAAGCATATAGGCAGTGACATGGCAGAGGCGATGCCTTACATCTGTTTCCCTTTGAATGATACGATCGAGCGAGCTTCGGGTGCCATCGCACACCGAGCGCATCACGTCTACGTAAAGCGCCTGCTTATCCTTGAAGTGGTGGTATAGCGCAGGCTGCGTTAAGCCGCAGGCATCGGCGATTTGTCTGGTGGATACGGCGCGGTAACCTAGCTCCATAAACAGCTCCTTCGCCGTTCTGATAATCATGGCGCGAGTCTCTTGCGTTTGATTCGATTTGTTGGCTGCCATTGCGGAGAAGATTCCTTTCCTGCTAAATCAGCTAATCGTTTCAGCTTATCACTTGATAAGATCATACCTCTCTGGGAACCTGCCAGTCAAATTAATCGATGTCCAGCTTGTGCTTGGAGTAACTTGTGCGTGCTTCGATCCGTTTATCCGCGCTTTTCTTCTGCCGTTTGCTGACCGATTGCTCTTTGCGCGCTTGATGCGCCAGCTCGCGACCGGTTTTCTTGTAGCTTTCGTAGCGGCGCTCATCAAGCGCGCCGCTGCGCAGTGCTTCCTTCACGGCGCAGCCCTGTTCTGCCTGATGGCGGCAATCGCGGAAACGGCAGGTCTCGGCAATCGCTTCGATATCGGAGAACGCTTCCTGCCAGCCGTCATCGGCTTCCCACAGCTGCAGCTCGCGCATGCCCGGCGTATCCATCATGATGACGCCGCCCGGAAGCGGGAACAGCTCGCGGTGCGTAGTGGTATGGCGTCCTCGCGCGTCGTCCTCGCGGATGCCCTGCACGCGCTGAAGGTCGCCGCCGGCCAGCCAGTTCAGCAGCGTTGATTTGCCGACACCGGATGAGCCGGTTACGGCAATGGTGCGGCCTTGGAGCATATAAGGCGAGAGCGAATCGCGGCCTTCGTTCTCCAGAGCGCTGACCGCATGGACCGGAACCCCAGGCGCTGCCGCTTCAACTTCGGCGACCCTGCGTTCCGTATCGGTGCAGAGATCGGCTTTCGTCAGCAAGACGACAGGCGTTGCGCCGCTTTCCCAAGCTGCGATGAGGTAACGTTCGATTTTGCGGACATTGTAGTCGCCATTGAGGGCATTAACGATGAAGAGCGTGTCGATGTTCGTGCCAATGACCTGTTCTTCCGGCACGCTGCCGGCCGCTCTGCGGATCATCGCCGAGCGGCGGGGCAGGATGCCGTGAATGATGGCACGCTGTTCGCCCGGCAGGGATTGTACCGCGACCCAGTCGCCGACGGCAGGGAACTCGCTGCGCGATGCAGCCTGGAACTGGAATTTGCCGCTAACCTCGGCGGCGCATTCGCCGGCGGAGGTCATGATGCGGTACCGATTTGTAAATTGGGCAATGACGCGTGCCGGCTCAAGGCTTACGCTTGCGCCGACGCTGCTGTTGGCGGACGCACCGTCAAACGTATGCTCCCAGTGCGCATTCCAGCCATAGTCTTGCAGGTGGTTAGTGCTCTTGCTTACTTGCATGGGTTGGTTCATGTTCAAAGTTGGTGTACCCCTTTATTGGTTAGTTTGGTGGATGGATAACAAAAAAGACCGCAGGAAATAAACTCCTGCGGTCTTCGCTTTTGGTACGTTGTACGTACCGAAACGGACACAAAAAAACCGCAAGAAACCGGATTACGGTCTCTTGCGGCGGCTTGGGCGATTACAAATAAGCTAGGGCTGTATCCTTAGCTTACGAAGCAATTCCCGTACTTGATCCGTCTGAGACCGATGCGACTGCAACTACTGCTACTTGAACGTTCATGACATTAGCTACCATTTGACATCAGCCTCCTTAGTTATCGTTAGTTGTCATTCTATGCGCTTCGAAGCGACTTGTCAACTCATGCCATTAAAATGGCCTTGCTCCCGGATTCCGAGGCAAGGCCACATTATTACGAAATGATGAATTTGATAATCACCGCAGCGGCGAAAATAACGAACAGCAGTCCAAAGAATCCGCCAAAGCCAAGTGCAACGTCGAATAGATCGTCGCGCGGTTCCTCGTTCAAATGCTCACGTGGGTCTCTTACATTTTCCATCGTTTCAACTTCCTCCTTAGACAACAACGATTGCTCCCCCTAGTATACCCAACTTCCAGAATAATTGTAAAGTCGCAGGTCGTGACAATTGTGAGGCAAATTTGTGCCGAAAGCGGCTTCCAAGCAAGCCGAGTTCTGCCGCAAAATAAGGCTCATTGTGGTACAATAAACGGTAGCCATGTGCCGGGAGGAGGACGACAATGGAGGATCAACCGAGAACGGAATCGGCCGCTGACAAGCGCCTTGCCGAGGAGCGAATCCGCAGTAAGCTGGCTTTGCTGCCGGATCAGTCAGGCTGTTATTTGATGAAAGACGCCGAAGGCACCATCATTTATGTCGGCAAAGCAAAGGTGCTGAAGAACCGGGTACGTTCGTATTTTAACGGCAGTCATAACGGAAAGACATTGCGGCTTGTTTCCTTGATCCGCGATTTCGAATACATTGTAACTTCGAGCAATATGGAAGCGTTGATATTGGAATGCAACCTGATTAAGCAGTATCATCCCCGTTATAACGTCCTTTTAAAGGATGACAAGACCTTCCCGTATATCAAAATCACGAATGAAGCGCATCCGAAGCTTGAGGTTACGCGCCGGATCGTCAAAGATAAAGGCAAATATTTCGGACCGTATCCGAATGCATTCGCGGCTACGCAGACGAAGAAGCTGCTGGATCGGTTATATCCGCTGCGCAAGTGCGGTACGCTGCCGGACAAGGTATGTTTGTACTATCATATCGGGCAATGTGTGGCGCCTTGCGAGTTCGATATTGCGCCGGGTACGTACGAGAACATGGTGCAGGAGATCACCCGTTTCTTAAATGGCGGCCACGATGAAGTGAAGAAGACGCTGCAGGCTAAGATGGAATCAGCTGCGGAGCTGATGGAATTCGAGCGTGCGAAGGAATACCGCGATCAGCTCTTCGCCATCGATGCTGTCATGGAGAAGCAGAAAATTACGCTTAACGATGCGATGGACCGCGATGTCTTCGGTTATGCGATCGAGAAAGGCTGGATGTGCGTACAAATTATGTACATGCGGCAAGGGAAGCTGATTGAGCGAAGAGCGACGACGTTCCCTTATTACGGCGCGGCCTATGATGATTTCATGACGTTCGTGACTCAGTATTATTCGGAAAATCCGGCGCTGCCTAAGGAAATTTTCTTGCCTTCACCGCCGCAGGAAGCGGAGCTGGAAACGGCTGCGAGCGTGCAGGAGGCAGGCGTAGCGTACAAGGTGGAGGCCGTGCCGGCAGAGCAGCATGCTGTAGGCGATGAGCAAGGTGAGCCGGAAGCAGGCACAGTGGAAGCCGAGCTGCGAAATTCGTTGCAGAAATGGTTGAAGGTGAAAGTGTTCATGCCGCTGCGCGGACGCAAACGCGATGTGGTTACGATGGCAGTGAACAATGCGAAGGTTACGCTGGATGAGAAATTCAAGCTGATCGAGCGGGATGAGGAGCGCACCTTCCGTGCATCGGAAGGTCTGGCGGAAGCGCTGGGTCTGCCGCAGGTTCGCCGTATCGAGGCATTCGATAACTCGAACATTCAAGGGACGGATCCCGTCTCGGCGATGGTGGTCTTCATGGACGGCAAGCCGGATAAGAAGGAATACCGCAAGTACAAGGTGAAGACGGTCGTAGGGCCGGACGATTACGGAACGATGCGCGAGGTTATCCGCCGCCGCTACGAGCGCGTGCTGAAGGAAGAGCTTCCGCTGCCGGACCTGATCATAGTCGATGGCGGGCGAGGTCAAATCTCCGCAGCGCTCGATATCCTTGAAAATGAGCTTGGCTTGATGGTACCGGTGTGCGGCCTGGTGAAAGACACGAAACATAAAACAGCCCAGCTCATGACAGGCGATCCGCCTGAAGTAGTGCCGCTGCCGCGGGACAGCCAGGAATTCTACTTGCTCCAGCGGATTCAGGACGAGGTTCACCGCTTTGCGATTACGTTCCACCGCGAGCAGCGGGGCAAATCGATGGTGGCGTCCAAGCTTGATTCGATTCCGGGCATCGGAGAGAAACGCCGGAAGGCGCTGCTGAAGCATTTTGGCTCCATTAAGAAGATTAAAGAAGCCAGCATTGAAGATTTCCGGCCTTTGTCGATCGGCGAGAAGCTCGCCAATCAAATTATTGAAGCGCTGAAGGAAGAACAGTAGGAACAACACCTTCGGGAAAGGGACGCCAGCTCTATGATGAGCTGGCGTTTTTTAAAACAGTTACCTTAATGGGCGGAGGAATACGGGATGAAAGGGAAATGGATTCAAGGTCTCATGGTCGTTTCCGCGATATCCGGATTTATCTGGTTGGGCGGACTGGCATGGACATTGCAGGATTATTTTACCGGGGATTCCGGCAAGCAAGCTGAACCGGTTTCGACTGTAGAAGAACTGCCGACTCCGATTGTGGATGACGGGAAGTTCCGCGTCGTGGCACTGGGCGACTCCCTTACTCGCGGAGCCGGCGATCCGGATGGCAAAGGGTATGTCGGATATATGGTGGACGTGTTGAAGTCGAAAGCGGCTGGACAAGAAATTCTCGTCAAGAACTACGGCGTCAATGGGATGCGTACTCCCGAATTGACCGCATCGCTGGACAAGCCTGGCGTACGCAGCGAACTTAAGGCAGCGGATGTCATCGTAGTCAGTACCGGCGGCAACGATCTGTTCCAAGGCGGCGAGACGCTTGGCAACTTGGATCCGTCCAACATTGCCGGGATTCAAGAAACTTATGCGGAGCAATTGAATCATGTGCTGAAGGACATACGAGCTGTCAATCCTGCCTCGAAGCTGTTTCTGATCGGGCTATACAATCCGTTCATCGCGTTAACGGAAACGCAGACAACGACCAAGATTGTGCGGGACTGGAATTATCAAACGGCAGAAACTGCCGCGGAGTATCCGGACACGGTGCTCGTGCCGACCTTGGATCTGTTTCAGTTGAACGTGCAGCGTTATCTGGCTCGGGATCAGTTTCATCCGAATGCGGAGGGCTACAAGCTCATCGGTGAGCGGGTTGCGTCACTCATTACATGGGAGGGGGAGCGCAAATGATGGGCAAGGCGACGGGGATGACTGCTGCTAGCGGCAATGAAGAGATTACTTTAGCTGTCCGGGGACTCCGTAAGGTAATCGGCAAGCGGGAAATTATACACGGGCTCGACTTCGAGCTGAAGCGAGGCGAAGTATTCGGGTTTCTTGGGCCCAACGGAGCGGGCAAGACGACGACAATCCGCATGCTCGTCGGTCTGATCAAGCCGACAGCAGGAACGATTCGGATTTGCGGTTACGATCTGCATCGACAGTTTCCGGAGGCGACCGGAAACATGGGCTGCATCGTGGAGAATCCCGAGCTGTACAGTTTCTTGAGCGGCTGGGGGAATCTTCAATACTTCGCCCGCATGATGCCCGGCATCGACGAAGCAAGGATCGACGAGGTTGTACAGCTTGTCGGGCTGACAGCACGGATTCACGATAAAGTGAAGACCTATTCGCTGGGCATGCGGCAACGGCTTGGGATTGCGCAGGCGCTGCTCGGGAAGCCGAAGCTGCTCATCCTCGACGAGCCGACGAACGGGCTGGATCCGTCGGGGATTCGGGAGATGAGGGAGTTTATCCGTTATTTGGCTGAACATGAAGGACTTTCAGTGCTCGTATCGAGCCATTTGCTAAGTGAAATTCAATTGATGTGCGATCGCGTAGCCATCATATCGAAGGGCCGCGTCATCCGAGTCGATACGGTGGACAACTTGCTGGCCCAGCAAGAAAGGATCAGCTGGCGGCTTAAGCCGATGAGCAAGGGAGAGACGCTGCTCCGGGAGCTGGCGGGCTCAGCCGAGGTACAGGGAGAGTCGGTGCTGACGCCATACAACGAGGAAGAAATCGGACGGTGGAATAAGGTGCTGGTCGAGTCCGGCGTGACCGTAACCGAGATGAGCCGCAAGCTTCCTTCGCTTGAGGATCTGTTCCTTGAGCTGACGGGAGGGGAAAGCATTGGTTAACCTCGTCTATAACGAAATGATTAAGATCACCGGCAAACGAAGGCTGTTCGTTGTCGCGCTCATCATCGCGATTCTCATATCATTGTTTACTTACGCCCAGTATCAGCAGGCGGCAGAGAACCTGAAGCGCTTCGGCGATGTCGATTGGCGTACCGCGCTTGAGCAGCGCATCGCCGGCTGGGAAGCCCGGCTAGCTAATGGCGGCGGACGCGGCGATGAGGGCGAGCTGGCCTTGCGCATTGCCCAGCAGCAGTACTACCTGGATCAGGACGTCAACCCTTCAGAGCCGGGGGCGCCAACATTCGTTCGCGGCTTCGTCGAGAACGGCATTTCGCTTCTGCTGCCGCTGATGATGATGATTGTCGCTGCTGACCTGGTATCCTCCGAGCACAGCTCAGGTACGATAAAGGTGCTGCTGACCCGCTCGGTGAAACGTTGGCGAATATTGCTCAGCAAGTATTTAGCACTCATGCTATCGGTCTCGATTATCATAACGTTGTTTGGCCTGCTGTCAGCTATTATTTCGGGCCTCGTGTTTGGCTTTCAAGGCTGGGATGCGCCGGTTCTGACCGGCTTTACGGTAACAGGCGGGGAGCTGGATACATCCGCTGTTCGCATCATACCTCAGTGGCAGTTCATTCTGATGGAGATGGGACTCGCCTGGTTTGTTTCTGTTGCAGTGGCGACCATCACCTTCATGTTATCCGTTCTGGTTCGCACAACCGCAGCGGTCATGGGTATCATGCTGGCTTGTCTCATTGCGGGCACGATCTTGCGGTCGATGGTCGGTTCCTGGGAAACGGCGAAGTACTTGTTCATGGTCAATCTGGAGCTGATCGATTACTTGCAGGATGCCGAACCGCCTATCGCGGGCATGTCGCTTGGCTTCTCGCTGCTGGTGCTGCTCTTCTGGGGCATCGGTGCTTTAATCGTATCGTTCGTCTCTTTCACGCGGAGGGACGTCTATTAGCCAATAGAAAAGGCTCTCCCTGCCGGGAGAGCCTTTTGTTTACCGATTGTAATTTGGCGCCATATTCTGATTGCCTCTCGGCATTCCTCGAGGCGTGAGTCTGATGTCCTCGTCATCAATAAAACGGTCATCGCGATCGGAATCAAACACGCGATTGTCGCGATCATTGTATTCGGGATCGTTCCTTAAAGGAATATCTTGCTTATACTTCATCTTCATTTCAGGTCTTCCGTCATTGTCGTTATTCCCGCAAGCAGTGAGCAAAGCAATAGACAAGCACAAGCCGAACAGCAGCATTACAATCCTTCTCACGTCATTTGCTCCTTTGTATTTAATCTACAAGCAAAGCAAGTTCATGCCTTATCCAATTTGCGCTTTTGAACAGGCCAATATGCAAGGTAAATAGTTGGACAGGCAATTGGAGACGTTTGAAAGCATAAAAAAAGGCCAACCAGATTTCGCTGGCTGACCTGATATCGCGGAGGGAACTAAGCGGTATATGTTTTCGGTCTCTTCTTGGCATCCGCAAATCGCATGAGCCATGCAATCGGAATGGGGAGGAGAATATAGACGATGCCGACCAGGATATTACTGGCAGAGCCCATAAACATCAAGGAGATGGCCATCATTACACTGTCGAAGATCGCATGAGCGAACAATACCGTAATAAATCCGTATCGCAGGAACAAGAAGCTGAAGATTAGTCCGATGATCGTTAGCTCCAGAAGACGCGTGGTAGATGGGAAGATCGGATAAGTAACATGACCTAGCGCCCAAATGACAGTCGGAATGAGAGAAGCCACGAATGAATTTTTGAACCAGCGTTTCATCAGGCCGATGCCAAAGAGCCGGAACACGGCTTCCTCCGAGATCGCCGCACACCAAGCAAGTACAGGGAAAATCAGAGGTGCCGCCAGGTTATATGGAGATTGGGTGACGTCGGTCGTGGACCATGAACCGTTTACTTGCATCAGGACGATAAAAATAATCGTTTGTAAACCAAGCAGCATAAACGCGCACAAATAACCCAGCCACATGCTCCGCCACACATGCTCCCCATACCCGGGTTGGCCGAATCGAGGCCATAAATTCCGGCCCATTCCCTTCCATAGACCGTCCCCGCCTACCAGGGAGAAGTAGACGGCGAGTGCCATAATAACGGTGATCAAACAAGTTACGATAACTGCAACGTATGCAATGGTATCCGCATTCAGGACTTCGCCGTAGCCGGCCACAATGCCGTCTGTCATGTTGAAATCATTCGCCAAATACATAGCCAAGAAAAGAACGGTTAGCACGATTCCGCGCAAGAACGACGTGTGTTTCCGATATAGGGACGCATAAATGATGGCGAGAATAAACAAGACAAACGACAAGAACAAGCTTCCGATCGTCGATAAGTAATTCGCGATACGCTTCTGTTCGTTCACATAGCTCGCGTAGTCAGAAGGGACTTGGAATTGCGGCTTGTAGGAGGCAATCAGGAAGCTGCCGTTTGCAAGCTTCTCTCCTCGAATGCGAAGAAGGAGCGGTGCTCCGCCAATGGAAGTGTCAGCTGCTTTGTACCAAATTTGGCCTTTGGCTTCATCCGTCTTATGTAGGGAAAGCGATGATTTGGCAAAACCTTTGGAGGCTGCAAAAGCAAGCGCAGCATCAGTCAGCTCTTTGCCTTCCGCAGGCGTGGTATCCGATTCGTTCAAGCGATTCCAAGCGACTACCGTCCCTTTTTGCATATGCACATAGACGAAAATCTCGCTTTTATCCGGCATTTCCGCCGTTACTTGAAACGTGTCCGTGGGGTAATTCGTATCATATTTCTTATTGTAGGTTTTCGTCAGCTTATTCTTCTCCAAGTAACCGTAGAAGAGGCTGTCAGATTGATGTACGGCATGCACACTTGCCGGGTGAGCGTGGAACTGCTTCTGTATAAAGGATGAGGCAGCGGCTTCCGCTTTGCTCTTCGCAATGACTGACTCGGTGCCCGAATCGAAGAAAGTCTCAGCCGTGGAAGGAACGATTTGAATGAGTAAATAAATGAGGATACCTATGCCGGCTAGCCACGAAAATAATTTCCAGTGGGGCTGGAGCTGCGTTGTATTCATTTGAACACCTCTGTCTCGGAGTATAGAACGACGACTGGTTTGCCATATTCATTACCTTAACATAAATGAAACAATATTATCCATGGAACGGAGGCCGTCCTACTTGGAATCGGGGGCAGGTACGGTTTATAATGTGAAACATTGACAGGCGCGGCTCTTTATATAGATGTCTTGTCCCTGACGGTTACGTACTTCATTTATATGAGATTTATTATCTATATAGTCGAAAGCAGAAGAAATCATGATGTGGATAGGGGATTTTTATAACCATGAAGATCAATCAATTTGTAATTATCGGACTTGGCCGGTTTGGCTCGAGCTTGGCTCGTGAGCTGATTGAACTTGGCTATGACGTTCTGGGGATCGATAAAGATGAAGAAGTCGTACAGGATTTGAGCCAGGTGCTCACGCACGCGGTCACGGCGGAATCGACCGATGAGGAAGTGCTTCGTTCATTGGGCGTGCGCAACTTTGACTGCGGTGTCGTGGCCATCGGGGATGACATTCAAGCAAGCATTCTCACTGCTATTCTGTTGAAGGATCTGGGCGTGAAGAAAGTAGTTGCCAAAGCGATGACCGAGCTTCATGGACGTGTGCTTGAGAAAATCGGGGTTGACCGCGTCGTCTATCCGGAGCGGGATATGGGCATTCGGGTGGCGCATCAGCTGGTTTCGCCGAATTTGCTCGACTACATCGAGCTGTCTAAGGATTACACGATTGCCGAGCTGGCAGTGCCGAAATGCTTGAGCGGCGTCTCGCTGCAGGATCTAAACGCGCGTGCGCGGTTTGGCTGCAGCATCGTGGCGATTAATAAGCCGAAAGGCATCATCATCGCGCCTACCGGAAACGATGTGCTCACGGAAAAGGATGTTATGGTGATCATCGGCACGAATCAGCAGATTGAGGAATTTGAAGATTCGGTCATTCATTAGTAAGAAAGCATTCGTCTTGGTATTGGATACGGAAAATGGCAAACAATAAAGGACAGGGCCGGATTCGGCTTCTGTCCTTTGTTGTTTGTCGCGCCGCTTCCGCGGGGGAAGAGGAGGGCTCCTTACGATGAGTTGTAACAGCCTTCCGCCTGCCGTTAAACCCGTGATCATTTATGAACTTATTAAGCTGAGGTTTGATCACGGTTTTAAAGGCAGGACGTAAACTCTTCAGGCTGTTACGCTCCTCTCCAGTCGCCTCTTCCCTGAAGCAACAATAAAGGACGGCACCCGAAGCGGTGCCCCGTCCTTTATTGTTGCGGGAGGGAGCGACTCCAACCACGCTGCATACCCGGCGCGGTTCGGTTGGATTATTTGAACCGCAATTTTGCGTGGTTCAATTGACACCCAATGCGCCGCATGACCGGCGCATTGAGCACAAGCTAGCCGCAATCTCAATTGTGGCGTGTTGTACACTTCTAAGATTAATGAGCCGCAGAGCTGCCGGGGCGATTGCGGCTCCGCTCGGCCGCCCAGCGGAGCAGATAATGCAGAGCTAGTTGCTCTTGGAAGCGCAGCGGCGGAGAAGATGAAGATGGAGAGGCGTGGGGAAAGGGAGCTAGCTGTAGAGCGTTAGCGATCGCCTTTGAAACCGGGAATACACCGCTAGGTGTATTGTTCAATATTCCCGGGTTCAACAGCGACGAAAACAGTTCCCTTGGACCTAAGCACCTCCACCTCTTCATCCCAACCTACCGCAAAAGCAGTCCTCCGATCTCGCTACACCCGCTTATAATGCGTAGCGATCTCGTCGATCCACAGCCGTACCTCCGGACTCAAGCTCTCCGACTGCGCATGAATAAGCGAAGTCGTTCGCTTGGATTCGACCAATTCGCGGATCGGAATAACGAGGAGATCGTTATCCTGAAGCATCTCCGGCCGCAAATAGGATTTGGGCAGCAGCGTTGCGGCGCGGCAAGTATGAAGCAGCCGCAGAATCGCCTCGAAGGAGTCGATTTCCATTCGCACATCGGGGAGCAAGCGGTATTTTTCGAACAGTTCATCGGTCAGGATGCGGTACCATGTGCCTTTGGAGAACAATATCATCGGCAGCGCGTTTAAATCGCTAATAACAGGCAAGCCTTTATCCATGACGAAGTGATTGCGCGGCAGCACCAGCACAAGATGATCGTCGAAGAGAGGCACGCATTTGAGCTGCGGGTCATCGATGCGCGAAGCGACAATGCCCAGATCGGCTTTGCGCTCTCGGACAAGCGTTACGATCTCATGCGTCTTGCCGGTGATAGCCTTGATGTCGAGCTCGGGGCTGCGGAGGGTCAAGGCTTGAATGAGATCAGGCAAAGTCGTTTGCAGCGTCGTGAGACTTGCGCCGATGGTTAATGTAGAGCGGCCAACGCTTTTATAATCGGCGACTAAGCTGAGATAGCGCAGATGCTGCTGCCTGGCCTCGATGGCATACTCGTACGTAAGCTGTCCGATTCGAGTCAGCTCAAGCCGTTTGCCGATTCGGCGGAAGAGCAAAGCGCCAAGATCCTGCTCCAGTTTGGCAATTTTGCGGGAGAGGGCCGGTTGGGACAAATTCAGCGCGGCGGAAGCCTTGTTCATGCTGGATTGCTCCACGACAACGGCAAAGACATGTAACTCATCTAACAACAGCGTTCACCTCGCAATTTTGAGTCTATATGCAAAAAAGGTATAACGTTTAATGAATAATAAGCAATTCCATTATAAGCATAAAAGGAGTATCATGTGTACTGTGCCACCATAATGTGTAAATCTATTATTTATTGACGCCCTCTGGGGCTAGCGTTACAATGGAGAATGGTTTTGGCGAATTATGGCGAATGCTACCCCACAGTTTGGAAAGGAGAACGTACAAGTTATGAAAGGAAATTCGTATTTATCGCGTAAGATCCACTCCTTACTCGGAGTAATTCCGCTCGGTTTGTTCATCATTGAGCACATGATTACAAACTATTCGGCCTATGAGGGTGGAGCACAGGGGTTTTCGGATAGCATCAAGTTCTTGAATGATCTTCCGCTCGTTTTCTTCCTGGAATTGTTCGGCATTTGGCTGCCGCT
This sequence comes from Paenibacillus sp. BC26, assembly GCF_900116125.1. NCBI lineage: Bacteria > Bacillati > Bacillota > Bacilli > Caryophanales > Paenibacillaceae > Paenibacillus > Paenibacillus sp. BC26. The sequence goes on along the minus strand of NZ_FPAD01000002.1, from coordinate 213,091 downwards.
GTTGTTCCACGGCGTGTATGGATTATATGTTGCTTATCAGTCGAACCTGAATACCGGTCAGTTCAAATATGGACGTAACTGGGCTTTCGCTGTTCAGCGTATAACCGGTGTAATTACGTTTATTTTTATCTTCTGGCATCTTTACCAAACCCGTTTGCAAGTTATGCTCGGTGAAGTGAAGCATGAGGAACTTGGCAACTTAATGCACGACATCACAAGCAACGGTTTATACTTCGTGCTTTATGTGATCGGTGTTCTTGCAGCAACGTTCCACTTCAGCAACGGGATGTGGGCATTCCTCGTTAGCTGGGGCATTACAGTCGGACCGCGTGCACAACGCATCTCCTCATTCCTTTGGATGGGTGTATTCGTCATTGTAGCGGTGATGTTCCTGTTGTCGCTTGGCGCTTTCCGCGGCGATGAATTTAAAGAGGCGGCCTCTGCTGCTCTGCAATTGACGAATCTCGTTTAAGTTTGAGACAAGGAGCGATTAATGTAATGGCTAAAAACAAAATTATTGTCGTTGGCGGCGGTTTGGCCGGCCTAATGGCTACTATAAAAGCGGCAGAAGCGGGCGTTCATGTCGATCTGTTCTCCGTTGTACCCGTTAAACGTTCGCACTCGGTATGTGCGCAGGGCGGCATTAACGGCGCGGTGAATACGAAGGGTGAAGGCGACTCCACTTGGGAGCATTTCGATGATACCGTTTATGGCGGGGACTTTCTTGCGAACCAACCACCGGTAAAAGCAATGTGCGACGCAGCGCCGGGCATCATTCACTTGATGGACCGGATGGGCGTTATGTTCAACCGTACGCCTGAAGGTTTGCTTGATTTCCGCCGTTTCGGCGGCACTCAGTATCACCGTACTGCGTTCGCGGGCGCTACAACAGGCCAACAATTGCTGTACGCACTGGATGAGCAGGTTCGCCGCTGGGAAACAGCCGGACTTGTAACGAAGTACGAGCACTGGGAATTCCTCGGCTCTATTCTGGATGACGAGGGCGCTTGCCGCGGCGTATCCGCTCAAGATCTTCGCTCCATGGAAGTACATACCTTCGCTGCGGATGTCGTTATTTTGGCGACTGGCGGCCCTGGTATTATTTTCGGCAAAACGACGAACTCCGTCATTAACACAGGTACCGCCGCGAGCGCGGTTTACCAACAAGGCGTTCACTATGCGAACGGCGAATTCATTCAAATTCACCCGACGGCTATTCCGGGCGACGACAAGCTTCGTCTGATGTCGGAATCGGCGCGCGGTGAAGGCGGACGGATCTGGACGTACAAAGACGGCAAGCCTTGGTACTTCCTTGAGGAGAAATACCCGGCATACGGAAACCTTGTTCCGCGTGATATCGCGACTCGTGAAATCTTCGATGTTTGCGTCGAGCAGAAGCTCGGTATCAACGGCGAGAACATGGTTTACCTTGACCTGTCCCATAAAGACCCGAAGGTGCTCGATGTGAAGCTCGGCGGCATCATTGAGATTTATGAGAAGTTCATGGGAGATGACCCTCGTAAAATACCGATGAAAATCTTCCCTGCGGTTCATTATTCCATGGGCGGCATGTGGGTTGACTACAATCAAATGACGAACATTCCCGGCTTGTTCGCTTGCGGCGAATGTGAATATCAATATCACGGCGCGAACCGTCTTGGCGCGAACTCGCTGCTCTCCGCCATCTATGGCGGCATGATTACGGGACCTAAAGCGGTCGAATACATCAAAGGCCTTAAGAAATCGGCTGAAGATATTTCTTCCTCCGTTTACGACCGTGCGAAGAAAGAACAAACCGACAAATACGAGAGCATCTTGAACATGAACGGTACAGAGAACGCGTACGTACTGCACAAAGAACTCGGCGAGTGGATGACGAACAACATGACCGTTGTACGTTTCAACAAGAAACTCGAAGAGACGATCGCGAAGATCAAAGAGCTAAAGCAGCGTTATCGGAATATCAATATCAACGATTCCGCGCGTTGGAATAACGCCAGCGTAGCGTTCACACGCCAGCTGTGGAACATGATGGAGCTTTCCGAAGCGATGACGCTTGGCGCACTAATGCGTAACGAAAGCCGCGGCGCGCACTACAAGCCGGAATTCCCGGATCGTAACGATGAAGACTTCTTGAAAACGACGAAAGCGGCGTGGACGCCGGAAGGCCCGCAAATTTCGTACGAAGAAGTCGATGTTTCTCTAATCAAACCACGTAAACGTGACTACTCCAAGGAAAAATAGAAAGGAGAATAACGATGGCGGAAGCGACGACAGTGAAATCAAAAACAGTAAAGCTGGTCATTACGCGTCAAGACGCTCCGAACTCTGGATCGTATACCGAAGAGTTTGAAATTCCTTATCGCCCGAATATGAACGTAATCGGCGCCTTGATGGAAATCCAGCGTAATCCCAAGAAACAAGACGGTCAAGGAACGGCTCCGGTATGTTGGGAATCCAACTGCCTCGAGGAAGTTTGCGGAGCCTGCTCCATGGTTATCAACGGCAAGCCTCGCCAGGCGTGCAGCGCGCTGATCGATAAACTGGAACAGCCGATTCGTCTGCAGCCGATGAGCACGTTCCCGGTTGTGCGTGACTTGGTTATCAACCGTGAGCGGATGTTCAACGCGCTTAAACGGGTTAAAGCATGGATTCCGATCGATGGTACTTACGATCTGGGTCCCGGACCACGTATGGCGGAAACGAAACGTCAATGGGCGTATGAATTGTCCAAATGTATGACCTGCGGGGTCTGCTTGGAATCCTGCCCGAACGTCAACGACCGCAACAGCTTCATCGGCCCTGCGGCAATCTCGCAAGTTCGACTGTTCAACGCTCATCCTACGGGCGAGATGAACCAAGAAGAACGTCTGGAGACGCTGATGGAAGATGGCGGCATCGAGGGCTGCGGTAACTCGCAGAACTGCGTGCGCTCTTGTCCGAAAGGCATTCCGTTGACGACTTCGATCGCGGCGATTAATAAAGATACGACTAAGCATTTGTTTAAAAAATGGTTGGGGATGTAGGGTAAAGATAGGGCTCCCGTGGTGGGGCACTTCGCACAGCTATTCCGATTTGCGCTCCCGTGGTGCTCCGCACCAAAGTCGCTCAAATTCGGAATAGCTGTTGCTGCGTTTCCGCACCAAAGTCGCTCCATTTTACCCCTGCTTGGGGCAGGGGAAAATGCTTTTCGTGGCAGCTCCTCTGCTTAGCGAGGGATACTGCGTGCAGGCGGTACGCTTCGTTGCTCCCGTGGTGCTTCGCACCAAAGTCGCTCCAAATCGTACCGCCTGCGGCGTCCGTTCCCACCGCTGCTCCAGAGTCGCACCAAAGACCAAAGACCAATTACCAATTACCAAAGACCAAAGACCAAAGACCAAGGACCAAAGACCGGCTCCCGAGTCGCTTGAAACAGTCGCACATGAAAAAGGCGTATCCAATTTCTATTGGATACGCCTTTTTGAGTGACGACATTATTTGGTTAAGAAATGCGCTATTTTAGCGAAAGGTGCAACATTATCGGATGTTTTCCCGTAAGTAAAAAAGCTGCCGTAATCGACGGCAGCTTCTAACACCAATTCTCGCCCCAATCTTGAATCGATTGGATAACGGGTTCTAGTCCCCGCCCTTTAGCAGTTAATTCATATTCAATTCGAACCGGCATTTCCGGATAGACGTTACGTTTAATAATATCGAATTGTTCAAGCTCTTTCATCCGGTCGGTGAGCATCTTATCGCTCATCTCCGGGATTTGCTCTTTCATTTCTTTAAACCGTTTCGGCCCGCCGAGCAGAACGCGAACGATCATGCCAGTCCATTTCTTCCCGAGCAGCTCTGTTGCGCATTCATACTTTGGGCACATTTTGGAATAATCCACGTTATCACCCCACTTTCAATGATTCTATTGTAGCACATGACGTTTTCAAAAGGGAGGGCAATTCGCCAAGAGAAGACAAATGCTTTTCATTCATTATATACTATACTTAAGTTAGTTGGAAACGGATGGGGTATTTTTCCAAAAAACTTATGAACTTCGCAAGTATAGCCGAAATAATTCTAAGATGCTATAGAATATTATCATACCACGATATTGAGGTGCCGGATGTCGGACAACTGGGGATTTTATGAACGTCGGACGGAATCGGAGCAGCTGCGCGTGTTGATTAATGTCGGATTTCGCAATTCCGCACCACTCACGCCGTACACGGATCTGCTTTCGATTACGATTAACTTATATCCGGTTCGTGCGCACAATCGTTCGAATCGGGATTTTGTCAAACAATTGGAGCAGTTGGAGTCCAAGCTTGAACAGTGGCTTAAAAGTACTGAAGAGGCCATTTATATTGGGCGCATCAATGCCGCGACGCGGCTGGAGTTTTATTATTATACGAAGGGGGAGAGCCCTGACCTCCCGGCGATTCATGCTTGGCTGGATCAGAACTGGCCCTTCCGAGCACAGGTCTATCGCAAAGCAGATCCGCAGTGGGAATTTTATAGGTTCATGCTGCCGGATGCGCTGGAGGAGCTGTTCGTGCACAATGCACAGATGATCTATGCGCTGATTCATAAAGGGGATAATATCGGACAGCCCCGGAACGTGTATCATTGGCTGTTATTTCGTGAGGACGATGACAGGCGCGAGATTGAGTCGATGCTCAAGGGACTTGGTTATGTCATCGAGAAGGAGAAGGAAGGAAATCCCGAGCAGGGCTACCCTTATCCGCTCGTGATCAGCCGTTTCGAGGACGTTCGGCTTGATACGGTCAATGAACGCGTACGTGAGCTTCATTCGCTGCTGGCAGGCAGCGGAGGGCGTTACGATGGATGGGGTTCGGTGATGAAGCTGTCCGCAGCAGGGCGGTTCCGCCGATTCATACGCCGGAACCTGAGTACCTTTGAAACAACGCTGCGCAAACTTTTTCTGAGACGCAACTCCGAATAAAACTAGTATCTAGAGCCGTATTAGGACAAGTCCGGCAATGGTCAGCACGAAAGCCGTCCACTGATAGCCGTTCAAGCGCTCGCGATATAAGATGATGGAGCCTGCGGCCACAACCAAGCTGTTGGCGGCGAAGATGGGACCGGCTATGTTGGCACGTCCCGTTTCGAGCGCGATCGCGTAAAGCTGCAGTCCGCCATAGGAGAACAGGCCGGCGATCAGCCCCCATTTCATTCCGATCGAAGCAGCGCGAAGCGACTTCTGCATGAGACCTGAAACGACTTCATGACCTGCGCGTAAACTGCCGAGCGAAGATCTGCGGGTTCGCTCTTGGCGCGCAGCAACGGCAAACCATACAATAGACAAGCTGTAAGCGACGAATAAGATCGGAGCGCTGCCCAGTCCAAGATCACCTGTGACCTTCAGCCCGCCATTGCGAATCGCGAACAGCAGAATGCTGATGCCTACGTAGAAGTACCAACGCGGTGCTATACGGAAGGCTTTTTCTTTGCCTCGCATGGAGACAAGCACGACGGCTGACAGCAGCAGCAGAACGCCGCCAAGCTCGGTTTTTGAAAGTTGTTCGTTGTAGCCGAAGGTGCCAAGCGCAATAACTAGAATAATGTTCATGTTCGTAAGCGGCGATGTCAGACTGGCAGGTCCCCATTCCAACGCTTTCATGAAGAGCGCGTTCCCTAGAGCGGAGCCTGCACCGATAAGCAAGCCGGCAAGCCAAACGCGCGGATCAGCCAGCGACGGCAGCAGGGTATGCTCCAATGCGGCGTGAATGCCAAATCCGCAGGTCCCGGAAATATAAAGACCCAGAAGCAGGTACGCGGAGGAACCGCTCTGCATCTGGGACACCTTCATCCACCAGCCAGCCAACCCGAACAGTACCGCACTGCCGACGGCTGCTGCAAACCACATGTCAATTTCCACCAATCCGGATGAATATTAAATGTTACACAAATGAAATGGTTCTGTTATGGTTCCTTCATATTGGAGGGGTATTATAGTAACCAAGACCCCCTTTTGATTATATATGACTTCGGACCTGCCGCGTGCAGGTCCACTTTTTTATCTACAGGGCAACACGAACCGGCTTTTTGTTCTTGTAATAAAACCATTCCGTAAACCCGATTTCCTTCAGACGCTTCGCAACAAGCTCCCAATCTTCGCCGACACGGCTCGGCTTATGCGCATCAGACCCGAAAGATACCGTTACGCCAAAATGCAAGGCGCGCTCCAATATCGCATCGGACGGATACCAGCCGCCGGCATCTTTGGTTTTGCCGGAGGTGTTGATTTCGATGGATACGCTGCTTTCGCCAATGACTTTAAGGCAATCGTCAATCGCTTCATCCGCAGCGATGGCGGAGAATGCAGGGTAATAGCCTTTCATCGCATCGATATGGCCGAGAATTTGGAACATGCCACTGCGGGCGGATTGGCCGATAAGCTCGTAATAATGGCGTTTTTCGTCGATATGCTGCTCTTCAGAGAGGTTCTTCCAACGATTGCGGTTGAAGATGCTGACCCCGCGCGACTGGTGGACGGAACCGATAATGTAATCAAACGGATAACCGGCATAGACATCGCGATAAACTTGAGCGTGCTGAGGGAAGAAATCGGACTCCACGCCGAGCAGGACATCGATGGTGCCTTCATATTTGGCTTTGAGCCGCAGCACTTCTTCTACATAACGAACAAATTCGCTTTTTCCCATGGCAATGCCGGGGTTCGGTTGTTCTTGGTCGCTGGCAAAATAAGGAGAATGATCTGAAATTCCGATGACGGCCAGACCCGCCTTGATGCCTGCCTTGATATAATCCTCAATATTATCGTCTGCATGCCCGCACCGGAAGTGGTGCGTATGTAAGTCGAATTTCAAACTGAATCTCCTCCTACTCGCTGCTGATGAAATGATCTTCGGGCATACCCTTCAAATCGCTCAAAAACTGCTGCATTGCCGAGTTGATGTACCGTCCCGACTTATAGACCAAACCGACCGGATGGCTCATATCGAGCTCATTGACTTTAATCCGCTTCAGTGTTCCGAGCTGCACCTCTTTGGCAATGGAGAGCTTAGACACCACCGCTGCCCCTAAATTGATCTCGACCATGCGCTTCACTTCCTCGCTGCTCGAAAGCTCCATGACGATGTTCGGGTGCAAATTATATTTGCGGAAAATTTGATCCAGAAAACGTCGTCCTAATGTGTCCGGCGAGAGCATAATCATGGGAATGTCCTTGAGCGATTCTACGGTAGTATGCTTCAAATGGCTCATGGGATGCTCGGGAGCGACGACGAGTTCGTAGGTGTCATAGTACAGGATGGATGTTTCCACATTCGGATTGCGTTCCGACAGATAGGTGATGCCGATATCTACGGTGCCATTCTCAACGCTGGCCATTACGCCCGAAGAAGGCATGGAGTGAATCGTTGTTTTAATGAGCGGAAATTGGTTTTGAAAATAAGACAGCACCCGAGGCAAAATTTGAATCGCGATCGAAGAGGTTGTTCCCAGCACGATATGACCCTGCGGTGTTTGGCTTAGGTCAGAGAGCTTCTGCTTCAGTTCTTCTACGATGGCTAATATGCGCTCGGCGTGATCAAGAAACACTTGTCCGCGGTCCGTTAATGTGACGGGTTGATTCCGATCAATTAGAACCGTTTTAAACTCATCCTCTAAGCTTTTGATTTGAGCAGAAACAGCCGGCTGCGTAAGATTAAGCAGCTCTCCTGCTTTTCGAAAGCTCATGGTGCGTGAGATGGTTAGCAACGTTTCGAGTTGGTTAATATTCACGGAATCCCTCCTTTAGCGATTAAAGATTTTTATCACAGCTATATATCATTATAATGTAAAATCAGCTCGACGGCAAAAGGTAGCAACCAGCGGGCAAGCCTTCGCGAGTTAGAGCAGGATTCAATATGGATCCTGTCGAATGTTGGTTACAGGTGACAATTCATGTCCTACAAAGGAGCGAAGAGGATGAATCCGAAAGCAGTACGCAGCTGGATGATGTACGATTGGGCCAATTCTGCTTTTGTCACGACGATTATGGCCGCGGTCATGCCGATTTACTACAAAACGGTGGCAGGCGCAGACTTAAGCGGCAATACGGCTGAGAATTACTGGGGGTACACGCAAACCATCGCGATGATTTTCGTAGCCATTCTATGCCCGATTATGGGAGCGATTGCGGACTACTCAGGATCAAAAGTGCGTTTCTTATCGGTGTTCATGTTCATCGGGTCCATTGCAACGGTTTGCATGGCCATGGTCGGGACAAATGATTGGATGCTTGCTTCCATATTGGTTATTATCGGTACGATCGGCTATGCCGCTTCCAATACGTTCTATGATGGATTAATTACGGAGGTATCGACACCCGAAACGCTTAATTCGGTGAGTAATAAAGGATACGCGATGGGTTACTTGGGCGGCGGGCTGCTGCTGCTGGTGAATTTAGTGATGATTGAGAAATGGTCGTTAGTGGGGTTTCCCAATAAAACAGTCGCTACGCAGACCGTCTTTGTTACGGTTGGGATATGGTGGATCTTGTTCTCACTTCCGATTATTCGCAACGTGAAGGAAACGGCAAGAGGGACCTCAGCCGGTTACGGCGATATGATGCGGCGCGGGATGCAGCGCATCGGCAATACGTTGAAGACGTTGAAGCATTATCCGGAGCTGCTTAAATATATGGCGTCCTTCTGGTTCTTCAACGATGGCATTAGCACGGTTATCGTCATGGCGACGATCTATGGCAGCGGCATCGGGATTGAAACGATGGACTTGATAGCCGCACTGCTTATTACGCAGTTTGTCGGCTATCCGAGCACGCTGCTCTTCATCCGATTCGCCTCGCGCATCGGAATGAAGAAGTCGCTTTACTGTTCGCTGCTTGTGTATGTGCTGATTGTTTTGCTTGGCTATTTCATGACGAGCGCGCTCCACTTCTATGCGCTGGCCATTATGGTCGGATTCGTGCAAGGAGGGAGCCAAGCGACGGCGAGATCGCTGTATGCCACATTGGTGCCGCCATCGCGAACGGCAGAATTTTTCGGCTTCCTGAGCTTATCCAGCAAATTCGCCGCTGTAGCCGGACCAGCCGTCTTCTCCGTTGTCGGCACGATAACCGGTTCCAGCCGTTTAGGCATATTAGCATTGCTGGCGTTTTTCATCATTGGCATCATCCTGCTGTATTATGTGAATTTAGACAAAGGCCGTAAGGAAGCGCTGGCAGGAGAGGGACTTATGTAGCTAATTCCTTGCCAATTCCTCGCAAACATCATACCAAGGCATCGTTTGAATGGACTTCAAGCGATGCCTTTTTACATGTCGGAATTCCTATTGAATGCGGAGGGAAAAGAAGGTATAATCAGTCGAAAAGCGAACTGACGTTCGATGAACGATTCAACATAAGTCAGTCAGAATGAGGGGGGCAGGTATGAAAGGGACGACACATCTGGCCATTGGCGTCGCAATCGGGGTGGTTGCTGCCGCAACACATCCCGTTACGCTAACAAACGCCGCGGCATTTATCATCGTTGCGGCATTTTCCGCTTTAAGCGCGGATTTGGATGGTACGAATATGCTGAGCAGCAAGCTTAGCAAGCCGGCGAGGATAATACGTGCACTTATGCTATGGGGCGGAGTTGCGGCAGGAGCAGCAGCGGTCTTTTGGTATTGGTTTGAAGATCAATTTTATCCCTATCTCACGATTGCCGCGGCAGCCTTGTTTCTTCTGGGGCTGGTATCACGGAATGGCATGATTCGAGATGCGCTCGTGAGCGCAATTGGATTAGCGCTTCTCTATGCAGGTTATTCGATCGGCCATAATTGGCTGATGGGGCTCGGACTTTATGTGGCATGGGTTCCGTGGCTGAATCATCGGGGGTTAACGCATACCGTATGGGCAGTGGTTGCTTGGGGAGCGATCGGCTGGGGGCTGGAGCAGCAGCTCGAGATCGAGGGAATTGCCTATACCGCAATAAGCGGTTATCTGTCCCACCTTGTAGCGGATACATTAACGCCAAGCGGCGTCAAATGGCTGTACCCGCTGACGAAGAAGACCTTTAAGCTTCCGTTCGGTTAAGCAAATAAAAAAGCTCTCCCGCGGTCGCCATGCGTCCCTGGAGAGCTTTTTTTGGTTAGCCTTTCATAGCCACTCTTTCTTGCGGAAAATAAAAAACATCCCGAAACCGAGCAAGAGCATAAACGTGAGCAGCAAGTAAGAGCCGCCGTGCAGATGGAGCCCAGGTATAAAGTCGAAATTCATTCCGTAAATCCCGGTAATGAAGGTAAGTGGCATGAAGATCGTGGTCAGCGCGGTAAAGACGCGCATGATTTCATTCGCGCGGTTCGCAAGCGAAGACTGGTAAGCCTCTCGTAAGTTGCCCATCAGATCGCGGTAGGTCTCGAAAGTCTCGGCGATTTTGACGGCATTCTCATAGATATCGCTAAAGTACTTCTGCAATTGATCGTCGATTAGCTTCAAGTCTTTCTTATTAAGTGTTGCGATTAGCTCCTTCTGAGGTCCAAGCACTTTCTTGAGCCAGAGAATCTCGCTTCGAAGTCCGATAATTTCGTTCAGATGCGATTTCTTGGTGTGGACCAGAATATCTTCTTCCAAGCTCTCGATCCGCGCCTCAATCCGATCGCCGACGAGGAAGTAATTATCAACGACGATATCGACCAAATGATAGAGGAAACGGTCGGGGCGGCTGACTTGCTCTTCAAGCAGGATCGGCTTCAACGTGCGAAGCTCGTTAATTTTCTGTTTCGTAACGGTAATAATATAATGGCGGCCCAGAAAAATGTTCAAGGCGCGTAGAAAAATTTCTTCATCATCAAAACGGATGCTGTTAATTACAATAAAATAATGGCCTTCATGAATTTCAATCTTAGGCCGCTGCTCTTCTTCGCTCAAACAGTCTTCGACTGCCAGTTCGTGCAGCGCGAATATCGGCTGGAGCACAGCGAGGTCATCTACATCGGCATCGATCCAGTAGAAACCTTCGGCAGGTGGCACGACGGCTGCTTGAATGTCATCAACCGGTGCGAAAACACCTTGATTCACGTGACGGATTTTCATCCGCGTTCCTCCTCTCGTTGTTGCAGTAATTCCCGGATGCCGGCTATGAGGAGGAGAACAGAATCAAGCAACATCAAGCAAACCGTATTGCGCGTTGCGTGCTGCTTGCTCTAGTCCATCTATCTAGAAGCGGCGCGTTTGCGAATACGGTTGGATGACGTCAGCCTTCCTGTTATCTTCCGTGTAAACCGGTTATCAGTGCGGTTGCCCGCAGGCCTCGGGTCGCCTTCCATAGTCGTAAACACCCCTTTATTGGTCAATTATTCACTGCTTAAAGCGTAATTCTTGTCTAGTATACTCCGACAATGTCTTTCCATTCAAGAAGAAAGTAGCGTCCATGGTTCTGTAACAGCATATGCGGGGAAAAGCCCATGGTTACGCGTTTTTTGTCGATGGGAGCAGGGCTGCTCCTTGACGGGAATAAAGGAATGATTTAAAGTAAGAACTAAGGTGTTTCTTTAATTAAATAAGCAAGCTTTCTTATCAAGAGCAGGCGGAGGGACTAGCCCGATGAAGCCCGGCAACCGGCGTGTAAACGTACGGTGCTAATTCTTGCGGAAACGTATGTTTCTGAGAGATGAGAGGCGCATGAACGATACATTTGTGCCCCTCTCTTAGGAGAGGGGCTGTTTTCATTGCGCGCCTCAGTGACAATCCAAGCAGACAGGAGAGATTATCATGCCAATTAAAGTACCGGACCAATTGCCTGCGAAAGATGTTCTAACGGACGAGAATATCTTTCTAATGGATGAGAGCGTAGCCTATCATCAAGATATCCGCCCGCTGCGGATTGCTATTCTCAATTTAATGCCAACCAAAGAAACGACCGAAACGCAGCTGCTCCGTTTAATCGGGAACACGCCGCTGCAGGTGGAAGTCGTGCTGCTTCATCCTCGGACCCATACATCCAAGAATACGTCGTCCGAGCATTTGGAGTCGTTTTACAAAACATTCGAAGATATCAAGCACGAGTATTATGATGGCTTGGTGATTACCGGCGCACCTGTAGAGACGCTTCCATTCGAAGAGGTCAACTATTGGGAAGAGCTGAAGGACATTATGGATTGGTCGGCTCGTCGCGTAACGTCAACCTTCCATATCTGTTGGGGCGCACAAGCCGGATTATATCACCACTACGGCATTCCCAAATACGAGCTGCCGGATAAGGTGTTCGGCGTATTCCCGCACACGGTCGAGAAGCGCAATGTTCCTCTTGTACGGGGCTTTGACGAGCTGTTCCTTGTTCCGCAATCGCGTCATACGGAAGTTCGCCGCGATGATATCGCCAATATCGGGGATCTCGATATTTTGTCTGAATCGCCGGATGCCGGCGTGTATCTGGTCGCTTCCAAGGACGGAAGACAAGTATTCGTTACCGGCCACTCGGAATATGATCCGTTGTCCCTCAAAGCCGAATACGATCGTGACGTGGCAAAAGGAATGGATATTGCTTTACCGAAGAACTACTATCCAAACAACGATCCGTCGAAGATTCCGCTGTCGAGCTGGAGGGCGCATGCCAATCTGTTGTTCTCGAACTGGCTGAACTACTACGTTTATCAGCAAACGCCTTATGATTTGGGTGCAGGCATTTAAATAAGAAGGTCATTAATCGACGAGAGGGAGTCACTTCTGATGAAAATAGAAAGCCGCTTAGCACAAATTGGATCCATTAAAGAGCCGGTTACCGGAGCGATTAGTTTCCCGGTGTACCAAGCAACAGCTTTCCGCCATCCGAAACTTGGCGAAAGCACCGGCTTTGACTATGCCCGCACGAAGAGTCCGACTCGCAGCGTGCTGGAAGAAGCAGCTGCAGAGCTGGAGTCCGGCGACGCAGCGTTTGCGTGCAGCAGCGGCATGGCTGCGCTGACGACTGTCTTCTCGCTGTTTGGCCAAGGCGATCATTTGCTCGTTTCCTTGGATCTGTACGGCGGTACATACCGCTTGCTGGAGAAGATTATGACTCGCTTTGGCGTGTCGGCTTCTTACGTGGATACGAATGATATTGATGCGATGAACCAGCTGGTTACGCCGGCTACGAAAGCGATCTTGATCGAGACTCCGACGAATCCGCTGATGATGATTACGGATTTGGAGCGCGTTTGTTCATGGGCGAAGTCCAAAGGCTTGCTGTCCATTGTAGATAACACGCTGCTCACTCCGTTCTTCCAACGTCCGATTGAGCTTGGTGCCGACGTCATCGTGCATAGCGCGACGAAGTACCTTGGCGGTCACAATGACGTGCTGGCAGGCCTTATTGTCACGAAGGGCAAGGAGCTGTCCGCTGAGATGGGATTCCTCCATAACTCCCTCGGCGCTGTACTGGGACCTCAGGATTCATGGCTGCTGATGCGCGGCATGAAGACGCTGGCGCTGCGGATGGAACGCCATCAAGCGAATGCAACGGCGATCGCGAACTGGCTGCTGACGCATGAAATAATCGAAGATGTGTACTACCCGGCGCTGCCTCATCACCCGGGTCATGAGGTACAGAACCGTCAATCGTCCGGTAACACGGGCATTTTCTCCTTCCGCTTGAAGAAAGCGGCTTATGTAGAGCCGATCCTTCGTCATATTAAGCTGATTGCTTTCGCAGAAAGCCTTGGCGGCGTGGAATCGCTGATGACGTATCCGGCTGTTCAAACCCATGCGGATATTCCGCTGGAAATTCGCCAGCAAATCGGCGTAGACGACCGTCTGCTTCGTTTCTCAGTCGGCATTGAGCATGTGAATGATTTGATCGCAGATTTGGCGCAAGCCTTTGAAGCGGCAAAACGCGAGCTTGGGGAGGCATAAACCATCATGGCAGAGCAGAATCCGGACAAGGGCAAGGGCAATGACACCACCGAGAAGCAGTTTGCAACGAAATTGATTCACTTCGGCGCTGAGATCGACGGGCAAACCGGCGCATCGAGCGTGCCGATTTATCAAGCTTCCACCTTCCATCATCACGATATCTTCAATCCGCCTACGTACGATTACAGCCGCTCCGGCAATCCGACGCGTCAGGCTTTGGAAGATTACATTACGCTGCTTGAAGGCGGCGTTCGCGGCTTTGCGTTCGCATCCGGCATGGCTGCCATCTCGACGGCGTTCCTGCTGTTCTCGACGGGCGATCATATCATCGTAACCGAGGACGTTTACGGCGGTACCTACCGCCTGCTGACAACGGTGCTGAACCGTCTTGGCATCGAGTCCACCTTCGTGGACATGACGGACTTCGAAGCCGTGAAAGCGGCGCTCCAGCCGAACACGAAGGTGGTCTTCATGGAGACACCTTCTAACCCGACGCTTAAGATCACCGATATCGGTGAAGTCGCGGCATGGGCGAAGGAGCATGAGCTGATTACGCTGTTGGACAATACATTTATGACGCCGTACCATCAGCGCCCAATCGAGCTTGGGGTTGATATCGTCCTGCACAGTGCTACGAAGTTTTTGGGCGGGCACAGCGACGTGCTTGCAGGCCTTGCCGTTGTGGCAACAGAAAGCCTCGGCCGCAGGCTGAAGCAGCTGCAGAACGGTCTTGGCACCGTTCTGGGTACGCAAGAATCATGGCTGCTCATCCGCGGCATGAAAACGCTGCAAGCGCGTATGGAGCACAGCGAGCGCAGCGCTCGCAAGCTTGCGGAATGGCTTGATAACAACCCGGATGTAACCCGCGTGTATTATCCGGGCCTTGCGAACCATCCGCGCCGCGACGTGCATGAGAAACAATCGAAGGGGTACGGCGCAGTCGTGTCCTTCGACGTGGGTGACGGCGAACGCGCCAAAGCCGTTCTCAGCCGCGTGAAGCTTCCGCTCGTAGCGGTAAGTCTTGGCGCTGTTGAAAGTATTTTGTCTTATCCGGCGATGATGTCGCATGCGGCGATGCCGCGCGAGGTTCGTCATGAGCGTGGGATTACGGATGGTTTGCTGCGTTATTCCGTCGGTCTTGAGGATATCGATGACCTGATTGCGGATCTGGAACAGGCGCTTAAAGGGGAATAAGGCAGCATGCTCCGTTCGATGCTCCGGCTTCGAACGAAAGCCAATCCGCCTATAAGGCGCAAATAATGCGATACGCGGCAGTCCCGGCGGACTAGCCGCGTTTTTCGCCGTTAAGGCTGGCATTTTCGGCCGATGTCGGTGAATGACGCTGGTTGGCGTTTGTGGTAGTATTAGTTGAAACGTAGCAAGTGACGGATATGTTGATAGAGAAGGAGGTCTCCGACGTGCAACAGGTAGATCGCATTTTAGATAAAGCACTGCAAGGAGAACGGATTGGACTTGAGGAGTGCGTGACACTTTTTGAATCCGATGAAATTGAGAAAATGGGCCATGTGGCCAATCAGATTATGCTGCGGCATCATCCTGATCCGGTAACGACATTCGTTGTCGGACGGAACATTAACTATACAAACGTATGCGATGTGTATTGCCGATTCTGCGCATTTTATCGTGCGCCTGGCTCGAAGGAAGGTTACGTGCTTCCGGATGAAGTCATTTTGCAGAAGATCAAAGAAACGATGGATGTCGGCGGAACCGAGATTCTGATGCAAGGCGGCGTGAATCCGGAGCTGCCGTTCTCGTATTATTTGGATTTATTGCGTAAGATCAAACAGCATTACCCCGGCATTACGATGCATTCCTTCTCCCCGGCGGAGATTCATAAGATGGTATTGCTTTCAGGCGGACAATCGCTGGAAGAGGTACTGCGTGAGCTGAACCGTGCAGGACTTGATTCCCTTCCGGGCGGCGGCGGCGAAATTCTCGATGACCGGACAAGACGCAAGATCAGCCGGTTGAAGGGCTCCTGGACGGATTGGATGGACGTAATGAAGACCGCTCACCGTATCGGCATGAACACGACAGCTACGATGGTTATCGGGTTCGGTGAAGAGATGGAAGAGCGTGCGCTGCATTTGCTTCGCGTGCGCGACGCGCAGGATGAGTGCATTGCGAACGGTTATAATTCCAAAGGGTTCCTGGCGTTCATTCCGTGGACATTCCAGCCGGAGAACACGAATATGAAGCGGGAGAAAGCGACGCCTGAAGAGTATTTGAAAACATTGGCGATCAGCCGGATCACGCTCGACAATATCGATAATTTCCAATCTTCATGGGTGACCATGGGGCCGGAAGTGGGCAAGCTTTCGCTTTCCTACGGCTGTAATGATTTCGGCAGCACGATGATTGAAGAGAACGTGGTTTCAGCAGCCGGAACGACGCATAAGGTCAACATTGATTCCATTCTTCGCTTAATTCGTGAAACAGGCAAAATCCCGGCACAGCGCAACACGCGTTACGAGATTCTGAAGATGTATAACGAATCCGAAATGGCACAGAACGACTTTATCATGCAGAACTAATCAGCAGACGACGATATAATAAGCTTCCCTTCAGGAATTGCAGTTCCTGAAGGGAAGCTTTTGTTGTTTTATGAAACAAAGAATGCCGAGAAATATGCCACGATTGCCCTTCCATTCCATTCCCACACCAGCTGTGCCAATGGCTACATCGTATATATGCTTTTGCAGAACCATATACTGTTAAGGAAGCCCGATTTGACCTCTGGAATACGTATGGAAATGACCCTACCGAGACCATCCCGTCTGCACGTTTAACGCCCAATTAGCCGAATATCCGGCCACCATATCCAGCCTGCTGAGTAGCCGGCTGTCGTTCGCAAAAACTTTTAGGAGTGAGCCTATGGAACTGTTCACTGTTTCTTTGCTTTCGGCTTCCCGTGAAGCGATTGATCGACTGCACCATTGTTTGAGCGAGGAATTTGTCGATTTACATAGCGATAAGGATACCGCCGTTCCCTTCGTGAGCTTTACAAGGCCCGAGTACGAAACCATGGAAATATCATGTCTCGTTGACCTTGCAGACTTTAAGCTCGCTACGGATGGTCCGCAGATGTATCGAAGATCCGCAGCCGCTTTTGCTCGCTACATCATGTCTGAACTGGAGCCCATGCTGCTGAAGGCCATTATCCGCAAGCAGTTTCATTATGAAGTGGTGAAAGAGATCGAAGTGCTCGAGCGATATTGCCAAAATATTCTCTACGGCGCTGCCGTTCCGGCCGTTCAAGAAGATGATACCGATACAGCTTTGCTTCGTTCGGACAGAGAGCGACGGATGGGGAAAGTGGCCGATGAGATCGAGCAGTTTCTGAGCAGCAACACTCGTTTGCATCTCGATGGCTTCGTTACGTTTAGACTTGCCGCTTACTGGCAAGAACTGAAGGAAGTCGTTGCTTATGCAGTGGATGAATATGTAATGGATAAGCAATACCAGGAATTTATTTCGCTGCTCAAATATTTTGTAAGGATGCAAGAAGTGAAGCTTCCGATCGTGCATGTGCTGCACAAGGGAGGCAGTGACTTCGTCCTTTACGACCAAGAGTTTCAAATGCTGGAAACCGTACCGGCCGACCGCATCGTAGCGGAGATGCTGGAGTCTGAAATGAACATGGAGGACATGATTGTAAGTACGCTGATTACGGTGTCGCCGCAGCAGATCGTCATTCACACTCGGCAACCGGAGCTGCCTGTCATGCGCACATTAGAAACCATATTCGAGCATCGGGTACGGTTATGCTGCACATGCGGTCATTGCAGCTACTTCTTCGATGAGCAAGGACTGCCCATTGTGCAGACAACCGACGTCGTTTCGGAGAAGCGGGTACGCAATGTCATTCCATGAGAAGAAATTACACCGCAATATAGGCTTGACCTGTCAGTTGGTGTCAGATTATAATAATTCACATGTAAAGGCAATGACAAAGACATGTATCACCAGCGATGCTCGATTCAGAGAGAGGAACCTAGGCTGAAATTTCCTCGCGCAGCAGCGGCGATATACCCCTTTGTAGCTGTACAGTTGAACTCACGCTTCATTATGAAGTTTGGTAGTAAGCTGCACCGGGCCGTTCCCGTTATAGAACGTCTACAAGGATCAGCTTCCGGTACGGTTAGGCGCTGATTGAACTAGGGTGGAACCACGGGTCTGTTAGAGCACTCGTCCCTTTGCGGGATGCGTGCTTTTTTTGTTGGCTGCATGCCGCATAGATTGTTAAATTTCGGTATTGCGATGCATGATGATGCGGCCGCAAGAACCACATCCAGGAGGAACGAAGGGTATGGCGATTCAAGTTAAGCTGCCGGACGGCGCTGTCCGGGAATACGAGCAAGGCACAACAATTGAAGAAGTTGCAGGTTCCATCAGCAACGGTCTGCGCAAGAATGCGATAGCGGGTAAAGTGGACGGTAAAGTGGTAGATGTCTACACGCCTCTTGAAGGTAATAGTTCGCTTGAAATCGTGACTGTTGAATCCGCTGACGGTCTTGAAGTGTATCGTCACAGTACTGCGCATTTGATGGCGCAAGCTATCAAGCGTCTGTTCGGCAAGAACGATGTGAAGCTTGGTATCGGGCCTGTTATCGAAGACGGCTTCTATTATGATATCGATATGGAGCAGTCCCTTACGCCTGAGGATTTGGTCAAAATCGAGAAAGAAATGGAACGTATCGTGCAGGAGGATTTGCCGATTCGACGCCGTGTCGTAAGCCGCGAAGAAGCGATCGCGATCTTCACAGAGATTGCCGATCCGTTGAAATTAGAGCTTATTCGCGACTTGCCTGCCGATTCGCAAATTACGATCTATGATCAAGGCGAGTTCTTTGATCTATGTCGTGGACCGCACTTGCCTTCCACAGGCAAGATTAAAGCCTTCAAGCTGCTAAGCGTAGCCGGTGCTTACTGGCGCGGAGATTCCAAGAACAAAATGCTGCAGCGCATTTACGGCACGGCATTCCCTAAGAAAGCACAGCTAGACGAGCATCTTCATTTCCTGGAGGAAGCCAAGAAACGCGATCACCGTAAACTCGGCCGTGAGCTGAAGATGTTTACATTCTCCCGTGAAGTCGGACAAGGACTTCCGCTATGGCTGCCAAACGGCGCGCGTCTGCGCAGAACAATGGAGCGATATATCGTAGATTTGGAAGAAAGCCTAGGCTACCAACATGTCTACACGCCGGTTCTGGCTAACGTTGAATTGTACAAAACAAGCGGACACTGGGAGCACTACAGCGAGGATATGTTCCCGAAAATGATCATGGATAACGAGGAGCTCGTTCTTCGTCCAATGAACTGCCCGCATCATATGATGGTGTTCAAGTCCGATATGCGTTCGTATCGTGATCTTCCGGTTCGTATTGCTGAGCTTGGCACTATGCACCGTTACGAAATGTCCGGCGCTCTGACAGGATTGCATCGCGTACGTGCGATGACACTTAATGACGCTCATATCTTCTGCCGTCCGGATCAAATCAAAGAAGAATTCGCGCGCGTTGTTACGCTAATTCGTCAAGTTTATGAGGATTTCGGCATCAAGGATTATCGTTTCCGTCTATCCTACCGTGATCCGCAGGATACAGAGAAGTACTTCCAAAACGATGAAATGTGGGAAATGTCGCAGCGCATGCTTCGCGAGGTTGTGGAAGAGCTTGGCCTGCCATTCTTCGAAGCAGAAGGCGAAGCGGCGTTCTACGGACCGAAGCTCGACGTTCAAATCAAGACAGCGCTTGGCAAAGAAGAAACACTCTCGACTGCACAGCTGGACTTCCTGCTTCCGGAGCGTTTCGAATTGGAATACGTTGGCGACGACGGCAAGAAACATCGTCCGGTCGTTATCCACCGCGGTATTATCAGCACAATGGAGCGTATGACAGCATTCTTGCTGGAGAACTTCGCCGGTGCATTGCCGCTGTGGCTGTCTCCGATTCAAGCCAAAATCATTCCGGTTTCGGTTGCTTACGAAGCTTATGCGCGTGAGCTTGAAGCGAAGCTGCAGCTTGCAGGTATCCGGGTTGAATCCGATCTTCGCAATGAGAAGCTCGGCTACAAGATCCGCGAAGCGCAGCTGGAGAAAGCGCCATACATGCTCGTTGTCGGTGAGAATGAGGCCAACTCGGAATCCGTCTCCGTGCGTAAACGCGGCGAAGGTGACCTGGGCTCCATGCCGGTATCAGAGCTGATCGCATTGCTGAAAACGCAAATTGCCGAGAAACAAATCTAATCATTTCCTGCGCTGGTACATGATGCCGGCTGCCGCATAAAGCTTGTCGCACTTGGGTATCCTTCGAACTAAGGAGGATAACAACCCAGATGATGACAAGCTTTTTGTCGTTTCAACGTGTTTTAACCATCAGTACAGCAGGAATGATGATGATAATCGGTCTGTTGTTTGCAGACTGTACGGCAGCCTACAGTGTAGGGGCAGAGCTTGAGCGCCAATTCACTCAGACGCAGCCCCCGATCGCTAAGCAGCCGAAAGTTAAGTCATTCAAGCCCATTCAAGTGATTGCAACAGGTTACACTGCAGGTGTAGAATCGACAGGTAAGCGGCCGGGACATCCGCAATACGGAATTACGTATTCCGGCGTTCGCGTGCGAAGAGCATTTGTGTCGACAATCGCCGCAGATCCCAAAGTGTTTCCGATTGGAACGCTGCTGTACGTACCCGGTTATGGATATGGAATCGTAGCAGACACCGGTTCTGCGATTAAAGGGAAGAAGATCGATCTGTATTTTGAAACAAGGAAACAGGTATTCAAGCAGTGGGGAAAACGCAAGGTTACCGTTCGGGTGCTGCGACGCGGCAACGGCAAGCTGACGGAAGCTTGGCTGAATGAGCTGAATGAAGCGGTCACGGCGGAGAAGACGATCCCAAGAGAGCTGCTTGAGTCCTAATCGACATAGAGAGAATGTTCGGCGATTGCTGAATATTCTCTTTTTTTTGCGGAAAAGGTATGTTAGAATACACGTTGAAAGCGCTACCACCTATATATGAGGGCGGATATCCATGAACATTGAATCATCCCGTACAGAGCCGAATGTATTATTTCAATTAGAGGCGTATGAGGACAAGCTGCTTGAGCTCTATAAGGAGATGATTCATGTAGCCTATGGGAAGGTGCATAATAAGTCAGATGCCCAGGATGCCGTTCAGGAAGCATGGGTACGGATGCTCACGAAGCAAGGCACACTGCGGGAACGCAGCAAGCTATTCTCATGGGCGAAAGTGATTACATCCAATATTGCATTGAACTTGAATAAGAAAGCAGCACGGATGCGCCCTTCAAGCGAAATGGAGTCGTTATGCAGGTCGCAAGAAGGCGGTTATCGAGATGAAGCGGCCGTCATGCTTGAGATCAATGAGCTGCTCGACATGCTCGATCCCGCGTCTCGGGTTATGCTGCTGTACAAATTCTATTATGGCTTTAAGGATGCCGAAATCGCAGCCGTGATGCAGGTTCCCGTCGGTACCATCAAAGCCCGGATCCACCGAACGAAGCGGTATCTGCGCGACAAAATGATTTAACAATAATTCATTTCCGGCTTACATAAACTGTTCCCGCCCTTGCCATACTATTGGTTGTACGGGGAGGTGAGCAGGAATGGCGAAAAATAAAAACAACAAATTTAATGCAGCCCAAAGTAAATACAACGCAGAATTTGCGTCAGAAAACGCAGCAAACTCAGCTAATGCTACAACAAAAGCCGCTTCACAGAAAGCCGAAAAATAAACATAGCTTCCGTATTTACGATGCAGTCAGTTAAGAGGGACCCGAGAGGGTCCCTCTTTTCATTTAGGAGGCTGTGGACTATACTATTAGTTAATTCTGACCAATTGTCGAAAAAAGGGGGATAATATCATGCCGCTATTGCAGCGTTTCCGAACGCAAGGTACGCCAAGTAAGCAGGAAGAAGCAGAACAGAATGTGGTGCTCACGCAATTAATCAATGAGTCGTTAGTTATTTCGGATCAATTGACCGCTGCGGTAGAGGAAGTTAACCAGTCCATCGGGCAGCTGACGGACATTGCCGATCAATCTGCTGTCACCGAGGGAGAGCTTCGATTATGCAGCGAACGAGCGATGGATCGCATAGGCGAGACGTTCTCGACGCTGCAGGAGGTAGCCGCCTCCGCTGAACAAATCAGCGACACGGCGCAGCTGCTGGACACGGAAAGTAAAGAAACGAAAGAGGTCGTGCTTGAGGTTTGCAGATCTCTGACGAACACGGATCAAGTGATGAATGATCTGCAGCGGCATAACGGAACGATGGACCGCCATATCCGTGAGCTGATTGAGCAAACTTCGCGGATTAATGAAATCAACGGCTTCATCCAAGAAATTGTGTCCCAAACCTCGCTGCTTGCGCTGAATGCTTCGATTGAGGCTGCGCATGCAGGTGAATTTGGCCGCGGTTTCTCGATTGTTGCCCAGCAAATCAAGAAACTTGCGGAGCAAAGCCATGAAGCGGTAAGACGCTCAAGCGGTTTGGTTGAAGAGATTGAGAACGGGGTCAAGCAAGTTGTAGCCTCCGTTGATTTGGAAAGAACGGCAGTAGAGCAGGGCATTCTTGAGATGGCGGAAACAAAGAACCGCATGGATTTGATTTTTACGCGTATTCATGAAGTAGATCGATTGGTCAGCAAGAGCAGCACGGCAAGCAAGCAGCAGACGCAGAGCATGAACGCTACGACAGGCATGCTAAAGGATGTTGTCGATGCGGTGAACCAGACACTTGGAAGCGTAGACGAGACACTTGAGCTTACACATAAACAGCGCAGACAAATTAAGAAGCTGGACCGAATCAGCACTAATTTACATAAGTCATCCTCAGAGCTAACGAAAGCAATCGGACAGGTTGGCATCAAGCACGAAGTGAAAGAAAGCGAAATTAACGTAAGCGGGACGTTGGAGAAGCTAAGCAAGCTGGCAGTAGATTCAAGACTCTTCACCCTGGACGAATCCGCGCATCAAGAGCAGCTCTCGCGATTGCTGCAGCAATTGCCGGAGATCGAGGCGATTTGGTCGAACCGTGATGACGGCTCGTTTATCTTCTCGCAGCCTGAGGCGGGGCTGCTGAATGCCAAGGGTCGGGAGTGGTGGAAGAGGGCGATGGAAGGGAGAGCCTTCACTTCGCCGGTATACATCTCCGCAATAACGAAGAAACCTTGCTTAACGCTTTCGGTACCGATTCGTTCAGGCGACGGTCGATTGATCGGTGTCGTAGGAGCTGACATCCGCGTCAAATAATTGCCATTTATTTTGGTGAAAAAGGTGTTTCCAAACGGGAAATGATCGTGTAAGATAAATAGTGTAATGAATGATAACATGCGAAGGCAGGGGAGTTGTCATGACAGAACCAATTACTTACACGCCACCTTCTCGTTTGAGGCACCGTAAAGCAGCTGAAGTAATTCCTTTCCTCAACACATATATTGCCAAGAGAGAACAAGAGATTGCGGAAATTGTTCAGATGGTCGAACGTTATGAGAAGCGCCGTCTGCACGAAGAACGCTCCTATCAGTCGATGTCGACACTTCGCCGGATGCTTACGGGTAAGAAGCCGGACCATCATCTTGCCGTGGAATACATTCACTATGTGAAACGCCCTATGGAGAAAGTGCGTACGCTCCGCCTGGAAGTGGAGCAAGCTCGTGCGATTCTACATAATAACAATCCTGCTACTGATACCATTGAAGTCTCGAGTGAGATGGATGAAGAGATGAATTAAATGATAACCGTCCGTATGTGGGCGGTTTTTTTGTTTCTATGAAGAAAGACGCCGCCTTCTCCGGAGTGTATACTCCGTGAGAAGGCGGCGTCTTTGCGGTTTCTGTTATTTGCGTGACTTTAGCTGCTCCAGATCGAGGAAATCATGATCTTGGTTATAGGCCGGCACGCCGTGGATGCCGACATCAAGTCCGATTAGCTCTTCATCCTTCGAGACGCGGACAGGCATGAATTTCTTAATGATCAGAAGCACGCCCCATGTTAGCGCGAAGCCCCAGAAGCTGACGATAACGAGGCCGAGTGCTTGTACACCGAGTAAGTTCCAGCCGCCGCCGTAGAACAAGCCGTAATACTCTTGTCCGATTCCTTTCGTCATCTCGGGCATGGCGAACAGTCCGACTGCCAGTGTGCCGAGACTGCCGCTGATGCCGTGTACGGCGAATGCGCCAACGGGATCGTCAACGCCTTTGCTCTCGAGCAACTCGGTTGCAAGCACCATTGCAATGCCGCATACCGAACCGATCAAGATGGCGGCGCCGTCGGAAACGAATGCGCAACCTGCCGTAATTCCGACCAGGCCGGCCAGCGATCCGTTGATAACCATTGGCGGATCCGCTTTCTTGTAACGCATCATAGTGAAGAGGATGCATACCGCACCGCCCGCCGCCGCAGAGAGCATGGTTGTAACCGCGATATGGCCGATGGAGCCGTTCGTAGCGCTGAGCGTACTGCCGGAGTTGAAGCCGAACCAGCCGAACCAAAGAATGAATGCGCCAACCGATGCGAGCGGCAGGTTGGAAGGGGGGACGATGTTGCTTTTGCCTTCCGGCGTGAATTTCCCGATACGCGGACCGATGAAGATCGCTGCAGCGAGTGCTGCGAAACCGCCTAATGCGTGGATAACTGCGGAGCCGGCGAAGTCGATCATGCCGAGCTTGCCAAGCCAGCCGCCAACCGCCCAGACCCAGTGTCCGGCAACCGGATAGATCAAGCCGGTCATCGCGATTGCGTACAAGATATAAGCTCTAAAGTGAATGCGTTCCGCAACCGCGCCGGAAACAATGGAAATAACGGCGATGACGAAAGCGCACTGAAACAGCCAGTAAGTCTCGTG
This sequence comes from Paenibacillus sp. BC26, assembly GCF_900116125.1. Taxonomy (NCBI): domain Bacteria; kingdom Bacillati; phylum Bacillota; class Bacilli; order Caryophanales; family Paenibacillaceae; genus Paenibacillus; species Paenibacillus sp. BC26. The sequence goes on along the minus strand of NZ_FPAD01000002.1, from coordinate 188,364 downwards.
GGAGATATTAAGCGAAATATGAGACAGGTCTCCGTCCAGCAAGAAGCCGGTTGTTCCGATCAATCCTCCTGCATCTTTTCCGTACATCAGGCCGAATCCGATAAAGTAAAAGATCAGTGCGCCGAAGGCAATATCCACGAATACCTTCATAATGATGCTAACTGCATTTTTCTGCCTCACAAAGCCTGCTTCAAGAAGCGCAAAGCCGCCTTCCATGAGTAGAATCATTGCGGCTGTCAGCACGACCCAAATCGTATCCAGCCCGGTGGACAGAGTGGCTAAATCCATGCTCTCAACTCCTCAAGTATGTCATGTTAGGTTTTATCTCTCAATCCAATCCGAACCCCATTATATAAGCGCTGTGTTAATGATGTCAACGAGTGAAGTGACAAGACCTAACATCAACTCGTCCAATTGTAAAAGGACCCTTATTCGCTCCGTCTCGAGACGTAGGAATGGGTCAACCGTGAGACCCTTTTATGTCGCTTGCAGCACCTGTTATACTTGGAGTACAAACCTTTGCAGATGCGATTGGGAGCTGGTGGCGGCAATGAACGGGAATTTTATAAGTCGGTTTATGTGGGGCCTCTTCATTATAGTAATGGGCGTAGGCTTAATGTTAAGACAAAGCGGCGTAGTCGATTTCGATATCGGAATGGTGGTTTCTACCTATTGGCCGTTGCTGCTTTTGTTCCTTGGTATCCAAGGTATGCTGCAGCGAGCTGCTTACGGAAACGGTTCTTTCTTCGGTTCATCGATCATGCTCATCGTCGGCTTTGTGTTTCTGGGGCGTAATTTAGATTGGTTCGCTTGGTCGATCGGCGATGTGATGCAATTCGTTGGTCCGTTGATTCTTATAATATTCGGTCTGCGGATGATTCTTAAACCGAAGTCGAAGAAGACGGAAGAGATTCCGGGCGATGATTGGAAAGCCTACAATTACGGTCAAGTTAATGTAGACATTCCTCCGGCTCCGCCGCTCCATCCGGATCCGACGAAGCCGTCGTCGGATTTGCCGGATCAGGAGGACGTGAGTGATGCGCCTTCGGACAAGGCGGAAGGCAATCAAGTCACACCGCCTGTTCGACCTAACGATGCGTATACGAAGCTGCAGCAGAAGAGGCACAAATGGGAAGAGCAAGCAGCCAGAACGAGAGGGCATTTCGAGAGGCACGCGCAACAAGTCAAGGACCATCGAGAGCGGCATTTAAGAAATGCTGCTAAGCACCATCACCGCAACGGTCGCGTAGAGTGGTGGAATCACGATCCTAATGTGCAGACGCGATCGGGTTTTATCGGCGACATCTATTTGGGCCAAGATTATTGGGAGCTCAAGCCGATGAATATCTCCCATTTTATCGGAGACACCGTGCTTGACCTCACGAAGGCGCAAATATTGCCCGGTGAAACCACCATTAATATCTCTTCCTTTATAGGCGACGTTAAAGTGTATCTGCCTGACGATTATGAAATCGGCGTGCACGTCGTATCCAGCGCCTTTATCGGCGATGTTGCGGTGCTGGAACATAAAGAGGGCGGCATATTTAAAAACATGGATATCGAAACCCCTTATTTTCAAGAGAATGACAAAAAAATCAGGCTCCACGTCAGTACGTTTATCGGCGATGTGCGCGTTACGAAAGTAGGTTGATGCGCACATGATGGTTCGATTGTTTCGCAATAGCAAGTGGGATATGATTTTGCTTTTTCTGGCTTCATCGACCATTTCGGTATTCCTCTGGCAGTTTGGGACCGAATTGACGGCAAAAGGGTACAGCAGGTCGCTGTGGATCGGCGTCGCTGTACTCTTCTTATTGATCAGCGCCGTATTCGGGTATTGGGCAGCTCAGCGGATACAACGACAAATGGATCTGATCGTGCTTGGCTTGAAGCAGGCTGCGCACGGAAACTATAGCTCGAGGCTTCCGGAAGAAGGGGCGTTCACGCCGGCGTTTCGCGAGTTCAACGATATGATGGAGTCGCTCGATGAACGGATGCACTGGATTCAGCGCTCCGGGGAAGAGCAGGTCATGAGGGAAGCCGCTTCGAATGAAGCGGCGGTGCTCGAAGAGCGCAGACGGCTTGCGCGCGATCTCCATGATACGGTTTCGCAGCAGCTGTTCGCTATACATATGTCGGCATCTTCGCTTCCGAAGCTGCTTGAGCTGAACCCGAGCCGGGCCAGCGATGTGATGGAGCAGTTGATCTCCATGTCGTCGATGGCGCAGAAGCAGATGCGCGGGTTTATTGCTCAGCTTAGACCCATGGAGCTGGAGGGCAGGTCCCTTCAAGAAGCGCTCGACAAATGGTTCCCGGATTACTGCCGCCAGAACGGACTGCAAGGTGTACTTGAATGGCGGGTGCGGGAGAAATTATCTGAAGCAAAGGAACATCAGTTATTCCTGATCGTTCAGGAAGCGATGGCGAATATCGTGAAGCATGCCGGTGCGCAAACGGCGCTGTTAACGGTTGCCGAGACGGAGCGGCAGATCGTGATGACGCTGCAGGATGACGGTGCCGGTTTCCGAGCGGATCAAGTGAAGCGGGGCTCTTACGGTTTGTCCACTATGCGGGAGCGGGCTAACAAGCTCGGCGGCGATGCCTCCATCATTAGTAAGCCGGGAAGCGGAACAAGGGTCAGAGTGACATTACCCAATTATTTGAATAAGGGAGAGAACCTTAGCGATGAGTTCAAATAACAGTTGGAAAATAATGATTGTCGACGATCATGATATGGTTCGGGCTGGATTGCGCACCTATTTGATGTTAGACCCGAAATTTGAGGTCATCGCGGAAGCGGCTAACGGTAAAGAAGCGCTGGATATGCTTCAGGCAGGCATTCCGGATGGACCGCCGCAGCTGGTACTTATGGATCTCATGATGCCGGTGATGGACGGGGTTGAAGCCACTCGCCATATAATGAAGGAATTCCCTGACCTGAAAATTGTCATGCTCACAAGCTTCCTCGAAGATGAGAAGGTTGTAGCGGCAGTTGAAGCAGGTGCGGTTAGTTACGTGCTGAAGACCGTTTCGGCAGAAGAGCTAATTTATGCGCTCAATGGAGCGGCTAAAGGAATGCCGGTGATGACGCATGATGTCTCGCAGGCGCTTACGAGAGGGCTGCGTCAGCGGAGCACGCAAGGGGCCGATGAAGGGTTGACGGACCGGGAGAAAGAAGTGCTTCTTCTCATCGCAGAGGGGATGTCCAACAAGGAAATCGCGGAAGAGCTTCATATTAGCATCAAGACGGTCAAAACCCACGTCAGCAACCTTCTAATGAAATGCGAGCTGGAAGACAGAACGCAGCTTGCCGTATTCGCGCATCGCAAAGGTTGGGTAAAGACGGGATAACAGCCATTCGCTCCGGGCAAGCTAACGGTAAACATTAGGCCAGGAGGAGAATATAGAGCGATGATCCCCCTTGAATTTAAGCTGGAATCAAGTGAGAAAGAATTTACGGAAGTCCGAAGCATGCTGGAAGAGCACGAGTTCTCGCTTGGCGGGAATTGGGATTATGAACACGGCTACTTTGACCGCTACCTGGATGACGCGCATAAAGTATGGCTGCGAATGCCTTTTGATGTGATCAACGGCAATATCGACAGTGATACGCAGGACCTTGATGCCAAAATCAGAATGGGGCAGCCGTTCGTGCTGAAGCATTTGTACAACGAAGGTCTGGATAAGCACGCTCAGCCGCGGGCGCTCGGCAGTTTAATCGATCAGTTTCAGGAGCCGATTGATCCGGATGCCGAAGTGGAGTCCAAATGGGTAACGAAAGCAAAAGAAGTGCTTGGCGAAGTAGAGCAGCGTTTGCTGCAATGATGAGAGAGTCGCAGATTGGATGATAACCGGGCAAGGCTGATTATTCAGCCGAGCCCGGTTTTTTTATGTTACATTATAACAATTTTAAGTTTGATTTAAGGTAGATTGTGCATGATAGAACTATGAAAGCTGAATGATTCGCGGAGCCAATCAGATGCAAGAACATAAAGCACTTATTGAGAACTTTACAAACATGGGAAAACATTTGAGGAGGAATAAGCAATGGACGATCAAAACAAAAAAAATAACGGTTACGACGATTTCTTCACCAATGAGAATAACGATAACCATAACGAGGATAATCGCGATAAAAACCAAGCTCACAACGCAGACGAAGGTAAGCCGCATGAAGAAACCGACAAGAGCTCTTACTACTATTCATACGGACCCTTCAAATCCGGTGCAGCCGATTCTGAACCGCAACGGCCGGTTAGCGGCGATACAAATGCTAATGCGGCACAAGGCGGATTTGGAAGCAGCTCGGATGCTTCGCATAACTCTGTTGAAGTTACGCCGCCCACACAGCTTCGTGCTTTTGCGCCATCGCAATCCGCAACTCGCGGCGGCTGGCAAATGAAAGAATCCAGACGCAGTCCATTGAAGGCGATGTTCGCATCCTTCCTCGCCGGCGTAGTCGTTGTGGGTTCACTCATGTTCGTATCGGATAAGCAGAACTGGTTCACTGCTGATCAGGCGCTCTCGCAAAACTCAGAGCAAGCGAGCTCCGCAGTGGGCAAAGCGGGCGATGACGGCAAAGTATCGGCAGCGGCAGATGTGGTCAGACCTAACAACATTGCTCAGCTGTTCGAGAAAGCAAGTCCGGCGGTTGTTAAGATCGAAACCTTTACGAAACAGCGCGCAGGCGGCGCGCAAGGCAATTCAATGGATGATTTCTTCAGCCAATTCTTCGGCGACCAGGGCGGTCAAGGCGGCCAAGGGCAGGACGATGGCTCCGGACAAGGCAGCACCGATCAAGGCAGCGGCGAACTGACGCCGGAAGGAATCGGCACAGGGTTCTTCTTCGATTCCACAGGCTACATCTTAACGAACCAGCACGTAATCGGTGATGCCGATGAAATTCAAGTAACCGTGCAGGGTCACAACAAACCGTTAGTCGCGAAGAAGCTCGGCTCTGATTACAACTTGGATTTGGCGGTATTGAAAGTTGAAGGAACGGACTTCCCGACGCTCCCAATCGGCAGCTCCGACAAGATCAACATTGGGGATTGGGTCGTTGCGATCGGAAATCCATACGGCTTTGACCACACGGTAACCGTCGGTGTGCTAAGCTCCAAGGAACGTCCGATCAGCATTCCGGACTCCCAAGGCACGCGCCAATACGAGCATTTGCTGCAAACTGACGCTTCCATCAACCCGGGTAACTCAGGCGGACCGCTTCTTAACCTGCAAGGTGAAGTAATCGGTATTAATACGGCTGTAAGCTCGCAAGCTCAAGGTATCGGATTCGCGATCCCGACAAGCACGATTCAAGAGGTGCTGGAGAATCTGAAAGCCAATAAAGAAATTCCGAAGAAACCGGTTCCGTTCATCGGCGCGAACCTGGCTGAAATTACAGATGAAATCGCCAAAGAGCTTGGGCTGTCCAGCAAAGAAGGTTCGATCGTATCGAGCGTACTGTACAAATCGCCTGCTTATATGGCGGATCTGAGACAATATGACGTGATCACCGGCTTGGACGGCACTAAATACGGCAACCGCGAAGATCTGATCGCTCAAATCCAGAAGAAAGCGGTTGGAGACACTGCGACACTCAACATTATCCGCAATGGTGAGAAGATGGATCTGAAAGTAACCGTAGGCAACAAGAATGAGTTTGCAAGCCAGCAATAAGATTGGGAACAGCAACAGAACAGTGTTACCCGGGCGCAAACAGTCGCATAGACTGTCTGCGCTTCTTTTATGGAAGAAGCCGGACAAGCTGTTTCATGGGAATCGTATGTTGAGCTATAATTATGTAGGCAGGTTTTGGAAGGAAAAACTAGTTGTTTGATGATGGGGGATTAGGATGAGAGCGCATATATTAGTAGTGGATGACGATGATAAAATAACATCTCTGCTTCGCCGAAGCTTGGCGTTTGAGGGCTATGAGGTCGCAACGGCGAATAATGGCCATGAGGGCTTGAAGCAAATGCTCGTAAACGATCCGGATTTGCTCATTCTGGACGTCATGATGCCGCAGCTGGATGGCTGGGAAGTTTGCCGCCGGGTTCGCGAAGGCGGAAGCGCTGTGCCGATTATGATGCTGACGGCAAAGGACGATATTACGGATCGTGTGCGCGGCCTGGATCTGGGCGCCGATGATTATTTGGTTAAGCCGTTTGCGCTTGAGGAGCTGTTAGCCCGTGTGCGCGCGCTTCTTAGACGTAAATCCGACAAGCTGGAGGAGAACTCGAGCAGCTTGCAGTTCGAGGACTTGACGCTCGATCTGGATTCTCGCGAAGCGATTCGGGCCGGACGAAGAATTGATCTAACGGCCAAGGAATTCGATCTGCTTCAGCTGCTCATGCAGAATCCGCGCCGAGTGCTGACGCGCGATGCGATTATGGACAAAATATGGGGCTTTGATTACAGCGGCGAATCGAATGTGCTGGAGGTTTATATTGCCATGCTGCGCCAGAAGACGGAAGACGGAAAGAGCCCGCGCTTGATTCAGACGGTTCGGGGCACCGGATACGTGCTTAGAGGCGAAGGAGGCTGATTCCATGTCGATTCGCTTAAGGCTCACATTATGGTATTCGGTGATTCTGGCGGTCACGCTTATTGCATTTGGGGTCGCGATTTATTTCTTCGTCAACTACAACACGTACAAGGAAATGAGAGCCAAAATCGAGCAGCAAGTCAACGCGATCAATATTACGTCCACGCTGGATATGTTCGGTAATTATCAAACCCCCAATTTCGTCATCGGGGATGACGAGATGTTTATCCAGGTAGATAATTATAAGAACGGCGTCGTCAAGACGACTTCGAATCTGCGCAGGATCGACCAGCTGCTGCCGAAGCCGGGGGTAAAGGAAATCAACGACAGCTTTGAAGGGTTTGAGCATGTTAAGGCAGGTCCTTATCCGTTTCTCGTTTACCGGCATATTTTGAAGCAAAATAATGAAATATTCGGTTTGCTGCAGGTTGCGGCTTATTCAGGCCGGGAAGATAAGTTTCTGACCGAGCTGAGGACGACGTTAATCTCCTCGCTCATTATCGTGGTGCTCATCGCCTTCACGATTGGCTTATTTCTTGCGCGTCAGGCGCTTCGACCCATTGAGAATGTCATTCGTTCGAGTGATCAAATCCAGAACGGTTCTGATCTTAGCGTGCGCATTCCAAGAGAAGGTCCTAACGATGAGCTTGGTCGCTTGGTCGATACGTTAAACGGCATGTTAGGCCGAATTGAAACAACCTATAATGGGTTGAATGAAGCCTACAAAGCACAAAGGCGATTTGTATCCGATGCCTCACATGAGCTTCGCACGCCGCTTACGACGATTCGCGGGAATATCGAGCTGCTGGAGCGAATGTGGCTGCCGACGTTATCGCAGGGAACCGACGATGCGGATGGTGAAGGTCTGCCGCAATTAAGTGAACAAGAGCGCAGTCGGATGATGCTAACGCGCGAATCCATGCTGGATATTGCAGGCGAAGCCAAACGCATGTCCAGCTTAGTCAATGATCTCTTGTCCCTAGCGCGTGCGGATGCCGGCTACCAAATGGAGAAGTCCGTACAGCCGCTGCTGCCGCTGGTTGAGGACGTGGCACGCAAGGCCCAGCTGCTTCCAAGAAAAGCAGAATGGAAAATCGGGAACCTGGATGCCATTGCAAACGTAGAAGTATATGCGCATGCCGATTTTCTTCGTCAGCTCTTTTTTATCTTCGTCGAGAATGCATTCAAGTACACGCCTAGCGGACATGTTGAGCTGCGTGCCATCGTATCCGGCGATCAAGCCGGCATTGTGATCAAAGATACGGGGATTGGCATGGACCATGACCAAGTTCCATACATCTTCGAACGATTCTATCGTGCAGATGAATCGCGCGGAGAAACGAGCGGAACCGGCCTGGGATTGTCGATTGCCAAGTGGATTATTGATGAGCATGGCGGATCGGTCGAGGTTTCGACACGCGAGGGTGCGGGAACGACATTTATCGTATGGCTTCCAATTGCTTTCCACGAGAAGTCGAATGAAGTATAATAATTAGAGTTGGGTCTTAAAGAGGCCTGTTCGTGAACACTGGTTTAGCAGGAAAGCAGGTGCAAGCAGTATGGAAATTGTGAAGATTTCACCGCGTGGTTATTGCTACGGCGTTGTTGATGCCATGGTTCTGGCATTGCAAACCGCCAAGAATTTAGACTTGCCGCGGCCGATCTATATTTTGGGCATGATCGTTCATAATAGTCATGTAACGGAAGCATTTAAGCAAGAAGGCATTATTACGCTTGACGGCGAGAACCGTTTGGAAATATTAGAACAAATCTCGAGCGGTACGGTCATTTTCACCGCGCACGGTGTTTCTCCGGAAGTACGCAGACGCGCGAAGGACAGAGGTTTGACGGTCGTGGATGCCACTTGTCCGGACGTAACCAAAACCCATGATTTGATCCGGGAGAAGGTAGCGGAAGGCTACGAGATCATCTACATTGGCAAGAAGGGGCATCCGGAGCCGGAAGGCGCCATCGGTATCGCACCTGATCACGTTCATTTAATTGAGCGTGAGAATGAGATTGATTCTCTTGTGCTAACGAGCGATCAAATCATTATTACGAATCAGACGACGATGTCTCAGTGGGACATCAAACATTTGATCAGCAAGCTGCTGAAGACATTCCCGACCGCGGAAATTCATAATGAAATTTGCTTGGCGACGCAGGTGAGGCAAGAAGCGGTTGCGGAACAAGCGAAGGAAGCCGAACTGTGTATCGTGGTAGGCGATCCCAGAAGCAACAATTCCAACCGGCTTGCGCAGGTTTCGGAAGAGATCGCCGGCGTTCCGGCTTACCGCGTATCGGATGTGTCGGAGATTGAGTTGGAGTGGTTGAAAGGCAAGAAGCGGGTAGCTGTAACTTCAGGGGCATCGACACCAACACCGTTAACAAAGGAAGTCATCGCTTACCTGGAGCAGTTTAACGACGAGGATTCCTCTACCTGGGAAGCACGGCGTACAGTCAACATGAACAAATTGTTGCCTACTGTGCGAGTGAAATCGTCGCTGTGAGTGAAAGGAGCGCTACTCAAATGACGACTTCAAGCAAACCGCGCTCGATTAAACGTTGGCTCAAATTGAAATATACGCAGCTTATGCGGGCACCAGGCGGCCCATCGTTTGTAGCACTCGGTTTTGCAATCGGTATTTTTGTTGAGATGTTTACATTACCGACTTACGGGTTAGCCTTCTTCCTGATATTCCCACTGATTTACATGATGAATGCCAGTTTAGCCGGCGCGTTGATCGGTTTTGTTTTTGGTAAAATAATCTTTATTCCGGTCGCCTTCATCAATAGTATGGTTGGCGGTTGGGTGCTTCCGAACCATATCAAAATTTCGGTGCCCTTAGCGCCGGAGTGGCTCGACCATATGCTGCTCGTTAATTTAAAGCTGATTGTAGGCGGGATTATCGATGGTATGGTGCTTGGCGCGCTGTTCTATTTCCCTGTGAAGCTGACGCTGCAATACGTAGCTAACAAACGCAAGGAGAAAAGAAAGCTTCGCCGTCTCTCGGTCGTCGATGTAAAGCCGCTCACGGAATAATATAAATGGCAGCAAGCCGGTCTCTTGACGAGGCCGGTTTTTTCATGTATATTTGCTTTAGTGATTAAAAGCATAAAAGCCTAACAGCATAAAAGCGTCGAAGCGAACACGCGTCTAAGCGTAACAGGAGAGGGAGTCGAACTTATGATCGTTATTACTCAAAATAATGTAACGGAAGAGCGGATTGGCGAGATCGTCCAACATATCGAGAGAGCGGGGGTACAGGCGCATGTTTCCCGCGGGACAGACCGGACGGTCATTGGTATTATCGGGAAAGCGGAGCCGACACTGGCAGAGCATCTTCGTCAAATGAAAGGCGTCGAGAACGTCATCAAGATTTCGAAGTCCTACAAGCTCGCTAGCCGAGACTTCCATCCGGACGACACGGTAATTGAAATAAAAGGCGTGAAGATCGGCGGAGAGCATCTTGCCATTATGGGCGGACCTTGCGCAGTAGAAACACCGGAGCAGATCGACGAGATTGCGAGACTGGTGAAAGCTGCCGGCGGTCAAATCCTTCGCGGTGGCGCATTTAAACCGCGTACCGGACCTTACAGCTTCCAAGGCATTGGCGTGGAAGGGTTAGCGATGATGGCGGAAGCAGGCCGCAAGCATGGGCTGCTGACGATTACGGAGGTCATGACGCCGGAATACGTAGATATCTGCTGCGAGTATGCTGATATTCTGCAAGTCGGCACGCGTAACATGCAGAACTTCGATTTGCTTCGGAAGCTGGGCACAGTGAAGACTCCTGTTCTGCTTAAACGGGGTTTCAGCGCAACCTATGATGAATTCCTGAACGCAGCCGAATATATTCTTGCAGGCGGAAATCCGAACGTTATGCTTTGCGAGCGCGGAATTCGCACCTTTGAGACCTATACACGAAATACGCTGGATTTGGCCGCAATTCCGGTACTGCAATCACTCAGCCATCTGCCGGTTATTTCGGATCCGAGCCATGGAACGGGACGCCGCGAGCTGGTAGAGCCGATGTCGAAAGCGTCTGTTGCTGCGGGCGCGAACGGTCTTATTATTGAAATGCATACAGATCCTGATAATTCGATGACGGGCGACGGTGTACAATCCTTGTTCCCGGACCAATTCGCGAACCTTCTAAAAGAATTGGAACAGCTGGGAAAATTAGTCGGCAGACGCTTTGATACGCCTAAAGAGCCGGCTGAATATTTCAATACGTGGATCAAATAATAATTCAAGCTCTTGTATAATTAATCGGATTTCGGACGCTGCAGCCCTTCGTATTAGGGGGCTGCAGCGTCTTGTTTTTGGCGTCAACACTGGGAATTTGAACAATCTGACAATTATGTGAAGTTATCTAACAAGTGCTTTAAAAAATACCTTACATGACTATTGACTGTAATAAACCTAAAACCTATAATAACAATCATAGTTTCAGATCAGAAGTTGAACAATTAATGTCCTACACATCGCAAATGTTCGGAAATGGAGGAAATACCTAATGTCAGTTCAAAACGTATTGAGCACAATCAAAGAGAACAGCATCATGTTTGTAGATTTCCGTTTCGTGGATCTTTCCGGCCACGCGCACCACATCACACTTCCTTCCACGGAAGTAGATGCCGAAACTTTTGTTAACGGCGTAGCTTTTGACGGTTCCTCGATCCCGGGTTTCCGCGGTATTGAAGAGTCTGATATGGTTATGATTCCGGACACAGAGTCCAGCTTCATCGATCCGTTTACAGATCACCCAACATTGAATATTATGTGTAACATTCATACGCCAGATGGCGAGCGTTATGAGCGCGATCCGCGCGGCATCGCTCAAAAAGCAGAAGAATACCTGCAAAAATCCGGCGTTGGTACAGCAGCTTACTTCGCACCTGAGTCCGAGTTCTTCATCTTCGACGAAGTTCGCTACGAAAGCAAAATGAACACTTCTTTCTACGAAGTTGATTCCGCTGAAGCTGGCTGGAACACGGCTCGTAAAGAAGAAGGCGGCAACCTTGGCTACAAAATTCCTGTAAAAGGCGGCTACGTTCCGGTTGCTCCTGTTGATTCCCAACAAGATATCCGCAGCGAAATGGTTCGTTTGATGCAAGAATCCGGTCTTCGCGTTGAGCGTCATCACCACGAAGTTGCAACAGCTGGTCAAGCTGAAATCAACTTCCGTTTCGACACATTGACTAAAACTGCAGACAACCTGCTGAAATACAAATACATCATCAACAACGTTGCTCGTCAATGGGGCAAAGTTGCAACATTTATGCCTAAACCGCTTTTCGGCGACAACGGCAGCGGTATGCATGTTCACTCTTCCATCTTCAACGGCGATTCCCCGTTGTTCTATGAGAAAGGTGCTTATGCAAACCTGAGCCCTCTGGCTATGCACTACATCGGCGGAATTTTGCATCACGCACCAGCGTTGATCGCAATTACAAACCCGTCGACGAACTCCTTCAAGCGTCTTGTTCCAGGCTACGAAGCGCCAGTTAACCTTGTATTCTCGAAGGGTAACCGTTCTGCTGCAATCCGTATTCCGGTTGCTGCAGTTACGCCGAAGGGCTGCCGTATCGAGTTCCGTACACCGGACTCCACAGCTAACCCTTACCTCGCATTCGCAGCGATGCTGCTTGCAGGTCTTGACGGTATCAAGCGCAAGCTGGACCCAGTTGCTCTTGGTTATGGTCCGTTCGATAAAAACATCTATGATCTTCCGGATGAAGAGAAGAAAGAAATTCGCTCGGTTCCGGGAACGCTTGATGAAGCGCTTGACGCTTTGGAAGCTGATTCCGAGTTCTTGACTGAAGGCGGCGTATTCTCCAAAGACTTCATCGATAACTTCGTACAACTGAAGCGTGCCGAAGCGAAAGCTGTTGCAATCCGCGTTCATCCGCACGAGTACAGCCTATACTTCGACTGCTAATCCGAACTTATTCTACAAATTACTTTCAGCGAGCTCTCTCAAGGAGAGCTCGCTTTTCATTATCCGCAAAAAAGCTAAATCCGAATATTCATAATAAAACTGTTGGTTTTTGTTCGACTTTTTACACTTGATGCAAAGCGTGAAACTTGCTATCATACTGATAAGCAAATTGAAGAGTGGAGTGAGCTACAGTGACGAATCGAGCGTTTAATTTTAATGCCGGACCGGCGGCATTGCCGCTGGAAGTATTACAGCAGGCACAACAGGAATTTATTGATTATGCAGGTGCAGGCATGTCCATTATGGAAATGTCCCATCGCAGCGGCATTTTTGAAGAGGTCAATGACGGTGCGCAATCGCTGCTTCGTGAATTGTTCGGAATTCCAAGTCAATATAAAGTTCTATTCCTGCAAGGCGGAGCCAGTACGCAATTCGCTATGATTCCGATGAACCTATTGGGCGCTGGCCAAACGGCAGCATTCGTCAACACGGGAAGCTGGGCGGACAAAGCAATCAAGGAAGCGAAGCTGTTTGGTGAAACAGCGGTTGTAGCTTCTTCGGAAGCAGACAAGTTTAATCGGATTCCGGACCTTAGCAACCTTCAAATTCCGACAAATTCGGCCTACCTGCATATTACGTCGAATGAAACGATTGAAGGCACGCAATACGCGGCTTATCCGGAAACTGGTGATGTGACACTAATCGGCGATATGTCGAGCGATATTCTAAGCCGTCCGGTCGATGTCGGCAAATTCGGCATGATCTATGCCGGGGCACAGAAGAACCTGGGACCATCGGGCGTAACGATTGTTATCGCGCGTGAGGATTTGATTTCAGAGAGCCCGAAATCGATCGCGACGATGCTTCGCTACGATACGCATGTGAAGAACAATTCCCTTTACAATACACCGCCATCTTTCTCTATTTATCTGGTTGGCCTAATGTTGAAATGGGTGAAGGAGAGAGGCGGCGTTGCCGCGATGGAGCAATTCAATCGCGACAAAACAAAGCTGATCTACGATACCATCGATAACAGCGGCGGCTTCTATCGCGGCTTCGCAGATGTGAACAGCCGTTCGCTCATGAACATCACGTTCCGCCTTGGCTCGGAAGAGCTGGAGAAACAATTCGTGAAGGAATCCGAGCAGCAAGGTTTTGTCGGCTTGAAAGGCCACCGGAGCGTTGGCGGACTGCGAGCATCGACTTACAATGCCGTTCCGCTTGAGAGCTGCAAAGCACTTGCCGATTTCATGGGCGACTTCCAGAAGCGCAACGGCTAACTTAATTGAAGCGTCAGCCGTGCATATAGAAAAGAAAAAAGACCGCCGATTCTTCCATGCGTGGAAGGTCGGCGGTCTTCTTGAGTGGTTAGTGACGGGTATGTGTTAAGCTAGTGAAGAATCAGCATTAGACGTGCTGCTTCCCGGTCCGGAAAGTTTATAACCAACGTTACGGACCGTCATGATATATTCAGGCGTTCTCGCATTTTTCTCGATTTTGTCACGCAGATGGCTGATATGCACATCGACGATTCGGGTGTCGCCGAGGAAATGATAGTCCCATACACCGTGCAACAGCTGCTGACGGCTAAGGACTTTCCCGCGGTGACGGCACAAGTAAAGCAGCAGTTCAAATTCTTTAGGTGTCAATTCCACAGACTTGCCTTCGAGCTGGACTTCACGCTGCTCGGACAGAACCGTAAGTGGACCGATTGTATGCGTTGTTGATTCTCCTGAACCAGGCAGCGCCTGCGTTCTGCGCAAGATGGCTTGAATACGGGAGAGAAGCTCTTGCGGTGAGAACGGTTTCGTCATATAGTCGTCAGCGCCGTGATCAAGTCCTGCGATCTTGTCGCTTACATCATGGAGTGCAGTTAACATAATAATGGGAACGACGTTATTTTGCTTGCGAAGCTCTCGGCATACTTGTAGTCCGTCCATCTTGGGGAGCATAAGATCGAGCACGATGAGATCAGGACGAAACGGCTTTAAGAAATCGAACACAGCTTCTCCGTCTGAAGCGCAACGAACTTCATAACCGGCTAGTTTTAAGTTAAACTCAAGCAACGTGGAGATAGATGGCTCATCATCGACGATTAATATTTTCTTTTTCAAGCGTTTATGTTCCCCTTTCATGCAACATTATAGTTGTATTATGACAGCCAAGTTTTCTCAATAGATTAAGCTAGCGTAAAAGCTATGTAAAAAGTGAAGGGTGTTTGATAACAAATGGCATTCCATATCGTTCTCGTAGAGCCGGAAATACCGGCAAATACCGGCAATATTGCTCGGACTTGTGCAGCAACAGGTACAATTCTTCATCTGGTTCGGCCATTGGGATTTAACACAGATGACAAAACGCTTAAACGGGCCGGATTGGATTATTGGTATGCGGTTGAGGTTCATTATCATGATTCGTTCCAAGAGCTAAAGGATCAATATCCGGAGGGGCGTTTCTTCTGCGCAAGCACAAGAAGCTCGAAAGTATATTCGGAGCATCAATATCAAGACGGCGATTTCTTCGTATTCGGGAAAGAAACGAAGGGACTTCCGCAAGAGGTGCTTGATGCGCATCCCGACACCTGTATTCGCGTACCGATGACGGACAAAGTAAGATCGCTCAATTTATCGAATTCTGCGGCAATTGTTGTGTTCGAGGCATTTCGACAAAACGGATTTGTGGGGTTGAACTAACTTTCTTTAAATTTTATTGCAGAATACTAAGAAAATCGAAATAATTGCAGGAATTACCCGGCCATTATCGAACCTAGTAGGGAGCAAACTGTCATATGACGTTAACTTGCAAAATGCGACTACAGGAGATGTGAATTTGTGAAACCGGCTGGTGTTGTGCGTAAAGTGGATCAATTAGGGCGTATCGTATTGCCAAAATCGCTACGTAAAAGATACCAAATGAATGAAGGAGACCCCGTGGAAATTCTTGTCCAGGGTGACCATATCATTTTGGAACGTTATCGTCCTCGTTGTGTGTTTTGTGGCACACTTGATGGTGTACGCGAGTTTAAAGAGCGTTACCTGTGTGGGGGATGTATGACAGAGATGGCGGGACTGCGCCGGGGTTAACTCGGTGCATCACACCATTTTTGCATTAAAAAAGAAGCTTCCGACGATTGTCAACAATCGCTGAAAGCTTCTTTTTTTTGATATTGGTCCTATTGCATTACAAGCCTTTAGTCTTGTCGTCATTGTAAGACGCCGTACACATGGCGATCAGGAACAAGGCCGAGACAGTGAGGACGATAAGAAAATTAATGGTCATTCGTATTCCCTCCTAAGCTGCCAGTACATACATACTCCCCTTCATTATACCCAACGATATGCAAAAAGAAAACGAACAAAGTTGTGAACATGTTGTTACGGCCATTCCGCGGCAAACATAAAATACAACACATTGGTGAACGCTGTAACCAATTGACGAAAAAGCGTACATATCCGTACGTTTTGAAGCGTTCTTCTAGTTGCTCCCATCACCAATTGCGCGTAAAATGTGTGATAAGTGAAATGGGGAGGGAATGAACGTGGAATACCGGTTTTCGAATTATGTCGAACGGCTGCAATCGTCTGCTGTTCGCGACATTTTGAAGCTAACGCAAGGAAAAGAGATTATTTCGTTCGCTGGCGGTTTGCCGGCCGAAGAACTGTTTCCGATTGATGCAGTAAGAGAGGCAGCAGATCGGGTATTCCGTTCCGGTAAGAATACGCTGCAATACGGTCTTACGGAAGGGTTCATGCCGCTGCGTGAGCAGCTTTGTGTCCGAATGGCGCAGAAGGGCATGCACGTCCAACCTGATGAAATGATCATGACAACAGGCTCGCAGCAAGCAATTGATCTGATTACTCGTGTACTTATGGAGCCGGGCGATATTGTTCTGGTGGAGAACCCGACCTATTTGGCCAGCTTGCAAGTGTTTAATCTAAGCGGCTTGGATGTGGTTCCGGTTGCCAGCGATAAAGATGGCATGATTATTGCGGAAGCCGAGCGGCTCATCAAGCAGCATAAACCAAGATTAATCTATGTAGTGCCTACATTCGGCAATCCGACGGGTCGAGTATGGAGCATGGAACGTCGCAAAGGGCTGCTTGAACTCAGCCATCGTTATGGTGTTCCCATCTTAGAGGATGATCCATATGGCGATATTAAATTTGATGTTAATGCCGACTACCCAACCTTGTTCTCGCTTGAAGGCAAAGCGGATGGCGGCAATGTCCTTTATACAAGTACGTTCTCCAAAACAGTAGCGCCTGCTCTTCGTACCGGCTGGGCAATCGGCAGCCGCAACGTGATCTCTATGATGGCAAAGGCGAAACAAGCGGCCGATCTGCATTCCAGCTCGCTTGACCAGCAAACACTGGATCAGCTGCTCCGGCATTTCTCGCTTGACGATCACATTCAAGTCATTAGGCAGGCGTACGGCGATCGTATGCAGCAAATGCAGAAGCTGCTGTCGCAGCAGGGCTGGAGCGATGTGAAATGGATCGAGCCGAAAGGCGGCATGTTCCTCTGGCTGGAGCTGCCTGAAGGACTGGATGCCGAAGCGCTGCTTCGCGCAGCTGTGATGAAGAATGTAGCCTTCGTTCCCGGCTCCTCGTTCTATGCGGCAGAGCCTGCGCGCAACACGGCTCGTCTGAACTTTACGTATACACAAGGCGAGCGGATGGCGACGGGTATTTCGCGCTTCGCCGAAGCGCTGAATGAATTTCTGGCGCGCCGCTAATTCATCAGGATATAAGCATAAGACAAGAAGCCCGGATTCCTCGCTTGAGGATTCCGGGCTTCTTGTTGTTCGTTTTAAGCTTGAAGCAGAAACTGGCCGTCACGAACCTCCAGCGGCGAGCAATCCAACTGCTCTCCCGGGATGTTGGTGGATTCGCCTGTCGCTTTATCGAAGCACCAGTAGTGCAGCGGGCAAATAAGCTCATTCAGATGCGGTCTGACAATACCGCCGGCATGCGGACAGATCGCCGAGATCAGATTATAGCGTTGTTCTTCATCGGCTTTGCGCGGTGCTTCAACAATATAATAAGGCTGGTTGTTTAATTTCACATGAGCCGGAAATTCCGGGAAATCCTCTACATTGCCAATGATCTTAAAGTTGTTTGTTTCGCTCATCAGTATCTTGTCTCCTTCGATAAGTTGTTTCCAGGCATGATTGCGGTGTTTACCTCTTGTGCAGGCTTCTGCTGCAGCCAAGCTTCAATAATATGGTTGTACTGCTTTAGTGCGGCTGCTCCGTCCGGTTTCAGGCTATAATGCCCTCGCCTTATACGTTCAAACCAGCCGTAGTAATCCTTCTGGAGAAAATGGTTCGCCCGCGCTATCCCGGTCAGCTCCGAGGCAGCGCGAGGGGAAAGCTCGCCGTGCTGGTTAAGCGCCCATGCCACGCGAAGCGCCTTCTCCCGATACGCGGTGACAAGTTTGCGGTTATTGCTGCCGCCGGTATTATAGTCGCCGCTGCGTTCGCGAAATTCGGTGAGCAGTCTCGCTTGACGGACACGCCGTTGTCCGCGCACCGGAGGATCGCCCGGTTGACAAAGCATCTCCAGCACCGGCGATTTGGTCTTGAAGAAGGTTACGGTCATCAAGCCAAGGCCAAGCATCCGGCACAGCTCGGTTAGATCGCCGAAGCGCTGATTATGCGCACCGACCTTCTTGCGGTTGCGCTCGACGGCGAGGATGACATGTCCGTTTAAACGCAGCCTCTCGATGCCCTGGAGCAGCAGCGCGAGATTGAAGGTCTTCTTCATTTCCACCAATATGGTTTCATTCGTATCCGGATGAATGGCGACGAGATCGCAATGCATGATCTCGCTCTTAACCTCAAAGCCTTGTTTCTCGAAATAAGACTTGATTGGCGGATACAGCTCGGTTTCGTGTTTGACAGCCAAATCATCGCCTCGATTCAATGGGAGGGTAGTCTGTTCACGATTATAGCACATTCCGGACAACCCCTTAAGCCATAAATTAGAGGTTACATCTGGTGTCACAACTTTTTCGTGTCGGTCATGCTGGAAATTTGTCGCAATCGCCGCTATTCGACATGGGTTCGCGGAAGCGCAAAAGAAGGAGCCAAGTCTTCATACGTATAGCTTTTCGCCCGATGGAGACGGGCAGGTGCTCGTTTTAACGGAATTAACATTTTGTAAAATTAGTGTCTGCGAAGTGCGGATTTTGGCGGAATCTTGTTTAAAAAATAGGGCAACTTCCCTTGCGAAAGCGCATAGGAATGTAATACTTCAATAAAAAATGCCGGGCAGCTTTAGATGGCTGGATAAATATTACCCGCATGCATGAGGCGTTCTAGGTAGTGGCATCAGGCTGGTCGGAGTATAGGCTTACGAAGTGAGTTTTGCAATCGCAAAACTTATAGGAGGTTACGGCATGGATATTTTGAAACGGATTTCGGCGTACAAAGCGGAAAGCGAAAAACTTGCTTGGAACGGATCTTTCAAGGACTACATCGACCTGCTGAAGCGAGATCCTACTCCGGCCATGACTGCGCATGCTCGAGTTTATGAAATGATTGAGTCATTCGGGGTTGTGGATGATGGCGGTACATCGAAGAAATACAAGTTTTTCGAACAAGAAATATTCGGCTTGGATCGTGCCGTTGAGAAGCTTGTAGAGGAATACTTCCATTCATCAGCCCGGCGGCTTGATGTGAGGAAACGGATTTTGCTGCTCATGGGACCTGTCAGCGGCGGTAAATCCACCATTGTTACGATGCTTAAGCGAGGCCTCGAACAGTTCTCCAGAACAGAACGAGGAGCTGTATACGCGATTAAAGGCTGCCCGATGCATGAGGATCCGCTGCATCTCATCCCGAATGAGCTGCGGCCTGAAGCCGAGCGGGAGCTTGGTGTCCGAATCGAAGGTAATTTGTGTCCTTCCTGCCAAATGAGAGTAAGAACGGAATACAGCGGCGATATTGAGAATGTGCAAGTCGAACGCGTGCTGATTTCCGAAGAGAACCGTATCGGGATCGGAACATTTAGCCCATCCGATCCGAAGTCCCAGGATATTGCCGATTTGACCGGAAGCATCGATTTCTCAACCATTACGGAATTCGGTTCGGAATCCGATCCGCGTGCATACCGGTTCGACGGTGAGCTGAATAAGGCGAACCGCGGTCTGATGGAGTTCCAAGAGATGCTCAAATGCGATGAGAAGTTTCTATGGAATTTGCTGTCCCTAACCCAAGAGGGCAATTTCAAAGCCGGTCGATTTGCCTTGATCTCGGCGGATGAGCTCATTATCGCGCATACGAATGAAACCGAGTATAAGTCTTTTATCGCCAATAAGAAAAATGAAGCGCTGCAGTCCCGGATGATCGTAATGCCGATCCCTTACAACCTGAAGGTGTCGGAGGAAGAGAAGATTTACAAGAAGCTAATCGGCCAGAGCGACATGAAACACATTCATATCGCGCCGCACTCGCTGCGCTCCGCAGCTATCTTCTCCATCTTGACTCGCCTGAAAGAGACGAAGAAGCAAGGGATGGACCTCGTTAAGAAAATGCGCATGTATGACGGCGAGGAGATCGAAGGCTACAAGGAAGCGGATCTGAAGGAAATGCAGTCGGAATACATCGAAGAGGGCATGTCGGGTATTGACCCGCGGTATGTTATCAATCGAATTTCGAGTGCGCTCATAAAGCAGGACCTGCAATGTATCAATGCCCTTGACGTGCTGCGCGCATTGAAAGACGGACTTGATCAGCATCCTTCGATCACGAAGGAAGAGCGGGAGCGATACTTAAATTTTATTTCCACAGCCAGGAAAGAATATGACGGACTCGCCAAGAAAGAAATACAGAAAGCGTTCGTTTACTCCTTCGAAGAGTCCGCCAGAACGCTGTTCGAGAATTACCTCGATAACATTGAATCGTACTGCAACTGGGCGAAGATCAAAGACCCGCTTACAGGCGAAGAGATGGATCCGGATGAGCGGCTCATGCGTTCGATCGAGGAGCAGATCGGCGTATCCGAGAATGCGAAGAAAGCGTTCCGAGAAGAGATCTTGATTCGGATTTCCTCGTACTCTCGCAAGGGCAAGAAATTCGATTACTACAGCCATGAACGGCTGCGCGAAGCGATCGAGAAGAAGCTGTTTACGGATTTGAAGGATATCGTCAAAATCACGACCTCGACCAAAACACCGGACGAGAAGCAGCTTAAGCGTATTAATGAAGTAACAAAGCGGCTGATTGACGAGCACGGATACTGCCCGGTCTGTGCCAACGAGCTGCTGCGTTATGTAGGAAGTCTGCTTAACCGATAGGCGATAGCGGAGTAAGTGAGCCGCAGTACGCGCAAGATGCGTACTGCGGCCTTCCTTTGATTAAAGAGAGGTACAAGCATAGGGATGGTGTACATGCAAACCAATCATCTGTTAAAATAGGAACATAAGTTCTTATTTTGGTATAGAAGGAGTGTTGGACATGCAGTTGTTGCTGCTGAACAAGAACGGGGAGAGGGAGTGGGTTCCGATGGATAAGATTTGCTTCGTATCGCACACGTCGAAAGGACCCCAGTTTGTGACGAAGAGCGGAGCAAGCTATCACTATCCGCAAACGATGGAGCAAGTGGCGCTCGTCTTCGGACCATTCGGCTATGAGCGACTGGATCGCAACGTTGTTGTTAATATGGCGGCAGCTGTATGCTATAACCCGGTTGAACGCAATGTCTATTTCGATGATGCGGCCGGAAGCGGGGGCGGCTTATATGCCACGGTGTCCGGAGCGAATGTGGACAAAGTGAAGCACCTCATGATTCGAGAACAGGAAGAGGTAACCTACTGCACATCAGCCGCGTAATGTGGTAAGGGGGCGCGTAGGCGCGACCGATAACTGGTATTCCTTAATTTACTGTAAAGGCCGCCTTTACAGGGTCTTTTATGTGTTATATAAGTTGACACAAATGTCCTCATTGGGTATGATCTAGGTAATATAATCCAAATTTACATGCGATAATGTAGACAAGAAAGTACAAAAACTGACATGATAGTGACACTGATGGCTTTGGAGGCGGTTGACATGTCGATGGCGATGAAATCACAATTCGATCCTTACGATTCACAATCTTTCTACGACGAAATGTTCGATAATGATCTTAACGTACGTCCGCATTATGAAAGTGTTCATCGAACGTTCGCCCGTATGAAACCGCCTGAGCTGACAGCGCGCCACACAACCATTCAGCAGCGGATGCTGGAGGAAGGGATTACGTTTACGCTCTACACCCAGAATCAGAACGAGCCGCTGGAGCGTACCATTCCTTTTGACTATATTCCGCGCATTATTCCGAAGCTTGAATGGGAGAGCATTGAACGCGGAATGAAGCAGCGCGTTAAGGCTTTGAATGCTTTTATCCATGACGTCTATCATGAGCAGCGTATCGTCAACGACGGCATCATCCCAAGACAGATGATTATCGGAAATAAATATTTCCGACCGGAGATGGCAGGGCTGCAAGTACCGCAGAACGTCTATATGACCGCATCCGGCATAGATTTAATTAAGGACGAGAAGGGCCGCTACTTTGTGCTGGAGGATAATCTCCGTACACCATCAGGGTTTTCCTACTTGTATAAAGGGAGAAGCTTAATGAGCGAGCTGTTCTCCGATTTGTACTTGAATAGCGCGGTGGCGGATATCGAGCGCAGCTTGAACGTATTCTTGAGCTCGCTGCGCAGCTTGGCGCCTTCGGGAAAATCAAACCCGCTAATTGTGCTGCTGACGCCGGGAGCATACAATTCCGCTTACTTCGAGCATGCTTTTCTGGCTCAGCAAATGGGCATCCATCTGGTGGAAGGCCGCGACTTGGTTTACAAGGATCACAAAATCTATTTGCGTGATTTGCGCGGCTTGCGTCAAGTAGATGTCATCTACAGAAGGCTTGATGATGAGTATTTGGATCCATTGGCATTTCAGGCGGATTCGCTGCTCGGAATCCCGGGTCTCATGAATGCTTATCGTGCCGGCAACGTTGCGATTGCCAATGCGCCGGGCACGGGGGTGGCAGACGATAAAGCCATCTACGCGTACGTGCCGGATATGGTCCGTTACTACTTAGGCGAGGAACCGATCCTGCATAACGTACCTACTTACATTTTGTCACGCAAGGAAGAACGGGAGTATGTGCTCGATAATCTGGATCAGCTCGTAGTCAAGGAAACTTCGCTCTCCGGCGGCTACGGGATGCTTATCGGCCCTGCTGCTTCCAAGAAGGAGATCAATGCCTTTGCCGATGCCATCCGCCGCGATCCGGGGCGCTACATCGCTCAAACGACGATGAAGCTGTCACGGGCGCCGGTGATGCTCGGAGGGGCTATGCAGCCGCGCCATATTGATTTGCGCGTATTTGTGCTCATGGGCGCACAAACCCATGTGATTCCGGGCGGGTTGACTCGTGTTGCGCTTCAGGAAGGCTCTCTGGTCGTGAACTCTTCGCAGGGCGGCGGCGTAAAAGATACGTGGGTGCTTAGTCGTTAACGATTATAGGAAGCGGAGGGATTGACGATGCTGAACCGGAATGCGGAGGCTTTGTTTTGGATCGGGCGGTACATGGAACGGGCGGAGAACCATGCTCGGCTAATCGATGTTCACTATCACCTTCAGTCAGATGACTCGCATACGATACCGAAAGGCGAACCGGGCGAGAAAGCCCAATCGCTGTGCAAATGGGGGCGGATCGTCGATGCACTCGGCAGCAGAGCCGCTTACGAGACGCAGTATGGCACATATACGGAGCAAGACGTAGTGCTGTATATCACCCTCGACCGGGATAATGCGAACTCCCTCGTTACATGCGTCAATCATGCTCGGGATAATGTGAGGACGCTTAGGGAGAAGCTGCCCAGCGAGCTATGGGATGTGACGAACGGCTTCTACCTGTGGCTTCGCGAGAAGCAGGCGGGAGATTGGACCCGTGAGTCCCCTCATCAGTTTTTTGGCAAAATTAAAGAATGGACGGCGCTCTTTCAAGGCATTACGCAGTCGGTGATGCCGCGCGAGAACGAATTTCATTTCATAGAATGCGGCCGCTATCTGGAGCGAACGGAGAATACGCTTCGGATCATGCAATCCGCGATTACGTCCCGAACCATGCTCCCTTCGGATACGGACGGCAGCAACGATGTGTATCCTTTCCTGCAGGCGGTGCTGCGATCCGTTAGCGGCTACCAAACGTTCAGGCGGTATTACGCGGATGGTTTCTCGCAGGAAGCGATTATGGAGTTTCTGATCCTGAATGAAGTGTTCCCGCGCTCCGTTCATTACTCGTTGCATGCGCTCGATGAGCATTTGCGCGGTATTCAGCTGCAGGAGAAGCAGCTGCGCACGGCTCATGATCGGATTATTCGGCAAGTAGTGAAGCTCAAGGCCGAACTTGCTTGCTTGGAGCGTGAGGATTTGCAGCGGGATGATGAAGGACGGGTCACGGGACATTTGCTCCAGGCTGCAGGACAGCTGGGGGTATCGTTTGCGCATACCTTTTTTCGTATGGGGGAGGTCAGTGCATGAAGCTTTGCATCTCGCACACAACCGAATATTCGTACATGAATCCGGTTATGGACAGTGTCAATGAAATTCGGCTGACGCCATTTACGAATGAGCAGCAATCGTGTTATCAGCATTCCATTTCGGTGGAACCGAATGCGCCTCTATTTAGTTATGACGATTATTTCGGCAATCGCGTTCACGCGTTCTCAGTCAATGATCAGCATCGCAAATTGGTCATTCGCACGCAAATGACAGTCGTCACGAAGGAAGCCGTTATACCGATTGAAGGTCAAGAAGGCATGACGCCTAAGCAAGCTTGGGATTGGCTGGCGACGGATGGTGCGATGAACCGGTTTGCGGAATATTTGCTGCCAACCGAGTATACAGGCATTACGCCGGAGGTTGCGGCATTTGCGGAAACACCGCTGCAAAGCGATCCGAACGAGAAAGAATTGGGCGTGTACAGCTGGCTGCTGTATGTATCCAATCGGATTCGCAATGAGTTTGTATACGATCCCGAAGCGACCAATGTGCACACGATTGCAGGGGATATGATGCGCAGACGTCGCGGCGTCTGTCAGGACTTTGCCCATCTGATGATCGCGGCATGTCGTTCGAAAGGCGTACCGGCTCGTTATGTGAGCGGCTATCACTTTGTTGGCGACTTACGAGGAGGCAATGCGGATTTCGAGCAGGCTTCACATGCATGGGTGGAGGCGTATGCGCCCGGCCTTGGCTGGTGCGGGTTCGATCCGACCAACGATGCGCTCGTTGGCGAGCGTTATGTGAAACTGGGCCATGGCCGGGATTACAAAGATATAGTCCCTGTCAAAGGAGTCTACCGGGGAACAAGCGAAGCGAACTTGGAAGTGAAGGTGGATGTGCGAAGGGTCGAAGCCTAATTCGGGGTGGCCGCAGGCGGGGGATATTGTGAACCGCCTGTTCGGAAGCGACGGATACATAGAGTAACGGAACAAAAAGATCGCATTCCTGCAGCCTGCAACGGGCTGTACGGGAATGCGATCTTTTTGTTGATTAGCTTCAGGCTTTGCTTAAATAAATTTCCGGCTCGTTTTCTTGCCGTCGCAGCTGAATACGATTCGTTTGTCCTCGACGATCGTCTCGAGGTGAACGGTCTTGCCCCAGAGCTGAACGACGTGAGGGAGCGTGCGCTCCACGTATTTCAAATCCAGCTCGACCCCTTCGTATTGATGGAAGAGGAACAGCTCGCCGACGCGGTTAAAGTCGCCGTCGGTTACAACGAGGCTCGGGAAGCCGCCGTTGACTCGAGAGGTCACAAGCTGATCGCGGACGGACTCCCATGCTTTGTCGGTGATTTTCCATTCCGCGCCTTTCTTCTCGAAGACGTAGAGATCCAGATCGCCAACAAGTTTCTTCGTCAAATAATTTCGCAGGAATGAAATATCGGAGTCGAACTCCCGCACTTCGAAGATTTTATCCCGCCCAAGCCCCGGCTTACGTCCGAAGCGATCCTGCTCCTCCTTGGTCGGGTTATCCCAGCGGCGCTCGATATCCTCGAAGATCTTAAGACCCAAGTAGTACGGATTAAGCGAATGCCTCGATGGCTGCACGACGGCGGAGTTAAGTGAGGCGAATTCGATCGTTTCCGCGCTTGTTAAGTCCATCTCGCGAAGGATCCGCTGATGCCAGTAAGAAGCCCAGCCTTCGTTCATGATCTTCGTCTCGATTTGCGGCCAGAAATACAGCATCTCATCCCGCAGCATGGACATGATGTCGCGCTGCCAATCCTGCAAATTCGGCGAATATTCCTCAATGAACCAGATGAGGTCTTTCTCCGGCTGAGGCGGGAAACGCTTCGGCTCATTATTGGCTGCTTTGAGACTCGCCTGCGCAGCCTGCTCTTCGGAATCCAGCGACCACAAATCATCATATTGCGATTGGCGAGGCACTTTGTCTACTTGATTTGCCTTGTTGAGCAGCTCAATGTAATGGGCTTTATCCAGCTTATAAGGCCGGATAATGGTGGAATCGACATGCTCCTGAATGGCCAGAACCGCGTCGATAAATTTCTCGACGGCATCAGTGCCATACTCCATCTCGTATTGACTCACACGCTCGGCCGTGGCGGACATACTTTCCACCATATTTCGGTTCGAGGCGCTGAAACGCGCATTGTTCTTGAAGAAGTCGCAATGTGCCAATACATGCGCGACGATCAGCTTATTCTGTATGAGTGAGTTGCCATCCAGCAGAAAGGCATAGCAAGGGTTGGAGTTAATGACAAGTTCATAAATTTTACTTAGGCCAAAATCATACTGCATCTTCATTTTATTGAACGTTTTGCCAAAGCTCCAATGACTGAACCGGGTAGGCATGCCGTAGGCGCCGAATGTATAAATGATATCGGCCGGGCATATTTCATACCGCATCGGGTAGAAATCGAGGCCAAATCCTTGGGCAATCTCAGTGATCTCGTCAATAGCTCGCTCTAATGCTTTGATCTCATCCTGGTGCAATTTCGCTTCCCCCTTGTAATGCGAGTGTGCTTCATAGCTATATGTATGGGAGGGCGGACAGCGATATGAGCTTTTTTTGCGACGATAGCCCGTTTCTTCTTGGACTTCTTGCGGGGCGATTGCGTTCTGTGGTATGGTTAGATAAATATTCGAAAGGAGGTGTGAGGTAGGATGAATTCAGAAATGGTGAACAACCGTATTAGCCAGCTGCCGATTGCAATGGCTGGCATCGTGCATGCATTTGGACAAAGCGGGAGAAGTCTGTCCAAATATGCCGATACGGCACCATCACTCAAGCGAAGACGCCTACCTTAGACCTCGATCGGTAAATACCGAAGAGTCGCAGGGCATTTTCCTGCGGCTCTTTTTTTGTTGGTTTCAGACGGGGGCGATCTTCCGAAACAACTGGGAGGATTCCACGATGATAATGGTAAATGGTCAACATATAAAGAAATATTACGGCGCTAAGCTGGTGCTTGAAGATGTAACCTTTGAAATTCACGAAGGGGAGCGGGTAGGGCTGGTTGGCCGCAACGGAAGCGGTAAATCCACGCTGATCTCGCTCATTGCAAAGCTGTCTAAGCCGGACGAAGGGCAGCTCACGATTCGCAAGGATACGAAGATCGGATATTTGGCGCAAATCCCGGCAGCGTGGGACGATGGAACGGTTTACGATGTGCTGGCATCGGGGTATGCGGAGCTCCTGACGTGCAAAGCGCAAATGACGAAGCTGGAGCAGGAGATGTCCGATTCGGGAACAGGGGAGAAGCGGCTGGAGCAGCTGCTACGAGAATACTCCGTGCTGCAGGAGCGGTTTCAGAATGAAGGCGGCTACGAGCTGGATGCGAAGATTGATACGGTTACGACGGGGCTGCTGATTCCGCGAGAGATGTACGAAAGACGGTATGGCACCTTATCCGGCGGGGAGAAGACGAAGATCGGCCTGGCGGCACAGCTCATCAGCAAGCCGGAGCTTCTGCTGCTGGATGAGCCGACCAACCATCTGGATTTGCAAGGCGTGCAGTGGCTGGAGTCGTTCTTGAACGGATATGACGGTTCCTGCTTGATCGTTTCGCATGACCGGATGTTCCTAGACCATGTCGTTACGAAAATAATCGATATCGAAGACGGTGAAGCCGTCACTTACCATAGCAATTACAGCGGCTATGTGAAGGAGAAGGAAGCTCAGCTGCTGCAGCAGTTTGCGGAGTACCAGGAGCAGCAGAAGGTCATGAAGAA
This sequence comes from Paenibacillus sp. BC26, assembly GCF_900116125.1. Taxonomy (NCBI): domain Bacteria; kingdom Bacillati; phylum Bacillota; class Bacilli; order Caryophanales; family Paenibacillaceae; genus Paenibacillus; species Paenibacillus sp. BC26. The sequence goes on along the minus strand of NZ_FPAD01000002.1, from coordinate 160,620 downwards.
GATGAAAGAGACCATCAAGCAGCTGCAGGAGTGGGGAAGAGTCGGCGGTAACGAGAAATTCTTCCGCAGGGCGGCTTCGATGCAGAAAGCGCTCGATCGGATGGAGCGGGTGAAACGCCCGGTGCTTGATCCGAAAGGAGCAGAGTTTCAGCTTCAGCTGGCGGATCGTTCCGGGAAACGGGTCGTTGAGTTTCAAGGCATAAGCAAGAGCTACGGTAACCGCAAACTGTTGCATGAGGTTAATGGGATGCTTCTCTACGGAGAGAAGATTATGCTGCTTGGTCCAAACGGAGCGGGCAAAACGACCCTGTTCAAGCTGATTCTCGGAACGGAAGGGCAAGACAGCGGAACGATCGATATCGGAGCGCGCGTGGATATCGGATACCTGGCCCAGCAGCAATATCCCGCGGATGATAAGAAGAATGTACTTGCTTATTTCCGCGAGGCGGCGGGGATGGAGGAAGGTGAAGCTCGATCGCATTTAGCAAGGTATCTGTTTACCCAAGGAGAGGTGTTCAAGAGCGTCAGCCAGCTATCGGGCGGCGAGTGGACGCGGCTGCGGCTAGCGCTGCTCATCCTGAAGAAGCCGAATTTGCTGCTGCTGGACGAACCGACCAATCATATGGACATCGCCTCCAGAGAGGCGCTTGAAGATGCGCTGGAAGACTTCCCTGGTACGATTCTTGCGATATCGCATGACCGGTATTTTATCAATCGACTGGCGAATAAAGTGTGGGAGCTCGATCGAGCTAAGCTGACGGTGTACCTCGGCGATTACGATGAATATGCCGAGAAACGCAAGCAGCTTCGCACGGATGAGAGCGTGCAGCCCGCTATAGTGAAGGAAGCAGCCCCGGTTAAGCGAAATCAAGCGGCCGCGAACCTTCATGCCGCTGTCATCTCGAAGCAGCCTAACACGGAGAAGCTGGAGCAGCAAATCAGCCAGCTCGAAGCCCGTCTGGCAGAGATGGATACGGAACTGAACGAGAAGTCAGAGCAGATCGGCGTGGATGAGCTTGCTCAGCGCTGGCGTGAACGGGAGCATGTGCAAGAGCAGTTGAATGAGCTTTACACAAAATGGATGGCACCGTAATTGAACATTATTCCCAAAAATGGAGATGTAACATATAACTCTATGTTATAGTTAGATAGGTTAAGTAGTTATTTATTCCTACTCTATCGTCGAACCTACTAAAGGGAGTCGTGTTCTCCAGCCATGTCCGCCATCCTCATTTATGAATTTCATGGTTTGCTTTATATATTAGCGGCTTGCACATTTCTTTTTATAAGCCCAAGGGTCATGCTGTCGGCTCGGCGAAGGAAACAGGCGATCGCTGTCATCATGGCAGTGTTGTCTACCTGCTACCAAATCATCGAGCCCATCGACCCGCTTGTTTTCTCGCTGCATCTCATGCCGATCAGCATTATGATGGCTTCCGTGTTTGAGGGAGCCTGGCCCGGAATACTCGTTTGCGCTGCAGTAACGTTTTGCGGTGTCTTCTTTACAGGTACGGATATCGAGGCGAATCTGGCAAGCAATCTCCTATTGGCGCTGCTGGGGGCTTGGTTTCATTACCGGATGTTCTGGAAGAGTTCGCTATCAAGAACAATGGGCTATTCACTTTTCTTCATGTTCATTCATTTTGTTGTTTTCCTCGCGGTGTATTCGCAAAGCGATCAACTGAAACTGAATGCTGCTGAAGTGCTGGTCTTATTTGTTGGGACGATGGTCTCCTCTGTTATTATCGTCATCACCTGCAATAAGGTAAGGAGTCAGGAGAATTTGCAGGAGGAGCTCTACAAAGCCGAGAAGTTCCATATGATCGGCGAGCTGGCTGCATCGATTTCCCATGAAATCCGCAATCCGCTTACAACCACGCAGGGATTTCTGCAGATGATGGCGAAGCCCGGTATCAGCAGTGCATCCATAGAGCGTTACCGATTGCATGCGATTGAAGGAGTCGAGCAAGCGAATGCGATCATAACGGATTATTTGAACTATGCCAAACCGACGATTGAAGAAGCGAGACCGATCCATGTCATTGAGGAAATTGAGGGGCTCCTGCCTTGGATATCGCCGCTTTCGGTCATGTCCAGCATCGAGATCCGAATTGAGCATCAGCAAGAGCGAGCCTTGTACATCATGGGGGAGCCTAAGAAGTTCCAGCAATGTCTGCTAAACCTGATGAAAAATGCCATTGAAGCGATGCCGACAGGCGGCCTGCTAACGATTTCGACAAGGATTGAGAACAGGCAGGTATGCATTCAAATTTCCGATACCGGAGTGGGGATGAGTAAGCTGCAGCTAAGACGCATCGGTCTGCCGTTCTTCACGACCAAAGAAAAAGGCACGGGACTTGGTCTGATGGTTGTTGTCAGCCTCGTTAAGGTAATGGGCGGGGAAATCTTTTTCACGAGCAAGTTGGGTCGAGGCACGGTTTGTGAAATCAAATACGGGCTGTACGGATAGAAGGATCAACGTTCAACAAATAAAGCACTCTCCTCATTAGCGGCCTTATGACCGACTAGCGAGAAGAGTGCTTTTTGCATACAGGAGTGTATTGTCGTTAAGGTTTCACCGGCGGCAGCTGACTTACATAGCTGTCGGATAAATGAAGGAGCTTCAAGGCCCGATTGTATTGATCCTCGGATACCGTTGAACCATTCTGAACGCTGCCATTCAGCGGATAATGAGTACCGTCATTGTATGCTGTACCCGGAATAAACAATTCTTGATCGTTAATCATCGATCCGGTAGGCAGGTAATACCGTTCCGGCAAAATGTTCGACGTTTGATTGAACAAATCTTGCCCGAAGTGAATGTGATCGGCCAAGGAGATGCCGAGCAAATTCGCAATCGTTGGCATAATATCCGATTGACCGCCGATTTGCGGAAGCTTTGCAGGTGTTGAAATACCCGGAGAAGAGATAATTAACGGAATATTGATCATGTCGGTAAATCCGTATTCATGACCGTAGATTTCGCGCATCAGCTTCTTGTCGTCGTTGTCTAACGAGTAGACCGGCAGACCAAGATGGTCGCCGTACGTTACAAAGACGCTGTTATCCCAGATTCCGCGTGCCTTAAGGTCGTCAACGAACAACCCAAGCGCATAGTCCGCGTAATTCTGAGCTCGTATATAATCACCGACGAATGTACCTTCATAACGCTCCGGCAGCTTCATTTTGTATTTAGCCTCAGGGATTGTGAAGGGGTGATGGGATGACATCGAAATAATTTGCGCATAGAACGGTTTGCCGGATTGTTGCATGTGATCCAGCTGCTCAGCCGTTTTCTTGTACAGCACCTCGTCGGAAGGACCGAAGAATACCATATCCTCTTTCCCGAAGAAGGATTGATCATAGTATTTGTCAAAACCAAGCGCTTTATAAAGTCCGATCCGGTTCCAGAATTCCACGACATTCGTATGGAAGGTTGCGCTCTGGTAGCCGTTCTGATCCATAAGGCGAGGGAGGCTTGGCAGCTCTTTGTCGCTGTAAGCCATTGTTGCCGCGCCCCGCGGCGGAATATAGAACGACGTGTTCACGACGAATTCGGCATCGGAGGTATTGCCTTGGCCGACCTGCTGATAGAAGTTCGGGAAATACATATGTTCGCGTGCCAGCTTGTTCATATTCGGCGTAATTTCTTGTCCGTCGATTTTGAGTCCGATCAAGAAGTTCTGAAGGGATTCCATTTGCAAAATGATAAGGTTTTTACCTGCCGCAACGTTCGCGTATTTAGGAGCCGCGGGCTCGGTAATGCCTTTCGTTTCATCGATCAGCTCACGGGTAATCTCTTTCATCGGTGTTTTCGGCGTATTGTCATCCGCGAAAATCGTGTAGATTTCGTAATTGAGTATACCCATCTCTTCGGCTTTCACAATTTCATTCATGCTGGCGCGATTGGGCAATATATTGAAGAGGCACAACGCAAGCGAAATGATGAAGACAAGCGAGATCACGGACCGGCTAAGCGGGATCTGACTGAATGTTTTCCAGCCTTGAAATTTCGAACGTCTGACGAGCAGAAAAGTAAACACGATAATATCGAGAAAAATGAATAAATAATAAGGATCCAACAGTGAAAACACGCTGCTCTTCACGGCCGTTACTTGATTGACCTGCTCCAGCGCATGATAGGTCACGATGATCCCGAAATATTTGTAATACATGATGACGGCGAACAAGATCGCGGTAACGAGTAAATTGACCGTCACATAGAGCGCCAGCTTGCGTTTGGTGGCGAACCATTCAATTAAGCAGAACAGGATCCAGAAGAATGGCAGCTCCGTCACGAGCAGCGTCAAGGATGGACCTCCGTCAAAGATAACGAGCCACGCTAACGTTGATTTAATGACTAATATAAGGGTGAAAAAAATAAACGGCCTCATCTGAAACAGCCGTTTAAGGCGCCAAAGCGGCATGTTGAAATCCTCCTAACACAAGCTTGATCTTGTAATCTCTTAACGATCTCTTAACGTTCATTATGCCCCCATGCAAGATGGTTTGTCAAAATGGAAAATTGACGCCAAAAGGCGCAAGGAGTGTTATACTATACTCTGAAAAATGATCGAATATGAAGGGTAACGATAGAATATGAATGCCATAAAATCGCTAGTCTCGACGCTGCGGCTGCAGCTCGGCCCAAGAGCATGGCATAATTTCTGCTTTGATGCCACGGCTTCGGTATTATTTAGTTTCTTTAACGTCGTGTTCAACCAGTTTTACATTCCCATGGCGATTCAGCAAGGAGCATCCAATATTCAGGTTGGACTGCTGTCGGCGGCCCCGGCGATTGGATTGCTGCTGTCTCCAATATGGGCAAGCTGGATTGAACGCTCAGGAGACCCGAAGCCGTTTATCGTCATTCCGAACTTTATCGCCAGGGCTCTCATTATACTGCCGGCATTTTTCGGCGTCCCTTTGATTTATGTCGTCGTTGCGCTTTTCTTCCATATGCTGATGGGGGTGCAAGCACCGGCTTATGCTTCCATGGTGGTCCGAATGTATCCGCCTGAGCATCGCGGGAAGCTAATGGGCAACACAAGAGTAGCGATGGGGATCATCATGATTCCCACTGCATTCATGATCGGCAAGTGGACGGATGTTGCCGGGCCTTCCGGGCCGCTGTTGTTTGCATCCATTACCGGCGTGATTTCCATTCTCGTTTTCGCCAAAGTGAAAGCGCGTAAGGAAGCGCCGTCCAAGCTGCAAACCGCGAAGCGAGCATCGCTTAAAGAGCAGCTGCAGCTCATCAAACAGAATCGCGAGCTGGCGGTCTTCTTCCTTGCTTGCACATTTACGGGCTTCGGTAACATTATTGCGCAGCCGCTATACCAGATTATTCAAGTAAACTGGCTGGAGCTCACGAATACGGAAATCGGCTATGCGCGTGCGACTTATTTTACCTGTCTGCTGGTTTCATACTTTGTAGTCGGCAGTGTGATCGATAAGTTGTCCGCTAAACAAACGATCGCGTATGGTTTGGCTGCGTTCGCGATCGTCCCCATATTGTACGCGATCTTCGGCAATTTGCCGGCTGTTCTGATTGGCAGCGGCATTCAGGGTTTAGGGGACGCGATATGGGATATCGGCTTCCTGGCTTACGTGTTCCGACTCGCCCCGGGGCGCGAAGCCGTTGTGTTCGGGCTCCATCTGATGCTGTTCGGCATCCGCGGCAGTATCGGTCCGCTGCTCAGCACATCCTTGTCGGAGACGATGCCGATTTCTTGGCTGCTCTATGCGGCAGGATTATTCGGCCTCATCGGTCTGACGGCGTTCGTTCTCTACCATCGAAGCACAGGCGGACGGAAGCTGGAATTGGGCAATCAGTAATGCGTTATAATGGATAAGAGAGAAACCTCTGCGGCCACTTGTAAAGTGGAAGCAGAGGTTTTTTGTTAGTGTGGCAATGAAAACAGAAGACCTACCAGACCGTTGGCGCAGAATGCAGAATGCTGAACACTGAACGCTGAACACTGACTACCGACTTCTAAAAATTCTAATGAAACTCAGAGTTCTTATTTAGGGGAAATGACCGGGTTTGAAAATCTAATGAAACGTATGGAGCCGCGCCTCCGCGGTTCGTAAGAGTTAAGAAACGGCTATTTTCGCATAAAAAAGCTTTTACGTTTCGTTAGATCAAAGCAGTTACTCGTATTCGGTTAATCAACAGCCTGAGGGTGGATGGACGTTTTGCGAAAGAGAGGTAATAGTTACCGCACATGTCCAAAAATAGCTTAATGAGATAAAGAAAAGCGGCTGCAAGCAGTCTAGATTGTTAATTTACAAGACCGATTTATCGCTGTATACTTTGAATTGACATAATTCCACCTACAGTATACTTATCATTCATAATCATGAATTGGAGTGAGCCAGGATGAGAATTACGAATATCGAAACGTTTACTGTTCGATTAGCCCCGCCGCCGACTTCGCCGGATGATCTTCGCGTAACAAGCGTGGGACTAACCCGGATTCAAACCGATCAAGGCATCACCGGCTACGGGTTTCGGCTGACGGATGCGAGCAAGCTGGAGCAGCAGGTGAAACCGCGCCTGCTCGGCAAGAGCCCGCTCGATATCGAAGCACATCTGCAAAGCGGCGCGCTTGCAGGCTGCCCGTCCGTTGAGCATGCCTTGTGGGACATTGCCGGCAAAGCGGCAGGGCTCCCGGTTCGCTCCCTGCTCGGCAGTGCCAGAGAATCCATGCCTTATTATTTGACCTGCGTTTGGCCGGGCGAGTCGGATCAATCGCATATTGCCATCGAGGACCAGGCGGAGCAGCTCATCCGTTATTATGAAATGGGGCATAAGCGGTTCAAAATCCGCGCATGGCGGCCGGATCCAATGGATGATGTGCGCGTACTGGAGCATGTGCGCAAACGGATCGGGGGCCGGGATAAAGTGGAGCTGATGCTGGATCGCACGGCTCATTTGCCGGGCTGGATCTGGACCTACGAGCAAGCGCTGCAGGTTGCGCGCGGCTTGGAAGCGGTCGACGCGAATTGGTTGGAGGAGCCATTCGCGCGCGATGATTTGGCATCTTACCGGCGGCTGGCAGAAGAAGTTGATCTTCCGATTACGGGCGGGGAATTCGCGCAAGAGCTGCCAATATTCAGAGACTACTTGGTTCATCAAGCCGTCGATATCCTGCAGCCGGATGCGGCAATCAGCGGCGGAGTCTGGCCTTGCCGCAAGGCCGGCATACTCGCCGAAGCTTTCGGCGTGCCATGTATACTCCATGGCACGAGCGGTCTGGACTGGACGACGACAATGCAGGTCGGAGCCTCCATCGCATCTTGCTCGATGCTGGAATATGCGCTCATTTTCCCGCCGCTGACTCCGGAAGAGACGGTTGCGAATATAGATCGCATCCTTAAGACACCGGGCTTATTTACGTTCAAAGACGGCGAAGTGATGCTTCCGAAAGCGCCGGGACTTGGCATTGAGTTCGATGAAGAAGCCATCGAGGCACTCCGCGAACGTTAAGGTATCTTTTATCCCAAATAGAATTAGATTGAGTCGTACTAAATCATCCATTGATGATAGGTAGGACTCTTTTCTTATACATTAAAAATATAATGTATACGTATTGATAATATAACAATCGCATAATATACTTAACTTATCTTAGGTTGTCTGTTTAAGCAAATTGGACATAGAGGAGATCGGCTATGAAATGGGATGCGAACTGGATATGGCTGGAGCAGCGCGGAGAATGCAAAAACCAATACGTTGATTTCCGAAAAGTATTTCACCTTGAACCATCGGAGCTTGCGCAGCTGCCGGTGCTTCATCTGTCGGCGAGGCAGGAGTACAACCTCTGGATCAACGGACAATGGGTCGGACGCGGGCCTTCGCCATGTACACCGGAGTATCAGTACTATGATTCGTATGAAGTCAGCCGTTATTTGCAAGCAGGCGATAATGTCATTTCGGTGCTTTGCTACCAATTCGGCGAGTCCAACATTATTACGAACCAAATGCAAGGCGAAGCGGGCTTCATCGCCCAGCTTATGATCGAGACTACAACCGCGGCAACCGTTATCTCGGCTACTGACCATACATGGAAATCCCGTCAGTCTCCCCGCTTTCGCACAACGAATGAACGAATCAGTTTATGGGGCGGCTTCAAAGAAATCTATCTGGCGCATCAAGAGGATGGATGGCAGCAGACTCCCTACGACGATGCCGCATGGGCGGATTCGCAGGAGCTTGCACAAGCCGCCGATCCGAACAGTCCATGGCCGCGCTTAATCGAACGTGAAATCCCATTCCTTGCATCCGAGGCTTGCCAAGCCACCGCTATTATACGTACTGAATTGAACCTGGGTAGTGTAACGGAACCGGAATCACTTCTTGCAATTGCTTCAGCAGACATGCCGGATGCAACCGAACCGGGCTCAGCCGCCGCCCTCCTAGCAGATGCTTCCAGACCGGGCTCCATGCCTGCAGTCGTATATGACTTCGGCCGCATTGTTGTCGGCAGACCGATTCTCGAGGTCAACGCTCCGGAAGGCGGGGTCATCCGAATCGCTTACGGAGAATCGCTGGAGCTGCAGGAAGTGGACACTTTCGTGCTCAAACGGGGCTTCCAGCGTCTTCGCCCTTTTGGCCGGCGCGTGTTTCATTATTTGAAGCTCGCCTTCATGGCGACTCCGGCTCAAGTCACAGTTACTTCGCTTATCTGCGAGAAAGTCGGCTATCCATTCACCAGGCAGACGCAGTTCGGCAGCTCGGATGACCTGCTGAACCGAATTCATGAAGTGAGCTTGTATACGACGCGAATGAACTCGCACGATCATACGGAAGATTGTCCTTGGCGCGAGAAGGCGCTGTGGGTGGTGGACTCCATGGTTATGGGCAAAATCATCTATGCCAACTTCGCGGACACGGCATTGCTGCGCAAATGTTTGCTGCAAGGCGCTCGCATTCAGCTGGCGGACGGTTCGATTCCCGGCACGGGACCGGAGCATAACGGGATGCTTCTGCCTGATTTTTGTGCGTATTGGCTGATCGGCTTACATGATTATTGGCGGTACTCCGGCGATTCGTCGCTGCTTGCGGAACTGCAGCCGGTTGCCGATCGCTTGATCGATTGGTTCAGACAGCAAAGCGACGCTACAGGACTGTTCGCGCGGGCTGATCGGCCCGGATACTGGTGCTTTATCGATTGGACGGACGATATCGACCGTCGTGACAAGGTTGCCGCAATCTCCTTCCTGCGCTACAAAGCGCTGAAAGTTTACTCCGAAATGATGCGCGAGCTTGATCCGACGAATGGCAAGGCAGAGCTGGCCGAAGCCGAAGCACTAAACTTGGCGGAAGCCATTCGTACCCATCTGTGGGTAGAGGAGAACGGGCTGTTCGCAGATTGCTTGGACGGTGAGTCGCTGTCCGGCAACTATTCGCTGCAAACAAACTTCATGGCAGCTTGGTGCGGCATCATGGCGGAAGAGAATACGAACCGTTTCTTGGACAATTACTATTTTACCAAGCAGCTTCCGCCTGTCAGAGGTCCGTTCTTCCAGCATATCGTGCTTGAAGTGCTGCGCAATGCTGGCCGCAGAGAACAAGCGCTTTCGCTCATCCGCAGCTATTGGGGCGAGATGCTGAGCCGCGGAGCGACGACCTGGTGGGAAACCTTCGATGCGGAGATGCCTGCCTGCACCATACCGAGCACCTATCAAGGACATACGCCGACTTATCTGCAAGAAGGCATTCCGGTCAGCGCTTGTCATGGCTGGGGAGCGTCGCCGGCGTACTTGCTCAATGAGCTCGTGATTGGCGTGGATTTAGCTGACTTGGGGAGCGGGGTCATTTATTTGAATTCCCCTTACGAGGGAGTAGATGCGGCAGAAGCGGTTATGCCCCTGCCCGGCGGCCAAACGATCACGATTAAGTGGAAAACCGGTCCGGATGGCGTCACAGGTACCGCCGAAGTGCCTTCGAACTATCGGATCGATGCTGCTGCCAATTATCCGCTTCGCATTATCCCGCAGGAGGAAACCGAACACTCCATGGCATAAATGTGGGTCAGGTAGGGAGGAATGTTTTTGCGCGGGAAAAGAAAACATGTCTATCAGCACATCATCGAGGATCTAAAGCGGCAGATTGCAGAAGGCAAAATTCGCCATAATGAGCCGCTGCCGACCCAGATCGAGCTTGCGCGCATGTACAACACCTCCGAGATTACATCGCGCAGAGCGTTGGCAGAGCTGGCGAACGAAGGAATTATTAGCCGAACGCGCGGGAAAGGCAGCTTTCTGAAGCAGGAAACGGAACGCACAGCTTACAACGGCTTGCAGCAGCGGGCGGAGCTTAGTCAAATTTATTTTGTCTATAACAATGAAATTGCCTCCGCCTATCACCACCGTTTCTTCTCGGATTTATTGACCGGGATTAAGGAGGAGTGCGAGCTGCACGGCATTCCTTTCTACATCTGGGGGATGGATGATGAATTTCAAATGCCTGAGGGCGATGATATTGGCATCATCCTGCATCCCCACCTGAAGAATGGGAACGAAATGCCGCTTGATCTTCTTCGACAGTGGAAGGAAGAGGGCAAACGGCTTGTTACCGTTCATTTCTACTACCCTCATTTGCAAATTCCGTATGTGATCGTGGATAACTTCGTAGGCGGATATTTGGCTACGGAGCATCTGCTTTCGTTGGGCCATGAGCGCATCGGCATTATTTTGACGGGGAAATCGCCGGTTGAGATGAATCAGGAGTTTGCGCTTCGTCTTCAGGGTTACAAATTGGCGCTAACGCAGCACCGCGTCGCCTTTGATTTGGAATTGGTTTGCGTGCTCGACGGTGAGCGCGAGTCGGAGCAGATGGGGGCGGAAGGGCTGAACAGGCTGATGTCGCTGGAGCAGCGGCCAACGGCTATATTTGCGACAAGCGACAGCAAGGCGATCGGGGCGATAAAGGCAGCTGGCAAAAGAGGGCTGCTCGTACCGGACGATGTCAGCATTATCGGCTACGATGATATTCTGGTCAGTCAATTTACGATCCCAAGCCTGACGACGATCAATCAGAACACGCTGCTGCTTGGCAAGCGTGCGGCGCAAATTCTGCTGTTCGAACGGAAGAGCGAGCAGATGCGGGATGAAATCGTGCCGCAACTGATTATTCGGAGCAGTACGGGAGAAGCGAAGACAGCTTCGCCTGAATATTCGACATAAAAGTATACTTTAATTGTTGAAATAACATATTGTATAATGGAAAAGTATGTTGTAGTATTGGGTATAAGATGATTGAAGTTAAGTATACTTTTACAAGAGGTGATGCAGTAATAAGCTGACATAAGCACGTGAAAAGTGAATAGCGCGGCTTCTCGAAAGATGAATGGCAGGGTAAGGTCATGATTTTATTTCGATCAAGGGGGAATTCCTTTGTTTAAACGAAGCGCATTGAAGCCAATTTCTTTTGTAATCGCTTTCACCTTAGTTATGCTTGTCGCAGCCTGTTCTTCCGGAAATAATAATAATAACAACGCTAAGAACGCCGCTGCCAATACGAAAGAAAACACCACGAACACGGCAGCAACCTCGAACGACACCGCAGCAGCCAACAACGAAGCGGACAACGCAGCCGCTGAGCCCGTCCAAGAAGTAGATAAAACACCTGTTGAGATTACGATCTCCACATGGGTACCGGCAGACAGCCCCGAATGGCATAAAATCTCCGACGCTTTCACGAAGAAATATCCATGGATTACGGTCAAGTGGCTCTTTAACGATCCGGGCCCGAACACGATCAAAGCCGTAACGCAAAGCATCGCAGCCGGCACACCGATCGATATTTTCTGGAATCCAACGTTCGTCGATGTGGTACAGCAAGGCTTGGCTGAAGATTTGACCCCTTACTTAGAAGATCCGGAGTACAAGGAGTATCAGTTCAGCAAGGGCATCTTGGAGCCGTTCCAATACCAAGGCAAGCAATACGGTCTATCCCGCGGTAATGACACCTTCATCTTCTTCTACAATAAAGACCTCCTCGATAAATACGGCATTGACGCTCCTAAGAATGACTGGTCCTGGACGGATCTGGTCGACATGGCGAAGAAAGCTACTCATCCGGAAGACAAAGTATGGGGCATCGCGAATGATGTCATCCTCACGATCTTTGCAGGCGCCAACATTGCGGCCTCAAACGGACATTCCGACCACATCATGGATTTGAACGGTGATCTCCAGAACACGATTACTTATGTGGGCAACGATCAGAACGTCATGGACGATCATCAATTCATGATGGACTGGGTTTCCAAAGACGGCATCATGCTCAATGACAAACGCGTGAAGGATGCGGGCCTTGAAGGGGATATCTTCGCAACGGGCCATGCAGCGTTCTACTACCACGTATCGCCGACGATTCCGGGCTTTAAATCGCAATGGAAATTCAAATGGGATATTGCGCCGACGCCTAAAGGAACGGCGAAGCAAGTAGGTACTTCCTTCAATAACCCCATGTTCCTGACTAAAGCAGGCAAACACAAGGATCAAGCGTTCCAATTCATGAAATTCTGGGCTGCAACGGTAGAAGGCCAGAAGATTCTGATGGATATCGGCGGCTCGCTCCCGAACTCCACGGTGCCGGAAATCACCGACCACTTTAAGCAAATGGAAACGTACAAAGGGCTGAACGTGGATGCGCTTCTGTATGCGGCTTCAATCGGTGAAGTCGATCCGACCATCTTTATTCCGGGCGGAGCTGAAGTATCGGCAACGAACAGCGCTTGGGGTACGGATGCCTTCCAGAAAGAAACGTCCGCGTACGACTACTTCCCGACTGTAGCCGATAAAGCCAACAAAGCGATTGCAGATGCGATGGCGAAAATGAAATAGGCAAGCGAGTACAAGTCGAAATCGATCGTCTAAGCCGAGGGCATTCGCCTGAGGCTTAGGCGATTATGGTTTGCAGGCTAACTGTTGTGATCAGAGGGGGCTAGTGCGCATGGCACAGGTGTTATTCAACCATATCTCCAAACGCTATCCGGGCGAGGGGCGCAAATCGGTGGATGACTTCCATCTGGAGGTTGCCGATGGCGAGTTTCTGGTGCTCGTAGGGCCTTCCGGCTGCGGAAAATCGACGCTGCTGCGTATGCTTGCGGGTCTTGAAGAAATTACCGAAGGCGAAATGTACATCGGCGACCGGATGATCAATTACGTGTCATCCAAGGATCGCGATATCGCAATGGTATTCCAGAACTACGCGCTATATCCCCATATGACGGTGTTCGAGAACATCGCCTTCGGACTGCGTTTGCGCAAGCTCCCGCATCATGTTATTGAGGAGCGGGTAGCAAGAGCGGCCAAGGTATTGGAAATCGAAGCTCATCTCCATAAACAGCCCAGACAAATGTCAGGCGGTCAGAGACAACGCGTGGCGCTCGGCCGTGCCATGGTTCGCGAACCCGAAGTGTTCTTAATGGATGAACCGCTGTCGAATTTGGATGCGAAGCTTCGCGTTCAGATGCGGGAGGAATTGACGAAGCTGCACCGGCAACTGAAGAAAACGACGATCTATGTGACGCATGATCAGATAGAAGCGATGACGATGGGAACCAGGATCGTTGTCATGAAGCAAGGCCTCATTCAACAGGTTGCTACCCCTGAAGACATCTACAGCCATCCCGCCAATATGTTCGTTGCCAGCTTTATCGGGACGCCTCCCATGAATTTCATTCACGGCCATATCCGCAAGTGGGATTCCAAAACGTATTTTGATACGAAACGGTATTCGCTCGAAATTCCGGCAGACAAGGCGGCGCAAATCCGCTCGGAGCATTATGTGGACAAAAAAATCGTCATGGGCGTAAGAGCCGAAACGATGGCCGTCCTGCGCGATGGAGCGGATATGGAGTCTTATAAAGGCAGATCCTTGAGCGCTGCCATTGAAATCCGAGAATTACTGGGCTCCGACGCCTATTTACATCTGAATAATGAAGATCACAAGCTCGTTGTGCGAGTGGAACCGCGCAGACGTTTCTCGGAAGGAGACACGGTGACGGTCGCATTCGATATGGAGCAGATTCACTTCTTCGATCCGCAGACGGAGGAGGCGTTATGCTGATCCCAAGTCCGAGTCCGATTTCGAGCCCAAGCCAGCGCGAAACGATTGTCTCTCGCAGTTTGTTGTGGAAACGATTGGCTTGTCTGACGATCCTATCCTCACTGCTGCTGTTTGGCGGCGTTCCGCCTTATACCATGGCAGATGGTCCTGCCGGTCCCGCGCCGTTGCTGACGGAGAAGGATTACATTAATGGCAAGCTGCCTACTTATTTGGAGTGGCAGGCGACCAAAGGGAAGTCGTTCAGCGATGCCGCCGCGCTGCAGGCGCGCATTTCAGTGGATGCGTCAGCTTATGCGGCGGTATCCGAAGAGACCCATTTTACGAAGACCGATAACGGCTTGCTGTGGAAAGACGGCGAGAGCTGGATCGACTATCAGCTAACGATTCCGGAGGACGGGCTATACAATCTTGGCGTTGTGTACGAGTCGGCCGATGATGCGGTGACGGACATTATACGCGGCGTGTACATCGACGGCGAGCTGCCATTCCTGGAAGCGGACAACATTCGCTTGAAGCATAAGTTCGTGTATCAAGGCTATCCGCTCAAACGGGATGAGTTTGGGAATGATATTTTGCCGCAATCGACGATTGTGAAGGAACAGCAGGATGTTCGGCTCGCGGATTATACGGCCGATATAACACCGCTTAAATGGTATTTATCGAAAGGCGTGCACACGGTGCGCCTTGTGAATCAACAGAGTGCGATGCTGCTGAAGTCGCTCTACGCGGATTCGCCTCTGCAAATTCCCGCATACGCCGAGGTGGCAAGCGATTATCAGGCGACGGCACGGAACGGGGATTTCGTGCAGCTGGTCGAGGCAGAGCAGATGAGTGCCAAGTCCAATACGTCGATCCAGCTCCAATCGGTCAGCGATGCGCTCATCTCACCGGACCCGGAAGGGCTAATCCATTACAATGCAATGGGCGGCGAGCAGTTCCGGATCTCCGGCCAATGGGCAGAGTGGGAAATTGAAGTGCCGGAGACGGGCTTGTATGAGCTCGGTTTCAAATTCAAACAGGCGTTTCTGAACAATTCCTACACGAATGAGTCGATCATGATTGACGGCCAAACACCGTTCAAGGAAATGCTGGATGTGCAGTTTGCCTACAGCAAATCATGGGGCTGGGCAGGGAAATCACTGGCCGATAAACAAGGCAAGCCGTTCCTGTTCCAATTAACAAAAGGCAAGCACACGGTGCGCATCAGTCCTACAGCGGCGCCGATGAAGCCTATCTATGAGGGACTTCTTCGCAACCTGAATCGCATCTCGGCGCTGGAGCAGCGGATCCGTAAGGTGACGGGCAATTACGAGCGATCCTATACGAGCGGCGGCAACGTCGATCTAAACCGCGATTGGCAGCTGGAGAAATATATCCCGGATATCGAGGAACGATTGACGGAGATTGAAGCCGATTTGACCGGACTGGCCGATCGGTTGTCGGGGCTGACCATCGGGGAATCGGATGTTGAATCCTCGTTCCGCGCTGCCGCGTACGAATTCAACAATATGAAGAGTCGTATTCGGCAAATTCCAAGCGAGTTGCAGCTGTTTGCGACGACGCAGCAGAAGCTGAGCAGCTGGGCGTTTCGGATGCTGGATCAGCCGCTTATGCTCGATTACTTATGGGTGTCGCAGCCGGGAGCGGAGCTGCCGCAGGTGGCGCCGAATATGTGGCAGAAGCTGGGGAATACGGCCGTCAATTTCTACCGTTCCTTCGTGATCGACTACAACTTTACGCGAGATGATCCGAAGGCCATCGATGTGTGGGTGAACAGAGGCCGGAACTATGTGCGGCTCATTCAACAGCTCGCCGATGAAACCTTCACGCCGGAGACCGGCATTCATGTCAACGTGAATATCGTGCCGGACCCGAATATGCTTATTCTCGGCAATCTCGCCGGCGATCAGCCTGATGCCGCGCTTGGCGTAGATGGCGGAGTGGTCGGTGATTTCGCCATGCGGGGTGCGCTGGCTGACTTGACGAAGATGCCGGGCTACAACGATGCCATCCAAGCGTTTAACCCGGGCGCGATGCGGGTGTTCCACTACGATGGGGGCAATTACGCGCTGCCGGAAACGCAAAACTTCAAAATCATGATGTACCGCACCGACATCCTGGAGCAGCTGGGGCTGAAGCCGCCGCAAACCTGGGAGGACGTGTACACGATGCTGCCAACGTTGCAGCAGAGCGGACATGAATTTTTCTATACGCCGGCGGACTACTTATCCTTCCTCTATCAGAATGGAGCGGAGCTCTATAGTAAGGACGGCTTGGTATCGGGTCTCGATACGGATGCGGCATTTAAAGGATTCAAGCAATGGACGCAGCTGTTCACGCTATTCCAGCTGCCGAAGGAAGTGCCGAGCTTCTTCAACCATTTCCGTCTGGGCGATATGCCGATCGGAATTACCGACTTTAACACGTATTTGCTTACGCAGGTGGCTGCGCCGGAAATCGCGGGCAAATGGCAGATTGCGCCAATCCCGGGCAATATGGACGAGAAGAGCGGGACCGTTCTTCGCTGGGCAGGTGGTCCGCTGCAGGCGGGCATTATCTATGAGAAGTCGGAGAAACAGGAGCTGGCCTGGAAATTCCTCCAGTGGTGGACGTCGGAGAAGACGCAGGTGCGATTCGGCAATGACATCGAAGCGATCTATGGTCCGGAATATCGCTGGAATTCCGCGAACATGGACGCTTTTGCGAAGCTGCCTTGGCCGCGCTCGCAGCTATCGGCCATTCTGGAACAATGGAAATGGTACAAGGAAGCGCCGAACGTGCCGGGCGGATATTTTACGGCAAGGCAGCTCGTATTTGCTTGGCAGAATGTAGTGGCGGCGAACGCGGTACCGAGGGAAGAGCTCGATAAAGCGATCATTGCCATCAACCAGGAAATGGCGCGCAAGCAGGTGGAGTTCAAAATGCGGGATTCTGTAGGGAAGGTTCTTCATCCGATCGATATTCCGGATGTGCCGAGCCCGGGTAAAGGGGAGGAGCCATGAGTTACGAGGTGGAGTTAGCCAACAAAACAACGCTTGTGGTCCCGGAGAAGAAAACGAGCCGATGGCTGCGCAGGGAGACGGTTGCCGGCTATATCTTCGTCGCGCCGTTCATGATTACGTTCATTATCTTCATCGTCGTGCCGATCTTGGCTGCAATCGCGCTTTCCTTCTATACCTTCGATGCCTTCTCCAGGCCGGAGTTTGTAGGCTGGCATAATTTCTTGGCCATTCTGACGCAGGATCGCATCTTCTTCCAATATGCGATTCCGAATACGATTCAGTTTGCGCTCATCGTGGGTCCGGGCGGTTATCTCCTCTGTTTCCTGCTGGCTTGGCTCATTAATCAGCTGCCGAAGACGGCTCGCGACTTGCTCGCTCTTGCGATCTATACGCCTTCCATCTTCCAAGGCGTTGCCATGACTGTCGTCTGGACCGTTGTGTTCAGCGGCGACCGGGTTGGTTACTTGAACCAATTGATGCTCAATTGGGGCTTGTCCGATGTTCCGATTCTATGGCTGCAGAAGCCGGCTTATTTCATGCCGATTATGATTGCCATATCGTTATGGGCCAGTATGGGCGTTGGTTTCTTGGCGATGCTGGCGGGACTGCAGACTGTCAATCAAGAGATGTATGAAGCAGGCAAAATCGACGGGATCTCCAACCGGCTGCAGGAGATCATCTACATTACGATTCCGGCGATACGCCCGCAAATGCTCTTCGGCGCCGTTATGGCCGTCGTCGGCACGTTGAAGGCCGGAGCCATCGGAACGCTGCTCGCTACGGCAACCGGTCAATTGATTACGCCAAGCTATTCGGGGCATCTCATGACGAACCATATCGACGATTTCGCATTTGTCCGGTACGAGTTCGGCTACGCGTCGGCGTTGTCCGTCATATTGCTGCTGCTGATTTACGGCTCTTCGAAGTTTTCGTTCCTGCTCTTCGGCACGAAGGAGGATGAACGATGAACACGCATGGTATTCGCCGCTTCATCCGCTGTACGTTCAAATGGGATTTGTTCCAGACGATGACGACGATATTCCTGACGTTGCTTGGCTTGTTCATGCTGCTGCCCGTAGTGTTCGTCTTCAGCCAAGCGTTCAAACCGATCGGGGAGCTGTTCGCGTACCCGCCGAAATTTTATGTCGTCAATCCGACCTTATTCAATTATCAGCAGCTGTTCCAGCAGTCTGTCACGGCTGTCGTCCCGTTCACGCGATACTTGTTCAACAGCATCCTGACAACCGGCGCAACGGTGGCGGGGATCGTCCTTATCAGTACGATGGCTGCCTACGCCTTCTCCAAAATCTCTTTCCCGGGCAGCAAGGCGCTCAATGCGCTCATCATCGTATCGCTCATGTTCGCGCCTGAATCCGTCGGGATTCCGCGCTACTTGGTTATTACGCATATCGGCATTATGAACACTTATTTGGCTCATATTTTGCCCCTGGTCGCGATGCCTGTCGGGGTATTCCTGCTCAAACAGTTCGTCGACCAGGTTCCCAACGAGCTGATCGAAGCGACCAAAATTGACGGCGGGCGGGAATATACGATCTTCGTCCGCATCATTATGCCGATGTGTCTGCCTGCTACCGCTACGGTTGCGATTCTGGCGTTTCAAGCTTCCTGGGCGCAGACGGAAACGTCGAATTTGTTCGTGACGATCGAGTCGATGAAGACGCTTCCTTATTATGTCACGACACTGACGAACGGCGCGGCGAATAACGTGGTCGGGCAAGGGATCGCAGCTGCGGCAAGCTTAATTATTTTCGTGCCGAACATTATCTTCTTCATGCTCTCGCAGCGCCGCGTGATGGCGACGATGGCACATTCGGGCATCAAATAGAAAAGGGGGACTAGAGTGTGAAAGCCAGGAAACGTTCCATGTACGCCTTCCTTCTTGGGTTCTGTCTCTTCCTTCTTGTGCTTCCCGGGGTGGCAAATGCCGCGCTTCCTTACTGGACACTGTCGAGCGATGCGAACGGACGGTGGATTTGGACGCCCGACGCGTTTGTTCCCGTTCAAGCTTGGACCGGCTTTAAAGACCCCGAGGATCTGTTTGTTGCCGAGGATGATGCGATCTTCGTAGCAGATACCGGCAATGACCGGATCGTGGAGTTGTCGCCGACCGGTGAAATGGTGCGGACATTCCCCGATGTCTCGAAGTCGGAGGATGGGAAGGTAACGAATCCTAAGGAGCAGCTTCGCAAGCCTGAAGGCGTGTTTATCAGCAAGGAGGGCGAAGTATATATTGCCGATACGGGAAGCCGGCGAATTGCGGTATTCGATCGCAATGCGAAGTTTCTGCGTGAATACGTCGAGCCGAAAGACCCTGCGATGTCCAAGTCGTACTCCTTCATACCGGCCAAACTCGTACTGGATCGGCGGGGGTATATCTATGTAGCCAATAAAGGCGGCTATCAAGGACTGCTGCAATTAACGCCGACCGGTCAGTTTGCAGGCTTCTTCGGCTCGAATAAAGTGCCGATGGACTGGATTCAGACGTTGAAACGCAAGTTCTATACCGACGAGCAGCTGAAGAGCGAACAGCTGCTGCTGCCCGGCGCGATTACCGATATGACGGTGGACGCGAATGGATTCATTTATACGGTCAACCGCGATATGCGAGACGGACAGCTGCGGCAGCTCAATTCCGGCGGCGTCGATTTGCTGGGCAACTTGAACTTTGCGCCGTGGCTGGTGCCGCCGAACAAGCTGTCTTTTACAAGCGTTGCGGTGGATAAGAACGGCATTATTACCGTACTTGAGGCGGCTCGCGGACGCATCTACCAATATGATTCCAAGGGCAGGCTGATCTTCCGGTTCGGCAATGCTTCGACAGGCGAAGCCAGGCTTGGTTTGTTCAAGCGAGCGACTGCCGTCGGGCTGCAGTCCAATGGCAATATTCTCGTCGCGGACGGTGAGCTTGGCGATATTCAGGTGTTCAAGCGAACCGAATTCGGCACGAAGGTGCATGAAGCGGTTACGTTATTCGCGGATGGCCAGTATCGGAAAGGCGAGCCGCTCTGGCGGGAAATTCTGCTGCGCAACGCCAATTACGAGCGGTCTTACCAGGGCATCGCGAAGGCCGACTTCTATGACAATGACTATGAAGGCGCGATGAACTATTTCTCCAAGGCATTTGATCAGAAGGGCTATTCGGAAGCGTTCTGGCAAGTGCGGATGAACTGGCTGATGAAATATTTTGCGCTCTGCATGAGTATTCTGGTGGGGCTGCTCATCGTCGTATTTGGCGGCAAACGGCTGGCGGTGAAGCTCGGTTGGTATACGCCTAAACGGAAGCAAGCGACCCGTGTGGACCGAACGACTTTGCACGGTTGGCGGGAGTCCGCCCGGCAAGCGTTCCGCATCCTGCGTCATCCCGTGAATGGTATGACGGAGATCGGCGAAGGGATGCGTATAAAGCTGACAGTGGCGTTTATCATCGTCATCTTAAGCTTCGGCTTCACGCTGATCGGGAAAGCGATCGCCAATTTTATATTCGTCGAAACGCGGTTTCAGGAGCTGAATCTGTGGACGGAAGCGCAGCATTTCATTCTTCCGTGGTTTATCTGGGTAATTGGGAGTTATCTAACCGGCTCTGTCTTGAAAGGACAGGGGACATTCCGAAACGTGTTTATCGTCAACAGCTTCGCCTTGATGCCGATCGTGGTCATCAATCTGCCGGCTCAGCTCATCTCCCGTGTGCTGACGCTTCAGGAATCGGTTATTTACGACTTAATCGTGAACGGCATGTATGCGTGGATGTTCATTCTGCTCTTTATCGGCACCATGTGCGTGCATAACTACAACCTGAAGGAAGCGATAAAGATGGCGACGGTTTCGCTCTTCACGATGGCCTGTTTATGGATATTCGGCTTCGTGCTGTTCGGTCTCGTGTACCAGTCGGTCGACTTCTTCCTGACATTGGGAGAGGAGCTGATGGAACGTGTGGCTTAAGAAACCTTGGGTTCGCAAACTAAGAAATCGTCTTATCGTGCTGGCTGTCATCGCGCTCGCGCTGCTCTGGATGTATCGCCACGAGGCACCTGCGGTCACGTCCATCTCTAACTATTCCGGGGCAGATGCGGCGGCGTTTATGACAAAGCTGTCGATGTCCGGCGATGCGCCGGAAACGGAGCAGATGAGCTATGGCGGAGCGGCATGGTACAAAATGAGCGAGCAGCGTGCAGGCAGTCTGTGGCTCGATCCGGCTGCAGGTCAAATTGCGGTGAAGACGGCGGCAGGCGAGATGTGGCTGAGCAATCCTTCCAAGGAAGATCAGGAGCAGGATCCGACCAAAGGGCAATGGAAGAAGAATGCGGCTTCGCCGATTCTGGTCAATTACTACAATCTGGACACAAAAGCAGAGGAAACCGCCAATACGATCGACTCCGAGGCTGTTATCACGTGGAAGCCGATTGAGAACGGCGTCGGCGTTCGTTATGAGATGAAGCAGCTCGGTATCTCGGTCTATCTCGAATATGTCATGGCACAGGATGGCTTCGTCGTTCATTTGCCGCAGGAAGGAGTCACCGAAGGCGCGCAGTTCCAGGTGGTCAGCTTGTCCGTCCTTCCGTTCTTCGGCGCGGCGCTTGATAACGGGGAGGGCTACTTATTCGTGCCGGATGGACCGGGAGGCCTCATTACGTTCGGCAAGAAGAGGGCGGCACTGACCTTGCCTTATGACTACCCGGTTTATGGCCGCGATTGGTCGATTCCATCCGTGGACAATTCCTATTTCAGGGAGAGTATCAACTATCCGGTATTCGGGATGAAACGCGGCGATCAAGGGTTTATCTCCGTCATCGAGCAAGGGGAAGCAAACGCCAACATTGTCGCCATGCCGTCCCAGCTCAAAACCAGCTTCAACAACGTCTATGCGAAGTTCAAGTACCGCAACAATTACTTTCTGCAAAAAGGGCTCGATCCGAACAACGTAAACAGCGTGTACGAGAAAGCACTCAATGTGTCCTCATTCACGATGCGTTATTTGTTCTTGGAGAAGGATGCATCCGATTATGTGGGGATGGCGAAGCGATACCGCACTTACTTGGCGGATACCCGTAAGTTGACTGCCGGCAACGCTGCAGGGGCTCCGCCGCTGACGCTGGATTTCATCATGGCGGCAAGCGAGCAGCCGACGCCGCTTGGGGCCAGCGTCGTTGTCGTGAGCACATTCGACGAGGTTAAGAAGATCGTCGATGACCTGTATGCGGAAGGCATTCACAGCATGCGGGTGAACTTGCGGGGATGGCAGAAGGGCGGCTTTGCCGGCTCCATTCCGGACCGCTTCCCGATTGACGGCAAGCTGGGTGGCCGGTCAGGCTTCCTGGCTTTGCAGAAACATTTGAAGGAGAAGGGCATTCCTCTTGTGCTCAATGACGATCTGAAGATCGGCATCGATTCCTTCGGCAGCGGCTTCTCGCCGAAGAAGGACGGCGTGCGGCAAATCACGGGCAAGGTCGTGAAATTTTATCAGAACGGCGATTTCTATAATCAGGCTCTTTATTATTACACGATTAATCCTTGGAAGGTGTTCGAGGACTATTTGCCCGGTATCATCAAGGATTGGCAGGGGCTATCGGTTGGCGGCGTTGCGTTAATGGATGAATATGGCGACGGCTTATTCAGCGACTATATGCCCGGACGCACCTCGAATCGCTCGGAGACGGCGGCGCTGACGAATCAGACGCTGGATCTGCTGCGAAGCAAGCTGGGATGGGCAGGCACCTCGAACCCGTTTGCGTTCTCGATCGGCCACGCGGATATGTTCTATAACTTGCCGCTCGATTATAACTACGATCTGGCGATCGATGAGCGTGTGCCCTTCTATCCGATGGCGCTGCACGGTCTCGTAGCCTATACGTCCGGCTCGGGGACGCTGCGAACGGATCCCGGCACGGAGTTTCTGCGCGAGCTGGAATACGGCGCGCTGCCTTATTACGTCGTCACAGCAGGCGACATTCGCGATCTCAGCCGCACGACTTATTCCGGTTATGTGAGCGGGCAATATCAGCTGGTGAAGTCACAAATTGTCTCGGAGTATAAAGCTTTTGCCGCAACCGGCGGGGATGTATGGAACTCTTATATGGACGGCCATCGCAAGCTGGCGGATGGGGTCTATGAGACGTCGTATGAGAATGGGACACGAATCATCGTGAATTACAATGAGCAAGCGTACGCGTCAGTGGATGGGGTAAACGTGGAGGCTAACAATTATGCGGTTATTAGAGGGGAGGTGGGCAAGTGAACGGTGACGTTTCAAGAGAAGCCGTATTGCCGGTCGAATCGCTCCATCGCAAGGAGCATGCCCGCCATAACCGAATTCGGAAGCTGAAGCTTGCGCTCGAAGGGTACTTGTTTCTGCTGCCGTGGCTGATCGGCACGGCAGTCTTCATGCTTTATCCGCTGGGGAATTCCCTGTATATGAGCTTTACGAAGGTGAGCGTGGCGACGGACGGAAGCGGGCTGCAGTATGATTTTATCGGCTGGGATAACTTCAAGTATGCCTTTATTTATGACAATGAGTTTCCGGTCGATATGTTTCTGTTCGTGCGGGAAATGATTCTGACCGTTCCCATTACGGTCATCTTCGCCCTTCTGATCGCGATCATGCTCAATCAGCAATTTCGAGGCCGGATGTTCTTTCGCACATTGTTCTTCTTGCCGGTCATCTTCGCAACGGGGCAGGTGCTCACGGCGCTGTTCGATCAAGGGCAGGCAAAGCTTCCCTTCGCCGATCAATACCATATCGCGGATATGCTGTACGAGGTGCTCCCGGTTAATATTGCGGAGGTGTTGGTGGAGCTGATCGGCAAATTCGTTATCATTCTATGGTTTTCGGGGATTCAAATCATATTGTTTCTGGCGGCGTTTCAGACGATTCCGGCTTCGGTCTATGAAGCGGCCCGCATTGACGGTGTAACACCATGGGAATCGTTCTGGAAAATCACCTTCCCCTCCACGGTTCCGTTCGTGTTTCTCAATCTGGTCTACACGCTGGTGGATCAGACGGCAAGTCCGTTCAATCCGATTCTGAAGTTTATTTCCACGAATATGGCGGACCCGGAAACCGGCTTCGGGTATGCGAGTGCACTGGGCTGGCTGTACAGCGTCATTATCTTGATCCCGATTGTCTTGGTGCTGCTCGCTGCGAAACTTCAGAATAAAGGAAGAAGGTGACGACGAAGATGCCGAATCCGAATAGCGCACCGACCCCCGAAGGTTCTGCGAAGTCGAATAATAGCACGGCCGGACTGGAGAAGCTGCAAGGCCGGCTCTCGGACCTGATCACGCCGTGGACCGGACGAGGGATGCGTTACTTGAAGCGCGAGCACAAGCTGGAGAGGCTTCGCGTCTTTATCCTCGGCAGACAATTGACCGACGGGGTTATATTCAAGAGCCTGCTGTACATCATCTTAACGAGCGTCGCGGTCATTTATTTGCAACCTGTTTTCTACATGATATCGACCTCGCTCAAGACACAGTCGGATCTGCTCGACCCGACAGTGAACTTCTTCCCGCGAGTGCTCGATTGGGATAATTATGAGGTCGCCATACGGGGACTCAAATATGTGCAGGCGCTGTGGCAAACCGCGTTAATCGCCATTCTGGCGGCGCTCTTCCAGACCGTATCCTGCGCGCTGACCGGCTATGCGTTTGCCAGGCTGTACATTCCGTTTAAGAACTTCTGGTTTGCGATCGTGCTGCTCACATTCCTCATCCCGATTCAGACGATGTTTATCCCGATCTATGTTCTTTACGCAAAGCTCGGCTGGCTGAACACGCCGCTGCCTTTCTTGATTCCGGCTTTGTTCGGCCAAGGGCTGAAAGGCGCGCTGTTCGTCATGATCTTCCGGCAGTTCTTCGCGACGTTCCCGAAGGAGCTGGAAGAGAGTGCGCGGATGGACGGTTCAGGTGCTTTCCGAACCTTCTACCGCATTATGCTGCCGCTCTCGCGTCCCGCTATGCTCGTTGTCGGTTTGTTCTCCTTCGTGTGGCATTGGAACGATACTTTTGAGCCGTCGATGTACTTGAAGGATGTCAACTTGATCATGATGGGCAATCAGATGTCGCAGATGCCGACGAACCTGCAGACGATCGCGGGGAATGCGCTGGTGCCGTTCGATCTCATTGAAACGCAGATGATGGCTGCGGCGTTTCTCGTCATCTTACCGCCGCTGCTGCTATACGCCTTTGCACAGCGCTATTATGTTGAAGGTATCGAGCGAACGGGGATTGTGGAGTAAATCAGGTGTTGGGGGAGCTGACCTTGCGGGGTCGGCTTTTTTCGTTATTCGGGGATCGCGCAACTTTTCTCCATTGAACTCGTCATAGGAGGATAGAATTCATTGTGCGTTAGGGAATCGGGGAGGCTGAAAATGAAACAGTTCGAGCAAATCATACGAAGTAAGACGCAGCAGAGGAGAACGGGGAGGCTGTTTGCCGGCTGGCGTGCCGCTATGCTTGGCGCTGCGCTGTTAGGGTTGTTGGCGCTTCCCGCGCTTGTGGCCGGAGACGGCGTTGTGCATGCCGAAGCCAGCGCGCAAGCGGGGAAGCCGGACAGCAACAGCTTGGCGGCGAAGGCCGCGGACTGCAAGCCGCAAACGATAAAGCAAATTTATCCGAGCTTAGGAGATAACAGCTATATCC
Organism: Paenibacillus sp. BC26; assembly: GCF_900116125.1. Taxonomy (NCBI): domain Bacteria; kingdom Bacillati; phylum Bacillota; class Bacilli; order Caryophanales; family Paenibacillaceae; genus Paenibacillus; species Paenibacillus sp. BC26. The sequence goes on along the minus strand of NZ_FPAD01000002.1, from coordinate 134,877 downwards.
CTTTGTACGGGGCTCGCGAAGAGGATCAGAAATCCTTATCCGTTGTCTGCAGCATTTTGCAGCAACTAGCGACTAAGGGGAAAGCGGAAGCGATGCCGGCACCGGAGGGCGGACGTAATTTCCGGAATCAGATGGATATCTATTTTACGGACGGCGCCTATTTAACTGTCTATGAAGCTGGGAATGGAAAATTGGCCGTCGATCAAGGAAAAGAGCGGCTAGTTCTGAATGATGCCAAGGCGTATGCTGATTTTATGCGTCTGGAGGTGTTACCGGATCATTCCGGCGGTGTACCTCAATCGGTACACTTCGGGGAACCGCTGCATGTCACCGGCAACAACGTTGCGTTTGAATCGTTCGAGATCCAAATTTTCTGGACGACCACGCTGAACAACCGCAGCTCGGTTCTATCGGCTAAAGGCGTACACTTTCCGTCGAAATCGTCCTTGCTGCTCTATTCGGGAGCTCACAAGTTTGGCCGTTACGACATTACGTTTACGATGCCGGCTTACGGAGAAGCGTTCGATGGTTCGCTACAGCCGCTTCTTCCGGGGGATGGCGTTATATCGGTCTCGGCATCAGTAGGGAGTGGATCGATAAGCGGAGGGGCAACGTCCGGGATCAAACTGCTTCCGGCTGCTAAAATATTTCTCTCGATCAACGGCATCCCTGCAGCAGATCCGTCGCTCATGCCGCTGCTCGCCGGCGGTCATGCACTCGTGCCCGTACGCGCCATAGCGATGTTATCGAAGGAGAACGTCGAGTGGGACGCGGCAACTAAGAGCGTTCTGATTCGCACGAAGCAGGCGGCGGTGAGCGAATCCGCCGGCGCGCAGCTGTGGATCGATGGGATGAAGGCCGCAGCAGACCTGCAGCCGATTATCCATAATGGCAGAGCATATGTGCCGATTCGCGCGGTAACAGCCGCATTCGGCTTGCCGGTCGTATGGGATGCCGGTACGCGGAGCGTCAATGTATCGGTGGCAGCTCCACAGAAGAGCTCAAGTTAATTTCGACAGGGACACTAAGTATCGACTTCATGCGCAAACCGATTGCGTGGTCGGATTTACCTGTATAACATATCTAGGTGTATTTTGTTTCATGGGCATGAAGATCGCGGATGTGATGTTTGTGTTGTCCGAACTGCTTAAGAATCATCACCCAACCTGTAACGGTTGTGACAGCGGTTATTTCACTTATAATGCCTCTATTTATTTTCTAAAGGTTGTAAGCGGGCTTATTTGGACAGTTTCCGCTAGAAATCAACCATTATGCAGCGAATAACGATGCTCACAACCGTTAGAATTTTATAAGTCGTTGATTTCATGAAATAGTCACGCTGACAACCGTTAAAATTTTTCTATGGATAGCATGAAGAAGAGTGCCCTCAGACTAAACGAAAATAAAGAACCCCAACGTTATAAACGTTGGGGTTCTTGGCAATCGGGGAAAGCTGCCGAGCTGTCGAGACCGTATTACATCCCATTGTTCGTCATGATCCAGATGGAGCCGATGACGATCGTAATGACGACAACTAAGCCGAGCAGGAGCGTCATCAGATTATAACGGGGACCATGTTCATCACGCAGGTGCATGAAGAATACAAGCTGGAGGACAAATTGCAATACGGCTGTGCCAAGAAGCACGGCGACTGCAGCTTTACCTTCCATCCAATGGTTTAACACAATTAGCAGCGGAATGATCGTCAGGATAATGGATAGAACGAAACCCGTGACATATTCCTTCAATGAGCCGTGGCCGCCTGTTTGAGCGCCGTGTTCACCATGCAATTCTTTGCCGTGTTGCGCCATCTCACATCACCCCCATCAAGTAGACGATCGTGAATACGAAGATCCATACCACATCGAGAAAATGCCAGTACAGGCTCGTAATCGTGACTTTACGCTTGGTGACCGGCGTAATTCCGTGGCGAGTAAGCTGAATGATGATGCCCGTAATCCAGAAAATACCTACGGTAACATGCAATCCGTGAGTACCGACGAGCGTGAAGAAAGCGGACAAAAATGCGCTGGTGCTAATGGTATGTCCTTCATGAACGAGCTTCACAAATTCGCTCACTTCAAGCCCGATAAAGCAGGCGCCGAGCAGAACGGTAACAATCAGCCAGCCAATCAAACCTTTACGATTGCCTGCATTCATAGCGAGAACCGCCAGACCGCTTGTAAAGCTGCTCGTTAACAGAATAAAGGTTTCGACGATAACGCCGGGCATTTCGAAAATCTCTTTCGCATCCGGTCCGCCCGCCGTGCTATGGTGCAGGACCAGATAAGTAGCGAATAATACAGAGAACAGAATACAGTCGGTAATAAGGAAAATCCAGAATCCGAATTTCCGAAGCTCCTCCAGATCATGATGTCCATCATGACCTGCCTCGTGGGCAAGAGCCTGCGAATGCGGATGGTTAGCATGATTCGACATTACACAGTCCCCCTTGCCGCAGCTTCCGTGCGTTTGATTTCATCCACTTCGATATAATAATCCGTCTTGTAATTGAACGAGTGCGCGAACATTGTTGCAGCAACGCCGACGAAGCCTGGGATAGCGATCCAGAGCCAATGGAAGACCAGACCGAAGCCGATCATAAACCAGAAGATGGATTGAATGAACGGGATTGCCGAGTTGCGCGGCATATGAATCGGCTCGAGCGGCGGTGTTGCTTTCGGTGTTTGACCGGCAGCGATGCGCTCTTTTTCCTCCCACCATTCATCTCTGTCCGAAACCGTAGGTGTAATCGCAAAGTTATACAACGGCGCCGGCGAAGGAATGGACCACTCCAGCGTACGGGCATGCCATGGATCGCCGGTTGTATCCTTTTCCATAAACTTAATGCTGTGTGCGATTTGCCACACTTGGAAGAGGAAACCCAGACCCATCAAGAATCCGCCGATCGTCGACGTGAAGTTGAGCGGCCACCAGCCGCTGTCCCACGTGTAGCTGTTGACTCGGCGGGTCATACCGTCAAGTCCCAGGAAGTACTGCGGCATAAAGCAGACATAGAAGCCGATATTCCAAATCCAGAACGCCCATTTTCCGATTTTCTCATTCAGCTTGAAGCCGAACATCTTCGGCCACCAGTAGTAAAGACCGGCGAAGTATCCGAAGGCAACCCCGCCAATAAAGACTTGGTGGAAGTGGGCAATCAGGAAGTAGCTGTTATGGAACTGAAAATCTGCCGGGGCTACCGAAAGCATGACCCCGGTCATTCCGCCTGCAACGAAGCAGGGGATAAACGCGATGGTCCACAGCATGGGCGTGCTGAATCTGATTCGGCCGCGGAACATCGTAAACAGCCAATTGAAGATTTTCACGCCTGTTGGGATGGCGATAATCATCGTTGTTATGGCAAAGAAGATATTTACGTTCGCCCCCGAGCCCATCGTGAAGAAGTGATGGAGCCAGGTGAAGAATGACATCAGGCTGATGCTCATCATGGCAAAGACCATGGAGGCGTAGCCGAATAACCTTTTCTTGGAGAACGTCGCTACGATTTCGGAGAATATCCCGAACGCAGGCAGGATGACGATATAAACCTCCGGATGTCCCCACATCCAGATTAAGTTAATGTACATCATGGCGTTGCCTCCGCCGTCCATCGTGAAGAAATGTGCGCCTAAGTAGCGGTCCAAGAACAGCAGCGCTAGCGTTACAGTCAATACTGGGAAGGCAAGAATAATCGTGATACAGCTTGAAAGAACGGACCAGGTGAAGATCGGCACTTTCGACCAGGTCATACCCGGAGCGCGCATTTTGACAATCGTTACGATGAAGTTGATCCCCGTCATCAGCGAGCCGATACCGGAAATCTGAATGCCCCAGATGTAGAAGTCTTGCCCAACTCCGGGACTGCCGGTCATCTCCGAGAGAGGTGGATAGGACAACCATCCCGCATTTGGAGAACCGCCGATAACAAATGACATATTGAACAGCATCGCGCCCATGAAGAACAACCAGAAGCTTAGGGAATTCAAGAATGGAAACGCGACGTCGCGAGCACCCAATTGCAACGGGACTGCGATGTTGAATAAACCGAACATAAGCGGCATCGCCATGAAGAGCACCATAATAACGCCGTGTGTCGTGAACACCTCGTTATAATGTTCCGGCGTCAGAAACTTCATTTCCGGAAAAGCAAGCTGGGTCCGCATCATTAAGGCATCGACGCCGCCGCGGAACAGCATGAGCAGCGAGGCAATGATATACATAATGCCTACTTTTTTATGATCGACCGTAGTCAGCCATTCGCGCCAGAGCCAGGTCCACTTCTTGAAATACGTTAATACGAAAATAATCGAAAGCGCAGTTAGCGTAATTGCGATGTCCGCTCCATAGATCAGCGGGTCGCCGGTAACGAAGAACCACGAAAAGAAAGATTTGATTTTTTCAAACATAGTACTGCCTCCTTTCATTATTCGTTCATGTCCATCCCGGACATGTCGTGGTCGGAATGGTTATTTTGGGGAGCCTCGTCGGTTGAAGATTTCGAATCGGTTGACGGCTTTTCCTCGGTTGACGGTTCCCCGTCGGTACCCAGTGCATGCTCGTCACTTAACGTTCTTGCTTTCTGACCCATACCTGCCGGTGCGCCGCGATTCATGGAATAATCGTGCACGATCCGGTGGAAAAGACCTTCGGGAATCGAGGCGTACGTGACTTGACCGGATGTACCGGGCTTCGCGAGCTTCTGGTAGCCATCCTCGGTCAGTGCGTTGCCGCTTGCTGCCGCTTGCTTTTCCCATTGATCGAATTCATCCTGCGATACGGATTTAACCGTAAAGGACATCTTGGCAAACTCGCGACCCGAGAAGTTGGCGCCGCTTCCCATAAATTCTCCCGGTTCGTCAGCCTGCAGGTGCAGCGTCGTCGACATGCCGGACATGGTGTAGATCATCCCGCCGAGCTGAGGAACCCAGAAGGAGTTCATCGGTCCGTCAGAGGTTAACTCGAACTTGATTGGCGTGTCTTCGGGGATGACCAAATAATTAACAGTCGCAATGCCTTGCTCCGGATATTGGAACAGCCATTTCCAGTCGAGCGAGGTTACTTGTATGGTAATCGGCTTTACCTCGGATTCAAGCGGCTTAGCCGGATCCAGATTGTAGGTATAGCGTGCCGTTACAATTGCCAGCACCGCAATGACTACAATCGGAATGCCCCACCAAATGGTTTCCAGCTTCGTGCTGTGTTCCCACTTTGGCTGGTAGGAGGCCTTATTATCCTTCTTGTCGCGGTAGCGCCATACGATCCATGCCGCCAGCAGCAGCACAGGCACCATCACGACCAGGCAAAGCAGCATGGTGAAATAAATCAAGTCCCGCTGCTGGGCTCCGATCGGGCCCTTAGGGTCGAAAACGGCGATCGACTGACAGCCCGAGGTCATCACGGCAATGCCCGCCATGGTAGCGAGTCCTGCAAACCTTCGCATGATCTTTGCAATTTTCATTTCTCTCATCTCCTAACTTACCTTTAAGCTCACCGAGATTCTCATTACCGAATAAGTTTGTGATTTCATTCACTACCTTTTCAAAAAAATAGTATCACGTTCTGCGCGCCGTGTGTGTGCTGTTAACAAAGGCGTCAAGATAACGACTTATTTCTGTAATAATCTGTTCAACGGTTAGACTTAATTGGACAAATAAGAAGAGGACTGCTCCCAGTTAGCTGGAAACAGTCCTCTTATTTGGGGTTGCTGAACGATACTTCCATCCGGCAACCAGCTATTCTTCTTCTTCGTGTTACTCCGATAGAGATTCCGAGCTGCGCTTGTGCACCAGGCTCATCGCCGTACCGATCATATAGATAAACACGCTGCCTACCATGAAGCCAACACCGGACATCAATGTAGCATTGCTGTCGCTAAAGTCATTAATATTGAACAAACACAGAACCAGCCCAACGCAAAGCGCTGTCCATGCAGCGATCTTCATTACGAAAAACAATGATTTCCCGTCCCGCTCTGTCTGCTGTTTAACTGCCAAATTAGCCATTGTATTATTCACTTCCTCGGTGAGAATGATCTGATCGAATTAATTATGTCTAATTATAACACAATCTTCACCTTTTGTTCATACTTTGTTCAATTATTTTTCAAGAATCGGACACTTTTATTGAAAGCAGGCTGACAAGGGATTCATGCATATATTCGTTAGCAGGGAGTTGATGGAATGCTGGAGATAATTGAAATTGTTTTTAAAGGAATCGGTGCTTTTATTGCCTTAGTTGTTAGGTCGATATGGAGAAGTGAAAAGTAGGGGCAGGATCGTGGTGCATTGTCACGAATAGATCATGCAGGATTATTCCGTTAAAATGATGAATAGGTAAGAACAGCCAACGAACGGATAAGACGCTGTCAGCAAGCACGATACTTCCTAATGAAAGGATAGGATAAACCGTATGAAAATGAGCGGAAACACAATTCTGATTACAGGAGGTACATCAGGTATTGGTTTCGAATTTGCAGCTCAGCTGCTTAAGTTAGGGAATACCGTCATCATTACGGGGCGGGATCAGGTTCGGCTGGATGATACTAAGAAGAAGCTGCCGAATGTACATACGATTCAAAGCGACGCGGGGGATCCTCGAGCCATTGCCGCTCTGTTTGGCATAGTGGTGAAGCAATTTCCCAAACTAAATGTTCTTATTAATAATGCCGGACTCATGCGCAGAATTAATCTGCATGACCCGGAAGTCGATTTGGACGATCTCAACCGCGAGATCGCAACGAATTTAAGCGGACCGATCCGGATGGTGAAACAATTCCTGTCTCATCTGAAATCGCAAGAGTCGGCTGCGATTATGAATGTCTCCTCGGGCTTGGCATTCGTGCCGCTGCCGATCTCGCCTGTGTATTGCGCGGCAAAAGCAGGGCTCCATTCGTATACCCAATCGTTAAGGGCACAGCTCAAGAATACGAAAGTAAAAGTGTTCGAACTGGCGCCTCCGCTCACAGAAACGCCGCTGTTAGACGCGTTCGATTCGGTAGATATGGCGGGATCGAAAGCCATGAGCGTATCCCAATTGGTTGGGGCTGCAATTCGAGGGATGGAGCAAGAGAAATTCGAAATTCGGCCCGGACAAAGCAACGCTTTGAAGCTCATGAGCCGGATCGCGCCGAAATTTATTTTCGGCCAGCTCAGCAAGTCTGTAGACAACATGCTGAGAACATCAAAGTAAACCAATCGTCAGATTGTAGTGAAACCCGCCGTTTACAAGAACGGCGGGTTTCTTTTTAGGTTTGTCGGAGAGTACTCTTCTTCATGTTCTGCACAGCCGTGTTCATGAGCGGCTGTTCGGCGCAATGCCGTTATTGCCTCTTTCTCTAACGGTTGCCAGCGCGGCTATTTCTTGAAATGAACGACTTAATAAAATCTAACGGTTGTGAGCGTCGTTATTTGCTGCATAATGGTTGATTTCTACCGAATAATGTCCAAATAAGCGCTGTGGCAACCGTAAGAAAATAAAAACAGGCTTTCGACCAAATAACTGCTGTCACAACCGTTACAGGATTGAAGTTGGTGGCTTAATAAAGCCATGCGTTTAGTGATCCCGGGGTACGTGAGTCTTATATTCGTAGCCGCCCCAACAGAAAAGGCTGCCACCGGAAGCGACAAACACGCGCTTGGTGGCAGCCTTTCATTTATACGACTAATTCCCGCTTGCGGAAGAACGACTTCAACGCGTTATACACTTCGCCTTTCTCGCGGATAACATAGTGCATGAAGTTCGGCAAATTGATGTGCTTATACGCTGACATGAGCGTACTGGAGCGATTATACTGGTTAACCTCACCGTAGCCGAACAAGTTCGCCCGCTTGAGCAGCTCGCCGATCAATTTCACGCAGCGCTCGTTATCGCTGGTTAGGTTGTCGCCGTCTGAGAAGTGGAACGGATAAATATTGTACAGCGTCGGAGGGAAGCGGCTGTCGATAATATCGATTGCTTTAATGTAAGCGGAAGAGCAGATCGTACCGCCGCTCTCGCCGCGGGTGAAGAATTCTTCTTCCGTGACCTCCTTAGCTTCCGTGTGATGCGCGATGAACACGATCTCTACATTCTCATACTGATGCCGCAGGAAGCGGGTCATCCAGAAGAAGAAGCTGCGGGCGACGTATTTCTCGAACGAACCCATCGATCCGCTCGTGTCCATCATGGCCAGGATCACGGCATTGGACTGCGGCTTGATGATTTCTTCCCATGTCTTGTAGCGCAGGTCATCCGGCGAGATGCCGTGAATTCCGGGCACGCCGCTCGTCGCATTCCGTTTCAGGTTCTCGAGGATCGTCCGTTTCTTGTCGATGTTGGACATGATCCCTTTCTTGCGTATATCGTTGAAGCGGATTTCTTTGGTCTCCAGCTGATCGCGGTCCTTCTGCTTCAGGAACGGCAGCTCCAGCTCTTCGAAGAGCATCGTTTCAAGCTCGGCGAGGCTGATTTCAGCCTCTACGATGTCATCTCCGGGTTGATCGCCGGCATTCTCGCCTTTGCCGCCTTTCTGGGCGGAAGCAGGGTCAACGCCGAGCACGTCGCCGACTTGGCTGTCGCCGTCGCCTTGGCCGACATGCTTGTTTTTGTTGAAATTATAGACGAAGCGATATTCATCAAGGCTGCGGATCGGAACTTTGATGACATGCTTCCCATCGGACATGACAATGTTTTCTTCCGAGACGAGGTCGGGCAAATTTTGCTTGATGGCTTCGCGCACTTTCTGCTGATGCCGTGCTTGATCCTGATGTCCTTTGCGATGCAGTGACCAGTCTTCACGCGACACAGTGTAAAGCGTACCTTCATTTTCTGCCATGCCTGGGCACCTCCCCATACCGATTGAGCTTGTTGTTATTCATTCTATTCAAGTCTCGAACGGTTATGTGAAGCAATATTGGCCCAATTCTAGCAATCTGGCAGTCTAAGGCTGAATTCTTTCAATTATCGCGCTGCCCCAAGGGGCTACTTTTACTTCTACGATAAGCTTGCCGGCGCGCTGCTCCAGCTCTTTGCCCGTATTCTCTTCCACATAGTATTGCTCCAGTCCATAGGTGATTCTAAGCGTGTCATCGGTGGTATACTGCACGCGCCCTTTCAGCACGACCTCGCCTGTATCGCGAGCCGGCTTACGGTCATACACGCCTTTAATTTCGTAGGTTGAAGTGTCTTCATGAAGAGCAAGCAGCACATAAACCGTATCGCCGCCTTCAGCCTTGTCGCCGGTTTCCTTCCAATCCGACCAAGAGGCGTTGTTAATCGCGTAATTGAGCTGCACATAATCGCCGTACAGCTGGTCGCGAGGGTCAACCGGAACGGTGCGAAGCGTGATTTCCTTGCCGACCCATAGCGCGGAGTAATGGAAGCAGGCGATCCCGCCAAGGAAGAGCAGTTGAACCGCAATGATAAGAATCAGCCAAACATTGCGCCTGCGTTTTATCATGGTTTGATCATTCATGGGGTTTCTCCTCCTCCTCATGGAGCTCGACAAGAAATTGTTTCTTGCGGCGATTCAAGAACCAGCTGAGCGCAAGCAGGATAATCCCGCCAAGGATGAAGAAGATGGATTTGTCCATAAAATCCCATGCGAGTTTGCCGTAAGCCGCCATCGTACTCGTAAGAAACAGCAGCGTGCCAAGATTGATTTTGACGGCCCATTCTTCCGCATACCCTCTCCACAGCAAGTACAGGGAGAAAGCGAACAATACGATCAAATAAGCAGCGTCCGCGCCATGAGCCAAGTAGAAGAACGGGAGGGCCAGCAGCCAATCCGGGCTCGACATAAGGCGGTGATTCCGATATTTTGCCGCAATCGAAAGTGCAAACAAAGCTGCAAGCGCAAGCCCGAACCATAGCGGCTGTGCCGAAAGATCCTTCAGGAAGGATGAATCGTTGCTGTCGTTCCAGAACAGGACGATAAACAGATTGTGTATAAACGCCGCCACGAGCGGGATCGCTTGAAACGGATAGACGGATTTACGTTCTTTGGCCCAATCCATAAAGCTGTACAGCAGCCAAATCGGTATGAAGAACCATGAGAAAGCCCAGTCGTTCACGGTTACAAGCAAGATGCTCTGAATCGTAAAGCTGGCAGCGAGACACCAAGCCAGCAGCGTATTGGGACGTTTCAACCAGTAATAGCCCAGACCGAGCATCATAATTGCAAGCGCGACATAGCTAAAATGACTGAATTCTGTCGAATTGTACCATTGTAGTCCGGTGAAGATCAGTAAGGTCAGCAGGAAGAGGTAGCGGCTCTTAATGAGATAAGTGAGCAGCACGCCGACCGTTCCCCAAACAATAAATGAAGTGACATCATAGGCTTGCAAATGAAACATTTGGCCCGTGAGCACGATACCGGCTCCGAAGGTAAGGAGGCCAAGTCCAATGAGAGCCGCGCCGAGCTTGTCATGGTCTCTTCGGCGGAACATCTCACCGGTTCCATAAAATCCAACCATGATGACCGCGATAATAATGAGCCGCATCAGCTGCGGAATTTGTCCCCAGTTCGCCGCCACGAAGCTGAGAATACCAAGGCCAAGCAAGATGCTTCCGAGTATAGGGATAATCCCGATGGCACGCTTCTTCTCCGGATAACAGGCGAGAATGCGTTGTAATTGTTCGGGGGTGATGATACCTTGCCGAGTCCAGGACGGACCCTCTTGCTGCAGCCATTTTCTGCTCATCTGCCGCACCTCTTTCTCTCTTCTTACTTTCAGTATAGTCAACAATATTTCAAAACATAGTACTAACTTTACCTGGTACCGGCCAGAAGCCTTGGTTGAGATAGGAGCCCAAGTCATGGATTGAAACCCTATTGCATAATATGTCATATTGGTTATAATACAACTATACAAGTTACCGGGTTGTTTTTATCCGATCAGATTGGAGGTTTTCACATGCAAGACGGAAGGATTCCGATCTATCAAGTCATACAAGACTTTATCAAGAACCAGATTCAGACAGGCATTTGGAGTCCCGGCGATAAAATCTTTACGGAGAAAGAGCTCATGGAGAAGTTTGAGGTGAGCCGAATTACGGTATCCAACGCGCTGACGGGACTAACCAAAGAAGGCTGGCTGAGCCGGATTCAAGGCAAGGGCAGTTATGTCCACGATATGGCGTTGTCGCTGCGCAACCCGGCGCCGCCGGCTGCCGGCAGCAGTATGTCCGCACCGGCAGAACAAGGGGACAGCCGTAACGTGATTGGACTTATTTTGCCAAATATAAGCGATTTCTTCTCCATGAGAATGAATAAAGGCATTTCCAAGGCGTTGAAACAATCCGGCTATAATTTCGTGCTCATGCTCTCAGAGAATTCCAAAGACCGCGAAGCCGCAGCCATCCGCGAACTGTTGTATATGGGCGCTTCCGGATTAATTATTTTCCCGGTCGATGCGGAAACCTATAACGAAGAGATCTTAAGGCTGAAGCTCGAACGGTTCCCGCTCGTCATTATTGACCGGTATTTGACCGGGATCGAGACGCATTTCATCGGCTCTGACGGGGTCGAAGCATCCAGGCTGGCTGTCAATCATCTCTTTGAGCTCGGCCACCGAGATATCGCGATATGTTCGGATGTTCCGCTATCTACGACCACAATCGAACAGCGGCTGTCCGGATACATGAAGGCGCTCAAAGAACTCGGAGAAATGATCAATCCGGCTATGATGCTGACCGATTTCTATGTCGATTACGAGCGGGAGGAGCTCGATGAACAGCATCCGCTCTTCCGTTACGTCAAGAATGGTCTCGCGACGGCTTATATCACGCTGAACGGTACGATGGCCTTGCATCTGTATCGCATCGTCCGTCATCTCGGGCTCCAGGTGCCGCAGGATATTTCCATAGTGACTTTCGATAATTTATCGCCGAGCCGTGAATTTGACTTCTTTACCTACATCGATCAGCACGAGGAGAAGGTAGGAAGATTGGCGGCAGAGCAGCTGCTTGAGCTGCTGGATGACAAGAGTAAAATAAATCAGCAAGAAAACAAATATCGGAAGCTGCTCATTGAACCGCATCTCGTTTCGAGCGTTTCGACGGCAGCCTGTCCGGTTCGCAGCAAACCATAAATCGCCCTCAGAACTCTTCGTCCGGAAGGGTTCTTTTTTGTGGACTTTTTCGACAAAAGAAGTCGTTGACAATAAAGTTTCTTTGGGAGTAATATATCGACATATCATATAATACATATACAGGGAGGTGCAGCTAAAGCCCGCTGACATCATGATTTGAAATTGATTTGGCTCACAAGCAATTTAGAGGCGAGAGGAGTTTGGGTCAATGAAGGGGAGCAAATGGGTTTCTTCGATCTTGTCCATCTTCGTGGTGTTGACACTCGTTTTATCAGCTTGTTCCGACAATTCAAGCAATAAAAATGAAAGCGGTAACAAAAATGACGCGGCAGCCACAACGAACAACGCGACCACTTCCAATACGGCTTCGACGTCAACGGAGTCGGAGGATGACGGCAGCAATGACACTGCAGCTGCTCCGGCAGCCGAGCCGTTTGAATTAACGGTTTGGAGCCATAACGTGGCCAATGCCATGCCGGAAGCCAATGATCCGACTGCGACGAAGATTTATGATTTTATTCAGAAGAAGATGGAAGAGAAATTCCCGGGCATTACGATTAAATACATCGACAAAGGTTGGGCGGATACGCTCCGTCAAGCCATCATGGTCGCCGTCATGGGCGGCAATCCGCCGGATGTAGCAGACGGAGAAGACTTCATTCCGGAGTTTGCGCGCATCGGCGCCCTTCTGGAGGTGCCGCAGGATGTAGCCGCACAACTTGCTCCGGGTCCGATGAAAGCAGCTATGCATGACGGCAAGCCGTATGCGGTTGCGCAGATGACCGGCGTATTCAGCCTTGTTTATAACAAAGATGTCATGGCGAAGGTCGGTCTTGATCCGAATACACCGCCGAAAACATGGGATGAATGGCTTGATATGTCCAAGAAAGCGACGGCTGCCGGTAAAGGCGAATACTACGGCTCGATCGTGCAGAACATGGGCCTTGGCGGAGCGTTCCGTCTTGCGCCGTTCATGCGCCAAGCAGGCGGAGACTTTACGAATGCGGATTGGTCGCAGGTGACCTTCAATTCGCCGGAGAACGTCAAAGCGCTCACTTTCCTTCGTGAGCTTTCCAAAACAGCACCTCCGGGCTCTACATCCATGACAGATGAAGGCCAATTCTTCAACCTGCTGAACAGCGGGAAAGTCGCTTTCGCCGTTAACGGGCCTTGGCATATTGCATGGGGCAAGCAAATGGGCTGCACAAACTGCGGCTTTGCGCCGCTGCCGGTGCCTGAAGCAGGTCATACGGGTAACGTCATCGTAGGGAACACGCTCTTCTATGCGCTTAAGCAATCCAAACATCCGGAGGCAGCGATTGAGTTCTTGACGATTCTGGCGAGCAAAGAATATCAAGAGCTTGAAGCAAATGCAACGGGCCGACTTCCGGCCAACATGGAAGCAGGCAAAAACACGGATCTGCTCAAAGCTTATCCGGAGCTACAAGTGTTTAACGATATCGTAGCGAACGAACAAAGCGCTCCGCTTCCGGTCTATCCGAAGAACGGTCCGCAAATCTGGGAAGCGTGGTATAAAGCGCAGGATATTACGCTGACAACGGATAAGCCGATCGAGGACGCATTAAAGGATGCCCAGAAAACAGCCGAGGAACAGCTGAAGTGAGAACGGTCCAGATGAAGAATGAAGCTCCCCGGGCGGTGCCCGGGGAGAATTCCTCGTCCTTCCTGCAGCGGCTGAGATCCTTCTATAATCGACACCGCGACGGTGTGATCGGTTATTCCTTACTTGCGCCCATGTTTGTTTTTTTCGCGGTTTTTTCTCTATTTCCGGTACTGTTCGTTATTTATTTGGCTTTTACGGAATGGAATGGCGTACTGGGACTGCCGAAGTGGGTGGCCCTTGATAATTTTCACCGCTTCTTTACGACCGGCGATTATTTGGTCACCTTGCTGCATGCAGGCCTGTATGGATTATTAATCCTGGTTGGCTGCATGTCGATCGGCTTCTTTATCGCGCTGCTGCTGAATCAGAAGGTAAAGGGAGTCGGCTTATACCGCACGCTCTGGTATTTGCCTGTCCTCGTCTCCTTCGCTGTCGTCGCTCAGATCGCGAATGCGGTGCTTGATCCGGTTACCGGCTTAGCGCGGAAGGTGATGGAACGCTTCGATATGGAGCCGATCATTTTTCAGCAAAGCGTCTTCTGGATGACGTTCTGGCTCATCCTCATTTCCATTTGGAAGGGGATTGGCGGTACAGTCATTATCTATTTGGCCGGCTTACAAGGGATCGATACGACGTTATATGAAGCGGCGAAGGTTGACGGGGCTTCGAGGTTCAAAATCATGCTCTACGTTACGCTGCCATCACTTCGCCCCATTACGATGTACATTGCCATTATGGGCATCATCGCCAGCTTTCAGATCTTCGAGCCGGTGCAGCTCCTGACTCGCGGTGGCCCTCAGGGCCATACCAATATTATTTTGCATCGCATCTATCAAGATGCCTTCCAGTCCTTCAATATGGGGATGGCCAGTGCCTCCTCCGTCATGGTGCTGCTGTTCACGTTCACGTTGACAATGATTCAATACCGGATTTCGCAGCGAAACCAAACCTAAGGGGAGGAACGCTAAGACATGGTTAATGAACGAAGCAAGCTTGAAAGTTTCGCCATCTACTTGCTGCTCATCGTGGGAAGTGCCGTCATGTTCTATCCGTTTCTCTTTCAGGTGATGGCTTCCATCGGCTCGAACAAGGATTATTATGACTCGATCTTACTCCCGATTCCGACCGAAATTAATTTGGAACGTTACGTCAATTTGTTTCAAAACGATCTTATCTTCCGCTATTTCATCAACACAGCGCTTAGAAGCATCTACTACATTGCGGTTACTTGTTTGGTGTCGCTCATCGCTTCTTATGTGTTTACCAAGCTTCGGTTCAAAGGTCGCGACACGGTGTTTATCATCTTCCTCACTTCGATGATGATTCCGGGTCAAGTGACGCTTATCCCGACGTATCTGCTGTTTGCTCGTTTTCCGTTTCTGGGCGGCAATGACTGGCTGGGGCAAGGCGGTCACGGCATGATCGATACATGGGGCGCGCTGCTCCTTGGGAGCGGGATTGTGAACATTGCGGCGATCTTTCTGGTGAAGCAAACGATGGAGTCGATTCCGTTCGAATACGAGGAAGCAGCCCGAATTGACGGTGCAGGCGTGTTCTGGACGATATTCGGCATTTATTTTCCGATGGTTCGCGCTGTCCTTGCGGTTATCGTCATTACGACGTTCATTACGATTTGGAACGATTATTTGTGGCCGCTTGTAGCGATCAACAATCCGAATATTCAGGTCATCAATACGGGCGTGACCAGCTTGCTTACGACGATGATGCAAAGCGGCCAAGTGCCGGAATATCCCGATTTCTTTGCTCTGACTGCCATAGTGGTGCTGCCTCCGATTCTGGTGTATTTGCTGCTCCAACGTAATTTCATTCAAGGCTATGCAATGGCAGGGATAAAAGGGTAGGAGCTTTCTGCGGAATAACGCCTATTTGGTCTGTTTAGGAGGAACTCATGACGAATCGATCTTCCGTTAAAACGGTTTATGTTGTATCCCATACGCACTGGGACCGGGAATGGTATCAGGATTATCAAGGGTTTCGCACAAGACTTGTTTATATGATTGACGAGCTGCTGGATACGATGGAAGCCAATCCGGATTACCGCTATTTTCTGATGGATGGCCAGACGATTGTCATCGACGATTATTTGGAAATCCGTCCGGAGCGCCGGGAGCAGCTGACTCGCTATATACGGGAGTCGCGAATTGGAGTAGGGCCTTGGTACGTCATGCCGGATGAATTTCTGGTAAGCGGAGAATCGCTCATTCGTAATTTGCAGACAGGCTTTCGCGAATCGCGCAAGCTTGGTACTGAACCGGTTAAATCGGGGTACGTTACGGATATTTTCGGCCATAACAGCCAGTTTCCGCAGCTGCTGCGCGGTTTCGGCATCGATAATGCCGTGCTTTTCCGCGGCTTCCATGGCGATAGCGACCCGGCGGAGATGGAATGGGAAGGCGCAGACGGGAGCCGCGTGCTTGGACTGAAGCTGGATGAAGACCGCGCCTACGGCGATTTCTACTTCTTCCTCCGCTGGCCATTCGTGGACCGCGAGTTCCGCTACGAGGAACCGGAGCTAATCGAACGGGCCAAGTCGATGCTTGCTTATAAGAATAAACGGGCAACGACAGATATCATGATGGGCATGGACGGCGTGGATCATATCGAAATCGAGCCTCGTCTGCCCTGGATGCTGCAAACGCTGAATGAGGCGGAGTCGCTTGAAGGGGTCAAATTTATGCATGCCACGCTGGAGCAATACTTGGAGGCGCTGCGCGGCAAAGTCAGCAACTTGAAGTTGTATCAGGGGGAGCAGCGAACGAATGGTTATAACGGCATCAACAACTGGGTGCTGGTGAACGTGCTGTCCTCCCGGATCCATTTGAAGCAGCGGAATCAACAGTGCGAGCTTCTGCTTGAGAAATGGGCCGAGCCCTGGGCTGTTTTTGCGATGCTGGAGGGAAGAGCCTATCCGCGCGTCTTTCTGGAGAAAGCCTGGCAGTTTCTGCTGCAAAACCATCCGCATGACTCCATCTGCGGCTGTTCCATCGATCAGGTTCATCAGGACATGATGTATCGGTTCGATCAAAGCCGCCTTATTGCGCAGCAGATGAACCATGAGCAGCTGCACTATTTTGCCAATCATATCGGTCCGAGCGGGCTTGTCGGTTCAGATATTCTCGTCGTGTACAATCCGCTTCAGGATGCCGAAGATGGCATCATTGTCGTAGAGGCGGAGCTTCTGCATGACAGCAACGGCGGACTGAAATCGATCGTGCTTGGCGGCAGCTTCCTTCAACTGCGAGATGCGAACGGTCAATTGCTGGATTGCCAGGTCGTGGAGATCGCCCGCAATAAAGTTAGACGTGTCCGCAAATATCGCGATATTCCAAGCGGGGAGACGGTAGATCGCCTCAAGCTGGCTTTCAAAGGGAACATTCCATCCTGCGGGTATGCGGCATTTACCATTGAAAAAGTGGTTATTCCCGTGCCGGCATTAGGCGAGTACGGCATGACATCGCTCGTGCAGCCTCGCCGTCTTCTGGGAACGATGAAGGTCAACGAGACGACATGGAATAACGGTCGAATCGAAATGCGCGTGAATGAGAACGGCACGATTCGAGTGACGGATGTGCACAGCGGCAAGGTTCACGAGGGTCTGCTGTTGTTTGAAGACGCGGCTGACATTGGCGAGGGCTGGAATTACGTGGCGCCGGCCAACAATGCGATCTTTCATTCGGCAGGCTGCCGCGCGGTGATTTCTACGGTCACGGACGGGCCGCTGGTCAGCATCGCATGCGTGGAAATCGCCTTCATGGTGCCTGCCGGCATCACGCATGACGATACAAGCCGCCGAGAGGATAAGGCTGGCTTGGCGATTCGCACCTACTTGGAGCTGCGCAAGGATGATCCCGTCCTTCGCTGCAAAACGATCGTGAACAATACGGCACGCAATCACCGGTTGAAGCTGTTATTCCCATCCGGGCTTCAAACGGATCATTACTATGCGAGCACGCCATTTGATCTTGTGAAGCGCTCGATTAAGCAGATCGATGCTGCGGCTCACTTGGAGACAGCCCGAGGGGATGCGCCGTATAACGGACTCGTTGTCTTGCGAGATGCTGCTGCAGGATTGGCATTGTATTCAAAAGGGCTCTATGAGATGGCGATGAAAGAAGACGAAGCGCGAACCGCCGCGCTTACGTTATATCGCAGCACGGATAAGGAAGTTTTGAGCGACGGCGGGGATGGCGGGCAGCTCCTGCGCGAGATGACCTTCGAATATGCCATCAGGCCGTTCGAGGTGCGTGCGGTGGCACTTCCGGCTCTATGGTCCGAACGTGAACAGTTTGCGGCCGGCTTGCAGTCTTTAACGGTGCGAAGGGACGACATTCGTTATGAATCGCTGCAGCAGCGGGAGCGCAACTTGCCCGCAGTCCACTCTTATGTCCAAGTGGACAACGGCTCTGTCCGGATAAGCGCGCTTCAGCAAGCGGAACGGCAGGCGAATGGCATAAATATTCGATTGTTTAATGCCTCGGAGAATGCGGAAACGGCCGTTGTCCGATTTGATCGTCCGATCGAGTCCGCCGAAGCCGTCTCGCTCGATGAGCAGCCGCTTGCAGACTTCGCGGAGCTGCATGTGAAGAACGGGGCTGCCACGATTGTGCTTGGCGCGAAACGCATTCAGACGATCCGGCTGACATTCGGTTCATAGGACTGGCATATAGTTGTGATAGTACTCCATTTCATTTCTAAATATACAGAAGGAGCGATAGCTCAATGTTGAATCCGGTAGTATCAGCAGGCGAATTAACAGAAACCGATCGTTTTATTTTTGAATCTTGGGGCTATTTTGTCATTCCGGATGTGTTAAGCGCTGAAGAGGTAAAGCAATGTCTCGAAGCTTCGGAGCGTGTGCATAAAGCGGCAGGCACGGAAGGTTTCGGTCAAGTAGGGCGGGGTTATGAGACAGAGCCGGCGCTCGAGCAATTGATGGATCACCCTGCAGTGCTTCCGAAGATCAGAGGGCTGTATGGCGATCGATTCATCATGCAATCCGGCTGGAATACGAAACAGCCTGCCTTCGGCGGTATGGGCGGCTGGCATCAAGACGGGTCGGGCGCTTATGATTTCAAGAAGCTGAGCTTCCCGCAAATCCCGTTGGTGCAGCTGCGCGCATCGTTTCTGCTCACCGATCAAACGCAGCCGCGGATGGGGAATATGGAGCTGATTCCGGGCAGTCATCGCAGCCAGGTTGCGATGCCGGAAGCGCTGCGGAAGGAGAAGGGCGATGTATCGATCGGCCATGTGATTTGTGCTCCTGCAGGTTCCGTCCTGGTATTCCATAATGCGGTATGGCATCGCACCTATGCGCATGACGGCGACTATGATCGGTATACGATGCACTATATCTATAGTCCGCCATGGGTGAGAGCCTCCGATAGGCTGCAAAACTCAAAGGCGTTCCTAGAGCAAACCACACCGCTGCGCCGTGCGCTGATGGGTGAATTCCATCGCCCGGATGCGCCGTTTGGAAGCGGGTATGAGGTTCCGCCGTTCGAGGGGTAATAGGAGAAAGCAAAGAGGAAGAGCCGCGTTTGAACGCGCTCTTCCTCTTTGTTTTCCCGGTTTCTCTGTTCAACCAGTTAGCCGCCCATTGCAAGACCGATCAGGAATAGACCGATAAACCCGACCGGGAGCAACCCGTTAGTGACGATACCAATAATTGAGAATGCTTTGCGTTTGTTCTTCGCGCAGACTCCTACGATACCCAGAATCAGCCCTACGATGCTGGCCCCCATCGCACCGATGATCAGCAAGCCTGCTCCGATAATGGGCGCGTAGGTTTCGAGATCTGCCATATTCGCCTCAATTTCCTGCTGAAGAGTGTTGCTGTCTGCAAAGTTGTGGTTCATAATAAATGATGTTGCAAGAATAATGGCGATGATAAAGCCGATAATGCTGATGAGACCAATGATAAATGAAGCTATGCCAAGCTTGGATTGCGTTTTGGGCGGCTGCTCCTCGTAGGCTGCCGGTATCGGAGTAAAACCGTCTTGCGGGAACTGATTCTCGCTGCCGTTATCATTCATGGACTGAATCTCCTTTATCGATCATTTGCTATCGTACAGTTTAACGTATTTTACAGCCATTGGAAAGGATGGAGAATGAGATGTTTAACAAATATGGCGCTTACGGAGCGATCCACGCGTTGATAGCCGTGGTGCTTGGCGCATTCGGAGCTCATGCCTTGAAAGACCGGCTTACCGATGACATGCTGAATGTGTTTGAAACCGGCGTCCGTTATCATATGTACCACGCCATTGGGCTATTCCTGCTCGCGCTGGCTGCGGAACGAATCGGACAGGGGAAGGGCATACGATGGGCGGCTCGCTTGATGCATATCGGTATTTTTCTGTTCTCGGGAAGCTTATATGCGCTCAGTCTGTCGGATATTAAGCCGCTGGGTATTATTACGCCTTTCGGCGGACTTGCATTTATCGTAGCTTGGGCTGTTGCGGCGTACTCCATCTGGAAAGCGAAGAGCAGCTAGAATAGTTGATAGGATCCAAATCGAGGCGATTTCAAGTAGGGTGCAGTAACGGCATCCCACGCTTGAGGTCGCCTTTTTTATTTCTCCACCTATTTTCGTCAAATTTCAACAAAATTCAGGCCTTTGGACCTGCAAATTTCACGCTATCAGGCCGTAATGATGGGAAAACAGTATCCAGGTTTGACCAAAATCGTTTATAATAAACAAATGTGACGGATCATGCCGAATGGAAGGAAGATGAAGTGTGCCAGTACAGGCGGAGACATCTCCGATTCGGCCCAAGCCATCAAGGCGTCTTGAAAGCGTTCGCAGCCCGTTGTGGCTGGCATGCCTATGCACGTTCGTCGGTATTCTGATCGGCGGCGTGTGGCGCGATGATTGGGCGATTTGGCTGCAAATTGCAGCAGCAGCGGTCGTGCTTATAATCGCATTCCGCTTAGTGCAAATGAGCTTCACGCATAAACGTGTTGTCCAAGCTGAATCGATCCATACTCCAATTGTAGAATCATTGCTGGCGTATAGTCCGATCCCGTTAGCTGTTATCGACTTGCAGGGGAATTTTGTGGAAATGAATGCTGCATCAAGCAGACTAATAGGCTACGAAGCGCATGAGCTGCTGGGCAAATCATTTTTCCCGCTGATTGACTCGACCAACGAGGAAGGCATCTTAGCTGCTTTCGGGCAGATGCTCGAAGGCGATCTTACGGATATGACGATCGATATTAAGCATTCTTACGGCTACTCGTTTAAATTAAATATTAATACGGCACCTGTTATTCGCAATGGCAGCTGCATCGGCGTGTTAATTATCAGTCAAGATGTGAGCGACCGCAACCGCGTCCAGGAACGGATTCGCTACATGGCGAACTACGATGATATGACAGGGTTGCCGAACCGGCATTCCTTCATGAAACTGTTGGATGACCGCCTGACGGATGCGAGGGTCCGGGGGGATGTGGGACAGCTGGCGATTTTCCAGCTGGATGTTGATCGCTTCAAGCTGATCAATGCCTCCTTCGGCCGCGAGTTTGGCGATATGCTGCTGCTTCAGGTCGCCGAGCGGCTGACCCGCGGACTGACCGAGATGGATGCGGCGGCACGGATGGAAGGCGATGAATTCGCAATTCTATATGCCCATGCCGGCGACGTTCAGGAGTTGGATTGCAAAGCGAAGGAGCTTAAGAGGCTGCTGGATGAGCCATTCGAGCTGCAAGGTTTCCCGCTGCATATCACGGCGAGCATCGGGATTGCCGTTAATCATGCCATAGGGGACGATGCCGGCCTCCTGGTGAAGAAGGCCGATCTGGCATTGGCTAAGGTGAAGGATAGCGGCAAGAACGATTACCTGTGTTATTCCGAGGAATGGGATGACAGCTCGCGAGAGCGTTTGGCGCTTGAGCATGATTTGAAGATCGCGCTCCAGAAGGAGCAGTTCGTGCTCCATTATCAGCCGCAGTACCATCTCGGCACAGGCGAAATGGTGGGGGTAGAAGCACTCGTGCGTTGGGAGCATCCCGAGCGCGGACTTGTACCGCCGGGCCAATTTATTCCGCTTGCCGAGGAGAACGGCTTGATCGTACAAATCGGAGATTGGGTGCTGAGAGAGGCATGCCGGCAAAATAAAGCATGGCAGGATGCCGGACTTCGTCAAATTCCCGTATCGGTCAATTTATCGATTCGCCAATTCATGCAGCAAAATCTGCATCAGAAGGTTGCGGACATTTTGCACGAGACAGGACTCGATGCCAGCTATCTCGATCTGGAAATCACGGAAACGATGACGATGGATGTCACGCATGCCTCCGGCTGCCTGCTGGAGCTGACGAAGCTTGGCGTGACGATCAGCATCGATGATTTCGGAACGGGATACAGCTCTTTCCATTACCTCAAAAACCTGCCGATCGGAAGGCTGAAGATTGATCGGTCGTTCGTCAGGGACATCCAGCAAGATCCGAGTGATGCCGCAATCGTGGCCGCTATTATCGCAATGGCGCATAACTTGAACTTGCAAGTCATTGCCGAAGGGGTAGAAACCGAGGAACAGAAGCAATTTCTGCAGGAGCACAGCTGCGATGAAATGCAGGGCTTCTTATGGAGTCCGCCGGTTCGCGGCGCGGCGATCATGGATATTCTGAAACAAGCCGTTTAAAGGAAAAAGGAGCTCTCCGCGGAGGGCTCCTTTTCTTATATAAACTCGTCAATTTCGTAAAGTTTAAACGAATAGACCTGCTTCTCATCCACATGATAAACCGTCAGCATCTGGGACGATTCATCCAAATTAATAATACGGCAGGGGATGTTCAGCTTTACGCCGAAGCCCTTATTCACCATTAATCGGATCAGGCGATTCTCCGCGATGCATGCTTTAATACGATCCGTTACGAAGGTTAAGTCGAGTTCAGCCGGCGGAGCAGGCTGCGGCACGGGGGAAGCTGCCGGATCTTGCTTGGCCGTATTTCTTGGCGCTTTCGTTTCCTTGTCCTTCTGCTTGCCGGCGGAACCGGCTTCCAATGCTTCGATGAGACGTCCCAATTCAATGCCGGATTTAATTCGGAAGTCGGCAAAACCGGATTGATTGAGTGCATGAAGCAGCCTCTCCATAGCAACTGCGTTGGTTTCGCCTTCTACGAGAATGTCGACATTAAACAGGTGGGAGGACTGTTTCGCTGTTAGTTTATCTGATAGGTTCATTATGCCACTCCATGTCGTCATAAAGTATTATAACTATAACATTAATATATTAATAAATGTAGTGTTTGCCGGATCGTTTTTGACCGAAAAAGGAGAATGCCCATTAGGCATTCTCATAACACTTCACACCGACTGAAAGCATATAGTGAAGAAGTAATTTGTGCTTGAGGTTGTCTGCGATCTGCGAGGGTGGAAGGAGGTGGTTCGGATGATGCGAATGGTTCCCATAACGCTCGAAGGAGGCGTGACGGCGCTCGGAGTTGAGGTGCTTCTTCCTAAGACAACGCTGCTTGCCGTGACGACGGATAAGGGTTATATCATGTGCGGTGCACTGGATGTTGCTCTTCTGAACGAACGGTTAAAAGACAGAGGCATCATTGCAGGCCGTGCGGTAGGTGTGAAGACTTTGGAGGAATTGATGGCTGCGCCGCTGGAGTCCATAACGGAAGGCGCGGAGTCGCTCGGGATTACGGTTGGCATGAAGGGCGCTGACGCGCTTCTCTTGATGGTATAGATGATTCGTTGACATAAGGAAAGGTTGCCTCAGGCAGCGTGCTTACGCTAACGTTGAGGCAACCCTTTTTGTCGTTAAGTGAGATTATTCGGCTTGAAACAGCTTCTTCAGGTTGACGTTATACGGAGGCTTAATGATGCCTTTCTCCGTAATAATCGCCGTTACATATTCATTCGGCGTAATATCGAATGCCGGATTGTAGACTTTCACGCCGACAGGAGCCGTGCGTTTACCGAAGCCTTCGGTAATCTCATTCTCATGGCGTTCTTCGATTGGAATTTCAGTGCCGGATGGCGTATTCAAATCGATGGTGGACAGCGGGCAAGCCACGTAGAACGGAATGCCGTGTGCTTTGGCAAGGACAGCGACGCTGTAGGTGCCAATCTTGTTTGCGACGTCGCCGTTCGCGGCAACACGATCCGTACCGACGATGACGGCATCGATCCAGCCCTTGCTCATCACCATGCCGGCCATGTTATCGCAGATAAGCGTAACATCCACGCCTGCTTGCTGGAGCTCAAATGCGGTAAGACGAGCGCCTTGCAGAACCGGGCGTGTCTCATCCGCAAATACACGAAGCTTAATGCCTTGCTCCAGAGCAAGGTAGAACGGTGCCAGAGCAGTACCGTATTTGGCCGTGGCAAGTCCGCCGGCATTACAGTGCGTAAGTACGCCCATGCCGTCTTGGAACAGTGTTAACGCGTGTTCGCCGATCAGGCGGTTCGTTTCTTCATCCTCGCTTTGAATCGTGATCGCTTCTTGCAGCAGCGATTCCTTGCAGGAGGACAGGTCTGCGCCGCTTGAAGCAAGGACTTCTGCGCGAGCCGTCATGCGATCGAGCGCCCAGAACAAGTTCACTGCCGTCGGACGGGACGTCGCAAGATGAGCCGCGGAGGATTTCACGGCTTGCAGCCACTCTGCGATTCCGTCCCCAATATCGCGGCTGCCGAGGACAACACCGTATGCAGCTGCAATGCCGATTGCCGGAGCTCCGCGAACTTTAAGATGACGAATAGCTTCCCAGACATCTTCCGTCGTAACCAGCGGGAGATAGACGATTTCTTCAGGCAACAGCCGTTGGTCGAGCAGGTCAAGCTGAGTTCCTGCCCAGATGACGGATTGCAGAGCTTGATTGGTTGTGGATTCCATAATTATGATCGTTTCCTTTCGTTATGCCTTAACAGCTGCGTTCGCTGTTTGAACGGCATCTATAAGCTGGTTAACAGAAGTAAAGCTGCGGTTCGAAGTGATCAGCGTTTTGCCGATGCGAAGCGCCAAGCGCTGCGCGCGTTCCCGAACTGCGGCATCTTGAATTTTGTCGATATCCGCTACATGGGCAAGACCTACGATGCGGCGGACCATCTTGCAGCCGGCGAATCCAATCGTGTCTTGGAGCAAGCGCTGCATGTAATTTTCCTTGTAGCCCGGAGCAGAACCTGCCAGACGGTCAACCCCTTGCTCGTTCCATAGGGCAAGGAATTTCGCTTCGAATTTCTCCAGCACGTCTTTCACGGTTTGCAGCAGGTAAGCTTGGTATTCCTCGCGCTCCGCAGCAGTCTTATCCCAGCCTTCGCGCGAAGCGAAGTTCAGGAACAGGTTCGCGATGACAGCGCCGATATCGAAGCCCATAGGTCCGTAATAAGCGAATTCCGGATCGATGACTTTCGTTGATTCCGGTGTAATGAAGATGCTGCCCGTATGCAAGTCACCATGCAGCAGCGCTTGCGAATGCGTGAGGAACTTCTCGCGAAGCAGCGCTACTTCAAGATGCAGCGCGCCATCGTTCCACAGTGCTTCAGCTTCATCGCGGATCGCCGGGTCGAAGCTATTCGTATCCGCATCCGTATAAGGATGATCGAAAATAAGATCTTCCGTTATTTTGCACAGCTCCGGATTAATAAAGCCGCTTGTACGCAGCTTCTTCTCTTGTTGATTGTGCCCCAGATCGGAAGTGAAGAATAACGTCTGTGCAAGGAACGTGGAGATATGTTCGGCGAACAACGGATAACGACCGCTGTTCATGAGCCCTTGGCGCATAATGACATGATCACTCAGATCCTCCATAATCGTAAGCGCGAGGTCTTGGTCATACAGATAAACATTCGGTACCAGGCCGGGAGCAAGCTGACCTTCAAGAATGAGCGCTTCGCTCTCGATGCGTGCGCGATCAAGCGTAAGCGGCCACGATTCACCTACAACCTTGGCGTAAGGCAGTGCTTGCTTCAAAATGATGCTGCTACCTGCAGCCGGATCCGAAATATGAAATACTAAGTTCAAATTGCCATCTCCGATTTCACGGCTGACCAGCTCCGCGCCCGGTTCAAAAACACCTTCGATTGTACGCGCTATTTCAATAGCTTCTGCTTCACTCAATGGATGATATGTAGACATCAATAGCCCACCTCCGGAATGTAGTTGATATTTCCCATGGGCCTCTCGTTCGTACGTTTGACCCCAAATAAATATAGTATAGCGAAATTTTTTTCGCGTTGGAATACCTTGCTTTGCTATAATACATGTAATTGTTAAGGAACGAGGGTGATACAAATGGTGATTAAGACCGATCAATTGCAGCCGATCGCGCTCAAGGAATGGGCGGTTGCGGTAAAAGCATTGACCGAAGGCAAACAAATTATGGTGCTTCGCAAAGGCGGAATTTCAGAGGAGACGAGAGATTTTCAGCTGAAGGCGCCTCGTTTTTACTTCATGCCTGCGTTCGAGCATCAAAGACCGGAGCTTTTGAAGGAGCCTTTCCGGGAAGACGTTCGCCAAATTATGGGAGAATGGAAACCCGGTGCGACCACGATCGAGATCCATGCAGTGGCTGAGGCAGTCGAGGATATTGAAATCTTCGATCAGGAAACGTTGAACAAATTAGAGGATTTCCATATTTGGACCGAAACATTTGCCGAAGATAGGTTGAAGTGGAAACGAAGCAAGCCGCTTCATCTATTGCTGCTTCGTGTAAGTAAGCTTGAGAATCCGCTTACACTGCCTATGCAGGATCAATACTCAGGTTGCAAATCTTGGGTGAATCTTCCGGACGATCTTGCCGTCATTGGCGCACAGCCGGTATTATCGGATGACGAATTTAATCAGAGAATAAGTCAAATTCATGACGCACTCGGTCTATCCGGTACAAGCTAGGCTAGGTTGTAGGCACAGTAACATTGATTTACGATGAAAACTATACTAAAATATAATTGAGAATCACTGAGAATCAATTTAGAATAATTCTAAAAGAGGAATTGTTTCAATAAGCATAAACGGTTCGCCGTCCTTGTGGAGGCAAACTCGTTTTGCACAGAAACGTCCGAACCATCTGGAGGGAGCAGTTTACCATGGCAACACAATTCAAAATCGATGGCCTTAAAGCAGCCATTGAAGGCAAAGAAATTTTAAAGGGCATCAACCTTGAAATAAAAGGTGGAGAAGTTCATGCCATCATGGGTCCGAACGGTACAGGCAAAAGTACGCTGGCATCGGCTCTCATGGGTCATCCAAAATATGAAGTTACAGAAGGCGCGGTTGAATTGAACGGTGAAGACCTTCTGGAGATGGGCGTAGATGAGCGCGCACGCGCAGGTCTGTTCCTTGCCATGCAATACCCAAGCGAGATCAGCGGCGTAACGAACTCCGACTTCCTGCGCAGCGCGATTAACGCACGCCGCGAAGAGGGTAAAGAAATCTCTCTGATCAAATTCATCCGCCAAATGGAAGGCAAGATGAAAGAGCTTGAAATGAATCCGGAATTTATGCACCGTTACCTGAACGAAGGTTTCTCCGGCGGCGAGAAGAAACGGAATGAAATTCTCCAAATGATGATGCTGGATCCGAAAATCGTCGTGCTTGACGAAATCGATTCCGGTCTCGATATCGATGCTCTCAAAATCGTAGCTAACGGCGTGAACACCATGCGTTCCGAAGAGCGCGGATTCTTGATCATCACGCACTACCAACGTCTTCTCAACTACATTACGCCTGACTTCGTTCACGTTATGATGCAAGGCCGTATCGTTAAATCCGGTGGTCCTGAGCTTGCTGAGCGTCTGGAAAACGAAGGCTATGACTGGGTTAAAGAAGAACTTGGCATCGTAGACGAAACCGTCGGACAGGTTTAATCGGAGGAGGAGCAAGTGAAATGAGTACACAATTATCAACTCCGGTTAACCGCCAGACAGTTTCTGCTTTATCGAAAAGCAAAGGCGAGCCGGCATGGCTTGAGGAATCAAGAATTAAAGGTGCTGAATTGGCGGAAACGCTGGAATGGCCCACTCCCGAAAAAGTCCGCATCAGCCGTTGGAATCTGGCGGCGATCGGTAACCATAAATCGCAATCTGCCATCGCTTCCGTAAGCGAGCTTCCGGGCTCCATCGGAGAATTGGTCGCAGGTGCACAAGCGGGTCTAGTTGTTCAGCGCAACAGCACAAGCGTGCTTCAACAGCTGTCGGCAGAGCTTGCTGCTAAAGGCGTTATTTTCAAGGATCTGGAAACAGCAGCACGTGAACATAGCAGCTTGGTGCAGCAGTATCTGTACAGCGTTGTACCGCAGGATGAGAATAAGCTTACAGCTCTTCAATCGGCGATTTGGAACGGCGGCGTTTTCCTGTACGTTCCGAAGAACGTTGAAGTTGAACTTCCTTTGCAGGCACTGTTCTTCAGTGAAGATGCGGGCGCTACTTTTGCTCCGCGTGTTCTTGTAGTAGCTGACAGCCATAGCCGTGTAACTTATGTAGATAACGTAGTTAGCGCATACGGTGAAAGTGCAGAATCTATTGCAAAACAATCCATTATTGAAGTTATCGTGAAGCCCGGCGCGCATGTTCGTTACGCTACGGTTCATCATATGTCCGCGAATGTAATCGACTTGACGATTCGCCGCGCCGTTGTTGAGAATGACGGCAATATCGAATGGGTCATCGGTGATCTGCATGACGGCCACACGCTTTCGGACACGCAATCGCTGCTTAAAGGCAACGGTTCGAACTCCGACGCTAAAGTGATCAGCATTGGAACAAACTCGCAACAGATGAGCCTGACAACCGGAGCGGTTCATTTCGGACGCAATACGGAGAGTAACATGGTTACCCGTGCCGTGATGAAGGATTCAGCGACAGCCATCATCAACGGCATTACGAAGATCGAGAAGGGTGCAACAAAGTCTAACGGCGTGCAGCAAGAGAAAGTACTGATGCTAAGCCCGAAAGCGCGCGGCGATGCGAACCCGATTCTGCTGATTGACGAAGACGACGTTAAAGCCGGACATGCGGCGAGCGTCGGACAAGTGAATCCGGAGCAGGTGTACTACTTGATGTCCCGCGGTATTTCGAAGAAAGATGCGGAGCGTTTGATCATTCATGGTTTCTTGGCCCCTGTCGTTTCGGAGATTCCGATTGATGCGGTCAGAGAACAGCTCCAGCGTCTGCTGGAAAGGAAGCTGGAAGGATGAATGTAAAAGCGATCAGAGAGCAATTTCCGATCCTTCATCAGCAAATAAACGGCCATCCGCTCGTTTACTTGGACAGCGCGGCGACTTCACAGAAGCCGCGTTCTGTCATTGATGCTGTTAGCCGGTATTATGAGATGGACAACGCCAACGTTCACCGCGGCGTTCATACACTCGGCTCCCGAGCGACAGACGCATACGAAGGCGCACGCGAGAAGGTTGCGGCGTTTCTGAATGCGGCAAGCACGCAGGAAATTATTTTCACCCGCGGTACGACTACGGCCCTTAATTTAGTAGCTTCGAGCTATGCCAGAGCCGTTTGCGGCGAAGGCGACGAAATTGTCATCACGCAAATGGAGCATCACTCCAATCTGATTCCTTGGCAGCAGGTAGCGAAAGCAACCGGCGCGACGCTCAAATATATCCCGCTTGAGAAAGACGGATCCATCACGCTCGAGAATGCGGAAGCAACGATTACAGATCGGACGAAAATCGTCTCGATCATGTACGTGTCGAACGTGCTTGGCGTCATTAATCCAATCAAAGAAATCACCGCTATTGCCCATCGTCATGGCGCTAAGATGGTCGTCGACGGCGCGCAAAGCACGCCTCATATGAAGGTGGATGTACGAGATCTGGATTGCGACTTCTACGCGTTCTCCGGTCATAAGATGTGTGCGCCGACAGGTATTGGTGCACTCTATGGCAAGAAGGCGCTGCTTGAAGAGATGGAGCCGATCGAATTCGGCGGCGAAATGATCGATCATGTGGATCTGCATGATTCCACGTGGAAGGAGCTGCCTTGGAAGTTTGAAGGCGGTACACCGATTATTGCCGGCGCAGTCGGACTTGGCGCAGCGATTGATTTCCTAACCGAAATCGGTCTGGATGAAATCGAGAAGCACGAGCATAAGCTTGCTGCTTACGCGTACGAGCGTCTTAGCACCATCGATGGCATATCGATATTCGGACCTGTCGATAATCGTGCGGGTCTGGTCACATTTAATTTGAATGATGTCCATCCTCATGACGTAGCAACCGTGCTTGACACGAAGGGGATTGCGGTTCGTGCAGGCCACCACTGCTGCCAGCCGTTGATGCGTTATTTGAATGTTTCTTCTACAGCCAGAGCAAGCTTTTATCTATACAATACCGAAGAGGACGTTGACAGGCTTGTTGACGGCCTCCAGCAGACAAAGGAGTTCTTCGGTTATGGAATTGGATGATTTATACCGCCGTGTCATTATGGATCATTACAAAAACCCGCGTAACCGCGGCACCTTGGACGAAGATTCGCTTACGATTAACTTGAACAATCCAACGTGCGGCGACCGCATAACATTACAGCTTCAAGTGGAAGACGGCATTGTAAAGCAAGCGAAGTTTACCGGAGAAGGCTGCTCGATCAGCATGTCCTCGGCATCGATGATGACCGAAGCTGTGACAGGCCGAACAACGGAAGAAGCGCTTGAGCTTGCGGAACGATTCTCGACCTTTATCAAAGGCGGGGAGGCTGAGTTTGAAGAGCTGGAAGATATCGAAGCTTTGTCAGGCGTCAGCAAATTCCCTGCTCGCATCAAATGCGCGACACTCTCGTGGAATGCCCTGCGCAAGGGAATTGAACATCAGAAACAATAAAGCGCGGTTACCGCGTATGGTAGGAGGCTATTACGATGGCTAAAGAAATGCCTGATTTAGAAGATTATAAATATGGCTTTCGCGATGAACATAAAGCGATTTTCCAATCCGGTAAAGGACTGACTCCTGAGATCGTTCGCACGATTTCGGAGATCAAGAACGAGCCGGAATGGATGCTTGAATTCCGTTTGAAGGCGCTGGAGCAGTTTTACAAAATGCCTATGCCTAAGTGGGGCGGCAACATGGACGATCTGGATTTCGACGATATCCAGTACTATGTTCGTCCTTCCGAGAAGCAAGGCAAAACGTGGGAAGAGGTTCCTACTGAAATTAAAGAAACCTTCGACAAGCTGGGTATTCCTGAAGCAGAGCAGAAGTTCCTTGCAGGTGTATCCGCTCAGTACGAGTCCGAGGTTGTTTACCACAGCATGCAAGAAGACCTGGAGAAGCAAGGTGTTATCTTCACGGATACCGATACCGCTCTTCGCGAATATCCGGAGATCTTCAAACAATATTTCGGTACGATCATTCCTCCGGCAGATAACAAATTCGCGGCTCTGAACAGTGCGGTATGGTCCGGCGGCAGCTTTATCTATGTGCCAAAAGGCGTGAAATGCGAAATTCCGCTTCAAGCGTACTTCCGTATCAACTCCGAGAACATGGGTCAATTCGAGCGTACGCTGATCGTAGCGGACGAAGACAGCTTCGTGCACTACGTTGAAGGCTGTACGGCACCGATCTACAGCACGAACTCGCTGCATAGCGCAGTAGTAGAAATTCTTGTTCTCAAGAATGCGCGCTGCCGTTATACAACGATTCAGAACTGGGCTCCGAATATCTACAACCTTGTTACTAAACGCGCCGTTGCCGAAGAAAACGCGACAATGGAATGGGTTGACGGTAATATCGGCTCCAAGCTGACGATGAAATATCCTGCAGTCGTTCTGAAAGGCCGCGGCGCTAAAGGCATGGTGCTTTCGATCGCAGTAGCAGGTAAAGGCCAGCATCAAGATGCAGGCGCAAAAATGACTCACCTGGCGCCGGATACGACATCGACGATCGTCTCCAAGTCGATCAGTAAACACGGCGGTAAAGTAACCTACCGCGGCTTGGCTTCCTTTGGCCGTAACTCCGAAGGCTCCAAGGCTAACATTAAATGCGATACGCTAATCTTGGATAATGAGTCGACGTCGGATACGATTCCGTACAACGAAATCATGAACGACAACATTACGCTGGAGCATGAAGCGACGGTTTCCAAAGTTTCCGAGGATCAGCTGTTCTACCTGATGAGCCGCGGTCTTACCGAAGCAGAAGCTACACAAATGATCGTAATGGGCTTCATCGAGCCGTTCACGAAAGAGCTGCCGATGGAATACGCGGTTGAGATGAACCGTCTCATCAAGTTTGAGATGGAAGGCTCGATCGGTTAATCCGATTCGATACTGTACGATTAAACACCAAATTAAAAACTCCGAATCCTCTACAAGAGGTTCGGAGTTTTTTTGTGATGATGGTATGTGAATTACATGAAGACTTGTTTAACTTCAAGATTACGCAGGACGGTAAGATCTACGAAACGATCCTCGATGCGAACCAATGGACGGAAAAATTCGGAGGGATGAGTCATAATGATCGTTCCCGTTTCACCGGATACGAGCTCTACCTGCTTGCCGATAAAATTAGGAATCATATGTTTAATGAAGGTATGCGTTGTAAAGGCGTCCAGCTCGGTGAAGCTCATCCGATACAGTTCCTTTAGAACGAAGAGCAGATCGCGTTTCTTCTGGTACACGCGGGAGGAGATCATCGCGCTATACACATCGGCGACCGCCACGATTTTGGAAACGGGATGAAGGTCATCGCCTTTCAATCGGTTAGGATATCCAGTGCCGTCAATGCGTTCGTGATGCTGTAGGGCAACCGTTGCGGCGAGGGACTCGCCGAACGAAGCTTTAATAATTTGATGGCCGTAGATCGTGTGCTTCTTGATCATTTCAAACTCATCATCAGAGAGTTTGCCGGGCTTATTAAGAATTCCGTCCGTGATCTGGCATTTGCCGATATCATGGAGGAAACCGGCTTGTCCGATCTTAACCGCTTCCTTCTCGGAGTAGCCAAGCCAAGAGGATAAGTAGTACGAAAGCATTCCCACCTGAACGGAATGCTGATAGGTGTAATCATCCTTGGTATTAAGCAGAAGCAGCATGGAAACAACATCGCGTTCCATTCTGAAATTGTCTACCAGCGGCTGAAACGTATGTACGACGTCATCTTCGATAATTTTGCCGCTCTGCATCGCTTCAAGAAACAACTGCTCGTAGCCGTTTACCGTATCTTGGTAGATGGGCTGTACGGTAGGTATCCATTTAGGGTTGATTCCTGATTCTATTGTTCGAGCCGATTCCACTTGTTTCCTTGAGATAATATCGACATATTCGATCTGATGCTGAAACAGCTTGGAAATTTCTCTGGCATATAGTTCAGTACCTTTAGAAAGTACATGTAGTCCGTAGCCGTTGAATGTATCGTTACTTAATTTATCTCCGTCTCTAAGTTCCGTCACATGAATCCGCATAATTCACCTCGAATGACTTATCAATTAGGCTAAGCAGTGATAAGACCATGGTAGCAATAAAATGCAGTGTTGACAATGACAGCGCTAAAAAAACAGTACTATTTACCCTGTTTATATCTCCTAAAATTTGGAACAAAAGCAACAGAGAACCTTTTATAGTGGAGTAACGGGGTTCCACGGACCTAACTGATGTCCTTTCCACTCGGAACCGTCTTCCCAAATTTCTCTTTTCCATATCGGAACGATTTGTTTCAATCGTTCAATGGCGTATCGGCTTGCCTCATAACAATCGCCGCGATGAGGGGCAGAGACGGCAATGACGACGCTGATTTCGGCAATTTCGACGACGCCGATCCGGTGTGCGATAGCAACCTTGGCTCCGGGCCAGCGCGCTTCAATTTCGTCGCCGATTTGCTGCAGCGTCTTAACGGCCATCGGGACGTATGCTTCATACTCCAAACGTACGGTCCGCACGCCATGCGTCCATTCCCGGGTCGTGCCGGTGAATGTAAGGGCAGCGCCGTTGTCAGGCACAATGACCATAGCCGTGATCGCTTCTACCGACAACGGCTGTTCAGTCACGACAAAGCGGCTGGCAGGAGCTGCTGAGGGCTCGATTTCGTCTTGTTCCGCTTCTTCCCCGCCTGATACAGGAGGGAGCAGGGCAAGCTCGTCGCTTGCCAGTAAAAGCTGCTCATCTGAGGCGTAAGCTTGATTGCAGGCCATGAACGAAATCGTAATCAATGAGGAATCTGCAGGGTAACGAGCGATCAGCTCCTGCTTCAATTGGTGCACGGTTAGCTCGGCTTGATCCAGTTCAAGCGTGATGACAGCCCCTCCGAAACGCTCGGACAGACCGGCAAAAAGGTGGATATTCCATTTTACAGACATGTGTTTAACCTCTCGCTATCGTAATGTTAATGGTCTCCATAGCATACCATAATGTGTCCAAAAATGTTATGCTAGAGGCAGAGACTGGGGAACCGAGGAGGTGAGCGGAAAATGACCGCATTAACAGATCGATTTGGACGCGTTCATGATTATTTGCGTATTTCCGTTACGGATCGTTGCAATTTACGCTGCCTGTACTGTATGCCTGAGGAAGGGGTACAGTTTGAACCCGCGGAGAATCTGCTTAGTTATGATCAAATCACAGAGGTCGTGCGCGCAGGTGCGAGTCTGGGAATTACCAAGCTTAGAATTACCGGTGGAGAGCCGCTCGTCCGCCCGGGTCTGGCAGGTTTGGTCCGGCAGCTCGCAGCCATTCCGGGCATCAAGGACATCTCCATGACGACGAATGGCGTTCTTCTTGCTGATCAAGCCGAGGCACTTCGAGAGGCCGGCGTGAACCGAGTAAATATTAGTTTGGACACGCTCGATCCTGCTCGTTTTCAATTTATTGCCAGACGCGGTGATTTGAAGCGTGTTTTGAAAGGCATAGAGGTCGCGGCCCAAGTCGGGTTTGCCCCGATTAAGCTCAATTGCGTGCTGCTTAAAGGCGTCAATGAGGATGAGATCGCTGCATTTCTGCGTATGGCCCACGATCAACCGCTTCATGTGCGATTTATCGAATATATGCCTATCGGCCATGCCGATGACAATTGGCGCAATCATTATTTGCCTCTAACGAGAGTTCTTGAAATCGCTGAGGAGAATGGCTTGAATATTGAGCAGATTCATGATGTGCAGGGGAATGGTCCTTCCGACGATTACCGGATTGAAGGCGGCAAAGGCTCTTTCGGACTTATCCATCCCGTGAGTGATCAGTTTTGCACTAGGTGCAATCGACTGCGCTTAACCGCCGACGGACATATTCATCCTTGCTTGTATTGGGTAGATGAATTGAATGTGAAGCCTGCCCTTGGGGACGAGAAGAAGATGCTTGAGCTGTTTAGCAAGGCGATGGCGATTAAACCGCTTAATCATGAAATGGCGGCGAAGCTTTCGAATGAGGCGCAAAGCCATGAGCCTACCGGAAGACGGATGTCTCAGATCGGCGGATAATATTATTATCGGGGAAAAGAGAGGGATTAGCATGACCGTTCAATCGGGGAATACTTCGATTACAATCGCATATACAGATCAAGACCCTGTTAGCCTGACAGCTGAGGAAATGGCGAAATTGGCAGGCAGCAGCTTTCCGTTATCAAGTCGAATCGCCGCTGGTACCGGGGAAGCGTTCGATTTCGGTGCATGGTTTGAAGCATGGCGCGGCAGCCAAGGGATCGCTCCCGATGCACCACTTCCAACCCATCTGAAAGTAGAAGCCGTCGATACGTTCGAGGCCCTTATTCCTTGGGAGCAATTGAAGGATGCTGCCGTGCAGTATGCCATCGACGGAGCACCCCTGCCTAAGGGCGGGCCTATACGGCTGTATGTGCCCCATGGTTCAAGCGAATGCTTAAATGTAAAAAGCGTTGTCGTATGCAAGTTCATCCATGACCAAGAGAAACGCGGGGAAGTATCCTACGGCTTCAAGCAAACCTTCTCAGCAGAAGAGATGCGATTAAAGCGGTAGTCCTTGCAAGCGGGAGGCAAGCATGAGAGATAAGGCAACGGATGCGCCAGATGTCGTATTGTTACATAGCAATGACATTCACAGTCGTTTGGAGCAAGCGGCCAAGATGGCTGCATACATCGAGGAGACACGACGTATATACGGGGCTGAGCATGTACTAACCCTGGATATCGGCGATCATATGGACCGCATGCGCGTAGAAACGGAAGCAAGCGATGGCTTAGCAAACATTGATATGCTGAATGCCGCTGGGTATGAAGTTGTAACGATCGGCAACAATGAGGGGCTGACTTTTACATCGGAGCAGCTTACGGAAGCTTACGGTACACGAGCAGCCTTCAAGACGATATGCGCCAATTTCTATCAGCTGGAGGATGGCAAACGTCCATCCTGGCTGCTTCCTAACACGATTGTTAATAAAGGGAAGCTGCGCATCGGCCTCACAGGCGTGACGGCAGCTTTCGCAGAGTTTTATAAACTTCTTGGCTGGGATGCAACAGATCCGCTGCAGGCCGTGGCAGAGCAAGTTGCCATACTGCGATCTCAAGTGGATGTGGTAGTGATAATGTCGCATGTAGGCATTACGCTGGATCGCAAGATGGCAGCTGAAATTGCGGGTATCGACCTTATCCTTGGCGGCCACACGCATCATTTATTCGAAGAGCCTGAAGTGATCGGGGAGACGTCTCTCTGCGCAGCAGGAAAATTCGGCGAATATATCGGGCATGTGGAGATTAGAATGGAGAGCACAACGAATCGGCCGATCTTCCGTGCGAAATGCGTACCGATGGAGGCGCGGAGTCAACAGCCTCAGGCGACAGCGCTGATCAGCGGCTTTAAAGCGGATAGCAGGCAACGTCTAAGCCGGGTTATCACCGTGCTGGACGAACCTATGCCTGCAAGCAGCGAGCACGAAACATCGCTCGCCAATTTGCTCGCCGCAGGCCTGCGGCGCAAAGCCGATGCCGAGATTGGCATCGTCAATACGGGGCAGCTGCTCAGCGGCCTCGCCGCAGGAGAAGTGACGACAGGCGATTTGCATGCCCTCTGCCCGTCGCCGATAAATCCCTGCCGGATGAAACTGACCGGCACTGAGATCCGCTTGTCGCTTGAAGAAGCACTCCAACGCGAGTACGTGGATAAACCGATCCGCGGGTTCGGTTTCCGCGGTCTGGTCCTCGGCACGCTTGCCGTAGACGGACTCGAAATCCACTATTCGCCGGAACGACCGAACTACAACCGAATATCCTCCATTGCAGTGAATGGTCATCCTTTACAGGAGGACGGGGTCTACATAGTTGGGACGATCGATATGTTTACCTTTGGGGTCGGTTATGAGAAAATCAAATACGGCACGGACGTTACCTATTATTTGCCTGAGTTTATACGCGATGTGCTGGAGCAGGAGCTGCTCGATAAAGCGGCAATAGCCGATAGCTATCGGCAGCGCTGGATTGAAGACTAAATCAAGTTTCAAAAACGCCTTAGGAGGATCAAATGGGAGACATTATTCACGCGATTATTTTAGGTATAGTAGAAGGGTTAACGGAGTTTCTGCCCGTTTCATCGTCGGGCCATATGATTTTGACGAATAAGCTGCTTGGAATAGCATCGGACGATCAGGCGATCGTTACATTTGAAATTGTCATTCAGCTCGGCGCTATATTAGCGATGGCCATCGTGTATTGGGATCGCATTCTCGATTTGTTTGGTTTATCGCGCAAACAACAATCACTGGGTACGCTTTCTTCCGGAAGACGCAAAACAAGCAAATTGAATTTGATCCATGTTGCGCTCGGAATTGTGCCTGCCATGCTGCTTGCCTTTCTTCTCAAGGATATTATAAAAGGCGAAGGTTTTAATCAGACCCCGGTTTTGATTTCGCTCGTTGTAGGCGGGATCTATATGATCGCTGCCGAGCGGCTTCAGAAGTCTCGTCGCATCAAGGTCGTATCTGAAACGATGGATGATATATCGTATAAGCAGGCTTTGGGTATCGGCTTGCTGCAATGTTTGTCGCTATGGCCGGGTTTCTCCCGTTCGGGCTCTACGATTGCCGGCGGTATGCTGACAGGGACAAGCTATAAAGCTGCAGCTGACTTCTCGTTTCTAATGGCAATTCCAATCATGGTGGCGGCTACCGGCTATGAAATGCTCGACAACTACAAGTTTATTGAGGGCGACAATTTGATGTTCTTTATCGTAGGGTTCCTCGTTTCCTTCGTTGTTGCTTGGCTTGTCATCGTCTTGTTCCTGCGGTTCATCCAGAAGGTAAGATTGACGCATTTCGCTATTTACCGTTTTGTATTGGCGGCTTTGTTCTGGCTGTTTGTGATGAGCTAATAAAAATAACGCGAATATGTCGATATTTGGCGAATCGGTTATTGCTCTTTTTTCGCAAATCCCTTACAGTAACATTACGAGGTTTTAATAAATACTAGAAAGTATTGGATTTTCAATCCGTGCTTCGTTGGTATTTTCAGGGAAGAAACTTACCACGCCGACACTGAACGGCCTAGCATTTCTTCTTGCCTAGCCTACAAATTTAGGAAAATAGATGCAAGGCAGGGGTCGATACGATGCGATTATTGCCCACACAGATGTGCCGGCCGGGCATGAGACTAGCTAAAAAGATATATTCCGAGGATGGACTGGTCCTACTTGGGGAAAATGTCGAATTAACGGCAAAATTGATCACTCGCCTTTATGAATGCGGCGTACATTTTGTCTACATTCAAGATCCGCGAACAGCTGATCTGATCATTCCCGACATTATAAGCGAAGAAACCAGACATAGGGCGCTTAGCGAGATTAGGACGAATTTCCGAGATTTAATGGATCGTCCTAATCGGAAGAGCGGCGTAACTTATCCATATATAGCGAAATCGTTCAAACAAATAATGACGATGGTTATCGATGATTTGACGGATCAGAAGGATGCTATGATTATGCTCATGAACATGGGCATCGTGGATGATTACTTGTTCCAGCATTCGCTGAACGTTTCCGTCTATACGACTTTGCTCGGGATCGCGAACGGCTATTCGAGGGACGAGCTGATGACGCTTGGCCTTGGCGCCATGCTGCATGACATCGGCAAGACGCAGATTAGCATGAACATTCTCAAGAAGCAAGGCTCGCTGTCGAGAGATGAATACGAGGAAATGAAACGGCATGCGGAACGCGGCTACTATCTGTTAAAGGATGAACCGAATATTCCGTTGCTGGCTGCCCACTGTGCTTATCAGCATCATGAACGGCTGGATGGCAGCGGATATCCGCGCGGCATTAAAGGCAACGAGATTCACGAGTATGCGAAATGGATTGGGCTTGTTGATTCCTATGATGCGATGACGACAACTCGCATTTATCGGAATCCGCTGCTTCCGCACGAAGCGGTAGAATCCCTATATGCAGGCACGGGCACATTATACGAGCAGCGGATGCTTCAGCTGTTCCGCGATAAAGTCGCCATTTACCCGCTTGGCATCACGGTGAAGTTTCATTCCGGAGAGACCGGCGTCGTCGTAGATATTAACGCTTCTTGTCCGCACAGGCCTGTCGTTCGAATTCTGAACGACGAGCAGGGTGAAGAGCTGAAGGTGCCTTACGAAGTCGACTTGTCGAAGCAGTTGACGACAATGATCGTAGGCGTGAACGAAGATCAACCTTTTGCGGAGGCTTACTGAAGCTGAGAAGTTGCAACTGCTCCAGCAACCCAATTCAATACGGAAGTCCGGGGAGCCGAGCAGGCTCCTTTTCGTTTTTTTGCGCCATTGTGTTTGCAACGAGCGACTTCGGACATTACAATAAAAGAAAGTTATTTAAGAGCGTGCGTTTATCATGACAAAGTAAGGTGCTGAAACAAAATGCAGAATGCTATACCTTTTGTACAACCGGATTCAAAGCTGTTATTCACGCCCGCGAACGATCCGTGGGATCCCATTCTTTCCCTGCGCGAGCATGGTCGGCATGTGCTGACAAGTGTAGAGATGACACTTTCCAATTTATGCAATATGCGCTGCGAGCATTGTGCCGTTGGCGACACATTGGTAATGGCGGAGCCTGCGAAGCTGCCGCTCGATACGCTGCTGCGCAGATTGGACGAAGTCGAGCATTTGAAGACGATTAGTATTACCGGCGGAGAACCGACGTTCTCTGCGAAAGCCGTGCGCGAATATATGATTCCGCTGCTCAAGTATGCGCGCAGTAGAGGCATAGCTTCACAAATTAATTCCAATGTCACATTGGACTATGGCAGGTATGAGGAGATCGCGCCTTACCTGGATGTGATGCACATTTCATTCAATTACACGAGCAGTGAGGATTTTCACCAAATAGGCTTTGCCAAAAGCGGGCATCCTGTTTCGAAGGAAACAGCAACACGTATGTATGACCGCATGATTGAAAATGCAAGACGATTAAGTGACGGCGGATTATTCGTATCGGCAGAGTCGATGATTAATTTCAGGACTTATAATAAAATGCCGGAGATCCACAAGCTGATTCTTGAAATGGGCTGTAAGCGTCATGAAGTTCATCCGATGTACCCGAGTGCATTCGCGGCGGATTTGCCTGTCATTTCGAAGCAGCAGATGCGAGATGCGATTGCTTCCTTGCTGGACAGCCGAGACCCTTCTGTCTGGATGCTCTTCGGCACGCTGCCGTTCTACCACTGTAATGAACAGAAGGAAGATCGCGAGCTGCTTGCGAGATTGGCGACGGCACCGCTTGTAACCGTGCGTAACGATCCCGATGGCCGCAATCGGTTGAATGTGAATTTATTTACCGGCGATGTGTTCGTCACTGATTTCTCCGATGTTCCGGCGTTCGGTAACATTGGATCAGATCGGTTAGACGAACTGTTCGGCCGATGGCTTGCACACCCGCTGGCGCGCAGCGTAGATTGTCATTGCCCGGCTGCATCCTGCTGCGGACCGAACCTGCTCGTGAAAGATATGTATTACCGGGATGTCGACTTTGGAACTCGTCAAGCCATCCTATAATATAGATAGAGCGGCGATATGCCGATGAGAGGAGCGGACGAAGCCTTTGCATGAATTTGAAGCAGGCCGAATTCTGTTAAACTTAAGTGTAGTCCTTATTCTTGTATTGTTGAACGGTTTTTTCGTAGCGGCGGAGTTCTCCTTGGTGAAGGTTCGTTCATCAAGGCTGACTCAGTTGTCCAACGAAGGGCATAAGAGGGCGAAATACGCATTGACAGTCAATAAAAAGCTGGATGCGTACTTGTCGGCCACGCAATTCGGGATTACGTTAGCTTCTCTTGGCCTTGGCTGGGTAGGGGAGCCGGCCATTTCTGATCTGATCGTTGAACCGTTGTTTTTCAAATTCGGTTTGACCGATGAGACGCTCGTACATACGGTTTCGATCATTATTGGATTTCTCGTCATTACCTTCTTGCACATCGTACTTGGAGAGCTTGCTCCCAAATCGCTGGCGATCCAGAAATCGGAAGCAACATCCCTGTGGCTTTCAATGCCGCTGCTGTTCTTCTACAAAATGTTTCTGCCTGTCATTTGGCTGCTCAACGGATCGGCAAATCGCTTGCTGCGATTGTTTGGCGTTCAGCCTGCCAGCGAGCATGATTCGGCACATACCGAGGAAGAAATACGCATTCTGATGAATCAAAGCGCCAAGAGCGGTATTATCGACAAGGATGAACTTCGTTTGTTCGATAATATATTCGAATTTAGCGACAGGCTGGCTCGCGAGGTCATGCTGCCACGGACCGATATGGACTGTCTCTATGCCGATCATTCTTTTGAAGAGAACATGAAGATCGTCTACGCCACCAAACATACCCGCTATCCGGTTTGTGTGGAGGATAAGGATCAGCTTATCGGATTTGTACATATTACGGATTTACTCACATCTGATCCCGATGAAGAGCAGTCCATCCATAAATATCTTCGTCCTATATTGAATGTGCCGGAATCGATGGAGATCAGCCATGTTTTGAAGCTGATGCAGCGCAAGCATTCACAACTGGCTATCGTGGTGGATGAGTACGGCGGAACTGCGGGAATGCTCACAACGGAGAGCATCTTGGAGGAAATCGTCGGCGAAATTCATGACGAATTCGATAATCAGCAGCCTAACATTGTCGTTAAAGGAGATGTCACCTCCGTTGACGGCCGGATGCTGATCGAAGAAATCAACGATATGTTTAACTTGGATATCGAGGATGAGGACGTCGATACGATCGGAGGCTGGCTCTTCACGCAGCTGGAGGGTAACCCGGATAAGGGCAAAAAGATTGTAGTGGATGATTTCGCCTTTGAAGTAGCGGAGAGTGAACGTCTGCGCGTATTGCGTGTGTTTATCTACCGCGTGAAGAAGCAAACGGAACAATCCGAGCTGCAAGAACAGGAAGAGAAGGAATAGCGATTTAGAAGCTGAGGCTGGCACTTTCAATCATCATGGATGATTGTTGGTGTCAGCTTTTTTTGCTTTGTCGGCCAGCACTATTCCCCGGGAAATCAAAATGAACGATCTACATAATCTATAGGAACATTTACTGGGCGAATGTCATATGATTAGAAATGGAATTTTGTTACTGCTCCGGTCAGATTCGATTATTAGGAGGAGAATGCAGGTGAATGCGATAAAGCCGACACGAGATTGGTACCCCTTCATAGGTCCCTTCGATCCTTGCCCGCCTAAATATGTGAAATCCTATTACGTGCCGCCGAATGAATTTATACCCTATCAGCCGATGAATTTACCGCAGTTCTCGCTGGCAGATGCACTTAAATTAGGGACGCTTTGGCCGGCATTATACGGTCCCTATGAGGCGAAAAGCTCGATGAGGAGGCAGGAGGATGAATAAGCAGCTGGACGAAAATTATTATAAGAAGCTGCTTGAGCTGCAGCAGCTGGAC
Organism: Paenibacillus sp. BC26; assembly: GCF_900116125.1. NCBI lineage: Bacteria > Bacillati > Bacillota > Bacilli > Caryophanales > Paenibacillaceae > Paenibacillus > Paenibacillus sp. BC26. The sequence goes on along the minus strand of NZ_FPAD01000002.1, from coordinate 92,381 downwards.
TTTGCTTTGGTCGAGTTGACGCTTTATCTCGATACGCATCCTAATGACCTTCAGGCTCTTCAGCAATTCAATCAATTGGCGCAGCAGCGGCAGCAATGTGCGTTGCAGTTCGAGATGCAATACGGTCCGCTCATGCAATTTGGTCACAGCTACTCCAAATACCCGTGGCAGTGGGTCGAATGCCCATGGCCTTGGCAAGTATAGGAGCTGACATGCTGGTGTAGAAAGGAGAGGAGGAGATTCCATGTGGATTTATGAGAAGAAGCTCCAGTACCCCGTTCGGGTCAGCAAATGTGATCCTAAGGTGGCCGGCTATCTGATCGAGCAGTACGGCGGGGCCGACGGCGAGCTGTCAGCGGCGCTGCGGTATTTAAATCAGCGGTACTCGATTCCCAACAAGGTGATTGGCCTGCTTACCGATATAGGTACGGAGGAGTTTGCCCATTTGGAAATGATCGCTACGATGATCTACAAGCTTACGAAAGATGCGACGCCGAAGCAGTTGGAAGAAGCGGGACTCGCTCCGAGTTATGTGAATCACGATAACGGGCTGTTTTATAGCAATGCATCCGGAGTGCCGTGGACGGCAGCCTATATCGCGACGAAAGGCGATCCGCTCGCTGATTTGTATGAGGATATTGCAGCCGAGGAGAAGGCGCGTGCGACGTACCAATGGATTATCGACATGACCGACGACGTGGATTTGCAGGATGGACTTAAATTTCTGCGTGAGCGTGAGATCGTCCATGCGATGCGTTTCAAAGAAGCGGTCGAGATGATAAAAGCCGATCAGAGCACGAAGAAAGTGTTCTGAACTCGTGTTCAATCGATCTATAAGTACGAAGCTGGCCCTTGCGTGGAGCCGGCTTTTTTGGTTTTGGATAAGCAATTTTTGGCGAATTATAACTAGTTTTGTCAAAAGCCCCTTTCGACTGAAACTTTTATATTCCGCCTCGCGTTTACTAGGTACAATGTGTTTGAAGTCTGGGAAAGCGGGGCGGAGGATGGACATACAATCGAATGTATCGACACCGAGAGAAACAACTATAAATCGTACTGACACGCCACTACAGCACCAAGCGACGACCAACCATGGATTCAGAAAACGCTGGAAACGAATGGTCCGCATCATGACGATAAGCGGGATGATTCTGCTGATGCTTGGCATCACCGGAATCGGGTGGCTGCTGCTGACACCTTCCGGCAGCAACTTTCGCTATCTGATGGCGGATACGCTTATTACAACGCAGCACAGGCACTGGGCAAAGTACATAATCGGGCAGCACGAGCTGGACGTGCGCGTGCAGCAATATCAGCAGCGATTTAATGCTATGGGCGAAGAACGAGACACACATGAAATCCATCCACAGCTGCAGCCTCAGCCGCAGCCGAACCAGACAGCCGTACCTGTCAGTACGCAGCCGGAAGCAAAGCCGCTCGTTGAAATCGAGGAGATTTCCGGTACAGGGTACAGCGGGTATGTCATGACGGTGAATGATCCAACGAAAATCCGCATTGGGGTTCCGGCGAAACAAGGCCGCGGTGAACGCGTTCGCAGTATGGTGGAGCGGACCGGGGCGATAGCAGGCGTGAATGGCGGTGGTTTTGCGGATCCGAATTGGCAGGGGAATGGATTTCAGCCGATTGGCATCGTCATGTCCGGAGGTAAGCTCTTCTATGATGATTTGGGCAAATCGAAAACCACACAAGTCGTAGGACTGGATCGCGATGGCAAAATGGTTGCGGGCCGCTATTCACTCACCGAGCTGGAGCAAATGGGGGTACAGGAAGCCGTGACGTTCCAGCCCCGCATTATTGTGAATGGCAAGGGGCTTATTAAGAATGCTGCGGACGGCTGGGGAATTGCGCCCAGGACGGCGATGGGACAGAGGGAAGATGGCGCTATTCTCTTCGTGGTCATCGACGGCAGACAGCCCGGTCATAGCATTGGAGCGAATCTATACGATGTACAGCAAATCATGCTGGAACGCGGGGCGGTCATTGCGGCTAATTTAGACGGAGGGTCATCCACTGTGCTGGTTAATGATGATCACGTCATCAACAAACCTTCGACGAAGAGCAGCGAGGGCAGATATTTGCCGACGGCCTTCCTCGTGTTTGAACATCCGGAGCAAGCGAACATTACGAATGTATGGGATGGACTTGGACCGAAAGATATCGATCCCGGCAAATGGTAAATGCAGGTTGCGTGACGGTCTTCTTTTCCAGTATGATAAAGGGCAATAATGCGAAAAGGGGATTTCTTCTTGCAAAGCAACGTTACATTGTCGCGGCCTGAGGCTATTATATTTGATATGGATGGTACATTGTTTGAAACGGATACGCTGCTTATTCACGTGCATGAGCGTATCTTCGAAACGCTCCGTGCTGAGGGGTTGTATATGAAGCCAACGCCGCCGGTAGAGAAGCTTCTGGGCTGCCTTGGCATGCTGCTGGAGGATATCTGGCGCAAGGTAATGCCGGACGGTACGGAGGCCGCTCAGAGACGGGCTGACGAGCTGCTGCTCCAGTATGAGCTGGAGGGCTTGGAGGCCGGAGAGGGCGAGCTGTATCCGCATGTGGCGGAGACGCTGCAGTCACTCAAGGAGCAAGGTTTCCGCTTGTTTGTGGCCAGCAACGGGTTGGAGCGCTATGTGAAAGAGGTTGCCCGCTACAAGGGGATCGCCCCGTTGTTCGATGGATTGTACAGTGCGGGAGAGTATGGAACTGCGTCGAAGATCCATCTCGTAGCGCGGCTCATGGAGGACCATGGAGTCAAGACTGCCTGGATGGTCGGTGACCGTTCCTCCGACGTGGAAGCCGGCAAGAGCAACGGGCTTGGCGTAGTCGGCTGCGCCTATGCCGTGTACGGGCGTAAGGAAGAGCTGCAAGGAGCGGATGCGCTTATCTCTGATTTCCGCGAGCTGCTTGCGTTGACGCAAGTGTAGAAATGAATAGGCTGTCTCAAAAGTGTGCAAGCGACTTTTGAGGCGGCTTTTTTTGTTTGGAGAGGGGGAGAGTACAGAGGATTAGCGGATAACGCCCAAATGGCTCCCAAGTAGATCTCTCTGTGAGCTGCATTTGCAGCTGTCGTTGCTTGGGGGATCTACACAGCTAAAATCAGATTAGCTGTAATTCTTTAGTTGAACTTTGTTTGTGAAAATCGCCCAGTGGCTCCTGACATCTGCAGGAGAGGGGATGAACGCGAAGAGAGGTAATGGTTACCGCATATGAGCGGGAAAGCGTGGGTGCAACGCGAAGAGAGGTAATGGTTACCGCACATGAGCGGGGAAGCGTGGGTGGAACACGAAGAGAGGTAATGGTTACCGCGCATGAGTGGGAAAGCGTGGGTGCAACGAGAAGAGAGGTAATGGTTACCGCGCATGAGCGGAAAAGAGTGGATGAAACGAGAAGAGAGGTAATGGTTACCGCGCATGAGCAGAAAAGCGTGGATGAAACGAGAAGAGAGGTAATGGTTACCGCACATTGGCGGGAAAGCGTGGATGCAGCGCAAAGAGAGGTACATGGTACCTCTCTTTGCGGACCAATATGTGTATTCAGTAAACGAATCTGCTCGCAGTGGAACCTCTCGGCTCTGCTCTGGCAGCTCCGTCACGTGCCAGCTGGACTAATCCAGCGAAGGCACCTGTTTCTCCTGTTTTTCCTGTTTCTCCAGCTTCTCTTTGCGCCGCTTCTTCTGATCGTAAAGCCAGACGGCGTATTCCAGCGGCCGGATGATGGCTTGCTTATAAGTCTCGCGCTCCCCGGCCTGTGCGAATACTTCGCGAGCCGGCTTCGGATTCACCTCGAGCAGCCAGATCTGTCCTCTCCGGTCGATGGCCAGATCAAGCGCGAGCTCACATAAGCGCCCATAAGACTCCTCGAGATAGGTAGCTACTTTCACGCCGAAATTCTCGGCTTTCTGCCGAATATCGGCAGCGGTATCCTCGTTCCGAATCCAGTCGCTCAGCAGCGATTGCATCTTGATCGCTTGGCCGCCTCCGTGCAGGTTGGAGGTAATGCTGCCGGAAGCGCCGATTCGTCCCGCGCAGCCGGTCACTTCCCATTCCCCTTTGCTGTTCTTCTGCACGAGCATCCGGTAATCATGCACGCGGCCATTCGGCAGTTTCAGCTGAATGCCTTGCTGCACGAGGTATCGGTTCCCTTTCAAATCCCAGGAGGCCAGCCTGCCTTGAATGCCGGAGAGTGACGCACGCTGGGGGCGAACGATGCGCCGATCTTGATCTCTTCCCTGGATTAAATACTCGCCGCCTTGCTGCTTCTCGATGCGCAGTATGCCTCTGCCCCCGGTTCCGTTGATCGGCTTCAAGTAGATTAGCGGATACTTACGGATCATTTCCGTCAGATCGCTGGGACTCTCGTATAGCCGCGTCATTGGAAGATGCGGGACAAAGTCTTCTTCCTTGCGCATCGTGCGGTACACCGTCCACTTGTTGCGGAGCACCCTGTTTAAGAAGGTCAAGTGGCCATATTTCTTACGGAAATGGCTGAGCTGAACGAAGCGATGGCTGCGCTGAATGCGGCAACGATCATAGATCATATGGGGGAAGGAGCGCCATTTGCGCGACCAGCTTTGCGATGCGGTGTCATAGATATGGGCATGAATCCGGTTATCTGAATAGTTGACGTCCGCCGGTGTGAACACGAATACTTCAAGACCGAGCTTCTTGCCGGCCAACGTCATGCGTTGATAGATCGGTTTCTCCTCGAGCCATCCATTGTCGTTCAAATAGAGCGTCAGGATGCCGAGAACCGGCTGAACCATAAGGACTCCTCCTAAAAGGTTTTGCAGTGACCGCAAAAACGAACTTCGGAAGCATAGACTTAAGGCACTTAAGGCGTTGCGGAGGTCAAATCTACTTCAAATTAACTCTCAAAACGCAATGTCGGTTTGCCTGTCGGGCCGGTATGCAAGCTCACGGCCTTCATGCCGGCACGGAAACACATGGCCATGCTGGAGGGATTATCAGAGGCGACAGTGCAGCTGAGAGAGCCCATGCGCTGGCTGAGCGCCTTTAGCAGCGCACTCCCGGCGCCTTGACCGCGGAACTCCGGGGCAACGACGACGAAGCATGCGCGTTCGCCGCCTTCGGCAGCAAATGCGCACGCAGCCAGCTTGCCGCTGCTTGAGATCGCCAGTGCAATTGCGGCAGGTGACTCGCCGGAACGGCTGCAGGCCAGCTGCGCCGCGGGAAGCTCCCGCAGCTCAACCAAGGCTGCATTCGTAATACGATCGTCGCCATACCGATATAAGAAGCGGGTGACCTTCTCCTTCGCAGATGCCCATTGGGTTGGTGTTAGCAGCTTTACCTGCACGGCAAATCACTCCTCGCTATAGACCCTTCAACTTGAGCAAATACTGGCTGTAGTGAAAAATGCGCTCAAGCGAACGTTTGCGAATATCCGGCTCGTCGAATTTCATCGGCTTCGCGTTGGCTTCGAAGAACCAGATACCTCCAAACTGGTCCACGCCAAGGTCCATCGACATTTCCGCCAATCGGCGGCCGGAGCCGCGCTCGATTTGACGAGCGATTATTAACGCAGCGTTGCGGGCCTTTACTAGCAGTTTACGTGCCTCATCTTGACCAAATACGCTGACAAGCAGCTTCTCCGGATCTTCGATGCTGCCGCCGCGAGGAACATGGGTCGTGATGCTGTACGTTCCGGCTACGCGTGCACCGATGCCGGAGATGTCCCATTGTCCCCGACGATTCTTCTGCACTAGCGCGCGAAGATCGAAAGAGCGTTCATTAAAGGCAGCGAGCTGGATGCCCTGCTGGGCAATGTAGCGCTCCCCGCTGCTTTCTTTGATAATGCGGGTCCACAGCTTCCCGATCGTGCCGCAATTGTAGGTCGTACTGCCGCGATCCCCTTGAATCTTCAAGCGATAGGGAAGCGGCTTTTCCTGCTGCAGCTGGATCGTCATAATGCCTTTGCCGGCTTTGCCGCTGACCGGTTTGAGATATAAAAATTTATGCTTCAGCATCATTTTGCCGAGTCCGCTGATCGTAAGCAGGCGGCGCGTTGCCGGAATGAACGGCTGGGTCGTACGCGACTGCTTCAACCATTTGAACAGACTCCATTTGTTGAAGAAAGCAGGATTGAAGAGCTGGATGCGGGGATGTTTGACGCATGCCGCAATTTTACGTTTCACTTCCGGCTGCAGCTCATCCTCGCGGAGCGGAATACGGTTATAGATGAGGTCGGGCAGCGGGAATTTACCCAGCTCCCAGCTCTCCGTAGCCATGTTGAAGGTGAAGCCGTCAAGCAGCTTGCGCTGAAGCTTCAGCTGCTTGACAGTCAGGACGTAAACCAGAAAACCAAACTCGGTGCCCATAGCAATGATGTCTGCAAAGTTTCCGCGATTGCCCCGAAATAGCTGTATATCGTCTTCTATCGTTAAGATAGCGAGAACCGGCTGCTTACGCTGAATGGAGGCGGCTTCATCAACCGCCGCCGTATCCTCGTGAATAACGAGTGCCATTAAGCTTCGCCTCCTTGCCCCGTGAACCTGCTTAGATACATGCAATGATCCAGAATATGACTTACGGAATCACGTCCTTGCGCGCGCAGGGCAGGATGGCTGAAGATCGATCGGCCCGGCTTGGCGTTGGCTTCAAACATCCAAACCTCACCGTCCTTGTCTATGCCGATATCAAGCCCGAGTTCACCCAGTGTGTGCGGGAAATTGCGTTCAATCGCTTCCGACAGCTTCACCGAGACATCCTTGGCTTTCGTCAAGATTTCGTCAGAGCGATCTCCGAAGGCCCGGCTGAGCGCCTGTTCCGGTGTCAGCAGCTGGCCGCCGTTCTTGATATGCGTGGTGACGCTGCCGCGCCCGGCTTTCTTCGCGCCGATGCCCACCGGCACCCATATGTTGCTGCCATTCTTGTGCATATGAAAACGGAAGTCGATCGGACATCCGTCGATTTCGATCAATCGCACGCCTTGCTGGCTGACATAACGGCCAAGTCCGCTGCCATGTCTCGTTTCCAGCATGCGCATCAGGCTGCTGAAGCTCGTGAAACGAAGCAGCACATTCGTATCCCCTCTGCGGTATCTGGCAAAGTAGCCGCGTTTCGGATGATACGTCAATCGATAAATCCCGATGCCGAGGCTGCCGGCAGAAGGTTTGTAATAAATAAATTGATGTTTCTCCAGCATCTCTTTGATTTTGTCGGCTCGCGGGTTGTTCACCGATTCCGGTAAATGCTCCAGCGCTTCGACATCCTTATCGAGCAGCTTATAAACATCGGATTTATTGAAGAAGCTCCAGTTGAAGAACGGTACACCTTTACGGATGAATTTCTCCCTCAGCGACATAATCGAAGCTGTAGTCTCGGCGATGCGGCTTGGGAGACGGTTGTAAACGACATCAGGGAGCGGAACGACTTTGCGGTACCAGCTTCCCGTACTGTTCAGGAAATACCCATTGATCGTCCCTTGATTCCAGTTAACATCGCGCGGCGTAAAAGCGAAGAAATAGGCTTTGCGTTCCCCTGTTTTAAGCAGCTGCCGGATGTACCCCGATCTTGCGCCAAAAGGAGAATCGGCGGATCGGCTGCCATCAGTCAGCACGCCGATGAGAGGTCCGATTTGAACCTCATTATCACTGCCTTGGATATAAGAAATGCTGCCTGCCTTCGGAACCCGGATGGATTGGCGAACGCCTGCGGAGAGGTAGAGGTGATGGCCTTGCCGATCGATCGGCTTTACGGCAGCAGTTATGCTTTCATGACCAAGCTTGAGCTGAATGGTTTTTTTGCCGGAGAGCTTCAGCGATTTAAGGAGTGAGCCCGACAGGTAAACGATTCGGTCGCTTGATGGTGAGAAGTGTACATGACAAGATGTCAAACTCATGGATGAACCTCCTGGATGTATCTCCTTTGATTTCGTCCAAACTGATAAACCGGCTGTCTGTGAGCGGCGAGTTTCATGGAGTAACGGATCGGTCGTTCGACGGCCAGCCTTGCAGCGCTCTCGTCGCCTTCAAGTGCCTTCCGTCCGGGTTTGGCATTGGCTTCAAGCAGCCAGATCCGGCCGCCCTGTTCAATGCCGTAGTCGATGCCGAGCTCGGCGAGCCTGCCAAAATGATTCTCCAGCGCCGCCGCCGCCCGTTCGCTGATCCAGCGCATTCGTCCGAGCAGCCGTCCGGCGGTTTCGCTGTCGAACTGTTCCGTTAATGCTTCGAGAGCCCCTTGGGCAGATCCGCCGCCATGCAAGTTGGCGGTCACGCTTCCCCGCTGCCCGGTTCGGACAGCCGCACCTGTGAACGACCATTTGCCCGATTCGTCTTTCTGGATTAATACCCGAACATCATATGAGCGGCCATCCTTGCCGGTGAGGGGCAAGTAAGGCTGAACGATATACGTTAGGGAAGCGACGAAGCGATGGATCCATCGGCATACGTCCTGCCAATTGTCGTATATCACCGCAAGGGGACGGTTCTTCCGGTCACGGCCGTCAATGTGCCAGCCGTCATCCCTCCGAAGCAGTCGCAATGCGCCTTTTCCGTGGCTGCCTGCGGAAGGTTTGAGAAATAAGCCTTCGGGATAGTGCTTCATCAGCTGCGTAAGATCAGACGCTCCCTCGTACTTGTAGGTGGAAGGGAGCCACGGCGACAGCTGCGAATCGCGTTCGAGCTCCCGGTAAACGTCCAGTTTGCCGGGAAGCGAACCATTCAGCAGTATATACGGCTTCAGTCGTTTCAGTTCCGCAAGTGCGCAGCTTGCTTCCTTATATTGGGCATTCGTCCTGGGAAGCGAACGGTCGTAGAGCACATCGGGAAGCGGGAAGCTTCCATGCTGCCACCGGCCGTGCTTTAGGCGGAAGCCGTTAATCAATCGAGGTGAGCCTCCAGTGACTTGGGAAGCGCAGAATAAATAGACGAATAGACCGATGGATTGCCCAAACCGGGATAAACGGCGGCAAAATAAATCCTCGGGCATCACCGGAGGGGAATCGTCTCCGCCGGCGCTTGAGGAGGGGATAGGAGACGGTTCGCTAATCATAATACCGAGGACGCTGCTGCACGGAATCTCAGCCATTACCGCTTCCCCCTTTTCGTTAAAATTCGGCCAAATGTCTTGCATAACGCACCATATTTCGAACGGAAGGACGGATTTTCTTATCTTGAAGCGGTGTATTGTCGTTCTTGGATGGCTTGGAATTCACTTCGAGCAGCCACACCCGGCCGCTGGCATCCAGCGCTAAGTCGATACCGAGCTCGCCGAAATGGGCGGGAATGTGCGTATCGATCCCTTTGGCGATTTCAAGCGCTGCCCGCTGCAGCTTTCCTGGCGCATCTTGAGCACTCGACCCAGACAAATTGGATTTCGCGACTGCTTCTTTCACGGTGCTGAGCGTACCGCCGCGTGCCAGGTTGGACACGAAATGATGGTTGCCGGCCGTTCGCGCCACAATGGAGGTAAGCGCCCATTTGCCGGTTTCGTTCTTCTGCACGAGCGCGCGGAAATCGACGGGCCTTCCCATAATGTCGATCAAATGCAGCCCTTGCTGAATTTGATAGCGCACCGTTTTCATTTTGCCTGCGAGGGAAGCATAGAGCTTATCGATGCCGCCAAAATGCTGCCTGCGCGTGCCGAGAGTCGTAGCATACTGAGCAGAATAGGAGTCCGTATCCAGTCGGGAGATCCGGATGATGCCTTTGCCCAAGCTGCCGCGTACCGGCTTCAAGAAGACGGTATTATATTTGGAGCACATCGACTTCAACACCTGCAAACCGCGAAGCACATGGGATTCGGGTAAATAGCGAACGAGAGCGGGATCCTTCACAAGGGCATCAAACACTTCGGCTTTATCGAGAAACTTCTCATTGAACACGATACTGTTATGACGATGCTTGGTTTCTTTAATGAAGAGCTGTACATTTGGTCGGTTTTCGAGCTTGCGAGAGGTCAGACGATTGTTGACAACATCCGGTGCAGGTACAGGTACTTTCCGCCAGCCATCGGAATAGACCCAGCCTTCGAGCGTGTTGAAATTGTCTGTAATATGATCCGGTGTGAAGAAATAAACATGAGCGCCTTGCGCTTCGCAGGCGTCTACGAGTTCCTTGCAGAACATAGTGATGGTTCCAAACGGCCGATCCCTGGCTTCCGGATCATCACGGCTGATGAGCACGCCGATTAGTGGGCCAACCGAGAGCGTGGCGTTCTCTTGCCGGTAACGGATTCGTAGTGTGGTGCTTGAGATCAGCCCCATTTTGCGGGCTAAGCTTTGCCCAATACGCATACCGTCAAACCGCTCGACCGGGACGACTTTTACATAGTGGCGGAATGCACCGAATTTCAGCATGATCGGCTGCCCTTGCGGTATTTTCCACTGTCTCAAATAAGCATCACCGAGCATAATGGCATCATCCGGCAAGATGCCTGGGCTGATCACCTGAACGGCGACTTTCGATTTCAGCATCGACGGATCTCCTTCCAAGCTGGAGGATGACGACGTGCAGCTTGCGGTCTATGGGATTTTCACACGAATTACTTTCATCATATGAGGACATCTACCCCTTGGTGATTAGCGGACATCATGAAAAACACGGGGGAAAGGCCCTTTTTCCGAGATACTTGACCGCTCCGCAGCTGTGCCGGCAGGAAGAGCATCTGCTAATATAGAACTAGAACAAGCCGAGGAATTGGTTGAAACAAGTAAGGGGGGCCACTGTGATAACAGGAGAAAAGGGACTTGAATCGCAGACGAAACATGAGCGACTCATGCAGTATATCCAGCAGCTCGAAATTGGTACGAAACTTTCTGTACGCACGATGGCCGAGGAGCTGGAAGTCAGTGAAGGCACTGCATATAAGGCGATCAAAGAAGCGGAAGCAACCGGGCTTGTCAGCACCAAAGAGCGGATCGGCACGGTCCGTATCCAGCGGAAGAACCGGGAATCGCTAGACCGGCTAACGTTCGGGGAAGTGCTCGATATTGTGCAAGGTGAATTGATAGGGGGAGCGGCGGGGCTTGTGAAGACCCTGCATAAATTCGTCATCGGTGCGATGGAGCTCGATGCGATGGTCCGTTATATCGACGCAGGAAGTCTGCTGATTGTCGGGAACAGGCAAGGGGCACACGGCTGCGCGCTTGAGCAGGGGGCGGGCGTGTTAATTACGGGGGGATTCGGCACCAGCGAGGATATGAAACGCCTGGCGGATGAGAAGGGGTTGCCGATTATTTCCTCCAAACATGATACGTTTACCGTCGCTTCGATGATTAACCGCGCCATGTTTGACCGATTGATCCGTCAGAAAATCATGCTGGTCGAAGACATCGTCACGTACAGCCGTCCTGTCGAAACGATGAGACTCGGCGAGACGAAAGCGGATTATGTTTCGCTGGCCAGCCGTGTCGGGGGGACGCGGTTCCCCGTGTTGGATGATCGGGGCAGGGTCGTCGGGATTATGACGGCAAAGGATGCCGAAGGCGCGCAGGATTCGCAGCTGGTAGAGCGGCTGATGACGCGAAGCCCGATTACGGCTGCGCCGAACATTCCGATTGCTTCCGCGGCACATACGATGGCAGCCGAAGGCATCGACCTGCTGCCGATCGTCGATAAGAATCGCAAACTGCTGGCGGCGCTCAGCCGAAGCGAAGTACTGGAAGCGATGCGGTATGCCGGGAAACAGAAAGAATCCGGTGAAACCTTCGATGAGTTGATCGGAGCGGGATTTGAGAAGAAAGAAAGCGAGCAAGGCGGAGATTGGCTGTACGAGGGAAGAATTACGCCGCAGATGTCCGGAACGTTCGGAACCATCTCGGAAGGCGTATTGGTTACACTCATGAATCAGGCGGCGCGTGGATTGATTCGGGAGCTCGGGAAGCGGGATTATGTCATTGAAAGCATGACGACATACTTCGTAAGACCTGTCCAGCTGGAAAGCGAAGTAGTCATTATGCCGAGTTTACTGGAGATGAGCCGCAAGAGCGCCAAGCTCGAAATTGAGTTGAAAGACCCCGGCGGCCTTGCTGCCAAAGCGCTGCTTACGGCGCAGCTGATTGATCCGTATTAACCTTTCATCGAGCGATAGACGCTGCCGTTGCGCAGTCCCGCGAACAGGTTGAACAGACCCAGTACGATAAACAGAGCGCCGATGATCACTTTTACCGTGGAGCCGCTGTAGGCAAGCATCATAAACAAAGCGATGAAGATTAGCATGATGCCCATACTCATATTCATCCGTGCTGCGTTTAACCCGCGCACACGCGTGTCGGTAGAGCGGCGTGCCTGGAAGCTGAAATAAACCGAGAGCAGCGATGTGCCGCAAATGATAATAACGATCGCCCAATGTAATGCATTGACCATAGTAAAACAAGCATCTCCTTTTAAGCCTATGCAGCTTTCAATATGTGCCTTATTGTACCATGAATGACAGCTCCAAGTGAAACGGCGAGGGCCGATGCGGGATCAATTAATCTGTCGTTGATTGAGCGTGGCTTTGAACCACACTTGCAGCACATTATCGACAACGAGCATCGTGCGAATTTGCACAACGAACTCCTTGCCTTCCACGGCGTAAATTTTGCGGTCCAGCAGATCCCAGGAGAGCTCGGCATTTGAATTGATTTTGTAGATACTGGTGCCTACGAAGACGGATAGGTCTGTTTTCAATTTGTTTTTGAGAGCTAATTTGACTTGTTCATTTGCAATGGGAGCCCCGTCACTCCCTTTATTATCCAACAAAATCGGCTGAACGCTCTGAATAACGGTATGCTGGTCTTTAAATTTATTCAGCTTCTTGATTCGATCCTCGTAGTCGATCAGCTTATCCTCCAGCGCCGTGTTGCTGTCGCGGAGCGCATTGAAATTCATAAAGAAGATGGCGTGATAGATCATCGCGCCAATGATGGAGCCCAGCACGACATAAGCAGCCGCTTGCATCAGCCTCGTAAATCGTTCGAAAGGCGGTACCCTCATCGGTCAGACCGCCCCTCTGCATAACCACCGGACAAGCTCAGTTCCCATATGCGCACCGAGAAAAGCGCACAGAATATACGCGATTTGCAGCACAACCGGCGAGAGATGCCCTTCTATCATGTTGCTTTCAATGACGCGCATCGGGTCGATCGTTCCGCCAACGGCCGCTACCAGCGCCCATATTTTCAGCCTTGACGCGGTTTCCAGCATAATGGCCGCCGGTGCTGCCAATACGAATACGGATCCGATGCCTGCCAGCATGGAGCCGCCGAATACAACGCCGAAGGCGATGAAGAAATCGATCGTCGCTTTGGATAAGAAGGAGTCCATTTATACGTTCACCCTTCCCGTAGATTAAGAGGACGTCATGCTCGTCCCCTAGTCCATTCTATGGGCGAGGAGGGGTTCAATATGATAAACTAGTATAAAATGATGCTTCGATAGAAAGAAAGAAGGAATAGCGATGAGCGGCGGACCAGACTTTGTACATTTACACGTTCATAGCGAATTCAGCCTGCTCGATGGGGCTGCAAGAATCCGGGATCTTGTGGATCAAGCGGCCGCGCTTGGCATGAAGGCGCTGGCACTTACGGACCATGGCGTCATGTACGGCGCCGTTCCGTTCTATAAAGCCTGCAGGGCACAAGGAATCAAGCCGATTATCGGCTGCGAGGTTTATTTGACGACAGGCTCGCGCTTCGAGAAGGGCGCCCGCAAAGATAACCCGATTTATCATCTCATCCTGCTTGCCAAGAATGAGACCGGCTATCGAAACTTGATGAAGCTGAGCTCGATCGGGCATCTGGAAGGCTTCCATTACAAGCCGCGCATCGACTTTGAATCGCTCTCGCAGCATGCGGAGGGGCTGATTTGTCTCAGCTCCTGTTTGGGGAGCGAGATTGCCCAGCATCTGCTGCATGACCGTACGGAGCATGCGCTTCGTTCAGCGAACAGGTACCGTGATATTTTCGGCGACGACTTCTACTTGGAGCTGCAAGATCACGGCATGCTGGAGCAGAAGAAAGTGCTGCAGGCGACGCTTGCGCTGGCGAAGGAAACAGGCATCAAGACCGTTGCGACGAACGACGTGCATTACTTGAAATCGACGGATGCCGCTGTGCAGGATGTACTGATCTGCATCGGCACAGGCAAAACCATCGAAGATGACGACCGGCTGCAAATGCTGACGGATCAGATGTATTTGAAGAGCGCGGATGAGATGACGATGCTGTTTCGTCAGGCGCCGGATGCGGTTGCGTGCACGGTTGAAATTGCCGAGAAATGCAACTTGGAGCTGACGTTTGGCCGAGCACTGCTTCCTTCGTTCAGCCCGATTCCAACCGGAATGTCGTCTTCGGCTTATTTGGCCGCTTTATGCCATGAAGGATTGGAAGCCCGATATGCCGGGAATTCGGATTGGGCCGATGATTCTCGCGCAAAAGTACAAGCCGTGACGAGATTGGAGTATGAGCTGGGTGTCATCGATAAAATGGGCTTCAGCGACTATTTCCTCATCGTGTGGGATTTCATTCGTTTTGCCCATGAGCAGGGCATTCGGACAGGTCCGGGAAGGGGCTCCTCTGCAGGCAGCTTGGTTGCCTATACACTGAATATTACAGACGTAGACCCGATCAGATATAAGCTGTTGTTCGAGCGTTTCCTTAATCCGGAACGGATCTCCATGCCCGATATCGATATCGATTTTAATGATGAGCGGCGCGACGAAGTCATTAATTATGTCTCCGCCAAATATGGCGAAGAGCATGTGGCCCAGATCATTACGTTCGGAACGATGGCGGCCAAAGCTGCCGTGCGCGACGTCGGCCGCGCGATGGCCGTGCCTTTCGCCGAAGTGGATCGGGCTGCGAAGCTTATCCCGAATCAGCTGGGCATTTCGCTCGAAGAAGCGCTGCGGATGAGCGCGGAGCTTCGCGAGGCTACCGAACGCCAGCCGAAGACGGGCGATTTGCTGCGAATGGCCTTGAAGGTAGAGGGCATGCCGCGCCATGCTTCGACGCATGCAGCCGGAGTCGTCATTTCCGGCGAGCCGCTGACGCATTATGTTCCGCTTCAAGCCGGCAGCGAGCGCACGGCGTTAACGCAGTATTCCATGGAACATCTGGAATCCGTGGGATTGCTCAAGATGGACTTTCTCGGACTGCGTACGCTTTCCATACTTGAGCGAACACTCAACTGGGTGAAGGAACAACAGGGCATCACGGTCGATTTTCGTTTCATTTCGGATCAGGATCCGGCCACGTACGAGATGCTGACGCGCGGTGAAACAACGGGCATATTCCAATTGGAGTCTGCCGGCGTTCGCCGCGTGCTCAAAGAGCTAAAGCCGACGCAATTCGAAGATATCGTCTCCGTGCTAGCGCTTTACCGGCCGGGTCCGATGGAGTTTATTCCGAAATTCATCCAAGGCAAGCACGGGCATGTGGAGGTTGAATATCCGCATCCTTCGCTGAAACCGATTCTGGCCGATACGTATGGCATCATCGTTTATCAAGAGCAGATTATGCAGATTGCCTCGTCGATGGCGGGTTTCTCGCTGGGAGAAGCGGACCTGCTCCGCCGTGCCGTATCCAAGAAGAAGCGTGAGGTGCTGGATGAACAGCGCGCTCACTTCGTGGAGGGCAGCTTAGCACAAGGGTACGAGAAAACAGATGCCAATGCGGTTTACGATATGATTGTCCGTTTCGCCGATTACGGTTTCCCGCGTGCACATGCCGCCGCCTATGGCGTATTGGCTTTCCAAACGGCATGGTTGAAAGCGAATCATCCCGTTGCGTTTATGGCTTCCATGCTGGCATCCGTGACGGGAAGCCAGCGCAAGACGGCAGAGTATGTGGATGAATGCCGCCGGATGGGCATCGATGTGCTCCCGCCGGATGTGAATGAGAGCAGCGTAACGTTCACGCCGGTGAACGGAGCGGTTCGCTTCGGCTTGGCGTCAATCAAGAACGTCGGCACGCAGGCGATCGATTCACTGCTGAAGGAGCGGGCAGAACGTCCGTTTGACAGCTTGCTCGACCTGTGCCGAAGAGTCGACCTGCGCGTCGTGAACAAACGGGTGCTGGAGTCGTTAATTCAAGCAGGCGCTTGCGATTCATTGGCAGGTCACCGCGCACAGCTGATTGCGGTGCTGGATGAAACGGTCGATGCCGCGCTTAAATGGCGCAAGGAACGCGAGGAATTGCAGATTGAGCTGTTCGGCTTCGATGAGGTGCAGAACTGGGATATCGAGATGCCGGAGGTACGGCCGTTTACGACGGGACAGCTGCTTGCGCTCGAACGGGAGCTGCTCGGCATGTATTTGTCCGGCCATCCCCTTGACGACCATAAGGAATTGCTCGAAGAATTGCCGCTCGATCGTCTTGTTGATCTATCCGAAGCGCCTGAAGGCTCTTTCGCCGTCGTAGCCGCAATGGTGGTATCGGTGAAGCCGTTTACGACGCGCAAAGGACAAGCGATGGCCTTTCTGGAAATCGAGGATCGCATTATGCGTGTGGAAGCTGTCGCTTTTCCGACGATTTGGCAGCGGCACTCGAACATGCTCGATCCCGGCAGCTTGGTATTCGTCCTCGCGAACGTGCAGCATCAGGACGAAGATTATAAGCTGTTGATCGAGGATGTTGCTCTTCTCGGCGGAGGCGTGCCCGGTCAGGACGCAGCCTCGCAGGTGCAGCGCCTGCAGCGGCAAGCGCGCAGCAAGGCCGCGCGGACTGCCGGCGGCGCTTCGGGCTCCGCGGATCGCAAAGGCGGAGGCGGGCCTGCCGGTACGCAGTCGGGTTCGGCGCAGCCTGCGAAGCCGGCGGCCGCTGCGCCTCAAGCGCAAGCGAAGCCTACGGCGGCTCCGCCCGGTGCTGCCGCGCAGAAAGCCGAGAAGCCGGCGGCTTCCGCGAAGAACTACGCCGCGGAAGATCGTGCTCCGGCAATGGTCTCTTCCGCGGCTCAAGCCGGGCCGGCTAAGTCATCAGCGTCGGCTAAACGTCCGCAGCGGCTCTATATCAAGATCGCTGCAGGACGCGAGGATTCCGCTGCGCTTGAGAAGCTGAAGGCCCTGCTCGGAGGCAGCGCGGGTACTTATGAGACCGTGCTGTTCTATGAGCGGGAAGGCCGAACGGTCGCGCTAAGCGATGCATTCCGAATCAAACCCTCGCCGCAGCTGCTGCAGCAGATCGAGTCGATTTTTGGTAAAGGCTCGGCGGTCGTGAAATAATAAAGGACAACCTGAGCGAGTGTCAGAACAAAGGTCGAATGATGCTGAACTCGCTCTATCCGGCACGAATAATCGTTTTGTCAAGCCAGGCACAAGTTGTAACATGCCTGCATACATTTAGGAGACACAGAGCTTGATGGCTCTGCATTTCGCCGCTTGTGCGGACTGACGTTTGTCAGCTGACGATGGTTGTTGGCCGCTGGCGCTCCGCCCGATTCGTACAAGCAGATGCGGGGGGATGAACAGTGTCGTCCGACATGGAAAAATGGCTTAACAGACGTGGTGTTTCAGTTGGTGATGTTGCGGATATCGTATTTTCGCTGCAGCGTCCTTATAATCCGGATCTCACTTACCAAGAATGCGAAGAGAGTGTGCATACGGTACTTAATAAACGCGAGGTGCAATATGTGCTGTTTACAGGCATTGCCCTCGATGAGCTGGCGGAACGCAAGCTGCTCCCGGAGCCGCTTCAGGCGATTATGGAGGCAGATGAGTCCCTCTTCGGCGTGGACGAAACGCTGGCTCTTGGCATTACAAACGTATATGGGATGATCGGCCTCACAAGCTTTGGCTATTTGGACAAAGTAAAGCCGGGCATCATTCGCAAATTGAACGAGAAAGGCCAGCATGTGCATGTTTTTCTGGATGATTTGGTAGCCGGGCTGGCTGCTGCGGCATCCGCACGTATTGCACATCAGGATCCGAAGGCTAACCGGTACGAAATCGAGGATCGTCCTTAAACGGGGAGAGCCTCTCTCGGGGCTCAAATTCGCTTCCAGCCTTGTGGCGTTGCGGTGAAAACTAAACATATGGTATCATTATGACATCATATGCCCAGATAACGTGTGTTTATATTGCGGCCAATGCGTTTACATGTGCGCGCAGATGATCTTTTATTAATGCTCAGGAGGTTCCTTCATGTGGACGGTTATCTACATCGCGCCGACGGCAAAAATTGCGGAGAGCATTAAAAACCGGCTGACCCAAGAAGGGTTTCTCGTAAAGATCAGACCGATTAATGTTTCCAAGCAACAGTACGAAATATTGGTCCCATCTGGCGAACTGGAAGAAGTGCAGGAAGTGTTAAATAACATTCTCAACTCGCAACGTTAATTTCCAATTACGGAGTACCTAAGCGCGGGCGATGTAAAAAAAACTATTGCGTACCTAACGTGCAGCGTGTAAATTCAGTACTGTTGCGTTTACAGAGGTACATTCTAAACTACTGCATACTCATAAGCGCAACGAAGTAAATGTTATACTGCTGCGTTCTACCAGCGCAGTGAAGTACATTCCAAACTTTGCGCCCCCAAAGAGGTGTCTTTTGTGTTCAAGGACTTATTTCATAAAAAGAAATATGCCACAATTCCTTCGGGCCAGCCGAGAACGAAGCCGGATATTCCGGAAGGCTTAATGTCCAAATGTCCGAAGTGCGGCAATATTCAATTCAGCAAAGAAGTCGAGAAAAACTTAAAAGTATGCCCGGGTTGCGGCCATCATTTCCGGCTGAACGCTTGGGAACGAATCGCCATTACGCTCGATGAAGGACGTTTGGTTGAGTATGATGCGGAGCTGGAGTCGGTTGATCCGCTTCCTTTCCCGGGTTATGCAAACAAGCTGGAGGCACAGAAGAAGAGCTCCGGTCTTAAAGATGCGGTTGTTACAGGAGAGGGGACGATCGGCGGATTGCCGGTCGTCGCCGCTTTCATGAGCTTTGATTTCTTTGCAGGCAGTATGGGGTCGGTTGTCGGTGAGAAAATCACGCGAGCAATTGAACAAGCCCATGCGAAGAAGCTGCCGCTTCTTATTTTCTCTACTTCCAGCGGTGCGCGGATGCAAGAAAGTATTCTCAGCTTGATGCAAATGGCGAAGACAAGCGCAGCACTTGCAAAGTTCCAAGGCGACGGCGGTCTGTATATTTCCGTTTTAACCGATCCTACGACAGGCGGCGTCTCCGCAAGCTTTGCGATGCTTGGCGACTTTAACTTGGCCGAGCCGGGTGCACTAATCGGTTTTGCCGGACGAGTGGTTATCGAGCAGACGATTCGTCAGAAGCTCCCGGACAATTTCCAAACAGCGGAATTCAATTTACAGCATGGACAGCTTGATAAAGTGGTTCACCGTAAAGAAATGAAAGCAACGTTAGCTAAATTGCTTGATATGCATTCGGTAAAGGGGGAAATTATCAATGGCGGGTGAGCTGCCGTTTGAGAAGCCGCTTAACGAGCTGCAGAAGAAGATCGAAGAGCTGAAGAAATTCGGACAAGAGTCAGGCATTGATTTCACCGATGAAATCAGCCGACTGGAGGACCGTTGTAAACAGTTGCAGGAAGAGCTATATGATGAGCTGACGCCGGCGCAGAAAATGCACTTGGCGCGTCATCATGGCCGTCCTACCTCTCTGGATTACATAGGGATGATTTTCACCGATTTCATCGAGCTCCACGGTGATCGTCTATTTGCAGATGATCTTGCTATTGTGGGAGGACTTGCTAAGCTGAACGGCGTACCGGTTACGGTAATCGGCCATCAGCGCGGTAAAGATACGAAGGACAATATTGCCCGTTTCTTCGGAAGTCCGCATCCGGAAGGATTCCGTAAAGCACTGAGACTCATGCAGCAGGCGAATAAGTTCGGACGTCCCATTGTAACGTTAATCGATACGAAAGGCGCATATCCCGGGAATACGGCGGAAGAGCGCGGTCAGTCCGAGGCGATCGCTCGTAATCTCCGCGAAATGGCCATGTTCGGCGTGCCGATCATTTGCGTGGTCATCGGGGAAGGCGGCAGCGGCGGTGCGTTGGCACTTGGTGTCGGCAATCGCGTGCTTATGCTGGAGAATGCGATCTACTCGGTTATTTCGCCAAACGGTGCGGCATCCATCCTATGGAAAGATGCTTCCCGTGCAGATGAAGCGGCTGCGGTTATGAGAATTACGGCTGGCGATCTGCTTGAGTTTGGCATAGTGGAAGAGATTATCAAGGAACCGCAAGGCGGGGCGCATCGCGACCTGGCTGTGCAGGCCGAGACGATAAAAGAAGCGATCTGGCGCCATCTTGGTGAGCTGTCCAAGCTTTCCTCTGAGGAGCTTGTTGCGGATCGTTACAATAAATTCCGTAAAATCGGTCAATTTCGCGCTCCTGAGCCGGAAGCCGAGCTGATTTTGGACGAGATCGAATCAGCGCAAGTTTAATCAATGTTAAGTTAAATGTGAACGTATCAGACGGAGGATGGAAATTACTTATGCGTAAAACGAAAATCGTATGTACGATCGGCCCATCCAGCGAATCGCTGGAAAATACGAAGAAACTAATCAATGCCGGCATGAATGTCGCTCGTCTTAACTTCTCGCACGGCGACTTCGAAGAGCACGGCAACCGGATCAAGAACATTCGTCAAGCTTGTTCCGAGCTTGGCAAAACCGTTGCGATCCTGCTGGATACGAAAGGCCCGGAAATTCGCCTCGGCAAACTGAAAGAAGAGCCGATTGAACTGAATCAAGGCGAAACTATTACACTCACAACGGAAGAAATTCTTGGTGACAAGAACCGTATTCCGGTCACGTACGCGAACCTGCCTGCAGATGTTGAAGTGGGTTCCACCATTCTAATCGATGACGGTTTGATCGGTCTTACGGTTGAAGAAGTGCAAGGCACCGAAATTCTTTGCCGTATCGTAAACAGCGGTCCAATCAAGAGCAAGAAAGGCGTTAACGTTCCGGGCGTACATATTTCCCTGCCTGGTATTACGGAGAAGGACGCTAACGATATCGTGTTCGGTATCGAGCAAGGCATTGATTTCATCGCCGCTTCTTTCGTTCGTAAAGCGACAGACGTTCTTGAAATTCGCGAATTGCTCGAGAAGCACGGCGCGAGCCACATCCAAATCATTTCCAAAATCGAGAACCAGCAAGGCGTGGACAACCTCGATGAAATTCTTGAAGTATCCGACGGCCTAATGGTTGCCCGCGGCGACCTTGGCGTTGAAATTCCGGCTGAAGAAGTACCGCTGGTTCAGAAGCAAATGATTCAGAAGTGTAACCGTGCAGGTAAACCGGTAATCACAGCTACGCAAATGCTGGATTCCATGCAGCGCAACCCGCGTCCGACTCGTGCGGAAGCGAGTGACGTAGCGAATGCGATTTTTGACGGTACGGATGCAATCATGCTTTCCGGTGAGACTGCTGCCGGTAAATACCCGGTAGAATCGGTTCAAACGATGTCCCGTATCGCTATGCGTGCGGAGTCGGCGCTTGATTACCGTGAGATCTTCACGAAGCAAGCAAGAGCGCAACAAACGACCGTAACGGAAGCAATCAGCCAAGCCGTTGCTAACTCGGCTCTTGATCTGGATGCCAAAGCGATCATCACTTCCACTGAGAGCGGCTATACGGCGCGTATGGTTTCCAAATACCGTCCGAAATCGCCAATCGTGGCTGTAACTCCACAAGAGCAAGTAATGCGCCGTCTGGCACTCATCTGGGGAATTATCCCGGTTCTTGGCACACCTGCTGAAACAACGGATGAAATGTTCGATATCGCGGTACAAGGCGGAATCAACTCCGGTATCGTAAAACTTGGTGACACGGTTATCATTACAGCCGGTGTTCCGGTTGGACGCTCCGGTTCGACAAACCTGATCAAGATCCACACAATCGGCGAGATGATTGCCAAAGGTCAAGGGATCGGCAGTCAAAGCGCAACCGGTAAAGTGGTTGTAGCACGTACTCCGCAAGAGGCGATTGCTAAGACTACTGAAGGCTCCATTCTCGTAACGGTTTCCACTGACAGAGAATACATGCCTGCAATTCAGAAGGCAGCCGCAGTTATTACCGAGCAAGGCGGCATCACAAGCCATGCGGCAATTGTTGCGCTGAACCTTGGAATTCCTGTTGTACTGGGCGTTCAGAACGCGCTTGAGCTTCTGCAAGACGGATCCGAAGTAACGGTATATGCTGAAGTTGGCGTTATCTACTCCGGTCAAGCTAAAGTAATGTAATGTCTGTTGACTAAAATGAAGCGATGGTGCGCAAGCACCGTCGCTTTTTGGCTATTCGGTGTTGGAATGGTTGAAGGAAATGTATGGATGTTGCATCTTAAGGCTGAGCTTAGCCGTATTAGTATAAATGCGTTACTTTACTCTCCATAGATTACAAAGATAAGGATTGATCAAAACATGACGGAAGCAGACAATGAGTCCGTTCTCTGGTATTTGCATCCTCTTCGCGTTCGTTATCAGGAAACGGATCAGATGGGCGTAGTGTTTCATGGGAACTATGTGACATGGTTTGAAATTGGGCGTACGGAGTTCGTGCGGGCTTTGGGGATGACCTATGAAACGATTGAGAAGCAAGGTTTATTGCTGCCTGTCGTCGATTTGGACTGTTCCTATGTGTCACCGGCTCGGTATGATAATAATGTCATCATTTGTACGCGATTGGAACAATTCTCGCCGATCCGAGTATCGTTTCGTTCGGAAATTCGGCTCGTCGATGACATGGAACACCAAGCGCTGAGTTGGTTTCCAGGCGCCGAACCGCCCGGAAAGCTGCTTGTACGAGGGGGCACCCGGCATGTGTGGGTAAACCGGGAATGGCGGCCTTCGCGGCTGGATAAGCAGCTTCCTGAGCTTTACAGCATGATGGAGGCGGTATCGGAAGGGAACTTGCCAGTGCCGAACAAGGAAGAGGGAGGCAGTTAATATGCTGAAATGGATTATTGCCGCAATTATTATCGTTCCCGCAATCGAGATGTGGGGCATTATCAAGATGGGACACATCATCGGCGGCTGGTCAACCTTTGGCCTCATCCTAATAACCGGCTTCGCCGGCGCACAGTTCGCAAGAAGCGAAGGACGTAAAGCATTCATGGACGTCCAAGCCCAAATCCAAAGCGGCAGACCTCCGGGCCACGCCATGCTAAACGGGATCTGCGTACTCATAGGCGGCTTGCTCCTACTCATGCCAGGCTTCTTCACCGACATAATAGGCGTCACCCTGCTGCTCCCGTTCACCCGCCCATTCTATCGGTTACTCATGCTTCGCTGGCTAGAAAAGAAGCTTCGGAACGGATCGTTAACGATTCGCAGAAGGTGAAACTCAGCTCGGAAAGTGTTAGTTGGTAGTGAAAAGCTAAGAGCAAAAATAGATTTTTCACTTAAAAAAGAAGCTTGGCCAATGGCCAAGCTTCTTAATGTGGCGAGAAATCTAGGTTTGCTATTTAGCTGCGGCAGGGCACGAGAGCAAACTATTTGTATGCACAAGCTTCCGCGATGAGAGCGAATGATGTGTCGTATTCCAACTCTAACGGTTGTGACAGCGGTTATTTGGCATCAATTTGCCCTTTTTATATTCTAACGGTTGCAGGAGAGCTTATTTTAACGTTCTTCAGTGGAAATCGACTAATTTGCTGCAATTAACGTCTCTCACAACCGTTAGACTTTCAAAAAAGGCATATTGTCATCAAATAGACACGCTGACAACCGTTAAAGTTTTGTTTATGAAGCAAAGACATTAAAGTGGCCGCCCAAGACTTCTCGGGCACCACAGAAAGAAGCTTGGCCAAAGGCCAAGCTTCTTTCTCATTTGTTCATGTTTAAAAAACGAGACTCTTTCGGGGAGTCTCGACAGCTTGAGAAGCTTGACCAGAGGCAAGCTTCTTTTCCATCGGAGCGCCAAAACCAAAAGCGTGTCCCGGAGGGACGAAAGCGAGTACTGGGCACGATGTAACTAGGGAGCTGCTCAGCAGCTCCACCGCCAACCTTCCGGGTGTCCAGAGGGACGGGGCCCTCGGGGTCCCCCTTCTAGGGGGATTTAGGGGTCCTTAAAGTTGGGGTCCTAGGGGGATGCTCACCCTACTTCGGCTTCGGCCCACGAACAACAAAATAATACAAATCCTTAAATACATTCGCTCTATGTATCGCCGTTAAGATAACAAGTGAAACCGGGCCGATAATCAGTCCGAGCACGCCGAACAGCTTAAGGCCAACGAACATCGCGATAAGTGTCGGCAGCGGATCAAGGCCGACGCTGGTCGCAAGCACTTTCGGTTCAATCATTTGCCTTGCAACGAGGATGACGCCGTACAGAATCGATAAACTGATTCCGAGCGACACGTCTCCGTAAATAAACGTATACGCGATCCATGGCACCATAACGGCTCCGACGCCGAGATAAGGGAGCAGGTCGACAAGCCCGATCAGCATACCGATCGTCACCGCATAGTCGACGCCTATGATGAGCAGTCCGACGGTTACGACTATGGCTGTGATGGAAATCATGATGAACTGAGCGCGTACGTAGCCAAACAAAGCTTTTTGTAAATCGACCCAAACAATCGAGGTGGATTTGCGAAGTTCGGCGGGAAACCATTGGGTCATGCGTCTGACATGCTGACTCCAGTCCTTACTAATAAAGAAGGCTGCAAGCAGAACGACGACCATGATGGTAGCCACATTCGGCAGCGAAGTAATGATGCTAACGATCCCGTTTAAGAAATAGGTTATAATATTGGTACTCGTTTGCGCCAATAAATTGGCGGTGTCGTTAATTTTGGCATTGATCGTTTCATGATAGTTGGGGTTTTCCTGATAGAACGCGTTGAGCTTCTCGATCAGGTTCTGCACTTCCGGCGAAGCGACTACGATTTCGAACTGATCGCGCCACCAGTCAATGGAGCTGCTGAGCGATTTGGACAAATGAATGATTTCCACCACGATGCGTGTCACCAGGGCGGAAACGATGGTCACCATTGCGGCAACAAAAATCAAGAGCGTAAACGTAACGCCGATCCAGCGCGGTACCTTTAATTTCCTTTGCAGCAGGTTAACAAGGGGATTTATGGCGTAGGCAAGCAGCCATCCCAGCAGAAACGGATACACGAGCGGAGTTACATATACGATGGCAAGCACAAATGCTACTAATCCGGCAATGAGCATCAATGTGCGCCAGATTCGCTTCCATATGACACGGTCCATACAGCGATCACTCCTTCAGATTTCGAAACAGGAAAAACTTTCCCCTACTTATTGTATAATTGTAGCATAGGCGATATTTCGTTGTTTATCAAAAAAAAATTAGTCATAAAGGCTCGTCTTTACATCCCATTAACAATAGTTTAATAAGGAACAAACAATCAAACTACATAATTGGGATAATCGACAAGCAGGAGGATCCCGGAATGAACAAAACATTATCACCGTATGTAAACCGTGACTTAAGCTGGGTCGAATTTAATCGAAGAGTGCTCGAAGAGGCACAAGACCCCGATAATCCGCTGCTTGAACGAGCCAAATTTCTTGCGATCGTTTCAAGCAATTTGGACGAATTTATGAGCGTGCGCGTTGCGGGTATACAAGATCAAATGAAAGCAGGCTATACAAAACGGGATTTCACCGGCTATACGCCGGCCGGTTTGTGGAAGCGACTCATGAAACGTACCAATCAGATGGTGGCCGACCAGTACAGAACGTACCGTGAAGTACTGCGCGGATTAGCCAAGGAAGGCATCTGCTTCCGTCCGATTGAAGAATTGAATGCGCAGCAGCTTAAGGCTGTAGATGAATATTTTCACGATATCGTGTTTCCGGTATTGACGCCGATGGCAGTGGATCAGAGCCGCCCGTTCCCGCTGCTCCATACGAAAGAGCTCTATTTGTCCGTAATATTGGGCCGAGAGAATATGCCGGAGGAAGAAGAGCCTTTCTTCGCGATCGTTCAAGTGCCTTCTATCCTGCAGCGATTTATATCCGTTCCGGGTCGGGTGAACAGCAAGAAGAATGAATTTGTGCTCCTTGAAGAACTGATCGAACGGCATATCAACACCTTGTTTAACGGTTATACGACGATAGCGGTGGATCCGTTTCGATTAACGCGCAATGCGGATCTTACGCTGAACGAAGAAGGCGCCGAGGATCTGCTCGAGGAGATCGAGAAGGAGCTTCGACGCCGCAGATGGGGACTTCCGGTTCGTTTGGAGTACGGGAAGGGTATACACCCTTATGCGCTTCAAATGTTGAAGGAAGAGCTTGAGCAGGGGGAAAATGTATTCGAAATCGACGGTCCGCTCGATCTAAGCTTTCTGATGCGTTTTGCCAATTCGTTGACGCCCAGTTATGAATCGTTGTTGTTTGAACGGATTGAGCCGGTGTATCCCCAAGAATTCGAACATGCGGATGATATTTTCTCGGTAATTCGGCAGGAGGATGTGCTTCTGTACCATCCGTATGAGTCGTTTGAGGCGGTAAGCGATTTTGTAGCGGAGGCTGCTGAAGATCCCGACGTACTAGCGATCAAAATGACGTTATATCGGGTCAGCGGTCAATCCGCGCTTGTTCAGGCACTTGCCATGGCGGCGGAGTCCGGAAAACAGGTTACAGTGGTCGTGGAGCTTAAAGCGCGGTTTGATGAGGAGCGGAATATCGCGTGGGCGAGACAGCTTGAGAAAGCAGGCTGTCATGTGGTGTACGGCCTTGTAGGGTTGAAGACACATGCTAAAATTACGCTTGTCGTGCGCAGGGAACAAGGCATGCTGCGTCGTTACGTGCACGTAGGGACAGGTAACTACAATGACAATACGGCCAAACTGTACACCGACATTGGTCTGTTTACATCGCATCCGATTATCGGTGCCGATGCCTCGGCATTGTTTAACGAGGTAACGGGATATTCGTCTCCTTACGAATGGAAAGCATTCGGCGTCGCTCCATCTGACCTGAAGGAGAAGCTGTTCGGTTTGATCGATCGCGAGATCGCCCACGCGGCAGCGGGTAAACCCGCCCATATCATTGCAAAAATGAACAGCCTATCGCATCAAGAAATGATTGATAAGCTGTATGAGGCATCGCAGGCAGGCGTGAAAATCGAGCTGATTATTCGCGGCGTATGCTGCCTTAGACCAGGCGTGACTAACCAAAGCAGCAATATTCGAGTGATCAGTATCGTAGATCGCTTCTTGGAGCATTCGAGAATCATTTACTTCCATAACGGGGGCGAAGAGGAGCTCTACTTATCCAGTGCGGACTGGATGACGCGTAACTTAACCCGCCGCATTGAATTGATGTGCCCTGTATTTGATGCGAGACTGCGCAAAAATTTATTCAATGTGCTGCGGCTTAATTTGGATGACAACAAAAAGGCTCGCGAGCTCCAATCAAGTGGAATCTACGAGCCTGTTCAGAACGATCTTCCGGTTCTGCGGAGTCAGTTTCAAGCGAAAAATATACGCAGATGGAAGACTTATCGGTGATCCGGCGAATGGAGGACGGGAATTAGTCCCCATACCTTCTTGAAGTCGCCTGCAAGCGCGTCGACTTCTTTCCGCTCAACAGAGAGCATGCCTTCGGCGCGAATGGCGCGCAGATGAAGCTTCCCGCCGGCAATTTCGATATGGAGCTTGCCGATGGCTTGGGTTTCACTGCGATCGAGTGCAATGGCCAACTGCAGCAAGGTGCCCAGCTTACAAACGTCATTCACATCTTCTTCGCTGAGCATCGGCTTATAGGCTGCGGCGATCTGCTTGACGCGATTCTTTCCTTTGAAAGAAGCGATGGCTGCACATACAAGCAGCTCTACGTGAGACAGTCCGTTAATATGGGAATTGATCATCAGGTAGAAGGTATGCTTGCGATAATCGTAATAATCGATGCTGGCTCCGATTCGATGCAGAATCGAGGCAACATCGATCAGCTGCCGGGCCTGGACTGGATTTCGCACCTGCGATTGCAACGTATCCATCAAGCTGAGCACGATGCGATTGACCTGTGAGGTATGCTGCATTGGCGCTTCGGGATGCAGGGCAGCCAAATTGTTGACGCTGTACGTAAGGACATCATCCAGTCTCGGACGTTCCGGGAAACGAGTAGCATAGAACAGTCCGTCACGAAGACCTGCCGCACAAACGATGTAATGCGATGCGCCGATAAGCCGATAAATCGTACGCAGAATGGCGATACCCGGGACGATAATATCGACCCTGTCCTTCGACAAGCCAGGCATCTTACTGCGCTTTTCCAGCGGTTCCTTGCGCAGCAGCTCGAATAAATCATCGGTCGATTGACCTAATATCGGGTAGTTATTGGTGCTTTCGAATGGGTATTTGATATGGGCTTGATGTACCTTGCCAAGCGCTCGAACCGTTCCACCAACCCCAATCAGCGGGAGTCCCGGGGTCGTTTTCATCCAATCTTCCCGTTCAACATATTCGGTTACATGCTGCTCAAGCTCGCGAAGCTGCTGATCGGATAACAGGCCGCCCTTGGCAAAGCGGCGGGTCATGCTGACGCAGCCAAACGGGAACGAAACGGCTTGCACCAGCGTGCGGTCTTTGAAAAGGGATACTTCCGTGCTCCCGCCGCCGATGTCGATGAGGAAGCCGTTTTGGATGTCCATGGAATTGATCATGCCGAGAAAACCGTAGCCTGCTTCTTCCTCGCCCGACAGCAATTCGATGGGAAGACCTGTTTTCGCTTCGATTTGGTGCAAGACGACTGTTCGGTTCGCCGCGTTGCGAATCGCCGCTGTTGCGACGGCCCGAATAAGTCCTGTCCGATGATGGGCACAAATGAGTCGAAAGTGGTTAATCATATCTACAAGCTCGTCGATTGTGCGGGAAGGAAATGCACCGTCTTCATCCAATTGATCGCTTAGCCGGGCTGCACGTTTGCTTCCGTCAATGACGCGATGAGCGCCGCCGGAAGTCCGTTCATAGATAACAAGCCGGATCGAGTTGGAGCCGATGTCGATGATGCCAATACGCTGTTCCGTCATAAGTAAGCCCCTTTCGCTGTCGCTGCAAGTCCTAATTCTATTATCACATCTTACCATTTCCACGACAGCGCAATAAAGTGCTTATTTGTGAGGGTAAAAGCATAGAAATTTGGGAAAAATCATTGCAGGAAAGGTGAAGAAAAAACCTTTATGGTGCCGATAAATCAATTTTATGTCCGATTTTGTTCACTTCACGGTCAAAATCCGATATGATTAAGACGACGATACGGAACTCGAATCCAATTATTGTTAATTGTTACTCCATTATTTAAATAAAAAGAGGTCAAAGGAGAGAGAAACATGACAGCAACCAAAGGTCTAGAAGGCATTGTCGCAACGACATCCTCGATCAGCTCGATCATTGATGGCGTACTGACATATCGCGGAATCGACATCGATGATCTTGCGGAGCACGCTTCTTTTGAAGAAG
The DNA here is from genome assembly GCF_900116125.1 of Paenibacillus sp. BC26. NCBI lineage: Bacteria > Bacillati > Bacillota > Bacilli > Caryophanales > Paenibacillaceae > Paenibacillus > Paenibacillus sp. BC26. The sequence continues at coordinate 63,004 of NZ_FPAD01000002.1, read as the reverse complement.
TGGCTTACTTACTCTGGTACGGCAAGCTGCCAAACCAATCCGAACTGGACGAGTTGCTTGGACAACTCAGCGAGTACGCGGCTGTACCGGCAGGGGTGCTGGAACAATTGAAGCTCTACCCTAAAAATACAAATTCGATGGCGGCTCTTCGTACAGCGGTTTCAAGTCTCGCGCTGTTCGACGAATCGGCCAATGATATGTCCCAAGAGGCGAATATCAAGAAAGCCATCAAGATCCAAGCTCAAATCCCTACGCTGGTTGCGGCATTCTCCCGCATTCGCCAAGGTCAAGAGCCGGTAGCACCGAAGAGCGGCGTCTCCATTGCTTACAACTTCCTCTACATGCTAACAGGACAAGAGCCGGATCAAGTAGCTGTTAAAGCACTGGATCAAGCGCTTGTATTGCATGCAGACCACGAGCTTAACGCTTCCACATTCGCAGCACGCGTTACGGTTGCTACGCTGTCGGATATCTACTCCGGCGTAACATCGGCAATCGGCGCTTTGAAAGGTCCTCTTCACGGCGGAGCGAACGAAGCCGTTATGGTTATGCTTGAAGAGATCGGATCTTTCGAGAATGTAGAATCCTACATTAACGCGAAACTTGCGAACAAAGAGAAAATCATGGGCTTTGGTCACCGTGTTTACAAAGGCGGCGATCCACGCGCGAAGCATCTTCAGAAGATGTCCCGTGAGCTTGGCAAACTGACAGGCAACATGGAACTTTACGAAATGTCCGTAAAGATTGAAGAGCTTGTAACCGGTCAGAAGGGGCTGAAGCCGAATGTTGACTTCTACTCCGCATCGGTTTACACAACGCTTGAAATTCCGCGTGACCTGTTCACGCCGATCTTTGCGATCAGCCGTGCATCCGGATGGACAGCGCACATTCTTGAGCAATACGAGAATAACCGCCTGATCCGCCCTCGTGCTGAGTACACAGGACCGATTGACCAGAAAGTAACGCCAATTACACAGCGTTAAGATTGAAGCTGTTATGCGCCAGCAGGCACCGCCTGATGGCGCCTTGCATGCGACGGGGTGCCGGCGCACGACCGCTAGGTTGTGCAGCCGGCTCCCGTCATGTTATGTTTACCGACGTCATTCATTAATCAAGCGTGCGCTTCGAGTCATGCACTCGTGGAGCAACGCATAATCTTAGGAGGAATTCATTCATGCAACTCGAAAAGTTCGCACTACCAACTGAAGGCGACAAAATTACGATCGATAACGGTGTACTTCAAGTTCCTAACAACCCGATCATTCCTTTCATCGAAGGCGACGGCACAGGCCGCGACATCTGGAAAGCGTCCAAGCGTGTTCTTGATGCAGCTGTTGAGAAAGCATACGGCGGCGAGAAGAAAATCGCATGGTACGAAGTATTTGCCGGCGAGAAAGCATTCAACGCTTACGGCGAATGGCTTCCGGCTGACACGCTGACTGCAATCCGCGAATACATCGTAGCGATCAAAGGACCTTTGACTACGCCTATCGGCGGCGGTATCCGTTCCCTGAACGTAGCGCTTCGTCAAGAGCTTGACCTTTATGTTTGCCTGCGTCCTGTTCGTTACTTCGACGGCGTACCTTCCCCGGTTAAACGTCCTGAGCTTGTAAACATGGTTATCTTCCGTGAGAACACAGAGGATATCTACGCGGGTATCGAGTACCAAGAAGGCTCCGCAGAAGTGAAGAAAGTCATCTCCTTCTTGCAAAACGAAATGGGCGTTAACAAAATCCGTTTCCCTGAAACTTCCGGTATCGGTATTAAACCGGTTTCCGCTGAAGGCTCCAAACGTCTTGCACGTGCTGCGATTGAATACGCGCTGAAACACGGCCGTAAATCGTTGACACTTGTTCATAAAGGCAACATCATGAAATTCACAGAAGGCGCGTTCAAGAACTGGGGCTACGAAGTGGCTGAGCAAGAGTTCGCGGACCAAACCTTCACTTGGGGTCAATACGACCGCATCAAAGAAGCAGAAGGCACTGACGCAGCTAACAAAGCACAAAAAGATGCAGAAGCGGCTGGCAAGCTGATCGTGAAAGACGCAATTGCCGACATCGCGTTGCAACAAGTACTGACACGTCCTACGGACTTCGACGTAATTGCAACGCTTAACCTGAACGGTGACTACCTGTCTGATGCACTGGCTGCACAAGTCGGCGGTATCGGTATCGCTCCGGGCGCTAACATCAACTACCTGACTGGACATGCAATCTTCGAAGCAACTCACGGTACAGCTCCTAAATACGCTGACCTTGACGTTGTTAACCCGGGTTCGGTTATCCTCTCCGGCGTTATGCTTCTTGAGCACCTTGGCTGGCAGGAAGCTGCTGATTCCATCTACAAAGGTCTGGAAACGGCAATCAACAACAAAACCGTTACTTATGACTTCGCACGTCTGATGGAAGGCGCAACAGAAGTGAAATGTTCCGCATTCGCTGACGAAATCATCAAACACCTGTAATTCACGAATACGAAGCACGTCCCCTTGGGGTCCTTCTCGTCATGAGGAGGACCCCAAGGGCTTATCCTTTGGAATCCCAGCCGGCTGATGACGGATTTAGACAGGCGTAATCACATTTGTTTAAGGGAGGCCGTTTGTAATGGCGATTAAACGTAATAAAATTACAGTTGTAGGTGCCGGTTTCACCGGTGCTACGACAGCATTGATGCTTGCGCAGAAAGAGCTTGGCGACGTTGTGTTGGTCGATATTCCCCAACTGGAGAACCCGACTAAAGGTAAGGCGCTTGATATGTTGGAATCCACGCCGGTTCTCGGCGTAGACTCCAAAATTACAGGTACTTCCGACTATGCAGATACAGCAGGTTCATCTGTGGTAATCATTACTGCCGGAATCGCTCGTAAACCGGGCATGAGCCGTGACGACTTGGTAAACACCAATGCCGGCATCGTGAAGTCGGTTTGCGAAAACATTAAGACGACCAGCCCGGATGCGTATGTAATCATCCTATCTAATCCGGTCGATGCGATGACTTACGCAGCATACAACACGCTTGGTTTCCCTAAGAACCGCGTTATCGGCCAATCCGGCGTCCTGGATACAGCACGGTATTGCACCTTTATCGCACAAGAGCTGAATGTATCGACGGAAGATGTTCGCGGCTTCGTGCTTGGCGGACACGGCGACGATATGGTACCGCTTGTTCGTTACTCGAATGTAGGCGGCATCCCGATAGAGAAGCTGATTCCGGCTGATCGGATTGAAGCGATTGTGCAGCGTGCGCGTGTTGGCGGCGGCGAAATCGTAAATCTGCTGGGCAACGGCTCCGCCTATTATGCTCCTGCCGCATCGCTCGTTCAGATGACAGAAGCGATTCTGAAGGACAAGAAACGCATCCTGCCGGTAATCGCGCTGCTTGAAGGGGAGTACGGCTATAACAACCTATTCATGGGCGTACCGGTTATTCTGGGCGGTGACGGCATCGAGAAAGTATTCGAGCTGGAGCTTACCGAAGATGAGAAAGCGGCACTGGAGAAGTCCGCTAACTCCGTTCGCAACGTAATCGCGGTTGTTAACGGCTAATAGAGCAAGACACAGCTCATGAAGCACATGAGACCCTGACAGATTTCCCGTCAGGGTTTTGCTGTTTTTAATTTTAAGAAGGAGGTGGCTGCCCATGCATACTGAAGCACAGCAAATGCTGAAGCAAGTTTACGGCTACGACAGCTTCCGCAAAGGACAAAGCGATATCATTGAAGGGGTACTGGCAGGAAAAGATACACTTGCTATACTGCCGACAGGCGGCGGGAAGTCCATTTGTTACCAGCTTCCGGCCATGCTGCTCCCTGGCACGACGATAGTGGTCTCACCGCTCATTTCGCTCATGAAGGACCAGGTGGATACTTTAAACCGCCTGGGAGTACCTGCAGCCTATTTAAACAGCTCCTTAGATGCAGCTGCATATCGCGATGTTGTGAGGCAGACGGCTGAGGGCGTGTACAAACTGCTCTATGTCGCGCCTGAGCGGCTGGACAGCAATATGTTCGACTCTCTGTCGAGCCAGATGCATATCCCGCTAATCGCAATTGATGAGGCGCACTGCGTGTCGCAATGGGGACATGATTTCCGTCCGAGCTACAGACAGCTTGCAGGCTGGATCGGAAGGCTGGAGAACCGACCGCCGGTTGCGGCGTTCACCGCAACGGCGACGCCGGAAGTTGCAGATGACATCGCGTCGATGCTCGGTCTCCGCAAGCCGAATATTTTCATAACCGGTTTTGCCCGGACGAACTTAACGCTCTCCGTTGTGACGGGTACGGATAAACGGAAATTTCTTCGCGATTTCGTTTCGCAGCGGCCCGATCAATCGGGCATTGTCTACACGGCAACGCGCAAGGAAGCGGAGGAAGTGAGTGAGGATTTGAGCCGGCTCGGCATCGCGGTTGGCAAATACCACGGCGGCTTAGGCGATGAGGAACGCGCGGATGCGCAGGAGAAGTTCAGATTCGATGACTACCGGGTTATGGTTGCGACGAATGCGTTTGGCATGGGGATCGACAAGCCGAACGTTCGCTATGTCGTGCACTATCAGATGCCGGGCGATGTCGAGTCGTATTATCAGGAAGCCGGACGTGCTGGCCGTGATGGCGAAGAGAGTGATTGTGTCCTCTTATTCGAACCTCAGGACGTGCAGGTGCAGCGGTTTCTGATCGACAGAAGCACCGGCGATTCGGAGCGGAAGACCGTTCAGCTTAATAAGCTCTATACGATGATGCATTACAGCAGGTCGGAGAAATGTCTGCTGCAGTATATCGTGAAATATTTCGGCGAGTCGGATGTCCCGGAATGCGGAAAATGCAGTAACTGCTTGGACCAAAGCGCGCTAATCGATACGACTGAGGATGCAAGGAAGGCGTTATCCTGCGTGGGAAGGCTCAAGGGCAGATTCGGAATATCACTTGCAGCCAAGGTACTTAAAGGCTCTAGAGAGAAACGGATCGTTGAATTTGGGCTAGACCGACTGTCCACGCATGGACTCATGAGGAGCTGGGCCGAGAAAGAAATTACGGACCTGCTGTACTGGCTTGTGGCAGAGGGTTATTTGCGAATCAGCGAGGGCGAATATCCGACGGTTTCGCTCACGGCGGAAGCTCTGCCCGTACTGGAGGGGAAAGTGACGGTCCATCGCAGACAAAGCGCGGCAGCCAAAAGGAGAGCATCTGAAGGCACGTCTGTCGCATCGGCGAATACGCCGCTGTTCGAAGCGCTGCGGGAGTGGCGCCGAGTTACGGCGGCCAGGGAGCATGTCCCGCCGTTTATGCTGTTTTTTGACGCGGCACTAAGAGAAATTGCAGATCGGCAGCCCGTGAACACAGAGCAGCTGCTTGGCGTGAAAGGCATCGGGGCGGCCAAGGCGAATAAATACGGCAGCGAAGTAATTGCGATCGTAAGAGCGTTTAAAGGAGATGTAACGGCAGAGGCAGGCGGTACGCCATTCTCACAGCCTCCACAGTCCTTTGCTGATTCATACTCGCAGGCGCCTCGCGAAGAGCGTGAGAAGCCTTCTGAGGCGCTCACAGGTGCACTCCAAGCCGAGTTGGAGGGGTTATCAAGCCACATGCAGTCATTAACGCTGCTTGGCCTGGGTCATTCGATCGCCGACATCGCCTCGATACGCGGTATGGGCCGAGTGACGATCGAGAATCATTTGCTGCGATGTGCGCAGGAGGGCGAGGAGCTGGACTGGGATACGTTTATTCCTCAGCACTATGAGGCTAAGATCGTGGAAGCCATCCGGCAGGTAGGGGCAGATAAACTAAAGCCGATCAAGGAAGCGCTCCCGGATGATGTCGAATATTTTGCAATCAAGGCGGTTATGGTGAAGCACCGATTGTCGCCTGCCGCTGAATAAACGGGTTTCTTTGAATTGCCGCGCCGATTTTAGTATACTTGTAAAGATCATAATACAATTTAGGAGGACGTAACGGATGTATGATTTTATGTTGTTTTTGCACGTGCTCGGTGCAGCGGGGATGGGGTTCTATCTCGTATTGCCGCTGATGGTCGGACGCGCATCCAAGCTAGACGGTGCCGGACAAGCAGGCCTTGCCGAAGGTCTTGTTTCGGCAAACCGAATTGCCCAATATTTTCTCGTCCTGCAGCTGCTGACAGGCGGTTACTTGATGTCGCAAAGTGATTATAAAGTAATTTGGATGATTATTGTTACATTGCTGTTCTTAGCTATTGCCGCACTGGGGGGGATTGTGACGAAACCGCTGAAGCGAATTGCAGCTGAGATTCAGAGCGGTCAAAGCGCAACGGCTCATATTGGCAAAGCCCGCGTACTGAGTCTAATCATTCTTGTTATCTATGTTGTAATTCTTTACTTCATGAAATATCCGATTATCAAAACGATGTAAGTCACATTGGAGGGATAACCGTTGACGAAAGCAGTGCCTGATTTATTAACCTTCGGGGAAACGATGGCTTTGTTTATGCCGCAGGGAGATAAAAGTATCGAGAATGCCCCTACGCTTGAAGTAAGCTTCGGAGGAGCGGAGAGCAATGTGGCTATTGGCGTTGCTCGTTTAGGCGAATCGGTCGGCTGGTTCGGCGCGCTTGGCGATGATCCGTTCGGCCGCGCGATTATGAAGCGCATTCGCGGTGAGGGAGTAGACGTATCGCGTGCGAGCTTGGTCGAAGGAGCGCCGACAGGGATGATGTTCCGTGAAATGGTGGCAGGGAAACTTGCCGTCCACTATTTCCGCAAGCACTCCGCTGCCAGTCAGATGCAGCCGAATCAGCTTGATCTGGATTACATCCGCGGCTGCAAAATCCTGCATATCTCCGGCATTACGCCGGCGCTCAGCCAAAGCTGCCGGGATACGATCTTCGCTGTTGTGGCTGCTGCAAAGGAAGCCGGCGTTCGCATTTCCTTCGATCCGAATTTGCGTCTGAAGCTGTGGACGATCGAGGAAGCGCGTGAAGCGGTTATGCCGCTTGCGGCGCAAGCGGATTATTTCTTGCCGGGCTGGGATGAGCTGCGGCTGCTCTATAACAATGATGATTTCGAAGCGGTGAAGGCGGAGCTGTCGAAGCTTTCGGCAATTAGCATCATCAAGGGCGTCGGGGATACGACAGTCGTTCTGGAGAATGGAGAAGCGGTTGAAGTGCCGTTCTATCCGGTTGATCGTGTAATCGATACGGTAGGGGCCGGCGACGCGTTCTGCTCCGCTTTCTTGGCGGGACTGCTTAAAGGCATGAGTGCCCTTGAGTCTGTTCGGCTGGGCAGCATCAGCGGCGCATTGGTCGTTCAGATGCGCGGTGACTGGGAAGCGCTTCCTGACTGGACGGCGGTTGAGCGCAGATTATCGGACAAAGGCTGGGTGGAACGCTAAATGGCGGATGTGCAATCGTCGAAAGGACAGCGGCGGCGGGAGCAGATTATGAATGTGCTGAAGCGGCAAGGACGCGTTTCGATCCAAGAGGTCGTAGAACGATTTGGCATATCTGAAGCTACGGCGCGCCGCGATTTGGAGCTGATGGAGAAGTCAGAGCCGGTCATTCGGACGATTGGCGGAGCGATGTACGATGGCATGAATGCAGTGAGAGAGCTCCCTTTCGCAGAGAAGGAAGGCCTTTCTTTCCTCGAGAAGGAACGGATTGCGGCAGCGGCGGCAGGGCTGATCTTCGAAGGCGATGTCGTCGGTCTCTCCGGCGGCACGACCAACTATTACTTAGCCAAGCTGCTCAAAACGCGCAGAGGGATTACCGTTGTGACGAATACGGTCAACGTTGCGATGGAGCTGGCCGGCAGCGATATCAACGTCGTTGTGACAGGCGGGATGATGCGGCATAACAGCTTTGAATTATGCGGCCCGCTTGGCGAAGGCATGATCAGTCAACTGCATATCGGCAAAATGTTTCTGGGCGTCGACGGTGTTTCCTCAACCGGGGGCATCACGACCTATTCCGAGCAAGAAGCGCAGATCGCCAAAGCGATGATTCGCAGATCCCAAGCAACCTATGCGATGTTCGATCATACGAAGATTGGCCGTACTTCGCTGTTCTCCATTGCGCCGCTCACCGAGCTGCAAGCCTTTATAACGGACCGGCCGCTCCCGCAACAGCTGGCGTCAATCGCCAATGCGCACGGCATTCAAACGGTCATTGCAAGCGAGGAGCAAGAAGCTTCGATCTAAACATAAGTGAGCCAGTTATCACAGCTACATACAGAGCAAGAAGGAAGCAGCATCGTAATGGAGGAGAATCCATGCAGGTGTTGCTTTTTTGTTAAAATATTACTTTTGCTTTTGCCCGATTTTGGTATACTTGGGATTGTACGAAAACTTGAAAGGGGAATGTGAACGTGTCAGAAAAATTGATTATCGGTAACGAATCTCACTCCTATGAAGTTGCGCAAGGCTGGGGCAAGCTGCCTGAAGGGATTGCTTACGGCTATACACACGGTATTGTCGTCGATGAAAATGATAACGTTTACGTACATAACACCAGCAAAGATTCCGTTGTCGTATTTGACAAAGAGGGGAACTTTCTAACCTCGTGGGGCGCGGAATTTGAGGGAGGCGCTCACGGCTTCTACCTGCACCGCGACGCTGACGGCATCGAATATTTGTATTTCGCGGATACAAACCGTGCACTTGTGGTCAAAACGACTCTCTCCGGCGAAGTATTGCTTGAAATCGGCGGACCTGATCGTCCGGATCTGTATGATGCGGAGCGCCGCTACGTTCCGACTGACGTGTGCGTCGCGCCAAACGGCGACATTTACGTTTCCGACGGTTACGGTCAATTCTATATTCATCACTACGATGCCAAAGGCAGCTATATCCGCTCTTGGGGCGGCCGCGGCTCCGAGCCCGGTAAAGTGAAAGAACCGCATGGGATTTCCATTAACCTGCGCGGCGATGAGCCGGAAATTTACGTGGCCGACCGCAGAAACAGCCGCATCCAAGTGTTCACGCTTGAGGGCGAGCATAAACGTTTCGTCGATCATAACCTTGACCTGCCATGCAGCTTCTATTTCTTCGGCGATGAGGTTTACATGCCGGATCTGGACAGCCGCATCACAGTGCTGGATAAGAATGATCGCCTGATCACGCATCTCGGCGAAGACCAACAGGCTTACAAACAGCAAGGTTGGCCGAATCTGCCTAAATCCTATTACCGTCCTGATAAATTCAGCTCACCGCATGGCGTATGCGTAGACTCGCAAGGCAATGTCTATGTAGCGGAATGGATCTTCGACGGTCGGATTACGAAGCTCATCAGACAGAAGTAACAAACGCACTCTTACTAAATAAACAAGGGTTATGCAGCGAGCGGCCGCAATTACGACGGCGGCCTAAGCTGCATAACCCTTTTTTTTGCGTTCATCTTAACTGCCGTGAACAAGGCGGCCATTCACCCAAGTATGGCTTACTTCGGTAAATGCCGCATCCGTAAGCACCAGATCGGCCTGTTTACCGACCGCAATGGAGCCGGTTACTTCAGCAAGTCCTAATTGACGCGCCGGATTCCCGCTGGCCATACGACTTACTTCAGCTGGGCTCAGATCCGTATGTGTAAGCATGTAACGGAACGCATCGATCATGGTCAGCGTGCTGCCTGCCAAGCTGCCGCCTTCGCGGAGACGGGCTACGCCTTGCTTCACATCTACGATAAGTCCGCCGAGATCATAGTCGCCATCGCCGAGTCCGGCAGCAGACATGGCGTCCGTGATCAGCACGACTTTATCGACCGGCTTCGCGCCTACGAGCAGTCTAATTGCCGCGGGGTGGACGTGATGGCCATCGGCGATGATCTCCCCGGTGATGCGATGATCGGTCAATACAGCGCCAACCGTTCCCGGCTCACGATGGTGGAGTCCTCGCATCGCATTGAACGTATGCACCGCTTGCGTTAAACCGGCGTCAGCCGCAGCAGCAACCTGCGAGTAGGTCGCATCCGTGTGTCCGCAGGCAGCAACGATATTGCTCTCTGCGAGATAGGCGATCAGCTCGCAAGCCCGTTCTTTCTCCGGAGCCAAGGTGAGCTGCTTGATAAGTCCGGGATACTGCTCATTCCACGACTTCACCCAGTCGACGCGCGGAGGTGAAATAAAGGCCGGGTTCTGTGCGCCTGGCCACAGCTCGCTGATGAACGGACCTTCCAGATGAACGCCGCCAAGCGCGGCATAGTCCATTTCACCGCTAACATAGTCGTTGGCAGCTGCCAGCACCGCTTCGATAGCTTCCTTGGATGCCGTAACGGTAGTCGCCAGCATGCGAGTAGTGCCTTGGGCTGCATGATAACGCGTGATGGTATCGTAGGCTTCGCGATTTGCATCCATGAAGTCGGCTCCGAAGCCGCCGTGTACATGCATATCTATAAAACCGGGCAGCAACCAGCTGCCGTTCCCGTCGATGGTGCGATGCTGCTCGTTCTCAGCCGGAAGGAATTGACCTTCAACTATAGCTGTTATAATTCCGTTCTCTACGATAATGCTGCCTTCCACAACCGTATCCTGCACGATTGTTTTCACATTCGTGATGAACCAGTGGTTATTCGCGGCTTTCATCCTTTACAACAACCTCCCTGCCTCTCGATCGACCAACACGATCACTTTCTTATGCGTTTGCAGCAGCGATGCCGGAACTTCCGTCGTAATCGGACCGTGCAGTGCTTGCTTGACGATACCGGCTTTATCGGCACCCTTGACGACAAGGACGATCGAGTCCGCTTTCAGAATGGAGCCTACGCCCATCGTAATGGCTTTCGTCGGCACTTCATCCGGCGTATCGAAAAATCTTGCATTTGCGGCTCGGGTTGCATCCTCAAGCTCGACGATATGCGTACCGCCTTGCAGTTCTTGATCCGGCTCGTTGAAGCCGATGTGGCCGTTATGGCCAAGGCCAAGCAGCTGCACGTCGATCGGTTGTTCAGCCAGCATGCGATCATAAGACTGGCATTCCGCCTTCAAATCACTTACCATGCCGCTTGGCAAATGGGCTTGCTGCTTCGGCAAATCGATGTGGTCAAACAAGTGGTGCTTCATGAATTGGGCATAGCTTTGCTCATGGTCAGGCGATAGTCCAACATATTCGTCCAGGTTGAATGTGGTGGTATCTTTGAAAGAGATCTCGCCGTTATTGTACATCTCTATCATTTTTCCATAAATTCCGATAGGTGTCGAGCCGGTTGCCAGCCCGAGCGTAGCGTGAGGATTATGTTTAATCGTATCTGCGAAAATCTGAGCAGCATAACGGTCAAGATCGCTAATGTTGTCGAAGCATTTCAATTCCATAATGAGGTGCCCCCTAAGGTTCGTTATGGTTTTATTATAAATGAGATTGTCAAAACCGACAAGAAAAATGATTAAAAAAATCATTATTAAGAAAATATTAATCATAATTGCAGGGATTCTCCGCAAACTTGCTATGGAGGTCGCGCATATGCCATGATGATTGCAGCAAAGTAGATGATAGGGGGATTTCTGACCATGATGGACAGGCAAGCTGAGGAGCATGTCCAAACGACGAAGAGGAAAGGCGAGCACATTCGAATCTGTCTGCAAGAAGAGGTGCAAAGCGTGGGCACGGAGCCGGGGTTTGAAGACTACCGGTTTCGCCATCAAGCACTCCCTGAGATCGACTTCGAGGAAGTTGACATCGCTTCATCGTTTCTAGGCAAACCGATTGCCGCACCGCTGCTCATTAGTTCGATGACCGGAGGAACAGCGGAGACGGCTGTTATTAATGAAAGACTTGCTGAGGCCGCGCAGGCAAGGGGCTGGGTGATGGCGCTCGGCTCTATGCGGGCTGCTATAGAGAAGGAATCACTCGCTTCCACATTCCATGTGCGCAAGCAAGCGCCGACCATTCCGATCATAGCTAACCTAGGTGCCGTTCAGCTCAATTACGGCTATGGCGTCGATGAATGCAGGCTTGCCGTGGAGCTTGCCGAAGCAGATGCACTTGTCTTGCATTTGAACAGCTTGCAAGAGGTGTTTCAGCCGGAAGGAGACACGAATTTCCGCGGCCTGCTGCAGCGTATCGCCGAGGTATGCCGCAAGCTGCATGTCCCGGTCGGCGTGAAGGAAGTCGGCTGGGGCATTGATGCCGAGACGGCACTCCGGCTGCAGCAACTGGGCGTCGCCTTCATTGATGTTGCCGGAGCCGGCGGAACATCCTGGAGCCAGGTGGAGAAATACCGCGCCCGCGATCCGCTGCGCGCCGAAGCCGCGTCTGCCTTCGCAGGCTGGGGGACGCCTACTGCAGCATGCGTGCGCGATGTACGATCCGCGCTTCCGGATGTTACTCTAATTGCAAGCGGCGGCTTACACACTGGCGTGGATGCGGCTAAAGCGGTCGCGCTTGGCGCAGATTTGGCGGGTTACGGCCGATCGCTGTTGGCCGGTGCGGCAGAGCCGCAATCCTCGGACGGAAGCCAAACGCTGCAACGCCAAATGGAGCGCATCGAGTTCGAGCTGCGTACTGCAATGTTCGGCATTGGTGCCGCTACCCTGCAAGAGCTGCGACGCACGAATCGCTTAATTCAAAGGTGACCGGCCCCTGCAGATTAGCGAGTTAAACCAGACCCTTCGATGATTACATCCGCTTTAACCTCAAATTTCAACGTGGGATAGATAGACTCCCACTCTTTCCAAGTCTTCGGCGTTCCGGCATGTGTTGCGCGATACCGAAGTCCAAACCCGAACGGATCCACGCCTGCTTTCTGTACTTTCTCAAGCAGGCGCTTGGCTTCGTCGGCGACCTGGGTATCGAAAGCCTTCTCAAGCTCCTTCCAATCCTGATCATAGATTCCGCCGGGCGCCTCCTCGAATATGCCGCCGATTTTCAGCTTCATCTTCAGCACGTAACCATCCCGCTCTTTGACGATTCGGTAATTCGAGTTGATGCTTTCAACGGAGATGACCAGCGTATCCCCTTTTATCGTTGCCGTTACCGTCGATTTTTTATAGCGATTGCGGATTTGGTTATACATTTCTGTTTCGCGAGGATTGAGCGTCAAGACGAGCTTGCTCTTATCAAGCAGTCCCAGCTTGGAAACCACGTACCCATTCTTCTCTTGCCGCATGATCGGCATAATCGGATCCATGCCGCGTTCATCGACGCGCCGCATGAAGTCAAACATATAGACACTGACGATGTAGGAGGACTGGGTGCCGTCTTTTCCGTATAACAGGAAGATCGTATTCCCCGGAAAACGTTCGGCAGGCGGATTGACATTCAGAATCGTTTTCGCATCCGGCTTGCCGATAGCCATATAAGCAATGTTCGACACATCGCGGCGCCGGGATATCCACCGAAGGGTAGGCGTATAATCCGATTTCACAAGCCCTTCGCCCAGCAGATAAAGCTTGCAATGTCCGAAATCCAGCTCCTTATCCACATGGGATTTCAGTAATCGGAGAGCTTCGGCAATGGTGGAAGCCTGAATGGTTTCCACTTGTGTTTGGGCTGCTCCGGGCTCCACCTTCGGTGAAGGAATGGCGAGTCGAAGCGTGATTTTGAAGCCTTTCTTTCCTTCGTCGGCGGAATCAATCCCCATGGCAAGGACGAAGAACCGTTTATCGATATCTTTGAAGCCGCACCCCCCAAGCAGTACGGTGATAAGCACGATCAGGGTTAGTTTTACTGCCAGACGTCTTACGTTCATGTTTTCATCTTCTTTCGACGTGCGATCAAACTTAGAATAACAAGGAACAGAACGGTCGCCGTTTCGGAAAATAACCGAATCATCAGCCAGCCTCTCGTAATGTATAAGCTCTGTTTTTCATTAAAGGTGTAGAACGACAGCATCGTTAAGGCTGCAAAAATCGATACAATCACATAATTAGAGGCAGCTGTGCGCGTTGGGTCGATATGCGGCTTTGCTTTGGGTAAACAGCTCTTGATCATTTCCATGGCAATGTGCCAGCCCGACGTCGTATAAAGGAGCGTGAGGTTTAGATACAATAACAGAAACAAGAAGATGACCCGTTCAATGAAGCCGTAGCCAAGCAGCATGGAATCCGAGGTTACCGTCCAAACGTACAAATACGAACCGACCGCTTCCGTTCCGTGAAACCCGATTGGCACGAAGAAAGAGAGAAACAGAATCAAGGTGCAGATGATTGGAAGTGCCCAGCGGAAGCGAAACCTGAAATTCGGCGGGTTAAGTCGATTGAATATGGCATAGTTGGTATACCCCGTAAATACAAAGGTCGCAGCTGCAAAAGGTTCAAGCTTGGGCGGAACTCGCCAATATTGAGCGACGGTTCGAATGGCATCCCAGTCCAGAAACGGATTGGTCGACGCTTTAAATAGAATGAAGAACACGATCGGTAGATTGATGATCAAGGTCATTTCCATAATCAGCGAAACGGTTAAAGTAGAGCGTGTCGCCGTGTATATGCATGCCCCGACAAGAATTAACAGCACGAGCATCGAGCTGGTATCCGGGTTGAAAAAGCGATTAATGAGCACCGCATACGCAATAATGGCGATCCCGGCAGCCGCATACCACATGACAGATAAGAGTATCAATATGGGGACATTGATATACTTGGGGAAGAAGAGCGCCAATATTTCCGGAAGTCCTTTGCCCGGGAAGGTCTTCATGACATGGGTAAAGATTAGCGCCAAGAAGCTGCCGAAGAAAGCCGCGCAAATCATGGAGGACACAGAGCCCGTATAACGGTCATTAAGAAGCAAATACGGAACAAACAGCATGAGATTCAGGATGCTGACGAGAATGATATTGTAATAATAGTAACGAATCACTCATTATTCACCTGCCCGATGTCGCCGCTTTGCGAGGCTGATTTGCTAATGATGCGGAAGTACGGTTTTCCGAAGCTCCGCATATCGGCCAAATAAACCAAATAACAGAACAACCCAATGGTCACCCCCGATATGCCGAAAAATATCGCCGGGATAATAAGCGGGTATTTCAGAAAACGGATCGACCCCGACATATTATTGACGGGGATGACAAAATTGGATATGGCCACAACGGAGGTCACTATAATCATGATGCTGCTGACGAGTCCTGCCTGCTGTGCCGCTTGTCCGAGAATGAGACCGCCAACGGTTGTCGCCGTAGAACCGATATATTTGGGCAGCCTGACACTGGCTTCAATGAGCGCTTCGATCATAAACAGCATGATAAACACTTCGATGAAAGAAGGATAAGGCACAGCAGATCTACTGCCTGCAATCGAGAAGGTTAATTGGACTCGGAAGAGCTCCGGATTATAGGAGACGATAGCCACGTAAAGCGCCGGCAATGCGACCGTAAGGATAACGGCCATATAGCGGAGTGCCAGCAGGCAGCGCGTCATCCAGAACGAATCGTAGTGGTCATCCACTGCATTCATAAAGTTGAAGAACGTTGCAGGCAAAATAAGCGCAAACATCGAACCTTGAATGAGCAGAATGATTTTGCCGTCTTGAATGCCCGTACATACGCGGTCGGGACGCTCGGTCAGCATCATGGTCGGAAAGAGCCGATACCGGTCGCCAAGCGCTCTTGCTAGTTCCCCGGTCGCCGAAATCATCGGTATCGATACACGGTCGAGCTTCTCTCTAACCCCGGTAAGGACGGTCGGATCTACACGCCGTTTATCAAAGAGCAGCAGAACTCTGGTCTTCGACATCGTGCCGACCGTGCGCTCCTCGACAGCGAGTTCCGGGTTCGGATAGCGGCTGCGAATAATATTGACGGAGTCGATCAGATCTTCGCTTAACGCGATTTGCGGGCCGGCAATGACCGTTTCGACCATCGTTTGCGGATTTTCGTTTCGGATAATACGCGCCGCATCAAGCTGATATATTTTTCCGTTTATCTGCATCAGTACAAAGCCATGCAGAATCGTATCCGCCCATTTGGCGGGATCATCAAGGCGCTTAAATACGGGATTGGTCAAAACCAGCTCTTCAAAGGGATGCTCTTGCTTCGTAAACGGGACAAGAATGAAGTCGCTGACTTTACTTTCGTCGCAGAGCGTCGCAATATAAGCGATTTCGATCGAAAGCGTATCGTTTTGCAGGCGATTCATCGTCAGATCCCGCGACTCCGCAAACAGGGTATTAATTCGATTCAGCATAGCGGCCTCCCCTTTCCGGAACATGTTTGACCGTGAAGATAACAACATGGCATAGTATGGATATTTAGGATGCAAATTATGCCGCTGCATGAGTCTTTTGCCAGAATAGCGGAGGGTGAAGTACAATAAGAGTCATAAAAAAAGAGATGGACTTGAGAGGGGAACCAGGTATGGCGAATTGGTATGAGCGCAGTTTCGGCTCTGATTATATGGTCGTGTATCGGCACCGCAACTGGGAGCAAGCGGCGCGTGAGGTGGAAACCATGGCAGGGTGGCTGGAGCTTGCACCTGGTGCCTCCGTACTTGATATCGGCTGCGGAATGGGACGGCATGCTCTCGCCCTGGCTCAGCTTGGTTACAAGGTTACGGGCATCGACTTGTCCGAATCACTGCTTCAGAAAGCACGCGAGTGCAATGAGCAAGGACATATTCATTCCCTCATCCAAGGCGACATGAGGGAGCTGCCTTTCGAAGACGGCAGCTTTGATGCGACCGTCAATTTGTTCACGTCCTTCGGCTATTTCGAAATGGAAGCGGACAACCACCGCGTCATCCGAGAGATTCGCAGAGTGCTGAAGCCGCGAGGGGCTTTCCTCATTGATTTTATGAATCCGTCCTATGTTGCTGCCAATCTGGTGCCGCACTCGGAGCGTACCGATGAGCTGACAAGGCTGCATATCAGGGAACAGCGGGCGATTGCAGATGGCTGGGTGGTGAAGCAAATTCATATTACTTCGGAAGAAGGGACTGAGGCTTCTCGCAATTACGAGGAGCGGGTTCGCTTGTTTCCATTGCCTTGGTTTGAACAAGCACTCCGGGAAGCGGGGCTCGAGCTGGAGCACCGCTACGGGGATTATGAAGGGCGACCTTATGAAGAGAAGAGTTCGCCGCGGATGATTCTGAAAGGCAGGGCGTTATCGTGAGTGAAGGGGCACAATCGATGGTGACGCTGTGGCACGGAGGCATTGTTCAGGTTAAAGTTCCGCTGCCGTTCTCGCTGAGATGGGTGAACAGCTACTTGATCCCGGACGCAGCCGGATATACGTTGATCGATCCGGGATTACATACCGACGACGCTGTTCAGGCTTGGTCCAAGGCGCTGCGCGAGCAATCGATCCCATTCGATTCGATTCACACCATCATTCTGACGCATCAGCATCCTGACCATTACGGTCTGGCGGGATGGTTTCAAGAGCGTACCGGCGCGCCGGTCTATATTTCCGAGCTTTCGTATGCCTACACCCAGCGCTTATGGGGAGCGGACCTGGGAGCGGAATTTGCCCTTTCGCTTACGAAGCTGTATGCCGAACAAGGTATGCCGCAGTCGGTTGTTGAGGAAATCGCTCCGCATCTGGACAGCTTCGCGGAGAAGGTTTCGCCGCAGCCGGCGGTCACCTTCCTCGAAGCAGGCCGGATGATGACAATCGGCGATTCGGAATGGCGGATGATCGACAGCCCGGGGCATGCGAAGGGCCAGCTGTGCTTCTATGAACCGCTTAAGAAATGGATGATCTGCGGGGATCAAGTGCTCCCGGATATTACGCCGAACATCAGCGTAGTGCCGGGAGAAAACCATGATCAGCTGCAGCAGTTTCTGGATAGCTTGGAGGAGTTGAAGGGGTACGAGGTTGAGCTTGCTTTTCCGGGGCATCGGGACCCCTTCACGAACTTCAGCGAACGGATTGATCAGCTGGCAGCCCACCATGAACGGAGATTGCTTCAAATTCAGGGTCTGATTCAAGCGGAGCCGATGACGGGTTATATGCTTTGTATGCGGCTCTTCGGTGAACGGATTGCCGGCAATACGCATAATTTGAGGTTTGCCATGTCAGAGACGCTGGCCCATTTATTCCATCTGGAGCGCCAAGGCCTTGTTACGGGAACACGGCAAAATGATCAGCTCTATTATTCGGCGAAGCCGGAATCCATATGAAAAAGCTTCCAAAAGCGCCCGGACTATGGTGTATAATGAATGGGTCATCGTTTGAAGAAAAGGAGCCCAACTACTATGCCTGTATCCCGCTCTGAATCTCGTCAACATCAGAAACAACAACGTGCCCGCAGAATGAAACGCCTGTTTGCGATCAACCTTGTCCTGCTGCTGATCATCGGTGCGCTTGCGGTCGTTTATGTCGTGCAGCGGCAAGCTGGCAATGAGAAGCCGAACAACGCGGCTAATGAGCAAAATGCGCCTGCCGACAGCGAAAATGCGGGCCAATCCGCGGATGCAGGGAACGAGGCCGGAACAGTGGCGGATGATTCAACATCAGAGGGACATACAACCTATGAACCTATCTCGGATGATGAACCTTCGGCCGATAATGAAGCTGCGGCCGGCGGCACGGTTACGCCGGATGCCGGCGGTCAAGTGAATCTGTCTTTTACAGGCGATGTTCTGCTGGCGGCTTCCGTAGAGAAGCTCATGCTAAAGAACGGCTATGATTACCCGTATGCGAAAGTATTGAATGAGCTGAAGACGCCGGACTTGATGGCGGTCAATTTGGAGACGCCCGTAACTTTGCGCGGCACGCCGGCAGAGAATAAACAATATGTCTATAAATCATCGCCGGATGCACTTCCCGCCTTGAAGGCAGCCGGTATCGACGTTGTCAATTTAGCCAACAATCATACGCTGGACCAAGGCGAAGAGGGTCTGCTGGACACGATTGCTCACCTCGATGAAGCGGGCATTCCCAATATGGGGGCCGGTCGCGATGAGCTGGAAGCGTTCAAGCCCGTACTGCTGGAGGCCAAAGGAATCAGCGTTGCGTACCTTGGATTAACGAGAGTTGTCCCCGTAGGCTCCTGGAAGGCAACGAAGGATCATGCAGGACTGGCGGAAACCTACGACTCTACCCGAGCTGTTGCCGCGATTAAGCAGGCGAAGAAGCAAGCCGATATTGTCGTCGTCATGGTGCACTGGGGCATCGAACGCGAAGATTTACCGAATAACGATCAGAAACGATTAGCTCATGAATATATTGATGCAGGGGCGGATTTAGTTATCGGCAGCCATCCTCATGTACTTCAAGGCTTTGAGTCTTATAAAGGAAAGTGGATTGCCTACAGCTTAGGCAATTTTATATTCAGCGGCATGACGCCGGATAAAACGAAGGATACCGGTGTCCTCCAAGCCGCTTGTAATGAGAAAGGCGATTGCGCGTTGAAGTTTAATCCGATGCGCGCGGTACAGTCGCAGCCGGCACCTTTGACGGGAGAAGAGGGAGCCGCTCTGCTGAAGCGCATGTCGAGTATTTCCTTCCATGCAACAGTGGATGAAGCAGGGAACATTCAACCTAAGGAGTGAAGCTGATGTTGAATCCGTGTGTTGCCCACCGCGGAGCTTCAGGACTTGCGCCGGAGAACACGATGGCCGCTTTTCGGGAGGCGCTTAGTTTTCCGTTCGTGCAATGGATCGAGCTTGACGTTCAGATGTCGAAGGACGGGATCCCCGTCGTCATTCACGATGACTCGCTTCGTCGAACGGCCAGAGTGGCGGGGCGCGTTCATGAATTCACGGCGGAGCAGCTCGGCAAGATGGATGCGGGCAGCTGGTTCGATAAGTCTTTTGCAGGTGAAGGCATCCCGACGCTGCAGCAAGTGGCGGACGCCACAATCGGCCGCTGCCGGCTTAATGTGGAGCTCAAAACCTATGGAGGCCGTTATCCCGGCATGGAGAAGAAGGTCGTTGAGCTGCTGTACAAGAACGGACTGCAGCATGACGCCGTCATCACGTCCTTTGACCGTGAAGCGCTGCGAACGGTGCGTGAGCTGTCCAAGGAGGTCCGGACGGGACTTATCCTGGATGCGTCGCCTTGGACGCTGGTAACGGATTTGGAGCGCTTAGGCGCTAATTTCTTATCCGTCGGCTATACACGAGTAACGGAACAGCTGCTTGCTTCCTTGCGGGCTGCACGGGTTGACGTAATGGCGTGGACCGTGAATGATGCGCCTATGATGAAGCGGCTCGCCGCGCTCGACAGCGCGCTTATGATTTGTACGAATTATCCGGATCGCTTCGCGCAGGCGAAGAATGAGCTTGTATAGCATATTAGGGACTGTCCCAAAAGTGTGCAAGATGACTTTTGGGGCAGTTTTTTGTGTTTTGGCTGGGATCGCTGATGCGCTAGGTGTCGCCAGGTGAGGAACAGTAGAGAGGTAGCTGTTACCGCTCTTTAGCCTAAAACCGACTAATTGCTCAAAAGAGAGGTACCTATTACCGTTCTTAGGCGGTGAACGTAAGGAGTAGCGCTCCCAGAGCAACACAGGCGCAAGAAGTCGACGGTTTCAAAACAGACAGTATTTACCTTGAAAAACCCTCTAATTTCAAGGGCCTTCAGCATGCTGTGGCATCTTACATCACGGAGTATAGCCACCGCAGGTACCGGAAAAAACCAAACGACCGCTCCCCGGTAGAATACCGAAAAGCGGTCGCTGCTTAGAAGTCTTTTAATATTGTCTACCTGACGGGGGTATATGTTATAAGTCACGGAACCGATCTCGAATATCCAGAATCGCGGGGAGCTGCTCCATCAGGATATCAACCAGCTGCGGGTCGAAATGGTTGCCGCGTTCCTCTTGGAATAACTGCAGAATTCGCTCAAGCTCCCAAGCTTTCTTGTACACGCGATCGCTGCCGAGCGCATCGAATACGTCTGCGATGGCCGTAATCCGTCCGTAGAGATGGATATCCTCTCCGCTAAGTCCTCTCGGGTAGCCTTTGCCGTTCCATTTCTCATGATGCTGATAGGCGACGATCGCGGCGGTTTTGAGCAGCTCGCGACTTGACGATTTGAGCAAATGATAGCCGATATCGGTGTGCAGCTTCATATGGTCGAACTCTTCCTCGGTCAGCTTGCCGGGCTTGAGCAGGACGGCGTCGGGGATGGCCACCTTGCCGATATCATGCATTGGCGAAACCATCTTGAGCAGCTCGGCTTCTTCTGCCGGCAGCCCGTACCCCATTGCGAGGATGTAGGAATATTCAGCTACCCGTTTGACGTGGTTGCCGGTTTCTTTGGAGCGGCTTTCGCCGATCTCGCCCATGACGGTAATGATTTCGCGCTGCGTGGCGACGATCTCCTCGTGGAGAATAACAGATTCCAGCGATTTGCCGGCGTAGGAGGCCACCAGCTTCAAATGCTCCAGGTCGCGTTGCGTAAAGACCGCTTGCGGCGTCAGCTTGTTAATGGCTTGATATGCCCCGATAATGGTTCCGTCATTGCCTACGAAGGGGACGGTTATCACCGATTTGGTCCGGTAGCCGGTGCGGCGATCATTCTCGTCATTATGTCGATGGTCGCTGTAGGCGTCGTCGATTAATAAATAATCCCCTGTCTCGACCGAATGGCCGACGAAGCCGGTGCCGAGCGGAATGCGGATTTCATTGACGCCATGGGCAATGGTTGTAAACAGTTCTTGGCGGGCATGGTCGATGAGCCACACTGTACATCGGTCTGCCATGATCATCTCGCGGCCCATATTGGCCATAAGCAGGAGGACGCTCTTTAAGTTTCGCTCTCCTCCGATTTTGGCGGTATAATCAAATATAATACGAAGCAGCTCTTCCGGCGTCCGTTCGTTTGCGGCGTCAGAGTGTGGGAGAATTTCTTCATGACGTAGATGACGATCATACATATGCAATCGAACGCTCCTTAGATGACAAAAAAGTGTATTCTTCGACATAATCAATTCAACATAACTTTAACGAATCCTGCTAAAGCATATGTAAAAAATGGGAGTATGGAGCGTGAATGACAGGATGATTGAGATTTGGAGTTCGGCCATAGGGCGGCTGGCGGCCGGGATGATCGGAAGCGCCGCTATCGCATTGGCAGCCTATCGGCTTCGCTCGTTATCCGGGAGCGGGGCTGTTTCGGCTGCCGTCATGGGGACGGGCTATGTGGCGTTAGGCGGGCCGCTGTGGTTCGGCACGCTGCTGGCTTTCTTCTTGTCGTCTTCGCTGTGGTCCAAGTGGAAGCGAAGACATCACGCCAAGCAGGCCGCCGAGGCGAAGTACGCCAAGAGCGGCCGGCGAGACGCCGCTCAGGTATGGGCCAATGGCGGCCTGGGGCTGCTGCTGTGCTCGGGGCATGCGATCTGGCCCGCGGCAGCATGGGTGTACGCGTTCGTCGGCGTCATGGCCGCCGTGAACGCAGATACGTGGGCCACGGAGATCGGCGCGCTCAGCCGCCGCGCTCCGCGTGCCCTGCTTAGCGGGCGGCGCGTCGCGCCCGGCACGAGCGGCGGGGTCACGCCGCTTGGCAGCTTCGCCGCGCTGGCCGGCGCCGCTTTCATCGGCGCTGCCGCAGCGCTGCTGCACGCGGCGCCGCCGGCGCCCGCGGGCGTCTCGCCGGGCGCGCTGCTCGCCGCCGCGGCTTGCGCCGGCACGGCCGGCGCCTTCGCCGATTCGCTGCTCGGCGCGACCGTGCAAGTGATGTACCGCTGCCGGGTATGCGGCAGCGAAACAGAGCGCGCCGAGCACTGCGGCGGCAGCGACGCCGTGCAGCGAATTCGCGGCATCGCCGGGATGAGCAATGACGCGGTGAATTTCGCGTCCTCGGCGCTGGCCGGCTTGCTGGCGCTGCTGATAGGCTGCGCCTTTTTCTAATATCTCCCTTCAGCCAACTCGTTGAATTAAGACTATCCCTATGGCATTCGAACGAGTTATAATCAACCTAATGTTCACGTTTTTGGATGCAATTGTGCAAAAATCTAATAGATTCTCGGGTTGACAGCCCAGATTTCGCCTAGTATCCTAACTCTAATAGAAAATTTTTACAGATGTAAATGTAAACGAATTCATAGATTCGGGAAGGAGAATGGCCGCACGTGAAGATTCTTACGGCGGAATCGCCGATTGCCAGCAACCTTCCGCTGCTCCAAGCGGATAATGTGAAACGCGTATTCGGCCGCGGTGACAATTCTGTAACCGCTGTCAAGAATATTAATTTGTCGATTAAGAAAGGCTCGATGATCGCGCTTAAAGGCCGTTCCGGCTCCGGCAAGACGACGCTGCTCAATTTACTTGCAGCCTTGGATCAGCCGACAGAAGGTGACGTTTATTTTAACGGCCAAGTGATTTCCAGATTGCCCGAGAAACAGCGCAGCACCTGGCGCAGAACGAATCTGGGGCTGGTATTCCAGGCTTTCGGTCTTATCCCTCTTATGTCGGCGTACGAGAACGTGGAGTTCGGGCTGCGTATCGCAGGCAGCGATTCGAAGCTGCACAAGGAACGCGCCGAACAAGCGCTGGAATGGGTGGGTATGAAATCCCGCATGAAGCACCGCCCGCCTGAGCTATCAGGGGGAGAACAGCAGCGTGTTGCGATCGCCAGAGCGATCGCGCACCGGCCGGTCCTTTTGCTGGCGGATGAGCCGACAGCCGAGCTGGACAGCCGGATGGGGCTGCAAGTTATTAAAGTGTTCCGTGACCTCGTTGAGAACCTGGGAATGACCGTTGTCATGACGACACATGATCCCGGTATTATGGAAATCGTCGATCATGTTATTGCATTGGAGGATGGAGAGATTGTCTCAGAACCTAACGCGTAAACATCGCCGCAGATCGTTCGTCAAGGAAGCTGCCGCAGTAATGGTCGCGGCTTCGCTGCTTTCCGGCTGCTCGCTTCTGCCGCAGAAGCAAGTTGTCCTGCAGCCGCCGCTTGTGCAGCCTGCCGCGGAGAAGGTAGATGCCATCGAAGTGAAGAAGGCGACAATTGAGCGGAGCTTCTCGGGTGCGGCTGTAGTCGCGTCGAGCAAGAATGTGCCGCTCTTCTATAAGGAAAGCGGAAGATTGAAGGAGCTCCACGTGAAGCTCGGGGATGCAGTGAAGGCAGGACAACTGGTGGCCGAGCTGGATATGGGGGATTTGGACCTGCGTGTGAAGCTGCAGAAGCTAAGCCTCGAGCGTGCTCAAATCGAATATTTCCGAGTGAAGCAAAGCGGTGTTACCGGCAATGATCTGCGCATGAAGGAAATCGATCTGGAGCGGGAACAGCTGATGCTCGATTCGATGAATGATCAGTTTGAGTCCGCGAAGCTGACGACAACGATCAGCGGCATCGTATCTTATTTGGATACGAAGTCGCCGGGTGACGGGTTGAACGGGTATACGCCGCTGGTGACTGTTGCGGACCCGACGCAGCTTTATCTGATCTACACGGCAGAGGATCCGAAACAAATTGCCGGGGTACAACGCGACATGGCCGTCCAGATCAAGATGGGCGATAAGAAATTTGATGGCAAAGTGCTGCAATCTCCCTCGGATGCGCCGATTACGCTAAACAAGGAAATCGACGACCGCAACACGAGGCTGCTCTATATTGCCATCGCGAAACCGGACAAAACGTTCGAGCTGGGCAAAACAGCCGACATTCATATCGTGCTTGAGAAACGTGACGATGTGGTAGTCATACCTCGCAGCGGCTTGCGTACCTACCTGGGACGTACCTATGTACAAGCGCTGGATGGCGACCGCCGCAAAGAAATCGACGTTCAGCCGGGTATTATGACATCCACGGAAGTTGAAATCGTCAAGGGATTAGATCCGGGTATGAAAGTGATCCTGAATAACTAATTTCAGCTCATGAGAAGAGAAGAGGTGAACCGATGGCAATCTGGACGATGATTTTTCGTAAAATGGCGAAGAATCGTTGGCTGCAGCTTAACTTATGGTTTGGGCTTACGATCTGCGTAGCACTGTTCAGCTCCATGCCGCTATACTCGCATGCGATTTTGCAGCGCACGTTATTTAAAGAGCTTCAACAGCTTCAGAAGGATCAGAACGTCTACCCTGGCTCATTAAGAGCTTCGACTTCGGTTTCCGGTACAAGAAACTTCGACGAAATCAGAAGTTTGATCGGCAAAGCGGATCGTTATATGTACAACGCGCCGCAGCGCCTTGGTTTGGATGCTCAGTCGTATATCATGTCGAGGGCAACGCAGTCGTTCAAGATTTTTCCTGTCGATGCCTCCGAACGCGAGAAGAAAGAAATGAGCGTGACGGGAAGCATTCGGACCGTCTCGGATATCGACAAGCGGGTGCATCTAATTGATGGCCGGATGCCGGATGCGAATCGCAGCGACGGCGTGTATGAAGCACTCGTAACGCAGAAGTTCATTATTGATCTTAAGCGTGATCTTGACCATGAGTTCGTCTATACGAATAAGGATACGGGGCAGCAGCTCCGCATTATTCCGGTAGGGATCGTGGAGTCGAAGCAGGACAACGTGTACGATCAATTCAATGTGGAATCGTATAATACTTCCTTCTATATTCCGTTCAAGCAGTTCAACCATGATTTTATCGAGACCCAAGGGCTGTTGAAAATATCGGTGCTGTCCTGGCAGTACTCGCTTAACTATGAGCAGATGAATATTGACCGGATCGACACGTATCTGGGTCAATATACAGCCATGAACAATTATTTCAACATGCGACTTGGCATTTCGTCGGTGGATATGCCGGCTAAGAATCCGATTGCTACGTATACGGTGAAGAAAGACAAGCTCGACATCATGCTCTGGTCCTTATATTCGCCGGTCATGTTCATGCTTGCGTTCTACTTGTACATGGCAGCTAATCTGATTATTGACAGACAGAAGACGGAGATATCCGTATTGCGCAGCCGCGGTGCAAGCCGACTGCAAATTATGCTCGTCTTTCTGGTGGAGAGCCTGCTGCTTGGTCTGTTGGCCCTTGCGGTCGGCCCGTTCATAGGCGTCTATTTCACCAAAATCTTAGGGGCTTCAAGCGGATTCCTGGAGTTCGTGCAGCGCTCCTCGCTGGATGTCGTGCTGAACAGCACCTCTTATAAAATTGCCGGCGCTGCCGTAATCGGCTCCATCATTCTCATTCTGGTTCCGGCATTCTTGGCTACGCGGATATCGATTGTAGGGCATAAACAGCAGATGGCGCGCTCCAACAAAATGTCTTTCTGGCACAAGACAGGCATAGACATCGTTTTACTGGGTGTGGCGATCTACATGTTATATGGCTTTAACAAACGGATGGCCGATCTGAAGGCGCTCGCACTGGATCCGAATGCGATCCAAGTCGATCCGCTGCTGTTCTTCATGCCTGCACTCTTCAGCTTGGGAACGGGGCTCTTCATTCTTCGGATCTATCCGTGGTTGATTAAATTGGTTTTCTGGATTGGCCGGAGATGGTGGACGCCTGCGCTGTATTCCACGCTCCTGCAGATCAGCCGTTCGTCATCGCAATATTTAACCATCAAGGTGTTCTTGATCATGACGGTCGCAATGGGACTGTTCAGCGCCAACGCGGCACGTACGATCAATGGCAACATGGAAGATAAGATTCAATACACGACAGGTTCGGATATTCAGCTGTCCGTTCACTGGGATAACGACAAGCCGCCTCCGGCGCCGGCAGGCATGCCGGCCATGGTCAATGCGGATGATGCGGGAGCGGTTCAAGCGCCGAAGGTTGTCACGTATACGGAGCCTTCGTTCATTACAATGACAGAGCTTGCCGGCGTGGATACGGCAGCGCGCGTGTTCCGCAAGGATGATGCCAATTTCTCAGCTAATGGGCAGAATGGCGGTACGTCCTTATACGGGATCGATACGTTTGAATTCGGTAAAGTAGCATGGATGCGCGGCGGACTGCTGGAGTATCCGATCAACAGCTACTTGAACCTGATTGCGAGTAATCCGAAGGCAGTGCTTATCTCCAGATCCATCGCCGACAAAATGAATGTGAAGCCGGGCGACCCGATCTCGGCGAAATGGGCAGGGCTCGACAGCGCGAATTTCATCGTTTACGGAATTATCGATTATTGGCCGGGATGGAATCCGCTGCCTCAGTCGGGCAACCAGGACGACCCGAATGTGCGGATGCCGAATTTGATTGTCGGCCATCTGTCTTACATTCAGAACCATCTTGCGCTTGAACCTTACGAGGTATGGATCAAGCTCAAAGAAGGCGCTACAAGCTCGGTGATCTATGAGGATTTGGAGAAGAAAGAAATCCCGGTTGAGGAGCTTGTGGATGCGAATCAGCTGCTGATTCGCTCGAAGAACGATCCGTTCCGTCTGGCGATCAACGGCGTCATGACGCTTGGCTTCGTCATTTCGATGATGATCAGCTTCTTCGGATTCCTATTGTTCTGGGTGCTTACGTTATCGGGCAGGACGCTGCAATTCGGTATATTACGGGCGATGGGAATCTCGTTTATGCAGATTATCGGCATGCTGCTAAGCGAGCAGCTGTTGACGTCTGCGGCTGCAATCCTATTTGGGGTACTGATCGGAAATGCGGTGAGCAGTCAGTTCGTTCCGCTGTTCCAGCTGTCCTTCAACGCTTCGGATCAAGTGCCGCCATTTGAAATTGTCCGTCAGCTAAGCGATTATGTGCAGCTGTACAGCGTCGTAGGCATTATGCTGACAATTGGGCTGGCCGTGCTCGGCATTCGGGTTTCGCGTATGAAAATTACGCAAGCGCTGAAGCTTGGGGAGGAATAAGACATGATTCATTGCGATGGGCTTGTCAAAATTTATAAGACGGACGACTTGGAGGTCGTAGCTCTGCAAGGGCTTGACCTTCATGTTGAAGCCGGCGAGCTGATGGCGATTATCGGCAACAGCGGCAGCGGTAAATCCACGCTGCTTAACATGCTGGGAGGGCTTGATCGCCCATCCGCCGGTAAGCTGCTTGTAGACGGCAAGGATTTGCTTAAATTTACGGAACGCGATCTGGTCAAATACAAACGGGAGACGGTTGGGTTCGTATGGCAGAGCAACGCGCGAAACCTGATTCCGTATTTGACTGCGCTGGAGAACGTGGAGCTGCCGATTCTGCTGAAAGGCCGAGGCAAACGGCTGCGGGCGCTCGAGCTGCTGGAGGCGGTTGGGTTAAGCCACCGCATCAAGAATCGGCTGAGCGAGCTCTCCGGTGGCGAGCAGCAGCGGGTAGCCATCGCGATTGCGCTCGCGAACGAGCCGAAGCTGCTGCTTGCCGATGAACCGACGGGCTCGCTCGATACGCGCATGTCCAATCAAATTCTGGACTTGTTCCGGGAGCTTAACAGCAGGATGGGCATTACGATCGTTATCGTTACGCATGATCCGTTGCTTGCGCGTAAGGTTGACCGGGTTGTTGCGATCCGCGACGGCAAAACCTCTTCTGAGATTATCAGACGGCAATCCTATGCGGAAGAACTTGCTGCGCTTGCGAACGGAAGCATCTTCGAAGCGGAAGAAAGCCATGTGGAATATGCCGTTATCGACAAAGCGGGTCGGCTGCAGATTCCGGCATCGTATCTGCAAGCGGATGAATTCAAAGAGAAGAATAAAGTGCGGGTAGAGATGGAAGAGGGAAGAATTATTTTGTATCCGCCGGAAGCGAAATAATAGGCAAAGATCCGGGAAGACTGGCCAGTACCTGCAGAGGCGAGTCTCCCGGATTCTTTTTCATCTATTCATAGTTTACATATCGGAATTCTGTTAGTATACTAATCCCATAAGATGGATTGCACGTGCAAGCTAAAATATAGCGATAAAACCGGGAGTGTGAGCAGCTATGCCGAAAGTAGTAATTATTTCAGGAAGTCCGAATCCGATTTCACGTTTGAACGGGTTGACCGATTACGCGGAAGCTAAGCTTCTGGGGCTCGGGTGGGAAGTGAGCTCGCTGCATGTAGCTTCGCTTCCGGCAGAGGATCTCGTATTAGCTCGCTGGGACAGCTCGGCGATTAAAGATGCGAACAAGCAGATTGCAGACGCGGACGCTGTCATCGTAGCAAGTCCGGTGTACAAAGCATCCTTCACCGGCGTGCTTAAGACTTACCTGGATTTGCTGCCGCAGACCGGCCTGGAAGGGAAAGTTGTGCTGCCGCTGTTCATTGGCGGAACGATTGCTCATTTGCTGACGATTGATTATGCCCTGAAACCGGTGCTTTCGGCGCTATATGCGCGTCATGTCTCCGCCGGCGTCTATGCCGTAGATTCGCAAATCAAGAAGACCGATGCCGGCGGCTTGCAGCTGGATGAGGAGCTGATTCAGCGTCTGGATGGAGCCGTGTCTTCTTTCGCCGAAGCGACGGAATTGTTTGCTTCGCTGCGGACACCGTCCCAGCCGTAATAACCGCGCAACGAGAAAGAGCAGCCCGGTTGGGCTGCTCTTTCTCGTTCTTAGGAAGTGGAAGCAGCTTAAGAAGTCAGCTGCTCCATTTGCTCGATCAATTGTTCGAACACGCTCATCGCTTGCTCGATCGGTTCCGGGGTCGACATATCGACGCCGGCTTTCTTCAAGATATTAATCGAATAGTCGCTGCCGCCGCTCTTCAGGAAGCCGAGGTAACGCTCCACCGCAGGGGCGCCTTCCTCCAGGATCTGCTTGGAGAAGCTGGTAGCCGCGGAGAAGCCCGTCGCATATTTGTACACATAGAAGCTGGTGTAGAAATGCGGGATACGTGCCCATTCCATCTCGATGTCTTTATCGATGACCATGCCTTCGCCATAGTACAGCTTGTTCAGGTCGTAGTAGATTTTACTGAATTCCTGCGGCGTCAAGGAATCGCCTTCCTCAGCGCGTTCGTGAATGATCTTCTCGAATTCCGCGAACATCGTCTGACGGAATACCGTTGTGCGGAATTGGTCGGCATAGTAGGTCAGCAGGTACATTTTTTCTTTCGGATCGGTCGACTTCTTCAGCATATAATCCATGAGCAGCGCTTCATTGAGCGTCGAGGCCACTTCGGCCAAGAAGATCGTGTATTGCGCGTCACGGTAATCCTGATTGTTGTCGGAATAGTAGGAGTGAAGCGCATGGCCCATTTCGTGCGTCAAGGTGAACATGCTGTTCAGGTTGTCCTTGTGGTTGAGCAGCACGTAAGGGTGCGTGCCGTAAGCGCCCCAGCTATATGCGCCGCTGCGTTTGCCTTCGTTCTCGTATACGTCGATCCAGCCTTTATCGAATCCATCCTGCAGCACGGTCAAATAATCGCTGCCCAGCGGCTTTAAGCTCTCGCTGACGGTTTTCTTCGCATCCTCGAAGGTGATGTCCATCTTGAACTCATCTACAAGCGGTGCGAATAAGTCGTACATATGGAGCTCATCAACTTTCAGCAGCTTCTTGCGAAGCTCCATGTAGCGATGCATGAGCGGAAGATACTTATGAATGGTGCTGATCAGGTTACCGTACACTTCTTTCGGAATGTTGTCTCCATAGAGCGACATTTCGAGTGTAGAAGGATATTTGCGAGCACGGGAGTAGAACAAGTTCTTCGTTACATTCGAGCTGAGCGTGGAAGCAAGTGTGTTCTTAAGTTTGCCGTACGTGTCGTACATCGCTTTGAAAGCACCTTCGCGCACTTCACGGTTCTTGCTCTCCAGAAACTGTATGTAACGGCCATGGGACAATTCAACTTCTTCGCCGTTCTCGTCTTTCACTTTCGGGAATTTCAAGTCGGCGTTGTTCAGCATGCTGAAGATGGTGCCCGGAGCTTGGCTGATGTTACCGACCTGCGCAAGCAGCGCTTCTTCGGATTTGGAGAGTACATGCGCCTTCTGGCGGCTCATTTCTTCCAAGGTGTGGCGATACTTAGCAAGATCCGCGTTATTGATCATGCTTTGGAGCGCTTCGTCGGAGAGACTGAGCACCTCAGGCGTGATGAAGGAGAGCGCTTCGCCGGTTTCGACGCTCAGCTTCTTGGATTTGTCGGAGAGGGCTTGGAAACCCGGCTCAGCCGTATCCTCGTGATGTTTCATGTTCGCGTACACATAGAGTCGCTCTACTTTGAGCGAAAGCTCGTCCTCAAGCTCGAAGCAAGCTTTGAGCTGTGCAGGGTCTGCTAATTTGCCTTGATAAGCTTCTACTTTCTTCATCTGCTCTTTCGCTTGCGCATATTCCTTGTCCCATGCGGATTGATCCGCGAAAATATCCTCCAGCTGCCAGCGGTGCTCAGCTGCGGTTTCGGAGCGTTTTGGTACTTGGTTCATGGGAACCCTCCTCGCATGATGGTTGGTAGATGTGGCGGAATCAGCAGAATGGGGTACTTCACGCTGCAAGCCGGTAGCTTGACTTGATTGCAGCAGTGAGAGCGATAATAGGATCGGCAGCCATTTCACGCTAGAAGTCACGCTCCCTGAAAGGTGGTGACTCTAGTTTGACCCGGCAGGCGGTTCCTTATGTCCCCATTATTGTCAAACTGTACACGATCAGGAAAAAGGCAAATGCAATAAATACGATCGCTGCGATGGCAAGTCCTCTGCGCAAGCTGGGCGGAATATTATTCCGCTGCATGATGATGACGACCCCAAGTGAAAAAGCGGCAATGATGAATATAATCGTAGATGTCTTATCCACTTATATGTAGCTCCCCTCCGCACAACCTATGCAGGTTGGTACATGGTTATGTTCGATAAACAGGATGAATTTTCCTCCTGCGCGCAAGCCTCGAATTTAGACCGATCTGAAGGCTTCCATGATAGCTGCGAGTTCTTCTTCGCGGCCTGCAAATTCAGATGGGCGGAAGCGGTTCTCAGCCCAGTGCAGCATTTCCGGGCGGCTGACGAATGTATGGCATTCTTCGCCCCATTGATCGTTGATCTCGCGTACAATCAGTGTTTTGCCTTGTACTTCAACGTTGAGCATATTGTATTTATCTGTTTTATAAATTTGAACCTTTTTAAACATAAGGACCATCCCTCTCTGTAAATAGCTTGATGCTTCATACAATGATAGCCATAAAATAGGGTAGAAATCAAATATTTCATGGTCTTATGCCGTCAACTAAAGCGGCTTTCGGGGGAGAAAAGGATAACCGGATTTGGTTCGCGAATTACTTATGAGGTCGAATAACAGCCAGTGAATTAATTAATCGAAGGAAGTGGAGAAGTGGATAGCTTGCTAAGAGAGAAAATACTCAGAAGAGAACCGGGCATCACTACATATGGCATGACACCGCCTAAGGAGTCGAATACTGCCGAGAAAATCGCCGAAATCGCTCAGAAGCAAGTGGAGCGACTGGAAGGTTTACAAATAGACGGTTTAATCTTGTACGATGTGCAGGAGGAGAGCGATCGCATCGAGCAAGACCGGCCGTTTCCGTATCTGCGGACAGTCGATCCCACGACGTACAGCAATGAGTATCTGAATCAATTAGCGGTTCCCAAGATCATTTACCGCTGTGTCGGCAACTATTCAGCGAATCAGTTCTCGGAATGGCTGCAGGCAGAATCGGATCAAGACCGATTCTCCGTCTATGTTGGAGCTTCCTCAAGCAAGCAGGCGACGAGCATGCGGCTCCCGGAGGCGTATGAGCTAAGTCAACGCATGGATCCGAACCTGACCTTCGGCGGTGTTGTCATACCGGAAAGACATACGATGAAGAACGATGAGCATCTTCGCGTGATACAGAAAATGAACAGCGGCTGCCAATTCTTCATCTCGCAGGCTACGTACAATATAGAAGCGACCAAAAATTTCTTATCGGACTACTACTATTCCTGCAGAGATCAGGAAATCGACATGGTACCGATCTTGATCAATGTTGCGCCTTGCGGTTCGCCGAAGACATTGGAATTTATGAAATGGCTTGGCATCAGCATTCCGAAATGGCTGGAAAATGACTTGAAGCATTCCAATGATATTTTAGATAAATCCGTTACGCTTTCGCATCGCATGTTCGAAGAAATTTTCGATTTCGGATTGGAGAAGGGGATTCCGCTCGGGTGCAGCGTAGAGAGCGTTTCGACGAGAAAAGTTGAAATTGATGCTTCCGTGGCCCTTCTGAATGAAATCAGAGCGACGATTGCGAAGAAACTGGTCAAGTAGTCCAAGATTCTATTATCACAACTCGTCCTTTTTGTCAACATTTAATTGCACAATAATGGGCATCGAGTGTATAATAAAGCAAGTCGCCCGGTTTTACGGTCGCGCTCATTTTTAGGAGGTTGTTCATTTGAAAGGAACAGTTAAATGGTTTAACGCAGAAAAAGGCTATGGCTTCATTCAAGTAGAGAATGGCGAGGACGTGTTCGTTCATTATTCCGCAATTCAAGGCGAAGGCTTCAAGTCGCTGGATGAAGGTCAATCCGTAGAGTTCGATATTACACAAGGCAATCGCGGGCCGCAGGCGGCAAACGTTACCAAACTGTAAGCTATGCAGCTTCCACCGGGAAGCTTCTCATAAGTAAACGCCATAGATAAGCCCGACATGACGATGTCGGGTTTTTTTTATTTGTTTGGAGGCCTTTGACCTCAACATGGACAAGATGATAAACTGATGAATGGAAATTATTTTACCTCTGCTAAGGAGCGAATTAGAGCTTATGAAATTCAAATTGTTTAAAGACCGTAAAGGGAAGGCCGATCAGGCTAAAAATAATAAATTCGTTAAGCTCGCAAGAGAGCTATACGTTCATGCGCGTAAAGGCGGACCGAATCCGGAGTCGAACTTTGCCTTGAAGAATACGATTGCGGCGGCTCGTGCCGAACAAATGCCGACAGACAGCATTGAACGTGCGATCAAGAAGGCTGCAGGCGCCAATGATAATGTGGAATATGAAGAAATCATGTATGAAGGCTACGGCCCTGGCGGTACCGCGATCATGGTTCGCTGCTTGACGGATAACCGGAACCGCACGGCTGCGGATGTTCGTTCGATCTTCAATAAACGCGGCGGGAATATGGGCGAGAGCGGCTGCGTTTCCTATATGTTCGATCAGAAGGGACTGCTCGTCATCAGCCGTGAAGAGCTGGATACCGATGAGGATACGATGATGATGCAGGCGCTGGAAGGCGGAGCAGAGGATGTTATCGTCAATGAGGAAAGCTTTGAAGTCATTACGCATCCGCATGAGTTCGAAGCCGTGAAGACGGAGCTTGAGAAGCTTGGGCATAAGTTTGAAACGGCGAGCGTTCAATGGCTGCCGCAAAACACGGTTTCCGCAGAAGGCGAAAATGCAGAGAAGCTGCAGAAGATGATGGATGCTTTCGAGGATAATGAGGATGTCCAAGACGTTTACGTCAATTTCGAACTGTCGGACGAAGAATAGATCTTGATAAAAGCCCCCTTGACCAAATGGCGAGGGGGCTTTTTATGTGGATAGGAGCATGTCAGACTAGGCATCGCGATCGATGTAATGTTTTGCAAGGAAAGCAACAGCTGCGACTAAGGCAAGTGTCATGGCCAGTTGGAAGAAGGCTGTTCTGCCGAACTGCTGGAAGACTGCGCCGCCGGCAGTCCCGCTTATTGCGCCGGCAAAGCCGCTCCAGACGATTGCGTAAACGGCCTGCCCGGAGGAGCGAAACTCATCCGGAATGATGGAAGACAAGTAACGCAGCGCCGTAACCATGTAGATCCCGAACGTAATGCTGTGCATGGCCTGGATCGGAATAATCCAGATCGGGTCTGTTATTTCGCTGATGAGCCAGAAGCGCAGGGCATACATCAGGCTGGCGATAGCCAGCAGGGGAAGCTCCTTGAATTTATGTCCGTACTTGCCGAGCAGGTACAGGATCGGGATTTCACTGATGGCGGAGATCATCCACGCAATGCCGACAAGCGAGTTGTCCGCACCCATTTCCCGCATCGTGACGGCCAGAAAGCCTTCATACATCCGATGCGCGATGGAAACAACCAGAACGATGGCGAAGTAGCTGAGGATGCTTGGCTTGCGAATGAGCTTCAGGAAACCGCCGAATCGGATTTTTCGCTTCGTACCTTGATAGTCCTTAAGTGTAAAAGAAAGCAGCAAGGCAAGACTGATCGAGCCGACGGCCAGCGGGATAGTCGCTGAAGTACCGGTTACTTTGATGAGCTGGCCGACCAGAAACGCCGAGAATGCAAAGCCCAGTGATCCGAATACTCGAATGAGCGCATAGGGCTTGGATGTAAATTGACTGGATAACAGAATCAGGCTGTCGCTAAGCGGATTGACAGGCGTCTGAAAGAAATAGAAAGCCAGCATAATGAAGCAGACAATAACGAAGGCATCCGTCGTAAAGAGCAGGGAGACCATGGCCAGTTGTCCAAACATGAGAAGCGTCATTATTTTCTTAATGGTACGATAGCGGTCGCTTGCTGTTCCGAAGATGATGTTCGCGAAAATCGAAATGAACGGCCCGGTTGAATAAATGATGCCAATCTGACCCGCCGTATAACCGCGGTCCATGAAGTACAACGGGAAATAAGAGACGACAAGTGCTTGCGTAGTATAAATAACGTACATAAAGAATCGCAGCATGAACACTTCTCGCGTCTTCGACCCAGCTGTGGAAGCGGCTTGCACGTTATCGGCGGAAGCGCTGTTTAGGTTTGATCGTGTAGAGCCCACAATAATTTCACTCCAAATCTGCTGCCTGCCTAGACATTGTTTTGTCCGCATGTCCGACGACTCGCCTGATCGCGATCGCGATGAACAGACATTCTGCGGCTACCCCAATCGATTGTGCCCATGCGCCGATTGCGCCATTCCAGCCCGGTGTCAGCATAATGCATAGAACCGAGGTTGCTACCGTGAACAATAGATTCACGGATTGTGAGCCCAAGATGATGCGCGTCTGGCCGCGCACCATAATGAGTCCGTTGCCTACATCCAGCCACGGCAGCGCCAAGGCGAGCAGGACGAATGGCTGCATGGCTCGGATGGTTTCCGATTTCAGTTTCCCTTCAACGCCCATGACATGGCCGACGATGAAATCGCCTGCCGGCGTGAAGGCCAGAAGAGCGACGAGCAGCGTTGGGATGAAGCCAAGCAGCAGCGTGAATTTACGGACAGCTTTAGCATCGATTTTATAGAAATTCAGTACGATTTGATGGAAATAGGTAAAGAAGCTTAAGGTGAGCTGTACCAGACTCGCTGCCAGCGCAAAGGAAGCAATGGACAACGCCGCATCGCTTGTTTTGCCGAGCAGTATATTGATGGAAGGCCCGATCCAAACCGCGATCAGCGTGGACAGCAGCAATGGACGATAGAACGAGAATACTTGCCTGAAGTTCTGAATGGCATGCTGTTCTACTTTCTCCGGCATCTGCTTGACCAGCGAGGAGCCTTCAAGATAACTAACCAATGCTTCGATCATCATCCCGGCTAGGAAAATAACAGCGCCGACCGTTCCGCTTGTTACCCCTTTGTTCATAAAATACACAGCAATGCCGTACATTCCGACAAGCCGCAGCGCCATGCCGATCGTCAACCATTTGGTGCGTAAATGATAAATAATGACGCCGTGATACAAACAGCGGATGCCTGAGAAAATACTGACGAACATGAGAATTTGATAGACATCCAAAATATGCGGAACGAGGTCGTCATCTGCGCCGAATAGTCCTCCGAATATCCAAGTGCCGAGCGGTGAATAGCAGATGACCATACCGAGTACCAATATGGCTGCGAACACAACTTGGCCGACTCGCAGCATAGCGCGGAAAGACTGCTTGTCGCGCACCAGTGCCGAGCATGTCTGGCGCAGCAACACGGCCGGCCTTTCCGTTATAATAAGCAGACTCATGGCAATGGCATAACTCGCGATGACGACTTTCTGATTGGCTGCATGTGCCAGTGTACTATTGATTATGACGTGTGAGATAGTTACGAGAGAGGCTGAAAGTCCCAGCGGCAAAAAAAAACGCCATAGCTGTCTCATCGACACAGAGCCTGGCTGTTTCCCCATAGTTCGTTCTCCTTGCAAGCGATATGTACCTCAGTATAGCATATGGCGAACAAGTTTTCGCGCTGGATTTGTACTCTATGAAATGGTACATTATTTGTTGGAGGTTTTGAGACGTGAACCAATTTTTTAGTTGGAATGACCGGCTTGGAATCCCGCTTCCGTCCCTCCATCAGGATTGGGACATGTACAATGAAAGGGATCGCACGTTCATTGTGACAGAATGGGAGATTATTCGCGGGACGATTCCCGACCGCGTAATCGCATTGGAAGCGGTAATTAACGTGAAGCAAATTCAACTGTTTGAAGAAGAGAACTTTGAGCGTTCATGTACCATTAACTCCGATATTGCCGAGCTGGCAAGCCGGATTAATGATTTACATATTTGGTACCGCATGAATCAAGAAATTGAAAATAAGCGCCATTCCTAACAAGCGGAGTGGAAGAAGGAGGGCGCATCCCGATGCAACTAACAGCTTTAGCCCGCCAAATGCCGCAAACGCCTATTCGATTAATGTACCGGGTATACAAATATGTACTGCCGGAAGTTAGGGCCGAACTTGCAAGACTGCGTGTCATTGCCGAGCACATTCCCGACGATGAGCTGCGTACGCAAGCGATAGCCAGTATGACGAGTAAGCAGTTTCACTGTGAAGGAGGAGGCATTTACGCCGCCGCCAATTTGCAGTTCAGGGATGTGCTCGTTCCGCTCATCGTTGCTTTGCAGACGATCAGTGATTATTTGGACAACTTATGCGACCGAAGCACTTCGCTCGATGCGGATGATTTTCGATTGCTTCATCAATCGATGCTCGATGCCGTAGACCCGAACGCGCCGCTGCGTGATTATTACGCACTGCGGGCAGAACGCGACGACGGGGGGTATTTGCATGAGCTGGTGCGCACATGTCAAGCCTGTATAAGGAAACTGCCATCGTATTCGGCCGTGCAGCCTTATGTGACGGAGCTTGTCGGACTTTATGGTGACTTGCAGGTACACAAACATATCGTCAAAGAGAAACGCGAGCCGGCTTTGCTTGCATGGTGGGAGCAGCATCGTCACCTTGCGCCGAATTTTAAGTGGAACGAGTTTGGGGCGGCAACAGGCTCCACACTGGGTATGTTTATGCTGTTTCTTGCCGCTTCGGATGAAGGCTGCGGCAGCGAAGAAGCGCTTCAAGTGCGTAACGGCTATTTCCCGAATGTTTGCGGTCTTCATATTATGTTGGATTATTTGATCGACCAAGAAGAAGATCGGGTAGGCGGAGACTTGAATTTCTGCAATTACTATTCCAATCAAAGTGAATTGGTGACGCGAATCGGAGACATCGTCGAAGGTGCGCGCCGGGATGTGAGCGGGCTGCCTGCTCCGAAGTTTCACCGCATGGTAATCGAAGGCCTGCTCGCCCTATACCTGTCCGATCCCAAAGTCCGGGGTCAGAAGGATGTGCAGCTCGTTTCGAAGCGCCTAATGCGGAAGAGCCCGCTCACGCGGCTGTTCTTCTGGGGAAACAGCGTTGTTATTCGATTGCGTCAATTTAAATAAAGGTAGGATCATGAAATCACAGATAAAGATGAAAGAGGAGTGGATTTGCAATGTCAGCAGTAAAATCAATTGCCGTTCTTACAAGTGGTGGAGATTCTCAAGGGATGAACGCAGCGGTTCGCGCCGTTGTCCGCAGTGCTTTATATCATGGACTTGAAGTGTATGGTGTACAACGCGGCTATCAAGGCCTGCTTAATAATGATCTTCGTCAAATGGATCTTCGCAGCGTAGGGGATATCATTCAGCGCGGAGGTACCATTCTTCAAACTGCTCGCTGTAAAGAGTTTCTGACGCCGGAAGGCCAACAGAAAGGTGCAGAAGTACTCCGCGAGCGCGGCATCGACGGTCTTGTCGTCATCGGCGGAGACGGTTCCTACCAAGGCGCCAACAAGCTCTGCAAGCTGGGCATCAAAACAATGGGATTGCCGGGAACGATCGACAACGATATTCCGTTCACCGATTACACCATCGGATTTGATACTTCGGTTAGCATCGTGGTGGATGCGATCAACAAGCTGCGCGATACGATGACTTCGCACGAGCGTTCTTCGGTCGTAGAGGTTATGGGCCGTCATTGCGGCGATATTGCGCTGTATGCCGGTTTGGCGAGCGGTGCGGAAACCATTATCGTACCGGAAGTTCCGTTTGATTTGGATCAAGTTGCAAACCGCATGAAAGAAAACTTCAGCTCCGGCAAACGCCACAGTATCATCGTTGTTGCTGAGGGCGCTGCAAGCGGTGAAGATATCGGAAAAGGCATTACGGAGCGTTGCGGAATGGAGCCTCGTGTTACCGTTCTGGGTCACATTCAGCGCGGCGGAACGCCGACGCACAATGACCGGATCCTTGCCAGCCAACTGGGCGACTTCGCTGTTCGGAAGTTGATGGAAGGCGATTCCGGCAAAGGCTGCGGCATTATCCGCGGCGAGCTCGTTGTGACAGACATTGATAAAGTAGTAAACACGAAGAAACCGTTCAACATGGATCTCTACAACCTGGCTCTTCGTTTATCTCAATAAATGAACTTAAAGCCTTATATGCGCGTCTGCCGGGGAGTATGGTATGGTCCCGATTGACTGCCCGTATAAGGCTTTTCTATTAATTAGGAGGTTGGAAGGATGTTCTTGTACAAGATCGAAATCGAAATGGAAGATACTTCGGCGCATCTGATTCTGCTCGCGGAGACGGATGAGAAAGCGTTCTCGTTCGTAGAGAGCCATGTTGCGCGTCATTATATCAAAATGCCTGTCCTGAAGTCGGTTGCCATCGTGGAGAAGAAACGGACCGAAGTCGGTTCAGGTTACCTGATTCCCCAATCATAAATTCCTTTATTGACCAATGATACAAAACATACTATTATGTATGTAAAGTAGAAATTGGAAGGGGAATATTTATGCGCATTACGATTATCGCGGGAAGCAATCGCCCGGAATCGACCAGTACCAAATTGTCCAGATATATCGGGAAGTTTATGGAGTCGGAAGGCCATGAGGTTACCGTATTCGACCTGTATAAGCAGCCGCTGCCGTTCTACGGCACGCACGAGGATACGAATCCTAACCTCGCAGCATTGCGTGAATCGGTATTTCACAGCGATGCAGTCGTGCTCAGCACGCCTGAATATCACGGAAGCATCTCCGGCGTGTTGAAGAATGCCCTTGATTTCCTTGGCGGCGACCATTTTGACAGCAAAGCCGTTCTTTCTATCTGTTCTGCCGGCGGTGCGGTAGGGGTAAGCTCGCTTACCCAATTGCAAGCCATGGTGCGGAACATGCACGGCATCAACTGCCCGGAGTGGATCTCCATCGGTGGCGCGGCACGTCAATTCGAAGCCGACGGTACCCCGTCATCCATAGATGTCGTAACCCGCGTTCACCGTACCGTACCGTATTTCTTGCAATTGGCAGCGAAGCTGCGCAAGTAAATTAGCTTCGTAAGCTATAAACGCAAAACGCTCTGCAGCCCTGTCGGAATTCATTCCGAGCACGGCCAGCAGAGCGTTTTGCGTACCATTTAGAAATTGGCGTCCGCCGTATAACGATTGTTCGCGTTCCATAGTAAATATTCATGAATGCCGGAATCCTGCAATGCTTTAATCTGCGCGTCCACTTCGGCTTTGCCGTATTTAATATAATGCCCTTTGCCAAGCCAGCTTGCGGTGAAGTCTTGAATCCAAGGTCGGATGATCGGTTTATAAGATCCGATCGGATCCAGTTTCTTGTGCGTGTCTACCATGGCACCTTTGATGGTCGCGTAAGGGTCCTTATCCGGATCCTTCACTTTGAACCAGCCTGTGCTGTAATGACTTGGATAAATCATCGGTGCGATGACATCCACATATTTCGATATTTTCACAAAATCTTGCCCGATTCCTTCGGCGGCCGGCACGGAAGCGGCGTAGCCGAATATATCCACCGATACGCGCACGCCGAGCGGCTCTAGCTGGGACTTCGCATATTTCACGAATGCCGCGATCGTGTCTACTCGCGTATCTTTATTTTTCTCGAATTTCAGGGAGTCGGCTTTCTTCTCGAAGCCTTCCGGGAAGCGGACATAGTCGAACTGAATTTCTTTAAAGCCGAGCTTCACGGCTTCTTTTGCAATCGCAATGTTGTAATCCCATACTTCTTTCTTATAGGGGTTGACGAAGCTGTCGCCCTTGCCGTTCTGCCAGATCGATCCGTCCTTACGCACGAAGGACAACTCGGGATGACTTCTGGCAAGCACCGTATCCTTAAATACTACGATCCGTCCGATTGGGTATACCTCATGTTTCTTCAGACGTTCCATCGTTTGACTGATATTGCCGATGAATTTCTTTGGTTTGCCGAGCTTTAACAGCTCTGGATTGGTAGTGGGATAGGTAATGTAGCCGTTATCATCCTTCAAATCGATGACCATGCTGTTCAATGGCGTAGTATCGAGCAGCTTCAGCAATGATTCCATTCGAGCGCCGCCGGCACTGTGAGCCGTTACATAGATGCCTTTCACTTCGGGCGCATCCGGCTGCGGATCATGTTTGACGAATTCGGTTCCCGCATTCGAACCCGTGCCTGTGCCTCCGGGAGCTGCGGTACCCGTGCCCGAATTCGTTCCTGGCTGTGTCGTACCCCCGGGACCATTCGGCTGCTGCGAATTCGGAGCGGCTAACATAGTAGCGAGCAGTTGGTGGGTAGAGGCGGATTGCGCACCTGCTTGCGCATCGGATCCGGTTAAGACATGAAACAACAATAACAAAGTAGAAACAATAACATCCATTTCAGTTCTCTCCCCGTCTGCCAAGTCAGTAAAATTATAATTCAGTTTCGGATGAAGGCACAGAGGTATTTT
Organism: Paenibacillus sp. BC26; assembly: GCF_900116125.1. NCBI lineage: Bacteria > Bacillati > Bacillota > Bacilli > Caryophanales > Paenibacillaceae > Paenibacillus > Paenibacillus sp. BC26. Next base: position 21,410 of record NZ_FPAD01000002.1, on the reverse strand, counting down.
GTAGGAATTTGTTAGAAATTAAAGAGGAGGGGGAGGCAGCCGCTTTATTGAAGCAAAAAAAGAACGAGAACCGATTGCTCGTTTCTCGTCCGGGTAGTTCTCTATTGCAAAAGCACTTCTCTTTGATGCTCGCAAATGCTTTGCTGCACAATCTCCATCGCGTCCTCAGGTTCCAGCAATGCCAGTCCATCCCGCAGCACGATATTCAAATTCAATTCCCGCTCCGTGAGGAAAGGCACTAATTCCGGTGCTAGCTTTTCCACAATCTGTAATAGTCTGACCGTTTCCATATCCATGAAGCATCACCCTTTCATCGTAATGGAGGGTAAAACGTATGGCACGAAACAAATTCAACGGGATAGCTATATTATAACAGCAGCGAATTCAAAAACCTAGTGTTCAGCAAACAATTTCCATATTAGCCGATGCCCGTTTTGCGAATTAAAGGGAAGGCTTGCGGAATTCGCCCATTACGCCGACGGTTTCTACAATATTTACGAATGCGCGCGGGTCCGTGCTTTCAATAATTTTGCGCAGCTGGTTCAATTCGAAGCGAGTTGTCACCGTCATCAGCATGTCATTCTCTGCATTCGTGTAGGCGCCGCGCGTCTTAATGACGGTTACGCCCCGGATCAGCGGAATCATGGCGGTGCGCATTTCTTCGGTCTTCGTAGTGACGATAAAGACGGTTATCTTCACATGACTAATATGAATGAGGTCGATGATTTTACCTGTCGTAAAGATCGACAGCAAGGAGAATAACGCGATATCCCAGTCTTTGGTCAGCATTCCCAGTGCGGCGATAACGGTCCCGTTCAAGACGAAGATCAGCATGCCGACCGATAAGTCGCGTTTGCGCGTAATAATGGCCGCTATTATATCGAAGCCGCCGGAGGAGGAGCCTACACGAAGAGCCAGTCCGCTTCCGAAACCGATGACGACGCCCCCGAAGACCGCGCCAAGCGTTAAATCCTCAACCATGGGGTTGACCGGAACAAGCTGCATGAAGAGCGTCGTAGCCGCAACCGAGAACGCGCTCCAGCCGACAAAACGCAAGCCCAGTACCCGCCATCCCCAGATTAAAATAGGCACATTTAGAATAAAATAAAGCCAGCCAATGTTTAGGCCGGTCGCATACCCGGCAATCATCGTAATGCCGGATACGCCGCCGCTGATCATTTTGTGCGGAATCAGAAGCTGGTTAAAGCCAAAAGCGATCAGCAAAGCACTGATCAAAGTCGTTGCTGCAGTTCGTGATGTTCTCAAAATTGTTCACCTCAGCGGAGTATAATCAACAGGTAGCAGTTTAACAAAAAAAGTTGGAAGTTGTCTAATGTAATAAATGATGCTAGTATATGTATTTAGTGCTTGCTGGTATTCAGAAATACAGTTGTGCTATAATAAACTGTATATTTTCTGTAGGATGCAGATAGAAGGAGATTGAAACAGTTTGAAAACATTTGCTGAATTCGGCTTGGAACCTAAGGTTCTTCAAGCTATTACTGAGCTTGGATTTGAGGAATCTACCCCAATCCAATCGAAAGCCATTCCAATTGCGCTTGCCGGCACCGACTTGATCGGGCAAGCTCAGACAGGAACGGGCAAAACGGCCGCCTTCGGGATCCCGCTTGTCAACAAGATTCCGGTTACTGAAGAGCGTATCGTTGCGTTAATTATGACCCCAACTCGTGAGCTCGCGATTCAAGTTTCGGAAGAAATCGGAAAGCTTACACGTTACAAAGGTTTGCGTTCATTGCCAATTTACGGCGGTCAAGAGATCGGTCGTCAAATCCGCGCTTTGAAGAAACGCCCGCAAATCATCATCGGTACACCTGGTCGTTTGCTCGATCATATCAACCGCAAAACAATTAGACTTGATGATGTCCAAACCGTTATCTTGGATGAAGCGGATGAAATGCTGGACATGGGCTTTATGGAAGATATCACTTCCATTCTTTCCTTGGTACCGGCTAATCGCCACACGATGCTGTTCTCGGCAACAATGCCTCCGAACATTCGTAAACTGGCTGATCAGTTCCTTCAAACGCCTGAGCATGTGTCGGTTATCCCAACGCAAGTCAGCGCTCCAACGATTGAACAAGCATACATCGAAGTTCATGAGCGTCAGAAGTTTGATGCATTGAGCCGCTTGCTTGATATGGAATCCCCAGAACTTGCAATCATCTTTGGACGTACGAAACGCCGTGTTGACGAGCTGAGCGAAGCCCTTCAGAAGCGTGGTTATTCTGCAGACGGCTTGCATGGCGACTTGTCCCAGAATCAACGCGACAACGTAATGCGCAAATTCCGTGACGGCAGCATCGATGTGCTTGTAGCAACAGACGTTGCGGCACGCGGTCTTGACGTTTCCGGCGTAACGCATGTTATCAACTTCGACTTGCCGCAAGATCCGGAGAGCTATGTACACCGTATCGGCCGTACAGGCCGTGCCGGTAAAGAAGGTACTGCGTGGTCGTTCGTAACGCCGCGTGAGCTGGATCACATGCATTTCATCGAGAAAGTGACTCGTCACAAAATCGCGAAGAAGCCATTGCCAAGCATCGCTGAAGCAATTGAAGGCAAACAACGCGTAACGGCTGAGCGCATTCTGGATGCTCTGGAAGGCGATGCGGTTAATGAGTTCAAAGCCATTGCCATTCAATTGCTTGAGCAATACGACTCCGTTAACTTGCTGGCAGCAGCAATTAAATTGATTACCGGCGAGAAGAAAGATGTTAATATCGAACTTACGCCGGAAGATCCGATTCGCGCTAAGAAACGCAGACCGGATGTTCGTACAAGCGGACGTCGTTTCTCCGGCGGACCATTTGGCGGCGGCAATCGTTCCGGCAGCGGTCCTCGCGGACGCGGCGAAAGCAGCGGCAGCCGTGGCGGTTACGGCGGCAGCGGTGGCGGCTACAGCGGCAATCGCAGCAGCAGCAGCAGCAGCTCGAGCAGCAGCACAAGCAGCAGCTACAACCGTGATCGCGATCGTGACAACAAAGGCCGTGGAGACGGCCGCGGCGAAGCTCGCCGTTCCCGTCCATCCTCTGACGAATAAGCAAGGATAGACACCGGGGCTTCTGTTTAGCCGAGCAATCGGATAAATAGAGCCCCTTTTTTTATCTTGTTATCTACTGTCAGAAGAATCCTTTCGAGACAATTATAAGTAGAATGAACAGCACAAGAATCAATGCGGCACTAGTATGAGAGCCATGACCCATATTACCCATTAGCGACGTCCTCCCCGGCTTGTGTCTTGGGTGCGATAACACTATATGGTATGCACATGGGTGAATGTCGTTTAGACGCCTGCCCACATTCCCGAAAATGGGCGTTGGCTTCTTGGGCTGTCTATATTATAGTTAACGTAGTATAAAATGAAATCGCTTGCTAGGAGGACTTGGCTACTATGGAAATGAGAGGCATGATGGGCGGGTTTTATAAAATCTCGGAATGGATTATGCGCTTATCGGTAACAAACGTGCTATGGATCATTTGTTCCTTGCCGTTTATTATTTTACTGCTCCCTGTGTTATTTGCTCAGAACAGCGATCAAATGCTGAGTTACTTCATCGTTTCCGGCATCGTTGCTCCGTTCACTTTGTTTCCGGCTACCGCGGCTATGTTTGCGGTTGCGCGCAAATGGGTAATGGGCGAGGTAGATGCGCCGCTCCTTCGCACGTACTTTAGAAACTATAAGGACAGCTACGTGCAAAGCATGATAGGCGGAATCTTGTATATGGTTCTGTTTACGATTCTCATTGTGGACTTCCGCGTATACTTGGTGAAATTGGAATCGTTCCAGCTGGTTTCTTATTTATTCGTTGCACTCGTTGCTTTGCTGGCCGTATCGCTGTTCAATTTCTTCTCGATGGTCGTTCACTATCACATGAAGACGCTGCAGCTGCTTAAGAACGCATTGCTGCTTACAATCGGACGGCCTTTCCGGTCGCTCTCGACAGTCATTATGTGCGGCTTCGTTATTTATATTAGCTTCAGCTCGCCGAAATTAATGTTTCTTGTTCCGTTCTTCACAGGCAGTGTAGTGGCGATCATCGCTTTCTGGAACTTCTACGCGATCTACATGAAGCTGCAGCTGCAAGCGGAGAAGGCAGCGGAGGCGGCGGCGGAGGAAGAGCGCAAACGTCTCGAAGACGAAGCATTCCTGCCACATACAGAAGAAGGTCAAAACACCATTAAATAGCGGCGGGTGTCACGTTTACTTTTGCCCGTGTTACGTCTATAATAACAATACATCCTGCGATGTACGTTACGGCTTATCACTTGTTTTGAACCAATGGCTGTTTTAAGGGAGACTCAATTGAAACGCAGCTGACAGGCCCTCGAAAAGGGATCTCAAAAACGTTTCTGCGGCCACCCACCTGCGAGAGCGGGTTCAGAAACAAGCAAGTCGGACGGCATGGCGGGTTACTTACTTTAAGCGAAAAGGGGGCAACCCCTTTTTTTTATGTTAGAAACTATGTTATGATATCTCTTAGCGTACATAGAAGTTGGAGGGGGAGATTACCTTTGTCTTTGAAGCGGTCCCTTATCGGGTTGCTGCGCAGTCATGAATTGACTGGCGATAAAGCGAAAGATCCGTTACTGAAATCCCATTATTACAAGTTGTCACGGGAGAGAGCTTGGGAAGAGGTTGTCTCTACACTAAAGAAGATGCAAGGCTACAAGGTGCTTCATGAAGTGCAGTCCGTAGGTGAGATCGTACTCGAGAAACGTACGGTAACCGGCCGTACAATGGATATTACCGTATCCGTTATCAACGTGAATCCTGTTACAGCAGCGGTGGACATTTATTCCGCGTCGCGCGGTTCGTTCGGAGATCTTGGATCTAATTACCGCATCATTATTGATATTTATCGGACTCTCGATAAGAAGCTGGCTCAATATAAAACGACCGGCATATAATAACGAGAAAAAGCGAGGAAGGGAGTCCCTGCCTCGCTTTTGTCATATGCTGATCTTTATGTAGCTTATACGAGTGCTTTCACTGCATTAATCGCATTCTCGTAGTTCGGGTGCTCCGTCATTTCGTTAAGCACTTCCACGTATTGAATCGTGTCATTGCCGTCGATGACGAAGATCGCACGCATATCCAGGTGAAGATCTTTGATCAACACGCCGTAAGCTTCGCCGAAATTGTTGTTCTTGTAATCCGACAGCAGAACAACTTTATCGACACCTGCAGCACCGCACCAACGAGCTTGTGCGAATGGAAGGTCAACGCTGACTGTCAGGACAGCTACGTTATCGCCAAGAGTTGCTGCTTCTTCGTTGAAACGACGAGTTTGCGAATCGCAAACGCCTGTATCAATGGAAGGCACTACGCTGACAAGTTTCACTTTGCCTGCGAAGTCTTTCAAAGAAACAACCTCAACAAGAGATTTGTTCAATTGAAAATCAGGAGCTTGGTCACCGATTTTCAGTTCTGGGCCAATCAGAGTAAGCGGGTTGCCTTTAAGAGTAGCAACGCCTGTGCGTTCTTGTGCCATTAATAAACAGCCTCCTTAGGATGGAATTGGTTCATACCAAATTATTATAACTATAATGAAATGCCATTGTCCAATAGGAGGGCAAAGGAGAACACGATGATATTTCTTCGTTATGAAAGTTTTCGCAGTTATTTGCGGCTATATCCGGTTACAGCGGCTATTATCGCGCTGAATCTGCTCATCTATATTAGCGATCGCTACCTATTGGATGGCCAGCTGCTGGAACGCGGTTTCTTTTACAGTGATCCCAACGACAATTATTTCTCGCTTGCGGAACCTTGGCGTTATGTGACGGCCCAATTCTTGCATCTGAGTATTTCGCATATTTTCTTCAATATGTTTGCCGTGCTGGTGTTTGCGCCTCCGCTTGAACGGATGCTAGGACATGTGAAGTATCTGCTGTTCTATCTGCTGTGCGGCATCGTCGGCAATCTATTCAGTGCCATCGCAGACTCGTCTACTGCGGGAGCAGGCGCTTCGGGAGCAATCTATGGTGTATATGGTGCTTACCTCTACTTGGCGCTAATGAAACGCTCGCTTGATCCGGATTCGCGCAAAACGGTGTATACGATACTGATCTTCGGTATTTTATATTCGATATTCGCGCCGGGGATCGGGCTTTGGGCACATTTTGGCGGATTGTTTGCCGGTTTCGTGCTTGCTTATGCATATGACTGGTATTTAATCGGGAAGAAGAATCGCCGATATAATCGATAATAGCAGCTGATATAGAGAAGAAGAGGGGACGCTAGTGGAGCTTCGTCAATTGTATTATTTCGTAAAAGTGGCTAAGAAAGAGCATGTTACGAAGGCAGCAGAGGAGCTGCATGTGGCACAATCAGCCGTCAGCCGACAAATTCATCAACTGGAGGAGGAGCTTGGCGCCAAGCTCTTCCTGCAGAAGGGACGCAACCTGCAGCTTACACCTGTGGGGGCTCTGTTTCTGAAGCGGGCGGAAGTCATATTGGCTGATTTGGAGCGCTCTGTCGTGGAGATTCAAGAGTTTCTCGATCCGGAGAAAGGGGAAATTCGACTTGGTTTTCCGCACAGCTTGGGGATCTCGCTTATACCTGAGGTAGTGGCGGCGTTCCGGAAGCTGAATCCTAACGTGAAGTTTCGGTTTAAACAAGGGATGTTCCCGTCCCTGATCCAAGACGTGATGAAAGGCGAAGTGGATCTTGCTTTCGTATCGCCTTGTCCCGAGAAACATCCTCACGTGAACGGTCAAATTGTCTTAACGGAAGAGCTGTTTGCGATACTGCCGCCGAATCACCCGCTTGCGAGCGAAGAGTCCATTGAATTGGTTCAGCTGAAGGACGAGATGTTCGTGCTGTTCAGTGAAGGCTACTCGCTGCGGCCAATTGTATGGGAGGCTTGTCTGGCGGCCGGATTTACACCGCAGATCGGCTTCGAGGGGGAAGAGACGGATACGATTCGCGGACTGGTTGCGGCAGGTATGGGAGTCAGCTTGCTGCCTGAAATGGCACTCTATGCATCAGGGCCGCTTAAGCCGGCTAAGGTACGCGTCCGCTCGCCGCAAGTAACACGGACAATCGGACTTATATATCGATCCAATGAGAAGCTCCCGTTAGTTGCCAAATCATTTCAGAGCTTCCTGCTCGAGTTCTTCGCATGCAATCGGTTTCGGAAGCAATAGACGCGGTGCGGTCATCCTATTGAGGTCAATCAGAGCGAATCTGATTGGCCTTTTTTATTAAGGGGATACTTGTAAAAAATCCCTTTGAACGGCGGAGGAACAGACGTCATGAGCAGAGAACGGCGAAGAAGCAGACAACAGCGAATTTTTATCCTCCTTATGATGTTGAGCGCGATGGTAGTGGTAGTCGTCTTGCGCATCGGGTGGCTGCAGCTAATGCCATCCGCCCCCGTAACGGCCACAAGCTCCGATTGGAAAGAGGAGTCTGTCGCGCAGCGAGAACGAACATTAGTACTGGATACCGGCAGGGGAGACTTCTACGACCGTTTCGGCAGGCCGCTTACGGGGGAGACCTATGAAGCGCTGGCTGTATTTCCGCTGCAAATGAAATCCCGCACTGACAACTCCAAGGAATTCGAAGAACTGGCCAAGGCACTTGGCATACAGTCTTCTATCTTGAAACAATGGATGGCCAGTTTAACGGAGCCCGTCTTCTGGCAGCAGGAGGGGCAGGAGGTGCCTCATCGTTTAACGGCCAAGCAACTCAACGCGATAGAAGCGCTGCATATTAACGGTGTGCGCGTGCTGCCCTACCATAACCGCTATCCGTCTGCCTTCAGCGCCATACATGCGCTCGGCTACATCAGCCAGCATCCGGAGCTGCTTCAAGCCGATTACGGCAAGCGGCTTAAGGAGCATACGATGACCCTGCGCGACCAGACCGGCGGCTCCGGCTTGGAGCGTTCATTAGATCCGCTGCTGCAAGGTACGGGACCGACCGCAGTGTCTTATTTTACAGATGGAACGGACAAGCCTATGCATGGCTTAAACTTGAGACTTATTAGTCCGAATAATCCAAACTATCCGGTTAAAGTAATGACGACGATGGATCTTTCTTTGCAGCATCGGCTGGAGAACTATGTGGACCATAAAGGATTGAAAGAAGGAGCGGTCGTAGTCCTCGATACGGCTAACGGAGATATTATTGCGATGATTTCAAAGCCGCAGCTCTCAATGAGCTCCATCAACGCGGCGGGTCTGGCTGCTGCCAATCATGCGATTAGGGCGGCAACACCGGGTTCGATATTCAAAATCGTGACGGAAGCGGCTGCACTGGAATCCAACGTTACCGGCGAAGGCGAGCAGTTCTATTGCAATGGGAATTATGGCCGCTATGGCCTTCATTGCTGGAAGGACGGGGGGCATGGCCATGTCACGCTCCAAGATGCGTTTGCAGGCTCATGTAATGTCGTGTTTGCAGAGCTTGCGGAGCGGCTTAGTGCGCGGCAGTTTCTGGTGACTGCAGATCAGCTCGGTATTGCTCGGCAGGTCGGATGGAGCAGCAAAGAGGCGTTTGCGCCGCTTGGAAGACCGCTGCGGCAGTTCCAGGAGGAAGAAGCGGGAAATGTGTTCGCTGTACCCCAAGAGGCCAGAGATGGCGGTCAGTTGGCGCAAACGGGCATAGGCCAAAGAGATGTAAAGCTCTCACCGCTTCAAGCGGCTAACCTTATCGTTACGCTGTTGCATGAAGGTCGTGTCCAAGAACCGAGGCTTGTTAGAGAAATTCGGTATGGGAACGGACAAGTGTTGGCTAAGCTTGCCAAACAGACTTCGCCCTCGCAATATGGGCAAATTCATGCGCGTACAGCTCGGACTTTGCTTAGGAGCATGGAGGCAGTAGTCCGGTACGGAACGGGGAAAGGGATCCGAAACGGAATTTGGGCGGTCGCCGGAAAATCCGGCACCGCCCAAATTAGAAGAGGAGATCGGGAAAGATTGAATCAATGGTTTGTTGGCTACGGACCGGTTGAACAACCACGCTATGCAGTGGCAGTTCTGGCCGAGAACCGAATACCCGGAACATCCAATCAAGCAATGGCTATTTTCCGCGGGGTGATGGATATTCTTGCGATGCAGCGGAAGGACTAAATGGATTAACGTTAGTCCACGATTTCCGTATTCTCCGCCGGATTGGTTTGATGATCGAACTCCCCTTTAGGGGAATGAATCCAGCGGTGGAAGTAACGTTGATCATACAGCGCCTTAAGCAAAATCATAAGAATAGGCGACAGGATGACGCCTGCAATCCCGAATATGGAAAGTGAAATAATCATGAATGCGAGCATCGTGAAGGCAGAAACGCCGAGCGTGTCTCCGGTAATCTTAGGCTCCAGAAATTGACGGGTCAATACGACGGCAAGGAACAAACAGCTGAGCCAAATGGCGAGCGTCGTATTACCGACAATGAACAAGTAAATAATCCACGGAATAAATACCGTCCCGACACCGAGTAAGGGCAGGATGTCGAAGAAAGCGGATAGTAGCGCGATGGAGAAGGCATTGGACACACCGAGCAGCAGCAAAGCGACGAAAATAACGATGAACGTAATGCTGATCAGCTTGCCTTGGGCTTTCAAATAACCGGCAATGCCGGAGAATACATTCTCGCGCAAGAATAGGAAAGCCTTCTTGAACGTATTAGGCGTCTTCTCCTGCGCCAGCTTCTTCCACTCTTTAATTTCCAGACTAAGGAAATAAGCGAGTATGATTCCGATCGTGAAGTTAATGATAAAGGTGGAGAAGGATTTCAAGTACCCGCCTAGCGAGAGCAGGAAGGATACGGCGAGATTAGATCCCCATCTTGTAATATAGCCGAAGATTTCATTGGCTTTCTCCACAACATTATCCGGGAGCGGAAGGGCGCTGACTTTGTCTTCGAGCATGGCGGCGTTTTTCTGGAACTGATCGACGAGTAAATCCTGATATTTGCCGAGGTTTGAAGCAAGCCCGGTAACCTGTGTTGTAACGACGAAACCGGCACCAACAAATGCAGCGACAATGACGAGCGTGAAGATAAGAACGGAAATGCCTGAAGCGATGGATTTCTTCATCCCCAGCCGCTGCATCCACCGTGCAGGAGGCTCAATAAACATGAAAATTAAGAAAGACAGGAATATTGGAGTGGCAATCCGGTATACATAACTGAATACAAGCATGATGAGATACACGGTCAGAACAATTAAGGCAATATCGAATGCGGTACGCCAATATTTACGGTAGAAGGAAAGCATTGATTGGCTCCTTTTTTAATAGTTGTTATGCGGTTTTGTATCATGATTGTACTATAAAATAACAGTGTTTCCCAACTTAACTTTATGTTAGTCTAATTTTCCGATTTATGCTGTATTTCTTCGCTGTAACTTCCGTAGCCGTTATTGTGCGTGCTATGTTACAATGAATGAAGGTATCAGGCATCAATGGCACTCCCTCTTCCAATGGACAAGGATCGAAACTAGGGTGGTGGGAAAACGTATTATGGAAAACTTCCTGCTGTGGGGATTTTATTTTTTAACGTTTTATGCTTTTTTACCCGGAATTATAAGCCGTACATTTGGTTTTCGCGTATTTAAACGGGGACGTGCAGAACGGGAAATTGCCCTTACGTTCGATGATGGGCCAGATCCTGTTTATACACCGCAGCTGCTTGATTTATTAAAGAAATATGATGCGAAGGCGACATTCTTCGTCGTTGGCATCCATGCAGAACGGAACCCGGAGATTTTGCAGCGCATGCATGCTGAAGGGCATGTCATCGGCATTCATAATTACGTACACAAGTCCAATTGGCTTATGCGTCCAAGAACGGTTAAGAAACAAATTCATCGCACATCAGAGATTATTCGCCGGGCAACCGGCGTTCGTTCGGCGTACTACAGACCTCCGTGGGGGATCGTCAATCTGTTTGATTTTTCTAATTTGGGCTATCTTCAAATTATTCTCTGGTCTGCGCTGTTCGGCGATTGGCGCAAACGGGTAGGGGCTGAACGACTAAAGGCTCGTATGATGAAGAAGCTTCGGCCGGGAGAAGTGCTGCTTCTTCATGATTGTGGCGCAACTTTCGGGGCGGATCTTGATGCGCCGGCTAACATGCTTATTGCATTGGAGGCGTTTTTGGAAGCGGGTCGTGAACGCGGTTATCAGTTTGTCCATATTACGGACATGATTGCTCTCACGGACGGAGATCGCAGCAAGTCTAAGTTGAAAGAAGCTAAGCCTGCGGCGCACGGCCTCTTCAAACGGGCACTGATCGCGTGTTGGATGGGCTGGGAGCGGGTGTTCCACGTTCTGTTCCGCGTAAAGTCAGGCGGAGAGGGCTCTATCTTTCACATTCGGCTTGTCCCTTATCCGGGACAAACGCTGGAGCTGTCGGACGGCAGACGAATCGAGCACAAGGATCCTGTAATCGAGCTTCACTTTGATAATCATAAGCTGCTGAAAATGATGACTGAATCACGCTCGATGATGCAAGTTGCGATTATGCTCATTCGAGAAGTGCAGAAGGGGATGCCAAAGCTTGCCCAGCAGCTTGTAGGAAACAAAGAGTACGAACATGCAAAAGGGTTATATGGCGTCAGTATGATTAATCGCGGCGCAGAGCAATTCGGATTCAGCGTGCTGCCGATTCCGAAAGGTCTGTTTGATTACTCAACACGGCTATATTTGAAGCTGCTGCTCCGTGTGCTTCATCCTTCAGGTAAGAAACGTTTGACTGAGCAAGGCTCGCGGCTTGATCCGCGAATTATTGCAATGTCGATGGACCAATTCTGGGGGCGCTACGGTGCTGAGGCGAACGTGAATCCCACCTGGAAGAAGGCGCAAGTTTACGAGCCTAAGCTTCATCAAGGAACGCGTCCGGGGTTAACGCCTGCAGCTTATGACAATGCGAATGCAGCAGGAGCCGGAGAGTACACGCCTTAACGAATTAACGAACAAGTTTATAAGAAAGGCGCCTCGGAACTCGGGGCGCCTTTCTTGTTGGTGTGCCGCCAAACTAGTGGTTAATATAACGCTCGAATACTGCACCGAAATCTTTGGATTTGTATTGCTTTTGCGTTTCGGCAAGCCAATTGAACGCGAGCTGGTTGATCGATTTGAATTGTTCCGAGAGATCGATTTCCGCTTTATAAATTTGGCTGACGGTGGAGGAAGCCAGATCCAGGCTCTGTCTTGCAAAGCCGAGTGAAATTTCATTCTCGTGCGTAAGCTCGGCGATTTTGATCAGTGCTTTGTAGAGATCCTTTACTTCTTCGATATGTTTCTTATGAACGTCTATGGTGAACGGCGTTCCGCCAAGATTGAATTTGATTTCAACATCCAAATCGACGGTGCCAGCCGTTTCTAAGTATACGCTGGAAATCTTATGTGCACTGTATGAATAGCGGTGGAGCGTTCTTTTCTTGCTGACCGCACTTGTGCCGTCGAGGTGGATGAGCGCTTGATTCGTGAAGCAGTACTCGTCGGACTTGGATTTGATCAGAAAATAAATTTTCTCGTTATCCTCGTGAAGGACATAGTCGTCGGAATCGACCTTATCATAATTTTCCGGTTTGATGACAGAACCTAAATCACTTAAACCAAGCAAATCGGCAGCTACTTTCCCGAACATGAGAATCCCTCCATAATGTAAAATAAAAATCGCCCTGCATATGAGTAGTTGACTTCCAACTAGTCATACGCAGGGCGATTCCATTATGTTTCAGTTTCGGGCGGAATTAATTAAATCTTAGTACGCCGCCTGTGCTTGCATTTGTTACAAGGTGGGAGTAACGAGCCAAATAACCTTTTTTGATTTTCGGCTCAAAGCCTTTCCAATTCGCACGACGAGCTTCGAACTCCTCATCGCTGATCAGAAGGTTCATTTCGTTGTTGATCAAATCAAGCTCGATGAGGTCGCCGTCATTTACGAAAGCGATAGGACCGCCTTCTGCAGCCTCCGGAGAAACGTGTCCGATACTGATTCCGCGGGATGCGCCGGAGAAACGGCCGTCCGTTACGAGACCAACCTTAGCTCCAAGACCCATACCGACGATTTGCGACGTTGGCGCAAGCATCTCTGGCATACCAGGTCCGCCTTTAGGGCCTTCGTAACGAATGACGACAACATGTCCTTCTTTAACTTTACCGTTAGCGATGCCGTGCAGTGCCTCATCTTGCGAATCGAAGCAGATTGCAGGACCTTTATGGTAGCCGCCGACTGATTTATCAACAGCGCCGACTTTAATGATTGCACCGCGCGGTGCAAGGTTTCCGAATAGAACAGCCAGTCCGCCGCGCTCGCTGTGCGGGTTGTCCAGCGTGTGAAGAACATCCGTATCCTTGATATCATGTCCGGCTACATTCTCGCGAAGTGTCTTACCTGTTACAGTAAGCACGTCACCGTGAAGCGCGCCTTCTTTCTTGAACAGCTCGTTGATAATCGCGCTTACGCCGCCGGCATTGTGCACGTCTTCGATGTGGTAATCGGAAGCCGGAGCAATCTTAGCAAGATGCGGAACGCGTGCTGCAATTTCATTGATGCGCTCGATTGGGTATTCGATACCTGCTTCATGAGCGATTGCAAGCGTATGAAGGACAGTGTTTGTGGAACCGCCCATTGCCATATCAAGTGCAAATGCATTGTCGATGGATTCTTTGGTCACGATATCGCGTGGCTTCAGATCCATCTCGATCAAATTCATCAGTTGACGAGCAGCTTGTTTAACGAACTCTTTACGCTCAGGCGATACGGCAAGGATCGTTCCGTTACCCGGAAGGGCAAGTCCAAGACCTTCTGCCAAGCAGTTCATGGAGTTAGCCGTGAACATACCGGAGCAAGATCCGCAAGTCGGACAACCGAATTGCTCAAGCTCTGTAAGACTCGCTTCGTCGATTTTACCTGCTTGGAATGCACCGACACCTTCGAATACGCTGGAGAGCGAGATCGAGCGGCCATCGGAAGTTTTGCCGGCTTTCATAGGTCCGCCGCTGACAAGCATTGTCGGGATGTTGACGCGAAGCGCGCCCATAATCATGCCCGGTGTAATTTTGTCGCAGTTTGGAATACAAACCATGCCGTCAAACCAGTGAGCATTTACAACGGTCTCAACGGAATCCGCAATAATTTCGCGGCTCGCAAGGGAATAACGCATACCGATATGTCCCATTGCGATTCCATCGTCGACGCCAATCGTATTGAATTCGAAAGGCACGCCGCCTGCTTCCCAGATCGCTTCTTTAACGAGCTTTCCGAATTCCTGCAGGTGAACGTGGCCTGGAATGATATCAATGTACGAGTTGCAAACCGCGATAAACGGTTTACCGAAGTCTTCCTCTTTTACCCCGGCAGCACGCAGCAAGCTGCGGTGCGGAGCGCGGTCAAATCCTTTTTTGATTGTGTCTGAACGCATCTTTTTTGCCGCCATTTCTGTCCCTCCCAAAGTAAGTTCAATAAATTTTAGTCTATCACATCGGGCATTGAATGGCTAGCACGTTCGCCTATGGAAGAGGTGGCAAGGAAACTTAGGGAATCACGTATTAGATGAAGGGTTTTCTCTTCGTTTTCGACAGAACCTGACACCAAAATCCAAAATATAGCAATATTTAAAGTTAATCTATCACTGTATGTTATTAAACATGACACAAACGATTTACTTGGTTCCGTGGAACCGCTATAATAGTAGAAAACGTTGGAAGAGGTGCCTGTATGCAGTTAACGGAAAGGGAAAAAGAAAAGCTTCTAATTACGATTGCTGCCGATTTGGCACGTAGACGACTCAATCGAGGCGTGAAATTGAACTATCCCGAAAGTATCGCGCTGATTACTTCCGAAATCTTAGAAGGCGCCCGCGATGGGCTGACGGTAGCGCAATTGATGGAACACGGCACAACCATTCTAAGCCGAGATCAAGTGATGTTAGGCGTGGCGGATATGATCCATGAAGTACAAGTGGAAGCGACTTTTCCGGATGGAACGAAACTCGTGACCATTCATCATCCCATACTTTAACGTCACTATGAGAGGGGGATCGCCATGATACCGGGAGAATACCGTACGGCGGCCGGAGACATCGAACTGAATGCCGGTCGGGAGACAGTGGAAGTTCTTGTTGCCAATACGGGGGATCGGCCTGTGCAGGTGGGTTCGCATTTTCATTTTTTCGAAGTAAACCGGGCGCTTGCGTTTGATCGCGAAGCGGCATTCGGCATGCGCCTGGATATTCCGGCCGGCACCGCGGTTAGGTTTGAGCCGGGCGAGGAGAAGCCGGTTCAGCTTGTAGAGCTCGGCGGAAGCAAACGCTCCTTCGGACTGAACGCACTGACTAATGGTCCGGCGATTCGCGGCAATATGTCCGATGAAGTGCGCGCCAGGCTTTCTGCGTGGGAGGGAACCAAGCATGAGTAAGATGAGTCGCGGCAGCTATGCGGCCATGTTCGGTCCGACAACAGGAGATGCCGTTCGATTGGCGGATACGGAGTTATGGGCTCAAATCGAGAAGGACTACACCGTCTACGGAGATGAGTGTAAGTTCGGCGGTGGAAAAGTCATTCGAGATGGCATGGGACAATCGAGCGGGGCGCTGCGTAGTGAAGGGGTTCTGGATACGCTTATTACCAATGCGATTGTCATTGACCACTGGGGGATCGTGAAAGCCGACATCGGGATACGGGACGGTGTCATTGTTGGGATTGGCAAAGCGGGTAACCCGGATATTATGGATGGCGTAATGCCGAATATGGTCGTCGGCGCGAGTACGGAAGTGATTGCGGGCGAAGGGAAAATCGTAACGGCCGGCGGAATCGACAGCCATATTCATTTTATTTGCCCGCAGCAGATCGAAACGGCGCTATCATCCGGCGTAACGACGATGATCGGCGGAGGTACGGGGCCGGCAACCGGTACGAATGCAACGACTTGCACGCCCGGGGCATGGCATATGCGCAGGATGCTGGAAGCTGCCGAAGCGTTTCCGATGAACCTGGGTTTTACCGGCAAAGGCAATTCATCCTTTACCGGCCCGCTCATCGAACAAATTGAAGCGGGAGCCATCGGGCTGAAGCTGCATGAAGACTGGGGGACGACGCCGGCTTCCATCGACGTTTGCCTTACAGCCGCGGATTTGTACGATGTTCAGGTAGCGATTCATACGGATACGCTGAACGAAGCGGGTTTTCTGGAAGATACGCTGGCGGCATTTAAAGGGCGGACTATCCATACGTATCATACGGAAGGGGCCGGAGGCGGGCATGCTCCCGATATTATCCGGGCAGCCGGCGAATTGAATGTGCTGCCTTCCTCCACGAACCCGACACGTCCGTTTACGATTAACACGATCGAAGAACATTTGGATATGCTCATGGTCTGTCACCATTTGGACAGCAGCATTCCGGAAGATGTTGCATTCGCGGACTCTCGGATTCGTCCGGAGACGATTGCGGCTGAAGATATTTTGCATGATATGGGCGTATTCAGCATGATCAGCTCCGATTCGCAGGCAATGGGGCGTGTGGGGGAGGTTATCATTCGTACTTGGCAAACCGCTGACAAGATGAAGAAACAGCGTGGCCCCCTGGCACCTGATACCAGCGCTGAGGCTGATAATTTCCGCATCAAGCGGTACATTGCGAAATACACGATCAATCCCGCGATTACACATGGCATTTCGCATCTGGTCGGTTCTATAGAGCCCGGCAAGTTTGCGGATTTGGTCGTGTGGAGTCCGATGTTTTTTGGCGTAAAGCCGGATCTGGTGCTCAAAGGCGGGAGCATTGCTTATGCGCAAATGGGGGATCCCAATGCATCGATTCCGACGCCGCAGCCGGTATTCGGCCGTCCGATGTTTGCCGCATTCGGCAAAGCCAAGAACAGCAGCTCGATTACATTCGTGTCGCAGGCTGCATATGATCGCGGCATTGCGGAAGAGCTTGGATTAGCTAAACGGATCGAACCGGTGCGAGGCTGCAGAACGGTGACGAAGAAGGATATGATCCACAATGATGCGACACCGGTGATTACCGTTGATCCGGAAACCTACGAAGTAAAAGTAGATGGCGTTGTGGCGACCTGTGAACCGGCAGATGTATTGCCGATGGCGCAGCGATACTTTTTGTTCTAGCGGCGTTCATGTAGAGTGTCTGCTTCCGGTTTGGGATGGAGGTGAGGGGAGCTTGGCCAACAATTCAGAAGAAGGTGCTGAGCCTGTAGTATTGCCTTGGCTCGCTCTTCAGCAGTTGCTCGACTCGGCTTTGCCGATCGGCGGATTCTCCCATTCCTTCGGCTTGGAGACGCTGGTTCAAGAAGAGGTGCTGCAAACAAGTAAGCAGCTTGAGGAATACACAGTATCGATGCTTATGCAGAGCTGGTCAACGGCAGATGTGATGGTCATCAAATCCGTATATCGAGACATGCCGTCATTCAATTATCGTTCCATAGGGGACGTAGAGAGGCTCGTTCACGTTCAGCGCACAGCGATAGAAACGCGAAATGGGATCGAGAAGATGGGGCGAAGGCTTTTGCAACTGTTGGGCTCCTTATACCCCAATTACGATTGGGCTCCCCTGCAGGAAGGGATTAAGTCGAAAAGCTGCATAGGCACTCATCCGCTCGTGTTCGGATTTGCTTGCTATCGTCTGGGGATTTCGCTTGAACAAGCAGCGCAGGGATATATGTATGCGAGCATCGTCAACTGTATCAACGGTGCGCTTCGACTCATGTCTATTGGCCAAACCGAAGGGCAAACCATCATCGCGAGGCTGACGCCGAAGACGTTGGATGCATGGAAGACGGTGTCTGAGATGACACCGGAGGACGCCTATAGTTTCATGCCAATGAGTGAAATTGCGATGATGCGCCACGAGAATCTGTATTCTCGCCTATTCATGTCTTGAGAGTAGAAAGTCGGTAATGGAAACTTCATATCCCGCTAGGAGGAATGTACAATGTGTCAAGGACAAGGTCATCATCATCATGAGTGGGAGCAGCCAGCAATCGATCGCGCAGGTTCAAGACCGGTTCGAATCGGAATAGGCGGTCCTGTAGGTTCGGGTAAGACGGCATTGGTAGAGCGTCTTGCAGGTGCGCTGAAGGATAAATATAGTGTGGCGGTCATCACGAATGACATTTATACCAAAGAAGATGCGCGGATTTTGGCTGCGACCGGTGTGCTGCCGGAAGAACGTATTATCGGGGTGGAGACAGGCGGATGCCCGCATACCGCAATTCGTGAGGATGCGTCGATGAACTTTGAAGCGGTGGATGAGCTGACGAGCCGGTTTGACGATCTTGATTTGATCTTTATCGAAAGCGGCGGCGATAATTTGGCGGCAGCCTTTAGTCCGGAGCTGGTGGATCGGTTTATCTACATTATTGACGTGGCGCAAGGCGAGAAAATTCCGCGTAAAGGCGGCCCGGGCATCATGCGTTCGGATTTGTTGATTATTAACAAAATCGATCTGGCCCCTCATGTCGGTGCCAGTCTTGAAGTGATGGAATCCGATACGAAACGCATGCGCGGAGAGCGGCCTTATGTATTCTCGAACCTCTTCGGCGGCGTGAACGTGGATCGAATTGTCGCTTGGCTGGAGCATGAGCTCGCCCACGCTCATGGACATGAGCATCACCACGAGCACGAACATAAGCATGAGAGTGGACATGAGCATGCCGCAGCACATCGCACCCACCACTCCTAATCAGGAAGGGCAGCGTGTATCGCAGCTTCGGGCGGTATTTGAGAAGCGGGAACGCGGAACGGTTTTGACCTCGAAATATCATACTGCACCTATTAAGATCGCAAAAGCTTTTCCGCTTGACGGCCCGCTCGGTGTTATCGTGATGGATGTGTCTCCGGGGTTGTTGGCCGGCGATCGATACGAATTCGATTGGCAAATAAAGCCGGGTGCGCATGCTTACGTCACGAATCAATCGTTTACGAAGGTGCATCCCTCAAGCGTGCTGCTTGGCGGTTCTTCAATCAGGCAAAGCTTCGAGCTCGGGAAGGAATCGGTATTGGAGTCCATGCCGGAGCCGGTAATGCTTTATCGAGACGCTGCCCTGGATTCCGAGACGCTGGTGCGCTTGAGCGAAGGTGCGGTGTGGATGGGAGCTGAAGTACTCTGCCCGGGCAGAACGCTGCGCGGCGAGCTGTTCGACTATATCCATCTGAAGAACAAGGTGCGCGTTTATTATGAGGATGAACTGATCTACGCTCAGCAGCAAAATATCATACCGGAATCGCAGCAATTGTCGGCTCCCGGTTGTCTGGGGAAGTTGACTCATACCGGTGTATTCTATGCTTTCGCAGATCGAATCCAAGCGAAACATGCCGAGGCAATTCGGGCTGCGTTAGAATCGTTGCCGAGCCGTGGACAGAGAGAGATTCAATGTGGCGTATCGCTTACCTATAAGCACGGTCTTGCGGTCATGGCAGCCGGAACTACGGCTTGGCACATCCAAGAAACACTTGCTGCGGTGTGGGCGGTAATGAGGAAGGAACTGCTGGGGTTATCGCCTTTTGCGATAAGCTAGTGAAAGGATGGCGATTTCTCGCCATCCTTTTTACTTGGGGAAGTATTCTGTTCTGGTGATCCCGAAGTATTCGAGATCCTCGAATTGATCCCATTTGCGGATATGCTGTTTAAAAGTCCCTTCGTGTTTCAGGCCGGCTTTGGTTAATACTGCGGATGATGCCGGATTACGTGTCATGGCGGCGCCGATGATGCGATTCAGGTTCAGTACTTCGAAGCCGAAGCGGACAATGCGTTTGGCGGCTTCTGTTGCGTAACCTTGTCCCCAGAATTCCTGTCCTAACCAGTAACCGATTTCAGCTCGTTGATGTGCGGCTGTCACGTTTAAACTGATGCATCCCATTAGTTGCTGTTGTTTATCTTCTATTATAGCGAATGTAAAACCGTGTCCGTGCTGGGCTGCATCTTTGCGAAATGCGATCCATGCATCGGCTGCTCCATCGGGATAGGGATGTGGAAGCGATAGCGTTGTACGTGCGACCTCGTATTGCCCGGCTAGCTTTTGTACGGTGGACGCATCCCTTTGTTCAAAGGGGCGAAGTTGCAATCTGGGTGTCTGTAAGGTAATACTCATGCCGATTCACCTCGCAGCGACTTTTCCTCCATTATAGCAGTGGGTGAAGGCGAGGTCATCCGTGTTTCGGCATATAATAAAAGCTCTTGCTTACCCGCTGTTGAGAGGGAGGAGCAAGAGCTTTCATGTGCGATACAGTGTTAGACTAGTAAAGCTTATCGTTAATCCTCTGCATTGCTGTTGCTTTTCTTATCAGAGGACTTCGTTGTTGTATTCTTGCGTCCTTGTCCTTGCTGCTTTGCCATGGGTCACACTCCTTTCCGGTAAGATGTAGCCTATTGTGTGTAGGATTGTCCCCAAATATGAGCATAGTGGAAGAATAATCAAAAAGACCATGACTCGAATGAAGGTCTCATTCCAATCATGGTCTTTGAACTGTTACATAGCCATTGGATTCCGTGATGTCAGCACATTCTTGATGCTTTGTGCGCGCCACTTCGACACATGGACTTGTTTGGCTTCGGAAGTGCTGCGGTCAAAAGAGATCGTACCGTCCGTTAGGGAGAGTACCTTCTCTGCATTGACATAGCAATTAGCGCTTACTTTAATGAAACGACCTGATGTGATGTAACTGTTCAACTGCTCGGTAGTAATTCTCTTCTTTATGTTGTAGTTTCTACCGTGAAAGCTGGCCAGACCAAGCCTACCGACTTTGAAGTAATAAATGTCCTTCTCTACCTCAAAGTTTTCGTAAATGTTGCGAGCATCGTCTGCTACTACCTTCATCATGTAATGATCCCCCTCAATAAGATGAATTTGTTAGCGCTTTCATTTTAACACAAACCTTTGGGCTTGTGAACAGCGCAAACCAAATTTTTCATGTTTTTTTTGCGGACGTGGGGTCGAAATCATTTCTCTTCATTATATAGCGAAAATATAATGCAATGAATAAAGGTGTTAATATGGGATAATCTATTTGTATAATAATACCTGTTGCGATAGCTGATGCATCCATGGTATATTCTATTTCTGCCTCCGAGACATCAACTTGGATGCGGTGATCGAAACGAAAATAAGCTGAAAAATAAAGCTTGCAATCATGTTTCGATTCATGGTAAGATCTAATTCCGGTCATGAGCCGGAAGGAAATAAACCAAGTATTTGTTCTTTGAAAACTGAACAATGAGCGACCAGTCAAATGGTTATAAATCGCGAAACATAACGTTTCGCAAAGCTAGTTTTTTGAATGAGCTACCAAGCGAATTCTTAAAAATGGCCAAGCCCTCGGGCTTACCACTTTTATGGAGAGTTTGATCCTGGCTCAGGACGAACGCTGGCGGCGTGCCTAATACATGCAAGTCGAGCGGAGTTATTCCTTCGGGGATAG
>NZ_FPAD01000009.1:0-62344 GCF_900116125.1 Paenibacillus sp. BC26 | reverse complement strand
GAAGGAATAACTCCGCTCGACTTGCATGTATTAGGCACGCCGCCAGCGTTCGTCCTGAGCCAGGATCAAACTCTCCATAAAAGTGGTAAGCCCGAAGGCTTGGCCATTTTTAAGAATTCGCTTGGTAGCTCATTCAAAAAACTAGCTTTGCGAAACGTTCGTTTCGCGATTTATAACCATTTGACTGGTCGCTCATTGTTCAGTTTTCAAAGAACAAATTCCGTTGTTCATTCGCCCGTGTCTCAGCGGCGACTTGATTAATATATCACACGCTTTATAAACAATGCAAGAGTTTTTTCGATTTTTTTATCCACATGTTTATAACCCCTTGAAAAACCGTTGATATCAGCGGTATGAACGCATATTTACGGCGTAACGGGACAGCTCTTTCGGGGATGCAATACGGGCATACATGCGGAAAATTACTTTGTAGCGTTTGGCAATCGCGGTTTTGATATCGCCGTCTAGCCGGGAATCGTTCAAATCGAGCAGCATTTCGTCGAGTTCTTTGCGTAGTACGTAGTCGAGTTCTTTACATTCTTTGTCGTTGAACAGAATTCCGAGCATAACCGTTGGTGGCCCCCTTCAAATAATCAGCCCAAGAAGAAACGGCTTCCGCCGGCCTATAAGGCGGCGCAGCATGTCTCACCCCAAAGACATTATGGAAATGATTGATAAGCCCGCAAATCCCATAATGTAGAAAAACGGCGATTATCGCATGTCACGATAAACGCCGCCTTATTGTTATGCTCAAATAATTGGAAATTTATTACTAACTGAGCAACCAAACTGTTACCGTACTTTCAATTACAGCCGCAACAACCAACATAACCACAATTAAAACCATCACCGGCAGTGTCCGCATAACGAATAGCTCAAGTTCCTGCCCCCAGCCCTTGCGCTTCGTAAAGAGGGTACCTAGCCCCTGAAGCATCATTCTGCCGAACCGTAAACCATAAGCACAAGCAATAATAATGGCCGCGATCTCGATGATGCCGTGCGGCAGCAATCCTTTAAACACGATCGTAAATACGGCTTCATTCCCCTGTTCCGCTGTCTTGTGAACCAAGTAACCGAGCAGCATGCCGTTAATAGCCAGGAACGCAATGGGGACGAGTCCGAAGAGTGAGCCTACATACATCACAAGAATAGCTTTAATGGCATTATTGAAGAAAATAAACAGCATTAAGAATAAGGTCGGGTGCGAGCTTGAATCAATATTTTCCGCGACACCTTTCAGTCCGCTTAGTTGACTGTTAATAAAGGAGTCTAATGCGGGATTTGTTGCACCTACAACGATGCCGGCTAACAGAAATATAGTGCTGAACGCGATATAGTGCCGCATCGACTGCAAATGGCGAAGAATTTCTTTAGGCGAAAACATAAGCAGGGGTCACCTCTTTGGGCTGTTTTTGGGATAACAAGAATAAGTTGTTGGTACGAGCATAGATTGTACTAGAACAAGCCCTTATTGGAGAGGAGTGCAATTGTAATGAATATGTTTTATGTGATGAACGGACGGAAACTGAAGCGTTATTTTCTAGTCACCGTAGGTATTCTGTTTGCTGCGGGCGTTATTTACGCGGAGAAGGACAATATTACCGTGTTCGCTCCCAACCAGCCTGCGGCCATCTACAGCGTTCCAACAGATAAGAAGGTTATCGCTCTGACGTTTGACATCAGCTGGGGGGAGAAACGAACAGAACCGATTCTGGAAGTATTGAAGGAGAAAGGTGTGAAGAACGTCACCTTCTTCCTCTCTTCGCCTTGGAGTCAAACCCACCCCGATATCGTAAAGAAGATCGTCGATGGCGGTTATGAAATCGGCAGTCACGGTCACAAGCATGACAACTACAGCACGTTCAGCGATGAGGAAATTCGCAGCCAGATCGAAACGGCTCAAACGATTTTGACTCAAGTTACCGGTAAAACGCCTAGCTTGATCCGTATGCCTAATGGGGATTTTGACAAACGTGTACTTCGCATTGCCGAGCAAATGAACTACAAAGTCATTCAGTGGGACACCGACTCCCTCGACTGGATGAATATCGGCACGGATAAAATCATCAATCGCGTCGTCAGTAAAGCGCATCCCGGGGATATCATCCTGATGCACGCCAGCGATTCCGTGAAGCAAACCCACGAAGCGCTGCCGGCCATTATCGATCAGCTGCGCTCCAAGGGCTATGAATTTGTAACGGTATCGGAATTAATCGCCCAAACGGAGCTGCAAGGTAAAACGGTGCAGGATAAAACCGCGATGTTCGAGCAGCTTGATGCTTCGGCCGAACAATAAACGCAGCAGCTTATACAGCCGGCTTCGCATCTGATGCGGAGTCGGTTGTTTGTTGTTTGCGCACAAGCTTGTGCAGCCACAAGATTTGGTAGGCATTACAAGCGAACATTGGGATGATCATAAATATCATTGCCGTTACATTGCTTTCCTCGCCTCTGATGCTTGGCCATGCTTCGAGCAGTGTAACTACAACTTGTAGGAACAACGTCGGAATGAATGCATTATTGTTTGTTAGCTTAGCTTTGTAGTACGCCACTGCCCAAGATGCAAGTCCCAGTCCAAGCGGAAGCACCCAGAATATCCAATTGTTGTCCAGCTTCACGCGATCCTGGTAAAGCAAGTAACCGATCCCGCCAAGTGCAAACAACGTCGTATAGGCTTGCAGTGCGTTCCACATGTAGTTTCTGCGGATGACGCTAAGTGCGATGTAATTCAAGGTCATGTAAGCAAAGAAGCCCATTTGACTGAATGCGCCGAAGAGCAGACCGACCAGCGCCATCATGGCGGCATTAAAGCCTGCTGCCTCCAGTCCCATGAAGCCAAATGAAGCATCTGTCCATTGCATGATGCTACCGACAACGATGGTTACAACACCGCCAACGGCCATCGTACTCCAAAATAAGAAAAACAATTTGCGCAAGTTCACTATTTTCCACTCCTACAGGTTTGTTGAGATTGTTGAATCCGTTAGGTTTCAGGCGAATATCGCCAGGGTTTCCGAATATGCCGAAACTACCCTTCATTTTACCATGTCCCATACAAAAAGCCATGCCGCTTCCATGATAATACGATGAACATTGTCGCATACTACACACAGCAACAGTTGCTTTTTCAGAAGGGAGACACTGACAGCATGGTTAAACGAATTACATGGCTTGGTGCCCTCATTGTCCTGACATTCAGCCTGTCAAGCTGTGGAACGCAACAATCCAGCGCATCAAGCGAGCCGATCAGCTATAAAGACATGAAGTCTATGGTAATTGACATACTCAAAACCGAGGACGCCCAGAAGGCGTTGCAGGAATCGGCTTCCGCCACAAGCGGTAACAACGGCTCCAGCCTCCGGTCGCTATCCGTGCAGGATCAAGAGCAGGTTCGACTAGCCGTCAAGGAAACCTTGGTGGCGCCGGAGTACAGCAAGGTTATTGAGAAGTTGATGACCGATCCTCGTTTTGCGGGAGAATTTGCCAAAGCCGTAAATAAGCAAAACAAACAGATTCATAAGGATCTGCTGAAGGATCCGACGTACCAAAAGGATCTCATTCAAGTGATGAAGAGTCCGGAAATGGACAAAATGATCCTTGAAGTGCTGCAAAGCACGCAATACCGGAAACAAACGATGTCGCTCATGCAGGAATCCATGCAAAATCCTCTGTTCCGTCTTGAAATTCTGGATCTGCTCAAGAAGGCCGTTCAGGAAGAACTTAAGCCTAAGCCGGACGAGAAGGTCACGAAGGAAAAAGAAGGCGGCGATAAAGGCGGCGGCGAAGGTGGCGGTGAAGGTGAAGGAGAAGGCGGCGGTGAAGGCGAAAGCGGTGGCGAAGGTGACAGCGGTATGAGTGATCAAGGCGGTTGATGTACTGATAAAAAGCCGGTATTCTCCCACGATTGTGGGGAATACCGGCTTTTTTAAGGTGAATAGACGTTGAGGGAACGTGAGTGAAGCATGAGTGATTAGTGAAAATCATTAGTGAAAAATGATTATGCTTCGCATTTCTCGATAACGCGATCCGCGATGTCTAGGTAAATTCGGCCATTGTCTGTGTCCGCTTTGTATACCGAAGGGGAGAAATCCGGCTCGGACGGATGGTTGTCGGGCGCGCCAAGCGGGATTTGAGCCAATAGCTCGGCATTGAGCGATTCGGCCAGCCTTGCGCCGCCTCCGCGTCCGAATACATATTCATGCTCACCGCTCTTGCTTACGAAGTAAGACATGTTCTCGATGATGCCGATGATTTCATGTTCGGTCTTAATCGCCATCGCTCCTGCGCGAGCAGCAACGAACGCAGCCGTCGCATGCGGCGTCGTGACGATGATTTCTTTGCTTTGCGGGATCAACTGATGCACATCCAGGGCAACGTCCCCTGTTCCCGGCGGCAAATCAAGCAGCAGGTAGTCCAGCTCGCCCCACTCGATCTCCGCGAAGAAATTGCGGAGCATCTTGCCCAGCATCGGTCCACGCCATACGATTGGCGCATTGTCTTCCACGAAGAAGCCCATCGACATGACGCGTACGCCGAATTTCTCGATCGGAATGACGCGCTCATTCACGATCTGCGGGCGATCTTCGATGCCCATCATATCGGGCACGCTAAAGCCGTAAATATCCGCGTCGATAATGCCGACGCGTTTGCCCTTGCGGGCTAAGGCGACCGCGAGATTGACGGTCACCGTGGATTTGCCGACGCCGCCCTTGCCGCTGGCGACGGCGATGAACTGCACCCCGCTGCTGCTGCTGAGCAGCGGATGTGCCTCCAGCCCGGCCCCGTGCCCACGTACGGGGCCGGCGGCGGCTGCTGCCTGCGGCTGCGCTGCCGCGGGCTGCTGCGCCGCAGGCGCGCCTTCGCCGGCGCGAAACCGGAAGTGCGCGGTTTCGGCACCGGCGGCGGCAAGCGCTGCTCGCAGCGCAGCCTCGAGCGCGCGTTCGGCGCTCGCGCTCGCCCCAAGGACCGTCATGGATACGTGACGGTCCTCCTTAACCATCACATCGCGGAAGGAAATCGCCCCTTCCGCCATATATGGGGTCGCCGCAGACTCGGCGGCCGCTAAAGCTTCTATGCGGGTCAACATGTTCTACCGTCTCCTCTTGTCTTTGAATAAGTGCTTATATAAATGGGTGTGTATGTACTTGCTCCATTATAACAAGACCAAGACCCTGTTCCAAGCCGCGGTTATTTGGGATCGCTCGTTTCCGTGCCCGAAGCTGATCCCCATTTCTCACCGGCGGTAAAACGAAGAACCCCCTGATAGATCGAAGCCGCAACCTTCTTCTGGTACTCCGCGTCTGCAAGTCGTGCTGCTTCACCGGGGTTAGACAAGAACCCAACCTCCACTAAGGCGCTCGGAACTTCATCCATCGCTTTGAGCAAATACACCGAGTTCACAGTCGCAGCCACCCGCTCGGTATTCGCCAGATTGCGCCGAATTTCATCTTGAATCAACGAAGCAAGGACCGCATTCTCCGGTAAATTCGGATAAAAGAAAGTCTGTGCCCCCGACCAACGAGGGGACGGGATGCTGTTCATATGAATGCTGAGCAGCATAGTGGCATTCTTATCTTTGACAAACTTAGCGCGATTAACTAAGTCCTGTGTCTTACGCTTGCTTATCTTCGACGTACCTTCCTCTGCCAGATCGTAATCCCCTTCTCGAGTCATAACTACGATCGCGCCGGCTTGTTGTAAATAATCTCTCAGCTGCAGAGCGATGGCTAAATTTAAATCCTTCTCCACCATGCCCTGCTTGCTGACCGCTCCGCCATCTACACCGCCGTGACCGGCATCGATAGCGATCACCTTGCCGGATAAAGGGAGGGTCCAATACGTCCAGGTGCGCGTGGCAGGCACCTCCTGCGTGAGCAGAATGACAGTCAGGATAACCGCCACCACGCCTAGAGAAATGCGTACAGCACCGCGATACGTGATCCAGATGACGAAACGTTTCCGAACTCCGCGCATACAAAAAGCCACCCCAATCTCCATCCGATGATCGTGCACAGGAGTCTGTCCTGTACTCTTTATCATCCTATGGGACGAGATGGCTTGTTATGCGAACAACCCCATGCATAAATGCATTTTTGCGAGATGTTGCAGGAAAATTCATTTGCACGGAAGCGAAGCAAAAACGCCTTTGCCGCCTGTTGTAGACGGTCAAAAGCGTTTTGTGCGGTAGCTTATTATTTAACAGGCTGCTCAGCCATGCCTTCGATAAGAATTTTAGCAACTTCCGGACGGGAGAATTCCGGCGGCGGGCAAACGCCATCACGCAGCAATGCGCGAACTTTCGTACCCGACAACGTCAAATGACTCTCTTTGTCATGCGGGCAAGTTTTGCTCGACGCCATATTGCCGCATTTCGTGCAGAAGAAGCTGTGTTCGAAATAAAGCGGAATAATGCCAAGCTCATCAGCTGTAAAGGAACGAAGCAAGTCCTGAGCTTCATACGTGCCGTAGTAGTCGCCTACACCGGCGTGGTCGCGACCAACGATGAAGTGCGTACAGCCGTAGTTTTTGCGGACCATCGCATGGAAGATCGCTTCGCGAGGACCCGCATAACGCATAGCCGCAGGGAACACGCCAAGGAACGTGCGATCTGCCGGGTAGTAATTTTCCAACAGCGCGATGTAGCTCTTCATTCGAACGTTTGCAGGCACATCATCCGATTTGGTTTCGCCTACAAGCGGGTTCAGGAATAGCGCATCTACGATTTCCATTGCGCACTTCTGGATGTACTCATGCGCGCGGTGAACCGGGTTACGCGTTTGGAAGCCGACAACGGTACGCCAGCCTTTCTCCGCGAAGATCCGTCTTGTCTCAGATGGATCAAAATAGAACTCATTGAACTTCTCAGGTACCGGACGATTAAGAACCGTAATCGGTCCGCCAACATACGTATTAGGGCGGCTGTAGGTTTTCGCCACTCCCGGATGCTCGATGTCATCCGTCTTATACACGTTTACAACTTCATGCTTCAGATCGACGCTGTAGATGCTTTCGATATCGATAACGCCGTAAACGGTACCATCTTCGCCTACAAGCGCTGCACGCTGCCCTGTGGACAATTCAGAAGCTTTGGCCTCTTCTACTGCCAGTGTAATCGGAATGCTCCATACCGTGCCGTCTGCAAGGCGCATACGTTCAACGACCGAGCGATAGTCTGCTTCATTCAAGAAACCGGTAAGCGGCGAGAAAGCGCCGACTCCGATTAGATCCAAGTCCGAAATTGCCCAAGTGTTAACAACGATGACCGGTAATGCTGCCGCTTCTGCCAGCAGCGCATCGCGCTCAGCTCCGCTTGCGACTCGGTTGATGAGTACGCCGCCATGTGGCTTAATGCTGCTCATGCTCTGAAAGCCTCCTCTTATTTATGCAATCCGCATTCTGTTTTTTCTTGACCCGACCAACGGCCTGCACGTGGATCTTCACCAGGCATAACCTGACGAGTACAGTGCTCACATCCGATGCTCGGATAGTGATTGTCATGAAGCGGATTGTAGTACACATTGTTCGAACGGATATAATCCCATACATCTTCGGATGTCCAATTCGCGATCGGATTGAATTTCACGAGTCCGAACTTCGTATCATATTCAATCTTCTTCGCATTTGCACGCGTAGGTGCTTGGTCACGGCGGATACCCGTAATCCATGCTTCGTATTTGGAAAGGATTTGCGTCAATGGTTGTACCTTACGGATGTCACAGCACTGGTTGGCACTGGTCTTCCAAAGCTCTTCACCATATTGAGCAGCTTGCTCTTCCGGCGTGATCAAAGGTTTTACTTCGACAAAATTAAGGTTGTAGATATCTGCCATTTTGTCGCGTGTTTCGTAAGTTTCTTTAAAGTGGAAGTCCGTGTCCAGATAAAAAATATCTGTTTTCGGGCTGATTTTTTGCAGCATATCGACAAGTACGACATCTTCCGCACCGAAACTGCAGGCAAAGGTAATGTTCGGGAAAGTTTCGACCGCGAATTTAATAATCTCCTGCGGCGTTGCTGTTTCCAATTCATCCGCTTTTTGCTTGATCAGTGCTTCCTTTTCAAACAAGTTCATGGTGTTGACCTCCATATTCAAATTCCTAGTAAACTAATCTACATTAAATTATACGTCGATTGCTTCATTTGTTCAATATTTTTAAATGATATCCGGAATATGAAAAAAATGCCTCCTCTGCAAGCAGAGAAGGCATTTTTGTAAGTCGATATTAACGTTTGGAGAATTGTGGCGCGCGACGTGCTGCTTTAAGACCGTATTTTTTACGCTCTTTCATACGTGGGTCACGAGTCAAGAATCCTGCACGTTTCAAAGCTGGACGGAATTCCGGATCTGCCTTAAGCAGAGCGCGGGAGATACCGTGACGGATAGCGCCGGCTTGACCGGAGATACCGCCGCCGTGTGCGATAACCAAGATATCGTATTTGCTTGCAGTCTCAGTAAGAGCAAGCGGTTGTTTAACGATCAGCTTCAGTGTTTCCAGACCGAAGTAATCATTCAAGTCACGTTTGTTAATAATGATTCGTCCTTCACCCGGCACGAGACGTACACGTGCTACAGAGTGTTTACGACGACCGGTTCCATAGTATTGAACTTGTGCCATGAAACTGTCCTCCCTCTATTTACCCGCGAAGTTCGTAAACTTCTGGATTTTGTGCTTGATGTGGATGTTCTGGTCCGGCATAAACTTTGAGCTTCATCTTCATTTTATCGCCAAGACGGTTCTTTGGAAGCATGCCGTGGATAGCTTGTTCCAATACTTGCTCTGGTTTGTTCTTGATCATGTCCTGAGCCGGAGTTACTTTAAGTCCGCCTTGGTACATGGAGTGACGGTAGTACATTTTGTTTTGAAGTTTTTTACCAGTAAGGTGAATTTTCTCCGCGTTGATGATAACTACGAAATCACCAGTATCAACGTGTGGAGTAAATGTTGGTTTGTGCTTGCCGCGGATCAGGCTAGCAGCTTCGCTCGCTAAGCGACCAAGCGTTTTGCCTTCTGCGTCAATGACAAACCATTTGCGATCAACTTCGCTGGACTTTGCCATATAGGTAATGCGCATGGATGTTCCTCCTTGTTCATTCAAACATTGGTTCTAATTTATAATGTTACGGTTCCGTTAGAGATGAATGGTGGATCGACCAAGGGTCTTCTCAAAGCCATCATCTGTAACCGGCTCGATTCCATTCAAAAATGCTATTGTTTGTTGGCGATCTCAGTCGGGGCTGTGGGAGAGCCACTAAGAAA
Source organism: Paenibacillus sp. BC26 (assembly GCF_900116125.1). NCBI lineage: Bacteria > Bacillati > Bacillota > Bacilli > Caryophanales > Paenibacillaceae > Paenibacillus > Paenibacillus sp. BC26. The sequence continues at coordinate 53,090 of NZ_FPAD01000009.1, read as the reverse complement.
GCACAAGTTATATTCTACAACATAGGATTAACAAGTGCAAGCTATTTGTTTAGGCATTATGCCCTCAGAGCACTGGTAATACTCGTCAATCGTCGTAGGAAACTTCCCAGAGCATCAGACCGTGAGCCATCGCTGTAGGTCCGGCCGCAGTGCGGTCCTTCGCTTCAAGAATGCGCTCAAAATCCGATACGGACAGCTTCCCTTCCCCTACCCATAATAAGGTGCCCACAATAATTCTCACCATGTTATAGAGAAAGCCATCACCAGTCACAAATAGATCCAGTTTCCCCTCACCTTGCTCGATTCTTGCTTCAAGAATCGTTCGCACATGTGAGCGCTTCGTAGAACGCTGCGAAGCAAAGGAAGTGAAATCATGCTTGCCTACCACTTTAGACAATGCTTCCCTCATCTCGGACAAGCGAAGAGGCATGGGATAATGAAACCGGTAATCCCTTTCGAATACATCTGCAAACTTATTGGTGTCGATGGAGTAGCGATACGTTTTTCGTTTCGCGCTGTAGCTTGAATGAAAATCAAGCGGCACTTCATCGGCCTTTAAGATGGCGATGTCATCCGGCAATCGAGAGTTCAAGGCGAGCGCCCAGCGTCCGATCGGAATTGGCGAGGCGGTGACGAAATTAAACACCTGCCCCCTCGCATGCACACCTGCATCCGTTCGTCCGGATGCCACGATATGCACTTTCTCTCCGGTCAACACATGAATCGCTTGCACAAGCACGTCTTGCACCGTATTTCCGATGGGCTGCGTTTGAAAGCCATGGTAATGCGTACCTACATAGCTGACAACCATCCGTATGTTCTTCATCCCATATGGTCCCCCTTATGCACGGTATCAAGGGCAACAAAAAAAGGTGGCCGCAAGGTCCACCCTTTCCGAAAGAAACTTTCGCGGGCGCCAGTTATGTCGCCAGCCGTTTCTTCTTGCTACGCGCGATCCACCAGTTCCAAGTAAACCATAGGTGCCGCGTCTCCGCGACGTGGTCCTAGTTTCAAAATACGCGTATATCCGCCCGGACGTTCCGAGTAACGGGTAGCCAGTTCGGAGAACAATTTTTGAATTGCATCCTGTTCACCAGCAACCAAAGACTCACGGCGAACGAAAGCTGCAACTTGACGACGAGCGTGCAGATCACCACGTTTTGCAAGTGTGATTAGCTTCTCAGCGATTGGACGAAGCTCTTTTGCTTTCGCCTCAGTCGTTTGAATGCGCTCATACAAGAACAAGTCTGTAACGAGGTCACGGAACAATGCTTTCCGCGAACTTGCGTCACGGCTCAATTTTGAATATGCCATCGATTTTCCCCTCCTTAAAACAGTCTATCGACCTTTAGTCTACGCTGCTTTTTATTCTTCCATGCGGAGGCCAAGACCCAGTTCTTCGAGCTTTTCTTGAACTTCTTCCAAAGACTTGCGTCCGAGGTTACGGACTTTCATCATGTCTTCTTCCGTTTTCGTGATCAGCTCTTGGACGGTGTTGATACCTGCACGTTTCAGACAGTTATAAGAACGTACCGAGAGATCGAGCTCTTCGATCGTCATCTCAAGTACTTTCTCTTTCTTGTCTTCTTCTTTTTCAACCATGATCTCAGCATCTTTCGCTTCGTCAGTCAGACCAACGAACAAATCCAGATGCTCAGTCAAAATTTTGGCGCCGAGGCTTACAGCCTCTTCCGGACGAATGCTTCCGTCGGTCCAAACTTCAAGTGTGAGCTTATCGTAGTTAGTCACTTGACCAACACGAGTGTTCTCAACCGAGTAGTTTACACGAGTAATCGGTGTGTAGATCGAATCAACAGGAATGACGCCGATTGGTTGGTCTTCCCGTTTATTCCGATCTGCTTGCACATAACCGCGTCCGCGATTAGCAAATACCCGCATGTGGAGCCGTGCACCGGAGGCCAGCGTCGCGATATGAAGATCAGGGCTTAAAATCTCGACATCGCTGTCTGCGCGAATATCGCCAGCCGTAACGTTGCCATCGCCTTCCGCGTCAATCTCCAATACCTTCTCTTCGTCGGAATGGATTTTCAGCGAGAGGCCTTTGAGATTCAGGATGATTTCGGTAACGTCCTCCATCACACCTGGAACCGTAGAGAACTCGTGAAGTACACCATCGATTTGAACAGAGGTTACCGCTGCACCAGGCAGCGATGACAACAGGATCCGGCGAAGCGAATTCCCGAGCGTTGCTCCGTATCCACGTTCAAGCGGTTCAACAACGAACCTTCCGTACGTGCCATCCTCGTTTAGTTCTACGGTTTCGATTTTCGGCTTTTCGATCTCAATCACAATAGTACCCTCCCTCAAAACGTCGCTCCGTTACCATTATCGCATAAGTAGTCAAATCATGTAGTATGGCAAACCTTCACAACCATTATTCACAAGTTGTAGTCATTTGATACCACAAAAATTGACTATACGCGACGACGTTTTGGCGGGCGGCATCCGTTGTGCGGAACTGGAGTAACGTCTTTAATAAGGTTAACTTCCAGACCTGCAGCTTGAAGCGAACGAATTGCTGCTTCACGGCCTGCGCCAGGACCTTTAACCATTACTTCGACAGTTTTCATACCGTGTTCCATTGCCGCTTTTGCTGCAGATTCAGCAGCCATTTGAGCTGCGAACGGCGTGCTCTTACGGGAACCTTTAAAGCCGAGGTTACCCGAGCTTGCCCAAGAAATCGCGTTTCCGTGCGGATCAGTAATCGTAACGATCGTATTATTGAATGTCGAGCGGATATGCGCTACGCCAGTATCAATATTTTTACGGTCACGACGTTTCGTACGAACCACTTTTTTTGGTTTAGCCATTTCGGTTATCCCTCCTTCTTATTTCTTCTTGTTCGCTACAGTCCGGCGAGGACCTTTACGCGTACGAGCATTTGTTTTCGTCCGTTGACCACGAACCGGAAGACCACGACGGTGACGAACACCGCGGTAGCAGCCGATCTCGATCAGACGTTTGATGTTAAGCGAAATTTCACGGCGAAGGTCGCCTTCTACTTTAACCGTTTTGTCGATTGTTTCGCGAAGTTGGCTGACTTCATCTTCTGTCAGATCACGAACGCGAGTATTTTCGCTAATACCGGTTGTGCTAAGAATTTTATTAGCAGTCGTTCTGCCAATACCGAAGATGTATGTCAGAGCGATGACAACGCGTTTATCACGCGGTAAGTCTACACCAGCAATACGTGCCATGTATCGTTATCCCTCCTTATCCTTGTTTTTGTTTGTGTTTCGGATTTTCACAAATCACCATAACATTGCCTTTGCGGCGAATGACTTTACATTTCTCGCAAATCGGCTTGACCGATGGTCTAACCTTCATTGTGATTACCTCCCGAATTCTTTCGTCGGCAGGCCTTTAAGGCCTACTTCCGATAGGTAATGCGTCCTCTAGATAAATCATAAGGCGACAATTGAATGACTACTTTATCTCCTGTCAGAATGCGGATAAAATGCATTCTCAGTTTGCCCGATACATGGGCGAGAATTTGGTGTCCATTCTCAAGTTCAACCTTGAACATGGCGTTAGGTAGTGGTTCGATGACCGTACCTTCGACTTCAATAACGTCTTCTTTGGCCATAGTCATTCTCCTTTCCCTTGCACAGCCTTCTGAATTGCGTAACGCAGCTTTGCGTTAGTAACACGGCCGGTTTCCCGCATGCTGTCAGCCACTTCATGACTGACGACCGGTTGCATCAGAAGATGCAGTACGTTCTTCTTCTTCGATTGATCGAAGCGCCGCTTGTCTCCGTCAGCTACAAGGACGAAACGTTCATCCAGAACCTGAATGATGACGGCGTATGAGCCTCCGTCTTTTCCTTTAAGGACCTTAACTATACGGCCGATCTCCGGCATATGTTCCAATGCACTCAACCTGCCTGCTCCCTGGATAGGGTTAAGATTTCGCAGCCGTCCTCTGTGACGGCAACCGTGTGCTCAAAGTGAGCGCAACGGCTGTTATCCTGTGTAACGACTGTCCAATTATCCTCCAGTGTACGCACATATCGCTCACCGATGTTGACCATCGGTTCTATCGCCAGCACCATTCCTGGTTTTAGACGAGGTCCGCGATCGGGTAATCCGAAATTCGGGATTTGCGGTTCTTCGTGCAGATCTGCACCAATGCCATGCCCCACAAAGTCTCGAACAACAGAAAAACCAGCAGCTTCAATCACTTGTTGAATCGCATGCGAGATGGTAAACAAACGAACATCCGGTTTCACGAGCGCGAGTCCTGCATAGAGCGATTGTTCTGTAATGTCGAGCAGTCGCTGGGACTCTTCACTAATATTGCCTACACCGTAGGTCCAAGCGGAATCGCCATGGTAGCCTTTATACTGTGCGCCAATATCAATACTGATGATGTCGCCATCGTTCAGCTTGCGTGATCCTGGAATACCGTGTACCAGCTCATTGTTTACAGAAGCGCAGATACTGGCAGGAAATTGATTGTACCCTTTAAAAGAAGGTATTGCGTCCTGACTGCGAATGTATTTCTCAGCAATATCGTCCAGTTCTTTGGTCGTAATGCCGGGATGAATAGCTTGTTTGAGCAAGCGATGCGTCTCCGATACAATTCGGCCAGCTATTCTCATTATTTGCAATTCCGATTCGGATTTGCAAATAATCATTCTGCCGTTCCCCGCAGGCAGCTAACGATGTCAGCTGTAACTTCGTCGATTTCTTTCTCGCCGTCTACTTCGCACAAAACGGCTTTACTTGTGTAGTACTCAAGTAATGGAGCTGTTTTGGAGATGTATTCGTCGAGACGCGTGCCTACTTTTGCTTCCGTATCGTCTGACCGCTGATACAGCTCGCCGCCGCATTTATCACAAACGCCTTCTTGCTTCGGCGGGTTGAACATAACATGGTAAGTGGAGCCGCATGCTTTACAAATGCGACGACCGGTCAGACGCGCAAGCAGTAGACCGCGGTCAACCTTCAAGTTAACAACATGATCGATACTGCGTCCCATTTCAGCCAACATCCCGTCCAGCGCCTCAGCTTGTTGCAGCGTGCGAGGAAATCCATCCAGCAGGAAGCCGCCATTACAATCCTCAAGTTGGAGACGTTCACGAACGATGCCGTTTGTGATTTCATCCGGGACAAGAAGTCCTTGATCCACGAATTCTTTCGCCTTCAGACCAAGAGGTGTGCCTTGCTTCATTGCTAAACGGAAAGCATCGCCAGTGGAAATGTGCGGGACACTGAAAGTGTCCACGATACGTTCCGCCTGTGTGCCTTTGCCGGCGCCCGGAGGGCCCATGAATAAGATGTTCATTAGCGTGTTCCTCGCTTTAAACATAATAGGCTCGGCCGGGTCCCGCCACACAATTAGATGCGCGGAAGCCCGCTTGCGAACCTATTGTTATTTATTGATAAACCCTTTGTAGTGGCGCTTGATCAATTGCGTCTCGATTTGCTTCATCGTATCCAGTGCAACACCGATTACGATTAGCAGCGAGGTTCCGCCGAGCTTCACATCACGAGGCAAATCAGCGAGCGTGCCGAAGAGTACCGGCAAGATCGAGATGAGCGATAGGAAGATCGCTCCGCTGAGTGTGATCCGCGACATGACGCGCGTAATGTAGGAAGATGTCGGTTTACCAGGACGAATGCCCGGGATATAACCACCATTTTTCTTCATTTGATCTGCCATCTGCACCGGATTGATTTGCACAAACGTGTAGAAGAACGTGAAAGCGATAATCAGTATTACGTACAACACCATGCCAAGCGGCTTGTCGTAGTACATATGAGTTTGAACCCATGTTGCCCAAGCATGCGTCGACCAGAAGTTCGCGATCGTAACCGGGAACATCAGAAGCGATACCGCAAAGATAACCGGGATAACACCTGCACCGTTAACTTTCAGCGGAATGTGGGTAGATTGCCCACCGTACATTTTCCGTCCAACAACGCGCTTAGCGTATTGTACCGGAATCTTACGAATACCTTGTTGTACAAAGATAACGCCGACTATAATTGCGATGATCGCAATTACAATCACAACTACCTTAATGATGCTCAGGAAGATGTTGCTTGCATCAACAAACTCCGCTGTGTAAATCGAGCGAATGTGTGTAGGAATTGCTGCTACGATACCGGCAAAGATCAGGACCGAGATCCCGTTGCCGATGCCTCTCTCTGTAATCTGCTCACCGAGCCACATGAGGAAGGCTGTTCCCGCCGTCAGAATTATCGCAATCATAATATAATCCGTAACCGTTGCACCAGGAATCATATCGTACTGATATTGCCGGTTAAAACCAATTGCAGTACCAAAACCTTGGACTAAACCAAGAACAATCGTACCGTAACGAGTAATTTGAGCAAGTTTACGTTTACCGTTCTCGCCTTCCTTCGCCCATTCGGCGAATTTAGGGATAACGTCCATCGACAGAAGCTGTACGATGATCGAAGAGGTAATGTAAGGCATGATCCCGATCGCGAAGATCGAGAACTGGAACAGTGCCCCACCGGAAAACGTATTAAGCAAACCAAACAATTCAGAACCGGCCTGATCAGTTTGTGTAAATACATCTTTATTGACACCAGGAACCGGGATAAAGGAACCGATCCGGTAAACCAACAGGATGAACAGCGTGAACAGGATCCGCTTGCGAAGGTCTTCCACTTTCCAAATGTTGGACACGGTCTTGAACAATTAGATCACCTCGGTTTTACCGCCGGCAGCCTGGATTTTCTCTACCGCAGATTGAGAGAACTTGCTTGCTTTTACCGTAAGCTGAACAGTGATTTCGCCGTTACCCAAGATCTTGATTCCGCTCTGTGGGTTTTTAACGATACCTTGCTCAAGCAGAAGCTCAGGTGTTACCTCTGTGCCAGCTGCAAAGCTGTTCAACTCATCGATGTTCACAATCGCATACTCTTTACGGAACGGGTTGTTGAAGCCGCGTTTAGGCAAGCGACGGTACAATGGGTTTTGTCCGCCCTCGAACCCTGGGCGAACGCCACCACCGGAACGAGCATTTTGACCTTTGTGACCACGACCGGCTGTCTTACCGTTGCCGCTACCGATACCACGGCCTTTACGGAAGCCCTCTTTACGAGAACCCGGTGCTGGTGAAAGTTCATGCAATTTCATCGTACGTTGCACCTCCTTAATGTTTTACGCTGCTTTCTGTACGAGTTTGCTTCATCAGCAAAACTCGTCTTTGAAAGCATACTGTTGAAGCGGTATATCATTTACGCCATTAATGACGATTTATGCTTGTACTTCTTCCACTTTGATCAAGTGGCTGACATGAGTAATCATGCCACGGATAGCCGGGCTGTCACTGTGGACAACCGATTGACGAATCTTGCGAAGACCAAGCGTAGCAACAGTCGCACGCTGCTTCTCGTTACGACCGATCAGGCTGCGAACGAGGGTGATTTGCAATTTTGCCATCGTATTCTCCTCCTTAGCCCAAAAGCTCTTTCACGGTTTTACCACGAAGTTTAGCAACGTCCTCGGCACGTTTCAGACGGGAAAGTCCTTCTAGTGTCGCGTTAACCATATTCATGGAGTTTGAAGAACCAAGCGATTTGGTTAGAATGTCGCCTACACCTGCAAGCTCAAGAACGGCACGAACCGGACCGCCTGCAATTACTCCAGTACCTTCAGATGCTGGTTTAAGCAATACGCGGCCAGCGCCGAAGTGTCCGAGCACTTGATGTGGGATTGTTGTTTTCACAAGTGGTACATGGATCAGGTTTTTCTTAGCATCTTCGATACCTTTGCGGATTGCATCCGGTACCTCGCCAGCTTTCCCGATCCCTGCGCCAACATATCCTTTACCGTCACCTACAACTACCAGTGCGCTGAAGCTGAAACGGCGTCCGCCTTTTACTACTTTCGCTACACGGTTGATTTGAACTACTTTTTCAGTTAGTTCCAACGTATTTGGATCGATACGCAAGTCGACTTACCTCCTTCATAAGTATTATCGATTAAAACTCAAGTCCTGCTTCGCGAGCTGCATCAGCCAGTGCTTGAATTCTTCCATGGTACAAGTAACCGCCGCGGTCGAAAACCACTTGGTCAACGCCTTTCGCTTTAGCGCGAGAAGCGATAACTTCACCGATTTTGCGAGCAGCCTCGATGTTACCACCATTTGTGAATTGTTCTGCGATTTCTTTATCAAGCGTGGACGCTGAAGCGACCGTTACGCCTAGAACATCATCAATCAGTTGTGCATAGATGTGTTTGGAGGAACGGAATACAGAGAGACGCGGACGCTGCGTAGTTCCGTTGATTTTCTTACGCACACGCAGGTGACGTTTGAGACGTGCTTTGTTTTTATCGCCTTTTGTAATCATTCGTTGTACACTCCTTTCCTTGAGTCCTTATGAAGCTATCCGATTAAGCGCCGGCATTCGCGGCTGCTTACTTCTTCTTACCAGCTTTACCTTCTTTACGAAGGATACGCTCGCCTTCATACTTGATACCTTTACCTTTATACGGCTCTGGCTCACGTACGGAACGGATCTTCGCAGCAGTTGCACCAACGAGTTCTTTGTCGATGCCTTTTACGATGATTTTCGTGTTCGAAGGAACTTCGAACTCGATGCCGTTCTCAGGAGTGATTTCTACTGGGTGCGAGTAACCAACGTTAAGTACGATTTTCTCGCCAGTTTTGTTTGCACGGTAACCAACGCCTACTAGCTCAAGGTTTCTTACGAAGCCTTCAGTTACACCACTAACCATGTTAGCGATGATGCTGCGAGTTGTACCGTGTAGGGAACGATGCAATTTATTGTCGGAAGGACGCTCAACGGTAATTACGCTGTCAGCTACAACCACATTCATATCTTTGTGGATTGCGCGGCTCAGTGTACCTTTAGGTCCTTTAACAGTGATAGTGCTGTTGTCCAAGTCGATGTTTACGCCACCTGGAACTTGGATCGGTTTACGGCCAATACGAGACATTGTTACACCTCCAATCGTTGTGACAGTTAATTACCAAACGTAGCAGACGACTTCGCCGCCGGATTTAACCTGACGAGCTTCTTTATCAGTCATAATTCCTTGGGACGTGGAAATGATCGCCATTCCCAGGCCGCCCAATACGCGAGGCACTTCAGTGCTTTTCGTGTAAACGCGTAGACCCGGTTTGCTGATACGTTTCAGCCCCGTAATTACACGCTCTTGGTTCGGGCCGTATTTAAGGAAAATACGGATCATCCCTTGTTTGTTATCTTCAATATACTCGGCATCGCGGATAAAGCCCTCGCGTTTCAAAATTTCAGCGATTTGCTTCTTTACTTTCGAAGCAGGCATTTCTACGGTCTCATGACGCACAACGTTTGCGTTGCGAATGCGTGTAAGCATATCTGCGATCGGATCAGACATAACCATTGTGTAAACCTCCTTCCCGAACTAGGCTGATTACCAGCTTGCTTTTTTAACGCCAGGAATCTGGCCTTTGTATGCTAATTCACGGAAACAAATCCGGCAAATTTTAAACTTTTGCAAAACGGAATGCGGACGGCCGCAACGTTCGCAGCGTGTATAAGCCTGCACTTTGAATTTAGGAGCACGTTGCTGCTTAACCTTCATCGAAGTTTTTGCCACTTGGTATTACACCTCCTGTGGATTACTTCGTAAACGGCATGCCCATTTGGGTCAGCAGTTCACGAGCTTCTTCGTCCGATTTTGCCGTCGTGACGATGACGACGTCCATACCGCGTACTTTGTCAACTTTATCGTACTCGATCTCAGGGAAGATCAATTGCTCTTTCAAACCCAGAGTGTAGTTACCACGGCCATCAAACGCTTTGTTTGATACGCCGCGGAAATCGCGTACGCGTGGAAGTGTGACATTGAACAGTTTATCAAGGAAGTAGTACATACGCTCACCGCGCAGTGTTACTTTAACCCCGATCGGCATGTTCTCGCGAAGTTTGAAACCAGCGATCGATTTCTTGGAGCGAGTTACTACAGGCTTTTGACCAGAGATCAAACGCATGTCTTCAACAGCAACATCGAGAACTTTAGAGTTGGAAACAGCCTCACCAACACCCATGTTGATAACGACTTTCTCGATCTTAGGCACTTGCATTACTGTTGTATAGTTGAACTTCTGCATAAGAGCAGGAGTGATTTCATTCAGGAAACGATCTTTCATTCTTGCTGCCATGTAACGTGGACCTCCTTTCCGTATCGGTCAATTAATCAATTACCTCGCCGGATTTTTTAGCGATCCGGACTTTTTTGCCGTTATCAAGCACTTTATATCCGATCCGAGTTACTTTACCGCTCTTAGGATCGATGTGCATAACATTGGAAACGTGAATCGCCGCTTCTTGTTCGATAATGCCGCCTTGCGGATTAGCTTGCGAAGGACGAGCATGTTTCTTCACCATATTGACGCCTTCGACGAGTACGCGGTTTTGGCGCGGATACGCTGCAATAACGCGGCCTTTTTTGCCTTTGTCTTTGCCCGTAATGACCATTACCGTGTCGTCTTTCTTCACGTGCAATTTATTGTTATGAGATTCCAACACTTTCTTCAACCGTGGCATGAGTTACACCTCCTGCGTGCTTGCGCGGAATGCGCAAAGTACTTTTTAGATAACTTCCGGAGCAAGCGATACGATTTTCATGAAGTCGCGGTCGCGAAGTTCACGAGCAACTGGTCCAAAAATACGTGTGCCGCGCGGGCTTTTGTCTTCTTTTACGATAACCGCTGCATTCTCATCAAATGCGATGTATGAACCGTCTTTACGGCGAACCGCACGTTTCGTACGCACGATAACCGCTTTAACTACATCACCCTTTTTGACAACGCCACCGGGTGTTGCTTGTTTGACGGAGCAGACGATCAAATCGCCGATATGGCCAACACGACGTCCAGTACCACCGAGCACACGGATGCACATCAGTTCTTTCGCGCCAGAGTTGTCAGCGACAGCCAAACGTGTAAATGGTTGAATCATTTCAACGTCCTCCTTTCGGGAAAATGCTTACTAAGAAGCATTTCTTACAAAATAACAGCAGCTTCAACGATCTCGACTAAACGGAACCGTTTGTCTTTCGATAGCGGGCGAGTTTCCATGACTTTAACGATATCACCGATCTTAGCTTGGTTGTTCTCGTCGTGCGCCTTGAATTTTCTCGTGTATTTAATACGTTTGTGGTACAGATCGTGTTTTTTGTAAGTTTCAATGGCAACAACGATTGTTTTGTCCATTTTATCACTCACGACTTTACCTACTTGAACTTTGCGGGCATTACGTTCGCTCATGTTCATCCTCCTTCCATGCATTCGTTATCGCTCACGGACAATCGCAGTTTAGCTGCTGATTCCGAGTTCTCTTTCACGAAGAACGGTTTTGGCACGAGCTATATCCTTACGTACGTCGCGGATGCGAGTTGGGTTTTCCAGTTGGCCGGTAGCCAATTGAAAACGAAGGTTGAATAGCTCTTCTTTGAATCCAGCGACTTTTTGTTCGAGTTCAACAGAGGTTAGGTTGCGGAAATCATTAGCTTTCATTTGCTTCACCACCCACTTCTTCGCGTTTCACGAACTTCGTTTTAACTGGGAGTTTATGTGCTGCAAGACGCATAGCTTCACGTGCGATCTCTTCAGATACGCCAGCAAGCTCGAACATTATTTTGCCCGGTTTTACGACAGCAACCCATTTTTCTACGTTACCTTTACCGCTACCCATCCGGACTTCAAGAGGCTTTTGCGTAATTGGTTTCGCAGGGAAAATCTTGATCCATACTTTACCGCCACGTTTGATGTAACGAGTCATCGCAATACGCGCTGCTTCGATTTGACGGTTAGTGATCCATGAAGGCTCAAGTGCTTGTAGACCGTATTCGCCGAAGGCTACTTCAGTACCGCCTTTTGCGCGACCTTTCATATGACCACGTTGTTGTTTACGATGTTTGACACGTTTTGGGACCAACATGATTAGTTGCCTCCTTCCTGTGGAGCTTTCTTCTTAGTTGGAAGGATTTCACCGCGATAGATCCATACTTTTACGCCGATACGGCCGTATGTTGTCGCAGCTTCTGCTGTTCCATAATCAATGTCTGCACGCAGCGTATGAAGTGGAACTGTACCTTCGCTATAACCTTCTTGACGAGCAATCTCAGCGCCGCCCAAACGACCGCTAACGGAAGTTTTGATACCTTTCGCGCCCGAACGGATTGTACGTTGGATGGATTGTTTCATTGCACGGCGGAACGAGATCCGACGCTCAAGTTGTTGTGCAATGCTCTCAGCTACGAGAATCGCATCAAGTTCTGGATGTTTGATCTCAGAGATGTTGATGTGCACTTTTTTGCCTTTAGCGATTTTCGACAGTTCGGAACGAAGGTTTTCAACTTCAGATCCGCCTTTACCGATTACCATACCAGGCTTAGCTGTATGAATTGTAACGTTAACGCGGTTAGCTGCACGCTCGATTTCGAACTTGGAGACAGCCGCATCTTTCAATTTGTTTTTGAGGTACTCACGGATTTTAACATCTTCCATGAGCAATTCGCCGAAGTCTTTGCCTGCGTACCATTTGGATTCCCAATCACGGATAATACCAACACGTAGACCGACCGGGTTTACTTTTTGTCCCACACGTTTTCCCTCCTTATTTTTCGGATACCACCAAAGTAATGTGGCTGGTTCTTTTGTTAATCCGGCTAGCACGACCCATTGCGCGCGGGCGGAAACGTTTCATTGTTGGCCCTTGGTTTACAAACACTTGTGTAATCACAAGTTTGTTCACGTCCAACTGGTAGTTGTGCTCCGCATTAGCAATTGCGGAATTCAGCAGCTTCTCAACGATTGGGGAAGCCGATTTTGGTGTATGGCGCAGAATCGCGATTGCTTCGCCGACTTGCTTACCACGGATCAAATCAACAACCAGCTGTGCTTTACGAGGTGCAATGCGGACGTGGTTAGCGAACGCTTTAGCTTGTTGCATGGATGAACCTCCTCTCGACCTTTATCACGTAACTATAAAACGATTAACGGCGACCAGTTTTCTTATCGTCGTTACCGTGTCCTTTGTACGAACGCGTTGGCGCGAACTCACCGAGTTTGTGGCCAACCATATCTTCCGTCACATATACCGGCACGTGCTTTTTACCGTCATAAACAGCAAAAGTGTGACCAATGAATTGCGGGAAGATTGTAGAACGGCGAGACCAAGTCTTAACAACCGTCTTCTTCTCTTGCTCGTTCAGAACTTCAACCTTTTTCAGCAAGTAACCGTCAATAAACGGTCCTTTCTTCAAACTGCGACCCATGGATGATCCTCCCTTCACGCTAGCGTTACGCGACGCAGCGCGTCACGCTCATGACGCCGAGGCGCCTATTACTTCGTACGACGACGAATAATGTATTGGCTCGATGCTTTTTTCTTTTTGCGTGTTTTGAAACCAAGTGTCGGTTTGCCCCATGGAGACATTGGAGATTTACGTCCGATTGGAGCACGGCCTTCACCACCACCGTGTGGGTGATCGTTCGGGTTCATTACAACACCACGTACTTCAGGGCGTTTGCCCATCCAACGGGAACGGCCGGCTTTACCGATTTTCACGAGTTCGTGATCTTCGTTACCAACAGAACCGATTGTAGCACGGCATTTTTTCAGAATACGACGTACTTCGCCGGACGTCAAGCGAATAGTGACGTATTGCTCTTCTTTACCAAGAAGTTGAGCATCTGTTCCAGCAGCACGAACCAATTGTCCGCCTTTGCCTGGTTTCAGCTCGATGTTATGGATAACTGTACCTACCGGGATGTTCTCAAGTGGCAAAGCGTTACCGATCTTGATGTCAGCATCTGCTCCGGAAACGATTTTATCCCCAACTTTAAGACCTTTAGGTGCGATGATGTAGGCTTTCGCGCCATCCACATAGTGGATAAGTGCGATGTTGGACGTACGGTTCGGATCGTATTCGATCGTCGCTACGTTACCTACGATACCGTCCTTGTTACGTTTGAAGTCGATGATCCGGTATTTACGTTTATGGCCGCCACCGTGATGACGAACCGTAATTTTACCTTGGTTGTTACGACCAGCTTTTTTGAAAAGCGGCGCAAGAAGCGATTTCTCCGGTGTGCTTGTGGTGATCTCTTCAAATGTCGAGACGGACATACCACGTCGCGCTGGAGATGTCGGTTTATACTTCTTAACTGGCACTTCGATTCCCTCCTTAACCGATATCTAACGTTCTTTCACGAGAAGCCGAGGGCTTCTTCGCTACTTAAACTGTTTCGAAAAATTCTAGCTCGTTGCTATCTGCGCTCAATTGAACGATCGCTTTTTTCCACTCGGATGTGTATCCGCTGTGTTTACCGTAGCGTTTAGGCTTAGCCGGCATGCGAAGCGTGTTCACGCTCGATACTTTCACTTTGAAGATCGATTGAATCGCAAGTTTGATCTCAGTTTTGTTTGCACGAAGATCAACTTCGAATACATACTTTTTGCTCGCCATGAAATCACTTGTTTGTTCAGTAATGATTGGGCGCTTGATAATATCGCGAGGATTTTTCATTACGCAAGCACCTCCTGTACTTTTTCAACCGCTTCTTTAGTGATAATCAGCTTGTCGTATTTCATAACGTCTAGAACATTGATGCCATCGGCTGCAACGAACTTCACGTTAGGAATGTTACGAGCTGCAAGTGCTACATTATCTTCGTAGCCAGCTGTTACAACCAGTGCTTTGCGAGCCACTTTCAGGTTGTTCAGAATCGCTGCGAATTCTTTAGTCTTCGGTTGCGCGAACGCCAGTTGATCCAGAACGATGATTTCGTTGTCGATCACTTTGGAAGACAAAGCAGATTTGATTGCTAAGCGACGAACTTTCTTAGGAAGTTTGAAGCTGTAGCTGCGTGGAGTTGGTCCGAATACTGTACCACCGCCAACCCATTGTGGGGAGCGAATGCTACCTTGACGTGCACGGCCTGTACCTTTTTGTTTCCAAGGTTTACGACCGCCACCGCGTACTTCGGAGCGACCTTTTGTTTTGTGCGTACCTCTGCGTTCAGAAGCTTGCTGCAAAAGAACTGCGCTATGCAATACGTGAACGTTTGGTTCAATTCCGAATACCGCTTCGGACAATTCAACCTCGCCAACTTGCGAGCCGTTCACGCTATAAAGTGCTACTTTCGGCATTTCATGTTCCTCCTTTCTTAGGCGATTATTTCTTCACCGTGGATTTAACTTTTACAAAGCTATTTTTAGGGCCCGGAATGGAGCCTTTAACGAGCAATACATTACGTTCTGCATCGACGCGCACGATTTCAAGGTTTTGGATTGTAACGGTTTCGTTACCCATGTGACCTGGAAGGTGTTTGCCTTTTGGAACGCGGTTCGCTTGGATAGAACCCATCGAACCTGGACCGCGGTGGTAACGCGAGCCGTGCGCCATAGGGCCGCGGCTTTGGTTCCAACGTTTGATGTTACCTTGGAAACCTTTACCTTTGGAAGTAGCTGTAACGTCAACGAACTCGCCAGCTGTGAATAGGTCGGCTTTCAATTCCTGGCCAACTTCATATTCAGCAATGTTGATGCTGCGGAATTCACGAACGTAGCGCTTAGGAGCCGTTTCCGCTTTTTTAGCGTGGCCGATTTCTGGCTTAGTAGCTCTCGATTCTTTCTTGTCGGAGAAACCAAGTTGTACGGATACGTAACCGTCGTTGTCTTGGTCCTTCTTCTGCAAAACAACACAAGGGCCTGCTTCGATAACCGTAACCGGAATTACGTTACCTTCAGGAGTAAACACTTGCGTCATTCCAAGTTTTTTACCTAAGATACCTTTCATGTTGACACCTCATTTCCTTTCCATTTTCAAATATGCATAACTTACAGTTTGATTTCGATATCTACACCGGATGGCAGATCTAAGCGCATCAATGCATCAACCGTTTGCGGCGTTGGGTTAACAATGTCGATCAAACGCTTATGAGTGCGCATTTCGAATTGCTCCCTAGAATCCTTGTACTTGTGTACCGCACGCAGAATGGTGATGATTTGCTTCTCAGTAGGAAGCGGAATCGGCCCAGACACGCCTGCACCGGAACGTTTCGCAGTTTCAACAATCTTCTCTGCGGATTGATCCAGAATTCTATGATCGTATGCTTTCAAGCGAATACGAATCTTTTGCTTAGCCATATAAGTCCCTCCTTCTATCGCCCAATTTAGTATCGGACATACTCCGCAAGAAAACCCGACACGCCCCTCATGGCAAAGGAGCCGTGTGTGTCGGCAACCTCTCGCATCATCGCAACGTCACAGACCAACGCTCACTATTATATCTGAAACGGTGGGCGAATGCAACAAAAATGTTGGTTTTGTTAAAATGAATCATTTGGGAAGCAAAATCCGCTACACTGCATGAAATATGGCCTTCGGCTGCTGTTGAAATTAAGTTTCTTCATTAATAATAACTTCAGCTGTGGAAACTTAATTTCAAAGGCAGCACGTAATCTCTCCGACTCACATTTCACTCCGTTACACTTCCAGCTTACCAGCGATGCATTTCGAAAACCCATGGTGAAGGCATAATAAAAATGGCTTGAATACTCAGAGCCATTTACGATTAACTGCATTCACTTTGTTCACTTTGTTTCTGCGCGTCTTTGTCTTCACTTATATTAATGAATGTACGACATTTAATCAAACATCAAAATTTAGTAATAAAAAAGCCCCCACCGAAGTGAGGGCTTCATGAGCTGCAGCTTACGCTGCAGTTTCATTATTTTTGGATGGAAGCTACAGCGCCGGCGCCTACAGTACGGCCGCCTTCACGGATAGCGAAGCGAGTACCATCTTCCAGAGCGATTGGAGCGATAAGCTCAACCGTTACTGTGATGTTGTCGCCTGGCATAACCATCTCAGTACCTTCAGGCAAGCTGATGATACCCGTTACGTCAGTTGTACGGAAGTAGAACTGTGGACGGTAACCTGTGAAAAAAGGTTTGTGACGTCCGCCCTCTTCTTTAGTCAGAACGTAGATTTGAGCTGTAAAGTTCGTGTGTGGTTTAACGGAACCTGGCTTAGCAAGTACTTGACCACGCTCGATGTCTTTACGGTCTACACCACGAAGCAATGCGCCGATGTTGTCACCAGCTTGTGCGGAATCAAGCAATTTGCGGAACATCTCTACGCCTGTTACAACGCATTTGCGAGTTTCTTCAGCAATACCGATGATTTCAACTTCGTCAGATACTTTAACTACGCCACGCTCAACGCGTCCTGTAGCAACCGTACCACGACCTGTGATTGTGAACACGTCCTCAACTGGCATAAGGAAAGGCTTGTCAGTATCACGAGTTGGAGTTGGGATGTAAGTATCAACTTGTTCGAACAATTCGATGATTTTGTCAGCCCATGGGCCGTCTGGGTTTTGAAGAGCTTCACGAGCAGCGCCGCGGATGATTGGAGTATCATCGCCTGGGAACTCATATTCGCTAAGAAGGTCGCGAACTTCCATCTCAACGAGTTCAAGCAACTCATCATCTTCAACCATGTCGCATTTGTTCAGGAATACGACGATGTAAGGTACGCCTACTTGGCGGGAAAGAAGGATGTGCTCACGCGTTTGCGGCATTGGGCCGTCAGCTGCGGATACAACCAGGATTGCTCCGTCCATTTGTGCAGCACCAGTGATCATGTTTTTAACATAGTCGGCGTGACCTGGGCAGTCAACGTGTGCATAGTGACGGTTAGGAGTTTCGTACTCAACGTGAGCTGTGGAGATTGTGATACCGCGCTCGCGCTCTTCTGGAGCTTTGTCGATTTGGTCGAATGCTACAGCAGCACCACCGTATCTTTTCGAAAGAACTGTTGTGATTGCAGCAGTCAAAGTTGTTTTACCATGATCGACGTGACCAATTGTACCAATGTTAACGTGCGGTTTATTACGTTCAAATTTAGCCTTAGCCATTGAACTATTCCTCCTTAATAGATAGAAGATTATGTGATCGGCTGTGTGGGAGCTGTTGCCCCCAGCATTCAGCCAAAGTACAACTTATGAGATACAAGTTGTTAAAGGGCTACTAGTTAGCAGCACCTTTGGATTTGGAGATGATCTCTTCCGAGATCGAACGTGGTACTTCTTCATAGTGCGAAAGCTCCATGGAGAACACGCCGCGTCCTTGTGTACCGGAACGAAGTGTAGTGGAGTAACCGAACATCTCAGCCAGAGGCACCTTAGCACGAACGATCAACGCACCATGGCGTGTGTCCGAACCTTCGATACGACCGCGGCGGGAGCTCAACATACCCATTACGTCGCCCATGTACTCTTCAGGAACGCTAACTTCTACTTTCATGATAGGCTCAAGCAAAATCGGAGAACATTTGTCCTTCGCTGCTTTAAGCGCCATCGATCCAGCAATTTTGAACGCCATCTCCGAGGAGTCAACGTCATGGTAGGAACCGTCGACAACGACTGCTTTGATATCAACAACCGGGAAGCCGGCGATGACACCATTTTTCATCGATTCTTCGATACCTGCTTGAATTGGAGCGATAAACTCACGCGGGATAGAGCCACCCACAGTTTTGTTTTCAAACACAAAGCCTGTTCCCGGCTCTTGCGGTGAGAATTCAACCCAACAATGACCGAACTGACCGCGACCGCCGGATTGGCGAACGAATTTACCTTCGACCTTCGCAGCCGTTTTGAACGTCTCACGATAAGCAACTTGCGGCTTACCAACGTTTGTTTCGACTTTGAATTCACGAAGCATACGGTCAACTAGGATTTCAAGGTGAAGCTCGCCCATACCAGCGATGATCGTTTGGCCGGTCTCTTCGTCCGTGTGAGCACGGAACGTAGGATCTTCCTCAGACAGCTTTTGAAGAGCGATACCCATTTTGTCTTGGTCAGCTTTAGTCTTAGGCTCAACCGCAAGCTGGATAACCGGCTCTGGGAAGTTCATGGACTCAAGGATAACCGGGTGCTTCTCATCACAAAGCGTATCACCAGTAGTTGTATCTTTCAAACCTACAGCAGCTGCGATATCACCGGAGTAAACTTCGCTGATCTCTTGACGGCTGTTAGCGTGCATCTGAAGGATACGACCGATCCGCTCACGTTTGCCTTTCGTTGCATTCACAACGTACGAACCGGAGCTAAGTACGCCGGAGTATACGCGGAAGAACGTCAGTTTACCTACGTAAGGGTCAGTCATGATTTTGAACGCCAACGCTGCGAAAGGCTGGTCGTCAGCAGACTTGCGGATCGTCTCAGTACCATCTTCAAGGGTACCCTTGATATCCGGAACGTCGATTGGCGACGGCAAGTAGTCAACAACTGCATCAAGCATCAATTGAACGCCTTTGTTACGGTACGAAGAACCAACGATTACTGGGAAGATCTTAACTTCGCAAACACCTTTACGAAGCGCAGCTTTAATCTCAGGAACAGTGATTTCTTCGCCTTCGAGATATTTCATTGTGAGCTCTTCATCAAGCTCAGCAACTTTCTCGATCAGCTCAAGACGAAGTTCTTCAACTTTGTCTTTGTATTCTGCAGGGATTTCAATTTTCTCCGGATCTTTACCAAGATCGTCTTTGTATTTGTAAGCAACTCGTTCAACCAAGTCGATTACACCTACGAAGTCGTTCTCTGCACCGATCGGCAATTGAATTGCCACCGCATTTGCGTTAAGACGCAGGCGCATATCATTAACAACGTTAAGGAAGTCTGCACCGATAATGTCCATTTTGTTGACGTATGCGATACGCGGTACGCCGTAACGGTCAGCTTGACGCCAAACAGTTTCGGATTGCGGCTCTACGCCCTCTTTAGCACTGAAAACACCAACGGCCCCGTCCAATACACGCAGGGAACGTTCAACTTCAACAGTGAAGTCAACGTGCCCCGGGGTGTCGATAATATTAATGCGGTGACCATTCCATTGAGCAGTAGTAGCAGCGGAAGTAATCGTGATTCCGCGCTCCTGTTCCTGCTCCATCCAGTCCATCGTTGCTGCACCTTCGTGCACCTCGCCGATTTTGTGGGTACGGCCTGTGTAGAACAGGATCCGCTCTGTAGTGGTAGTTTTACCTGCATCAATATGCGCCATGATCCCGATATTACGCGTATTTTTCAAGGAGAACTCTCTTGCCATAATTCAGTCTCCCTTCGATTAAGCGAATTCTACCAACGATAGTGAGCGAATGCTTTATTCGCTTCAGCCATTTTGTGTGTATCTTCGCGTTTTTTCACGGATGAACCAGTGTTATTGGAAGCATCGATGATTTCAGCCGCCAAACGCTCTTCCATCGTTTTCTCACCGCGGTTACGTGAATAGTTCACGAGCCAACGGAGACCAAGCGATGTACGGCGCTCCGGTTTAACTTCAATTGGTACCTGGTAGTTCGAACCGCCTACACGGCGTGCTTTAACTTCAAGTACTGGCATGATGTTCTTAATTGCTGCTTCAAAAACTTCCATCGGTTCTTTACCCGTACGCTCGTTGATAAGAGTGAACGCATCATACAAAATTGTTTGAGCGACACCGCGTTTACCATCGATCATGATACGGTTGATCAAGCGAGTTACAAGCTTGCTGCTGTACAACGGATCTGGCAATACATCACGTTTTGCTACTGGACCTTTGCGTGGCATGTGGAAGTCCCCCTTTCTTCTAGTTTTTCATTTTAGGATGAGGATAACCGTCGCCGGCTATGCCTTATTTTTTAACTTTAGGACGTTTTGTTCCGTATTTGGAACGAGCTTGTTTACGGTTGTTAACACCCGCTGTATCAAGCGCACCGCGAACGATATGGTAACGAACACCCGGAAGATCTTTTACCCGGCCGCCGCGTACCAATACTACGCTATGCTCCTGTAGGTTGTGTCCAATACCGCCGATGTAAGCTGTAACCTCAACGCGGTTAGTCAAACGTACACGCGCATATTTCCGCAAAGCGGAGTTCGGTTTTTTCGGAGTCATCGTACCTACACGTGTACAAACTCCGCGTTTTTGTGGCGAACTCAGGTTTGTCTCTTCACGTTTCAGTGCGTTAAATCCTCTTTGCAGGGCTGGCGATTTCGATTTAACGATTTTCGCTTCACGGCCTTTGCGAACGAGTTGGTTAATTGTTGGCATGTTGCATCCCCCTTCCTCACTTAGTAAAGCTGTTCAAGACATATTGGCTATTTAAGCCCACAGATCCAGGCGGTTCATAAAGAAACAAACGAAAGTTTCTACCTTGTATTTCACTCGGTAAAAACGTTACTTCTTTATTCGATTTCCGGTATAACCGCTGCCATCGCTGCCCCAACTTCAATCCCGCAGGTTTCCCCAAGGCTCTTCATTGATTCAGACCAGATAATTGGCACTCCCGATGTTTCGCAAAGCCGAACAATACTGTTCTTCAGCCGCGGATCTGTATCTTGTGCTACGTAGACTTGAGTGGCTAAGCCTTGCTCAACCATCTTCGTCGTTTGCTTGCTACCTATTACAAATCGCATCTCAACCATCCTTCCAAGTCAGTCAAAACTAGAACGATCAAGTTTCGTTAATGACATGCGTAGAGGTTGTGCGATTTGGCACACTACGACATATTAGCATCTAGGCTTGGTGAATGTCAAGCATGACTCTTCAAGAATTACAGGAGAAAATGGATATTCATGACAAGGCATGACGGCGCAAAGAGCGGCAGGCTTACTCCCGTTTGCAACGGCTGCAGCCCCGCTCGCTCTTTGTCCTCATGCTGCTTTATATCACATTCCGATTAAGATTCAACCGGTACGCTCTCTGCTTCAACTTGCAGTTCTTCCAATGGTTCATCATCCATACCAGCCACATGTACGCTGCGATAACGCTGCATACCTGTACCTGCCGGGATGAGCTTACCAATGATAACATTCTCTTTCAAACCAAGCAACTGGTCGACTTTACCTTTGATAGCGGCATCGGTCAAGACACGAGTTGTCTCTTGGAACGAAGCTGCGGACAAGAAGGAGTCCGTTTCCAGGGATGCTTTGGTGATACCCAGCAATACCGGTTTCGCAACCGCCGGCTCTTTGCCGGAGAGGATTGCTTCGCGGTTAGCTGCTTCGTACTCATGAATATCAACAAAAGCGCCCGGCAACAGCGTAGTGTCGCCTGCTTCTACGATACGGATTTTGCGAAGCATTTGCTTCACCATAACCTCGATGTGCTTATCGTTGATTTCTACCCCTTGGTTCCGGTATACGCGTTGAACTTCCTGAAGGATATAGTTCTGAACGCCACGGATACCTTTAATGCGGAGCATATCCTTCGGATCGATCGAACCGTCTGTGAGCTCATCGCCGGCTTCAATTTGCTTGCCTTTGATTACGCGGATACGCGAGCCATAGCTGACTGCGTACACTTTGGATTCTGCTTCACCTTGGACTTCGATTTCACGGCGGTCTTTCGTCTCGCGGATGTCTTTAATAACACCGTCGATTTCGGAAATAATCGCTTGACCTTTCGGGTTACGTGCTTCGAAAAGCTCTTGGATACGCGGCAAACCTTGCGTAATATCGTCTCCGGCAACACCGCCGGTATGGAAGGTACGCATTGTAAGCTGTGTTCCCGGTTCCCCGATGGATTGAGCAGCGATAATACCAACCGCTTCGCCGATCTCAACGAACTTGCCTGTTGCCAAGTTACGGCCGTAGCAAATTTTACATACGCCGTGACGAGCGCGGCAGCTAAGAACGGAACGGATTTGCAGGCTTTCTACTCCGGCAGCGATAACTTCTTCTGCCTTATTGGAATCGATCAACTGGCTGCGGTTGAGAATGATTTCGCCGGTTTGTGGATTACGTACAGTTTCAAAGGAGTAACGGCCTTCAATACGGTCGTAAAGATCTTCGATAACCTCTTTACCGTCTTGAATTTTGCTTACTCTAAAGCCTTTGTCTGTTCCGCAATCATCTTCACGAACGATTACATCTTGTGCAACGTCAACCAGACGACGAGTCAGGTAACCTGAGTCAGCTGTACGCAAAGCCGTATCGGCAAGACCTTTACGGGCACCATGCGTCGAGATGAAGTACTCGAGTACGGTTAGGCCTTCACGGAAGTTGGACTTGATTGGCAATTCGATAATCCGACCGGATGGATTCGCCATCAAACCACGCATACCGCCAAGCTGTGTAATTTGCGATTTGTTACCCCGTGCTTTGGAATCCACCATGAGCATGATGGAGTTATAACGATCCATCGATTTCATGAGAATTTCAGTGATTTGATCTTTGGTTTTGCTCCAAATTTCAATAACACGGTCATAACGCTCTTCGTTCGTAATCAAACCGCGACGGTATTGATTCGAAACGACTTTAACTTTCTCTTCGGACTCTCTTAAGATCTCAACCTTCTCAGGCGGAACAATAACGTCAGAAACCGCAACCGTAATACCCGCACGAGTCGAGTACGTAAAGCCCAGCTCCTTGATCTTATCAAGCATAACCGAAGTTCTGGTTGTATGGTATTGACGGAAGCACTCTGCAATAATCAAGCCGAGATACTCTTTACCTACGCCGCCAATTTGAGCCAATCCATCCATAAACTTAAGCAAATCTGCGCCCTTATCATGGACAAAATATTTATCCGGGGTGCCTTGCAGCAAGTTCACCTTAGTCGGTTCGTTGATGTAAGGGAAATCCGGCGGGTAAATTTCGTTGAAGATGACTTTACCAACCGTGGTGCAAATCAGCGTTTTCTGCTGTGCATCCGTGAAGGACGTTTTCTTCAGAACTTTAACCGGGATAAATATACGTGCATGCAGCGATACGATACCGCGTTGGTATGCAGAGATCGCTTCGTTCACAGTTGCGAATACAGAGCCGCTGCCTTTACCCTCTTTGTTATCCATTGTCAGGTAGAAGCTTCCGAGAACCATATCCTGTGAAGGCGTTACGACCGGTTTGCCGTCTTTCGGGTTCAAAATGTTACCCGAAGCAAGCATAAGCAAACGTGCTTCAGCTTGCGCCTCAGCGGAGAGCGGTACGTGAACAGCCATTTGGTCACCGTCAAAGTCCGCGTTATAAGCGGTACAAACGAGCGGGTGAAGTTTAATCGCGCGGCCTTCAACCAAAATAGGTTCGAAAGCTTGGATACCCAAACGGTGAAGGGTCGGGGCACGGTTCAGCAGAACCGGATGCTCCTTGATTACTTCCTCCAGCACATCCCAAACTTCAGGGCTAACACGTTCAACTTTACGTTTTGCACTCTTGATGTTGTGTGCAAGACCTTTGTTAACGAGTTCCTTCATAACGAACGGCTTGAAGAGCTCAAGCGCCATTTCTTTCGGCAATCCGCATTGGAACATTTTCAAGCTAGGACCTACGACGATAACGGAACGACCGGAATAGTCAACCCGTTTACCGAGCAAGTTCTGACGGAAACGTCCTTGCTTACCTTTAAGCATATGGCTGAGCGATTTAAGCGGACGGTTACCGGGACCCGTTACCGGGCGGCCACGGCGGCCGTTATCGATCAAAGCATCAACCGCTTCTTGAAGCATACGCTTCTCATTCTGCACGATAATATCCGGCGCACCGAGATCAAGCAGACGTTTCAGACGGTTGTTACGGTTAATTACACGACGGTACAAGTCATTAAGGTCAGACGTTGCAAAACGTCCGCCGTCAAGCTGTACCATTGGACGAAGTTCCGGTGGAATGACCGGCAACACATCAAGAATCATCCATTCCGGCATATTGCCGGAGTTACGGAATGCTTCGATAACTTCAAGACGTTTGATCGCACGGTTACGACGTTGGCCTTGAGCGGTACGAAGATCTTCTTTCAATGTTTCGAGCTCACGCTCAACATCGATGTCTTGAAGCAATTTCTTAACTGCTTCCGCACCCATGCCTGCATGGAACCCATAGCCGTATTTCTCACGGTAGCTGCGGTATTCCTTCTCGGACAACAGCTGCTTTTTCTCAAGCGGCGTATCGCCTGGATCCGTTACCACATATGATGCAAAATAGATGATCTCTTCAAGCGAACGAGGCGACATATCAAGTGCCAGCCCCATACGGCTTGGAATTCCTTTGAAGTACCAGATATGGGATACAGGAGCTGCCAGCTCGATATGTCCCATACGCTCACGACGAACTTTCGCACGCGTTACTTCAACGCCACAGCGGTCACAAACGACGCCTTTATAACGAACACGCTTGTATTTACCGCAATGACATTCCCAGTCTTTCGTCGGTCCGAAAATCTTTTCGCAGAAAAGACCTTCTTTCTCCGGTTTTAAAGTCCTGTAGTTGATCGTTTCCGGTTTCTTTACTTCTCCGCGGGACCACGATCGGATTTTATCCGGAGATGCCAATCCAATCTTCATATACTCGAAGTTGTTCACGTCCAACAAGGAGCAACCCTCCTTCGTCATGGTTCACTAATATGCTGTATTTAACGCCGTTAACGGCTAAAGGAGCACAGCTCATGCGGCTCCTTCAACCTTACATCCGCCCGTGAAGTTGGATTCGGCATGCTTATGACTACCGGCAGGAAAGCAACGATTACTCGACGCCTACTTCTGCACCTTCTAAATTGAGGTTGAGCTTGTCAGTTGCTGCATCATCCTCATCGTCCATCTCTTTCATTTCGATCTCTTCTTCATTCTCCGATAGGATTTTAACGTCCATACCTAAGCTCTGAAGCTCTTTGATCAAAACTTTGAAGGATTCAGGCACGCCCGGTTCCGGAACGTTCTCGCCCTTCACGATAGACTCGTACGTTTTGACGCGGCCGACGACATCATCGGATTTCACGGTCAAAATCTCTTGCAGTGTATATGCGGCGCCGTAGGCTTCAAGCGCCCAAACTTCCATCTCCCCGAAACGCTGACCGCCGAACTGCGCTTTACCACCCAGCGGCTGCTGAGTAACGAGCGAGTAAGGACCAGTGGAACGAGCATGGATTTTATCATCGACCATGTGCGCCAGTTTAATCATGTACATGACGCCGACCGTTACTTCACGCTCGAACGGCTCACCGGAGCGTCCGTCGTAAAGAACTGTTTTACCATTACGCTGCATGCCTGCTTCTTCCATGGAGTCAAACACGTCATACTCACGCGCTCCATCGAATACCGGCGTTGCAGCATGGATGCCAAGACGCTTACAAGCCATACCAAGATGGACTTCGAGCACTTGACCGATGTTCATACGCGAAGGTACGCCCAGCGGGTTAAGAACAACCTCTACAGGAGTTCCGTCCGGCAGGAACGGCATATCTTCTTCCGGGAGGATACGGGCGATAACCCCTTTGTTACCATGGCGGCCTGCCATTTTATCCCCTTCAGAAATCTTACGTTTCTGAGCGATATAGGCACGAACCAATTGGTTAACGCCAGGCGGCAATTCGTCGCCGTTCTCACGTGTAAACACTTTAACGTCGACAACGATACCGTCGGTACCATGAGGCACACGCAAGCTGGTATCGCGGACTTCACGCGCTTTCTCACCGAAAATCGCATGCAGCAAACGCTCTTCAGCCGTCAGCTCCGTAACCCCTTTAGGCGTTACTTTACCAACGAGAATGTCCCCTGCGCTGATTTCAGCACCGACACGGATAATACCGCGCTCATCCAAGTTGCGGAGCGCTTCTTCGCCGACGTTCGGAATGTCGCGTGTAATTTCTTCCGGTCCAAGTTTCGTGTCACGAGCTTCCGACTCATATTCTTCAATATGAATGGACGTGTACACATCCTCTTTAACCAGTTTCTCGCTTAGTAGGATCGCATCCTCATAGTTGTAGCCTTCCCATGTCATGAACGCAACGACCACGTTACGTCCGAGCGCCAATTCGCCCATTTCGGTGGAAGGACCATCCGCAAGGATATCACCTTTCTTCACGATATCGCCTTTACGGCAGATCGGACGCTGGTTGATACAAGTACCTTGGTTAGAGCGCATGAACTTATGCAGCTTCGATTTCACCAAGTCGCCTGTTACCGGCTTACCGTCAATCATCTCAACGCGGCGCAGCCAGATCTCATTGGCCGACACGCGCTCGATAACGCCATCGTATTTGGCAACGATACATACGCCTGAATCTTTAGCAGACTTATGTTCCATACCCGTTCCGACAAGCGGAGACTTCGGAATAAGCAGCGGAACCGCCTGCCGCTGCATGTTGGATCCCATGAGCGCACGGTTGGAGTCATCGTTCTCAAGGAACGGAATGAGCGCCGTAGCGACGGATACAACCTGTTTAGGCGATACATCCATATAGTCAACACGTTCAGTAGGCATAGTCAAAATATTGTCAGCCTGCTTGTTGTAACGAACGATAACCGCATCGTCGAGGAACTTACCGTCAGAGGTAAGCTTCGCATTCGCTTGCGCGATGACGTAGTTATCTTCTTCATCAGCAGTCAGGTAGGCAATTTGCTCCGTAACGATAGCCGTCTTAGGGTCTACCCAGCGGTAAGGAGCTTCGATAAAGCCATATTCATTAATACGCGCGAATGTCGACAAGGAGTTGATCAGACCGATGTTCGGTCCCTCCGGCGTCTCAATCGGACACATACGGCCATAGTGAGAGTTATGAACGTCACGAACCTCAAAGCCCGCGCGCTCACGCGTCAAACCGCCGGGTCCGAGTGCAGACAGACGACGTTTGTGCGTCAGCTCGGCAAGCGGATTCGTTTGGTCCATAAACTGCGAAAGTTGCGATGAACCAAAGAACTCTTTAATCGATGCGATAACAGGACGGATGTTGATAAGCGCCTGAGGTGTAATCGCGTTTGCATCCTGGATGGACATACGTTCGCGAACAACACGCTCCATACGGGACAAACCGATACGGAACTGGTTCTGAAGCAGCTCGCCAACCGAACGCAGACGACGGTTACCTAGGTGGTCAATATCATCCGTGCTTCCAACGCCATGCAGCAAATCTATGAAATAATTGATGGAAGCGATTATATCAGCAGGCGTAATATGCTTAACAGCTTTGTCGATAATGCCGTTGGCAATGACCTTAATCACTTTAGTCTCATCAAGCGGGGAGAATACACTCACCGTTTGAAGCGGAATACTATCCGCATCAAGAACGCCATTTGCCACATTGTACGTTTTGAAGCCTACATTGTTCTCCAGATGAGGGATTAGCTCATCCAGCAAACGACGATCGATCATTTGACCGGCTTCCGCCAGGATTTCCCCTGTAGAAGGATCAAACAACGTTTCCGCCAACCGTTGGTTGAACAGACGGTTCTTAATGTGCAGCTTCTTATTGATTTTGTAACGGCCTACGTTAGCCAAATCATAACGCTTTGGATCAAAGAAGCGCGCAACCAGCAAGCTCTTTGCGTTATCAAGCGTCGGCGGCTCGCCCGGACGGAGTCTTTCGTAAATCTCGATAAGAGCTTTTTCCGTGGAATCGGTGTTATCCTTATCCAGCGTGTTGCGAATATATTCGTCATGGCCCAGCAATTCTAAAATTTCAGCATCCGTGCCGAAACCAAGGGCGCGAAGAAGCACTGTGACAGGGATCTTCCGAGTGCGGTCAATACGAACATAAATAATGTCCTTCGCATCGGTTTCAAGCTCCAGCCAAGCACCGCGGTTTGGAATCACCGTAGCCGTATAATTTTTCTTGCCGTTTTTGTCCACTTTCGTGCTAAAGTAAACGCTAGGTGAACGAACCAATTGGCTGACGATAACGCGTTCCGCGCCATTAATAATAAATGTGCCCGTCTCGGTCATCAGCGGGAAATCGCCCATGAACACTTCTTGCTCTTTCACTTCACCGGTTTCCTTGTTAATGAGTCGAACCTTAACACGCAGCGGTGCTGCATAGGTCACGTCGCGTTCTTTCGACTCATCGACAGAGTACTTAGGCTCGCCAAGTGAATAGTCGATGAACTCAAGCATCAAATTACCTGTAAAATCCTGAATCGGCGAAATGTCTTGGAAAAGCTCAAGCAAGTCCTTCTCCAAAAACTTCTCGTACGATTTTTGTTGGATTTCAATCAGGTTCGGAACTTCGAGCACCTCGCGGATGCGGGCATAGCTTCTACGCGTGCGACGCCCATACTGAACAAGTTGTCCTGCCAACTTAACCTCACCCCTCATGTCTGCTTCACAGAAAGTGAACAATGACCTTGTATAAACAAGCTTAAACAGTTCGCAAATCGTACCCGTAAATGTGCGAGCATGACCGCGAACGTTTATCACATTGTTAAAACCAGAATGTGCAGCAGGCAAATTCTGATTCAAATAAAGAAAAGCCCTTATCGAGAAATCGAAAAAAGAGCATGCTTCTGTCAGCCACAACTCTGTGGTACAATAAACCACAAAAGTCTCATATCAAGTAATTTTGACCCAAAATGTAAACATTATACGTCAAATCCGCTGTTTCTATTCATTTAAAAAAGCGCTTGACATTTTAGTGGACTAAAGAGATTGTGCCCATTTTAATGCTGACATTTTATAATGATATCACATTAGAAAAGTCAAGTCAACAAAATGTTGCGTTTTTCCCTAGACTTCCTTCTGTGCCCTAAATATGCGATATCCCTTTTCTTTCGTAACCTCTTCCACGTTTCCGAAAATCGCTTCGAGCTTCGCCGCCGCAGACGGCGCGCCTTGCTTCTTCTGGATGACCACCCACATCGCCCCGCCCGGCACCAACAACTTCGCACCTTCTTCAAATATCCGATGGACAACTTCTTTGCCCGCCCGGATCGGCGGATTCGTAATGATCGTGTCGAAGGTTCGATCCATCACCTGTTCATAAATGTCGCTTTGCAGTACCGTTGCGTTCAAAACGCCATTTAACTTCAAATTCTCCGTCGCCAGCGCAACTGCACGTTCATTAATGTCGATCATCGTCACATGTCCTTGTTCAGCCAGCTTCGCCGCTGTAATGCCCATCGGTCCATAACCGCAGCCGACATCCAGTACCTTCGCTTGCTTATCCAACTGAAGAGCTTCGACAAGAACTCGACTGCCAAAATCTATGCCTGTTTTCGAGAAAACGCCTGCATCCGTCATAAAACGCAGTTTATATCCACGAAGCTCGGTCTCGAGAAGATGCCGATCATGCGCGATACCCGGTGTACGTGTGTAATAATGGTCTGACATCATATCCCTCCCATCCGGAACAACCTTAAAATCAAGGAAACCCCTTGAAGCCGAAGCTTCAAGGGGTTTCCGCCATAAGCGGTTATTACTTCACTTCTACGGAAGCGCCTGCTTCTTCAAGCTTAGCTTTGATAGCGTCAGCGTCTTCTTTGGAGATTCTTTCTTTAACTGGTTTTGGAGCGCCGTCAACAAGGTCTTTCGCTTCTTTCAGGCCAAGACCTGTGATTTCGCGAACTGCTTTGATAACGTTGATTTTGGAAGCGCCAGCGTTGTTCAAGATTACGTCGAACTCAGTTTGCTCTTCAACTACAACAGCTGCTGCGCCTGCTGCTGCAACTGGTGCTGCAGCTGTTACGCCGAATTCTTCTTCGATTGCTTTAACCAGGTCGTTCAGTTCCAGAACGTTCATGCCTTTAATGGCTTCCAAGATTTGTTCTTTACTCATGAGAGAAACCTCCAATAGTTTGTTTTGGTTTTGTTTTATTACTTATATTTCAGATGAAAACTGTGTGCCGAGCTCGGCCCGACACAAAACCAGTCATCTTAAGCTTCTTGTTTCTCTGCAACAGCTTTAACTGCAAGAGCAAAGTTGCGCATTGGAGCTTGAAGCACGCTGAGAAGCATGGATAGCAAACCTTCTTTGGAAGGTAGATCCGCCAGTGCTTTGATTTCTTCCGCGTTGAAGACTTGACCTTCAACTACGCCACCCTTAAGTTTAAGTGCGTCGTTTTTCTTAGCGAAATCAGCCAAAATCTTAGCTGGAGCAACTGCATCCTCTTTGCTGAAAGCGATAGCCGTAGGGCCAGCCAGAACAGCATCCAATTCAGACAGTTCCGCTTGTGCAGTCGCACGACGAACGAGGGAGTTTTTCAATACTTGGAACTCGATGTTCGCTTCGCGCAATTGTTTACGGAGCTCAGTTACTTGCTTCACGTTAAGTCCACGGTAATCAGCAACAACTGTGCAGGAACTCTCGCGAAGTTTAGTCGTGATTTCTGCAACAGCCAGCTCTTTACCTTGAATGATTTTTGCGTTTGCCATAATGTACACCTCCCGTTATGTTGTCAACATCCCGATTAATGCAGCGGAATCCTTCCACGCGATGCATGAGAAAGGCCCCCGCAGACGTAGCGAAGGCCATGATGGTCCGTAAATCACTTCCTGCCAATCGGCGAAAAGCGTACAAACACGTTTATCATAACACCTCGGTAGGAAATTAAGCCGAGCGGGCACCTACTGTCTTCGGTATGCATATTCGATTATCAAATTCTGTTTCTCTTAGCGGAACGAAGCAGCGTTCAAACGAGCGCCCGGACCCATTGTCGAGGAAACAGAAATACCTTTCAGGTAAACCCCTTTAGCTGCAGCCGGTTTTGCACGGTTCAGCGCATCGATCAGTGTTTTCAAGTTTTCGTTCAGCTTCTCGGAGTCGAACGATACTTTACCGATTGGTGCATGGATTTGACCTGCTCTGTCAAGACGGTATTCAATCTTACCAGCCTTGATTTCTTGAACGGCTTTCGTAACGTCAAACGTTACTGTACCCGCTTTAGGGTTAGGCATAAGGCCTTTACCACCGAGGATACGGCCGAGTTTACCAACTTCAGCCATCATGTCCGGAGTTGCAACGCAAACGTCAAACTCGAACCAGCCTTGTTGGATTTTTGCGATTACGTCAGCATCGCCAACATAATCTGCGCCTGCTGCTTCTGCTTCTTTGGCTTTATCGCCCTTAGCAAAAACGAGTACGCGTTTTGTTTTACCAGTACCGTGAGGAAGTACAACTACGCCACGAACTGCTTGGTCTTGTTTCTTAGGGTCTACACCCAAACGTACAGCAACTTCAACCGTTTCGTCGAACTTAGCTGTAGCGGCTTTCTTAACGAGTTCAATCGCTTCAGCAGCCTCGTATGTTGCTTCAACATCGATCAGCTTAACAGCTTCAAGATATTTTTTACCGTGTTTAGCCATTAGAATTCTCCTCCTTATGTGGTAGTAACGGAAAATCCTCCCTGCGAAAGGGAGATCCTCCCACCTGAGCGAAGCAGCGCTTCGTCAGTCAGACAACGCCATCTGGTGTGTCTTCTGTCAGCCGTTAACGACTAGTCTTCAACTACAACGCCCATGCTGCGCGCAGTACCTTCAACCATGCGCATTGCTGCTTCTACAGAAGCTGCGTTGAGGTCAGGCATTTTTTGTTCAGCGATCTCACGAACGACAGAACGTTTAACCGTCGCAACTTTCTTCTTGTTCGGCTCACCGGAACCTTTAGCAATCTTAGCAGCAACGCGAAGAAGTACTGCAGCCGGCGGCGTTTTCGTTTCGAAAGTAAACGAGCGATCTTCAAAAACAGTGATTACAACCGGGATAATCAAACCAGCTTGATCTGCAGTACGAGCGTTAAACTCTTTACAGAAAGCCATGATGTTAACCCCTGCTTGACCTAGCGCTGGACCGATCGGCGGAGCCGGATTCGCTTTACCCGCTGGAACTTGCAGTTTAACCAACTTGATGACCTTTTTTGCCATGATGAACACCTCCTTGCCGTAATAATCACACGCAAGTCCAAGATAACGCGATTAGACTTTCTCTACTTGATTGTAGTCAAGCTCAACCGGCGTTTCTCTTCCGAACATGTTGACATGCACCTTCAGCTTACTCTTGTCGAGCAGAATTTCTTCCACTGTTCCGACAAAGTTAGCGAATGGCCCGACTTTAACACGCACCGTTTCCTTCAAATCGAATTCGATTTTAGGCTTCGGCTCTTCCATGCCCATGTGGCGCAAAATTTGTTCCACTTCATCAGGCAGAAGCGGTGTAGGTTTTGAACCTGAGCCGGTCGAACCGACAAATCCGGTTACGCCGGGTGTGTTGCGAACGACATACCAGGAATCATCCGTCTGAACCATTTCCACAAGAACATAGCCGGGGTAAACTTTACGCATGACGGTTTTTTTCTTGCCGTCTTTGTCTACCACTTCTTCTTCCATAGGAACAAGCACACGGAAGATCTTGTCTTCCATGCCCATAGATTCAACACGTTTCTCCAAGTTCGCTTTTACTTTGTTCTCATACCCTGAATAGGTGTGAACAACATACCATCTTTTCTCCATCGTTTCCATAACAAGCCACCCTTGGCCCCTTCTTAAACAATCAGTTCGACCAATGCGGAAATCCCGATGTCAAGAACCCAGAAGTAAATTGTCACAGCTATAATCGTAAAGAATACTACGAGTGTATAGCTTGTCAATTCCTTACGGCTTGGCCAGCGGACTTTCTTTAATTCCGCGAAGCTGTCGGTGAAGAAGGAAAAAGTCGACCCGAAGCTTTGCTTCAGCTTAGCTAAAAATGCCACGTCCACCAACCTCCATAATGACCTTATCGAGTTTCGCGATGAGGAGTATGCTCGTTACAATACTTGCAAAACTTCTTCATCTCAATACGGTCGGGGTGATTCCGTTTGTTCTTGCTGGAAGCATAGTTTCTTTGTTTGCAGTTTGTGCAAGCCAACGTAATAATTACCCGCATTGCTGACACCTCCCGAACTTACCATAAATAAATAAAGTGTAAAACGTTGTATGTGAACCAGCCTGATTCTGAACCCATAATAAAAAAAGACCTATTTAGGGCTACCAAAACACTTTATCACAAGCAATAGGTAGTGTCAACGGAAAACTATTCCTGCACACTTGCTATTCTCGTGCTGCTTGCTCACATCTCAGACAGGGCGACAACAACACAAAAAAAGCCGACAACTTCCATTCCGCAGTAAACAGTATGATCCGGATTAGGACAATTCAAACCTCGAAAAGCCCTCCCATTAAAAAAGAGCCGCAATCGGCTCCCTGGTTTCATCCATTTAGCTACCAATATCACGCAATTCCAAATACCGTTCGAGCTTCCGTTTCACCCGTTGAAGCGCATTATCAATGGATTTCACATGCCTGTCCAAATCAACGGCGATCTCTTGATAGGATCTTCCGTCCAAATAGAGCATAAGCACTTTGCGTTCAAGATCACTGAGGATCTCGGACATCTTATCCTCAAGACCGACAAACTCTTCTTGATTGATAATGAGTTCTTCCGGATCCGAAACTCTCGTACCGCAAATGACATCAAGCAGCGTGCGATCCGAATCTTCGTCATAGATTGGCTTGTCCAACGAAACATAAGAATTAAGCGGGATATGCTTCTGACGGGTTGCCGTCTTAATCGCCGTAATAATCTGCCTGGTGATGCACAGTTCGGCGAAGGCTTTGAAAGAAGCTAACTTATCACCCTTAAAATCTCGAATCGCCTTATAAAGGCCAATCATGCCTTCTTGGACGATATCTTCGCGGTCGGCCCCAATCAAGAAGTAGGAACGCGCTTTGGCTCGGACAAAGTTCTTGTATTTATTGATTAAATATTCCAGCGCTTCGCTGTCACCCTCGCGAACCGTCTCGACAATGTCCTCGTCCGTTTTGCAGTCATAATCCAGCGTTTTCCATTCTCTGAGGTCGATGCTCACGAACAATCCCTCCGGCTCGAAAGGCGTACAATGCCCAAAACTATCAGTAGCTTAATCTATATACCGGCGCGCAATGTCTCAAAAACCAGAGCAAATAATAGAACTGAAACATCCTTCCAACACGTACCCTACGTGTAGAAACTTAGACTCAGTATACATTATGTAACCTTCAACCGTCAATGAGGATCCCGCCGAAAACATGCTAATTATCTAGCAAAAATGGGAATTCCCACCGACTCCGACGAGAATTTTGTCCTATTATCTCACATGCTAGTAACACGCAGTCGAGCGCTTACATTTGACCCCTGCGCCATTTTTCCAATTTCATGCGAACATCCATACTGATATTACCATCCAACTCATTGCGAACCGTCGTTTTCTGTTCGACCTTTCGTTCTATCGCTTTGCGATTTTGCTGGATTTCGATCAGCAGTTCCCTGGCGGATTTCCGCAGTGCGCCTTTTCCGAACGTGACCGCCTGCTCAGCCATATCCGATGTCGCGACATGAATGTTGCGGCTTCGAAGCGCAAGCTCCGACGCCAGCCGCTCAATACAAGCATCCGCTGTTTCCTTCTCCTTCGTAAACACGACGGTAAGCCTATGCTGTTTGAACGTGGAGCCCACTCCGGGAACTTGATGCGCATCGAATACCACGATAACCTTCATGCCGGTAAAGCCTTGATAATCCGCCAGCATCTCCAACAGCCGATCCCGCGCATCCTCTAGATCCCTGTCACCCAAAGCTGACAGCACCGGCCAAGCACCGATCATATTGTAGCCGTCAACCAGCAGAACGTCATCCCGCCGCTTCATCGCCTACTTGGCGAGGCGCTGCCGCAAGACTTCGTACATCAGCACACCTGCTGCAACGGACGCGTTTAGGGAATTCAATTGGCCGTTCATCGGAAGTTTGATGAGGAAATCGCATTTCTCACGAATCAGTCGCCCAATTCCTTTTGCTTCATTGCCAATGACAATCGCAAGCGGCATATCGAACTTCGTAGAGGAGGAATACACATCCTGCTTCGCGCCAACGTCAGCACCCGCTACCCAAACGCCCGCTTCCTTCAGCTTATCAATCGTTTGTGCCATATTCGTAATGCGTGCAACCGGCATGTATTCGACTGCGCCTGCCGATGTTTTGGAAACCGTAGCTGTCAGCGAAGCCGAGCGGCGCTTCGGAATGATAACGCCATGTACGCCGGTACATTCGGCCGTCCGCAGAATAGAGCCTAAGTTATGCGGATCTTCAATTTCATCGAGCAGCAAGAAGAATGGCAGTTCGCCGCTTTCTTTGGCCCGCGCAAGAAGCTCATCAATCTCGTAATACCGGTAAGCTGCCGCTTGTGCAACAACCCCTTGATGCGGAACGCCTTCCACCATTTGGTCCAGCTTCCGTTTGTCCACGATCTGTACGACAAGACCCGCTTTCTTCGCTTCCAGCATAATCGGCTGGGCTGCTTTCTGCGCTTGCTCCGCCACCCAAATTTTGTTGATTTCGCGTCCGGAGCGCAGTGCTTCCATTACGGGATGCTTGCCTGCGATCCATTCCTGTGTATCTTCTTCAACCTCGCGCATCATTAACCTCCTTAAGTATGTCTCGTCTGCTTCTATTCGTCGAAAGCGAGGGCCATCAGCTCACGCAGCCGGCCCACTTGCTTGCCATAATACAAATACCCGATCAAACATTCCAGCGCCGTCGCCTGTTGGTAGTCGGCAGGATCTGCGTTCTTCGGCGAAGTGCCAGATTTGGCATTCCGTCCTCGCCTTACAATATCCGCTTCTTCCTCGGTCAGAATCGGCTGCCACTTCTCCAGTAGGATCCGCTGCGCTTTAGCCGATACAAATTGTGTCGCCTGGCGGTGAAGATGATGCAGCTTATGATTGGACTGCGAGATGAGATATTGTCGTACCATCATCTCAAACACCGCATCACCAATGTAAGCCAGCACGATGGGATTCATTAAATGGACCGGTTTGTTCGGGGCGTGGAACCACAAGCCCTCTTCCATCCCCAAACCGATTCCACCGCTTCCTCCGATTTCGTTTTCCATATGTCCGTTATCCATCATTTCCGCCGCCACCGGATACCTTGCGGAGTATCCTCCAGTACAATCCCGAGCGCAGACAGCTGATCGCGAATCTCATCGGCCCGCTTCCAATCCTTATTGGTCCGCGCTTCTGTCCGCTGCACGATCAGCGCATCGATATCGGCATCGAGCAGTTCATCTTCCGTTTCCAACAATCCCAGTACGCGGTCAAAATCATGGAACGCTGTAAGCAGCAGCTCAAGCTCCGCTTGCGATACAACCGGACGCTGCAGAAGCAGATTCGCTTCGCTGACCAGCTCGAACATAGCGGTAATGGCATCCGGCGTGTTGAAGTCATCGTCCATCTTCGCCTTAAACTGCTCGCGAATCGCAGCAACCCGCTCTTTAAGCTGGTCAAGCGCTGCCGCATCCGGCTCGCTCACGGCAACGGAAAGGCGGTGTTTCACATTCGAAACGGAGTTCAAGATTCGCTCCACGCTGTTCTCAGCCTGCGCAATCGTCTCGTCGCTGAAGTTAAGCGGACTTCTATAATGGGCCGACAACATAAAGTAGCGGATAACGGCTGGTTTAATGCGAGTAAGCATCTCCTGGACCGTGATCCCGTTGCCGAGTGACTTCGACATTTTCTCATTGTTGATGTTGATGTAGCCATTATGCATCCAATAGTTCGCGAGCGGCTTGCCCGTCACGGACTCGGATTGGGCAATTTCACATTCATGATGCGGGAACTGCAGGTCATGGCCGCCGCCATGGATATCAAGCGTATCGCCCAGATATTTGCGCGCCATCGCGGAGCACTCAATATGCCAGCCCGGGCGTCCCGCTCCCCATGGGCTATCCCATTTAATTTCTCCCGGCTTCGCTGCTTTCCATAATACAAAGTCTTGACCGCTTTCTTTGCGCTCATCCACGCCGATCCGAATGCCCAGCTGCAGCTCAT
Organism: Paenibacillus sp. BC26; assembly: GCF_900116125.1. Lineage (NCBI taxonomy): Bacteria > Bacillati > Bacillota > Bacilli > Caryophanales > Paenibacillaceae > Paenibacillus > Paenibacillus sp. BC26. Next base: position 15,491 of record NZ_FPAD01000009.1, on the reverse strand, counting down.
CTATATTCTGATGGGACAGCTTGCCGTAATCAGGAAAGGTACTCGTACGGAAAAACACATCGCCGCCGTTCTCATACGCTTGGCCGCCATCAACGAGCGACTGGATGAAGGCAATAATTTCATCCATATGATCGGTCACTCGCGGATTAAGCGTAGCTTTGTGGATACCGAGCCCGTCGATATTCGCATTGAACGCCTGAATAAACCGCTCTGCAACTTCGGGAACCGTTGTGCCCAGCTGCTCCGCTTTGCGAATCAGTTTATCGTCCACATCCGTAAAGTTCACGACGTAGTTCACTTCGTAAGCAGACGACTCCAAGTAACGCCGCACGACATCGAAGAAGATGGCCGGTCGGGCATTCCCGATATGGATGTAATCATAAACCGTTGGTCCGCACACATACATCTTGACTTTGCCGGGCTCCAGCGATTGAAAGATTTCCTTCTCACGTGTCAGTGTGTTATATATACGCAGGCTCATTATCTCGTTTCTCCTCCAGCAACTGGTTCTTTGCGTCTTTCTCGTTCTTGCTCCAGCTCTATTCTTAACTCAGACACTTCCTTCTGCATCGCCCGCAGCATCTCAATGACAGGATCCGGGAGCTGGGTATGATCTAGGCGATCCCCCACCCGCGTGCCATTGCGCTTTATTACTCTGCCGGGGATGCCGACCACTGTGCTGTTCGACGGAACTTCCCGCAGCACAACCGAATTTGCCCCTATATTCACATTGTCTCCAACCTTGAAGGAGCCTAGAACCTTCGCCCCTGATGCAATGACCACATTGTTGCCGATGGTCGGATGACGTTTCCCTCTTTCTTTCCCCGTCCCGCCGAGCGTAACCCCTTGGTAGATCACGACGTTATCGCCGATTTCGCAGGTCTCCCCGATGACGACACCCATGCCGTGGTCAATAAACAGCTTTTCCCCGATTGTCGCACCCGGATGGATTTCAATGCCTGTAAAAAATCGGCTGGTCTGCGAGATGACGCGGGCAAGTGTGTACCACCTGCGTTTGAAGAGCGCATGTGCGATTCGGTGCGACCATATCGCATGAAGACCTGAATAAGTGAACACGACTTCCAGCTTATTGCGGGCAGCAGGATCATTCTCTAGTATGGTCTCAATGTCAGACGCCAAGCTTCGAAACATCGAAATTCCCCCTCTCCGGTATCGACAAGAATACAAAAAGCCCCCGCAGCCCAAAGGCTGCAGAGGCGTAATCACGCGGTCCCACTCTGCATCGGAACGATTGTTGTACTTCATATCGCCCGTCTTATAGTCCGTAACGAGGACCAATCGTCACCACCCACCCTGCCGATGACGGCAGCTCGGAGATGCGGCTCCCAGGCGCAACGTTTATTCCCAAGAATAAGCGACTCACACCCAGTCATTCGAACCCGCTATACTACCGTATCTGCGGCTCCGTTTGAAGGTCGCCCTCTCTGGTATTCCTGTATTGAAATAAACAATCCTGTTCCAAGCCTTATCGTTCTAAATTAATTCAAGTATAGCTGAGGACTCCCCAACTGGCAAGTAGTCAAACGCCCATCACTCACAGGTACGAGTGGATTTCAATAGGGCAGCTGACGCGATTTAGACCAGTCGACCCTGCAAACGCTGTTCGACCTTTGCTTGACCCAGCAGCGCAATGGTCTGATTCAAATCCGGCCCATGCGTTTGACCCGTCAGAGCGGCGCGAATCGGCATGAAGAGCTGCTTGCCCTTGAAGCCTGTTGCTTGCTGCACCGATTTGATGGCTGCTTTGATTCCATCTACATCGAAGGTCTCCATCGCTTTCACTTGCTCCAAGAAAGCTTGCAAGACAACCGGCACCTGCTCCTCCGCCAGAACGGTCTTGGCCTCATCCTCGTCTGCCGCCTCCGGCAAGAAAAAGAGTTCCGTTAGAGGCACGATATCCGCTGCAAACCGCAGCTTATCTTGATAAAGAGCGACTAGATCCCGTGCCCAATCATGCTCGCTTGCGCTCAGTGCCTCAGGCAGGCGTCCCGCTTCTTGAAGATGCGGAATACACAGCTCCACGATGCGCGGAACGTCTGATTTCTTCATGTACTCATTATTCATCCAGCTCAGCTTGTTCGTATCGAACACGGCAGGGCTTTTGCTCAAGCGATTAGCTGTAAAGACCGATACCAGTTCCTCGCGCGTGAACATCTCCTGCTCGCCCTCAGGCGACCAACCGAGCAAGGTAATAAAGTTGAACATCGCTTCCGGCAAATAACCAAGCTTATCGTATTGCTCGATAAATTGGATAATGGACTCGTCGCGTTTGCTCAGCTTCTTCCGGTTCTCATTGACGATCAGCGTCATATGTCCGAATACCGGCGGCTCCCAGCCGAACGCTTCATAAATCATCAATTGGCGCGGCGTGTTGGAGATATGATCCTCTCCCCGCAGGACGTGGCTGATGGCCATCAAATGATCATCCAAGGCAACAGCGAAGTTGTACGTTGGAATGCCGTCCTTCTTCACGATAACGTAATCACCGATACCGTCGGACTCGAAGCTGATTTGACCCTTAACAAGATCGTTAAACGTATAGGTCCGGTTCTCCGGTACGCGGAAACGAATGCTTGGAATACGGCCTTCCGCTTCAAAAGCAGTACGCTGTTCCTCGGTCAAGCTGCGGTGCTTGCCGGAATAACGAGGCATTTCACCGCGTGCCGTCTGCTCTTCCCGCTCCTGCTCCAGTTCTTCCTCGGTGCAGTAGCACTTATAGGCCAGACCCTTGTCGAGCAGCTCTTGCCAGTACTCGCGATACAGATCAAGGCGCTCGGTTTGACGGTATGGGCCGTAGCCTCCGCCGATGTCGATGCTTTCATCCCAGTCGATTCCGAGCCACTTCAAATAAGTGAGCTGGTTTTCTTCGCCGCCCGCCACATTGCGTTTCACGTCGGTATCTTCGATCCGAATAATGAATTTGCCGCCTAAATTACGCGCAAACAGATAGTTGAATAAGGCCGTTCTGGCGTTGCCGATATGTAAATGGCCTGTAGGTGACGGTGCATACCGTACTCTGATTTGTTCTGACATCTTGTTTAACTCCTCCCGGGCAAGCGATTGTATTGCAGAATCATAGCACAACTTTTACAAGGCAGACAACCGATTGCGCGGCAATCCCTTCGCCGCGTCCGGTGAATCCGAGCTGCTCCGTCGTGGTGGCTTTCACATTCACCTGCGAGAGATCCTCGGCTTCCAGCGCTCCTGCAATAACCTCGACCATCTGTGGAATGTAAGGCAGCATTTTCGGACGCTGCGCGATGATCGTCGAATCGATATTGCCAAGCTTATACCCGCGCTCTTTCACCAATCCCCAAATATGCTGAAGCAGCTTTAAGCTGTCCGCATCCTTGAACGCCTGATCCGTATCCGGAAAATGCTTGCCGATATCGCCAAGGCCCAACGCCCCCAGCACCGCATCGCTGATTGCATGCAGCAGTACATCGGCATCGGAATGCCCTAGAAGCCCGCGTTCGTACGGAATGGTAACGCCCCCAATGATACAAGGCCGTCCCTCCACCAATTGATGCACATCAAACCCTTGTCCTACTCGAATCATGATTTCGATCCCCTCTCCCGCTCTCGGCATGCCAGCAGAAACTCCGCGTACGGCAAATCCTCCGGTGTTGTAATCTTAATATTCGTATAATCGCCTTCAGCTACAGATACCGTTACCCCTAATCGTTCCACGGCCATCGCGTCATCCGTGCCAAGGAACTGATCCGCGGCTGCTTGATCGAGCGCCTGCTGCAGCAAGGAACGACGAAAAGCCTGCGGCGTTTGAATCGCCCACAAGCTTCGCCGATCCGGAGTCGCCGTAATGGCGCCGGTTTCATTCACTTGCTTTATTGTATCTTTAACAGGTACGGCAAGCACAGCCGCTTCGGTCTGAAGAGCCTTATGCATACATGACCGAACCGCATGCTCCGTCACAAACGGCCTAACGCCGTCATGAACCATGACCCAGTTGACCGAGTCGCTTAAAGCCGCCAATCCGCGATGTACCGAATGCTGACGCTCGCTTCCGCCAGCTGCCACCTGCTTCACTTTGTGAAGGCCATACTCCGTTACGAATTCCCGGCATCGGTCCACATCCTGCTGACCGACGATAAGCGCCACTTCCGCAATGTCATCCATGGCTTGAAATCGTTCAAGAGTATGTACCAGAATAGGCTTGTCCCGCAAGAGCAAATATTGTTTACTCTCCGCCGTGCCCATTCTGGTTCCACGGCCCGCCGCCACAACGACGACGCCCCATTTTGCACCTGCTGCTTCCATGCCTTCAACCGCCCCGCGTGTAAACTTCGTATACAGCTAAATGCTGCATGTCCAATCTTTCGATTGTACGCGCAAACCAATTAGCATAACACTTATCATACCGCGTTACAGCGCTTTTTCCAACAATTTCGGCTTCGCAAAAATCATTCTGCCCGCAGAAGTTTGCAGCACGCTCGTTACGAGCACCTCCATCGTCGTTCCGATGTAGTCTCTGCCGCCTTCCACTACGATCATGGTGCCGTCATCCAAATATGCGACCCCTTGACCATGTTCTTTGCCATCTTTGATGACTTGAACGACAATCTCTTCGCCGGGAAGAACAACCGGTTTCACTGCATTGGCAAGGTCATTAATATTTAACACCGATACCCCTTGCAGCTCGCACACTTTGTTCAGGTTGAAGTCATTGGTGACCACTTTACCATGCAGCACTTTCGCCAGCTTCACGAGCTTGCTGTCCACTTCGCCCTCTTCGGCTTCGCCTTCATAGATCAGCACTTTTACGTCGAGCTCTTTTTGAATCTTGTTCAAAATATCAAGCCCTCTGCGCCCTCTGTTCCGTTTGAGCAAATCCGATGAATCCGCAATATGCTGCAGCTCTTCCAGCACAAACTCCGGAATGACCAAAGTGCCTTCGATAAAGCCGGTTTTGCAAATGTCTGCAATGCGGCCATCGATGATGACGCTTGTATCGAGAATCTTATGCTCCTCATAACTGCTTTCCTCTTCCACCCGAGCTGCATTACTCCGACGTTCGAAGAGCCCTCTCAGACTTTCCGTAAATTCCTCACGTTTGTTTAACCCGATCCGAAGTCCTGCATACCCTAAGAACAACGTCAGTAGTAGAGGAATGAATAGGCCTGCTCCCGATAAACCGGATAAAACCGGATACAATAGCGCTGACAGTGCAAGCCCGCCAATTAATCCACCGCCGCCTGCTACCAGTTCGCCTGTCGGAATGGCTGACGCCCGCTCCGCTCCTTGCCGCATCCATTTGAGGATGGAGCCTGCCAATACCGTTGCTGCTGCAAGACCGCATAACGCGCCAATGCCGACGTTCATGTAATAGCTTCCTGAATGCTGCATAAGACCTGTTGACGATTCCGCCCAGCTCACACTGCCATTTAGGGAGCTGTTCATTTGAGCGCCCAGAACTCCGCCGAACAAAAGACCAATCAGTTGAATCATTCGTTTCATCATATAAATCCACCTCCATTACAATTATGTTCCAATTATGGTTACGTTAATCGCCTGTACGAGCGAAAGCATTAGAATTTATTAACCTACCCCTAAAAGCGGACAAAAAGTAGAAATCCATTTTGAAATGCAGGGCGGGGAGGCTTATAATAAAAGAAACGCAATCCATTCCTGAAATGAGGTGGAATCGATGAACGCACCAACACTGGAGCAATTTCAGCAGCAGGTCTCTGAACTGCTGTTGCGGCATCGCAGCTTGTTAGACGTCATGTCGAAGTACGGCCAGTCCGGCGCTTCCGTTAATCGGGCAGTTGCCAAATCCGTTACGGAATGCGGATGTATCGAGTTAAATGCCCGGAAGCAGCAGTTCGCGGATGACTTTAACCTCGAGCAAGCCAAAACAAAGCTTCATCATCACATTTCAGGCGAGCTCTGCGAACATTGCAAAGAAGCCATACAGAACGAGCTCGGCCGGAATTTGTTCTATATGTCCGCGATGGCGAATCTGCTCGACATTCAACTCGAAGACGTCATTGAACACGAATCCGATAAATGCAGTACGCTCGGCTTATTCAATCTTACTTAGTCTTTACCCATCTGTTCGCATAATCAGCGGTAAACGCAAGAAAGACCGCCTTGTACATCCCCTTAGGGGACAGACAAGGCGGTCTTTCTTATTAGCGGCTTATGCGCTATGTTCGCTGTGAACCGCTTCTTCTTGGCGCTGGCTTTCCATTAAACGCTTGCGTTTCCTGCTTGGGAGACGCCGATCAACGTTTTTTTTTAGGCCGTACAGCGCGTAGAGAACCAGCGGAACGAATAGGATCTTCGATAGATGATGTGGGAACAAAATGCCGAGCACAACGGAGACCGCTACGATAATCGGTACAACCCAGATCGCGTTCTTCGGAATGCCGAGCTTCTTAAAGTTCGGGTAACGAACGGTGCTGACCATCAGGAACGACAGCACAAGCGTGCTTGCCATCAAGACGGATACGGCAATATCTTTGTGGAACAAAGCCAGTGTGGCAAGTACGCCGCCAGCAGCCGGAATCGGCAAGCCGATAAAATAACCGGGCATACCGGAGATGACATTGAATCTCGCGAGCCTTAATGCTCCGCAAATCGGGAACAACGCGGTTATAATCCAAGCCGGAGCCGGAGTGAGTTCTTGGAAAGCAACACTATACATAATAAAAGCAGGTGCAACTCCAAAAGAAATTACATCCGACAGTGAATCTAATTCTTTACCAAATTCGCTTTGAGCGTTAAGTGCGCGGGCGACTCGGCCGTCCACGCCATCCATCAGCATCGCGATAATAACCATCATCGCAGCTACCTCAGGCTTCGCATTCTCAGGAAATATGAGAATAATGGCGACAATACCCAGAAATAAATTCGCCACTGTAAAAAGACTCGGTATTGACTTCGTAATCATTTGCTCCACCTCATCTTTACTATGCCCTAAAACCGCAATTTGCAGTAGTGCAGGCAAACTGAGAAAATAACTTCCACCAGAAGTTTAAGGGGTGCAATACGGCTAATTGTCAGTTGTAACCAGCGTCCGTCTGCATTCCCTCATTGTATGGGATTTAAATTTGTCTGTCAATGAACATCTGCTCTTGGATCCGCTTCAAGCCTTCCTTAATCGCGCGTGCTCGTACCTCGCCAATGCCGTCCACAGCGTCCAATTCCTCAATCGTTGCCATCAAAATATGAGGCAAATATCCAAATCGTTCCACGAGATTGTTCATGATAACCTGCGGCAGCCTTGGAATTCGACTTAACAATCTGTAGCCGCGCGGCGCAACCATTTCTTCGGATGCAGCGCTTAGTCCGCTATAACCGAGCAATTTCATGATTTGCCCCAGTTCCAGCAGTTCTTCGGAATTCAGCTTGCGGATGCTCGCGCGAATTTCACGGATTCTGTCCTCGTTGGGATCCTTCACATAATCCTTGAGCAGGAACCAAGCTTCCTCTTCCACGCCGCCGACAAGCTCTTCCATCTGCATGCTGATAAGGCGGCCTTCCGTACCGAGCTCGTTGACATACCGTTTAATTTCCATTTTGACGCGGATGACCATCTCTACCCGCTTGATAACATGGGCAACCTCTTGCAAGGTGACCATCTCTTCAAACTCCAATGCGGATAGGTTCGTAAAGGACTGGTTCAGCACCACTTTGTATTTTTCAAGCGTTTGAATCGCCTGATTGGCTTTGGTCAGAATGACGCCCATTTCCTTAAGCGAATATCTGAACTGACCTTGATAAAGCGTAATAACATTCCGCCGCTGCGAAATGGATACAACCAGCTTGCCCGTTTGTTTCGCTACCCGCTCTGCGGTACGATGCCGAATTCCCGTCTCACTGGAGGAGATGGAGCTGTCGGGAATTAGCTGGGTATTGGCATATAAAATACGTTTGCGATCTTCGCTAAGTATAATGGCGCCATCCATTTTGGCCAGCTCGTATAAATAGTTCGGGGAAAAATCGCAATTGATGGAGAACCCGCCGTCTACAACTTCCATCACTTCCGGACTGTAGCCGACGACGATGAGCGCCCCGGTCTTCGCTCGCAGCACATTATCGAGGCCTTCCCGGAACGCCATGCCCGGTGCGACCATCTGGAGCAGTTGATTCACTACCTCTGTTTGGTTTGACTCTTTCATCGATTTCTCCCCCCTCTATCCGAATGCCTTGGACAGCGCATCTGCAACCGTCTCTACACCGATGATTTCTATGCCGGCAGGCGGGGTCCAGCCCTTCAAGCTCTTCTGAGGCATAATGACCCGCTTAAATCCCAATTTCTGTGCTTCCTTTACTCGCTGTTCAGCGCGGGACACGCCGCGCACTTCGCCTGTCAATCCAATTTCTCCGAAGAATACGTCGAATGGTCTGGTCGGGGCATCGCGGAAGCTGGATGCAATGCTAACCGCGGCAGCCAGATCGACAGCGGGCTCATCGAGCCGGATACCGCCGGCGACATTGAGGTAAACATCCTGCGTTTGCAAGAACATGCCCATTCGTTTCTCCAGCACCGCGACAATCAAGGTCATCCTGTTGTGGTCAATCCCCGTTGCCATCCTGCGCGGAGAGGGGAAATTCGTTGACGCGACAAGCGCCTGAAGCTCGACGAGCACCGGTCTAGTGCCTTCCATGCTCGCCACGACGGTAGAACCGGATACGCCAAGCGGACGTTCCGATAAGAACAGCTCGGACGGATTATTAACCTCCCGCAGCCCCTCTTCAACCATTTCGAAAATACCAATTTCATTGGTAGAGCCGAACCGATTCTTAACGGCCCTAAGCAATCGGTACGAATGATGCCGTTCGCCTTCAAAGTAGAGCACGCAGTCAACCATATGCTCAAGCATCCGTGGACCCGCAATGGCGCCTTCCTTCGTAACGTGGCCAACCAAAACCGTTGCAATGCCTTTAATCTTCGCAACCCGCATGAAGTGAGCCGTACATTCCCGTACTTGCGAAACGCTGCCAGGCGCAGATTCCACTCTGGGGTCATAAACCGTCTGAATGGAATCGATGACGAGAAAATCCGGCTGAACCGATTCAATCGCATCATTGATCTGCTCCATGTTCGTTTCGCAGAGTACATACAACGTATCAGACAACGCGCCAAGACGGTCCGCCCTCAATCGTGTCTGGCGTACGGATTCCTCTCCTGAAATATAGAGCACGGTCAGCTTCTTCGATGCCAGCGCATGGGAAGTTTGCAGCAGCAAGGTCGATTTGCCAATACCCGGATCCCCGCCGACCAGAATAAGCGAGCCCGGCACGACGCCTCCGCCCAGCACACGATTGAGCTCCTGATTGGTTGTCTCGATCCGTTTTTCCTGACCACTTTCTATATGTATGATGGGAAGCGGCTTTTCTTTCGTCTGAATGAGCGGCGAGCCCATTCCTTGCGTCTTGACAACCGTTTCCTTCTCTTCCACCATCGTATTCCACTGCCCGCAGCCCGGGCATTTACCCATCCATTTAGGTGACTCTGTTCCGCATTCGGTGCATGCGAACTTCACTTTAAGTTTTGCCATGTGCAGCTCCTTATGCAAAAGACGTATCATTCAAAGTTTACCATTTAACGCATGCTGATAACAATTCTTATCGGCGGCTGATCTCATTGTTTCACAAAAAAACCCTTTACTCCTCCGCCTTCGGCAGTAGAGTAAAGGGTTTTGTGTCATTTTATTTGGTCGCAGGCTCTTCTGCGGCCGGAACGTGATTGCTGTCACGGTGGGTAACCGTTAGCTCTCCGTCCTTCTCGTCGATGATCAAATGATGACCCTTCGCGATTTTGCCAAGCAGCAGATCCTCTGACAGACGATCCTCGATATGCTTCTGGATCGCTCTGCGCAGCGGACGCGCGCCGTACTGCGGATCGAAGCCTTCCTTCGCCAGGAATGCTTTCGCCGTATCCGTCAATTCGAAGTCTACTTCCTGCTCACGCAGACGTTTGCGAAGCTCTTCGGACATCAACGTTACGATTTGTGCGATATGCTCCTGCTCCAGCGAGTGGAACACGATCGTTTCATCGATCCGGTTCAGGAACTCAGGGCGGAAGCTCTTCTTCAGCTCTGCCAACACTTTATCTTTCATGATGTTAAAGTCGCGCCCCGCATCCTGTGCAGCCGTAAAGCCGAGGGAGGAATTGCGTTTGATTTGATCAGCGCCTACGTTTGACGTCATGATAATTAGGGTGTTGCGGAAGTCGACGACACGTCCTTTGGAGTCCGTGAGACGGCCATCCTCAAGCACTTGAAGCAAAATATTGAACACTTCCGGATGAGCTTTCTCGATTTCGTCAAGCAGCACGACCGAATATGGCTTGCGGCGAACCTTCTCGGTCAATTGACCGCCTTCTTCATAGCCGACATATCCCGGAGGTGCGCCGACCAATCTGGACGTGGAGTGTTTCTCCATGTATTCCGACATGTCGATGCGGATGACCGCATTCTCATCGCCGAACATCGCTTCTGCAAGCGCACGAGCCAATTCGGTTTTACCAACCCCGGTAGGACCGAGGAAGATAAAGGAACCCATCGGACGTTTCGGATCCTTCAGACCCGCACGCGCTCTGCGGATGGCGCGAGACACGGCTTTCACCGCTTCGCTTTGTCCGATAACGCGGTCATGAAGAATATCTTCCATCTTGAGCAGGCGCTGTGTTTCTTCCTCCGCAAGTTTGGACACCGGAATACCGGTCCAGCTTGCCACGATCTGAGCGATATCGTCAGGCGTTACTTCGGAATCCGTACGGCCCTGCTTTTCTTTCCACTGATTCTTCGTTACATCGAGCTCTTCGCGAATCTTCTGCTCCGTGTCGCGAAGTGCTGCAGCTTTCTCAAACTCTTGGCTTTGTACCGCGGAATCCTTCTCCTTGCGGATGTCTTCCAGGCGATTCTCCAGTTGTTTGAGGTTAGGCGGTACCGTGTACGATTTCAAGCGTACTTTGGAGCTCGCTTCGTCGATAAGGTCAATGGCCTTATCCGGCAAGAAACGGTCGGTGATGTAACGATCGGAGAGCTTAACCGCTTGCTCGATAGCTTCATCCGTAATTTTCACGCGGTGATGCGCTTCATAGCGATCACGCAAACCGTGCAGGATTTGAATCGCTTCTTCCGGCGATGGCTGATCCACCGTAATCGGTTGGAAACGGCGCTCCAGCGCAGCGTCCTTCTCGATATATTTGCGATACTCATCAAGCGTTGTTGCACCGATGCACTGCAGCTCGCCGCGGGCAAGAGCAGGCTTAAGAATATTCGATGCGTCAATCGCACCTTCCGCTCCCCCTGCACCGATCAGCGTATGCAGCTCATCAATGAACAAGACGATGTTGCCGGCTTGACGAATTTCGTCCATGATTTTCTTCAAACGGTCCTCGAACTCACCGCGATACTTCGTACCCGCAACGACAGAGCCCATATCGAGCGTCATGACGCGTTTGTCACGAAGAGTCTCCGGAATTTCGCCCGCGATAATTTTCTGAGCTAAACCTTCCGCGATAGCCGTCTTACCCACGCCCGGCTCCCCGATCAGAACCGGATTGTTCTTCGTTCTGCGGCTCAGCACTTGGATAACGCGTTCGATTTCTTTGCTCCGGCCGATAACCGGATCCAAGTTACCGTCTTTGGCATAGGCCGTCAAATCACGAGCCAGCCCATCCAGTGTTGGCGTGCTTACATTTGTCGGTGCGCCGTGATTGCTTGAAACGGCTTCGCTGCTGCCCAGAAGCTGCAGCACTTGCTGACGTGCTTTATTTAAACTAATGCCAAGGTTGTTCAGTACACGAGCCGCTACGCCTTCCCCTTCGCGGATCAGGCCGAGCAAAATATGCTCTGTGCCCACGTACGTATGTCCAAGCTTACGTGCTTCATCCATCGAAAGCTCGATTACCTTCTTGGCACGTGGTGTGTACGCAATATTGGTAGGTTGTTCTTGTCCGCGTCCGATCAGCGTCTCCACTTCATCTTGAATTTTCTCAAGGCTGAGGCCAAGACCGATCAGTGCTTTTGCCGCGATTCCTTCCCCTTCTCGGTTCAGCCCGAGCAAAATATGCTCCGTGCCGATATTGTTATGACCGAGACGAACCGCTTCTTCCTGCGCCAGTGCGAGCACTTTCTGTGCCCGTTCGGTAAATCTTCCAAACATCATGTTCATACACCCCCATGATCGGATTCACTTTGTAAATGACTTCGTATAAGTTCCGCTCGCCGAATATCCCGCTGCTCAGGCGTCATTTTCTCATGAAACACCTGTTGGAGGAAGCCCGGCTGCGTTAATACCATCATTTCATTCATTACCTGCGGTGAGACATTTCGAATCAAACCCAAATCGATGCCTAAACGGACATCGGACAGCCTTTGGGAAGCCTCCTTGGTATCCATGATCATCGCATGCGACAAGATGCCGAAGGAACGATAGACCCGATCCTCCAGACGGACGCGCGATTCTTCCAGCAGACGCTGGCGAGCCGCTCGTTCGTGCTCAATGATTTGCCGAGCCACACTGTGCAGGTTCTCGATGATTTCCCCTTCGGATTGACCAAGCGTAATTTGATTCGAAATTTGAAACAAGTTTCCGAGCGCTTCGCTGCCTTCGCCGTAAATGCCCCGAACTGCCAGCCCCACCTGCGTGACGGCCGACAAAATGCGGTTGATCTGCTGCGAAAGCACAAGACCCGGAAGATGCATCATGACCGATGAGCGAATGCCTGTGCCAACGTTAGTCGGGCAGCTTGTTAAATATCCCCTTCGCTCGTCATAAGCGTAATTCGTGACTTCTTCAAAAATATCGTCAATGCGATTCGCCAGACCCCATGCTTCCTTAACCTGAAAACCGGGATATAGACATTGAATGCGCAAATGATCCTCTTCATTCACCATAATGCTAACGGATTCATTCTCGCTTAGCAGTACGGCGCCGCTGCGTGACTCATTGGCCAAGTTAGGGCTAATGAGATGCTTCTCCACAAGCACTCTGCGTTCAAGCTCGTTTAGCTGGGAGAGCTTGATGGTTTCGAATTCGCCGAGCTCGCTCAGTTGGCCCGTTTCAGCCACATTCGTAAGCTGTTCCATCACTTCGTTTGCCTGCTCTGTTGTGGCAAGCATCGGAAACGGATGACTCGATAAATTGCGGGCAATTCGGATGCGGCTGCTGATGACAACATCCGTATCAGGGCCATTTCCCTTCATCCAGTCGCTCAGCGCTTCATCTACATAACGCTTCGACATCCTTCTGAATCACCTTCCTAACCGCGCCTAAACATCGGCTATATTGCGCTCCAGTTCCCGAATCCGATCCCGAATTTGGGCCGCGTCCTCGAACTCTTCCTGTTCGATACGCATGTGCAAATCCCTTCTCAGCTGTTCAATTTCTCGCTTCACTTGGATTTGAACACCGGTGCGCTTTGGAATTTTACCTACATGAGTTGTATTGCCATGCACCCGTTTAAAAATAGGGTCCAGTTTGCTGCCAAATTGGATATAACAATTGCTGCAGCCGAATCGGCCCATCTTACTGAATTGTGTATAGGTCAGTCCGCAGTGCTCGCAGCGCAGCTGCTGCTGCGGCTTGGCGCCAAGTGCATTCATGTTCCCGGCAGGCTCGAAATCGAGCAAACCGGATAACAGGCTGTGGATCGAGAATCCGTTAGCCGTGCCCGGAATTCCTTCTCCCCGTTCTCGCGCGCATGTTTCACAAATATGAAACTCTGTCTTCTCGCCATTCACAATCTTCGTAAAATGAAGCGTAGCCGGCTTCTTGTCACATTCCTGACAAAGCATTCCGCACTATCCCTCCTCATACAAGGCTTGCGCAGCTTACTTAACGAGCAGTGTGATCAACATCGCCCTCAATAGCCTAGCCCGAATTTCATCCCGCAGCGGCAGCTTCACAGCGATGGAATCGCGGGATATCGCGGCGCGAAGTAAATTAGCTTCTCGCCTGGATATGACCTTCGCTTCCTCCAACTGATACACAATGCCTTCTGCCGTGTCCTGATCCACTTGCTCGCCGATGGTTTGGGCAAGATGCTCTTGAAGGGCCGACAGTGTGGGCAGCTCTACACGTTGAATGCGAATATAACCGCCTCCGCCGCGTTTACTCTCCACAAAATAACCTTTCTCCAGCGTGAATCTCGTGCTGATGACGTAGTTGATTTGCGACGGCACGCAAGAGAAGCGGTCGGCCAAATCATTACGCTGAAGCTCTACAGCACCACCGGGACTTTCTTTAAGCATATGCTTGAGGTACTGCTCGATGAGATCGGAAATGTTGCGCATTTCGCCAACCTCCCTAAGTTGCCCATACATCTACTCGGCGACTTGTATAGCCTAAGAAATCTAAATCGTCAAAGTTTTTAGTCAAATTGACTTTGACTTTCTTTGACTTTAACTTTATTATACGCAAATTTGTCAAAAGGTCAAGCGGATTGCCACCACTGCGTATCCTTACTATCTTGGGCGGATCGCGCCTATTTATACGTTGCCCGTTCGCTTATCCACAACGAAAAGGCAACTGTACTGAATAACAATATATGTGCGCGAAGATGAAAAAGATTTATTAACATGTGAATAACGCAATTGCGCCACGATAAAAGAGAGAGGTTTTTGCGGACTTATACATAGCTTCTGCACAGGGTGAGGATAAAGTGTGGGTTATAGCATAAATGTACTTGTTTATCCACTACATGAGGTTCAAGCAGCTGCATAAGTATTCCGCCACTTTTATAAATCGGAGTGATGTTGAAGGTGCGTTGCTTACGCTGCGAGCGTTCGGCCGCTTGGGGCTGACACTGACGCATCTGCAGGCAAGCTTGTCTGGAGAGTAGCTTGTCGGTGGTGTCGGCTGCGATTGCAAGCTTTCCAGGAGCGCGGCTTGTCGCGGCGCCGGCGATGACATGAATTGATCGTCCACCGAGGCTGCCTATTGCCATTACCTTCTCTTCGGCAATAACCGACCCCATAAAAAGTGGTCGGTTATTCGTGCTTGGCGCCAACTCTCCTAATAAAATTGTAACGGTCTTAAATGACCATTACAGGCATTTATCGCTATTAGTCCGACTGTAACGGTCACTATTGTCCATTACAGCTGATTCATTAGTGTATTGAGCAGATTTTCGGTTCTAACGGGCATTATTGTCCGTTAGATTTTAGGTATTCTGGCTTATAACAGATATTTGTGACAGTTAGGTAACTGTAATCTTTTCAAGGACCCGGCTCAGCGACCCAGAATGACATTACAGTAGGGATTAATGGGATTAAACAGGATTAAACGGTTGCGTCCCTGACTTAGCACATTTGGCCCCAGCCTCATCCTTCTCCGCCATCGATAATTAAGCTCGTTAACAACAAAAAACCGACCACATCAAATGTGGTCGGTTATTCGTGCTTGGCGACGTCCTACTCTCCCAGGACCCTGCGGTCCAAGTACCATCGGCGCTGGAGGGCTTAACGGTCGTGTTCGGGATGGGTACGCGT